>NZ_UFQC01000054.1 GCF_900496975.1 Achromobacter veterisilvae
GCGCAGTTGCTGGACGGCACCCGCGTGCTGTACCAGACGGTGCTGGAGCTGGACCGGGCGCTGCGCGGCGCCTGAACGCCCGCGGCATCCCTGCCCGGTCCGCGGGAATCTCCGCGCCGCGGGCGCCGCGCTGCCATAATGGGCGCCTCTTCCGCCCATCCCGCCCTCCTCCCATGGAACAGATAGAACTCAACGACAGCACCGCCGACCGCTTCCTGCTGGACGCGCCCGGCCTATCGCTGCTGGTCTTCCACAGCCGCACCTGCGGCAACTGCCGCGTCGCGCGCGAGCAGTTGCCGGGTCTGGAACTGCCCGTGGAACGCGTGTGCTGGGTGGACGCGGGCGACAACGGCGGCCTGGTCGAACGCTACGAGGTCTTCCACCTGCCCGCCATGTTCGTGACCCGCGACGGCGCCTTCTTCGGCCCCGTCCAATCGACTTTGGCGGAATGGGACCTGCGCCAGCAGATCGGGCTGGCCCTGGACAGCTACCCGGCCGAACTGCCGTGAGCGCGCCCGCCCCCAGACCCCTGCGCCAGCCGCTGGACGCGCTGGCCACCGGCGGCATGCTGCTCCTGTGCGTCTGTTGGGGCTTCCAGCAGATCGCGATCAAGCTCGTGGCCAGCGACGTCTCTCCCATCATGCAGATCGGCCTGCGCTCGGCCTTCGCCGCGCTGGTGCTGGCCGCGGTCGTGTGGCGCCGCGAAGGCGCGCGCGCCTTCAGCGACGGCACCGCCGTGCCGGGCCTGATCGTGGGCCTGCTGTTCGCCGGCGAATTCCTGTTCGTGGCGCTGGGGCTGGTCTACACCACCGCCTCGCACATGTCGGTGTTCCTGTACACCGCGCCCATCTTCGCGGCGCTCGGACTGCACTGGCTGCTGCCCGAAGAGCGCATGAAGCCGCTGCAATGGATCGGCGTGGCGATCGCGTTCTGCGGCATCGCCGTGGCCTTCCTGGGCAAGGGCCAGCCCGAGGGGCACTCCGGCGCGTCCAATATGCTGCTGGGCGATGCGATGGGCCTGATCGCGGGCCTGCTGTGGGGCGCCACCACCGTGGCGATCCGCAAGACCTCGCTGTCCGAGGCCGCGCCCGCCAAGACGCTGCTCTACCAGATGGCGGTGGCGGCGGCCGGGCTGCTGGCGTACGCCGCGGCCACCGGCAATGCCGGCTTCCGCTACACGCAGGCGTCCGTGCTGAGCGTCGCGTTCCAGTGCGTGGTGGTGGCCCTGTCCAGCTACCTGGCGTGGTTCTGGCTGCTGCGCCGCTACCTGGCTTCGCGCCTGTCCATCCTGTCGTTCATGACGCCGCTGTTCGGCGTGAGCTTCGGCGTGCTCATCCTGGACGAGCCGCTGGACGCCGCCTTCGTGCTGGGCGCGGTGCTGGTGCTGGCCGGCATCACGCTCGTGAGCGGCGCCGAACTGCTGCGCGAAAAGCTCCGGCGCGCCCGCTGATCAGGCCGGGCGCCGCCCCGGCGCCGCGTCCAGGTTCAGCACGATCAGGGCCGCTCCCGCCAGCACCAGGCCGAAGCCCCACCAGTCCAGCGCGGCGGGCCGGTCGCCCACCAGCGCCATCGCGCCCAGGACCCCGACCACCGGCACCATCAGCGTGGTCAGGGTGGCCACCGTGGCGCTGACCCGTTCGCTCAGGACGAACCACAGCCAGTACGCGACCGCCGTGCCCAGGACGATGTGGAACGACAGCGCCGCCACGACGCGCCCGCTCCAGCCCTGCATGGGGAACGACTCTCCGGACACCAGCGCGCCCGCCAGGGCGCAGGCCGCCCCCACGACCAGTTGCCACGCGGTGATCACGATGCGGTGGCCGGCCACGGGCCAGCCTTTCAGGTAGACGGTGCCCGCCGCCCAGCCGAACGCCGCGACCAGGGGAAAGAGCAGGCCCTTGGCGGCCGCCAGGTCATGCTCGCCGAAAACGGCGCGCAGCACCGGCCAGGCCAGGATGGCCACCCCGGCCGCGCCCAGCGCGAGCGCCAGCGCGCGGCGCCGGTCCAGGCGTTCGCCCAGGACCGCCCACGCCAGCACGGCCGACATCATCGGCATGGTGAAGGTCAGCACGGCGGCGCGCGAGGTGCTGGTGCTGAGCTGCGCCCAGGCCACGGCCAGGTTGAAGACGGCCACCGCCAGGAAGCCGCCCACCACGATGCCCGGCCACGACGCGCGCGGCGGCAGCAGGTCCAGCCGCTTGGCGCGGGCCAGCAGCAACAGCAGCAGCGCGCCGCTGCCCAGGCCCAGCACGCGCAGGGTGAACGGCGGGACGATGGCCAGGATGATCTTCACCGCCGGCCAGTTCAGGCCCCAGAACAGGGCCAGCGCGACGGGGATCAGGCGCACGCGGCCTTTTCCCTGGCGATCAGTTCGGCGAGCCCCTGGCGCTGCCGGCCGTCGGCGTCGAAATTGTCCGCGGCGAGCCACTGTTCGTAGGCCGCGCGCAAGGCCGGCCATTCGCCGTCCACGATGGAGAACCAGGCCGTGTCGCGGCTGCGGCCCTTGTAGACCGTGGCCTGGCGGAAGATGCCTTCGAACTCGAACCCCAGGCGGGCGGCGGCCTTGCGGGACGGCGCGTTCAGGCTGTCGCACTTCCATTCGTAGCGGCGGTAGCCGAGTTCGTCGAAGACCCGGCGCATGAGCAGGAACTGCGCCTCGGTGGCGATGCGCGTGCGCTTGAGCTGGCGGGAGAACGACACGAAACCGACCTCGATCGCGCCGTTGGGCGGATCGATGCGCATCAGCGCCAGGGTGCCGATGGCGCGGCCCGACTGGAGATCGACGATGGCGTGGTGCATCGGATCGCCGCCGGCCTGCGCCTTTTCCGCGAAGGCGCGATAGGCGGCTTCGTCGGCGAACGGGCCGGCCGACATATAGGTCCAGTCGCTGTCGTCCGGCGCCTGGCTGAACGCCCGGTAGAGGTCCGCCGCGTGGCGTTCGGCCGACAGCGGTTCCAGCCGGCAATAGCGGCCGGACACCGGCGTCGAGGGCGGGCGCGGGCGCGCGGTCCAGCCCGGCAGGTCCGGGCCGATGGGTTGCTGAAAGGCATTGACGCGGGGTTGCATGCTGCGGGGCCTCTTCGTGGTTGGCGCGCCGCCGGCATTGGCGGACGCAATCTGCATGGCCTCACGATATCGGAATCGTGGCATCATAAAAAGCACCACGATCCCGGATTTTAATAGGGCCATGATGAACACCGCCGCCCTGCTCGCCAGCCCGCTCACCCGCGGCCCAGGCGCCCTGCCGCGCCAGCGCCAATTGATCCAGCGCCTCAAGCAGGCCATCCTGGCCGGGCAGTTGCCGGCCGGCGGCAAACTGCCCTCGTCGCGCGCCCTGGCCGAAGAACTGGAGATCTCCCGCAACACGGTGCTGATCGCCTACGAACAGCTCACGGCCGAAGGCTTCGTGATCGCCGACCGCCAGGGCACGCGGGTCGCGCCCCTGTCAGCCGCAGCCGGCGCCGCCAAGCATGCCGCGCCGCCCCCCGCCAGGGTTCCGGCCACGGCCAGGCGGCTCGCGCGCATCGTCGCCACGCGCTACGCGCACGACGGCACCCTGCCCATGACGCCCGGCACGCCGGCGCTGACGCAATTCCCGATCAACGCCTGGCGCCGCGCGCAGGACCGCGCGCTGCAGGCCGCGCCCGCCACCGCCCTGGGCTATGGCCATCCCGTGGGCGAGCCCGCCTTGCGCGAAGCCATCGCCCAGTACCTGCGGGTGTCGCGCGGCGTGCGCTGCGACGCGTCGCGCATCGTCATCACCGAGGGCGCGCAGGGCGCGCTGTCGCTCTGCGTGCAACTGCTGACCAACCCCGGCGACACCGCCTGGCTGGAAGAGCCGGGCTACCGGGGCGCGAAATCCGCTTTCCACGGCGGCGACCTGGACGTGGTGGCCCTGCGAGTCGACGCGGACGGCATCGCCATCCCCGAAAGCGCCTGGCGGGACTGCCCGCCCCGGCTCATCCAGACCACGCCGTCGCACCAGTACCCCACCGGCGCGGTCCTGTCGCTGACGCGCCGGCTGGACCTGATCGAACGGGCCCGGCAGGCGGGCGCCTGGATCATCGAGGACGACTACGACAGCGAATTCCGCCACCAGGGCGAGCCCATCGCGGCCATGCAGGGCCTGGTGGCCGACGCGCCCGTGCTGTACGTCGGCACCTTCAGCAAGACCATGTTCCCCGCCCTGCGCCTGGGCTTCCTGGTGCTGCCCGAGGCCATCGCGGCGCAGGCCATGCCTTCCGTCGTCGAGATGCTGCGCGGCGGCCACCGGCTGGAACAACTGACGATGGCGGCCTTCATCGAAAACGGCCAGTTCTCGCGCCACCTCGGGCGCATGCGCCGCCTGTACCGCGAACGGCAGGCCGCCCTGCGCGACGCGCTGGCCGCCCACCTGGGCATCGAGCATGAAGTGCTGGGCGGGCACAGCGGGCTGCATCTCACGGTGCGGCTGCCGCCGGCGTTTCCGGACCGGGAGATCGTGCAGCAGGCGCGCAGGATGGGCATGAACCCGGGCGCCCTGTCTTCGTTCGCCGTATCGCCCCGGCCGGAGGACAACGGCCTGGTGATCGGCTACGGCAATACGGGGGCCGACCGGTTCCCGGCGCTGGTGCGAAGGCTCCGGGAAGTGGCATTGGGGCTTAGGCGCCCCCGTAGCGCGCCATGATCAGCCAATCGGCGTGCACCGACGGCCGCGGCGCGCCCTCGGCCTCGATCGCGACCTTCCAGGTGCAGCGGGCTTCGCCAGGGCCGGTCTCTATCGCCTGGGCCAATGAGAATTTGGCGAATACACGAGAACCGGACCGGACGGGCGCCGTGAAGCGGACCTTGTCGAACCCGTAGTTCAGCAGCATGGACGCGCCCGGGAAGGCGATGCAGCTCGCCTGCCAGTGCGTCAGCAGCGACAGCACGAGAAAGCCATGCGCGATGGTGTCTCCGTAAGGAGACTCCGCCGCCGCGCGCTCCCGGTCGACGTGGATCCACTGGCTGTCGCGCGTGACCAGCGCGAATCGATCGATCATGTCCTGGTCGACCAGGAGCGCCTCGGAAACGATGGGAGGCCGCCCCACGAAATCGATGAGCGACTGAAGGCAGCCGAACTGCCGGGAGGATGGGGTGGGTTCGCAGGTCATGGGCTTCAGACGCGTTCGAAAATGGCGGCAATGCCCTGGCCGCCGCCAATGCACATGGTGACCAGCGCATACCGGCCGCCGATGCGGTCGAGTTCGTGCAGGGCCTTGACGGCGATGATGGCGCCGGTCGCGCCCACCGGATGCCCCAATGCGATCCCCGAACCGTTCGGGTTGACCTTGGCCGGGTCCAGTCCAAGTTCGCGCGCAACGGCGCAAGCCTGCGCCGCGAACGCCTCGTTGGACTCGATCACATCCATATCGCTGGCCGAAAGGCCGGCCTTTTCCAGGACGGCACGCGTGGCGGGGACCGGGCCGATGCCCATGTACCGCGGATCCACGCCCGCGTGGGCATAGGCAAGCAGCCGCGCCAGCGGCCGGACGCCGCATGCTTGCGCGCGGCCGCGCTCCATCAGCACGAGCGCGGCCGCGCCGTCGTTGATTCCCGAAGAATTGCCCGCGGTGACCGTGCCGCCTTCGGACGCGAACACAGGCTTCAGGCCGGCGAGGTCGGGCAGGCCGATGTCGGCGCGGACATGCTCATCGCGGTTGAACGCCATGCCGCCCTTGCGGCCGGGCACGGTCATGGAAACGAGTTGCGAATCGAAGCGGCCCTCGGCGATCGCCCGCGCGGCGCGGCGGTGGCTTTCCAGCGCAAGCGCATCCTGCGCCTCGCGCGTAATGCCGTACCGCTTCGCGACGTTTTCCGCCGTGACGCCCATATGAATGCGATCGAACGGGTCATGCAGCGCGCCGAGCAGCGTGTCCACCATGGGCGCATCGCCCATGCGCGCGCCGAAGCGCAGCGCGTAACTGGCATAGGGCGCGCGCGACATGCTTTCGGCGCCCCCGGCCACCGCCGTCGTGCAGTCGCCGAGCAGGATGGACTGCGCCGCGGATACGACCGCCTGCAGGCCCGAGCCGCACAAGCGGTTCACGTTGAAGGCCGGCGTGCTCTCGCCGCAGCCGGCCTCGATGACGGCGACGCGCGACAGATACAGGTCGCGCGGCTCGGTATTGATGACCTGGCCGAAACAAGCGTGTTCCACCTGCGCGGGATCGATACCCGCGCGCGCGATGGCGGCCTTGGCGACCTCCGCCGCAAGCGCGGTCGGCGGCAAGTCTTTCAGGCCTTTGCCAAAACTGCCGATGGGCGTGCGGACGCCGGAAAGGACTACAACTTCTCTACTTGGCATGCCTGGACCTTGGCAATCTCGTGGCGCAATTGATCGAAGCCAGTGGCGGGAACGGTTTCCTCTTCGCGGTCGGCGACTTCATCCAGACGGCCGATCAGGACGTTGGCCGACAAATCGGCGCCGTCCAGGCATATACCGCGGGTCATGGTGATGTGCGCCTGCTCGAAGCTTCCCGCGCCCGCCATCAAGATGGTCCGGTTCGGCGCGTTTTCCGCCACCAGCGCGACCAGCGCGGGGCTGACGGAGGAAGGCGTAAGCAGGGCGAGCGCGCGTTCGTCGAGCAACCCTTCGGTCATGGCCGTGGCAGCCGTGGGGGCAAGGCAGTTTACGTGCACGCCATGGCGCTCCCCTTCCAGGGCCAAGGTCTGCATCAGGCCCACCAGCGCCATCTTCGCCGCGCCGTAGTTGGCCTGGCCGAAGTTGCCATACAGGCCGGACGACGAGGTTGTCATCACGATGCGGCCATAGTTCTGGGCCCGCATGGCGTTCCACACCGCCTGCGTGCAATGCATGGCGCCCATCAGGTGGACTTCCACGACAAGCCGGAAATCCTCCAGGCTCATTTTGGCGAAGGTCTTGTCGCGCAGGATGCCTGCGTTGTTCACCAGAATATCGACACGCCCCCATCTTCCGGCAGCCGCCGCCACCATGGCCTGGACCTGCTGTGGATCCGTCACGTCGGCGCCGTGCGCCAGGGCGTCCCCGCCCGCCGCGCGTATGGCGTCCACGACGGCCTGCGCCCCCGAGTCCGGCCGGCCGGCGTCCATGTCGTTGACCAGCACCTTGGCGCCGTGGCGCGCGAGTTCCAGCGCATGCGCCCGGCCCAGGCCGCGCCCGGCTCCGGTCACGATGGCAATGCGCCCTTGCAGAAGTTGTGTCATAGGTTCTCCGGGTTATCGGGATTTTCAGGATAGGGAAGGAGCGGCCGCCCGGGTTTTCGTTCGGAGGATCCCGGCGCGCTCAAGCTCGGCAATGGCCTGTTCATCCATGCCCGCGCGCGCCAGCACGGCATGCCCGCCCTCGCCCACCGCCGGAGCGCCCGCCGGGGTGGGCCCGCCGTCCTGGGCGAAGGCAAAGCCGAGCCCGTGGGTCCGCAGTTCGCGCCCGTCCTGGTGGAAACGGTGGTCGGGCAGGTTCACGCAGCCGGTGGCGTCCGCCTCGTCGAGGAATTCTTCGAGCTTTCTTACCTTGGCCGCGGGCACCCCGGCCTGGCTGAGCAATTCCTCCAGTTGCGCCGCGCTGCGGGTCGAGAACGCCTCCCGCAACTGTCCGACGACATACTCACGGTCATTGGGCACCACGAATCCATTGGGAAGGTTGAACGCTTCCAGGTCCAATGCCCGGGCGTCGCCGCACAGCGACTCGGCCCCGATGGCGGCCGTCAGTTTGCGGAATTGTTCCGGCGTATTGGCCGCGACCGCCAGCCAGCCGTCCGCGCACCGGTACGTGTCGGCCGCGGGACTGCCCGTATAGCCGCGATTGCCGACCCGGCGCGTCGGCGTGCCGTCGTTCAGGTAAGCGCAGGTGTTGGTATACATGAGCATCAGCGAGGCCTGGACCATGGAGGCGTCGATGTACTGGCCGACTCCCTCGCGAAGCCTGCGGTGCAGCGCCGAAACGATGGACAGCGCCCCCAGCATGCCCACCGCCACGTCGATCACCGGAAAGCCCACCTTGAGCGGAGGCGCGTCATCGCCTTCGCCGGACATCATCATCATCCCGGTCATGGCCTGGACCACGTGATCGTAGGCGCCGCGCTGCGACCAATCCCCTTGCTGGCCGAAACCCGAAATGGAGCAGTACACGATGTCCGGCTTGATCGCCTTGATCGACGCATAGTCGAGTCCGTGCCGGGCGACCACGCCCGGCCGGAAGTTCTCGATGAACACGTCGGCCGAGGCTGCAAGAGCGCGCAGCAGATCGGCGCCTTGCCGGGTCCTGATGTCCAGCGCCAGCGACTGCTTGCCGGCGTTGAGGGCTGCGAATCCCGTGGGCGTGTCCGTGTCGGCCCCGTTCTTCATCGAACGCAGCACTTCGCCCGCCAGGGGCGGCTCCACCTTGATGACTTCGGCGCCGAGTTGCGCGAGATAAAAGGAGGCGAGAGGGCCGGCGATGACGTGCGACAAATCCAGCACGCGTATGCCGTCGAGTGGCTTGGCCATGGGTATCCTGCTGGTCAGCCGGCGGTGATGCCGGTAAGTTTGATGATCTCAGTCCATTTGCGAGCCTCGCTGCGCACGAATGCGGCGGCGGACGCCGGGCTGTCGCTTTGGATCACCCGGACGCCGGCGGCCTCGAAGCCGCGCCTGACGGCCGCGTCCTTGAGCGCCGCGGTCGCCGCGCGATAGAGCTTGTCGACCACCTCGGCGCCAGGCGTGGCGGGCAGCCAGAGACCGAACCAGAACTCCTGGACGGCCAGGTCGCTGTTCAGCATGCCGCGCAGCGGCGGAACATCGGGGAGTTCGGCCAAGGGATCGCGGCTGGTCACGGCCAGGGCGCGCAATCGGCCGCCCTGCACCTGCGGGATGGCGGTTCCCGCAATGGCGAAGGCGAAATCCGTGTCTCCGCGCAGCAGCGAGGCCGGTATCTCCACCGAGCCCTTGAACGGAACGTGGGTCGCTTCGACCCCCGCCAGCGTCGTAAAAGTGGCGCCGCCAAGGTGCGCCGCCGAGCCGATCCCGCCCGAGGCGTAATTCATCTTCCCCGGATGCGCCCGCAGGGCGGCAATGAGATCCTGCGCACTGCGGTAAGGCGAGTTGGCCGAGACGACCAGCACGCTGGGCGACGTGCCGATGACGGTGACCGGAACAAAATCCTTCTCCGGATTGAACATCAGGCTCGGTTGCAGCGCTTTCTGGATCAGGTGCGAGTTGGAGCCCAGCAGCACGGTGTAGCCATCGGCGGCGGCCTGGGCAGCATACTGCGCGGCCAGCACGCCGCCCGCCCCCACCTTGTTCTCCACCACGATCGGCTGCCCCATCGTCGCGCCGAGCGCGGGGCCGAACTGCCGCACCATGATGTCGGGGCCGCCGCCGGCGGCGTAGGGAACGACGATGCGCACGGCTCGCGAAGGATAGGCCTGCGCGGCGTTGACGATCGAATGGAACATCATGCCGGCGCCGAAGGCGCCCAGGCAGAAAGTGCGGCGTTGCATGCTGTCTCCTTGTAATGCCCGCAGAATAAGTGATCGCAGTGAATAGAAAAATTGATATATTTTGATATAGCGATAACTTAAAGTTCTATGGCCTTCAAAGGAGCGGAGCGATCGAACCCGACCATCTGGTAGCGAAGCTGCGCTTTCGCCACCTGCGCATGCTGCAAGTCGTGCAGGCCACGGGCAGCCTGCGGGCCGCAAGCCAGGCGCTCAACCTCACGCAGCCGGCCCTGAGCAAGGCGCTGACGGAAATCGAGAGTGCATTCGGCTTCGTCTTGTTCCTGCGCACGGCGCGCGGTCTGACGCCCACCGCCCAGGGCGAGGCGGTGTTGCGCGGCGCCACCTTGCTATTGGAAGAACTCGGCCACCTGCGCGCCGATGCCCTGACCGCGAACCGCTTTGCGGCCAAGATCCGGATCGGCGCGCCCCCTTTTGTCGCCCAGATGTATTTGGGCGGCGTGGTCAAGAAGCTGGTGAACCATGCCACGCCGATGCGCGTGCAACTGATGGAGGAGCGGGTTCCCGCCTTGATCCGCGCGCTCCAGCAGGGCGAAATCGACGCGCTGATTTCCACCTTCCCTTTGCAGAGGTTGGAATCCGGCGCGGGCGCGTTTCAGTACATCAAGCTGTTTGAAACACAGTTCGCGGTCATCGCATGCGCAAAACACCCGCTGGTGCGCGCGCGGCACGTGGACTGGGCCCGCCTGGCGCGGGAACGATGGGTCATGCCGGCCGAAGGGTCGATGGGCCGCAAGCTTATCGAAGACTGTTTCACGCACGCGGGGCTGCCCGCCCCCCTGCCCGTGGTCGAATCGACCAGCCCGACGACCAGCGTCCAGTTCGTTGCCGCGGACCTGGGTATCGGCATTGTCCCGGACATCGCGCTGATCCGCCGCAGTGTGCCGCCCGGGGATTCGGTCAAGCAGATACGCGTACAGCCCGAACCGCCGTCCAGTGTCGTGGCGCTGATTTTCCGGGAAGGGGCGTCGAACCCCCGCGTCGCCCAGTTGCGGGACGTCCTGGCGGAGGTATTTCGCGTGGCCCCCCTCAATTGATCAGCCCGCCCAGCACCAGGACGGCCAGGAACAGCCAGAAGAGGCATGCCAGGATGGAACGGCGCAGCAGCGCCTTGACAGCGGCCCAGAGCAGCATGAGCCCCAGGGCGAGCAGCACGAGATTGAAGACGGACGGGCTCATGCCCATTGCGCCGGCCAGGCCCGAATAGAAATCGCCCAGCGCGCCGCCGATGCCGCCCAGCAGCCACTTCAGCCCCGCGACGATGCTGCGCAGCGCTTCGCCGAGCATACCGCCCAGCGAGGCGAAGAAGCCCTCGCCGGCCGGCATCAGCGGCGCGAATCCGTCAGCATGCGCACCGCCAGCCCGGCCAGCACGGTGCCCATCAGCCAGCGCTGCACGACCATCCACAGGGGCCGCCCCGCCAGGAAGCCGGCGATGGACCCGGCCATGATGGCGATGAGCGCGTTGACGGAAAGGCTGACCGCGACCTGCGTCATGCCCAGCGCCAGCGATTGCGTGAACACGCTGCCGCGTTCGGGCTGGATGAACTGCGGCAGCAGCGACACGTACATGATGGCGATCTTGGGGTTGAGCAGATTGGTCACGAGCCCCATCGTGAACAGCGCGCGCGGGGTGCTCCGGGGCAGGTCGCGCACCTGGAACGGCGAACGGCCGCCGGGGCGCAGCGCCTGCCACGCCATGTACAGCAGATACAAGGCGCCGCCGATGCGCAGCGCGTCGTACGCATAGGGCACGGCCATAAGCAGGGCCGTGATGCCGAACGCCGCGCAGCAGACATAGAAGACGAAGCCCACCGCCACGCCGCCCAGGGATATCAGCCCGGCCTGGGCGCCCTGCGAAATGGAGCGGGACACCAGGTAGATCATGTTGGGCCCGGGCGTGAGCACCATGCCCAGCGCGACCAGGGCGAAAGTCAGGAGATGGGTGAGGTCGGGCATGATGGGCCGGCGCAGCCGCGGCAAGTGGAATCGTGAATTCACACCTTAGCCCAAAACTGTATCGGAACAGGAAATTTTCCGGCGGGAGTTTACGGCCGAGTGGCGCCGGCGATACAGTGGTTCCGTCCATGTGCAGGGAGGATCCCGACATGCAGCATCCCCAACCGTCCCCGGAAGACGGCGCCGCCATCCGGGTGGGCATCGGGGGGTGGACCTACGCCCCCTGGCGCGGCACCTTCTACCCCAAGAGCCTGCCCCAGGCGCGGGAACTGGAATATGCCAGCCGCCAGCTCACCGCCATCGAAATCAACGGCACGTACTACAGCACCCAGAAGCCGGCCACGTTCGCCAAGTGGCGCGACGAAACGCCGGAAGGGTTCCTGTTTTCCCTGAAGGCGTCGCGCTACGCGACCAACCGCCGGGAACTGGCGGGCGCGAAGGACTCGGTCGACCGGTTCGTGCACGGCGGCATTGCCGAGCTGGGCCCCAAGCTGGGCCCCATCGTCTGGCAGTTCGCCCCCGCCAAGGTCTTCCACCCCGAGGACTTCGAGGCCTTCCTGGAACTGCTGCCGGAACAGGTGGACGGGCTGCCGCTGCGCCACGTGCTGGACGTGCGCCATCCCAGCTTCGCCTGCGAAGAATACCTGCGGCTGGCCCGCCGCCACCGCGCCGCCACCGTATTCACGGACAGCGAGGATTTTCCGTCGATCGCCGACCGCACGGCCGACTTCGTTTATGCGCGGCTGATGCGCGCCAGCGCCGCCTTCAAGGCGGGCTACGCGCCCAAGGCGCTGGACGCCTGGGCCGGGCGCCTGCGCGGCTGGGCGCGCGGGGCCGACCCGGCGGACCTGCCGCGAGTCGGCGCTCCGGCCGCCGCCGCAGCCCGGCCCCGCGACGTCTATGCCTTTTTCATCAACGGCGCCAAGGAACGCGCGCCGGCGGCGGCGCGCGCCCTGATCCAGCGCCTGTAGCCTACTGCGCGACGGGCGTGCGCAGGGTCACGAACTCCTCGGCGGCCGTGGGATGGATGCCGATGGTGTCGTCGAACACCTGCTTGGTGGCGCCCGCCTTCAAGGCGATCGCGATGCCCTGCACGATCT
This sequence comes from Achromobacter veterisilvae, assembly GCF_900496975.1. Classification (GTDB taxonomy): domain Bacteria; phylum Pseudomonadota; class Gammaproteobacteria; order Burkholderiales; family Burkholderiaceae_B; genus Achromobacter; species Achromobacter veterisilvae. Next base: position 12,556 of record NZ_UFQC01000054.1, read on the forward strand.
CGCCGGCGTCCGGGCCCACCATGTGCACGCCCAGCACGCGGTCGGTCCGGGCGTCGACGATCAGCTTCATCAACGTCTTTTCCTGCGACTCGGTCAGGGTCAGCTTCATGGGGCGGAAGCGGCTTTCGAAGAGCTTGACCTCGTGGCCGGCTTCGCGCGCCTCTTCCGTCGTCATGCCGACCGTGCCGATGTTCGGCAGGCTGAACACGGCGGTCGGAATCAGCTTGTAGTCCACCTTGCGGTATTCCTCGGGGCGGAACAGGCGGCGCGCGACCGCCATGCCTTCGGCCAGCGCCACCGGCGTCAGCGGCACCCGCCCGATCACGTCGCCGATGGACAGGATGGAGGGTTCGGCCGTGCGGTATTCGTCGTCCACCTCGATGAAACCATCCTTCTTGAGCTTGACCGCCGTGTTCTCCAGGCCCAGGTTGTCCAGCATGGGCCGGCGGCCGGTGGCGTAGAACACGCAATCGGTCTCGATGACCGAACCGTCCTTGAAGGTGGCGGCCAGGGTGCCGTCGGCCCGCTTGTCGATGCGGGCCACGTCCGTGTCGAAGCGCAGGTCTATGCCTTTTTTCACCAGCTCGTCGCGCAGGTGCTCGCGCACGCCCTGGTCGAAGCCGCGCAGGAACAGCGGGCCGCGGTAGGCCTGGGTGGTCTGCGCGCCCATGCCGTTGAAGATCGAGGCGAATTCCACCGCGATATAGCCGCCGCCCACCACCAGCACGCGGCGGGGCAGTTCCTTCAGGAAGAAGGCCTCGTTCGAGGTGATGGCGTGTTCCTTGCCCGGAATGTCGGGCACCTGGGGCCAGCCGCCCGTCGCCACCAGGATATTGGCGGCGCTGTAGGCCTTGCCGTTGATTTCGACCGTGTGCGGGTCCTGGATGCGGGCATGCCCTTCCAGCAGCGTCACGCCGCTGTTGACCAGCAGGTTGCGGTAGATGCCGTTCAGGCGCTCGATTTCGCGGTTCTTGTTGGCGATCAGCGCGGGCCAGTCGAACGTGGGCTGCCCGGCGTTCCAGCCGAAACCGCTCGCCTGTTCGAAGTCCTCGCTGTAGTGGGCGCCGTAGACCAGCAGCTTCTTGGGCACGCAGCCGACGTTGACGCAGGTGCCGCCCAGGTAGCGGCTTTCCGCCACGGCCACGCGCGCGCCGAAGCCCGCCGCGAAGCGCGCCGCGCGCACGCCGCCGGAGCCCGCGCCGATCACAAACAAATCGAAATCAAATGCCATGATGTTTCCTTCGCGGCGCCACGGGGGCCGCGTTCACTGTCCGGGAAAGCTGTATTTAACACTACCCGGCGCGCCCGTCCGGCCGGGCGCCATATCCAGGCGGCCGCGATTGCGATACAGTGGGCCGCTGGCCGGCGCCGCGCCGCCATCCCCCCTGGAGCCAAACCCATGTCGCTTGAAACCTGGCTGGCCTTCCTGGGCGCGTCCGTCCTGCTCGTGATGCTGCCCGGTCCCACGATCCTCACGGTCATCAGCTATTCCCTCACCCACGGCAAGCGCGCCCGGCTGCCGCTGGTGCTTGCCGTGGCGCTGGGCGATTCCACCGCGCTGGCGCTGTCGCTGCTGGGCCTGGGCGCCCTGCTGGCGGCGTCGGCGTTCTGGTTCACCGTCGTCAAGACGGCGGGCGGCCTGTACCTGCTGTACCTGGGCTTCAAGCTGCTGCGCGCCGGCGTCTCGCCCGCTCCGCTGCCCCGGGCCGGCGCGGCGGGGTCGCGCTGGAAGCTGTTCGCCAATACCTATCTGGTGACCGCGCTGAACCCCAAGGGCATCATCTTCTTCGTGGCCTTCCTGCCGCAATTCATCGACCCCGCCGGCGACGTGACGCGCCAGCTCTGGACGCTGTCGGCCACCTTCGTCGCCTGCGCCGGCATCAACGCCACCGCCTATGCGGTGTTCGCCGGATCCGCCCGCCGCCTGCTGGCTTCGCCCCGGGCGCAGCGCGGCTTCAACCTCGGCGGCGGCGCCCTGCTGTCCGCCGCCGGGGTCTGGGCCCTGCTGGCGCGCCGCGCCTAGAACGGCCGCTACGGCAGCGCCGCAGACTCGGCCTCGGGGTCGATGCCGTAGCGGACGATGGCCTCGGCCGCCCGCTCGCGCGGGATCAGTCCGTCGTCCGCCAGCGCCTTCAGCGCCGCCAGCGCGATATGGCGGCGGTCCACTTCGAAGAAGGCGCGCAGGGCCTGCCGCGTGTCCGACCGGCCGAAACCGTCGGTGCCCAGCGCCGTGTAGCGGCGGCCCGCCATGAACGGGCGGATCTGTTCGGCCACCGTCTTCATATAGTCGGTGGCGGCCACCACCGGCCCGGCGCTATCGGCCAGGACGGTTTCCGCATAGCCGCGCCGCCTGTCCTCCAGCGGGTGCAGCCGGCTCCAGCGCTCCGCCTCCTGGCCGTCGCGGCGCAATTCCGAATAGCTGGTCACGCTCCAGACGTCGGCCGCCACGCCGAAATCCCGTTGCAGCAGATCCGCCGCCGCCAGCGTTTCGCCCAGGATGGCTCCGCTGCCCAGCAACTGCACCCGCGCCGCGCCGGCCGCACCCTCGCGCAGGCGGTACATGCCGCGCACGATGCCGGCTTGCGCCCCCTCGGGCATCGGCGGATGCGCCGTCTTTTCATTGATCAGCGTCAGGTAGTAGAAAATGTCCTCTTCCTCCTGGTACATGCGGCGCATGCCGTCCTGCACGATCACGGCGACCTCGTAGGCATAGGCCGGGTCGTAGGCCACGCACGAGGGGATGACGGAGGCCAGCACATGGCTGTGGCCGTCGTCGTGCTGCAGGCCCTCGCCCTCCAGCGTGGTCCGCCCCGACGTCGCGCCCAGCAGGAAGCCGCGCGCCCGGATGTCGCCGGCCGCCCACGCCAGGTCGCCCACGCGCTGGAAGCCGAACATGGAATAGAAGATGTAGAACGGAATCGTGGCCACGCCGTGCGTGCTGTGGGCGGTGGCCGCGGCGATCCAGGACGACATGGCGCCCGACTCGTTGATCCCTTCCTGCAGGATCTGCCCCTCGCGGTCTTCGCGGTAGACGCTGAGCTGGTCGGCGTCCTGCGGCGTGTAGAGCTGGCCCACGTGCGAATAGATGCCCACCTGCCGGAACATGCCGTCCATGCCGAAGGTGCGCGACTCGTCCGGCACGATGGGCACCACCCGCCGGCCGATGTCCGGATCCTTCAGCAGTTGGGCCAGCACCCGCACGAACGCCATGGTGGTCGAGAACTCGCGGCCGCCGCTGCCCTTCAAGTGCGCGGCGAACGCTTCCAGCGGCGGCGTGGCAAGGGGGCCCGGGCCGGGCAGCCGCCTGGGCAGGTGGCCGCCCGCGCGGGCGATCGCGGCGTCGAAGTAGGCCTGCTCGGCGCTGCCCGGCGCCGGCTTGATATAGGGAATGCGCTCCAGTTCCTCGTCGGGCACGGGGATCGAAAAGCGGTCGCGGAACGCGCGCACGGCCGGGTCCGCCATCTTCTTCTGCTGGTGGTTGGTATTGGCCGCCTCGCCCGCCGCCCCCATGCCGTAGCCCTTGACCGTCTTGGCCAGGATCACGGTGGGCCGGCCCTCGTGCGCCACCGCCGCCGCGTAGGCCGCGTAGACCTTGGCGGGATCGTGCCCGCCGCGGTTCAGCGCGCCGATTTCGTCGTCGCTCAGGTGCGCCACGCGCGCCAGCAGCTCCGGATCGGCGCCGAAGAAATGCTCGCGCACGTACGCGCCGCCGCGCGCCTTGAACACCTGGTATTCCCCGTCCACGCACTGCATCATGCGGCGGCGCAGGCGGCCGTCGCGGTCCTGGGCCAGCAGCGCGTCCCAGCCGTCCCCCCAGATCACCTTGATGACGTTCCAGCCGGCGCCCCGGTACACGCTTTCCAGTTCCTGGATGATCTTGGCGTTGCCGCGCACCGGGCCGTCCAGGCGCTGTAGATTGCAGTTCACCACGAAGATCAGGTTGTCCAGCTTTTCACGGCCGGCCATCGCCACCGCCGCCAGCGTCTCGGGCTGGTCCTGTTCGCCGTCGCCCAGGAAGCCCCACACCTTGCGGCCCTGCGCGGGAATCAGCCCGCGGTCTTCGAGATAGCGCATGTAGCGCGCCTGGTAGGCCGCCATCAGCGGGCCCAGCCCCATCGACACTGTGGGGAACTGCCAGAACGACGGCATCGTGCGCGGATGCGGATAGGACGGCAGCCCGCCCCCGCCCGTCTCGCGCCGGAAGCGGTCCAGCTCGGCCTCCGAAACGCGCCCTTCCAGGTAGGCGCGCGCATAGATGCCGGGCGCGGAATGTCCCTGGATGTAGAGCATGTCGCCCAGGAACGCGGGCGTGGCGGCGCGGAAGAAATGCCGGTACCCGGTTTCGTACAGCGTCGTGGCCGAGGCGTAGGTGGCGATATGCCCGCCCACGCCCGAGGTCTTGCCCGCCCGCAGCACCATGGCCATGGCGTTCCAGCGTAGATAGGCGTCCAGCCGCAGTTCGATGCCCACGTCTCCCGGAAAAGCCCCCTGCTCCGGCAATCCGATGGTGTTGACGTAGGGCGTCGCCGTCGGCGCCGCATAGCCGCCGTGGCCGGCGCGGTCCTGGTCGATCAGCCGGTCCAGCAGGTAATGCGCGCGCGGCCGTCCTTCATAGGCCAGCACGGCCTGCATGGCTTCCAGCCATTCCCGGGTTTCCTGCGGGTCGGCGTCGGCGGGGTCGATAGGGGTTTGCATGGCGTCCTCCTTATGGGCGCGAAGACGGCATCCCGCCAGGGACGGCCGCCGTCATTTCGCATCGTGAATTGCAATTGCATTATGTGCAATTGCAATCGTATGGAGGATTGCAGGTAATTGCAAGTGCAACTGTTCCGTGGGGGGTGTCTGACACCCGGGAACGTCGCGTCCATCTGTACCGCCGTCTCGTACGGGTGCCAGACACCTGCGCGAGCGAGACGTCTCCGCCCATCGATCCTATCTCGCCGCGCTCATCATGAATTCCACCGCGGCGCGGAGCGTGGCCTCGTCGGCGGAGGATCCGCCGCGCGGCGGCATGGCGCCCTTGCCCTTGAGCACGGTGACCATCAACGCATCGGCGCCTTGCGCGATGAACGGCGACCAGGCCTGCTTGTCGCCCAGCTTGGGCGCATTGGCCACTCCGCTGGCGTGGCACACCACACAGGCGGACTGATAGAGTTTTTCGCCGGCCGGATTGACGGCGGCCAGCGTTTCCGCCTGCGCCCATGGGACGGACAGGCCCGCCAGGGCCGCCGCAAGCGCGAATCGATGAAAGTTGGACATGGAAAAGTTCCGTCGGAAAGTGTCGCGGCAAGGGCGCGGGGCGGGCGCTGGGCCTGCGCTCGCCCGGCCCCGGGGGTCAGCGCGGTATCGGGCCCGGCGCCTTGATCTGCTTCATCAGGTCGTCGTTCCACTTGCCCTCGACCTTGATGTGCCCGGCCGCGCCCAGCTCGAAGGCTTCGATCAGGTTGTGGTTCAGGTACGCGTACACGCCCGGCTGCTTGAAGGTGTAGAGCGCGGCGCCCGCGGAGCCGCCGCGGATGAACCAGGTTTCCAGGTTCTTCAGCGGCGGATTGGCGAACTTGCCGGTTTCCCAGACCCAGTCGCCGTGGCCGCCGATCAGGTGCGGGCGCGTATCGCGGTTGGCCTGCGAATGGATCAGCAGCACGGTCTCCCCGACCTTCGCCGTCAGGGCATTGGCGCCGGTCAGCGCGCCCACCTTGCCGTTGAACACGATGTGCGTGGGCGTGAGCGTGCGCATCACCTTCACTGTGTCGCCATAGCTTTCCGCGAGCGTCGGGTAGTCCTTGTACTTGCCGTTCTCGTCCTTGGGGATGTAGAGGTCGAACTCGCCGATCGTGTAGGCGCGGTCATAGTGCAAGGGCTTGCCCTGCGGGTCCTTGAGGCCGTCGCGCGGCAGCACCATCAGCGTGCCGCTCATGCCCGACACCACGTGCCAGGGCACCATGCCCTCCGGCGCGCAGTGGTAGACGAAGGTGCCGCTGCGGTCCGCCTTGAAGCGCAGCGTGGCCTGCTCGCCGGGGTTGACGTTGGTCAGCTTGGCGCCGCCCAGCGCGCCCGTGGCCCCATGGAAGTCCACGTTGTGCGGCATGGCGTTGGTGGCGGGGTTGACCAGCGTCAACTGGACGTAGTCGCCCTCGTGCACCACCAGCGTGGGGCCGGGCATCGAGCCGTTGAACGTCATGGCCTGCAGGGTGGTCCCCTTGTCGTCGATGACCATCTTCTTTTCTTCGATGCTCATCGTGAATTCGACGACCTTCGGGCCCGACTTCACGACCTGCTCGTGCGGGTGGACCATGGGCGGGGCGACCAGCGTGACCTTGGTGTGCGGCAGCTTGTCCGCGTCCTGCGCAAACGCGGCGCCCGCGGCCATCGTGAAAGCCAGCGCGGCGGCAAGCAAGGTGGGCCGTAATGCGTTCATATCCAGCTCCTTATCGGGTTCTTCAATCGCCGTGAATGTCGGCAGCCCTATTGGAGAACCAGCGGCGACGCCGCTCTTTGCTGTAGCGCAAACTCCAGCACAGGCCCGCCCGCCGCGCGCATTGTCACCGCAAGGCGGCGGTGTCACCATGGGGGCGTAGAGATCCCTCCGTCTTTTAGGACTGCCATGCCGTCGCCTCTGTGCCATGCGCTGTTGCGCAACCTGGAACTCTTCAGGCCCTTGTCTGACGCGCAGTTGAAGTCCGCGCTGCGCGGCGCGCAGCCCTGCCGGCTGGTCGCCGGCGCCACCGCCTACCGCCAGGGCGCGGTGGCCTCGCACTTCTTCGTGCTGCTCAGCGGCAGCCTGAAAGTGGCGCAGCTTACCGCCGACGGCGAGCAAGTCGTCGTGCGCTACGTCAATCCGGGCGACATGTTCGGCCTGGCCCGCGCGATGCGCCAGTCGCGCTACCCCGCCACGGTGCAGGCCGTGCTGGAAAGCGTGTGCCTGGCCTGGCCGGACGCCCTCTGGGAGCGTTTCGTCGGCAACCATCCGCAATTGAGCGCCATGGCGCTGCAAACCATGGGCCAGCGCCTGCAGGACGCGCACCTGCGCATCCAGGAGCTGTCCACCGACGAAGTGGAACAGCGCGTGGCGCGCACGATCCTGCGCCTGATCGAAAGCTCGGGGCAGCCGACGGCCGGCGGCATCGGCATCGGTTTTCCCATCACGCGCCAGGACATCGCCGAAATGACCGGCACCACGCTGCACACCGTGAGCCGCCTGCTCAGCGACTGGCGGCAGCGCGGCATCGTCGACAGCAGCCGCAAGCGCATCGTGCTGCGCTCGCCCGCCGCCCTGGCCCGCGTGTCCGGCGACGCCCAGGCGGCGCAGGATTGTTCCGGGTGCGCCTCCTGTATCGACGGCGGGCCGGCCAGGATGGCGCAGCCCGGCCCCGCGCAAACCCGGCTCCAGGCGCCCGTTTCGGGCCTGTGCGAGACGCCTTCGGCGTGAACCCGCCCTAATCCTCTTCCAGCACCAGCCGGAAGCCCAGATTGGCGGGCGGGATCCCGACCGAACACGCCCCGCCCTTGGGATCGCGGATGAAGTCCGGCAGATAGGCGATGTGCCGCCCCGCCGCGACGCGGATGCCGCAGTTGCGGCCCGCGTCCGCGTCCTCGCCCGGCGCGTCCAGAATGCGCCGCGCGTGGCAGTCGCTGGTCCAGTCCCAGACGCTGCCCGCCATGTCCATCAGGCCCAGGTCGTTGACGCCGAACGCGCCGAACGGACGCACCTCGACGTCCTCCTGCTGGCGCCGGCTCTGCGCGTCGTATTCGGCCAGCCAGCGCTGGGCGGGATCGTCGCCGTCGGGCAGCCGGAGTTCCTCGCGATAGGCCGAGCCGGCGGCGTAGACCCATTCCGGATAGGTGGGCAAACGCCAGCGCCGCCCGGTGCGCGCGGACAGCCAGTCGGCATACGCCGACGCGTCGGTCCAACTGATGCCCACCGCGGGCAGGTCGCGCGCGGCGGCCTGCCGTTGCGCCGCGTCCAGCGGCTTGCAGCCGCCCGCAAGCACGCAGGCCGCGTAGTCCGCCTGGCTGACCTGGCGCTTCATGATGGACAGCCCGCGCGGATAGCGCGCGGTCAGCGGAGCCGGCGTCACCGGATAGCCGGCGCGCAGCGTCTCGCCCGGAGGCTGGTAGGAGACCTCGCCCGCCGGCAGCCGCAGCACCTCGGGCAAAGACGCAGGGGCCCGTCCGGCGGGCCCGCATGCGGTCAACAATGAAAGAAACGCGGCGATCGGCAGGCAGCGCACGGATCGGACTCCGGTTGCGCCCGGGGCGGAGCGCCCCGGGACCTGCCTCCATTGGACCGGCCGCCGCTCCCGTCCTCTTTGCGCTGGCGCAAGGAGGAAGGGACGGGGCGCGCGGCCGCGGTCGGCCGGGGCCTCAGCCGCGGGCGGGCCGGGCCTGCAGGCTCGGTTCGCTGGTGGCGGGCTTGCCGCTGAGCAAGCCCAGGATCACCTGCAGCACCATCGACAGCGCGCCCAGCAGGAAGACCACGTCGCCGAACGTGCGGCCCCAGCGCAGGGTCCGCAGGATGTCCTGCTGCATGAAGGCTTCGCTGCGGGCGTACCACATGCCTTCGCTCACGCTGGCGTGGAACTGGATCAGGCCGATGGGCAGCAGGCTGGTGAACATCATCAGCGCCAGGCCCAGGTTCAGCCCCCAGAACGCCAGCTTCATCAGGCCGGGGCTGAGCGCGTACTGAGGACGGATGTAGCGCAGCACCAGCAGCGTGAAGCCCAGCGCCAGGAATCCGTACACGCCGAACAGGGCCGCGTGCGCGTGGACCGGCGTGGTGTTCAGGCCCTGGATGTAGTACAGCGAAATGGGCGGGTTGATCATGAAACCGAAGACGCCCGCGCCCAGCATGTTCCAGAACGCCACGGCCACGAAGCACATCAGCGGCCACTTCAGATCGTTCATCCACGCGGCGCGCGACTTCAGGCGCCAGTTTTCCCAGGCCTCGTAGCCCAGCACGATCAGCGGCACCACTTCCAGCGCCGAGAAGCTCGCGCCCACCGCCATCACCGGCGTGGTGGTGCCCGCGAAGTACAGGTGGTGGAAAGTGCCCGGAATGCCGCCCAGCATGAACAGCGAGGCCGACGCCAGGCTGGCGGTGGTGGCCATGCGCCGCGACACCAGGCCCAGCGTCGAGAAGATGAAGGCCAGCGCGGTGGTGGCGAAGACCTCGAAGAAGCCCTCGACCCACAGGTGCACGATCCACCAGCGCCAGTATTCCATCACCGTCAGGTGCGTGCGCTCGCCGTAGAAGAAGCCGGCGCCGTAGAACAGCCCGATCGCGCCGACCGACGCCGTCAGGAGCGCCAGCAGGTTCTTGTCCCCGCCCGGCTTGCGCAGCGCCGGAACGATGCCGCGCAGCATCAGCACGAGCCAGAAGCAGATGCCGGCGAACTTGCCGATCTGCCACAGGCGGCCCAGGTCCACGTATTCATAGCCCTGGTGGCCCAGCCAGAAGTTCAGGTTCGGCGGCATGATCTGCGCGATGGCCAGGTAGTTGCCGACGAACGATCCGACCACCACCAGCACCAGCGCCCAGAACAGGATGTCGACGCCCACCTTCTGGAACTTCGGGTCGCGCCCGCCGTTGATCAGCGGCGCCAGGAACAGGCCCGCCGCCAGGAAGCCGGTGGCGATCCAGAACAGCGCGCTCTGGATGTGCCAGGTGCGAACCAGCGAATACGGGAACCACTGCGACACGTCGATGCCGTAGAACTTCTGGCCCTCGACCGTGTAGTGCGCGGTGAAGCCGCCCAGCAGCACCTGGAACCCGAACAGCGCGACGACCAGGAACAGGTACTTGCCCAGCGCCCGCTGCGACGGCGTCAGCGCGAACGCGGTCAGGGGATCCTTCGCGGGCGCCTCGGGCTCGTCTTCCTCCTTGCCGCGCAGGAAGGCCCAGGCCCATACCAGCAGGCCGATGCCCGCCAGCAGCACCACCACGCTGATGATGGACCACATGACGTTTTCGGCGCTGGGCGTATTGCCGATCAGCGGTTCGTGCGGCCAGTTGTTGGTGTAGGTGACCGGCATGCCCTCGCGCTCGGTCGCCGCCGCCCAGGCCGTCCAGAAGAAGAAATGCGTAAGCTGCGTGCGGCGCGCGGCGTCGGGCAGGGTGTTTTCCTTCATGGCGAAGCTCTCGCGGCTGCCATGCAGGGCCGGCGCGTCGGAGAACAACTGGTCATAGTAGGCGGCGGTCTGCGCCATCGCGCGCGCGCGGCGCGGGCTGACCGTCAGCGTGTCGGTCGCGGCGTCGTTGCGGTTGGCGCGGTACTCGGCCTTCAAGGCCTCGCGCAGCGCGGCCTGCTCGGGCGCGGCCAGTTGCGCGTAATCCTTGCCGTGCGCGTCGCGCGCGGCAAGGTCTAGCCAGGCCGTCAGTTCGCGATGCAGCCAGTCGGCCGTCCAGTCCGGCGCCTGGTACGCGCCGTGTCCCCAGATCGATCCCAACTGCATGCCGCCGACCGACTGCCAGGCGGTCTGGCCGTCCAGGATGTCATCGCGGCCGAACAGGCGGGCGCCGTCGGCCGTCACGACCTGGCCGGGAATCGGCGGGGCCTGCCGATAGACTTCGCCGCCGTAGAAACCCAGCAATGCGAATGTGATCGCCACCACGGCGATCAGCGTGAACCATAATTTCCGATACGGACCCATGATGGGAACGCCCTCCAGTGTTGCGGTTAGTGGGGTACGTTTCCCTATGCGAATTTCGTGCCAGAAAAAATTCCATTTGAATCAATGCATTGCACAATCCAGGGTTTTTTTTACCGCAACACGCAAGGGTATAAATCACTCTCCCAGGGTTTTTTTGACCGCAAACGCCGGGCGCGGCGCACTTACAATCCCCCCTGCATTCCCCCCTTTTCAAGGAGCCGACCGCATGGCCACGGGCAAGCCGGATGCGTGGAGTCTCTTCCTCACCGCGCATGCGCTGGTGGCGGAGGAAATCGAAAAGCGACTGTCGGCCGCCGGCCTGCCGCCGCTGGCGTGGTACGACGCGCTGTGGGCGCTGGAACGGGCGCCGGAAGGCACCGCGCGCATGTATGAAATCGCCGAGCGCATGGTGATCGCGCGCTACAACCTGACGCGCCTGATGGACCGCCTCGAGGCCGACGGCCTGGTCGAACGCTACCGGTCCGACGAAGACCGGCGCGCCGCCTACGCCCGGCTCACGCCCAAGGGGCGCGCGCTGCGGCGGGAAATGTGGAAGGTCTACGGACCCGCCGTCGACGAGCTTTTCCTGTCGCAACTGCCTCCGGCGCAGCAGGCCGCCATGGCGGAGAGCTTCCGCCTCATCGCCCGCCATGTCCGCGCCCTGAACCAGGAGTCCGCGGAATGAGCCCCGCCGCGTTGCACATCGGCATCGTCGCCTGCTCGGCCGAGGGCGCGGCGCTCTGCTACCGCAGTTTGTGCGCCGAGGGCGCGCGGCGCATGGGGCCGCACGCCCATCCGGAGATTTCGCTGCATACGCACTCGCTGGCGGACTACGTGGCCTGCCTGGACCGCGGCGACCTGGCCGGCGTCGGGGCGCTGATGCTGTCCTCGGCGGACAAGCTGGCGCGCGCCGGCGCGGACTTCCTGATCTGCCCGGACAACACCATCCACCAGGCGCTGGACCCTGTGCTGCCGCGCTCGCCGCTGCCCTGGCTGCATATCGCCGGGGAGGTCGCCGCCGAGGCGGCGGCCCGCGGCTACCGCCGCATCGGCATCCTGGGCACGCGCTGGCTGGTGGACAGCGAGGTCTATCCCGGCAAGCTGGGCGAACACGGGTTGCAGTGGCTGCGTCCGCCGCCGGACGACCGGGACGAACTGGCCCGCATCATCATGGACGAACTGGTGTACGGCGTCTTCAAGCCCGATTCGGTGGCGCGGCTGCAAGGCGTCATCGAGCGCCTGCGCGACGCCGGCTGCGACGCCGCGGTGCTGGGCTGCACCGAATTGCCGCTGGTGCTGGACGACGGCAATTCCGCGCTGCCCACCCTGGATTCCACCCGCATCCTGGCGCGCGCGGCGCTGGACCGCGCCCTGCGGCCCGCCTGAACCGGCGCCCTCAGATCTGGTCCAGCCCGTATTGCCGCAGGCGGTCCAGGTCCAGGACCTTGATCTGGTTGTAGGCCAGCGCCAGGATGCCCTGGTCGGCCAGGGCCTGCAGCGCCTGGTTGACCCGCTGGCGCGACAGGCCCGTCAGGTAGCCCAGTTCTTCCTGCGAAATCGCCAGCGTCAGGTCGGTGGACGGATACAGCCGCGGGTTGAAGAGCTGCGCCAGCGATTGCGCCACCCGCGCGTCCGCGTCCAGCAGGCGGTGGTTCTGGATGGACGCGATGAACTCGCCCATGCGGTCGTTCAACTGGCCGATGACGAAATGCGAAAACGGCAGGCTGGCCGCGAGCAGCGCATGGAAAGTGGCGGCCGGCACCAGCATCACGAGGGAGGGCTGGATCGCCACCACGTCGTACTTGCGCAATTCGCGCTTGATGACGCTGCCCTCGCCGAACCAGCCGCCCGGCGGCACGCCCGAGAACGTACAGCTACGGCCCGATTCGTTGTAGATGGCCAGCTTCAGCAGGCCCGTGTGCACGCCCAGCCAGTAGTCCGACGGCGCGTTGCGCCGCGCGATCCAGGCGCCGCTGTCCACGCGCTCGGCGCGCGACGTGGCCAGCACCAGGTCCTGGTGCGAGGCCTCCAGGGCGCCGAACCAGGCGCGGGCGCGGAACAGCCCGGCCAGCTCGTCGGCGGAAACAATGTTTGAAACGTCGGACATGGAAAGAACCGTGTAAAACAGGGAATGCGATGGCCCGCCGGCAGTCTGTCATGTAGATGACAGACTGCATTTTCCGGCTGGCGATACGCTAGCGCAAGCGCCGGGAATCGCCCTTCCCGCACAAAGAAACAGGGAGCGCGCCACGCGCCCCCCCGCAGGAGACAGCAATGAGCGGCATGTTCGAGCAAGGCCTTGCGCGCCGCGAGGCCAATTACACCCCCCTGACGCCCGTGGACTTCATCGCCCGCGCCGCCGAAGTCTACGGCCAGCGCCTGGCCGTGGTCCATGGCGAGGTGCGCCGCAACTGGGCCCAGACTTACGAGCGCGCGCAGCGGCTGGCCGGCGCGCTGGAACAGGCCGGCATCCGGCGCGGCGATACCGTCGCCGTGATGCTGCCCAATATCCCCGCCATGGTCGAAGCCCACTTCGGCGTGCCGATGCTGGGCGCGGTGCTGAACACCCTGAACACGCGGCTGGACACCCCCAGCGTGCTGTTCATGCTGGGCCACGGCGAAGCGCGCGCGCTGATCGTGGACACGGAATACGCCGAGGTCGCCCAGCGCGCCCGGGCCGAATTCCCCCATCTGAAAATCATCTCGGTGCACGACCTCGACACGGCGCCCGCCACGCTGCCCGGCGCCGTCGACTACGAAGCGTTCCTGGCCGCCGCCCCCGCCCGCTACGACTGGCAGCCGCCCGCCGACGAGTGGGACGCCATCGCGCTGAACTACACCTCCGGCACCACCGGCGACCCCAAGGGCGTGGTCTACCACTACCGCGGCGCGTACCTGAACGCGGTCAGCAACATCCTCGAATGGGACATGCCCAAGCATCCGGTCTATCTCTGGACCCTGCCGCTGTTCCACTGCAACGGCTGGTGCTTCGCCTGGACCGTCGCGGCGCGCGCGGGCGTGAACGTGTGCCTGCGCAAGTTCGACCCCAAGACCGTGTTCGACCTGATCCGCGGCGAAGGCGTCACCCACTATTGCGGCGCGCCCATCGTGCAGAGCGCGCTGGCCAACGCGCCGGCCGAGATGCGCGACGGCATCGGGCACACCGTGCGCACCATGGTGGCGGGCGCGGCGCCGGCGCCAGCGGTCATTGCCAAGATGCGCGACATCGGCTTCGAACTGACCCACGTCTACGGCCTGACCGAAGTCTACGGCCCCGCCGCCGTCTGCGCGCGCCAGGACGCCTGGGACGCGCTGGAAGACGAGGAACGCGCGCTGCTGACGGCGCGCCAGGGCGTGCGCTACCACCTGCAGGCCGGCGTGTCGGTGCGCGACCCGGACACCATGGAGCAAGTGCCGGCCGACGAGCAGACCGTGGGCGAGGTCATGTTCCGCGGCAACATCTGCATGAAAGGCTATCTGAAGAACGAGCGCGCCACCGACTCGGCCTTCGCGGGCGGCTGGTTCCATACCGGCGACCTCGGCGTGATGACGGCCGACGGCTACGTCCGCATCAAGGACCGCAGCAAGGACATCATCATCTCCGGCGGCGAGAACATCTCCAGCATCGAAGTGGAAGACGCGCTCTACCGCCACCCGGCCGTGGCGGCGGTGGCCGTGGTGGCCATGCCCGACCCCAAGTGGGGCGAGACGCCCTGCGCCTTCGTCGAGCTGAAGCCGGGCTGCGCCGCCACCGCCGAAGAGATCATCGCGCACTGCAAGCTCCTGCTGCCGGGCTTCAAGGTGCCCCGCGCGGTGCGCTTCGGCGAACTGCCCAAGACCTCCACCGGCAAGATCCAGAAATTCGAACTGCGCGCCGCCGTGGGCGCGACCACGGCCATCGACGTGGCCGGCCCCGGCAAGAAAGCCTGATTCCCCGGCCCGCGCCCCAACCCCTCCAGGAGCTCCGACGCAATGACGTACCAAGCCCCCGTGAAAGACATGCTGTTCGTGTTGAACCATCTGGCCGGCCTGCCGGAAGTGGCCGCCCTGCCCGGTTTCGAGGAGGCCACGCCCGACACCGCCCGGGCCGTGCTGGAAGAATCCGCCCGCTACGCCGCCGACGTGCTGGCCCCGCTGAACCACCCCGCCGACCGCGAACCCGGCGGCTGGCGCGACGGCGCGGTCGCCACCGCGCCCGGTTTCAAGCAGGCCTTCCGCCTCTACGCCGAAGCCGGCTGGCAGGGCATGACGCATCCCGTCGAATACGGCGGCCAGGGCCTGCCCGGCCTGATCGGCTCGCCCTGCTCCGAGATGCTGAACGCCGCCAACCTGTCGTTCGCGCTGTGTCCGCTCTTGACCAACGGCGCGATCGAAGCGCTGATGACCGCGGGCTCGCCCGAGCTGCGGAAACGCTACATCGGCCCCATGATCGAGGGCCGCTGGACCGGCACCATGAACCTGACCGAACCCCAGGCGGGGTCCGACCTGGCCATGATCCGCTCGCGCGCGCAGCCCGCGGGCGACGGCGCCTACCGGATCTCCGGCACCAAGATCTTCATCACCTACGGCGAACACGATCTGGCCGAGAACATCATCCACCTGGTGCTCGCCCGCCTGCCCGACGCGCCCGAGGGCGTCAAGGGCATTTCGCTTTTCCTGGTGCCCAAGTTCCTGGTCAATGAAGACGGCACGCTGGGCGCCCGCAACGATGTCCAGTGCGTGTCGATCGAACACAAGCTGGGCATCAAGGCCAGCCCCACCGCCACGCTGCAGTTCGGCGACGCCGGCGGCGCGCTGGGATACCTGGTCGGCCAGGAAAACCGCGGCCTGGACGCTATGTTCATCATGATGAACGCCGCCCGCTACGCCGTGGGCGTGCAGGGCATCGCCATTGCCGACCGTGCCTACCAGCATGCGCTGGCCTATGCCGCCGAACGCGTGCAGAGTCGTCCGGTGGACGGCTCGTCGCGCGATGCCGTGCCCATCATCCAGCATCCGGACGTGCGCCGCATGCTGGGCACCATGCGCGCGCTGACCGAGGCCGGCCGCGCGCTGGCCTACTTCACCGCCGGCCATGCCGACCTGGCCCACGCCAGCCCCGACGCAGAGGCCCGCAAGCGCCACCTGGCCGTCCAGGAATTCCTGGTGCCCGTCGTCAAGGGCTGGTGCACCGAGACGTCGATCGACGTCGCCAGCCTGGGCGTGCAGGTGCACGGCGGCATGGGCTTCATCGAAGAAACGGGCGCCGCGCAGTACTACCGCGACGCCCGCATCCTCACCATCTACGAAGGCACCACCGCCATCCAGGCCAATGACTTCGTCGGCCGCAAGACCCTGCGCGACGGCGGCGCGGTCGCGCGCGCCCTGCTGGCGGAAGTCCGCCGGACCGAAGCGGCGCTGGAGGCCAGCGCGGCGCCCGCCGCCGGCCTCGTGCTTGCGCCCCTGCGCCGGGCCAGCGCGGCCCTGTCCGACGCCGTCGATTTCGTCCTGGCCAACGCCGCCAGCCACCCCAACGCGGTCTTCGGCGCCGCCGTGCCCTATCTGCTGCTGGCGGGCACCACGCTGGCCGGATGGCAGATGGCCCGGGCGCTGCTGGCCAGCCTGGCGCACCGGGACGAAGACCCCGGATTCCACGACGCCAAGATCGCCACCGCGCAATGCTACGCGCTGCACAAGCTGAGCCAGGCGCCCGGCCTGGCGGCCGTGGTGCTGGGCGCGAAGGACTACGCGGTACAGCCGTAGGATGGGTAAAGCGCGAGATAACTCGCGCAAAAAACCAACTGCCCAACGCGCGCCACCCATGCGGCCGTGGGCAGATTGTTTTCCGGCCAGCACAGGGGCACCATCTGCACACGGCCGCATGGGTGGCGCGCGTTGGAGAGCCTGGTTCTTGCTTAAGGACTCTCGCGCTTTACCCATCCCACCCCGCAATCGCGCGGCAGCGTCGCCGCCCAGAACAGCAGCGCCGCCAGGCTGATGCCCGCGCCCAGCGCGCACACCCCCAGCCAGCCGGCCTGCGCGTAGGCCGCCGTCGACGCGATCGACCCCAGGCCGCTGCCCACGGCATAGAACATCATGTAGCCGCCCACCAGGCGGCTGTGCGCTTGCGCGCTGATACCGAAGACCATCGTCTGGTTGGTGACGTGCAGGGCCTGCAAGGCGACATCCAGGATCAGCACGCCCAGCGCCAGCGCCCACAGGCTCTGCTCCAGGAAGGCGATCGGCACCCAGGACAGGCACAGCAGCGCCAGGCCCGCGGCGGTCGTGCGTTCGCCGTGCCCGCGGTCGGCCAGCCGCCCGGCGCGCGCGGCCATCAGCACCCCCGCCACGCCCACCAGTCCGAACGATCCCACCGCGGTGTGCGTCAACGAATGGGGCGGCGCGCTCAACGGCAGCACCAGCGCGGTCCAGAACGCGCTGAACGCGGCGAACATCAACAAGGCGATCGTGCCGCGCACGCGCAGGACGCGTTCGGTCGCGAGCAAGGCATAGAGCGAGCGCAGCAATGCCCAATAGCCCAGGTCGGCCGTGGGCAGGCGGCGTCGCGGCAAACGGCGGGCCAGCACCGCCGCGAGCGCGGCCGCCAGCGCCGCCGACACGAGGTACACCGCGCGCCAGCCCCACGCGTCCGCCACCGCGCCGGCCAGCACGCGCGCCAGCAACAGGCCGATCACCACCCCGCCCTGCGCCGCCCCGACCACGCGGCCGCGCTCGCCGGGCGCGGCCAGCGCCGCGGACAGGGCAAGCAGGCCCTGCGTCATGGCCGTTCCCAGCAGGCCCAGCGCGACCATGCCCACCAGCAGCCAGGGCGCGTTCGCCGACAGCGCGACGGCGGCCAGCGCCAGGACCAGCAGCGCCAGTTGCCCGATCATCAGGCGGCGGCGGTCCAGCAGGTCGCCCAGCGGCACCACGAACAGCAGCGCCAGCGCGCAGCCTAGCTGGGTGGCCGTCACGACGATGCCCACCGCCGCCTCGGCCATGCCGAACTCGCGGCCGATGGCGTCCAGCAAGGGCTGCGCGTAATACACATTGGCCACGCTCAGGGCGCAGGCGACCGCCAGCAGCAGGATCAGCGAACGGGGCGTGCGGGCGCCGGGCCCGGGAACGGAAAGGTCGGACGGGGCAGGCACGACGGCCTCCTATTTGGTTTCATTACAAAACCAGAATACTAGGTTTTACGGTTTTATAATGCAACCGAAAAATCCGCTTTTCGTCGTTGACCTCCCTACCGCAAGGACCCGATATGGTTAAACGCACAAGCCTTGAAGGCGCCGCCTGTCCGGTGGCGCGCTCGCTGGATGCGATCGGCGATTGGTGGTCGCTGCTGATCGTGCGCGACGCCTTCGACGGACTGCGGCGTTTCGGGGAATTCCAGAAAAGCCTGGGCGTGGCCAAGAACATCCTCAGCGACCGGCTGCGCACGCTGGTGGCGCACGGCATCCTGGCCGTGGCTCCCGCTTCCGACGGCAGCGCCTACCAGGAGTACGTGCTGACGGACAAGGGCCGGGCGCTCTTCCCGGTGATCGTCGGCCTGCGCCAATGGGGCGAAGACCATTACTACGCCTCGGCCGAACCCCATTCCACGCTGATCGACCGCAAGCGCGGCCAGCCCGTGCGCCGGCTGGAAGTCCGCGCGCAGGACGGCCGCCCGATCGGTCCGGAGGACACCGTCGTGCAGAAGACGGCGGCGGCCTAGGGGCCGCGCGAGGCGCCTTCCTATGCCGACAGGCCCTGCCCTGGCCACTGCCCGGTCGCCAGCGATGCCGGCGAATAGGCGTTGAAGCGCCAGCGCAAGGCCAGCGCGCCCGGCCGGAACGCCACGCGGCGCGCATGCACCCGCCACAGCCGCTCGGCGCCCTCGAACTGCGCGATCTCGGGGCTGTCCAGGATCACTTCCGCGCGCCCCGAAAGCTGTAGCACGCCGCCGCGCTCGAAGTCGATGAAGAGCAGTCCCGCACGCGGGTTGAGCACCATATTGCCCAGCGTGTTGAAAAAACGGTTGCCCGAAAAATCGGGAATGGTCAGCACGTTGCCGTCCACCCGGACGAAGCCGGGCCTGCCTCCCCGGTGCGACACGTCGACGGCGCGCGAGCCGGCGTCCGCGTAGCTCGCGACGAACAGGGTATCGGACCGCGCAATCAGTTGGCGAGCGGCATCGTCCAGCCCGTCGCGCTCTTGCGGCGCGCCGGCGAAGCGCAGGGCGGGCGAGCGGGAAAAATGGAAATCCCGCGACTGGATGTACTTCGGGCAATTGCCGAAGGATTGCGCCACGGCCACCTCGAAGCGCTTGCCGTCCCAGGCCGAGATGCGGCCGTTCACGCGGTTGCGCCGGCGCGTGTGCAACTCGATTCCCAGCAGACCCACCGGCCGGTCCGGCCCCAGGCCCGCGAGCACGGGATCGTCGGCATCGGGCATGGCGGCCACGCGCAGGACGCGGGGATCGGGCGACGCCGCGAAGCCGGGCTGCCCTTCCAGCACGCCGGCCCAGGGATCGCCCTGCGCGTCCACCGCGCCCACCACCAGGAACGGCAGTTGCGCGAAGAATTCGCGGTGCTGGTCCGGCATGTAGTCGCGGATGACCTTGCGCCCGGCCTGTTCCATGCGTTCGGCGACGCCCGCGTGCCGCTGCAGCAGGGTTTCGCCCGCATGCCAGGGCGACGGCGCGTCGACGGTTGTTCCGGTGGTCGGCATGATTGCGCTCCTTGCGGCCGAGGCGGCCGCCATCAGGCGGGACGCTTGTGCTCGCCTCCGCGCAGGTCCACGTCCACCTTCCGGTGCGGCACGTCCAGCAGGGACAGCATGAGCGCCACGCGATGCGCATGGCCGGACAGCGGAAAACTGTAGAACGTCAGGGTCGAAGGCTGGGCGGTAGGCATGGGGTTTCTTCCAAGTGGGAGGCAGGCCCCATCTTGGACCGGCGCCGGCCGCAAGTGAACGGCCAGCCGCGGCAAGACAGTCTTGCGCCCCGTGAAAGAAAGCGGCCTAGGGCAGCGCGGCCAGATCGCGGCGCAGGGCCTCGACGCAGAATTCGACGAAGCTGCGCACCTTGGCCGAACTCTTGCGGCCTTCCGGATACACCACGTGCACGGGCAGCGGCGGCAGTTCGAAGTCGCGCAGCACCACCTGCAAGGCGCCGGTGGCGAGGTGCCGCGCCACCTGGTAGGACACCACCTGCGTCAGGCCCCAGCCCTCGCACGCCGCCAGCACCGCGGCCTGGAAGGAGGTCACCGTCAGTTGCGAATCCACCCTCACGCGCCTGGGTTCGCCGTCCTGCTGGAAGCGCCATTGCGGCCCGCGCCCTTCCATCGCCGCGGTGATCGTGCAGTAGCGCTGCAAGGCGTCCGGGTTCTCGGGCACGCCGTGCTGGCGCAGGAAGGCGGGCGCGGCGCACACGACGCGGCGCACCTGGCCCACCGGCACGGCCGTCAGGGTGGAATCGGGCAAGGCGCCGATGCGCACGGCCACGTCGATGCCTTCGTCCAGCAGGTTCACCACGCGGTCCACCAGCAGCGTGCGCACCGACACTTCGCGGTGCGCGCGCAGGTATCCCAGCACGGCGGGCATGACGTGCAGTTCGCCGAAGAGCGCGGGCGCGGTGATGCTGAGCGCGCCGCGCGGGGCGGCCATCGCGCCGGCCGCGGCGTCGTCGGCCTGCTCCACTTCCTCCAGGATGCGGCGGCAGTCGGCGGCATAGCGCTGGCCGGCCTCGGTCAGGCGCAGGCTTCGGGTGGTGCGCACGAGCAGCAAGGCGCCCAGCCGGCGCTCCAGCGCCGCCACGCTGCGCGTGACGGTGGGCGCCGACATTTCCAGGCGCCGGGCGGCGGCGGCGAAGCTCTGCGCCTCGGCCACCGCCAGGAACACGGTCATTTCATGGAATCGGTTCATGGTTCGCGGACTCCCGCAAGGGCGGCCGCGCGCCTGCCCGCCGCTTGCCCTCCCGGCGCCGCCTTCAAGGCGGCAAGGCTGTCGCCGACGCATTGCCGCAGGATCTCCTCCAGCGCGGCCGGCACCGGGTCCAGTTGCGCGCTGCCCCGGTAGAGCGACAGGACAATCGTGGGCAGCCCCGGCAAGCCCTGTTCGCCGGGCGCCATCGCGCGCACCGTGGCGGGCAGCCCCAAGGGCGTGCGCACGGCCAGCCCCAGACCGGCCGACACCGCCGCCCACAGGCCCGCGAGGCTGGGGCTGGTGAAGGCCGGCGACCAGGCGATGCCGGCGCGGTCCAGGGCCTCGGTCGCGCCGCTGCGGAACAGACACGGCGCTTCGAACGCGGCCAGCGGCAGCACCCCGTCCGCGTCCAGCGCGGGCGCCGGATCCGCGGGCCCGATCCAGCACATGGCCAGCTCCGCCAGCCGCCGCGCATGCGGCAGGCGCGCGCCGTGGTCCCAGGCGAGCGCGATGTCGAGCTGGCCCACGGCAATGCGGTCCAGCAGATCGGCGTTGCGGGCGACCCGGGCCTCGATCTTCACCCGGGGATGCGTCCGCGCGAACCGGCCCAGCACCTGGGGCAGCAGCATCTCGCCGAAGTCCTCCTGCATGCCGAGCCGCACCTTGCCCTGCAATTGCGCGCCGCGCACGGCCCGCGAGGCCTGGTCGTTCAGTTCGAGCAGGCGCCGCGCGTAGGCCAGCATGGTCTCGCCGGCGTCGGTCAGGGCCAGGCCCCGCCCCGCCTTGCGCAGCAGCGGCACCCCCGCCTGCTCTTCGAGCTTTTTCAACTGGGCGCTGACGGCGGAAGTGGAACGGCCCAGCCGGTCGGCCGCCCGGCCGTAGCTGCCCAGGTCGACGCCCGCGACAAAGCTGCGCAGCACCTCCAGATCGAACGTTGCTGGCCTCATTCAATCATCCTGTTTTTCAAAACCATACATACATAAATTACCGATTTTCGGAATGATGTTAGAAGCGCACACTGGGCCCCGTCAATCCTCTTCCGGCCCCAGGAGCCCCGCATGTCCCTGTCCTCCTCCCCCGCGCTGCCCCCTTCGGCCGCGCTCGACCGCCCCGCCCACCGCTGGAAGGTGCTGGCCGTGGGCGTTGCCGCGAACGCCGCCTTTTCCGCCGCGGCGGCGGGCCTGCCCGCCACCGCGGTGTTCATGCGCGCGGACTACCGGCTGGACAACGGCCAATTGGGATTGGCGCTGGGCCTGCTGGGGCTGGGCGTCGCGCTGTTCGAGCTTCCGTGGGGCATGCTGGCCGACCGCTGGGGCGACCGCCCGGTGCTGCTGGCCGGCCTGGGCGCCACGGCCGCCGCGCTGGCCTGGATGAGCGGGTACGCGGCGCCCGCTGCCGGCGCCGCGCCCGGCCTGGGACTGCTGGCGCTGGGACTGGTGCTGGTCGGCATGCTGGGCGGCAGCGTCAACGGCGCCAGCGGCCGCGCGGTGATGGCGTGGTTCGATGAAGGCGAGCGCGGCCTGGCGATGAGCATCCGGCAGACGGCGGTGCCGCTGGGCGGCGGGCTGGGCGCGCTGCTGCTGCCCTGGCTGGCGGCCCGCGCCGGCTTCGGCGCGGTGTTCGGCGCGCTGGCCCTGATGTCCGCCGCGGCCGCGCTGCTGAC
>NZ_UFQC01000085.1 GCF_900496975.1 Achromobacter veterisilvae
GGCGGTTTCTCGCTGGTGTCTGACACCCGGGAAGACCGCTACGGTTCGTGGCGATCGCCCGTAAGGGTGTCAGACACCGGACACCGCCGCCATTTCCATCTGCGTGACTGCGGACGCGAGCACGCGTTCAGTGTCTGACACCCTTACGGGGAAACGCATCAATCCGCGATGGTGTTACCGGGTGTCAGACACCCGCCCGCCGCTTCAGCATGCTGAAAACATCCCTCCCTTCCTCCACGCCCGGCGCCGAACGCATATCCTGAAACGCCATTCAGCTTATACGCGTGCGCAGCCATGGCAAGACCTCCCCGCATTCTCATCGCCCATCAACCCCACCATGTCGTGCAGCGCGGCCATCGGCGGCAGGCCGTGTTCGATGGCCCGGCTGCCTATCGTGCTTATCTGCGCGATCTGCATACCTATCGCACGGCATTGGGCGTCGCCCTGCACGCTTGGTGCCTGATGCCCAACCATGTGCATTTGCTGCTGACGCCGGGCGACGATCCGCGGACGGTATCCGTGTTGATGCAGCGCCTGGCAAGGCGAGCGACGCGGCGCTGGAATGTTCGCCAGGAAACTGGCGGCTCGCTGTGGGAGGCGCGATTCAAGTCGCGGGTGATCGACGCCGAGCGGTATTTGCTGGAATGCTGTCGGTACATTGAAATGAATCCGGTGCGGGCGAAGCTGGCGGAGTCTGCCGCGGCGTATCCTTGGTCGAGTTATCGGGTGAGGATGGGTTGGGGGAATGGGGGGGAACTGGATCTGCATGAGTTGTATCTGGCGATGGGGATGGATGCAGAGGCTCGGCGGAGGGCTTATGAGGAGTGGTGCCGGGAGGTGGTTTGAGGGGGATGGATGGCTGTGGCTGATGGGTGTCAGACACCCGTGAAGGACAGCCGCGAATTGAAGCTGGGTCTCATTGGGTGTCTGACACCTGGGCCGATGAGAACGGTCGGCTGGGGCTCATGGGGTGTCTGACACCTGGGCTGATGGGAACGGTCGGCTGGGGCTCATGGGTGTCAGACACCCGTAGAAGGCAGCCGCGAATTGAAGCTGTGTCTCATGGGGTGTCTGACACCTGGGCTGATGGGAACGGTCGGCTGTCGTTCATGGGTGTCGGACACCCGGGGACAGCGGTGTGGATTGAGGGCTGTCTCGTAGGGGTGTCAGACACCTGGCTCACTTGGCTTTGCGTCGCACTGTCAATGTGCGCAATAATTGCGGACCGGCGTGTGCCGGGCTTTACGCATTGGGATTGCCTGAACATGGACGCTTCGATCAGCAGCACCGTCAATACCGCCCTGGCTTTGCAGGATGCGAATCTCGCTCAGGAGATCCAGGCGCGGGTATTGAAAAAGGCACTGAACGCCCAGGCGGATACCGCGCTGACGCTGATGCAGTCGCTGCCCGTGCTGGCGGTGGATGCCACCTTGGGTTCGCGTATCGACACGCACGCCTGACCGCGCGGCTCGGCGCCTGCGACACGGCAGGCCGAAAAAAAGCGCCGGTCCCTGTGAACAGGGCCGGCGCTTTTGCTTTGCGTCGGGCAGCGGACCGCCCGGCGTTTACTTCTTCTTCATCGGCGGCAGGTCGGTGCAGACGCCTTCGGCGACTTCCGCGGCCATGCCCACCGATTCACCCAGGGTCGGGTGCGGGTGGATGGTCTTGGCGATGTCGACGACGTCCGCGCCCATTTCCACGGCCAGGCACAATTCGCTGATCAGGTCGCCGGCGTGGGTACCCACGATGCCGCCGCCCAGGATGCGGTGCGTTTCCGCGTCGAAGATCAGCTTGGTGAAGCCTTCGTCGCGGCCATTGGCGATGGCGCGGCCGGAGGCGGCCCAGGGGAACACGCCCTTCTCGACCTTGATGCCCTGCTTCTTGGCTTCGTCTTCGGTCAGTCCGACCCAGGCCACTTCCGGATCGGTGTAGGCCACCGACGGGATGACGCGGGCGTCGAAGAAGGACTTCTGGCCGGCGGCGGCCTCGGCCGCCACGTGGCCTTCATGCACCGCCTTGTGCGCCAGCATGGGCTGGCCGACGATGTCGCCGATGGCGTAGATGTGCGGCACGTTGGTGCGCATCTGGCGGTCGACCTCGATGAAGCCGCGGTCGGTCACGGCGATGCCGGCGCGGTCGGCGCCGATCTTCTTGCCGTTGGGGCTGCGGCCCACGGCCTGGAGCACCAGGTCGTAGCGCTGCGGTTCCTTGGGAGCGCCCTCGCCTTCGAAGGTGACGTAGATGCCGTCCTTCCTGGCTTCGGCGCCCACCGTCTTGGTCTTCAACATGATGTTGTCGAAGCGGCCGGTGTTCTTCTTCTGCCAGACCTTGACCAGGTCGCGGTCGGCGCCCTGCATCAGGCCGTCCAGCATTTCCACGACGTCCAGGCGCGCGCCCAGCGTGGAATACACCGTGCCCATTTCCAGGCCGATGATGCCGCCGCCGATGATGAGCATCTTCTTGGGGATCTCGCGCAGCAGCAAGGCGCCGGTGGAGTCGACGATGCGGTCGTCCTGGGGCAGGAACGGCAGCTTCACCGACTGGCTGCCGGCGGCGATGATGGCCTGCTTGAAGCGCAGCGTCTGGCTCTTGCCGTCGGCCGACTTGACCGTCAGGTGGTTGGGGTCGGCGAATTCGCCCACGCCGTGCACCACGGTGACCTTGCGCGCCTTGGCCATGCCGGCCAGGCCGCCGGTCAGCTTGGCGACCACGCTGTCCTTGTAGCCGCGCAGCTTGTCCAGGTCGATCTTGGGCTCGCCGAAGCTGATGCCGTGGGCGGCCAGCTCGCGGGCTTCATCGATGATGGCGGCGTTGTGCAGCAGGGCCTTGGACGGAATGCAGCCCACGTTCAGGCAGACCCCGCCCAGGGTGTCGTAGCGTTCGACCAGGACCACGGACAGGCCCAGGTCGGCGGCGCGGAAGGCGGCGGAATAGCCGCCGGGGCCGGCGCCCAGGACCAGCACGTCGTATTCGGCGTCGGCGGAGCCTTTGAAGGTCGAGGAGGGGGGAGCTTCGGTTTTCTTCTGGGTGTCGGACACCGGGGCTTCCGAGGCTTTCTTCTGGGTGTCAGACACCTGGCTGCCGGCAGCTTGGGGCGCTGTCTTCGCTTGGGTGTCTGACACCTGGGCCGCTGCGGTCTCGCCCGCGGCTTCCACTTCCAGCACGACCGCGCCTTCGGCGACCTTGTCGCCTACCTTCACGTTGATGGACTTCACCACGCCGCCCTGCGACGCGGGGATTTCCATCGAGGCCTTGTCGGATTCGACGGTGATCAGGCTTTGCTCGGCCTTGATCGTGTCGCCCACCGCCACCAGCACCTCGATGACTTCCACTTCCTTGAAGTCGCCGATGTCGGGCACTTTGATTTGAACGGTATTGCTCATGGGGCTCCCCGTTTACAGCGCGATGCGGCGGAAGTCGGCCAGCAAGGCGCCCAGATAGGCGTTGAAGCGGGCAGCGGACGCGCCGTCGATGACGCGGTGGTCATAGGACAGCGACAGCGGCACGATCAGTCGCGGCACGAACTGCTTGCCGTCCCACACGGGCTTGTGCGAGGAGCGCGACACTCCCAGGATGGCCACTTCAGGCGCGTTGATGATCGGCGTGAACGAGGTGCCGCCGATGCCGCCCAAGGACGAGATCGAGAAGCAGCCGCCCTGCATTTCGGCGGGCGAGATCTTGCCGTCGCGCGCCTTCTTGGACAGTTCGGTCATTTCCTGCGCGATCTGCAGGATGCCCTTCTTGTCGGCGTCGCGGATCACCGGCACTACCAGCCCGTTGGGCGTGTCGGCGGCGAAGCCGATGTGGTAGTACTGCTTGAGCACCAGATTGTCGCCGTCCAGCGAAGCATTGAACTCGGGGAACTTCTTCAGGGCCGCGACCACGGCCTTGATCAGGAAGGCCAGCATCGTGACCTTGATGCCGGACTTCTCGTTTTCCTTGTTCAGCGTGACGCGCAGCGCTTCCAGGTCGGTGATGTCCGCTTCGTCGTTGTTGGTGACGTGCGGGATCATGACCCAGTTGCGGTGCAGGTTCGCGCCGGAGATCTTCTTGATGCGCGACAGCGGCTTGGCTTCGATCGGGCCGAACTTGGTGAAGTCGATCTTCGGCCAAGGCAAGAGGCCCAGCGCGGCGCCATCGGCCGAACCGCCCGCGGCGGCGGCCGTCGTGCCGGTGGCCAGCGCCTGCTTGACGAAACCGCGCACGTCGTCGGCGGTGATGCGGTCCTTGGGACCCGAGCCCTTGACCTTGCTGAGGTTCACGCCCAGTTCGCGCGCGAACTTGCGCACCGACGGCGAGGCATGCGGCAGTTGGCCGGGCTTGAGGCCGGCGTCTTCGAGCGCGGCGGTGGGAGCCGGGCGCTGCGCGGGCGCGGCCGGCGCCGGCGCGGCTTCGGTCCTGGCCGCGGGCG
>NZ_UFQC01000034.1 GCF_900496975.1 Achromobacter veterisilvae
CTTGCGGATTGCATCGACGTAGCTATAAGCCAGCCGATATTCGAGGCGCTGAGCAGCCATTCTCACAACTTCGGGGTGCCCAGTACTTGCGCGAGTCGGGCTGTGGGCCTGATCAATTCGGGGCGTGTAGCCGAGGGGTGCAACGCTCTTGCGCACGGCCCTGACGGAAAGCCTGTCTGGTCGTATGCGGACGGCAAGTTTGTGCGCGGCTTGTACAGCCGCCGTCTGGAGGAGCGCGAGCTATGCCTATCTGGACTGCGCTGATGGGGTGGAAGGGCTACGCGGCGGTGGCGCTGGCCGGCGGCCTAATCCTGGGCGGCGCGGCCTGGACCGCGCAGGGGTGGCGCTGGGACGCGAAGCTGGCCAGGGCCGAAACCGCATGGGCGCAGGAACATGAGGCCCAGGCCCAGGCCGCGATGACCGCCATCGAGGCGGCCCGAGATGAAGGAAGGCGGCGAACGGCCGCGATGGAGAAAGCCCGTGATGATGCCCAGAACCAAGCCGCTGCCGCGGCTGCTGATGCTGCTGGCCTGCGTGCTGAGCATGACAGGCTGCGCGCCCGCGTCAACGCGCTGGCTCACGCCGCAGCCGCCCGAGATCCCGGCGCTGCCGAAGGAAGCCCAGCAGGGACCGACGCCGTCGATCTGCTTGCCTACATGCTCGGCAGGGTTAGCCGTCGAGCTGAAGAGCTTGCGGGAATTGCAGACCGCGCCCGCATCGCGGGACTGACGTGCGAGCGAGCTTACGAGGTGCTGCGCGCGCGCTAGTGTTCGCCCAGCGGGAGCAGTCCGGCGGCGATGGCCGCACAGGCCAGCGCGGTGCGCTTGTCGATCACGACGGGCTTGCCCGTCGCGAAAGCAGTACCGCGCTCCCAGGCCTGCAGCGTGGGTAGGGAAACGCCGAGGGCCTCAGCCGCAGCGCGCTGCGTGTACCCCATGCGCTGGCGCCAGGCCTGAAAGTCGGCCGGCGTCACACGCGCACCAGGTCGGCTTCGCGGCCGGCCATGTCGATCAGGTAGGACGTTCCCTGCTCGTCGCGAACGGCGACGCCACGGTAGCCCAGCAGGGCGGCGGCGCGGGCGGTGAAATGCTGAACGTCCCAGGACAGGTCGCCAGCGTCTTCCATGTCGATGCCGGCTAGGTCGTGGGCCGTCATGGATTCTTCGATCAGCGCTTCGGCCGTGGCTTCCTCGATGTCCAGGCGAGCCGCCAGTTCGTCGACCAGCGGTTGCAGCCTGGCCGCGTCTTCGTGATAGAACAGTCGGCCAGCTTCGACGATGCTGTCGTCGTCGATTTCCAGGCTGTACACCACAGCTTCGCCTGCTGTCATCGTGTAGATGCGGGCGGAGAAAAACAGAAACGACCCGAAGCGGCCGGCGCTGGTGATCGTGCTGATTTCGTTGGGGCTGGTGTGAAACAGCTTCATTGTGCTCTCCGTTGCTTGACTAAATTATATAGTCAACAGGAAAGACGTCAATCTTTTTCTGCTACCCACTGCATCCACCACCCTTGATAGTAGCGCTGGCCGTCTATTTCTTCGAAGCCGCAGATCATCATCCCGCGATCAGAGCCAAACGTCAGCAGTTCGGGCTCCAAAAGGTCAGGGATTGCCACTTTTGGCCCAGTGTCGTACCCGTGGAGCGGCTTCATCGTCATCACGGAGACATACCGCTTCAGCTCCGGATGCATGATCGAATACATGCGGACCGTCCCGGTTTCGATCCGGCCGGGGTCATTGTCGCGGCGGCGTTCCCCGCGGTGGTGTGTGCGCTGCACAGCGCATTTGAGGTCCAACATTGAACTTATATACTGTATAAAAACACAGTATATTTCACCTTCAATGTGATGCAATTCGGCCCCGATTTTGGCCGACAGGGGACAGATGATGGCCGAAGTGGAATGGACGCAGCGCGACGAATACTACTGGCAGGGCCCGCCGGGCTGGACCATCTGCCGGGTGTTCGTCGACGGCATGTGGCAATACGAGTTGTGGTTCAGCCGCGGCGACGCCGGCACGATCTACGGCATGCGCGCCTCGCTGACCGCGGCGCAGGATCTGTACCGGCAGAAGCTGGGCTAGACGTCCTTGGGCTGCGATTCCGCCACCAGCTTGTCGGCCGGGTAGGGCAGCAGGAAATCACGGGTGTCGGCGGCAGGCGCGGTCAACCAGTCGCCGTAGGCGCCGTCGGGCAGGATCACGACCATTCGCTTTTCCTTGCTGGCTTGGTGGTAGTGCTTGAACAGCGGGTCATTGTCGGCGTTGATAGTGAGCATGGTGTAGCTCTCCTGCCACTGTCCGGCGGCGTCTCGGTAGCGATCCCAGAGGCCGGCGATGCCCAGCGGCGCGCCGTCCGCTCGGGTGAACCGGGTAGCCACCGCGGCGCCCGACCGCCAGTCAGGTTCGAAGATGGCTTCGGCCGGGATTATGCAATGCTGCCCGCGGCGCCAGGCATTGCCGAAGGTGAAGGACTTGCCGGCCGTCTCGCTGCGGGCGTTGAAGGTCGAGAGCTTTCCGGCCTTGTCCAGGCTGTCCGCCTTCGTCATGGCGCTGATCAGCCCCCAGCGGCCCACGACCACCTCCCGCTCCGGCACGGCTTCGTCGCCGGCGTCATGCTCTGGCGGGCGGCGGACGAACGGGCCCTGGTAGCGCGGCCACATATCCGACTTGGGCGGGAGCGGAATCCCGCGCGCGCGGAAGTACCGTTCGAGCTGCTCTTGCTTCTTGAGCGCGGTGTAGTGGCTGCACATGATGCCCTCCGGTCCGAAGGGCCAGTATAGGGTCAGTGCGGATCGGTCACGGCGTCCGGCTCGCGCTCGAGGTAGTAGATCAGCGCGCGGACGATCAGCGCGATCTGCCGCTGCTGGGCAATCGGCAGGGCGGCGAATTCCGCGACTGTGAAGTATTGATCGTAGGGCCAGGGTTTCATGCAGGCACTTTACAGGGCCGAATGGGCCTGCGTGCAAAGTGCGTGAAATATCGGACCCGGGCCGATTCGAGGTGCAGAATTGCGGCGTGGCCGCGAGGGGCCAGCGTTAGAATGGTGGCCTGGAAACCCGCATGAATACGTGGTTGATTTGCAGGTTTCGTTCTAATGAATATTTTTCAAGTGATTGAAAGATAACTGGAATTTCACTTTATGGCACCGCCTTGTGATTCCGGTTGTCGTGGGTTCGAGCCCCATCAGCCACCCCAAAACACCTTGGAAATCAGCCGCTTAAAGCGGCTGTTTTCTTTTGTGCGGCAGGAATTTTCCAATTGCCCGCATGCCGGGCTGCGGCGCCCATGGCCATCTGCAAGGGGCATGAACGCGGACCGTTCCCTGCCCCCGCGGCCATCAGCGGGGCGCGTGCGTTTTCAGCCAGTCCCGCAAGGCGGCATCGACCCGCGTCTGCCAGCCGGTGCCGGTGGCACGGAAGCGTTCCAGCACATCCGGCGACAGCCGGATGGTGATGCGCTCTTTCGTGACTTCGGCCTTCGGGCGTCCGATCTTCTTCATCTGCTTCAGGTCGGCGGAACCCAGCTCATAGGTGTCCGGATCGGCGGCGATGCCGCGGTCGATGGTGTCGTCTTCTTCCGGGGTGGGGACCATCGTCCCCGGCTTAAGCTTCGGCATAAAGGTTCACCTCACTCGAATTTGCCTTGCGCAGGCTGATGATGCGCCGTTCGTTGTTGCGGTCCACGTACACCACGCAGCACAGGCGCACATCGATGTAGCCCAGGGCGATCACGCGACGTTCGCCGTATTCACGGCGCATGTCTTCGCGCACCAGGGCGTCATCCCATTCGAACTCTTCGGCATCGGCCAGCGAAACGCCATGCTTGCGCTGGTTGCTCAGATCTCTGGCGGGGTCGAATGTGATGTCCATGCAGTTATTGTATGTACATTAAGTGAGGGCGGCAAGAAATTTCTGTACATACATTTATTCCCCCGCCCCTAGGCGCCGGGCATGCGCCTTGCTGAGCGGGTGGCCATGACCCCCACACCGACAGCCTCCGCGGGCATCGTGGCCGCCTATCCCCGGCGGGCGACCGCATCCGAACATGAAATCGCCTCCCAGGACGCGCTGGCGTTACGCCTGGCCGCGCTGCTGGGCAGGCGCTACGTGCCCGGATACCGTCCCAGCCGCCATCGCGGCGAACCGACACCCTATTACGTGCCCGACCGCAGCATCGTCGGCTCGGCGCGCGCAGCCATTCTTGGAATCAAGCGGGCGGCCGACCTCTATGGCGGCGTGGTTCCGCAAGCCTTCGTGGCGACGAAGTCGATCAGCCACGGCCTGGTGGGGCCGCACGCACAGTCTCCCCCAGCGTGGGCCCAGTCGTTGCCGGACATGCTGCGCGATGTCGTGCTGACGGGCTATACGGCATTCAGCCCCGAGGACGCGCTGACGGCGGGCGAACGGTTATTGAAGCGCGGGCCCCTGCGCTTGAAACCGGCGGATGCCACGGCCGGGCGGGGGCAGGTGGTGGTAGGCGATCCGGATGCGCTTCGTGCCGCGGTGGCGGCGCAATCTCGCCAGGCGATGAACCAGCTTGGCCTGGTGCTGGAGGAAGACCTGGAAGCGGTGGAGACCTACAGCGTCGGCTGGGCGCGGGTGGGAAAGATGGAGGTGGCCTACGTCGGCACCCAGACGCTCACCGAGGACAATGGCGGCAACCAGGTCTATGGGGGATCGGAACTGCGTGTGGCGCGCGGCGGCTTCGATGCGCTGCGCGCGCTGCAACTGGGCGAAAGGGAGCGGCTTGCGGTCGATATGGCATGCCGCTACGACTCGGCAGTGTCCGCCGCTTATCCGGAGCTGCTCGCGTCGCGGCGCAACTACGACGTGGCGTTCGGGCGCGGCGCGGACGGCGGCCCCCGCGCCGGCGTGTTGGAGCAATCCTGGCGCGCAGGCGGCGCGAGCATCGCCGAGCTTGCCGCGATGCAGGCCTTCGCGCTGTCGCCCGCGCTGAAAGAGGTGCGCGCCGAGACGAAGGAGCGATACGGCGCGGATGAACCGGCTCCGATTGTCCAGCGTCTGGTGTTCCATGGAATGGACACGGCCGTCGGCCCGATCAGCAAGTCCGGCGGCATTCTGGAGCAGGGCAATGGCCGCGCATAGCAATCCGATCGCGCTGGACGTCGACGGCGTGGCGCTGGACGCCACTTTTCTCACCCCGGAAGACAAGGTGCCGGGCGTGCTGTTCATCCATGGCTGGGGCGGCAGCCAGGAATTCGACCTGTCCCGCGCCAAAGGTATCGCCGCGCTGGGTTGCGTATGCCTGACGTTCGATCTGCGCGGGCATGCCGCCACGCAGGCCCGGCAGCGCCAGGTGACCCGCGAAGACAACCTGCGCGATGTCGTCGCCGCCTACGATCGCCTGGCCACTCACCCTTCGCTGGATTCAGGCTCGATCGCGGTAGTGGGCAGCAGCTACGGCGGTTATCTGGCGGCCTTGCTGTGCGCCTTGCGGCGCGTGCGTTGGCTGGCGCTGCATGTTCCGGCGCTGTACCGCGACGATGAATGGCTGCTGCCGAAGAACCAGCTCAATCGCGACACGTTGCGAGCCTACCGCAGCGCCTATGTGCCGCCGGAAGAGAACCGCGCGCTCAAGGCGTGCACCGAGTTTTCGGGCGACGTGCTGCTGGTGGAGGCCGAGCACGACATTTATATCCCGCACTCCACGATCATGAGCTACCGCTCCGCCTTCCGGCGGTCCCATTCGTTGACGCATCGGATCATCGATGGGGCCGACCACGCGCTGAGCGAAAAGCCCGCCCAGCGCGCCTATACCTCGATCCTGGTCAATTGGGTGACCGAAATGGTGACCGGCGCCCGGATGGGAGTAGGGCGGGCAAGTTTCTGATCGAGGCCGAGCCGGATGCCGACGGCTCAATGCCGCTCCCTGGATAGAGGAGTGGGCGGCGGCGGGATAGCGGCCGGCTTCGTGAATCCTGGAGCAAGCGTCGACCCGTCAGTTGTAGCACTCCGGGTCGTCCAGGGTACAGGCGACGTAGTAATTCCAGCCGAAGTAAACCCCTTTTTCCTGCTTGTTCGTGGCCGTTTTCTTATACGCGAATGGGGTCTGGAGTTTGGCGCTGGGGTCCATCATCGGCACAAATACGGACTCATACCTCCAGTCCGATTCCGGCTTATTGAAAGGGGGAATAAACGATACGTACGGGCTTATCAAGTCCGACAGAAGAGTCGGATCGGCTTCGATTTCCCGCACGGACGCGATCGTTCCGTCCTGGGTTCGGACGTGCTCGGCATTTTCCAATACGTCAGTATCGATGTAATGCCATTTTCCATCGGCGTAGCCTTCGGCGGCGACGTGCCCGTTCAACTGGATCAACCGGGCGCGCATGCCCATGGAAATCATTCCATCGACAAATACCCGTGCCGTTTGGCCGCAATGGACTCCCCGGTTGACGAGCGCCCAGAGCGGGCTGTAGACGGCCTGGCCGCGGTTGTCCACTGGCGCCGTCATGGAATGGAAGAAAGCGTTCTGCAGGTAACCGGCCCACAGTTCCAGGCGCTCGGTCTCGGTTTCCGCCGAAGCAGTCACTTTGGCCGTCAGCGCATTGAGCCATGCGCGTTGGTCGCATTTGGTTCTCAATTCGGAACGCTGCACGACTACCTGATTGCTTTCGAGCCGGTCGGACAGTTTGACTGGCTGCATCAGCCATGGCGTGTCGACCGATGGACAGTATGCAAGCGGATCGGCTTTGCTGAGTTCAACCTCCCAACTGGGAGTAAGACGCCAACCGGTGATCAGAATAACGGCGAGGACGGCGAGGACTATAACGGCGGATGCTATTTTCTTCATTGCAACATTTTAGACACATCTGGCTTACTGCAAACGTAACGGGACGCTATTGATTTCCTTCAATCGTCTCTGCTTTTCCTGGTGTTTTTTTAAATAAGATTGATTGTCATTAATTGTTTGTTTGTTTGGGGCAGCCCCACACGCTTGCTATAAAGACAGCTACAGCTTTTTCGCAGGGGTAGGGCAAATGTCGATTCAATCGTTGGGCCGCTTTGGCGCCGCGCTGTGCCTGGCCGCACTGGTTTCCGGATGTTCCTCGATCGGCCTGGGCAAGCCGGAGCGGCAGACTTCCAGCAGCGCTTCGAAGGTCAGCGCCGAGTGCCAGCTCAACCGCAGCAAATGCCTTTATGAAGGGGCCTACGAGTCCGGGGAGCGGGACTATGCCGAAGAGGAAGCGAAGCGCCTGAACCTGGCCGAGGTCGAGCGGCTTCGCCGCGGCGCCGGCCGCTAGGCGCGCCGTGCTTCCATCAAAAAGCCCGCTGCTTTCGCCAGCGGGCTCTTGCTTCTACCCTTCGTGCTTGTTTCGCTTCCTGCGCCGGTCGACTGCCCGGAGTATTTCCCCTGACTCGAGCCGGTATACGCCGTTACCCTCCCTGATCACGGCGCCGCCCGTGGAAAGGCGGCAGGTCAAGACAGCGAATGCGTCCACGTTCGGATCTGCCGTGGGTTGTTGAACGAGATGTCGCTCGATTCGATACTGGACTCCCGCTGCGGAGACCGCGATCACATCCTCCAATCGTCTACACGATATCGACATGATGAACCTCCCGTACTCGCGCCACGTTGAAACCTGTGGCGCCGGGGTCATCGTCACAACTGGGTCTGGTGCTGTCAATGCCGCAATCCCGCATTAACAGCGGGTTTGCGGCGGGCTTCCCAGGGAGCCTCGTGCATACGCACGAGGCGATGCATGCGTCTGGCCTACGGCGTTTTCACGCAAGATTAGGAGGGAGGCCTATTCGAGCTTCACGTTGGCGGCCTGGATGACCGAGCGCCACTTCTTATGGTCCGCCGCGATCGTCTGCGCGAACTGCGCGGGCGTCGTCGGCATGGCGGTGGCGCCCTGGGCCGCCAGGGCGTCCTGCACGTCTTTCAGCGCCAGGATATTGTTCAATTCCTTGTTCAGGGTCTGGATGATGGGTTGGGGCGTTTTGGCGGGCGCGAGCAGCCCGTACCAGACGCGCACGTCGAAGTCGGGGTATCCCAGTTCCGCGACGGTGGGCACGTCGGGCATGGCGGGGCTGCGCTTGAGCGACGTCACCGCCAGCGGCACGGCGCTGCCTGCCTTGATCTGGGGAGCGGCCGACGGAATGGACGTGAAGATGACGGGCACCTGGCCGCCCAGCAGATCGGCCATCGCCGGACCCGAGCCCTTGTAGGGCACGTGGACCAGCTTGATGCCGGCCTGCAGTTGCAGCAGTTCGGCGGCCAGATGGGTGATGGTGCCGGCTCCGGGGGAACCGTAGTTGATCGTGCCGGGCGCCTTCTTGGCGGCGTCGATGAGGTCTTTGAGCGATTTGTAGGGGCCGTTCTTGCCCGCGACGACGACCAGCGGGGCTTCGCCGACGATGCCGATGGGTTCGAAGTCCTTGATCGGGTCGTAGGACAGCTTGCCATAGAGCGACGGGGCCACCGCCAGGTTGTCGACCTGGCCCATGACGATCTCGTAGCCGTCCGGCTTGGCGCGGGCGGCGGTGCCGATGCCGATGGTGCCGCCGGCGCCCGGCCGGTTCTCCGCGACGACGTTCCACTTGACCGAGTCCGATAGCTTGGCGGCCACGGTGCGCGACAGGAAGTCGGTGCCGCCGCCCGGCGTGAACGGCACGATGACGCGTATGGGTTGGTTGGGGTACGGGTCCGCGGCGGAGGCGGGGGCGCAGGCGGCAAGCGCGCAGGCCGAGAACATCAAGGCACGTAGCATCATGGTTGTAGTCTCCATTATTTTGCGGGGCGCGTCCGGTCATGGTTGCCGGACGTCGTTGACTGCGGACAGATTCTTGACGCGTACTGCTGATCGCGCGGCGGCGCCGGGGCCAGAGGCGGCGGGCGCCCCTAGACGGCGCCTTTCGCGCGCAACTCCTGTATCCGGGATTCCGGCAGGCCCAGTTCCCGAAGCACGTCCTCGGTGTCCGCGCCCAGGGACGGCGCGGGCGCGCGGGCCAGGCAGGGCGATTCCGCGAACTTGATCGGAAACCCCAGCATGCGCACCTGCTGCCCATCGGGATGCGGGACGTCGATGGCCATTTCCTGGTCGGCCACCTGCGGATCGTCGAAGACGTCCCGCAGGTTCAGCACCTGTCCGCAGGGCACGCCGTACCGGTTGAGGCGTTCTATCCAATAGCGGCTGCTTTCCTGGCAGGTGCGGGCCTCGATGGCGGCCTTGATCGATTCGCGGTTCAGCATGCGGTCGGCATTGGCCTGGAAGTCCGGATGCGAGCGCAGGGACTGAAGTTCCAGCGCGTCCAGGAACTTCTCGTACATGGCGTCGTTGGACGGCGCGATCGCGACCTGGCCGTCCGCCGTTTCGAACAGCCCGTAGGGCGCGACGATGCCGTGGTCGTTGCCGGTGCGCGGCGGAAGCTCGCCGCTGGCGAAGTAGTTGGCCGCCTGGAAACTGAGCAGCCCTATCATGCTGGACATCAGGCTGACGCTGATGGAATCCCCGCGGCCGGTGCGTTCGCGGCGCAACAGCGCGGCCAGCACGCCCAGCGCGCCGTTCATCCCGGCGACCAGGTCGCTGATGGGCGGGCCCGCGCGCATGGGCGGATCGCTTTCGCCGCCGTTCAGGCTCATGAACCC
This sequence comes from Achromobacter veterisilvae, assembly GCF_900496975.1. Taxonomy (GTDB): domain Bacteria; phylum Pseudomonadota; class Gammaproteobacteria; order Burkholderiales; family Burkholderiaceae_B; genus Achromobacter; species Achromobacter veterisilvae. The sequence continues at coordinate 9,610 of NZ_UFQC01000034.1, forward strand.
GCTCATGGCCTGGGCGATGAAATCGAAAGCGGGCCGGTCGCGATACGGGCCGGACGTGCCGAATCCATTGATGCTGCAATGGATGATGTCCGGACGCAGCGCCTTCAGGGCGTCATCGCCGAACCCCATTTTGTCCATGATGCCGGGGCGGTAGTTCTCGATCACGACGTCGCATTTCGGTATCAGCCGGCGCAGGATGTCCTTGCCTTCCTGGCTGTACAGGTCCAGCGTGACCGATCTCTTGTTGCGGTTGTAGTTCGCGAAATACCAGCTCAAGCCGTTCTTGATCACGCCCTGGTGGCGGACCGGGTCGCCTTCTCCAGGCGTTTCGATCTTGATGACTTCGGCGCCCATGTCGGCCAGGATGGAGGTGCAGTACGGTCCCGAGATGATGCGGGTCAGGTCCAGGACGCGGATTCCGGAAAGGGGCATATCGTTTGTCTGTGCAGTATCAGCCGCCCAGGCCGGGCAGCCACAGGGTCAGGGGGGGAAAGGCGCAGATCAGCGCGAGCACGATCAGCGACCAGATGAAGAAAGGAATGATCTCGCGCACGATGGGGCCGATCGGGGTGCGGCCCACGGCGGAGGTCACGAACAGCAGGATCCCGACCGGCGGCGTCAGCATGCCCGTCATCAGGTTCAGGATCAGGATCATGGCGTACTGGATGGGGTCCAGGCCCAGTTGCGCGCCGATCGGCAGCAGCGCCGGCAGGGTGATGATCATGGCCGGCAGCGGTTCCAGGATTTTTCCGACCAGGATGAGGAACACGTTCACCGTCAGCAGCACGACCCAGTGCTCCTCGGAAATGCTCAATATGCTCTTGGCGATGGTGGCCGCGATGCGCGATTCGCTGATCAGCCAACTGAACGGGCCGGCGGCGGCCAGGAGGAACAGGACGACGGCCATGGTGCGCCCGGCCGCATAGAAGGCCGAGCCCAGTTCGCCCAGCTTCAGTTCGCGGTAGACGGCCAGGCCCACCAGCAGCGCATAGACGGCCACGAAGGCGGCGGCCTCGGTGTCGGTCAGGAGGCCGAAGCGTATGCCTACGATGATCAGCACGGGCATCAGCAGCGCCCAGATGGACGCGCGCGTCACTTTCGCCCGCTCGGGCCAACTGGCCCGCGGGCGCGACTTGTAGCCGTGGCGGCGCGCCTGCCAGGCGCAGATGGCCATGTAGCCGGCCAGCAGCATGAAGCCGGGGATGATGCCGGCCAGGAACAGGCGGATGATGGACAGGTTGGCCAGCACCGCGTAGACGATCATCGGGATCGAGGGGGGCAGGATGGGGCCCAGCATGGCGCCGCAGGCGATGACCGCCTCGGGGTAGCCGCGGCGGTAGCCTTCGCTCTTCATCGAGGGGATCATCGCGGTGCCGATGGCGCTCGCGTCCGCCACGGCGGAGCCGCTGATGCCCGCCATGACGAGGTTGGTGGTCAGGGACACCTGCGACAGGCTGCCGCGCATATGGCCGACCATGGCCATGGACCAGTTGATGAGCCGCAGCGTGACGCCGCCCCGGTTCATCAGTTCGCCGGCCAGGATGAAGAGCGGGATCGCGACCAGGGCCGTCTCGTCGATGCCGCCCAGCATCGACAGCGGCGCCTGCACGATGTCCACGCCGCCGCCGCCCTTGAACAGCATGCCGATCATGGCAGCGGTGATCATCGCGAAGCCGATGTCCAATCCCAACAGGATCAGGACGATGAACAGGACCACCGAGAATAGGATCATGGGTGCGTCCCCGGCATATCGTTCTCTTCTTCGCCGCGCGCGAAGGCGTCGCGCGGAACCGGCGCGTTCGGGATCAGCAGGCGCAAGGCCAGGAACAGCGTGAAGAACGCCATGCCCGCGGTCAGCGCGGCATAGCTCACGGCGTAGGTGAAGGGCGTGCCGACGATGTCCTGAAAGTGCCCCACCTCGACCACGTCCAGGCCCTTGTAGAAGAGGGTCGCGGCCAGCGCCAGCAGGATGGCGTCGAACAGTCGGTCGCGAACGCGCCGCGCGCGCTCCGGCAAATGGCTGTCGATGAGGTCTATCACCACGTTGCGGCGTTCACGCAAGGCCATCGCCGCGCCCAGGAAGGCGCACCACAGCATGCCGATGCGCGCGATCTGGTCCCAGGCGTCGAACTGCGTCTTCAGCAGGTAGCGGTCCAGTACCTGCGCGAAGCAGAAGACCAGCACCACGGCCAGCGTGAGCGCGACGCCCAGCCGGCCTATCCAGCAGACGATGCGGTCGGCGCGTAGGACCCGCGCGCGCCAGGGCGATCCCTCGGGCGCCTGCGCTGCGGTCCTGGCCGTGGCCGGCATAGGGGCGCTCATGGCCTACTCTTGCATCTTCTGGATGCGTTCCACCATGCCCGCGGGCCAGTCCTTGCCCTCGTACTGCTGGTAGACGGTGGAGAGGGCCGCCCTGAACGCGGCCTTGTCGGGCTGCGTATAGGTCACGCCGGCATCCTTCAGGAGCTTGACCGCGTTGTCGTCCAGTTCCTTGTCCAGCCGGGTGGCGACCTTGCCCCCGGCCTTGGCCGCGTCGACCAGCGCCTGGCGCTGTTTGTCGTCCAGCCCCTGCCAGACGCGTTCGGAGATGAACCAGCCCGTCAGTTCGTACGCATGATCGGTGGCGGCCCAGAACTTGGCCTCTTCGTGGAAGCGCAACGGTATGGACAGGTCGAATCCGTTGTCCTGGCCGTCTATCATGCCGCGGCCCAGCGCCGTGTAGATTTCGGTCATGCCCAAGGGCACCACCTGCGCGCCCAGCTTCTCGAACGTGCTTTTCAGGATGGGAATGGAGGGAACGCGCAGCTTCAGTCCCTTGACGTCCTCGGGCTTGTTGATCGGGCGCGACACGGTCTGCAGCGCGCGGGGAGAGCGGATGCCGAACGCCGCGAACACGCGCACGCCGGACTTCTTGGCCACGTCGTCGAAGATCTTGGCGAACTCATCGCTGTTGATGATGCGCTCGGCCTCCTCGCCGCTCTTGAACAGATAGGGCGCATACAGGATGTTCAGGGGCTGCGCGCCGCGCAGGAACACGACGGAGCCCAGGCCGAAGTAGCCCATGTCCAGCGTGCCCAGTTGCATGGAGGACAGGATCTTGCTGATGTCGCCCAGTTGCCCGTCCGTGTAGACGTGGACCTGCAGATCGTTGCCGGACTGCTTCGCGGCCTCGTCGGCGAAGGCGCGCATGGCGTGGTCCCATGGGCTGTTGGAGGCGGCGATGGTCGCGATCTTCATCTCGCGCGCCTGCGCGTCCCGGGCGGGCAGGAACGTGCCCGCGGCGACGGCCGACAGCGCCAGCATGACGGCCGCGCCACGGGCCAGAAACGGCGATAGCTTCCTGTTCATGATGTCTCCCCCGGAATGTTGTCCTGTCCGGTTATGTGGATCCGCCGTTCTTTTTTGTGGACGGCGGATGGTGCGGCCGAGGCGGCCGCGGGCTACCAGTTCCAGTGCACGGGCTTGAGGCCGGCCACGGGCGAATCGAACACGGCAAGGCTGGTTCCGTTGATGCAGCCCATGAAGGCCGTCTTGCGGTCGTGCCCGCCGAACGCGATGCTGGTGATGTTCTGCAGCTTCTTGCTGTGGTTGTCGTAGACCATCGGGCGGCTCAGCCGGTTGGCCAGGTATTCGGCTTCCAGCCTGTCGATGTGGGCGGGGTCGCCGTCTTCGAGCACCAGTTGCTGGTCGCCCTGGGGGCTGACGCGTATCACCCGGTTGGATACCACGCTGATCACCCATATGTGGCCCGCTTCGTCGACCGCCATGCCGTCGGGATAGGTGCCCTTGCCGAATTCGGTGATCACCGTCCGCTCGCCGAGATCGCCGTTCGGGGCTACGCGGAAGCGCAGCAGCCGCCGGCCGAAGGTTTCGTTGACGTACAGGTAAGTGCCGGTGGGATCCATGCGGCATTCGTTGGTCCAGTGCACGTCCTGCGCCACGATGCGCGTGCCGCGGCCATCGTGCACGGCGATGAAGCCGTCGGCGATGTCGCGGCGGAACTGGTGGTCGCCCTTGCGCACCGTGCTCACGCAGATCCACAGCCTTTCACGGTCGTCCAGCCAGACGAAGTTGACGCCGGGCAGCGCGACGCCGTCGATCTCCATGATGTGGGGGGCGGCCGAGCCGTCGCGCTGCACGCGCCAGACGCCGCCGTCGTCGGCCAGGTTCGCGATGGCGAACGAACCGTCGCGCAGCAGCGCGAAGCCGTTGGGGATCAGGCCGGCCTGGGCGCCGATCAGGCGGGCGCTGCCGCCGGGCTGGATGTGGCGGATGCCGCCGGCCTTGTCCGATACGTACAGGTCGCCGGCCGCGGTGCTCAGCACGCATTCCGGCCGGTTCAGGTTGACGCCGGCTTCGCGCACTGCGCTCAGGGGAAGCCGCGCGATTTCAGGATTCGGAGGGTTGTCCATTCGGGCCTCCTCAACCGACCGCGCCGACGGCGCCGCCATAGTCGTGCAGATGCAGCCGCGGGCCGGCCTTCATCAACTGGCCCGGCAGGTTCCGGCCGATCACTTGCTCCAGCCGCTGCGCCACCTTGATCAGCGCGCGCAGGTCGATGCCGCTGTCCACGCCCATTTCATCGAGCAGATAGACGAGGTCCTCGGTGCAGATGTTGCCCGTGGCGCCCGGCGCGAACGGACAGCCGCCCAGGCCCGCCAGGGATGACTCGTAGGACGTGACGCCCGCGCGCAGGCCCTCGACCACGTTCACCAGGCCGATGCCGCGCGTGTTGTGGAAGTGCAGCGATATCTTTACGTCGGGATGGTCGGCCCGCAGCGCCTCGACCGTGCGGCGCACCAGCCGGGGCGTGGCCATGCCGGTGGTGTCGCCCAGCGTGACCGCGTCGAAGCCCAGGCGCGCGAAGTGGGCGAAGATGGTCCTGATGCGCTCCAGGTCCACGTCGCCCTCGAACGGGCAGCCGAAGGCGACGGCGATGGCGCCCTTGCGCTTTATCGGGTGGTCCTTCAACCGTTCCGCGATTTCCTCGATATCGCGCAGCGACTGCTCGACGGGGCGGTTCAGGTTCTTGGTGTTGTGGCTTTCGGTGGCGGACAGGAAGACGACGATTTCGTCCGCCTTCGACCGCAGCGCATTGTCGACGCCCTTGCGGTTCGGCGCCAGCGCGCCCAGCACCACGCCGGGGCGCTTGCGCACTTTCTCCAGGACTTCCTCGGCGTCGCGCATCTGCGGCACCGCGCGCGGCGAGACGAAGGAAGTCGCTTCGAAGTGCCTGACGCCCGCGTCGATCAGTGCGTTCAGTATCTCGGCTTTGGTGTCGGTGGGCACGAATTCGGACTCGATCTGCAGTCCGTCGCGCATGCCGACTTCCACGATTTCAACCCGGTCTGGAAGGCTCACGGCGCTTGTCTCCTGGTGCCCGGTTCCTGCGCCCGCAAGGGCTTGCGCGGCGGTGTCCGGGACGGCGTTGTCGGTCACTATCTTCAGCGATCGGTCCAGGCGGGACAATTCGCGAATCTTCGGCGGGGTATCGCGAAATGCGATGCCTCGGGCCGCGGGCGGCGGCGTCGGGAAAACCCCCGCGGTCAATGCTGCGTTGCGGCTTCGGCGATCAGGTGATCAAGCAAGAGACGGGCGGCGCCGGACAGCGATTCATTGCTGCGCACGCACAATTTCAACTGCCGGCGCGCCCAGGCATCGGTCAGCGGGACGATGCAGAGTTCGTCGCAGGCGTATACGGACAGGGCCTTCGCGGGAACGATCCCGATTCCGAGGTCGGCGCGCACCATGGACACCAGCGCGTCGTAGGACGTGACCTGGAAGCGCAGCCGCAGCGTGCGGTTCATGGAGGCGGCCTCGCGCGTGAAGAGGTAGTTCGCCGCGCTGCCCCGGTGCATGCCGACGTGGTCGTAGTCCAGGGTGTCGGCGAACGCCACGTGTTCGCGGCGCGAGAGAGGGTGCCCGGCGGGCGCCACCAAGGCCATGACGTCGCGGTGGTAGGGGAAGATGTCGAGTCCGTTCTCGTCGTCGGACTGCGTGTAGACGCCGATGTCGGCCGCGTTGTCGGCCACCGCGCGCGTGACGCCGGCGCTGACCGATTCTTCCAGGTCGATCTGTACGTTGGGATGCCGCAGCAGGAAGCGGCGCAGTTCCATGGGCAGGAACTGGGCGATCGACGACAGATTGGCCGCCACGCGCACGCGCCCGCGCAAGCCGGCCGAGTAGTCGCGGATTTCATCCGCCAGGTCCTGCGTCTGGTGCAGCAGGGTGCGCGCGCGCCGAGCCAGTGCGCGCGCGGCGCTGGTGGGCTCCACGCCGCGCGCGTGCCGCTGGAACAGCGGCACGTCCAGTACGCGCTCGAGTTCGGACAGGCGCTTGGACAGGGCGGACGGCGCGATGTGCTCGCGCGTCGCGGCAGCCGTGATGCTGCCTTCTTCCAGCACCGCCAGGAATACCTGCAAGGTGTAGAGATCGAGACGAGGGTTCATGCAGGCCTTCCGGGACACACACGCTCGCGAGGATAACGGGTGTCCTGCAAGCCATGGCTAGGGGATTACGCGTAGGGTCGGCAGCGCTCCGGCATCAAGGCGCCGGCCCCATCATGTCCCGGCGTCGGCCTGCCATGCCGGATTCCAGACGGCTTCCCATACGTGGCCGTCCGGGTCCTGGAAGTAGCCGGCGTAGCCGCCCCAGAAGGTGTCATGCGCGGGCTTGAGGATGCGGGCGCCGGCGGTCTCGGCCCTGGCCATGACGCGGTCCACTTCCGCGCGGGAGCCGACGTTGTGGCCCAGCGTCAGATTGGTCGGCGAGGCCGCGCCCAGGGGCAGGCCGGTGTCGTGGGCGATGCTGGCGCGCGGCCACAGGGCCAGCCGCAGGCCGGGCTGCATATCGATGAACACTACCGCGCCGTGCTCGAACTCCTGTCCGATGATGCCGGCGGTGGGCAGGCCCAGGCCGTCGCGATAAAAGCGCAGGGCGGCGCCCAGATCGTCGACGCCTAGAGTGATGACACTGATGCCGGGACGCATGGATCATTTTCCCCGAGGGGCAAAATGCCAGTGTATATCGAGGCGTGCCGCGGCTAGCGTTCGTCTATCGTCAGCAGCAGCGCCGAGTCGAACATGGCGGCGGGTGAGATGATGGGTTCCTCCCAGGGCACGTCCGAGCCATAGCGTTCCTGCATTTTGGCGCGCACGGCCGGAGCGCTGAGATCGAACTGCTTGAGCGGGGCGAGCGCCCCGATCTCCACGCCCAGCGCGCGCTGGTAGATCTTCCAGACCAGCTCCGAGCAGTAGATTTTCTCGTCCGACCACGCAAACAGCAGATCGTACGGCTTGCCCACGAATGCGGCGCCGGCCGCGGCGAGCCGTTCGCGCGCCGGCGGCGCCAGCCGGGCCGCGTCGCGCAGGCGCTTGACCACATAGTGTCCGCGTTCGCCTTGCGCCGCCCATTGGGCGAGCGGCGTGTAGCCGACCTGGGCAGCGGCCTCCAGCACGTAGGGGCGTCCCTGGCGCACCACGATCATGCCCATGTGGCTATACGGCGAATGCGTGGCCTGCTGGATGGCCAGGCTTTGCGCCGACCGGGATTGCTGGAACACGAGGTCGCCCGTCTGGACGTCGGGCGCCGCCGAGGCGGCCAGGGAAAGCGCGGACAGCGCCGCCGCGGCGGCGGCGCGTGCCCATGCGGCCAGAGTCATGAGCGAGCCCGGCTGGCGGCCGGCGTCTCTTTCTTGCCGCGCGGCTTGGGCGCGGGTTTCCTGTCTTGGGCGGGAGCGTCGAACTCCTGCTTGTTGCGTTCGCCCCGAGGGGTATTTTCCGGGTGGGGCTTGGGAAAAGCCCAGGGCTTGGTCTTCTGATCCATTGCATGTACTCCTTGCACAGGCGGAACAGTAGCATTAGCCGTGGCCATGGGTAAGTGAGGGTTGACGTCAATATTCATTACTTCGTGATATCGGATGGAAAAACGCGATGGCTTCGACCCGGATCCGCTCGCGATTGTTCCCGCGGCAGATTGCTGCCCGTCACGGTGCTCATCGACGCGATCGGCAGTTCATCGGTGTTGGCGTCGCGCAGCGCGGCCTCGCTGCGCGCAGGCGCATCGCGCGGCGCGGGATCGGTCAGCAATCGATAGCCGGACTGCGCGAACTCGCGCCGCAGCGCTTCGTTCATATAGGCCGGCACGCGCTCGCGCATGGCCGGGTCGTCCCGGAAGTCCAGATCGTCGGGCCGGGGCGTACCCAGATCCGGCCGGCGCTCCATCCAGGATCCTGGCTGGGCTGGCTCTGGCTTTCGCCCAGGGACGTGGAATAGTTCTGCGCCTTGGGCAGGTTGGTACTGCCGGCAAGACTGATGGCCGCGCCGCGGGTGGCACCATGAAAAGAATTTTCGTTGGCCCTGGCAATGGAGCCACGGCGGCGGTATGTTGGGAGTTTTCAGCCACCGCCGATTCCGCCATGTACCTGCCGTCCGCCTTTCGCGAAGATTCCCTCGATGTCCAGCACGATTTCATCCGCGCCCACCCCCTGGGCGTGCTCACGACCGCCGGGCAGGGCGGGCTGATGGCGAATCACATTCCCTGTCTGCTCTATCCCGAAGGGCCTTGCGGCGTGCTGCGCCTGCACGTGGCGCGCGCCAATCCGCAACTGGCCGAACTGGCGTCGGGGCGGGAATGCCTGGTCGTGTTCCATGGGCCGCAGGCCTACGTTTCGCCTTCCTGGTATCCGACCAAGGCGGAGACGCACAAGGTGGTGCCGACGTGGAATTTCGTGGCCGTGCATGCCTGGGGCGTGCCCGCGGTCCAGGACGATCCGGCGTGGCTGCGGGCGCAGCTCGACGCGCTGACCGACAGCCAGGAAAAGGCGCGCGCGCAGCCTTGGCGCGTGGACGACGCGCCGGCGGATTTCATCGCGGCCCAGATGCGGGCGATCGTCGGCGTGGAAATCCGTCTTTCGCGCATCGAAGGCAAATGGAAGGTCAGCCAGAACCGCACGGCCGCCGATCGGCGGGGGGTGGCGGAAGGCCTGGCGAACGAGCAGGGCGATGCCGTCATGGCCGGGCTGGTCGCGCGCCGGGGCGGGCTGGAGTGACGCGTCCCAGCGCGAAGCTCGCGATCGCGGCCGCCTGCAGGCAGGCCGCGGCTGCAAGGAACCAGAGCAGCGGATGTCCGGCACGTTCCGACAGTGCTCGCAGGATGCCGAACAGGGCGGGCGCGAACGCATAGGCGCCTTGCGACAGGGCGACGATCAGCGGCACGACGCGCTGGGCGTCGTCCCGCGCGAATTCGGTCTGGGCGATCAGCGGCGGCAGCGAGGTCGCGTTGCCGATGCCCGAACCGAACAGCAGCACGCCCAGCCACACGGCCCACGCATGTTCGGCCGCCAGCATCAGGACGAGCGAACCGCAGATCTGGATGCCATAGGCCAGGCAGGCCACCTTGCGCCGGTCGGCGCCGGCCGGCATCAGCCATCCCACCAGCGTGCGCCCCGCGATGGCGCTGGCCGTGGCCAGGCCCATCGCCAGGCCTGCCGTCTGCGCGCCCAGCAAGGGTGCCAGCAGCGACAGCAGGTGCGCGATCAGTCCGATTTGCGCGAACAGCCCCAGCGCCATGCCCGCGGCCAGGGTCAGGAAGGACCGGTCGCGCCAGAGATCGGGCACGGGCGGCGGCGAGGGCGCCGGCGCGGCGGCCCGGGCTTCCGGCGCCGCGCCGTCGGGGGCCTGTCCGACCTGTTGCGGCGTGACGGCGAATACCTTGAGCGACAGCGCCGCGATCACGCCCACCATCGCGATTCCCACCCACAAGGCGGCCTGCGCGAAGCCCGCCTCGCCGATGAGGTAGACCCACAGGGGCGAGAACACGATGCCGCCGACGCTGGCGCCGTTGTAGGCCATGCCCAGCGCGGCGGGCCGGCGCCGGACGAACCAGGGCGAGATCAGGGCGTTGACCGCCGCGGCGCCCAGGGCCACCCATCCCATGCCGGAGAACAGCGCGGCGGCATAGAGTTGCCAGGGCTCCGCGGCCCGGGCCCAGCCGTTCGCGCCCAGCGCGAGCAGCACGGCGCCGCTCAGCGTTACCGCGGGCACGCCGAACCGCCCGTACAGGCGGGGCAGGTTGGCCACCACGAGCGTTCCGCACAGGAAGTGCAGGGTGACGGCGCCGGACACCAGCGCGACTCCCCAGCCGGTGCGCTGCGCCACGGCGTGCAGGAAGACGGGCGGGCCGTAGAAGCCGACGCCCCAGCCGAAGATCGCCAGCACGAAGGTGGCGTACAGGACTGTCCAGCCGAAGAATGCATGGGGTTTGCGCATGGGTGTCCGGCGGGGCCGGCTGTCTTGAGGGGATGACTCGCAGTATGCTTGACTCTGCACACAACACTTTGGCCTGGAGCGAATCATGGAATCCACGTTCGCCGACATCAATCTTTCCGCGGTGGCGGGCGCCATCGCCGACCCGGCGCGCGCGCGCATGCTGTGCGTGCTGCTGGACGGCCGTGCCCGGACGGCCACGGAACTGGCGGCGGTGGCGGACATCGGCGCTTCCACGGCCAGCAGCCATTTCCAGCGCTTGCGCGAGCAGGGGCTGGTGGAAGTGGCCGTGCAGGGCAAGCACCGCTATTACCGGCTCGCCAACGGCGAGGTCGGGCATGCGCTGGAGGCCCTGCTGGTGGTGGCCGGCGCCGAGCGCACGCCGTTCAAGCCCACTACGCCTTCCGCGCTGCGCGAGGCGCGCACCTGCTATGACCACATGGCGGGCACGCTGGCCGTGCGCATCCACGACGCGATGCTGGCCCGCCGCTGGCTGGAGGACGATGGGCGCGATTACGCGCTGACTCCCCTGGGCGAGGCCGCATTGGCGCAGGTGGGCGTGGACGTCGCGCTGGCGCGGCAGCGCCGGCGGCGCTTCGCCTGCGCCTGCCTGGACTGGAGCGAACGCCGTTCGCACCTGGGCGGCGCGCTGGGCGCGGCCTTGCTGGACGCGTTGCTGCGGCGGGGCTGGGTCGCCAAGGACCTGGATTCGCGCGCGCTGGGCGTCACGAAAAAGGGCGAACGGCAGTTTCCTGCTTTCTTCGGCAAGGCCGAGGCTCAGCCCGCCGGGTTTGAAGCGGCGTGGCCGCGGGGGCGCAAGCATGTCGCCGCATAGTCTCGCCACGGCGGTCTACCGCTGGGGCTGGGCGCTGGCGGACTACATGCGGGCGACGGATATGAATCCGTCTGAAAGTGTGGATACGCAACAGCGCTAGGGTAATCCCGATGAATCGACGCCGGAGCGCGCGGCCTGAGCGTTCCCGTTCGCGCGCAGGCCGCGTCAGGCTTGGCCGCGCGCGCGATGCGCGTTTCCGGCCTGCCTCGGTTGAGAAACGGGGACGCAAGTCTTGCGATGCAACAATGTTTCTAGTTTCTGCCTGAGTTACAAAACATATCCGGACTGTCATGAACAGCCGAGGTATGCTGGACCGTAGAAAGAGGGCATCCGAAGTGCATCAGAACAACTTGATCTACAAGGGATACCGGCTTACGGCCAAAGTGTCCCGGGGCGCCGGCGCCGAGATTGAAGCGCCTCCCAGCGGCCCCGTATTCATTGCGTCGGTGATGGTGGTCCAGGCAGGCGCCGTGCTCGAAGGCGGCGACGAATACCCGGTTCCGTGCTTTGCCGAGGGCGGCTTCGTCTTCAGTCCACGCGAAGCGGTGCATGCGGCCATCCTGCATGGCCGCGAAATCGTCGACGGCCTGACCAACATGTCTTCCTGACTCCTAGCCGGAAAAGACCTCGCGCCAGTCGCGCGTCTTGGCCAGCGTATGCACAGTGGCCGATTGTTCGAGTATGGTCACCGCTTTCTTGAATTCGTCGGCCGAGGCGCCGTCTTCCAGGATGACCATGCGCGAATTGCGCGCGTCGGCCATCTTCACGTCTGACATCTTGCCGTGGGTCTGGTAGACCTGCGTCCAGTCCATCTTCTTGCCGGCCTTCAAGGAAATCGGCTCGATATACGTCAGCGCCGTGCTGCCGGACGCGCGCACCGCGAACGCGAAGTCCGCCCTGTGGCCGCTGCTGCCCTTGGCGCGAGCGCCCTTGACCACGCGGTTCACGCCCACGCCTTCCGCCAGCGCGCGGCCCACTTGCGCGCGAAAGCGTAGCTGGCTGAACCGGGGCATCCACTTGGCGCACTGGAACGACAGCGCCATCGCCAGCTTCACGGCGTCCCACAGGGCTTCCTGCAACTGTTCATTCGGCCCGGACGCGACGATGGCGCCCGTGCGGTCGAAGTGCGCCAGGCTGACGCCCGGCGTTTCGTTCAGCAGATCGATGCGCTTGGCCGGCAGGTCGATACCGTAGCTGGACGCGTGCATCGCGGTCTCACAGGCGTCGGTCAGGTAGAAAGACGCGTCGTCGGGATGGGCGATGAAGAACGCCGCATGCTGCCCGTCCAGGCCCAGCGTCATGGGCGATACGGCGCGGATGGCGTGCTCGCCGGCCGGCAGGACAGTCCAGCCGGACGCTTCCAGAAAATTGCTCATAGAATCAGTTCGATTTGGCGGCCTTTGAGGGGATGCGCGAAACCGCCGGTCAGCGTCAGGTTCGCCCGCGGCAGGAAATACTGCATCAGCGCGCCGATGGTGTGCAGGGCGGGCGCCACGGGCTCGGCATAGCCTTCGCCGTCGTCCACCCAGATGTGTTCATGGCTGCGGTCCGCAAGCGGCTTGCGGAATTGCGGCCGGCCTTCGCCCACCAGGCTGGTGTGGAAGGAGTCGTCGGTGTCCACGCCGTACACGCGGTGCGGGCCCACGAAGAGGCTGGCGCAAAAGGCCTCGGCCAGGAAAATGGTGGCCTGGCCGTGCACCGCGGTGCGGGCGCTGCGATACGCCGCGCGGAAGATCACGTCTTCGCGCACTTCCCCCTTGATCCGGCACGGGCTCGCGAATTCCATCCATTGGAGATCGGAGGAGGCGGGCTTCGGAATCCAGGCGATCGGTTTTACGGTTTCCTTGGGTTCGGCAAGGATCTCTTGCACCTCATCGACGGTGATTAACGGTTCGAACTTCTTGGCCATGGAACTGATCTAGGGTCTGGGAATTGCGCGCGCCGGCGGATGGCGCCTGGCGCGTGCCGCGCCGCTCGACCGGCGGCGGGGAAACGCACGCAACACGGCGAGGGGGCGTAATCTTACAAGATGAAGACGCCGCGGCCCCGCGGGCTGTATGGATATACAGGCCCGGAGGGCCGGCGCGGGCCTACAGGGAACTGGCCGAGAACGTGTCGCATTGCTTGATGCTGCCGCTTTCCAGGCCGCGCTTGAACCAGCGCACCCGCTGGGCCGACGAACCGTGCGTGAACGCGTCGGGAACCACGTAGCCCTGGCTCTGCTTCTGCAGGCGGTCGTCGCCGATCGCGGTGGCGGCCCCCAGGGCCTCTTCGACGTCGCCGCCTTCGAGAATGTTGCGCGCCGCGTCGGCGCGCTGCGCCCACAGGCCAGCGAAGCAGTCCGCCTGCAGTTCCATGCGCACCGACAGCGCATTGGCCTGCGAGGGATTGCGCCGGCGCAGGTTGTCCACCTGGTCCGAGATGCCGAGCAGGTGCTGGACGTGATGTCCGACCTCGTGCGCGATCACATAGGCCTGGGCGAAATCGCCCGGCGCCTTGAAGCGGTTCTGCAATTCATCGAAGAAGGACAGGTCGATGTATACCTTGCTGTCGCCCGGGCAGTAGAACGGCCCCATCGCCGACTGGCCTGTGCCGCAGGCCGTGGGGGTGGCGCCGCGGAACAGCACCAGCTTGGGCGCCACGTACTGGCGGTTCAGGTCTTTCTGGAAAATGGCGCTCCAGGTGTCTTCGGTTTCGCCCAGCACCTTCGATACGAAGATGGCCTGGGGATCGTTGGCGGGCGGGCGCGAGGCCGGCGCCTCCTGCTGCATCGGGGGGCCTTCGGCCATTTGCAGGACTACGCTGGGGTCCACGCCGAAGTACATGGCGACCAAGGCCAGTACTATCGTACCGATGCCGATGGTGCCGCGTCCGCCGATCCGCGGGCCACTGGCACGGCGGTCTTCCACGTTGTCGCTTTCGCGCGAGTTATCTAGGCGCATTCCGTTTCTCCGGGCGGGTCGGCGTTCCCGCCATTTTGCATCGCCGCGCTTTACTGAGCGGCCTTCAAGAGTGTTAGGATAAACCCATGGCTCTGTATTTCTCCATTCACCCCGCGAATCCGCAACCTCGCCTGCTCAAGCAGGCGGCCCAATGGCTCACCGACGGTGGCCTGGTGGCCGTTCCCACCGACTCCAGCTACGCGGTCGTCGCCCGCCTGGACGACAAGGACGCCGCCGACGGGTTGCGCCGGCTGCGGGGCCTGGACGAACGCCACCATCTCACGCTGCTGTGCCGCGACCTGGCCGAAATCGGCCACTTCGCGCGCGTGGACAACCGCCAGTACCGCCTGCTGAAGGCCGCGACGCCCGGCCCCTGGACCTTCATCCTGGAAGCCACCAAGGAAGTGCCGCGGCGCGTGTCGCATCCTTCGCGCAAGACCATCGGCATCCGGGTGCCCGACCATCCCGTCATGCTGGGCCTGCTGGAGCAGGTGGGGGCGCCCTTGCTGTCCACCACGCTCATCCCCAAGGACGAGTCCGAGGCGCTGAACGACGCGGAAGACATCCGCGAACGCTACGAACATTCCCTGGCGGCCATCATCGACGCGGGCGCCTGCCCGCAATCGCCGACCACCGTGATCGACCTCACCGGCGACGATCCGGTGGTGGTGCGCGTCGGGCGCGGCGACCCGGCGACGCTGGGCCTTGCCTGAGCGTGCCGGCCGCGCGCGCTTGCGGGCCGGCTCTCGCCGGCTCGCGGCTCATCTACAATCCGGTTCGCCATGAATGACATCATCCAAACCATTGCGGTCTACGCGATACCGGTTATTTTCGCCATCACCTTGCACGAGGCCGCGCACGGTTTCGTCGCGCGCATGTTCGGCGATCCCACGGCCCACCAGGCCGGCCGCATCAGCCTGAATCCCGCGCGGCACATCGATCCCATCGGCACGCTGCTGGTGCCGGTGGCGATCCTGCTGGCGTCCAAGCTGCTGGGCAGCCCGGGCATGCTGTTCGGCTGGGCCAAGCCGGTGCCGGTGGACTTCGGCCGCTTGCGCCGTCCCAAGCAGGACATGCTCTGGGTCGCGCTGGCCGGCCCCGCGGCCAATCTGCTGATGGCGATCCTGTGGGCGTTTTCCCTGCGCCTCTTCCTGGAATCGGGCCTGCAGGAATCGTTCTGGTTCGAGATGGCCGTGGCCGGCGTGAACGTCAACCTGGTATTGATGGCGCTGAACCTGCTGCCCATCCCGCCACTGGATGGGGGACGCATTCTGTTCAGCCTGCTGCCCAACCGGCTGGCCTGGCAGTACTCGAAACTCGAACCGTACGGCCTGGTGATCGTCGTCATCCTGCTGGTGACGGACGTGCTCTGGCTTTTGATGCGGCCGGTGCTCGGGTTGGGAACGACAATCGTTCAGTGGTTTCTATAAGATTTTGGCCAATATCCGTTAAACTCAGCGGTTTCACTGATTCTGGCCTTGGGGCATCCTGCCGCGGGGCCGTGGAGCCCCACATTTATGGCATCCCCTGCAACCGCCGCAGGCGTTAATTTCCAGGGCAGCATGGTGGCCCTGGTCACCCCAATGCAGCCCGACGGCAGCCTCGACTACGCTGCCTACCGGGCGTTGATCGACTGGCACGTCCAGGAAGGAACCGACGCGCTGGTGGTGGTGGGCACCACCGGGGAATCGCCCACGGTCTCCATGGAAGAACACGCGGAACTGATCCGCGTCGCCGTCGAGCACGCGGCGGGCCGCATCCCGGTCATCGCCGGGGTGGGCGCCAACTCCACCGACGAAGCCATCCACCTGACGCGCCACGCCAAGGCCGTGGGCGCGCAGGCCGGCCTGTCGGTCGTTCCCTATTACAACAAGCCTTCGCAGGAAGGCCTGTACCGCCATTTCCGCGCCGTCGCGGAAGCGGTCGACCTGCCCACCATCCTGTACAACGTGCCGGGCCGCACCGTCGCCGACATGAGCAACGACACGGTCCTGCGCCTGGCGCAGGTGCCGGGCATCATCGGCATCAAGGACGCCACCGGCGACATCGCGCGCGGCGGCCTCCTGCTGCGCGAGGCGCCCGCCGGCTTCCAGGTCTTCAGCGGCGACGATCCCACCGCTCCCGCCCTGATCCTGCTGGGCGCGCGCGGCAATATCTCCGTCACGGCCAACGTGGCGCCGAAGCTCATGCGTGACCTCTGTGCCGCCGCCCTGGACGGCAATGTGCCCAAGGTGCGTGAACTTAATGCACGCTTGGCGCGTCTGAACAAGGCTTTGTTCGTTGAAGCCAATCCCATCCCCGTCAAGTGGGCGTTGGCCGAATTGGGCCGCAGTGCACTCGGCTACCGGCTGCCGCTGGTTGAACTGGGGGCGCAGCACCATGCGACGGTGCGCGCCGCGCTCCAGGATGCGGGTCTGCTCTAAATATCGTGAGGATACGTATGAACAAGCGTCATGCCGGTCTGTCGGCATTGATGTCTCTGGTGTTGTTGGCCGGTTGCAGCGAGGTCAATCAACTCCTGGGCAATGAAGAGTCCGTCAATTACAAAAGCGCCGTCACGCAGCGCGGGGAGCCCCTGAGCATTCCGCCCGACCTGACCCAGGCCAACAGCGATCCGCGTTATCGCGCGCCCGCCTCGGGCTCGACGACGTATTCGCAGTTCCAGCAGCAAGGCGAGGCGCAAGCCAGCGCGCCCAAGACCAGCAACGTGCTGCCTGCCCGCACGGACATGCGGGTCGAGCGCGACGGCGATCTGCGCTGGCTCGTCGTGGACCGTGCTCCCGAGGACGTGTTCCCGCGCCTGATCGACTTCTGGACCGAAAACGGCTTTACCGTGGCCAGCAACAACCCGAGCGCGGGCCTGATCGAGACCGATTGGGCGGAAAACCGCGCCAAGATCCCGGAAAGCTGGCTGCGCCAGGCCCTGGGCATGATCCTGGAATCGGCCTGGGATAGCGGCGAGCGCGAGAAATTCCGCACGCGCGTCGAACGCGTCAACGGCCACACCGAGGTCTACGTCAGCCATCGCCAGATGCTTGAAAAGCGCGTTGGCGCCGACGGCGGCCAGGTGCAATGGCAGAACGGCAAGGAAGATCCGGGCCTGAACGCCGCCATGCTCGCCCGCATGATGGTCTACCTGGGTTCCGACGTCGACAACGCCCGCAAGCTGGTGCAGCAGGCCGAAGCCGCGCCGCAGAAGCCCGCGCTGCAGCAGGACGTCCGCGCGCAGGGCACGTCGCTCATCGTCGGCGAATCGTTCGACCGCGCATGGCGCCGTGTCGGCGTGGCGCTGGACGGCGGCGGTTTCGCCGTGGACGACCGCGACCGTTCCGCCGGCGACTACTTCGTCCGCTACGTCGATACCGACACGGGCGAGAAGATCGAACAGCCGGGCTTCTTCAGCCGCATGTTCTCGGGCGACAAGAAGGCCGAGGCGCCGCAGTACCGCATCCATCTGGCCTCCACCGGCGACCAGACGGAAGTGACCGTGCTGGACGCCAACGGCGCGCGCGACAACAGCGCCACCGCCCAGCGCCTGCTGAGCGTGCTGAAGGACAAGATGTAAGGCAAGCAGCCCGGCGCCGCGGCGCCGGCCGCATGAAGAAGGCCCCCTAGCGGGGCCTTTTTTCTTATTGTTGCCCCAAGACAAAAAGCAAAAAGGCCCCGGCAGTCCGACTGCCGGGGCCTTTCTGCTTCCTCTCCGAGCGGGGGTTCGTCGCTGAGGGGATCAGGACGCGGGCGTGGTCGATCCACCCGGGGTGGTCGAACCGCCGCCCGGCGTGGTGTCGGGCGTGGGGGCCGGAGCCGGAGCCGGCGAAGTGGCCGGAGGCGTGGCGGGGGCAGGCGTGCTGGCGCCCGGAGCGGGGTTGGTCGCGGGCGCCGGGGCATCTTCCTTCTTGTTGCAGGCGCTGAGCGCGACGGCCAGCACCGAGGCAATAATCAAGGTTTTGCTCATCATTTTTAGACTCCTGTAGATGACGACTCTTGAAACCCCGTTAGGGGAAACCAGAATCCAGGCTACAGGAACACGCAGGCCGATCCCGTGTGAAAGTTAAAAAGGTGGCTTCCCAACGGCAACAAACCTTTCAGCTTCGTGTTATGTCTTTCTTGATGTGACGCGTCGAATAGACCTGATTTCGTTCTGTGCAAGACGGATACGTACCCGTTTCCAGATACTACGCCGCCACGTAGCGGATCCAGCCCGAATCCAGCCAGTCCGCCAGGCAGGAGCGCGCCTCGTCGGACAGGCGGGCGCAGGACGGGTGGGCGCAGTCCAGGCTGCGCGCATCGGCAAGCGCGCGCAAGGCGGCGTCCGCCGGCACCATTGCCGTCTCGCCATTGATGAAGAGCTGCTTGCCCCGATACAGCATGCGGCTGCGGCGGTCCAGCACCAGCCTGCCCGACGAGGGCCAATCCTCTTCCAGATCCACGTCCAGGCCTTCGGGCGCGTCGAACACGCTGAGGTTGCTGGGCTCGGTCAGCCAGCAGCCCAGGAAACGCGAGGCGAGCGCATCGTCGAAGCGCAGTTTTTCCACGGTTTCCAGTGTGGCGGCGACCAGCCCGTCGGGCAGCGCGGCCGGGGTGTCGACGGCGGGCTGGCCCGGGTCCCGGTAGACCGCGGACAGCCTGAGGCCGGGCAGGGCGGGTTCGCCGTAGGGGCCGCCCAGCAGGCCGACGCGCGCCATGACCTGGTCGGCGGCCGCTTCCAGCAGGCCGCGCGCCAGCGTCGCCTGCGTGGGGGCGCGGAAACCGATGGAGATGGTCATGCAGCCGTCGCCCACCGCCACGCCGTCATGGGCGGCCTGGGGCGGCAGGTAGAGCATGTCGCCGGGGGCCAGCACGGCCGTTTCCTCGGGCTCGAAGCGGCTCAGTATCTTCAGCGGCAGGCCGGGCTCCAGGGACAGGTCCTTCTGGCGGCCGTAGCGCCATTCGCGCTCGCCCGCCGCCTGCAGCAGGAACACGTCGTAGCTGTCGAAATGCGGGCCCACGCCGCCGCCATGGCTGGCGACGCTGATCATCACGTCGTCCAGGCGGGCGTCCGGAATGAAGCGGAACAACTGCATCAGTTCGGACGCGGCGTCGCTGTGGAGGTCCACGCTTTGCACCAGCAGAGTCCAGTCGCCCTCGTTGTCCTTGGGCAGGCGCGCGAAGGGGCCGTTTTCCATCTGCCATTCGCCGTTCTCGCGCCAGATGAGGCGCGACTCCACGTCGTCGCGGCGCGCGAGCTTCTTGATGGCGGCGATGGTGACGGGCGGCTTGAAGGCGGGGATGGCCTGACGGATCAGCAGCGGCTTGCGCTGCCAATAGCGGCGCATGAAGTCGTTGGGGCTTTGATTGCCCAGAAGCGTCAAGGGGCGGTCGAGGTTCATTGGAGGTGCTTCTTCAGGCGGTAAAGGGCGTCCAGCGCTTCGCGCGGGGTGAGGCTGTCGGGGTCGATGGCGGCGAGTTCGTCGCGCAGGGCGTCCAGGGCCTCGAAGGCGTCGGAGCGTTCGGCCGCGGCATCCGCCTGGGCGTCGGCCTCGGCCGCGGCCGAGAACAGGCCGAGCTGCGGGGTGGGCGCGCCCTGGGCTTCCAGGCGTTCCAGTTCGCGGGAGGCCTGGCGGATCACGGCGGCTGGAACGCCGGCGCGCTGCGCCACCTGGATCCCATAGCTGCGGCTGGCGGGGCCTTCGCGCACTTCGTGCAGGAAGACGATGCCGCCCGCGGATTCCGCGGCGGCCAGGTGCACGTTGGCGGCGGCCGGCTGTTCGGCGGGCAGGCGGGTCAGTTCGAAGTAATGCGTCGCGAACAGCGTCAGCGCGCGGTTGTGCGCCAGCAGGCGGCAGGCGATGGCCCAGGCCAGCGCCAGGCCGTCGTAGGTCGAGGTGCCGCGGCCGATCTCGTCCATCAGCACCAGGCTGTTGGGCGTGCTGGCCGACAGGATGGCGGCCGCCTCGGTCATTTCCATCATGAACGTCGAGCGCCCGCCGGCCAGATCGTCGGCCGCGCCGATGCGCGTGAAGATGCGGTCGATCTTGCCGATGCGCGCGCGCGCCGCGGGCACGAAACTGCCGATGCGCGCCAGCAGCACGATGAGCGCCACCTGCCGCATGTAGGTCGATTTACCGCCCATGTTCGGGCCGGTGATCAGCAGCATGCGGCGGGCGGGCTCCAGCCGGCAGCCGTTGGGCGTGAAGCGTTCGATCGCGTGTTCCACCACGGGATGGCGGCCGGCCTCGATGTCGATGTCGGCCTGCTCCGACAGCTCGGGCGCGATCCAGTCGTGGCGGCGCGCATGTTCGGCCAGCGCGGCCAGCGCGTCCAGCTCGGCGAGCGCGGCGGCGCAGTCCGACAGCGGGCGCACGTGCTCGGCCAGCACGTCCAGCAATTGCTCGAACAGCCATTTTTCGCGGGCCAGCGAGCGGTCCTGGGCGGACAGCACCTTGTCTTCCCAGGTCTTCAGTTCAGGCGTGATGTAGCGTTCGGCGTTCTTCAGCGTCTGGCGGCGGCGGTAGTCTTCCGGCACCTTGGCCGTCTGGCCCTTGGTGACTTCGATGTAGAAGCCGTGCACGCGGTTGAATTCCACGCGCAGGTTGTTGATGCCGGTGCGTTCGCGTTCGCGGGCTTCCAGTTGCACCAGGAAGTCGCCGCCGTCGGCCGCGAGCGCGCGCAGCTCGTCCAGCTCCGAGTCGAATCCCGGGGCCAGCACGCCGCCGTCGCGGATGGCGACCGCGGGCTCGGCCGCGATGGCGCGCACCAGCAGGGCGGCCAGCGCGGGGTCCACCGACAGGTGCGACACCAGTTCGCCCAGCCGAGGCGAATCCGCCATCGGCTCGACCTGCTCGCGCAGCGCGGGCAGGGCCTGGAGCGCGTCGCGCAGGCTGGCGAGTTCGCGCGGGCGGACCGAGTGCAGCGCCAGGCGCGTGGCGATGCGTTCGATGTCGGGGAAGGCGTTGAGCGCGCCGCGCAGGGATTCCAGCAGGCCGGCCGATCCAAAGGTCTGCTCCACGTCCATGCGGCCGGCCAGCAGCGCCGAGATGGCGTGCTGGCGCGCCTGCGCCTGTTCGTTCTCGCGCAGCGGATGGTGCAGCCAGCGGCGCAGCAGGCGGCTGCCCATGGGCGTGCGGCAACCGTCCAGCAGCGAGAACAGCGTGGGCGAATCTTCGCCGGACAGCGTCTGCGTCAGTTCCAGGTTGCGGCGGGTGACCGGGTCCAGCAGCACGTACTGGCCGGGGCGTTCCACCGACAGGCTCTGTACGTGGGCCAGGGCCTGCGCCTGGGTGCGGGCGGCGTAGCGCAGCAGGGCGCCCGCGGCGCAGACGCCGGCCGGCATGTCCTCGACGTCGAAGCCCGCCAGCGTGTCGGTCTTGAAATGCGCCAGCAGGTGGGCGCGCGCGCTGTCGGCCTCGAAGTGCCAGTCGGGCACGCGCGTGCGGGCGCTTTCGAACGGGAAGTCGAATTCGGCGGTGTCGGCGCAGATGACCTCGGCCGGCGCGATGCGGTGCAGTTCCGATTCCAGTTGGGGCGGCGCGCATTCGGTCACGCGGAATTCGCCGCTGGCCAGGTTCAGCCAGGCCACGCCGGCGCGCGGCGCGCGCGCCGGGCCGGTGACGAAGACGGCGGCCAGCGCGCGGTCGGCCTTGGCCGGCAGCAGCGCGTCGTCCGTCAGCGTGCCGGGCGTCACGATGCGCACGATGCGGCGTTCGACCGGCCCCTTGGAGGCGGCCGGATCGCCGATCTGCTCGCAGATGGCGATGGACTCGCCCATGGCGACCAGGCGGGCCAGGTATTGCTCCATGGCGTGCACGGGCAGGCCGGCCATGGGGATGGGCGTACCGTTGGACGAGCCGCGCTTGGTCAGCGTCAGGTTGAGCAGGCGCGCGCCGCGTTCCGCGTCTTCGTAGAACATTTCATAGAAGTCGCCCATGCGGTAGAACAGCAGCAAGGGACCGGCCTCCGCCTTCAGGCGGAGGTATTGCTGCATCATGGGAGTGTGGCCCGAAAGGGCGTCGGCGGCGGAGTGGGGCGTTGCTGAATTCATGCCCGTGATTGTATCGGGCGGGCGGGGCGCTGCGGGCGGCTGCGCCGGGCGCCGCCGGTTTTTTTCGGGGGCGGGGCATCACTTGTTGATGAGGTTGCCGAGCTTCTTGATGACCTCGCGTTCGGTGTCGGCGCTGGCTTCGGCCGCCTTGGTGCAGCAGGGAATTTGCAGTCCGACTCCCATGACACCCGTCCCAGCGTCTATCAATCCCGAAGCCCGCGCTGGCTGAAGCGGCTCTGGCCAGCACTGCGGGCGGCCTCGATCAGCGCGGTGCTGACCGGATTATCCCCGCTGGCAAAGGCGTAGAAGCGCGCCATCGGCAGTTCGGGCAAGCCATCCTCGCTGTCGAGTATGCGCAGGCCTTCACTGCGTTGGCTGTCGGCGATGACCGTGATGGCGAAGCCCGCACGCGCCGCCGACAGGCAGCCGGCCATGCTGCCGCTTTCAAAGACGATGCGCCAGACCCGATCCGTCTTGCCCAGCGCCCTGACTGCCGATTCGCGATAGACGCACGGCTCGGGAAAGACCGCCAGCGGCAGCGGCGGTTCGGCCGGCAGGGGCTGGTCGGCCGCAAACGCCCAGACCAGCGGTTCTTCCCACAACAACGTGCCGCTGCCGTCGACGCGGCTGCATTGCTTGCCGAAGACCAGCTCCAGGCGGCCGCGTTCCTGCTGGCGCAGCAGATCGGCGGTGATGCCGACCTTCAGTTCGACCGTGGCTTCGGGATTCCATTGCCGAAAGCGTTGCAGCACCTGGGGCAGCCAGGCACCGGCAAAATCTTCCGAGGCGCCAATACGCAGTCGTCCGCGTAATGGCGTACCGCGCAGCTTGGCGCGGGCTTCGCGTTCCAGATCGAGGATGTTGCGGCCGTAGGCGTACAAGGTGCCGCCGGCCTGTGTCAATTCCAGGCGGCGGGTGGTGCGCGCCAGCAGGCTGGCACCCGCGATCTGTTCCAGCCGCCGCATGTGTCCGCTGACGGCCGAAGGCGTCAACGACAGCCGTTCGGCTGCCGTGGCGAAGCTGCCGCTGTCCACGATTTCGAGAAAGGTGCGCAGCAGCACCGTGTCGAGCGGAGGGCCATCGGCAAGGGGAGAAATAGGCATCCGGGAATTCAACGTGAAAAATCATCAATCAATGAAGATTATTCGACAATGGAATGGAATCGTCCAGCTACGCTTGAGAATCTTCACGATGAGAGGTTTCCTTATGCACAACTATCGCTTCGCCTCGACCGAACGGCTCGATATCGCCTATCTGGAATGGAATCCGCATGGCGCGCGAACCGCCGTCCTGCTGCATGGCTGGCCGGATAGTCCGGAGTGCTGGAAGACCGTGGCTCCCATCCTGGCCGAGGCGGGCTACCGCGTGCTGGCGCCTGCGCTGCGTGGCTTTGCGCCGACGCGGTTCCGCGATGCCGCCACGCCCCGCAGCGGGCAGTTGTCCGCCCTGGGCCGCGATCTGCTGGATTTCATCGACGTGCTGGGATTGGCGCAACCCGCGCTGATCGGCCATGACTGGGGCGCGCGCGCCGCCGCCAATGCCTGCGGCCTGCGGGCGGATGCCGCTTCGTACCTGGTGATGCTGTCGGTGGGCTACGGCACCAACGACCCCAACCAGCCGCTCCCGCTGCCGCAGGCGCGCAACTACTGGTATCACTGGTACATGGCCACGCCGCGCGGCGCGCAGGTGGTGCGCGATGAACGCGAGGCCTTCGCCCGCATGATGTGGGACACCTGGGCGCCGGCCGGCTGGTACGCGCACGCCGATTTTGACGAAGCCGCGCGGGCCTTCCAGGGCGAAGACTGGGCCGAGATCGTGCTGCATTCTTACCGGCATCGCTGGGGCTTCGCCGAGGGCGACCCGGCCTATGCCGGGGACGAAGCGCGCCTGCACCCCGCGCCAGTGCTGTCGGTGCCGACGCTGGTGTTGCACGGCGGCGCCGACACCTGCAACCACCCCGACAGTTCCAAGGGCCGCGAGGCGTTCTTCAACGGCGGCTACGAGCGGCAGGTGCTCGATGGCGTGGGGCATTTCCCCCAGCGGGAAGCGTCGCGGTCTGTCGCGGAGGCCATCCTGAGTTTCTGCCGATCGAAGTGACTAGCAAGCCCTGGAGAGGGGGTGAGAAGCAGGCCGGCAAGTTGCGGCACCGCTATTTTGTTGGCCGCCGATGCGCGACTGCGACCGCGATGGTGCCGTCCGGAAGGCGGTACTTCCCGTCGCGAAGCCAGGTGACCGGCTCGCCCGTGGGCAACGAGCAGATGTATTCGGGCTCTGGTGGAGCCGTCTCGCTGCGCTTTATGACCAGGCGGCGTTGTACGCGGCAGGTCGATCGATCTGGTAGCTTGACGATGACGTCCGCTAACCGGGTGCCTGAGGCCATAGTGTCTCCCTCCTAGACCGGCGCGCCTGCATTCGGGTAATGGAGATGCCGGCAGGCGCATGCTCCCGTGGCGCCTCCATCATTAGCATGAGCGCCTGAGCGGGCAGCATCCGCCGTGAGGGCGATGGCTGCCGGGCGGGGCCCGGCGCACGCGCGCGCGCAAGGTTGCGCGGCCCGCGCCGGCAAATCGAAAGCGCCCCGATGGGGCGCTTCGCGTGGCGGCCGTCACTGACTCCCTGTGCTCGTCAGCGGCGGGGCCGCCTTCTTTGGCGGCTTTCGGCGTTTCGGCCCGCCCGGCGCAACCTGCTTTCGGATGCCATCATGCATTTCGGCGCCCGCCAAAAGGAGACATCCGGATGGGCGGCGTGAAATAGTGTGAGAAACCGGGCAACAGTGTTGCGAAATCGGGAAAACCTGCGCGCCATCACTTGTTCATGATGTTGCCCAGCTTCTTGATGACCTCGCGCTCGGTGTCGGCGCTGGCTTCGGCTGCCTCGGTGTAGGACGCGGAATCCATGTATTGCGGCGAGACGCCGGATTGCCGCAGCAAGGCCAGGAAAGCATCGTCCTTGAGCGTGTCGCGGAACGCGCCGTCGAGCCGGGCGATCACGGCGGGGTCCATGCCCTTGGGGCCGGCGATGCCGAAGGGCGAAGTGTGGACCACCGGATAGCCGGATTCCTTCAGGGTGGGCACGTCCGGCAGGTCGGGCGAGCGGCGGTCGCCCAGCGAGGCCAGGATGCGCACTTTGCCCGAGGCCACGTAGGGCAGGATGGTGCTGGCGCCGACCAGCACCTGGATGTGGCCGCCCAGCATGGCCGACAGCGCGTCGGCGTCGCCCTTGTACGGCACGTGCGTCCATTTGGCGCCGGCGGCCTCGCCCAACTGCACCATCGCGATGTGCTGGCTGCTGTAGGCGCCCGGCGTGCCGTAGGAGGGGGCATCGGGCTTGGACTTGGCGTAGGCGACCAGGTCGTCCAGCGTCTTCCAGGGCGAGTCGGCGCTGACCGCCACATAGTAGTTGTAGCCGGCGATCATGGAGATGTGGGTCAGGTCCTTGATCGGGTCGTAGCGCGTGCCGGTGATGTGGGGCATGCGGAAAATGCCGATGGGCACCATGGTCACGGTATAGCCGTCGGGCGCGGTGTTGAGCATCTGCGTCGCGCCCAGCGTGCCGTTCGCGCCGGTCTTGTTCTCGACCACGACCGTCTGCCCGAGCCGCTTGCCGGACTGTTCCGCCAGCGCGCGGCCCACCACGTCCGTGACGCCGCCCGCCGAGTACGGGATGA
Source organism: Achromobacter veterisilvae (assembly GCF_900496975.1). GTDB lineage: Bacteria > Pseudomonadota > Gammaproteobacteria > Burkholderiales > Burkholderiaceae_B > Achromobacter > Achromobacter veterisilvae. Next base: position 35,339 of record NZ_UFQC01000034.1, read on the forward strand.
TCAGGCGGATGGGATGCTTGGGAAAGTCCTGGGCCAGCGCGGGCGTGCCGGCCGTGGCGGCCAGGGTCATCATGCCTGCTGCGAATAGCTTCTTCATTTCATGTCTCCGTTATGTGTGCGCGGCCTTCGGTCTTGCGGAGGCCGTTGTAGGGGTCAGTCGATGATGCGGGCGCGGCTTTCGCCGAAACCGATGCGGGCGAATCCGTCGCGGCGGCAGTGCGCCGTCAGCGCGATCTCGTCTCCCGCTTCCAGGAACAGGCGGGTCTCGCCCGACGGCAGTTCGATGGGCCGCGTGCCGCCGCGCGTGAGTTCGAGCAGGCTGCCGTGGCCGCTGTCGTCCGGGGCCGATATGGTGCCCGAGCCGAGCAGGTCGCCGGGGCGCAGGTTGCAGCCGCCCAGCGTGTGCTGGGCCACCATCTGCGCGGGCGTCCAGTACAGGTGGCGCGCGTCGCTGGCGGACAGCCGGCAGGGGCCGAGCGCGAGTTCGCGCATGCGCGCCGTCGACAGCCAGGCCTCCAGCGCGATCGACAGGCCGCCCGCCGCGGCATCGGCCTCGTCGCGCAGGTACGGCAGCAGTTCCGGATCGTCGCCGCCGCGCGCCATGGGCGCGCAGCGGAACGGCGCCAGCGCGTCGGCCGTGACGACCCAGGGCGAGACCGTCGAGGCGAAGTTCTTGCCCTGGAACGGGCCGAGGGGCTGGTATTCCCAGGCCTGGATGTCGCGGGCGGACCAGTCGTTCAGCAAGCCGTAGCCGGCCGCATGATCCGCCGCCGCGGCCAGGGGCACCGGCGCGCCGAGCGCGTTGCCCGGGCCGATCCAGATCGCCAGTTCCAGTTCGAAGTCCAGTTGGGCCGACGGCCGCAGCGCCGGGACGTCCACGCCGGCTGCGGTCCGGACCTGGCCAGTCGGACGCCGCACCGGCGAACCGGACGGGCGGATGGACGATGCGCGGCCGTGATAGGCGATCGGCACGTGCTTGTAGTTCGGCATCAGCGGGCTGTTCGGCCGGAACAGTCTGCCGACCTGCGTGGCGTGGTGGATGCCGGCGTAGAAGTCGGTGTAGTCGCCCACGTCGGCGGGCAGCAGCAGTTCGCACTGCGCCTGCGGGCGCAGCAGTTGCCCCGCCAGCGACGCGTGGCGCGTCCGCCCGGGATGATCGGCGTCCAGCAGGGCGAACACGGCATGGCGCAAGGCCGTTCGCGCCGCGGGCGGCAGGGCCATCCAGTCGTTGAGGGCGCCGGCCGTCAGCGCCAGGCGCGAGGCCGGATCCAGGCCGTCCATCAGGCCCAGTTCGACCGCCGCCCGGGTGTCCAGCACCTGGTCGCCGATGGCCACGCCCACGCGCGGCGTTCCGCCGCCGTGGCGGAACACGCCCATGGGAAGGTTCTGGATGGGAAAGTCCGGGTGGCCGCGGGTTCCGTCGACCCAGCTCGCCGCCGCGGGCGCATGAGTATGGTCCAGCATCGTTGTCTCCTCTATCCCGGCCTCAGGCCGCGGTCGTGCCGCCGTCCATGGCCCATGCCACGCCGCGGACTTCGTCGGCGTCGGGCGAACAGAGGAATTCGCACAGGCCGGCGATCTGCTCCAGGGTCACGAACTTGCCCGAAGGCTGCCGCAGGCCCAGCAGGCGGTCGGTGGCGGCGGCGTTGTCCAGGCCGTCGCGTTCGGCCAGCGCGTCGATCTGCTTCTGCACCAGCGGCGTATGCACCCAGCCCGGGCAGATGGCGTTGCAGGTGATGGCGGTTTTCGCGGTTTCCAGCGCCACGGATTTCGTCAATCCGATGAGTCCGTGCTTGGTGGCGTTGTAGCCCGTCTTTCCCGCCCGCCCGCGCATGCCGCTGATGGACGCCATGTTGACGATGCGGCCCCAGTTGCGCGCGCGCATGGCGGGCAGCGCCGTGCGGATGGTGTGGAAGCCGGCCGAGAGGTTGACCGCGATCATGTCGTCCCATTTCTCGACGGGAAAGGCCTCGATCTGGCTGACGTGCTGGATGCCCGCGTTGTTGACCAGGATGTCCAGCGCGCCATAGGCGTCGTTCAGTTCCGCGATCATGGTCTCGATCTCGGCCGGCTTGCGCAGGTCGCAGGGCTGGAAGCGCACGGGCACGCCGTAGACATCCCGGAATTCGGCGCACAGCGCGTCGGCCGCGGCCGCGTCCGCCAGGCCGTTGAGGACCAGGGTGGCGCCGGACCGCGCCAGGCGCCTCGCCACGGCCAGGCCGATGCCGCTGGTGGAGCCGGTAACCAGGGCGACGCGCCCCGAAAGATCAGCCATTGTTGTGCCTCTACATCGTGTCGTTGTTCGATGCGTGGCAGGTTAAAGCCGGCGGATTGTGTCGTCCAATTTATTATGGGCGTACTATTTATACTTGCTGGGTATTAATTTCCGGTTGGTCTTTTACGGAATCCGTCCGATGGAATTGCGCCACCTTCAGAGTTTCATGGTCGTCGCCACCGAGTTGAGCTTTACCCGGGCCGCCCTGCGCCTGCACATCGCGCAGCCGCCGCTGAGCCAGCGCATCCGCGAACTGGAGGACGAACTGGGCGTCAAGCTGTTCGAGCGCAGCACGCGCAAGGTGGCGCTGACGGTGGCCGGCCGCGTGTTCCTGGATGGCATCCAGCCCATGTTCCGGCAACTGGACGGCGCGGTGGAAGCCTGCCGCAAGGCCGGCCGAGGCGAGACGGGCAGCTTGCGGCTGGGCTATACCGGGCGCGCCAGCCACGTGCGGCTGCCGGGGCTGGTGCGCGACTGCCGCCGTCTGTACAGCAACATCGCGCTCGATATCCAGGGGCCGCTGCCCACGGGCGAACTGCGGCTGAAGCTGCTGGACGGCACGCTGGATGCGGCCTTGTGCTTCCTGCCCCTGGAGGGCAGGAACATCGTGTCGCACGAATTCATGCTGAGCGAGTTCTCCATCGCGCTGGCCGATACGCACCCGCTGGCGGCCAGGGCGGACCTGGCCATCGCCGACCTCGCGCACGAACCCTTCATCGCCTATCCCTCGGGCAAGGGCTTCCATCTGCGCGACGCCATGGACGCGATCTGCCTGGGCGCGGGATTCATGCCGCGCGTCGTGCGCGAGACCGAGGCGTCCCAGACCCTGCTTTGCCTGGTCGCGGCCGGCACCGGCGTGGCCATCATCCCGCGCGATATCGAGTCGTTCAACATGGAGGGCCTGGCGTTTCGCCCCTTGCCCGCGGATGCGCCCAAATTGCAGCACGGCATCGCGTGGCTGGACACGAACCAGAACCCGGCGCTGGGGCATCTGCTGGCGCTGTGCGGCGTGCGCCCCGCGGCCGGATGAAGCCCGGGCCGCCGCAACCGCGCTTGCGGCGGCGGGACGCCGGCGGCACAATCGCAGCGCGCGGCCTTGTCTTTGTTCTAGCCGCCGGAGCCGCACAGCAATGCAGAATCTTCCCGTTCCCGCGGCGCTGGACGCCAGCGCGCGCATCGCCATCGCCAGCGGGGCGCACCAGGCCGAGTTCGCGCCGGACGGCGGCGGGCGCCTGACGCGCCTGTCCACGGGCGGCCACGACTGGATCGTGCCGCTGACCGCCACCGGATGGCCCGCGGCGCAATGGCCGCGCGCGGGTTCCTATCCGCTGGCGCCCTATGCCAACCGGATCCGGGACGGCGTGTTCGTCTTCAACGGCGCCCGGCATGCGTTGCAGTCGGTGCCGGGCCGTCCGCACGCGATCCACGGCGCGGGCCTGTACCAGGCCTGGCGGGTGCGCAACCATGCCGCGGACAGCGTCGACCTGGTGCTGGAGCAGCCGGCCGGCGTGCTGGGCTGGCCCTGGCCGTTCGAATGCGTGCAGCGCTATCGGCTGGACGCGCGCGGGCTGAGCGTGGCGCTGGCCATCGTCAACCAGGGCGACACGCCCATGCCCTTCGGACTGGGGCTGCATCCTTATTTCACGGCGCAGCGGGTCACGCTGCACGCGCGGCGCCTGTGGCCCGCGGACGCGGACGGCCTGCCGGCCGGCAGCCAGGTCGGCCACGTGCGCGAGCTGCGGCGGTCCGCCGAGGGCTGCGATACGTATCTGTCGCAGTGGGAAGGGCGCGCCACCCTGCATTGGCCGGACGGGCATCAGTTGGCGCTGCACGCCGATCCGGCGTTCGCGCACCTGGTGGTGTACACCGCTCCGGGCTCGGGGTTTCTCTGCGTCGAGCCGGTGACCAATGTGGCGGACGCCTTCAATCTGGCGGCCGGCGGCGACACGCGCACCGGCATGCGCGTACTGGAGCCTGGCGAGCGCTTCAGCGCGACCGCCTTGCTGGGCCTGGCCGTGCCCCGCGCCGGTCGTTCATGAAGGGGCGGCGCGGGAATCCACGCCGCGCTTGGAAAGCGCCGCCGCCTGCGGCGATAATCCGGGCAGTCCAAGTCTAGGGAGTCGTTACGTGAAAAAGCTCAGCACCGAACAATTGCAGGCCGCGGCAGAAACGCTGCGCCGGGTGCAGGCAAGGCTGGCGCGCGCCGGCAATTTGCCGCTTGAGCCCACCATCTACGCCTGCGCGAAGGGGTTCCGCCGCAACGTGCCCGACTACGTCTGGACCTGGCTGTCCGGCCTGCTGGCGCCGCACAAGAGCCTGGCCGCCTGGATGGATGCGCACCAGCCGGGCTGGCGCGAAGGCAAGACGCCGGCCGCGGCGGTCTACGCGCGCAGCGAGAACGGCTGGTTCGAATGGCTGATCGCCGAACTCGAAGCCGAAATCGACGATCCCCACGCGCGTGCCAAACGGGAAGGACGCGGCTAGAAGCCTTCCAGCACCACCTTGCCCCGCGCCTTGCCGCTTTCGATGAAGGCGTGGGCGCGGCGCAGGTTTTCCGCGTTGATCTTGCCGTAATGCTCGCCCAGCGTGGTGCGCAGCGTGCCGTTGTCGATCAGGCGGGCGGCCTGGGTCAGCAGTTCGTGCTGGGCGATCAGGTCGGGCGTGCCATGCAAGGGCCGCGCGAACATGAATTCCCAATGCAGCGACGCCGACTTCGACTTGAGCAGGCGCACGTCGATGGCGGCGGGGTCGTCGATCAGCGCGACCCTGCCTTGCGGCGCGATCGCTTCGGCGATCTGCGCGAAGTGCTGGTCGGTGTGGGTCAGCGCGGCGATGTCGCTGACGTGTTCGAAGCCGATGCGCTTGAGTTCGGCGGCCAGCGGCCTGGCGTGGTCGATGACGTGATGCGCGCCCAGTTCGCGCACCCAGTCCTGGGTCTGCGGACGGGACGCGGTGCCGATCACGGTCAGGCCCGTCAGTTGGCGGGCCAGTTGCACCAGAATCGAGCCCACGCCGCCGGCGGCGCCGATGACCAGCAGGCTGCGCTGGCTGGGGGCGCGGTTGTCCAGCACGCGCAGCCGGTCGAACAGCAGTTCCCACGCGGTGATGGTGGTCAGCGGCAAGGCGGCGGCCTGGGCGAAATCCAGGCTGGCGGGCATGGCGCCGACGATGCGCTCGTCCACGACGTGCAGTTCGCTGTTGGCGCCGGGGCGGTTCAGAGCGCCCGCGTACCAGACCCGGTCGCCGGGCTTGAACAGGCTGGTCTTGGCGCCCGTGGCGCGCACGACGCCGGCGGCGTCCCAGCCGATGATCTCCGGCCGGCCGTCCGTGGGCTTGCGGTTGGCGCGGATCTTCACGTCCACCGGGTTGACCGAGATGGCGCGGACCTCGACCAGCAGGTCGCGGTCGCCGGGCACGGGATCGGCGACGGTGATGTCCTGCAGCGCTTCGGGATGGTCGGCGGGCAGGTTCTTGAAGTAGGCGATGGCTTTCATGGAGAGGGCTCGATAGGGATCAGATAATGGAGCGGACGACGCCGCCGTCCACGCGCAGCGCGGCGCCGTTGGTGGCGGAGGCCTGGGTGGAACTGGCGTAGACGACCATGTTGGCCACTTCCTCGACGGTGGCCAGGCGGCGCAGCAGCGACGTGGGGCGGTGCTGGGCGATGAAGTCGCGTTCCATGTCGTCTTGCGAGACGCCTTGCTCCTTGGCCATTTGGGCGAAGAACTCCGAGACGCCCTCCGAGCGCGTGGGGCCGGGCAGCACGGCGTTGACCGTGACGCCGGTGCCGGCGGTCAGTTCGGCCAGCCCGCGCGACACGCCCAGGAGCGCCGTCTTGCTGACGCCGTAATGGATCATTTCGGCGGGGATCTGCACCGCCGATTCGCTGGAGATGAATACGATGCGGCCCCAGCCGGCGGCCAGCATGCGGGGCAGGTAATAGCGCGACAGGCGCACGCCACTCATGAGGTTCACGTCCAGCATGTATTGCCAGTCGTCGTCGGTGATTTCGGTGAAGGACTTGGGCGCGAAGTAGCCGGCGTTGTTGATCAGGATGTCCACGTCGGGATGCGCGGCCGAGATCGAGGCCGCGCCGTCGGCCGTGGCCAGGTCGGCCTGGACGGTGCCGAGCTGGGCCGAGGGCAGTTGCCGGGCAATGGTGTCGGCGGCCTGCGCGAGCTTGCCGGCGTTGCGGCCATGCAGCACGACCTGCGCGCCGGCCTGGGCCAGGCCGAAGGCGATCGCCAGCCCGATGCCGCCGGAGGATCCAGTGACCAGGGCTTTCTTGCCGTTGAGTTCGATGTTCATGCGGTGACTCCTTGTGTGTCGGGGATGAGGCATGATTACCCAGTCCGCGGCAATGAAAAACCGGCTAGCATCGCAGTCAGTTTCAATCATTCGTTGAAAATGAGAGCGGCATGGTGCGGTTCGAGGACCTCAAGATCTTTCTGGCCGCGGCGGACCAGGGCAGTTTCTCGGCCGCCGCGCGCGAACTGGACCTGACCCCGGCGGCGGCCAGCGCCGCGCTCAAGCGGCTGGAGCTGGCCCTGGACGCGCGCCTGTTCGTGCGGTCGACGCGCAGCCTGAGGCTGACGGGCGACGGCGAGCGCTACCTCGAATACGCCCGTTCCGCCATTTCGACGCTGGAGGCCGGCAAGAACGCCGTGGCGCGCAGCAAGACCGAGATCTCCGGCACCTTGTCCGTGTCGATTCCGTCCGACCTGGGCCGCCACGTGCTGCTGCCCTGGCTCGACGAATTCCAGGGCGAGCATCCCCGCGTCAGCTTCCAGGTGCGCATCAGCGACCGCCTGGCCGACCTGTACCGCCAGCCGGTGGACCTGGCGGTGCGCTACGGCACGCCGACAGACTCCGGACTGGTGGCGCTGCCGCTGGCCGAGCGCAACCGCCGCGTGGTCTGCGCCTCGCCCGCCTATTTTGCGCGCCACGGTATGCCGCAGGCGCCCGCCGACCTGCGCCGCCACAACTGCCTGTCCTTCGTGCTGGGCGAAACGCTGCACGACCGCTGGACGTTCCAGCGCAGCGACGGTTCCACGCTGACGGTGCCGGTCAAGGGCGACCGCGTGGGGGACGACGGCGAACTGGTGCGCCGCTGGGCGCTGGCCGGCCATGGCGTGGCCTACAAGTCGCGCTACGACGTCTTGTCCGACCTGCGCGCGGGGCGGCTCGTCGAGGCCTTGGGCGACTACGCCAGCGAGCCGTCGCCGCTGTACCTGCTATGCGTGCATCGTATGCTGCTGTCGCCGGCGGTCAGGCGCCTGCGCGAGTTCCTCCAGGAACGCTTCAGGCAGTTCGAGGCGGGCTAGGGGCGCGGGCTCAGTGCGCGTGGCTGGCCCGCTGATTGGCCGCGCGCGTGCGGGCCGCTTTCTTGGCGGCCGCCGATCGTCCGGCCGCGCCCTTGGTGGCGGCGGCCTTCTTGGCCGCGGCCGAACGGGCCGCCGCCGTGCGCTTGGAGGCGGATGCGCTGGCCTGCCGGGACAGCGCCGAACGCGACGCGGGCTTCGTGCTTTCCCGCTTCAGCGCGGTGGTGGTGGACCGGGCGCGCGTGGCGGACTTGGCGTGTCCGTCGCCGGCCGCGTGGCTGTCCTGCGCGGCCTTGCGCTTGGTGGCGGCGCTGGCCTTCTTGGGGGCGGGCAGCTTGACGCCGGCGCGGCGGGCCTTGGACAGGCCGATCGCGATGGCCTGCTTGGTGGACCGCACGCCATGCTTGCCTTCGCGCACGTGTTCGATTTCCTCTCGCACGAATTCTCCGGCCTGCGTGGATGCGGACTTTCCTTGACGTTTGTCGCGCGCCGCTCGTTCCAGGGTTTTTCGTTCAGGCATGACGGTACCTCCTTGCTTGCGTTGCGGAAGCCGATTCCGCCTGCGCGCCGAGTCCGGCGCGACGACGGAACTCGTAACACCACTCTAGCGCCGTGAGCGTATGCTGTGTGTTCGAATGGATTGCCGGTCGTAAGCGCCGGAACATCGCCGCCTGGCCGACGATTCACGACTCACCCCCTTCGCGGAGACGAGCTATGTCGAATCATGTCTACAAGCAAATCGAATTGGTGGGCTCATCCACCAAGTCCACCGATGACGCCATCTCGCAGGCCATCGAGCGCGCGTCCGAAACCCTGCGCAATCTGGATTGGTTCGAAGTCACCGAGGTGCGCGGCCACATCAAGGACGGCAAGGTGGCGCATTGGCAGGTCGGCTTGAAGATCGGCATGCGCCTGGAGGGGAACAGTTAAGTTTCCATCCGCTGCTCCTTTCTTGAGCACGGCTTCCAAGTGATTGTCGGATAAGGGCTTTTTCAGCTTGTTATCGGACTGTTCATAGGCTTGTCCACATTCGATGGGGACAAGCGGGGTCCGGTCGCGGCGCGCGCGCCGCGGCCCCGCGCGCATCCGGGCGAACGCGCGGCGTTGCGCGTTTCTTGCCCGGCGCTTTCAAGTCCTTGGTCCATAAGGGCTTTTGGGGAGTACCCGCATACTGTCCTCAGGCTTATCCACATTTCCCGGGGACAACCGCGAGGCCGCGCCATGGTGTTTGGGCCTTTCTTGACCACCCCTTGCAGGCCCTTGATATGCAAGGGGAATCCCGACCTGCCCTCATACTGTCCTCATGCTTTTCCACAGAACGCGGGGACAAATCCACATCGTCGCCGGGCGCGCGGCCAGTCCGGGGCCGCGGCCCGGATTTCAGTGGATAAGTGCGCCGGAAATCATCCAAAAGCAGGATTGCGCATTTTTTGACCGCGCCTTGCAAGTGCTTGGCGGAACAGGGGATTTTGGTTCTGCCCCAAGGCTGTCCTCAACCTTCTCCACAGTTGGCGGGGATAAGTGGAAGGGCCCCCACGCCGCACTCGCTTCGCTCGCTTGCTGCCCCCCGAGGGGGCTGGCCCGCCTTGGGGCGGCCCGGCGGCGGGCCGGCCATTCTTGCGGAGGCCATTCAACAGGCGATTCGTTGTGAGGCTCCACGCTGTGCGGGGACATGGGTGACAGGTGTGCGGAGACATGGGTGACACTCCGCGCTGTCTTGAGGTTCACGCCGCCGGCGATGAACCAAAAAAAGCCCCCCGACGTATCGGGGGGCGTGATCGCCTGGAGGTAGGGCAGGCGATCCCTGCCGGCCGGAGCGCAGCCCCTGGCCGGCAGCGGCGGCGATCAGGCGTTGAACTTCTTGATCCAATCCACGTAGCGGTCGATCCAGCCTTGCAGGAACTTGCGCGTGCCTTCGTTGGTGATGTTGTACTGGTCGTCGATGAGGCCTTCCGTGTATTGCAGGAAGACTTCCGGCGTGGTCAGCGCGTTGGCGCCTTCGGCGGCCAGGATGTTGCGCAGGTGCTGCTGCATCAAGGCGGTGCCGGCGGCGCTGGGCGAGGTGCCGACGATGCCGACGGCCTTGCCCGTCCACGAGTTCTGGCCCCACGGGCGCGAGCCCCAGTCGATGGCGTTCTTGATGGCGGCGGGCACCGAGCGGTTGTGCTCGGGCGAGACGAACAGGATGCCCTGCGCGTCCGCGATCTGCTGCTTGAGCTTGGCGGCGGGAGCGGGCAGGTTGTTTTCATTGTCCTGGTTGTACAGCGGCACGTCGCCCAGGCTGACATAGTCGAACTTGAAGTCCGCGGGCACCAGTTTTTCCAGTGCGCGGGCCAGTCGCAGATTGAACGAGGCGGCGCGCAGGCTTCCGACGAAAACAGCGATCTTGTAGGTGCTCATGGGGCGCATGCTCCAAGCGGTGGAAGGGAACGCCCAGTGTAGACCTGTCCGCACTCGGGCTCAATGCGGATCGCGCATATGGTTATTCAGCAAGATGACGCGCCGATGTCCGCGGCGACTGCGCCGTTCGCACCGCCGTGGTGCCCGCCGCGGACGCCTTCACCACGATGGGGTGCGGCGCGGTGCGCGGCGGCCGGCGCGATGGCCGCAGCCCCCGGGGAACTCGCCGCCGCGGGGCTGGCACGCCGCTTGCTTGCAGACACCGCATAACACGCTGCACGCTGCCCCAGGAGTTCCGCCATGTCCAGTTCCGCCGTTCCCGCCCCTGTCACCATGCTGGTCACCCGGCACATTGCGCCCGAGCGCTACAGCGACTTCCTGTCCTGGATGCGCCAGGGAGAGATCCTGGCGGCCGGCTTTCCGGGGTTCCTCGGGTCGGGCGTGCTGCAGCCGCCGGAGGGCGGGGACCAGTACCAGATCGTGCTGCGCTTCGCCGACGAGGCCAGCCTGAACCGTTGGGAGAACTCGCTGCCGCGCCGCATGTGGCTGGAGCGCGGCACGGCGCTGGTGCGCGCCAGCCACGCCCGCCGCGCCAGCGGCACGGACGGCTGGTTCGCGCCCAGGCTCAGCGCGCCGCCCCGCTGGAAGCAGGCGGTCAGCATCTGGCTGGCCTATTTCCCGGTGCTGCTCGCGTTTTCCGTATTCGCGAGCGACCACTTGAACGTCCTGCCCGTCTTCTGGCGCGTCCTGGTCACCAGCGTGGCCCTGACGCCCGTCATGGTGTTCGTCTGCATACCGCTTGTGTCGCGGATGCTGCAACGCTGGCTGCGCGCCGGCTGACGGCCTGCCGGCGGCCGCCAGGAGCCGCGATCACGCGGCCCTTGCCTGGCGCGTGGAATACAAGCGGTGCAGCGTGATCTTGCGCACGGCGGCCTGGCTGTCCAGGATATGCGCGCGCAGCAGGTCCACGGCGCGCTCGGCGTCGCCGTCCAGCACCGCGCCGAGGATCGCGCCGTGTTCCTCGTAGGTCTTGCCGATGCGGTCGGGCTGCGTGAAATCCAGCCGCCGCACGATGCGGATGCGTTCCGTGGCGGCGCGATGCACGCGCGATATTTCGGGGTTGCCCGCCGCGGCGACCAGATCGATGTGGAAACGCTCGTCCAGGTCGGCCAGCCATTCGCAATCGGTGGAACGCCCGTGCGCGTCCACCAGCCAGAGGTCCGCCAGCGCCCGCAGCGGGCCGGCGTCTTTGCCGGGGGCGCAGATCGTCTGCACCGCGGCCGCTTCCAGCACGCTGCGCAACTCGTAGAAATGGTCCAGCGTATTGAAGTCCAGCGGCTTGACCAGCCAGCCGTTGCGCTGCCGCACTTCCAGGTAGCCTTCCCGTTCCAGGCGGAAGAGCGCCTCGCGCACCGGCGTGCGGCTGACCTGCAGCCGGTCGGCGACCTCGGTCTCGGTGAAGCGGTCGCCCGGCGCCAGGCGGAATTCCAGGATGTCCCGTTTCAGCGTGCCGTATACGGTGTCGGCGAGCGTGCGGGGGATGTCGATCGCGGCGAAGGCGGTTTCCATGTGGTGTCTCGGCGTTGCGGTTCAAAGTGGGAGGGTTCGCGCCACGCCCGCCTGTTCCAGGGCCAGGGCGGCGCGCAGGCAGTCGGCCTCGCGCCAGGGCGCGCCGATCAGTTGCACGCCCAGCGGCAGGTGGCCGTCCTGCCCGGTCCCCGGCCACATCGGCGCGGTGCAGACAGGCAGGCCGATGCAGGAAACCGGCTGTGTCAGGATCCCCATGCTTGCGCGCGCCGGCATCCGCTTGCCGGCAAGCTCCAGCCAGTCCGCGCCGATGGGCGTGGCCGGAACCGGCGTGGCAGGCGCGATCAGCACGTCGTAGTCCTCGAACAGCGCCAGCGCTTCGCGGTAGACGCGGTGGCGGATGCGCTGCGCGTGCTGCGTCCAGGCCGCCGGCACCAGGCTGCCCGCGACCAGCCGGTCGCGCGAAAGGGGTTCGTAGTAGTCGTAATGCGTGACGAGCCTGCGGCGGTGCAGCGCGCCGCCTTCCGCCGCGGTGATGACGAAGGCGGCGGCGCGAGCCTGGGCGGCGCCCCGCAGCTCGACGCTGGCGACGGCGCCCAGCGCGCTCGCGGCGATCTCGACGGCGCGGCGGGCTTGCGGTCCGGCCCATTCCGAAAAGTAGCCGCCCAGCACGGCCACGCGCAGGCGGCGCGGGCCTTCGTCCAGCGCGGGCAGGACGGGCTCGGCGGCGCGCTGGGCGCAGGCGACGTCGTCCGGGTCCGGGCCCTGCAGCGCGTCGTAGGCCGCGGCGAGGTCGGCGGCGCTGGCCGCGAACGGCCCCAGGTGGTCCAGGCTGCCGACGAAGGGGAAGGAGCCGGCGCGCGACAGCCGGCCGTAGGTGGGCTTCAGGCCGAACACCCCGCACAGCGAGGCGGGCACGCGGATGGATCCATTGGTGTCCGAGCCCAGCGCCAGCGGCACCAGGCCGCCCGCGACGGCGGCGGCGCTGCCGCCCGAGGATCCGCCCGCGATGCGCGAAGGGTCGTGGGGGTTGCGGCAGGCGCCGTAATGGGAATTCTCGGTGGTGAAACCGTAGGCGTGCTCGTCCATGTTCAAGGCCCCGACCAGCACCGCGCCGGCTTCGCGCATGCGCTCGACCAGCCTGGCGTCGCGTCGCGCCGGGGGATTGGAGGCATTGACTTTCCCGCCCGCCAGCGTCACTTCGTCGGCGATATCGAACAGGTTCTTCACGGCGTAGGGGACGCCCGCCAGCGGCGGCAGCGGTTCGCCGCGGGCGCGGCGCGCGTCGATGGCCGCCGCTTCCTGCCGCGCGCGGCCCTCGGTGATGGCGGTGAAGCAGTTGTAGCGCGCATCGCGCTCGCGCACGCGGGACAGGGCGGCTTCCAGCACCGCCAGGGCGCTGCGCCGCCCGCTGCGGACCAGATGGGCGATGTCTTGCGCGGGTCCGTTCACGGGCGGAACACCGAGGCGGATTCCAGGTCCGCGGACAGGGGTTCGTCCACGAAGCTCGCGGCGATTTCGTGGATGCGCGAGAACTGCTGCACGATGTCGGCCGTGGCGGGCTCGCGCAAGGCATAGCCCGCAAGCGCCAGCGCGCTGCGCACGTATTGGTCGATGGTTTCCTGGGTCATGGCGGTTCTCCGGTGGCCGGACGGATTACTTGCGCACTTCGCGCTGGAAGATTTCCAGGCTCAGCTTCTTCATCTGGACGAAGCTGGGCTCGGACAGCGTTTCCACGGTGCGCGGGCGGGCGTCCCGGTAGTCCAGGATCTCCGCCACCCGGGTGGGGCGCTTGGTCAGCAGCAGGACCTGGTCGGCCAGGTACACGGCTTCCTCCAGGTCGTGCGACACCAGCAGCATGGTGGTGCCCGTCCGCATGAAGACTTCCTGCAGCTTTTCGCGGATGAACAACGTCATCTCGAAGTCCAGCGCGGAAAAGGGCTCGTCCAGGAACAGCACCTCGGGTCCCGGCGCCAGCGCGCGCATGATGGACGCGGTCTGCTGCTGTCCGCCGGACAGCTCGTAGGGGTAGCGTTTCAGGTCGAACTTGACGTCGAACGAGGCCACCAGCTCTTCCACGCGGGCATCCACGTCGGCTTTGCTTCGGCCTTCCAGGCGCAGGGGATAGGCGATGTTGTCGATGGTGCGCAGCCACGGGAACATGGCCTCGCGGTAGTTCTGGAAGACATAGCCGATCTTCGTCTGCGCGAGCGATTTGCCGTCGAACAGGATTTCTCCCGAATCCACCGGTATCAGGCCCGCGATCATGTTGATCAGCGTGGATTTGCCGCAGCCGTTGGGCCCGAAGACGGACACGATCTTGCCCTTGGGGATGTCCAGGTCGAAGTCTTCGTACAGCGGCCAGCCGGCGAAATACTTGGTCAGCCCGCGGATGGTGATGTGCGTGCCCAGCGGACCTGGCGCGAACGGCGCGCCGGGCGGGGCGGGGGCGATGATGGGATTGATGACGGTGGACATTTACCGGCCGCTCCAATGGACGACGCGCTTTTCCAGCACGAGAAAAAGGATGTTCAGCACGTAGCCGAGCGCGCCGGCCGCCAGGATCGCGGCGTACATGTCGCGCACGTTCAGCACCTGCTGCGCGTTGATGATGCGGTTGCCCAGCCCGCTGTCGGACCCGATGAACATTTCCGCCACGATCACGATGACCAGCGCCATCGAGACGCCGCTGCGCAGGCCCACGAAGGTGGGCTGGAGGCTTTCCCAGATCAGCACGTCCTTGAAGATCCGCCAGCGCGATGCGCCCATCACGCGCGCCGCCATGACGCGCTGCTTGCGCGCGTTGATCACGCCGTAGGCGCTGTTGAACAGGATCACCAGCACCGCCGCGAAGGCGGCGATGGCGATTTTGTTCATGTCGGTCACGCCGAAAATCATCAGGAACAGCGGGATCAGCGCCGATGACGGCGTGGAGCGGAAGAAGTCCACCAGGAACTCGACGCTGCGGTAGGCCTTTTCGCTGCTGCCCAGCAGCACGCCCAGCGGCACGCCGATCCCGCCCGCGATCAGGAAGGCCTGCAGGGTGCGGTTCAGGGACGACAGGAAGTCGCCCAGCAGCGGGCCGCCGGCCATGCCCTTGGCCAGCGCCGCGATGGCGGCCGCGGGAGTGGGCAGGAGGACGGGGCTGACCAGGTGCAGGCGCACCACCAGGTCCCAAATCGCGAACAGAACCAGCGGGCCGATCAGCGGCAGCAGGCGCGCGGCGTCGAACCGGCGCGCCGGCCGTTTCGTCCCGGGGGCGGCGGTGATTGCGGTGGCGCCCATGGCTCAGCCCTTGTAAAGCATGGAGGAGACGTCGACCTTCTGCGCGAAGACGCCCTTGTCGGCGAAGAGGTCGAAGAACTTCTGGAAGTACTGGATGTCGCCAGGGGTGAATTCGTTGTAGAGCGTGTAGGCCGCGAGCGGCACTTCCTGCGTCATCGGGCCTTCGATCGCGGTATAGCCCTTCATGAAGGGGCGCGCCTCTTCGGGCTTGCTGCGGATCAGTTCGATGCCGCGGGCATAGGCGGCGATGAACCGCTTGCTTTCCTCGGGATGCTTCTTCAGGAACGCGGTGGTCAGCGACGCCGATCCGCCGAACCACGGCGCCATCGGGTCGCCCAGCACGTATTTGGCGATGACGCCCGCCTCCAGCACGCGGGTGGTGCCGTTTAGCCGGCCGACGGTGCCGGTGGGCTCCAGCGTGTAGCAGGCGTCCAACTGGCCGGCGGCAACCGCGGCGACGTGCTGGCTGATCGCCAGTTCGACCACGGTTGCCCCGGTTGCGCCGGCGCGCTCCAGCACTGCTTTGGCCAGCGTGGCATTCTGGATGCCGGGTCCAGATCCGACCTTTTTCCCCTTGAGGTCTGCTATGGATTCGATGGGACTGTCTTTCGCGACGATGAACTCGTCCAGCACGTTCCTGGCGTTGCTGGGGTTGGACGCGAAAATCTTGAACAGGCCGGGCGAGGCGATCTCGCCGATGGCCAGGTTGGCCGAGCCGGTGCCGTTGGCGCTGCCGTCGGCGCGGCCGGCGAGCATGGCTTCCATGACCTGCTGCGCGCCCGCGAACTTCAGCGGCTCGACGTTCAGCCCGGCTTCCTTGAAATAGCCTTTTTCCAGGGCCGCGTAGAAGGGCAGGCCCGCCGCGACCGGCCAGAAGCCGATGCGGATGACCGGGCCCGATTGCGCTTGCGCGAGCGCCGGCGCGGCCAGCGTCGCGGCCCCCAGCGCGGCCCCTTGGATCAGCCGGCGGCGGGTGGCGTTGAAGGCATAGGGCGCGTTGCGGTTGAGCATGTGGGACTCCTGGTCTGCGGGAATGGGGCTTGTGGACAAGCTTGCATACCACCCATCAAGCAATACCCGTGCCAACACGCTTGCCGACGGCGTTGGCGCCGGCAGGCGGACGCGCGGGCCTTGGCATGGTGCCGCCCATGGGCCAGATTGGTGCACGGCGCACCATGGAAGGGGACGCAACCCTGCGCGTCCGGCCGGCCGCCATGGCATGCCGCTGCCGGGCCGCCGGCCCGCGGTTTCGCCGGGCGCGAAGACGCCCGGAGGGGCGCACGGCCCCTGGGCCGAGGGGGGCGGAGGCGTTCAAAAAAACGTCAGGTATCTGAATTCCTCCTGAATTTCAAACGAAAATTGTTTACACTCGCATCCACAAAATTCAAGTCGGAACGGACCGCCGCGGGGGCGGGCCCCGTTCCAAGTTACGGGAGAAAGTCGATGCGCAAGTTGCTATTGGGAGCGGTGTTGGCCGCCGCGGTGTTCGGAGGCACGGCCCAGGCCGCCGTCGAACCCAAGGCCGTGGTCGCCACGTATTCGGACCTGGCGCTGGCTGGCTACGAAGATTCGCTGACTTCCGCCAAGGCGCTGCGCGACGCCATCGACGCGCTGATCGCCAAGCCCAGCGCCGATACGCTGAAGGCCGCGCGCGAAGCCTGGCTGGCCGCCCGCGTGCCGTACCAGCAGACCGAGGCCTACCGCTTCGGCAACCCCATCGTCGACGACTGGGAAGGCCGCGTGAACGCCTGGCCGCTGGACGAGGGCCTGATCGACTACGTGGACGCTTCCTACGGCACCGAGAACGACGAGAACGCCTATTACGCGGTCAACGTCATCGCCAATTCCAAGATTTCGGTGGGCGGCAAGACGGTCGACGTCAGCAAGATCACGCCCGAGCTGCTGTCCGAGGTGCTGCATGAGGCCGACGGCAACGAAGCCAACGTGGCCACCGGCTACCACGCCATCGAGTTCCTGCTGTGGGGCCAGGACCTGAACGGCACCGGCGCGGCGCCGGCCGACCGCAAGGGCACTCCGCAAGAGCGCCACTCGGGCAACCGTCCGCACACGGATTTCGATCCCAAGCAGTGCACCGGCGGCCACTGCGAGCGCCGCATCGAATTCCTGAAGGCCGTGACCGACCTGCTGGTGACCGACCTGGAAGAAATGGTCGGCAACTGGAAGAAGGACGGCGCCGCGCGCAAGGCCGTCGAGGAAGATCCCAAGGCGGGCCTGATCGCCATGCTGACGGGCCTGGGCAGCCTGTCCTACGGGGAGCTGGCCGGCGAACGCATGAAGCTGGGCCTGATGCTGCACGACCCCGAGGAAGAGCACGACTGCTTCTCGGACAACACGCACAACTCGCACTACTACGACCAGATCGGCATCCGCAACGTCTACCTGGGTTCCTATACCCGCGTCGACGGCAAGAAGGTGTCGGGCGCCAGCCTGTCCGAATTGGTCAAGGCCAAGGACGCCAAGCTCGACGCCGAAGTGCGCGCCAAGCTGGACGCCACGGTGGCCGCCATGCAGGCCATGAAGACGCGCGCTGAAACGGTGGAAACCTATGACCAGATGATCGCGGACGGTAACAAGGAAGGCAACGCCGTGGTGCAGGCCGCCATCGACCGCCTGGTCGACCAGACGCGCAGCCTCGAGCGCGTGATCGCGCTGCTGGATCTGGGCAAGGTCGCCATCGAAGGTTCCGACAGCCTGGATAAACCCGACGCCGTATTCAAGTGAAATTCGCATTAGCCGCCGTACTGGCGGCGTCGGCGCATGCCGTCGCCGCCGCAGCACCCGCCGCGCCCGCCGGGCGCGACGATCTGACGCCCGAAGACCAGAAACGCGTGACCGCCATCACCGCGCCCGCGCGGGATTTCTCGAAGGCGGAAACCTTCGAGACCATGCAGGCCGGGGCGGCCACCACCAACAAGCTCATCAACGCCGACATCTTTTCCCAGCCCTCGGCCAACATGAGCTTCGAGGGGCGCCAGGAATTCCAGGTCGGCAACGGCCTGTTCCGCAAGGACTGGGTGTCGGCGCCGGCGTCCACGCAGGCTTCCGACGGGCTGGGGCCGCTGTTCAACGCGCGGTCCTGCCAGGCCTGTCATACCAAGGACGGACGCGGCACCGTGCCCGGGTTCGATCCGCTGGAACGCACGGATGCCGTGGCGCTGCTGCTGCGCCTGGCCGTGCCGCAGGGGCCGGACCGCGGCCATCCCAGGCTTGCCGCCGGCGAGATCGCGTCCCTGCCCGAACCGGTGTACGGCGTGCAGCTCCAGAACTTCGCGGTGGCGGGCCTGCCCGCCGAAGGGCGCATGGAGATCGAGTACGAGCCGGTCCCGGTGGCGCTCAACGGGGGCGAGACCGCGACCCTGATGAAGCCGGCATACCGCATCGAAAACCTGGGCTACGGCCCCATGCGCGCCGACACGCAGATCTCGCCGCGGCTGGCGCCGCCCATGATCGGGCTGGGCCTGCTCGAATCCATCCACGAGGCCGACATCCTGGCCAACGTGGGCGCGGACAAGCGCGACGGCATCGTCGGCAAGGCCAACTGGGTGACCGACGTCCGCACCGGCAAGCGCGTGCTGGGCCGCTTCAATCTGAAGGCCGGGCAGCCCACGGTGGAGCAGCAGAGCGCCTCGGCCTTCTCGAACGACATGGGCCTGTCGACGCCGCTGTTTCCCAGGCATTCGGGCGACTGCACGGCCGCGCAGCCGCAGTGCCTGGACATGCCGCATGGCGCGCAGCCGCGCTTCGGCGCGGAAGAGGTGCCGGGCAAGTTGATGGACTTCGTCACCATCTATTCCACCAATCTTGCCGTGCCGCAGCGCCGCGACGCCGACGACGCGCGCGTGCTGGCGGGCAAGAAGCTGTTCTACGAAGCCAATTGCGTCGCCTGCCACGTGCCCAAGTACGTGACGAGCCGCAACGCCAAGCAGCCCGAGCACCGCTTCCAGTTGATCTGGCCCTACACCGACATGCTGGTGCACGACATGGGTGACGACCTGGCGGACGGCGTGTCCGACGGCGAGGCCAATGGCCGCGAATGGCGCACGCCGCCGCTGTGGGGCATCGGCCTGACCAAGACCGTGAATCCCAACGCCACCTGGCTGCATGACGGGCGCGCCCGCAGCCTGCTGGAAGCCGTGCTGTGGCATGGCGGCGTGGCCAAGCCCGCGCGCGACCGCGTCGTGGAAATGACGCCCGAAGAGCGCGCCGATCTGATCCGTTTCCTGGAGTCGCTGTGATGGCCGGACTAGCCAAGCGTGTATTGAAGCTGGCCGCCGCGGCGGCGATGGCCGGGGCGGCGCCCTGGGCCGCGGGCGCGGGGTTGCCCGCCGACCTGGGCGAACGGCTGGCGCGTGACTACGCCCGTCCGGCCGTCGCGAAGATGGTGGATGCCGCCTCGGCGCTGGACGGCGCGCTGGGCGGCTGGTGCGCCCAGCCCGGCGCGGCCGGGGCCGCGCGCGTCGGCGAGGCGTTCGAGACGCTGGCGCTGGCCTGGTCCGGCGTCGAAATCCTGCGCTTCGGGCCGCTGGTGCAGGCCAACCGCTATGAACGCCTGGCGTTCTGGCCCGACACCCGCGGGGTGATGCCCAAGCAGGTGCAGGCGCTGATCGCCGCGCAGGACGACGCGCTGCTCAAGCCCGGGGCCCTGTCGGGCCGCAGCGTGGCGGTGCAGGGCCTGCCCGCGCTGGAATACGTGCTTTACGGCGAACCGGCGCTGCTCGAACAGGGCGGGGCGCCCGGCTTCGCCTATGCCTGCGGCTACGCGCGAGCCGTCGCCGCCAACGTCGCGGCGATCTCGCGGGACGTGGCCCAGGCCTGGAGCGCGCAGGGCGACTTCGGCCGCCAGTTCGCGCATCCGCAGGCGGACAACGACCTGTACCGCGATCCGCAGGAGGTGGCGGCCGAGGCCATGAAGGCCCTGTCGACCGGCCTGCAGTTCGCGCGGGACGTCAAGATCGTGCCGGTGCTGGGCGATACCGCCGCGGCGGCGCGTCCCAAGCGCGCGGCGTTCTGGCGCAGCAAGCTGTCCACCCGCCTGCTGGCGGCCAACGTGGACGGCCTGAAAGCCTTTTACCTGGCGGGCGCCTACCCGTTGCCGGCGGGCGATGCCTGGATGGATGCGTCCGTCCGAGGCGAATTGGCCAGCGCGGCGCAAACGCTGCGGGCGGTGCCGGTTCCGCTGGAGCCGGCGCTGGCGGAAGAGGAGGGGCGACGGCTGCTGACGCTGGCGTCGCTGACCCTCAAGAACGCCAAGGCCATCGTCGACCAGGACCTGGCGCCCGCGCTGGGCGTCATGATCGGATTCAATGCGCTCGATGGCGATTGACCGGCGCCGCTTTCTGTCGCTGGCGGCCGCGCTGGGCGTGGCCCCCGGCGCCGCCCTGGCCGCCGCGCCCGAGGACGGCGCGGCGCTGTACCTGAGCGCGCGCAAGCGCGGCGGCCGCGACGAAGCGGTGCTGCTGGACGAGGCCGGGCGCGACCGGCTGGTGGTGCCGATGCCCGCGCGCGGACACAGCTTCGCCATCGACCCCGCCGGCCAGCGCGCCGTCGTGTTCGGACGCCAGCCGGGCTTTTTCGGCCTGGCGTTCTCCCTGGACGGAAAGGGCGATCCAGAGGCGCTGCCGCTGCATGACGAACGGCACTTCTTCGGCCATGGGGCCTACGTGGACGGCGGCCGGCTGCTGGCTGCCACTGAAAACGACTTCGAGGCCGGCCGCGGCGTGCTGGGGCTGTACGACGCCTCGCCCGGCGGCGCCTACCGCCGCGTCGGCGAGTTCGACACCGGCGGCATCGGTCCGCACGAGGTCGTACTGATGCCCGACGGCAAGACCCTCTGCGTGGCCAATGGCGGCATCCTGACCCATCCCGACTACGGCAAGCTGGAACTCAACCTGGACACGATGCGGCCGTCGCTGGCCTATATCGACGCGGCCAGCGGCGAACTGCTGGAAAAAGCCGAATTCGAGCCCGCGCTGCACCGCCTGTCGATCCGCCATCTTGCGCTGGCCGCCGACGGCAGCGTCTGGTTCGGCTGCCAGTACATGGGGCCCGCGGCCGACCGTCCGGCGCTGGTGGGCCGGCACCGGCGGGGCGGCCGGCTGGAACTGTTCGAAGGGCCGGCGCAGGCGCTGCGCCAGATGCGCAACTACGTCGGCTCGGTCGCGGTGGACGCCGCCGGCGCTGTCGTCGCGACCTCCAGTCCGGTGGGCGGGCAGGTGATCTACTGGGACGCGGCCAGCGGCCGCTGCCTGGGCACGACCGAGCTGGCCGACGGCTGCGGCGTGGCTCCGGCGGCGGACCAGGGCTTTCTGCTCAGCAGCGGACTGGGCGCGATGCTGCGCGTCGACGCATCGGGCGCGGAAAAGCAACCGCTCCTGGCGCCGTCGCGCGAGCTGTCCTGGGACAACCATTTCCGCAAGGTCGCGGCCGCGGCCTGAGCGGTCTTCTTACAAACCTTGACACAACAGGGCCGCGCCGCGGCCCTGTGCGCAAGCCGCATCTGATAAAGTTTTCGGTCGCTTTTTTTTGCCCTCCCTGCCCACGGGCCGGTCCCGGGCAAGCAACATCGCGCTGGCAACATTTACGCAGGAGATTCCATGGAAGAAGCCTTGAAAGAATTTAGCGCCTGGGCTCCCAGGCTGGTGGACCTGGGCGCCAATCTGCTCGTCGCCCTGCTGATCCTCGTCATCGGCTGGTGGGTGTCGTCCCTGCTGGGGCGCTGGGTGCGCCGGGCCGCGTCGCGGTCCAGCAAGATCGATCCCACGATCGTCCCCATGTTCTACAGCACCGTCGTCTGGACGGTGCGCATCTTCACGGTGATCGCGGTGCTGGCGCGCTTCGGCGTCCAGACGGCCAGCCTGATCGCCGTGCTGGGCGCCGCCGGCCTGGCCGTGGGCCTGGCCCTGCAAGGCACCCTGCAGAACATCGCGGCCGGCATCATGCTGCTGATCCTGCGTCCCATACGCGCCGGCGAGTACGTGGCGCTGAGCTCGGGCTCGGACGGCACGGTGGAAGAGGTCGGTCTCTTCCTGACCCGCCTGGTCCAGGTGGACGGCATCCACGTCACCCTGCCCAACAGCACGGTGTGGAACGCCACCATCATCAACTACAGCCGCAACAAGACGCGCCGCCTGGATATCCCGGTGCCGGTGCGCTACGGCGACGACCTGGACGCGGTGCTGGCCAAGCTGAAGGCGCTGGTGGACGCCCGTCAGGACGCGCTGAAGACGCCCGAGCCTCAGGTAAAGGTGTTCGACTACAAGGAAAACGGCGTCATCGTGAACGTGCGCGTGTGGGCCGAGGCGAGCAAGTACTGGGACCTGCGCTGGGGTCTCTACCAGCAGATCCGCAGCGAACTCGAGGCCTCCGGCTTCCGGCCGCCGATCCCGCTGCGCGAAATCCAGAACCCGAAGACGGGGGCGGCCGCCTGAGCGCGGACTTCATCCCGGTAGGAACGGAAACGGGCGCGCGGGCGCCCGTTTTTTTTTGCGGCCGTGAACGACGGCGTTCTTTCCGGGAAACGAGGGGGCTCGCACAAGCAGGCAGGCAGTGAGCGTCAGGCCTGTACGGCCAGGCGCGCCAATTCGGCCTTGATCCAGCCGGCGATCTCGCGCTGGCGCTGGGCCGGCATGCGGTCGATGATGGCCGTGACGCTGACCGCCAGCAGCGGCGCGCCCTGCGCGTCCAGCAGCGCGCAGCCCACGCCCAGCGCGCCCCGCACCGCATGGTTGCCGACCACGGAGTAGCCGCGGGCGCGGGTATTGTCGATGAGGCGGTACATTTCCTGGGGCGTCATGCCGCCGTATTCGTCCAGCCTGCCGGAATTGCGTTCGACGATGCCGCGCGCCACGTCGTCGGGCAGTGCGGCCAGCAAGGCCATGCCGCCCGAGCCCACGCCCAGCGGCTGCCGCTTGCCCGCGTAGGTGGCCAGGATCTGCACGGGGTAGCTGCCGATCTCGCGATGCAGGCTGATCGAGTCGTCATCGTCGCGCACCACCAGGAACACCGCGTCGCCGGTGCGGTCGGCCAGGCGCCGCAGCACCGGCAGCAACTGGCGCACGCGCGGATCGCGCGAGCGCGTGTCCGGGTCCACCGCCAACTGGGCGCGGTACTTCTTGGTGCCGGCCACGGGAAGCACCAGGCCGGCGTCGAGCAGGGCGGCCAGGAGGCGATAGATGGTGGGGCGCTGGATGCCCGTCAGGCGCGCGATATCGGTCACGCTGAGGCCGTCGGGCCCCTGGTCCCGCAGGGCGGCCAGGACGGCCAGTCCGCGCCGCAATGTGCGTGGGCCTGCGGCCGCGGCGTCGCTGTCTTGCATGTAAATCTCTGAAAACTAGGGGTTATTCCGGAACGGTCAAGGGAAAACCATTGTCCGTACCGTGGACTCTACCTTGATGCGGTGCCGGTGTATAGATCAAAATGCGTCATCCAATAATTCGAATCGTCCATTTCGTGGACAGTACCTGCACGGAGACACTATGACTACAGGTCAAAAGCCTGGCCTGCGGCGTTTCGCCGCCACCCTTCTGGCTACCGCCGCAAGCGCATTCGCCATGGGCTCCGCCCATGCCGCCTACCCTGACAAGCCCGTACGCATCGTGGTCGGCTTTTCCGCCGGCGGCACCACCGACGTGATCGCCCGCATCATGGCCAAGGAACTGACCGAGAGCCTCGGCCAGTCGTTCGTGGTCGAGAACAAGCCGGGCGCCGGCAGCAACATCGCCACCGACCAGGTGAAGCGCGCCGATCCCGACGGCTACACGCTGCTGTTCGTGGCCGTGACCAGCGCCATCAACCAGACGCTGTACAAGAACGTCAATTTCGACCTGACCAAGGATTTCACGCCGGTGGCGCTGGGCGCCAAGGTGCCGAACATCCTGGTGGTGAACCCCCAGGTGCCCGTGAAGTCGGTGCAGGAATTGGTGGACTACGCGAAGAAGAACCCCGGCAAGCTGGCGTTCGCCTCGTCGGGCAGCGGCACCTCCATCCACATGGCGGGTGAACTGTTCAAGATGCAGGCCGGCATCGACGTGCTGCACGTCCCGTACAAGGGCAGCGCGCCGGCCGTGACCGACCTGATCGGCGGACAGGTGCAGTTCATGTTCGACAACATGCCTTCGTCCTGGCCGCACGTGCAATCGGGCAAGCTGCGCGCCCTGGCCGTGACGACCACCGAACGCTCCAAGAGCGCTCCGGACGTGCCCACGATGAAGGAAGCGGGCTTCGCCAACTTCGACGTGTCGTCGTGGTTCGGCCTGATCGCGCCGGCCGGCACGCCGCCCGAGATCGTGAACACGCTCAACGCGGCCATGGTCAAGGCGCTGGACAAACCGGACGTGCAACTCAGCTTCGAGAAGCTGGGCGCCGTCGGCGTGAAGACGACGCCGGCCGAATTCGGCCAGTTCATCAAGTCGGAAGTGGAAGGCTGGGCACCGGTGGTCAAGGCCTCGGGCGCCAAAGTGGACTGATCTTCGCGTCCCGGGCGGCCTGCCGCCCGGAGACCGATGCGTGGGGACGGGCTGATGCCCGTCCCTATTTTTTTGTGTCTGACACTTGTACGAGAAGCTCCTGCATAAGTGTCTCTGCACAAGTGTCTGACACCCGTACGAGACGCTCGTCCGGACTGAAATCAGTGCTCCCGGGTGTCAGACACCCCCCGTTCGGTTGAAACCGCAAGACACCATGTAAGCCTCAAAAGGCCGCCCGCGCGGCCGACGGCCCAGGGATCGAACCCGGTGTCTGACACCCGGGAACACCGGCGTCAGCTTGAACAGGCTTCTCGTACGGGTGTCAGACACCTTGCCTCAAGCGCACAAGTGTCTGACACCCGTACGAGCAGCTCGTCCAGACTGAAACCAATGCTCCCGGGTGTCAGACACCCCCGTTCGGTTGAAACCGCAAGACACCATGTAAGCCTCAAAAGGCCGCCCGCGCGGCCGCCGGCCCTGGGATCGAACCCGGTGTCTGACACCCGGGAGCACCGGAGTCAGCTTGGACAGGCTTCTCGTACGGGTGTCAGACACAGAGAAACCTACAGTCCCGCCCTCCGCGCAGCAAGCACGCGCAGCGCGCTCAGCGCCGGACCCCTCATTTTTTCTTCAGCATCGCGGTGCACACCCCGCGCATCATGTCGACCTCGTCGCGGGTCAGGGCCAGCCGCGAGAACAGGTGGCGCATGCGGGGCATGAGCTTCTTGGGGTGGGCGGGATCCAGGAACTGGACGCCGACGAGCGCTTCCTCCCAGTGCGCCAGGAAGGCCTGCACCGCCGCGCTGGAGGCCGGCTCGGCCCCGCGCGGGGACTCCTGCGCGGTCGAGGCGGGCAGGAGCGGAGCCCCTTCGGCCACCAGCAGCGCGTAGCGCAGCTCCCAGGCCGCCAATTGCAGGGCCTGGGCCACGTTCAGCGAGCTGTATTCGGGATTGGCGGGAATGTGGCAGATGCGGTGGCACAGCGCGATCTGGGCGTTGGTGAGCCCCGCGCGCTCGGTGCCCAGCACGATGGCGGCGACGCCTTCGGCGGTGTCCGCCAGGTGGCCGCGGGCCAGTTCCGCCGCCTGCCGGATGTCGCAGGGCGGGGGGCCCAGGTCGCGCACCCTGGCGGTCAGCGCGAAAGCCAGCGTCACGGGCCCCAGCGCTTCTTCGAGGGATCCATGGACCCGGGCGCCTTCCAGCACGTCCAGCGCGCCGCTGGCGAGCGCCACGGCCTCGGGCTGGCTGGTTACATCCGGAAATTTGGGCTCCACCAGCACCAGTTCGGAAAAGCCCATCGTCTTGATCGCGCGGGCGGCCGAACCCACGTTTCCGGGGTGGCTGGGGTTCACCATAATGAAGCGAACGCGTGAAAATGCTTGAGTCATTTAAAATGGCACGTTTGGCTTAGTGCCTTCCTGGTTTTTTGGGTCGATTTCCCCGGTTGGGGCAAGGGCGGCCCCGGGGCGCGGCAAGCGGCCTATCATCAAGCCAACTCATCGCATTCGTACGGAATTTTATGCACCCGATGCTCAACATCGCCATCAAGGCGGCCCGGCGTGCCGGCACCATTATCAACCGTGCCAGCATGGATTTGGAACGACTCAGCGTGGCTCGCAAGGGACCGCGGGATTATGTCACGGAAGTCGACCGTGCCGCCGAGGAGTCCATCGTCGAGACGCTGCGCGCCGCCTACCCGGACCACGCCGTCCTGGGCGAGGAATTCGGCCTGCAAGGTCCCGACCAGGCCGAATTCCAGTGGATCATCGATCCCCTGGACGGCACCACGAACTTCATCCACGGGCTGCCCAACTACGCCGTGTCCATCGCGCTGACGCAGCGCGGCCAGGTCACGCAGGCGGTCATCTACGATCCGTCGCGCAACGAACTGTTCACCGCGAGCCGCGGCAGCGGCACCTTCCTGAACGACCGCCGCGTGCGCGTGTCGGGCCGCACCCGCTACCATGACGCGCTGCTGGGCGCGCACTGGCCCAATTCCGGCGACCTGGAACAGGGTTCCGCGCGTTTTCGCCAGATGGCCGAAGGCAGCACGGGCGTGCGCCGCCTGGGCGCCACGGTGCTGGACCTGGCCTACGTGGCCTGCGGCCGCCTGGACGGCTTCTGCGGCGTGGGCCTGAAGCCCTGGGACCTGGCGGCGGGTAGCCTGATGGTGCTGGAAGCCGGCGGGCTGGTCTCCGATTTCGACGGCGAGCAGGGCTGGATGGATACCGGCAACGTGCTGGCCGCCAGCCCCAAGATCTTCACGCAGATGCTGTCCGCGCTGAATCCGCCGACGGCGGCCTGAGGCAGGGCGGTTTCACCGCAAAAAGCAGAACGCCCCCGACCGGGGGCGTTCTGCTTTTCATGCGCGGCGGACGTTCAGCCAGCCGGATCCTGCATGACCAGCCCGCCGTCGGACAGCGCGAACCAGGCGCGCAGCCCGTGTTCGCGGACGATGAGTTCGGTGGCGTCCAGCGGCATGTAGGAAAAGGCCGTGGACAACGCGTCGGCCATGGTGGCGTTGGGCGCCATGACGGACACGCTGCGGTACAGCGGCCGCGCGCGGCCCGTGTGCGGATCGAAAAGATGGGTGAACCGGCCTTCGGCGTCGATGGCCGTGCCATAGCCGCCGGAGGTGGCCAGGGCCTGGTTGCGCAGGCGCGCGGTGCCGAGCATGCGGGCGGGGTCCCGCGGGTCGGCCAGGCCGACCACCCAGTCGGCCGGCGCCGCCCGGGTGTCCATGCCTTGTATTTCGCCCATGTCCACCAAGGCCCGTTCCAGCCCGCCCAGCTTGAGCAGTTCGGTGATCCGATCCGTGATGTAGCCCTGCGCGATGCCGTTGAGCGTGATCCCCATCCCGGGCCGGCGCAAGGCGATGCGGTCGCTGTCCAGCGCCACGTCTTCGTACGAGACCCGCGCCAGCGCCTGCGCCACGGCCGGCGCGGCGGGGCCTTCACGGTCCGCGCCGGGCCGCGAGAAATGCTCCGCGTACAACTGCCACAGCGGCTGCACGGTGGGATCGAAGGCGCCGCCGGTCAGCCTGCCGTACCGCAGGCCGACGCTGAGCAGCCGCAGCAGGTCGGCGGGCGGGTTGTCCAGGAATCCCTGGCGGTTCAGGCGCGAGAGGGCGCTGTCGTCGCGGTACAGGCTGAAGATGGCTTCCAGCCGATGCAATTCCCGCAGCGACTGCGCGATCAGGCGCTGCGCCGCCTGCGGGTCCGGGTGGTACAGGCGCAATTCCGCGTCGGCGCCCAGCGCGACGCCCTGCCAGATGGTCGGCGCGATCGATGCGGCGGCGCGGCGCGCGGGGTAGGGAGCGAGCGCCAGCGCGGAAGCGGCGGCGGCGATGCCGATGAAGCGGCGGCGGGTAGGGTTCATGGCGATAGGCTTGCAAAGGTGGCGGGAGCCGCGCGGCGCCGGGCTATTGGGTGAAGACATAGGCTTCCGGCACGTCGGCGAAAGGGACGACCCGGCCGCCGTGGGCCTGGGCGAAGGACTCGGCGTCGGCGCGCCGCGAGAACGGCATGGCGTCCTCGGCGCCCATACCGCCGATGAAGCCGCCTTCGATGACGTAGAAGGCCTGGCGCGCCTCGACCCAGGCGGCCGGATCGGGCACGCCGTCCGGGCCGGCGGTGGACATGTCGTTGACGTAGATGGCGCTGATGGTCTTGGGTTCTTCGGGCAGCAGGGTGTAGGCGAAGACCTGCTTGATGGACGAGAACCAGACGGGCGCCGCGCGTCCCGTCAGAAAAAGCTGTCCCTTGGGACCGTTGTGTTCGTTCAGCGCCATGCCGCAGTAGTGGCCCACGGATTCCACGGTCACGGGCTGGGGCTGGGGGATTGCCTCGGGGGCGCCGCCGCTGCCGCAGGCGGCGGCAAGCAGCAAGGCGGCGAGGGCCGGGATGAGCCGCAGGCGTCTCATAGCTGTTTCCTCCTGAAGGCCGCCGCCGCCAGCAGGAAGGGAACGGCGATCCACAGCAGCAGCGCGGCGATCAGCGCGGCCAGCGGCAGGCTGGCCTGGTCGCTCAGGCCCGCCATGCCGGCGTACAGCGATATGTTCTCGAAGCCCGTCAGGTTCAGCAGGCGGTACACGTCCGAGGGGTTGAGCAGCAGCAGCGCGTTCAGCAGGCCGGGGCTGACGTGGCGCCCCTGGTCCGCCGCCAGGACCCCCAGCAGCGCCATGTCGTAGATCACGACGAAGAACAGCCAGACGCCCAGGGCAATGCCGGCCGCCGTGGCGCGCTCGCGCACCAGCGTGCTGATCAGATAGCCCATCGCCAGAAAGCTGGCCCCCAGCAGCACGCTGGCGCCGATCAGCAGCGCGAACGGCTGCCAGGCGCTGGCGTCCAGGCCGCCGTAGGCCCATTGCAGCGCCAGCCCGGCCGAGCCGTAGCCCGCGCCCGTGGCCAGCGCCAGGATGGCCAGGTGCCCGATGAATTTGCCCACCAGCACCTGCCAGCGCGATACCGGATAGCTGAGCAGCAGCGCCATCGTGCCGCGGTCGACCTCGCCGACCACGGCGTCATAGGCGAGCAGCATGGCGATGAGCGGGACCAGGAAGATCGACAGGCTGGACAGGCTGACCACGGTGACGGTCAGCGGTTCGGCCTTGACCGTGCCGGTCGGCGAACTGCCCAGCAGGCCCAGGGCCAGGGCCAGGGCGGCCAGCAGCAGCGCGGTCGCGAGCACCCAGCGGTTGCGCATCCCGTCGCGGATTTCCTTGCCGATGATGGTGGCTACCGCGTTCATACGTCTTCCCGTTCAAGCAGATGTGCATAGATGTCGTCCAGCCCCGGCACCTGGATGTCCAGGTCGTGGATGTCGGTCGATATGGCGCCGATGCCGCGGATCGCCGCGATCTTGTCGTGTTCCTGGCAGGCCAGTTCGTATCGGCCCGCCTCGATGCGGCGCCAGGCGCCGGGCGGCGGCGCGTCCGCGTTCGCCAGGGTCAGGCGGATGCGGATGGGCAGGCCGGTCGAGCGCCGCAGCGCCGACATGGCGCCGTCCGCGATCTTCCTGCCGGCCTTCATCACCACGATGCGGTCCGCGTGGCCGGCCAGTTCGGACAGGGCGTGCGTGCTCAGCAGGATGGTGGCCCCGGCCGCGCGCAGTTCATGGACGATGTCGTAGAACATCAGGCGCGAAGCGGGGTCCAGCCCCGTCGTGGGCTCGTCGAACAGCAGGACCCGGGGCTGGCCCAGAAGCGCCTGGGCCAGCGCCAGGCGCTGGCGCATGCCCTTGGAATAACCGCCCACGCGCCGGCGCGCCGCGCCGGAGATGCCCACTTTCTCGAGCAGGGCGGCATTGTTGGACAGGGGCTGGCGCTTGAGCCGGGCGTAGAACGCCAGCGTTTCCTCGCCGGTCATGGACGGATGCAGCGCGACCGTTTCGGGCAGGTAGCCGATCCGGTTGCGCATCCGCGCCGCGGCGGGACTGTGGGCGTTGTGCCCGAACAGCGCGACGCGGCCGCGGGT
Source organism: Achromobacter veterisilvae (assembly GCF_900496975.1). Lineage (GTDB taxonomy): Bacteria > Pseudomonadota > Gammaproteobacteria > Burkholderiales > Burkholderiaceae_B > Achromobacter > Achromobacter veterisilvae. The sequence continues at coordinate 65,105 of NZ_UFQC01000034.1, forward strand.
GGGGCGGATCAGGCCCAGGATGAGCTTGATCAGCGTGCTCTTGCCCGCGCCGTTGTGGCCGGCCAGCGCGACGCATTCGCCCTCGCGCAGTTGCAGGTCCAGGCCGTCGATGGCCTCTTGCGCGCCATAGTGCTTGCTGACGCCGGACAGCGTCACAAGGTCGGTGTTCATGGGGACTCCTTGGGGCGGCCGCCGGACCGTTGCGGCGGCTGCATGAGCGGGGCGCTGTCGAGGACGCCGCCGGGCAGGATGGCGGGAAACTGCGATTGCGCCCAGCGCACGATGGAGATCGCGGGACTGTTGAGCAGGATCCGCGCCGCGGGCGCGCGCCACAGCAGTTGGTCGACCACGTCGTTCGGCCGGTAGGCGGTGTCGGCGATGCCGTCGCCGTCCAGGTCGAAGGCGGTGTTGTCGCTCCAGTAGTTGCCGCGGCCGTCGACCGACCAGTCCAGCGTGCGGGTGCCGACGTACTTCACTTGGTTGCGGTTGTTGATGAAGGCGTTGCCAGAGATCTGGTTGCCTTCCGACCCGGCGGTGAAATGCACGCCGATATCGCAGTTGGAGAACTGGTTGTCCTGGAAGACGTTCCGGTTGGCGTTGTAGATGAACACGCATTTCGCGGCGCGGTCCACCGAGTTGTCCGTGATGCGGGAATGGTTGGCGTAGTTCAGCATCAGGCCTTGCTCGCGGCTGTCGAGCGCCACGTTGCCGCGGACCACCAGCCGGTGCGAATACATGATCGCGTAGGCCACGTCGGTGTGCGTCGAGACGTTGCCGCTGATCTCGCTGTCGTTGGTGTACATGTAGTGCACGGCGTAGCGCAGGTCGTGGAAGCGGTTGCCGCTGAACGTATTGCGCTTGCTGGTGTTGACGAAGATGCCGTCGCGGCCGGCCGAGATGTCGTTGTCGAGCACCCGCGTGCCCGGGGTATTCCACAGCGTGACGCCGTTGCCCCGTTCCGCCACCCTGAGTTCCTTGTTGCCCACGATGCGGTTGCCGCGCACCGTGGCGTCCTCGGGCCCCCAGACGTGGACGCCCACGAGGTTGTCCAGGATGTCGTTGTCTTCCACCCGCGCGCGATGCGCCGTGCGGTCCAGGAAGATGCCCGCGTCCATCTCGGACAGGCTCAGGCCGGAGCGGGTGACTGTCAGGTTGCGCAGCGACACGTCCGCCGCCTTGACCCAGAGCGTGCGCCCCTGGCGCGTGCCGGCGATGACGGCGGAGCGGTCTTCCGGGCCTTCCAGGGTCAGCGGCTTGTCGATGACGATGCCGCCGGCGTAGCTGCCCGGGGCCAGCCTGAGGACGTCCCCGTCCTGCGCGGCCGCGATGGCCTGCGCGAGGTCGGCGCCGGGAGCGACCGCGTGGACGGCCGCCGCCGCGGCGCCGGACAGCGCCAGGGCGAGGGCC
>NZ_UFQC01000068.1 GCF_900496975.1 Achromobacter veterisilvae
AAGGAACACTCTTTCCCTACACGACGCTCTTCCGATCTAGCCGCTGCGGCAGCCCCCGGCCATGCCGCAGGCCGCCTTGCCCGGCGACGCGGCGGCCGGCCTGCAGGATGCGATCAGCGCCTTGCGCGGCGCCCTGGAAAGCCGCATGGACGGCCTGCTCTGGGGCGGTCGCCAGGGGCCGGGCCGCGAGCCCGCCGCCGCGGCGCTGTTCCGCAGCCTGCTGGATGCGGGATTCAGCACGAAGCTGGTGCGCACCCTGGTCGAACGCCTGCCGGAAGGAATGACGCCGGAAGCCGCCCTGAGCTGGGCGCGCAATGAACTGGTGACGCACCTGCCCGTGGTGCGCTCCGAAGACGAATTCCTGGGCGGCGGCGTGTATGCGCTGGTCGGGCCGACCGGCGTCGGCAAGACGACGACGCTGGCCAAGCTGGCCGCCCGCTGCGTCGCGCGCGAGGGCCGCGAGCAGGTGGCGATGCTGACCACCGACAATTTCCGGATCGGCGCGCTGGAACAATTGCAGATCTACGGCCGCCTGATGGGCGTCCCCGCCCATTCGGTGCGCGACGCGGGCGAACTCCGCCGCATCCTGGCCGAACTGGGCAACCGCAAGATCGTGCTGATCGACACCACCGGCATCAGCCAGCGCGACCGGCTGGTGGCCGAGCAGGCGGCGATGCTGTGCAATGCGGGCAAGCCCGTGCGCCGGCTGCTGGTGCTGAACGCCGCCAGCCAGGGCGATACGCTGGACGAGGTGGCCCACGCCTACCGCAATGGGGTGGGCGAGGACGTGGCCGGCTGCATCATCACCAAGCTGGACGAGGCCACCCGCCTGGGCGCGGCGCTGGACACCGCCATCCGCCACCGCCTGCCGATCCACTACATGTCGGTCGGCCAGAAGGTGCCGGAACACATGGAGCTGGCCCGCGCCGACGTGCTGATCGACCGCGCGTTCTCGATGGTCGAACGGGCGCGGGCGCTCTACACCCCCAGCGAGGCGGACCTGGCGTCGCTGGTTTCGTCCTCGCGCGAAGCCGAGGGCGGCGATCCGGCCCGCCGCCGGCAATTGCTGGCCTCGGCCATCCTGCGTCCGCAGGGCGGGGCGGGTTCGATCGAAGCCGCGCAGAACCTGGACGACACCATCGCGTGGCTGGAAAGCGATCCGGCCTGCATCCAGGCGCGCGCCTCCTGGCGCGAATACGTGGGCGACGGCGCCAGCCTGGCCGCTCTGGGCGACGAGCCGCTGGAAATGGTGCGCCGCGAGTTTTCGGCCACCTGCAACCGGCATCTGCTGGCCGTGCACGGCAAGACCGGCATGAAGGGAGAAGGCCTGCCGGGCGGGACGCTGCTGAGCACGCTCCTGATGAGCGACCGGGGCGCGGCCCTGGCGGCTCCCTCGCAGCAACTGGCACTGCCGCACGGCACGCTGTCGTCGTTCGCGCCGGCGGAGCCGGCCCAGCCGGACGCGGCCCTGGCGCTGGAAGCGCGGGTGGGCTGGCTGGGCGGGAAACTGGCGCGCCTGCCGGTCGTGCACCTCCTCGAGGCCGGTACTTCGGCCCTGTGGCCGTCCTTGACCGGGCAGGGCGTTTCCTGGGTGGCGCGCAGCGCCGGCGGCCAGCGCGTGATCCAGGACGAATGCCCCACCAACCTGAATGCGGTGGGCAAGAGCGTGGGCTATCTGCCGGTGGGCCAGCCCGGCGACATGCCCGGACTGCACAGCGTCAAGAACGGCCAGCGCGTGCCATTGGCGCTCTGGGCCTCGGGCACCGAAGTCGCGTTGCCCGGCCGCGGCGAGAGCGCGCCGGTCCGGCTGGTGTGCGCCCGGCTGATCGATACGGTCAGCGGCGAGGTGGCCGGGCAGTTGTTCGGCATGACCAATCTGCCGGCGTCCCAGGCGGACGCGGGCACGGTGGCGCGCTGGCTGGTGCTGCAGGACGAGGCCAAGGCCGGATTCCGCTATATGGCGAGCGCATGGCAGGCGCTGCCCGCCGTCGATGGGGCCCACGCGCTAGCGCGCCAGGCCCTGATCGCCGGACAGATGGGCGCCGCGTGCTGGCAACTGGCGCATTCCTCGGCCGCGGAGGTCGTGCAAGGGCCCTTGTCGGGCATCATGGGAACGGAACGCAAACTATCCGGCCGCATGCTGCCGGTGGCCTTGCTGAAAATGTACGCAATGCTGGAAATGACAGCCGCGTAGGATGGGTGGAGCGCGAGAGTTCTTAAGCTAGAACCCCGGTACTGAACGCGCGAAACCCATGCGGCCGTGGGCAGATAGTGCCTGGCATCGGCCAGAAAACAATCGATTGCGGCCGCATGGGTTTCGCGCGCTGGATAGCAGTGTTCTAGCTTAAGAACTCTCGCGCTCCACCCATCCTACGCGTGCTGCGAATGATCAGCCCGCGACGATGGGTTTGCGGCCTGGCGCGCTGCGGGCGCCGCGGCCCCGCGCGTCGTAGGTGGCGGGCGCGCCCGCCGCGCCCAGGTTGCGCAGCGCGTCCAGCGATTGCTGGGTGTAGCGCAGGTGCACGTCGATCAGGGCGCCGTTGCGCAGGTTGATTTCATTGGCGGACGCCGATTTCGTCAGCAAGGCCTGCCAGATCCCGGCCAGTTGCGGGTGCAGCACGGCGGCCTGTTCGGTGCCGGCGTGCCCGCCGGGCAGGCCGATTTCGGCGAGCAGGGTGTCGCGCGCCTGGCTCAGGTCCACCAGTTTGCGGGCCACGCCGCTCTTGCGTTCGGTGATTTCCTGCAGCGCGCCCACGTTCCCCGGCCCCACCAGCACTTCGGTCTCTTCTTCCAGGATGGCGGAGAACTCGGTGATCAGGGCGTCTTCCTGCCTCATGCAGGATTGCAGGGAATCGACGGGGGCTGGGCTGGTGGTCATGCTGCGGCTCGGGTCGGAGTGTTGCGGGGGCTTACTTCAACAGGTCTCGGGCGCTGGCGATCAGGCTGTCCGCGATGCGGCCGGTATCGATCTTGAGCTGGCCCGAGGCGATCGCGGCGCGGATGGCGGCCACGCGCTCGACATTGATGTCGTTCGAGCCGTCTTGCAGCGCCAGCATCTTGCGCGACGCCGAACTCAGCGCCACCTGCGAGCTGCTGGAGCCGCTGGCGCTGCCGGCGCCATAGGCCTGGGCGACCGCGGATTCAGGGCGGTTCCCGACGGCATCCGCCGATAGGGGGCGGTTGGTGGTGGAATTGATCTTCAAGATTATCTCCGCAGGGCGTCCTGGGTCGGTTGTGCGACGGGTCCGCCTACTACTTATGTCTCTGTAACGACAGGGCCGGAAGGAACTTTAGGGTAGGCGGGCCCCCGGCGCAACGCGATATGTAACAACCCCTACAGTTGAATTTCAACCAGGCCGGCGTTGCGCACGATGCCGCTGACCACCTGGCCGCTGGCGGTGCGCACCTGCACCGTCGCGCCGGGCGCCGCGTTGTCCAGCGCCTGGCCCTCGCTGCTGACCACGAATCCCTTGCCGCGCGCGTTGATGCGCACATTGGCGCCGCGCAGCACCGACTGGGCGTTGCGCAGCGACGATCCCCGGACCGTCTGCCCGGCGTTGATCCGGTAGGCCGCGGTCATGCCGACCACGGTTTGGGGATCGGTGATGGCGCCGGGGGGCAGGGCGATGAGGTCGCCGTCTCGGGGCGCCAGGTCGTCCGGCGTCAGGGCCTGGCCGGCCGCGATCCGGCGCGAGGCGACGTAATACTGGCCCGGCACGCTGATCGTCGCCTGCACATAGGTCGTCCAGGGCCGGGGCGCGTTGCAGCGCACTCCCACGGTCATGCGCGAGCGCAGCTTCATGCCGGAAGGCATAAATGGGGACATGGCATCGCAAGGCGTCAGGCGCTCGGCCCGCGGCGGATCGATGGCGATCGACGGCTGGCCGGGCAGGTTGGCCAACTGGTCCTGCAGATAGGCTTGCGCGGCCAGCGCGATCGCCTCGGATGGCTGGGCCGCCGCTTCCTGGGCCTGCGCGGCCGCCAGGGGCAGCAGCAGGGCGGCCAGGCAGCCGGCGCGCGCGCGGAGTCGTCTTGCGGGGATTTTCATGATGGATGAATTGTAGAAGTCCGCGGCGCTTGGCAATACGTGAATTGGATGAGAAATGACGGGTTATTTGGCTGATTGTGCCGGGTCGCCGGCCCCTATGATGCCGTCATCCAATGGGATAACGGTGCGTCCGGGATCCCGTGTCCATCCGAATTGCAATGCACGAAGGCGCCACGATGCTAGACAGGCTTAACGAGGATTTCCGCTTCTTCCAGCAGTCCCTGGGGCTGCGCGCGCAGCGCCAGGAAGTGCTGTCGTCGAATATCGCCAACGCCGATACGCCCAACTACAAGGCCCGCGATTTCGACTTCAAGACGGCGATGGCGAATGCCATGGAAGGCACCATGCGCCTGTCGGACACGTCGCTCACCTTGACGTCCGCCCGCCACATCCCGGCCAAGGCCGTATCGCAGGGGCCCACCGACCTCCTGTACCGCCTGCCGTACCAGCCCAGCATGGACGGCAACACGGTGGACATGGACATCGAGCGCGTGCAGTTCGCCGATAACACCTTGCACTACCAGAGCACCATGCAACTGCTGTCAGGCCGTATCCGGACCATGATGGCCGCAATCCAGGAATGATCATTGAACGGAGCGCCAGGCAATGTCCTTGCTGAGCATTTTTGATATCGCCGGTTCGGCGTTGAGCGCGCAATCGCAGCGCATGAACGTCGCGGCCAGCAACATGGCCAACGCCGAAAGCGTGGTCGGCCCGGACGGCCAGCCCTACCGCGCCCGCCAGGTCGTCTTCCAGGTCAACCCGGCCGCCGGCCAGGCGCTGGGGCAGGAGATCGGCGGAGTGCGCGTGGCGGGAGTGGTCCAGGACCAGTCTCCCCTGAAGCAGGTCTACGACCCCCAGCATCCCATGGCGGACGCCCAGGGCTACGTCAGCATGCCCAACGTCGATCCGGTCGCCGAGACGGTGAACATGATCGCCGCGTCGCGCTCCTACCAGGCGAACGTCGAAGTGCTCAACACCGCCAAGGCGCTGATGCAGAAGACGCTGACCATCGGCCAGTCCTAACTCTTGAACAAGTGAATCCATGACCACTGTCGACCAAACCACGAGCCAGACCGGCCTGGGCCTTGCGCAGACCGGCGCCTATTCCAGCAGCACGGCGCAGGGCCTGCAGGACCAGTTCCTGAAGCTGCTGGTGACCCAGCTACAGAACCAGGATCCGCTGAACCCGATGCAGAACGCCGAGCTGACTTCGCAGCTTGCGCAGATCTCCACCGTGGAAGGCATCAACAACCTGAAGAACACGATGCTGGCCATCAGCGGCCAGATCGACGTGTCGCAGTCGATGAACGCGGTGTCGATGATCGGCAAGGGCGTGCTGATCCCGGGCTCCAAGATCAAGGTCGGCGTGGACGGCGAGAATGCCGACGCGCGCGTGGTCACGCCTTACGGCCTGGACCTGCAGGCCGACGCGGCCAAGGTGCAGGTGCGCATCGCGGACGCGAACGGCGCGGTGGTGCGCACCATCGAACTGGGCGAGCGCGAGACCGGCGTGTACACGCTGGACTGGGATGGCAAGAACGACGGCGGCGTGGCGCTGGAGCCGGGCGCGTACACCGTGTCCGTCCTGGCGACCGACGCCGATGGCAATAAGGTGAACTCGGAAGTGCTGAGCTACGGTCTGGTCAAGAGCGTGGCGTATTCCACCAACGGCCTGCGCCTGGACCTGGGCCTGGACGGCCAGACCAGCATGCTGGACGTGCGCAAGGTGATCGGCGCCTGAGTCGGGCGCGGCGAATCGGTGCCGGCGCACGGGCGGCGGCTTCACTCAGTTTAAGGATTAGCGAGAAAAAACATGGGCTTCGGACAAGGATTGAGCGGCTTGAACGCCGCGGCGCAGAACCTGGACGTCATCGGCAACAACATCGCCAACTCGGGCACCGTCGGCTTCAAGTCGTCGACCACGTCGTTCGCCGACGTCTACGCCAGTTCGCGCGTCGGCCTGGGCGTGAAGGTCGCGTCCATCAACCAGCGCTTCACCGTGGGCACGGTCAACGGCGGCGGCGGTGAATACGACATCGCGATCGACGGCGCCAAGGGCATGTTCCGCGTCACCGACCAGAGCGGCGCCGTCATGTACACCCGCAACGGCGAATTCCTGGTCGACAAGAACAACTTCATCGTGAACGCCCAGGGCTACCGCCTGACCGGCTACCCGGCCGGCGCCATCGGCGCGAACCCGGTGGAACTGCAACTGCCCATGGCCAACGTGGCGCCGAGGGCGACGGCCACGGCCACGACGGTGGCCAACCTGGACGCGAACGCCAAGGTCATCTACCTGACGGATACGCAGATCGCGCCGCCCGTCAACGGTTCGGTCACGTTGACTGCGGCCGCGCCGCCGGCGGTCGACGGGACCTACACTTTCACCCGCAATGGGGCGGGCGAAATTGACTGGGTGAGTGCGCCGCCCGACGGCGACTATGGTGCTGCGCCGAACCTGATCACCATCGACTCCGCGTCCGCTCTTCCCGGTGGCATTACGGCCGGGGATATCACCCAGGTGCCTGGCTACAAGAATTACACGGCGGCCGTGATGGAGCTGGCCAAGCCTTTCGATCCGACCGTCTCCAGCAGCTACACCAACGCTTCGCCCATGACCGTGTACGACTCCCTGGGCAATTCGCACCAGGTGATGCAGTACTTCGTCAAGCGCCCCGCGGGCGGGTCCGGCAGTGAATATGACGTCTACTACACCATGGACGGCAAGGCCATGGCGCCGACCACGGAAGCCAGCGGCGCCTGGGGAAATCCCCAGAAGCTGACCTTCAACAATGCGGGCACGATGACCAGCGCGCCGATTGTGAACCTGAGCTTCGCGGATCCGGGCGGCACCACGACTCCGGCCGATCCCCTGAACATCGCGCTGGACTACACCGGCACCACGCAGTACGGCAGCAACTACAAGCTGGTGGCAAAGCCGGACGGCTACACCTCGGGTGAATTCAGCGGCATCAACATCGGCGGCGACGGCAGCCTGGTCGCCAGCTACACCAACGGCGAAACCCAGATCGTGGGCACCATCGTGCTGGCCGATTTCTCGAACCTGCAAGGCTTGCAGCCGGTGGGCAACAACGCCTGGACGGAAACGGCGGCCTCGGGCCAGCCCATCCTGGGCCAGCCGGGCACCAACGGCCTGTCCAAGGTGGTGGGCCAGGCGACGGAATCCTCCAACGTGGACATGAGCAAGGAGCTGGTCAACATGATCGTCGCCCAGCGCACCTACCAGGCCAATTCGCAGACCATCAAGACCCAGGACGAAATCATGCAAGTCCTGATGAACCTGAAGTAAAGGGCTCACCCCCGAAGCGCCGCAGGCGCTTCCCCCTCCAGGGGGCGCGCCAGCGGACCGGCGGAGCCGGATCCGCGGCGCCCCGCTCCGGGAGCACCGGCTATAGAGGGCCGATTGTGGCGGGGAGGGCAACGTGGACGCATATTCGATGACGATGGCGATGGAATAGGAAATGGATCGGATCATTTACACCGCGATGAATGGCGCGGCGCGCATCACGGAGCACCAGGCCGCGTTGAGCAACAACATGGCCAACGTGAACACGCCGGGCTTTCGCGAGCAGATCGCGCTGTACCGGTCGGTTCCAGTGACCGACGGCGTGAGCCTGCCCACGCGCGTGTCGACGGTGGCGTCCACGCCCGGCAACAGCTTCCAGATGGGCACGATGCAGACCACGGGCCGCGACCTGGACGTGGCCCTCGCCGACGAACGCGGCTGGCTGGCCGTGCAGACGCCCCAGGGCGAAGCCTATACCCGCGCCGGCAGTCTGCAGGTCGGCGTCAATGGGCTGCTGCAAACGTCGCTGGGCCAGCCGGTGCTGTCGGACCAGGGCGGCATCATCGACGTGCCCGACCAGGCCGCGCTGACGATCACCTCGGACGGCACCATCACCGCCATCGGCGCGGGCGATGCGCCGAACAACATCCTGAACCTGGGCCGCCTCAAGCTGGCCGACCCGCCGAAGGAACAACTGGTGCATGGCGACGACGGCGTGTTCCGCCGGGCGCCGGTCGATGGCCAGCCCGCGCCTCCTATGCCCGCCGACCCCAGCCTGCGGCTGCTGTCGGGCGTGCTGGAAGGCAGCAATACCAATCCGATGGCGGCGATGGTCGGCATGATCGCGAACGCGCGCCGCTTCGAGCAGCAGATGCAGGTGATCCAGCAATCGGACCGCAACGCCGAGCGCGCCAACGGCCTTCTTTCGATAAGCGCCTGATCCGGCGGCTGATTCAAAACCATTTTTGCGCGCGGCCGGGCCGCGGCACCAGGAGTACTTCATCATGATGCGTTCGCTGTGGATCGCCAAGACGGGCCTGGAGGGTCAGCAGACCTCCATGGACGTGATTTCCAACAACCTGGCCAACGTCTCCACCAACGGGTTCAAGCGCGGCCGCGCCGTGTTCCAGGACCTGATGTACCAGACGCTGCGCCAGCCCGGCGCCCAGGTCGGGGATGCCACCCAGTTGCCCTCCGGGCTGCAACTGGGCACCGGCGCGCGCGTGGCCGCGACCGAGCGCATCCACACCGCGGGCAACCTGAACAACACGGGCAGCGAGATGGATATCGCCATCAACGGCCGCGGCTTCCTGCAGATCGAACTGCCCGACGGCACCCAGGGCTACACCCGCGACGGCGCGCTGCAGCGCGACCAGAACGGGCAACTGACCACGGTCAGCGGCTACGTGATCCAGCCGCCGATCAACGTGCCCGACAACGCCTTGTCGCTCACCATCGGCAATGACGGCACGGTCTCGGTGACCCAGCCGGGCGCCGCCGGCGTGAACGTGCAGATCGGCCAGTTGCAGATCGCGACGTTCATCAACCCCACCGGCCTGCAGAGCATCGGCGAAAACCTGTACCTGGAAACCGACGCGTCGGGCCCGGCCAACCTGTTGCAGCCGGGCGTGGACGGCGCCGGTTCCATCATGCAGAACTACGTCGAAACCTCCAACGTGAACGTGGCCGAAGAACTGGTCAACATGATCACCACGCAGCGCGCATACGAAATGAACAGCAAGGCCGTCAAGACCTCGGACGAAATGCTGGCCCGCCTGACGCAACTGTGATGCCCATGTCTGTACTGCGCCTGGCGACGAGCGCGGCCCTGGCCATATCGATGGCCGGCTGCGCCATGATTCCGCCCGAACCCATCGTGACCGGGCCGACGACGGCCGCGCCGCCGGTGCCGCCCATGCCTTCGGCGCAGCCCACGGGCTCGATCTACCAGCCCACGACCTACGGCAACTATCCGCTGTTCGAGGACCGCCGGCCGCGCAACGTGGGGGACATCGTCACCATCGTGCTCAACGAGAAGACGAACGCGTCCAAGAACGTCGCCACGAACACCAACCGCAGCGGAAGCGCCAGCCTGGGCATCGCCGCGGCGCCGTCCTTCATGGACGGCTGGGCCAACGCCAACCTGAACACCGACGCCAAGGGTGGGAACGTGTCGCAGGGCAAGGGCGACAGCACGGCCAACAACGCCTTCACGGGCACCATCACCACGACGGTGGTGGGCGTGATGTCCAACGGCAACCTGCAGGTGGCGGGCGAAAAGCAGATCGCCATCAACCGCGGCAGCGAATACGTGCGCTTCTCCGGCGTGGTGGACCCGCGCTCCATTACCGGCACGAACACCGTGTCGTCCACGCAGGTGGCCGACGCCCGCATTGAATACCGCAGCAAGGGCGTCATGGACGAAGTGCAGACCATGGGCTGGCTGCAACGCTTCTTCCTGATGGCATCGCCGTTCTGACGTTCTATGCATGGGCGCCCTGGACAATTGACATGAAACACGCTGTTTTCTTCTTCCGCCTGCTGGCGCGCGCCTGCGTCGCCGCGGGCATGCTGGCCGGCGTCGGCCCGGCGCACGCCGAACGGCTCAAGGACCTGGCCTCGATCCAGGGCGTGCGGGGCAACCAACTGATCGGCTACGGCCTGGTCGTGGGCCTGGACGGCAGCGGCGACCAGGTTCGCCAGACGCCGTTCACGCAGCAAAGCCTGACCAACATGCTGTCGCAGCTTGGCATCACCGTGCCTTCGGGCAGCAATATGCAATTGAAGAACGTCGCGGCCGTCATGGTCACGACGACGCTGCCCGCCTTCGCGCGGCCCGGCCAGACGCTGGACGTGGTGGTGTCCTCCATGGGCAACGCCAAGAGCCTGCGCGGCGGCACCTTGCTGATGACACCGCTCAAGGGCGCCGACAGCCAGGTCTACGCCATCGCCCAGGGCAATATCCTGGTGGGCGGCGCGGGCGCTTCCGCGGGCGGCTCCAGCGTGCAGATCAACCAGTTGAACGGCGGCCGCATCAGCGCGGGCGCTATCGTCGAGCGTTCGGTGCCCACCACGTTCTCGCGCGACGGCTACATCCACGTTGAACTGAACAACACGGATTTCGGCACCGCCCAGAACGTGGCGGCCGCCCTCAACAAGAAGTTCGGCCAGGGCACGGCCGCGGCCCTGGACGGCCGCGTGGTGCAGGTGCGCACCCCCATGGAACAGGCGTCGCAGGCGCGCTTCCTGTCGCTGGTGGAAGACCTGCAGGTCGCCCGCGCGCCCACGGTGGCCAAGGTGATCATCAACGCCCGCACGGGTTCGGTCGTCATGAACCGCACCGTCATGATCGAAGAAGCCGCGGTGGCGCACGGCAATCTCTCGGTGATCATCAACCGGCAGAACCAGGTATCGCAGCCGGACACGCCGTTCACGGAAGGGCAGACGGTGGTGGTGCCCAATACCCAGATCGAAGTGCGCCAGGACAACGGATCCCTGCAGCGCGTCAGCACCAGCGCCAACCTGGCCGACGTGGTCAAGGGCCTGAATGCCCTGGGCGCAACGCCGCAGGACCTGCTGGCGATCCTGCAGGCCATGAAATCCGCGGGCGCCCTGCGCGCCGAACTGGAAATCATCTGACGGCGATGGCATATACCCAAGACGCGGCGCGCGGCGCCCAACGGCAGGATTCGGTCTTCGACATGGGGCGCCTGTCGGACCTGAAGCGCGACGTCAAGAAAGATCCCGCGGGCACCGAACAGCAGAAACAGGTGGCCAGGCAGTTCGAGGCCCTGTTCCTCCAGATGATGCTCAAGCGCATGCGCGAGGCCACGCCCAAGGAGGGGCTGTTCGATTCGCAGCAGACGCAGATGCTGCAATCGATGGCCGACGAGCAACTGGCGCTGCACCTGGCGACGCCGGGCATCGGCCTGTCCCAGGCCATCCTGGCGCAGATGCAGGAAGGCAAGCCGGGCGACGTGCCGGAAGACGCCGTCAAGCGCATCGGGCAGGGCGGCGACCTCGATTTCCGCACGGGCGGTTCGCGGGAGGTGTCGGCGCTGCTGAACGTGATGCGCAACAACCGTCCCAGCGACCGGGCCCTGGCGGCCGCCGAGGGCGCGCCCGAACACGTCGTCGACTTCGTGTCGAAGATGGCGCGCGCGGCCAACCTGGCCTCGCAGCACAGCGGCGTGCCGGCCCGCCTGATCATGGGCCAGGCGGCGCTGGAGTCCGGCTGGGGCAAGCGCGAGATCAAGCACGACGACGGCAGCACCAGCTACAACCTTTTCGGCATCAAGGCGGGCGCCAACTGGAAGGGCAGGGTCGTCAACGTGCTCACGACCGAATACGAAGACGGCGTGGCTAAAAAGGTGACGCAACCTTTCCGCGCCTACGCCTCCTACGAGGAATCGTTCGCGGACTACGCCCGCCTCATCGGCAACAGCCCGCGCTACGAGAGCGTGGCGCAGGCGCGCAACGAGATCGAGGCGGCCCGGCGGATACAGGACGCGGGCTACGCGACCGATCCGCAGTACGCCCAGAAGCTGATCGGTGTCATGAGCCAGCTACGGGGCGCGGCTTCCAAGGTGGAAATTTCTCGCCAGATGTTGGAAGGACTCTAAATTCACGTCGTCCGCTGCCGTTAATGGAGTATCCAGTCATATCGGTCGCGGTTAAATACGGGGCATTGTCAGCATGAATTTGTACAAAACGGCATTGGGCGGGCTGAACGCGGCTCAGGCAGGCCTGGCAACCACCAGTCATAACATCAACAACGCCACGACGGTCGGTTACAACCGTCAGCGCGTCATGGTGTCCACCGCCGGCGCCCAGGCGACCACCAATGGATACATCGGCCGCGGCGTCCAGGTGGACACGGTCGTGCGCAGTTACGACAGCTTCCTGTACAAGCAGCTCGTCGGCGCGCAGGGCAGCGGCGCCCAGTTGCAAGCCCAACTGGACCAGGTGTCGCAGGTCAACAACCTGTTCGCGGACCGCACGGTCGGCATCGCGCCGGGCCTGAACAATTTCTTCACCAGTATGAACACCGTGGCCAGCAAGCCCGCGGACCCGGCCGCGCGCGCCGATCTGCTGGGCAAGGCCAACAGCCTGGCCACGCAGATCCGTTCGGCCTACACCGAAATGCAGAACCAGCGCGAAGGGCTGAATACGCAGATCACGACGACGGTGGAGCAGGTCAACAGCTACCTGTCCCGCATCGACGACCTGAATACGCAGATTTCGCTGGCTACCGGCAAGGCGGGCGGCAGCCCCCCGAACGACCTGCTCGACCAGCGCGACCAGGCCGTGATGGAACTGAACCAGTTGATCGGCATCACGACGTACGAGCAGGGCGACAAGATCAGCATTTCCCTGGCCAGCGGCGGCCAGTCGCTGCTGTCCGGCAACAGCATCTACCCGCTGCAGGCGGTGGCCTCGTCCAAGGATGCCGGCCGCACGGTGCTGGCCTATACCTTGCCGGCGGGTTCGGGCAAGACCGTGGCCGTGGAGCTCGACGACAGCGAAGTCACCGGCGGCAAGCTGGGCGGCCTGCTGCAGTTCCGCTCCTCGTCGCTGGACGTGATGCAGAACCAATTGGGCCAGATGGCGGTCGGCCTGGCGCTGTCGTTCAACGAACAGCACAAGCAAGGTCTGGACCAGAACGGCGATCCCGGCACCGACTTCTTCAGCATCGGTTCCCCCGCGGCCGTGCCCAATACCCAGAACAAGAGCAACGCGCAGATCTCGGGCACCTTCACGAACCTGGACAATATCAACGCCAAGGACTACGAGATTTCGTTCGACGGCACGAATTACCAGGTCGTGCGCCTGCCGGAAGGCGTGCGGGTCTATAACGGCCCCGCCACCGGCACGCCGCCCAACGCGACGCTGGACCTGGACAGCGAAATGGGCGTCACCCTGACGATCGACGCGCCGCCCCAGGCGGGCGACAAGTGGTCGCTGTCGCCCACGCGCGACGCCGCTCGCGACATCGACGTCCTGATCCGCGATCCGGAAAAGATCGCAGCGGCCGACGCGGACGGCGGCGACGCCAACGGCAAGAACGCGCTCAAGCTCGCGCAACTGGAAAACGCCAAGGTCCTGGGCCACGGCACGATGAGCACGACCGACATGTTCGCGCAGGTCGTGAACACGGTAGGGGTGCAGACCGCGCAGGTCAAGGCGGCCGCCACGGCGCAAGTGAATCTGATCAAGCAGACGACGGCCGCCCAGCAGTCGGTGTCGGGCGTCAACCTGAACGAAGAATACGTCAGCCTGTCGCTGTATCAAGAGCAATACCAGGCCAGCGCTCGCATCATCGATGTGGCCAGCACCATTTTCGACACGCTGCTGGGCCTGCGCGGCTGACCGGACCGTTGAATTGTGATGACTAAAGAGACTTTCGGAGTTGCACCATGCGCCTGAGTACCACGATGATGTACACGAACGGCCTGAGCGGCGTTCTTGCTCAGGAATCCGACATGAACCGCCTGGTCGAGCAGATCGGCAGCGGGCGCAAGAACCTGAGCCCGGCGGATGATCCCCTGGCGGCGGCGCTGGCCATCGGTGTCGCGCAGACGCAGAGCATGAACTCGGCGTACGCAATGAACCGCCAGACCGCCAATACGAATCTGGGCCAGGAAAGCAACACCCTGGATGCGGTGACGAACATCCTGCAGGAAGCGCGGACGCGCATCATCCAGGCGGGCGGCGTGCTGTCCGACAGCGATCGCCAGGCGTTGTCCACGGCGCTCAAGAGCACGCGCGAAGCCTTGCTGGGCCTGGCGAACGCGACGGACGGCAACGGCCAGTACCTGTTCTCGGGCAACGACGGCAACGTGATGCCGTATTCCACGGACGCGTCGGGCAAGATCGTCTATAGCGGGTCGACCGGCGAGCGGACCGTCCAGGTCGACCAGAGCCGGCAGCTTTCCACCAGCGATCTGGGCAAGGACATTTTCGGCCGCGCCAACCCTGGATCGCAGACCTACGTGTCTTCGGTGCCCGAAACCAACACCGGCACGGCGGAGTTCGGCGCAGCCTCGGTGACGCCGGGCAGCCCGAATCTGGGCAAGAATTTCGCGGTGGAGTTCGAAGCCGATCCCGTTACCGGCGAGATGGGCTACCGCGTCACCACGACCGACGCCGACGGCACCAATCCCGTCACCGTTCCGGATACCGCGCAGCCCGCGACGCCCTATGTCAGCGGCGCAACGATCGATTTCGGAGGAGTCTCCGTGGCGATCAAGGGGGCTCCCGAAGCGGGCGACGTGGTCAACGTGGAGAGCATCCAGTCGGCCGACATGGACGTCTTCGCCACCTTGGACAGCCTGATCTCCGCCCTGGACGCGCCCAGCGCCGGCGACCCGGTGGCCACGGCAAGGCTGAACAACGAGTTGGCGACCGCCAACAAGAAGTTGGCGAGCGCCTACGACAACGTGTTGACGGTCAATGCGTCGGTCGGCGCCCGCATGAACGAGTTGGACGCGTTGGATGCGACCGGAACGCAAAAGGGCCTGTCGTACGCCAAATCCCTGTCGGACCTGGAAGACCTGGATTATTACCAAGGCGCCAGCCAGCTTGCATTGCGCCAGGTCGCGCTGCAGGCGGCTTCGGCTGCCTTCATGACCATCCAGGGTTCCAGTCTTTTCAGCCGCAAGTAACGCGGTGGAGTTCCAGGCCGCGCCCGTGGGGCGCGGCGAATAGCGCGCTTGCGGACGCTGCTGGCCCAAGGCCGGGGCGTCCGTGGTTGCGTGCACGGTAGGAAATCGTAGGTTCACGTCGCTCAACGCTCGGATATTTCATGCTTGTCAATTTGAAAGTTCGCACCTGCCTCATTCTGGTGCTGCTGCTCTTCACGGGCGCCATGTTCATATCCAATGGCGTGGCGTGGATGGGGCTGGACTCCAGCAGCCAGAAGCTGGACCAGGTCAATGAAGCCTATTCCACGCAGGCGGCGCAGGTGAACCGCGCCTACAGCCTGTTCGTGAGCGGCCGCCTGCTGCTGGCGAATTCGCTGATGGATATGCAGCAGGGCAAGACCGAACAGGCGACATCGCAGGCCCAGCGCGCGGAAAAGCTGATGCAGGACGGCGCCAAGGCGCTCGACGCCTACAGCAAGGCGCCGCGCCTGCCGGGTTCCGAGGCGGTGAACGGCAAGCTGGAAAGCGCCTACAGGCAGTTCGACGGCCTGGTCAAGCGGCAGGCGGCGGCGTTGTCCTCCATGGCGGTGCAGGAATATCTGGATCTGAACGATGCCGGCACGGCGGCGAACGCGGCGCTGCGCGACGCGGTGGGCGAAGTCCTGGCTTTCGTGGACGCGAGCACCGACGAATTGATCGCCCAGGCCGGGGCGGCGCACGGTGTGTCGCGCACTGTCACTATCGTGATGCTGGCGATCGCCCTGGCGCTGGCGCTGGGGTGCTGGATCTTCATCAATCGCACCGTGCTGCGGCCGCTGCATGAGGCCGGCAGCCATTTCGAGAAAATCTCCGCCGGCGATTTCACCGGCCGCATCGAGGTGCGCAGCACCAACGAAATCGGCCACCTGTTCGCGGCGGTCAAGCGCATGCAGGAAAGCCTGACCCGCACGGTGGCGTTGGTGCGCCGCGGCGTGGACGAAATCAACGTGGGCTCGCGCGAGATCTCGGCGGGCAATGCCGACCTGTCCAGCCGCACCGAACAACAGGCGGCGTCGCTGGAGGAAACGGCGGCGTCGATGGAAGAGTTGGCTTCGACGGTGAAGCAGAACGCGGACAACGCGCGCCAGGCCAATCAACTGGCGGCCAGCGCGTCGGACGTGGCGGAACGCGGCGGTTCGGCGGTGTCGGAAGTGGTCAACACCATGCAGGAGATCTCGGCCAGCTCGCGCAAGATTTCCGAGATCGTGTCGGTGATCGACGGCATTGCGTTCCAGACGAACATCCTGGCGCTGAACGCGGCGGTGGAAGCGGCGCGCGCGGGCGAGCAGGGCAAGGGCTTCGCGGTGGTGGCGGGCGAGGTTCGCTCGCTGGCGCAGCGCAGCGCGCAGGCGGCCAAGGAAATCAAGGGCCTGATCGAGGACTCGGTCACGAAGGTCGGCGCGGGCTCGCAGCAGGTGGAGCGCGCGGGCGCGACGATGCAGGAGATTGTGGCGTCGGTGAAGCGGGTGACGGACATCATGGGCGAGATCTCGGCGGCGTCCGAGGAGCAGTCCAGCGGCATCGACCAGGTCAACCGCGCGGTGTCGCAGATGGACGAAGTGACGCAGCAGAACGCGGCGCTGGTGGAAGAGGCGGCCGCGGCGGCGGGTTCGCTGCAAGAGCAGGCGCAGCGCCTGGCCGAGGCGGTCTCCGTGTTCAAGATCAACGCGGGCGAAGTCATCGAAGTGCCCGCCCAGCAGTTGGCGCAGCCCCGCAGCGCTCCGCGCATGCCGGCGCCGGCGGTCAAGACGCCCGCTGCCGCGGCTCCCGTTGAACGAGCGGAACGTGCCGAGCCCGCCGCGCAAGCGCCGAAGGCCGCTGCCGCGCCTCGCCTGACGCAGGTGGCCCGGCCCAAGCCGGCCGCGGCGGCTTCGTCAGTCCGTCCGCGCCGGCCGGCCAGCCGGACGGCGGACGCGACCGACGCCGCGCCCGTCCGGCCGTCCGCCAACCGGCGGCAGGCGCCGTCGGACGACGATTGGGAATCTTTCTGACGGAGCGATCCGCCAGTGCTTTGTGACCATGCAGTAAAGCTATCCCTTTTACGGCCCGGCGGCAGGATCGCCGCCGGGACGATTACCGGAATACATGGAAATGTTTAGCAATCTGAAGGTGCGCACGGGCCTCATGCTGGCCCAGTTGGCGGTTGCCTTGGCCGCGCTTGCCGCGATCGTGCTGGGCTGGAACGGCATGCGCTCCAGTACCGAGGCGATCAACGCCCTGGATACCTTGAGCGTCCAGCAAGCCAATTTGATCAAGGACTCCTATACGCAGATGCTGCGCGCCACCATACGCGCCGACATCGCGGCGGCGCAGCGCAGCGCCGGCGACTCTGGCGGCGCGGCGGAGAACACGCGCACGGTGCAGCAACTGGTCGGCGACGCCAAGAAGAAGATGGAAGCCTTCAAGGCGATTCCGAAGACCACGGAAGTGGGCAAGGCCGCCGAAAGCGAACTCCTGTCGTCGTTCAATTTGTTCGCCGATGCGCTCCAATCCATGATGTCGGCCCTGGAAAAAGGCGACTCGGCCGCTTATCTGTCGCTGAAGAACACCAAGGCGGGCGCGGCCAGCGGGGCGTTCTCGCAGCGCTTGAGCGCGTTCGCGGACAACATCACCGCCTATAGCGAAGAACTCGTGGGATCGGCGCGCTCGCAATCGGCGACGATGGCGATCGTCTTCATCGCGCTGGCCGTGGTGATCCTGGCGGTGTGGCTGGGCGCGTTCCTGTTCATGAACCGCGTCGTGCTGCGCCCCTTGCGCGCGGTCAGCGACAGTTTCGACAAGATCGCCGCCGGCGACCTGACGGTGCGGGTGGAGGTGGAGTCCACCAATGAAATCGGCACGCTGATGGCGGCGGTCAAGCGCATGCAGGAAAGCCTGGCCCGCACGGTGACGACGGTGCGCCGCGGCGTGGACGAAATCAACGTGGGCTCGCGCGAGATCTCGGCGGGCAACACGGACCTGTCCAGCCGCACGGAAGAGCAGGCGGCGTCGCTGGAGGAAACGGCGGCGTCGATGGAAGAGTTGGCCTCGACGGTGAAGCAGAACGCGGACAACGCGCGCCAGGCCAATCAACTGGCGGCCAGCGCGTCGGACGTGGCGGAACG
>NZ_UFQC01000013.1 GCF_900496975.1 Achromobacter veterisilvae
GGGTTCATGGACATCTTCACATTGGCGATATCCACGCCAGTCTGATCAGACTTGACGCGCACCTTGACGTTGTAGTCGACGACGCGCTTGACCGGCACCAGCACTTTCATGCAATAGCTCCTTTTTCATATGAAATCCCGGTCGTCGCAACGACCGGGACGGTAATTTCCCAATGCCGGGACCGGCATGCAGACAGGCGGGCCTAGGCCTCGTCTTCCCTCGATTCCGCCTGTAGTTCAGCCTGGATCTCGCGCACGGTGTTGGTCAGTATCTCGACCTTCTCTCGCAGAAAACTGCCCGCGAGACGCTTCTTCAAGGCGGAAACGCTCAATGCGCCCACCGGCAACCCGTGCCGGTCGAAGATCGGCATGGCCAGCGACAGGATCTCCTGCACTTCGAGCACTTCGTTGATGAAGTACCCCTTCCTGCGCACATGCGCGATGTGGTGCCACATGGTGGCGGTATCGAACCTTGGATAGTCCCGATCCAGCCGTGCCTTGTTGGCCTGGTAGATACGCTCGATCTCGTCATCCTCGAAACAACTCAACAAGGCAATCGCACCGCCGCCGATATTCAAGGGACGGTGCCGGCCGACATCCGTTACAAAAGCCTTGACCGGATACGCACCCTCGGCGCGCGCCGCGCAGACCCCGTCGAAACCCGATCGTATGGTCAGGAAGGCTGTGTCGCCCGTCGCTTCGGCCACCCGTTGCAGGAACGGCAGACAGACATCCCGCAGATCGAATTGCGGCGCCGCCGCCAGGCCCATTTCGTAGACCAGCGACCCCAGGAAGTACTTCTTGGTCCGGCCATCCTGGCGGACGAGGCGCTCCGTTACCAGGGCCTGCAGGATCCTGTGCGCGGTCGGGCGCGAGAAATCAGCCGCCTTGTACAGATCCACCAGACGCATTCCCACACGATTGTTCGTGGTGATCAGCGTCAGCAGCTTCGCACAGCGATGAATCATCTGCGTGCCGGTGCGGCCTTCATCGGTGACCGCATTATCCTCAAACCTTGCATTCATTGCACGCTCCTAAATCTCACTTTGTAGACTTTTGTATGTGGTCAAAACCGACTATACCCCTAGATAATGGTGGAACGATATCCAGTTTTAAAAAAATAGTCCACATTGAGGGAGATTTATCAGGTGGCAACCGATACCTTGGACACCAGCACATCCGGCATTTCGGCCGTGGTGGGCATAGGCCACACCGATTGGGTGGAAGACTACAAGCGCGTGCGCAATGGCGAAAAGCCGCATGACTCCTATGGCTACGCCGCCCTTGCGTTCAAGCGGGCGCTGGACGACGCCGGCATTTCGCGCGACGAGGTCGACGGCCTGATCGTCGGCCCCACGACGGCCTATGAGCGCATGGGAGAGATCCTGAACATCGATCCCCGCTGGGGCGGGCAGGCGGATGCCGTCCAGGCGGTGTTCCAGGCCGTCATGGCGATCAAGGCGGGCATGGCCGAGGTCGTGGCGCTGGTCTACGGCAACGACCAGCGATCGGCCGCGGTCCAGTACGGTGGACCGGAAGCGATGGGCGGCGGGTCCTTTCTGTCGTACGTCTATCACAGCCCCTGGGGCCTGACGTCGCAGGGCGCGCTGTATGCGCTGATGTTCCAGCGCTACAAGCAATTGCACGGTATCGGCGACAGCGATCTCGGACAGGTCGCCGTCGGCCAGCGGCAATGGGCCAGCCTGAACCCGAACGCGCTCATGCGCAACAAGCCGCTCAGCCTGGACGATTACCTTGCCGCGCCGTACATCGCCGAGCCGTTGCGGATGAACGACTACTGCCTCATCAATGACGGCGGTGTCGCCCTCATCGTCATGGAAGCAAGCCGCGCCCGCCGCCTCGCCAACAACAAGGCGGTGACGATCCACGGCCTGGGCCGCAGCGACCTCAACCATCATGCCACCAGCCTCGGGCCGCGTTTGATGGACTTTTACCTCCCGGCGCAGCGCGGTGCGGCCGAGCAGGTATACGCGGCCGCCGGCGTGGGCCCCAAGGACATCGACGCCCTGATGGTGTACGACAGCTTCAGCCCGCATATCTTCTTCGCGCTGGAGGGCTTCGGCTTCTGCAAGCCTGGCGAAGCCGCCCGGTTCATCGCCGACAACGGCATCGGCGTTGGCGGCAAGTTGCCCGTCAACACGCATGGCGGCCATATCTCGGAGTCGTACATGCAAGGCTGGAACCACCAGATCGAGGCTGTGCGGCAGGCGCGCGGAAAAGAGGGGAAGCGGCAGGTGCCCGACTGCCGTTTCGTGCAGTACGTTTCGGACGTAGCTGGCAAGGCCATGTCCATCATTTATGGACAGTGAAGAAGGTTCCGGATCATGAAGAAAAATCCCCGCTTGTACTCTCCCTACGATGCGCCCATGTGGGAGAGCATTGCCGAAGGCCGGATGAAGTTGCAGCGCTGTCCGGAATCCGGCGTGTTCCGCTACCCGCCCGGCCCGATGTGCCCCGTCAGCCTCAGCATGGAGTACGAATGGACGCCCATTTCGGGAAATGCCAGGATCATCGCCTGGACGGTGTTCCATCGCCAATACCTGCCGGCCTATCCCGCTCCGCATCTGGTGGTCGCCGTGCAGCTTGAGGAAGGCCCCATCATGGTTTCGTACATGGACCACTCCGAACTGGACAAGGTCAAGCTCGATGCGCCGGTCAAGATGGTCTATGCCGATCATCCCGATGGCTACCGCGTACCGAAATTCGCGCTGAATTGACGGCACGCATCCAAAGCACATGCCCGCCGCGCGCTTCATGCGCGCGGCGGGCATGTGCTTTTCGGCGCCGGTCCGGCCGAACGATGCTATGGGATCAGGTGGATTCCAGAAGAATGGCTTGCAGCCGGTCCCGGTACAGGCTCAGCTCACGCGTGCGATCGGCATTGAAGTTGAACAGGGAAGACGCCAGGGCCTGTTCCCGATCCTGCTTCGACACCCCCTCCAGGCGATCGGGCAAGCCCAATCCCTGTATCAGCGATCGCACCGCCTCGGCCACGCATTCCGGTCTCGCGGCCTGCGCCGCCGGCAAGTCCAATGCCTTGCCCATTTGCGCGACGGCATCCGGGCAGAGGTCCGCAAAATGCCGGATTGCCGAAGCCGTCAGCAAGACGTGGGTGGCCCCCTGGTCCAGATGCGGGACACCATTGAACAGGGCGGCGCCCAGGGCATAGACTGAACGCGCCACCCAATGCGCGTCGAAGGGGCGCCCGCCGTCGTCCTCGTCCCGATTCTGCAACAAGGCCGCGGCGCACATATCCAGGCGAGCCTGGACGTCGCCGGGATCCCGCATGCGCGGCAAGGCGGAGCGCGACAAGGTATAGGCATGCAAGCGCGAAGCCTGGACCAGGGGATTGGCCTGGCGGACCGCCCCGATATTCATCAAGGCGCGCCAGTAGACCCCCAGCCCGGTCGACAACGCCAGCGAGGGCGGCGCGCTCGCCAAGGCCTCCGCATCCCAGAAAATCGCGGCGGGACGGGTCTTGGGGTCGAAGAATTCCAAACGCGGGCCGCCGTTGCCGCGCCGCAAGGCGGCGCCAGCCCGGTTCTGGGCCGACGTCGCGGCGGTCAACACGTTGAAGATCGGCGGCTTGGGCTGCCGCAACCGCGGGCTCACGGGGGCGCCATGTTCGGGATATTGAGTGGCGAGCCGCGCCAGCTCTCCCCCTTCGCCCAGCGCCATCGCGATGACGCGCGTCCCTTTCAAGACGCTTCCCGCGCCGACCGCGATGAGCAGGTCGGCCCGGCAGGCGGCGGCCTGCCGAACCGCTTCTTGCACGTCTTCCAGCGGCGCGTCCTTGCCCAGGCGGGTGTATGCCCCCGCATAGGAATCGCCGAGAAGCTCGCGGATGCGGGCCAGCAAGGGCGTGCGTGTCGCCACGCTGTTCCCGCACACGACGAAGGCGCGCCGCGCGCCCAGCCGGGCGGCCTCGCGCGGCAGCAAGTCCAGCGCGGCGGCCCCGGCGTGGATGCGAACGCCGGGAGAAATGGAAGAGAACTCCGCCATGGCCGCCTCTTTCCGTCAGGCCGCGGGAATGCCGCTGCGCAGCAGTTCGCGCGCCACGACCCACCGGTGCACTTCGCTTGGGCCTTCCACGATGCGCATGACGCGGCACATGCGCGAGATGTACTCCAGGGGCAGCTCCTTCGATACGCCCATGCCGCCGAACAACTGCATGGCGCGATCGACCACCCGGGTGATCATCTCCGTGCCTTGCACCTTCACCATCGAGCCATCGAGGCGGACGTCCTTGCCAGAGTCCATCTTCCAGGCCATTTGATAGACCATCAGGCGAACCATTTCGATCTCCTGGTAGCTGTCCGAGATCCACCATTGCACAGCCTGCCGGTCGGCCAGCGGCGCGCCGAAGGTCTGGCGCGTATTGGCCTGTTCGATCATCATGTTCAGGCAGCGGGTGGCCAGGCCCAGGCAACGCGAGGCGATTTCAAGGCGGCGCACGCCCAGGCGCTTGGACAAGGGAGCGAAACCGGCGCCCACTTCGCCCAGCACCTGGCTGTCATCCAGTTCGACGTTGTCGAAGACCACCTCGTAGGGGTGGTATTCGCCGATCATCGGGAACGAGGTCGGGATGCTCAGCCCCGGCGTGCCCTTGTCGACCAGGAAGGCCGTGAATTTGGATCGCTTGTCGGCCGCCGCGTCCGTCACGGCCATCACGATCATGAAGTCGGCGCGGCGCGCGCCGCTGATCCACAGCTTGGTGCCATTGAGCACCCATTTGCCATTCTTGCGCTCGGCGCGCGTCTTGATGGCGGCGGCGTCGGAACCCGCGCCGGGCTCGGACAAGGCCAGGCAGCTCTTCTTGTCGCCGCGGGAATAGGGCAGCAGATAGCGATCCACCTGCTCGCCCTTGCAGAGCTCCTTGAGCATGAACAGATTGGGGCTTTCCGGCGGAAGCACGAACGGAACGATACTGTTCTTGAGTTGCTCGATCACCAGGCATTTGGTCAGCATGCCCAGGTCCTGGCCGCCGAATTCCTCGGGAACGTCGATACCCCAAAGGCCGATGTTGCGCGCCTTTTCCTGCAGCGCGGCTTCCAGTTCGGGCGGAATGAGGGCGGTGTCGGCGAAACCGCGTTCGGCCTCGCGGCGGATGATCAATGCTTCGTGGGGAACCAACTCTTCCTGTACGAAGCGCGCTACGGTCTCGCGCACCATGCGCGAGGAATCGGGCAATTCAAAATCCAATTTGTTCTCCTGGTGTTCTTGGTTCTAGCGGCCTTGGTAGACCGGCGGGCGCTTTTCCTGGAAGGCGCGCCGCCCTTCGATACGATCCGCCGTATCGCGCAGCAGGCCGAATACATAGCGTTCATTGTCGAGCGCGGCGGGCAGGGGCATATCGGCGCCGCTGGTGACCAGGCGCTTGATTGACCGCACCGACAACGGCGCATTCTGCGCAATGCGCAGCGCGATCTCCCGCGCCGCGGGAAGCAGTTCGTCGCGGCCGACCACCTTGCTGACCAGGCCGATGCGCAGGGCTTCGGCCGCGTCCACGCGGTCGCCCGTCAGGAGCATCAGCATCGCATTGGAGGCGCCGATGGCGCGCGGCAGGCGTTGCGTGCCGCCGGCGCCCGGGATACTGCCGATGCGGACTTCGGACAGCGCGAAAACAGCGTTGTCCGATGCAACGCGGATATCGCAGGCCAGCGCAAGCTCCATGCCTCCGCCCATCGCATACCCATTGATGGCGCAGATCAGGGGCTTGTCGGTATCCAGGCCTTCCAGCAGATGATCCGAATGCGCGCGGCCGAAAGCCAGCTCGGCGAAGCTCTCCTTGGGCGGCATGGTTTTCTTCAGGTCGGAGCCGGTGCAAAAGGCCTTGTCGCCGGCGCCGGTCAGGATGGCGACGCGGATGTCGTCGTCTTCTTTGATCCGTTTCCAGGCGGCATGCAACTGCCCCCGCATCTCGGGGTCGATGCTGTTCATTGCTTCGGGGCGGTTCAAGGTCAGCGTGGCGACATGATCCTGGACGGCAATATCTAATGCCATGGTCTATCCTTTGCGATGTATGCGTTCAAATTCGGAGCGAGGCCGTCAGGACAGGACGCCTTCGGCGCTCAGTTTCTCGATCGTGGCATCGTCAAGCGCCAACAGATCGCGGCAGATTTCAGCGGTATGCTGGCCCAGCAGAGGAGCGGGCGACGACGGTTCGGAATACGCGTTCGAAAAACGATAAGGGGGCGAGTTGTAGGTGCTCAGGCCCATTTCCGGATGGTCCAGGGTCACCCAGTGGCGGCGGTAGTCCAGTTGCGGATCGTTCACCACATCGCGAGCGTCGTAGACGGCGCCCGCGGGCACGCCGGCATCCTGCAGCGCTCGCGTGAGTCCAGCCATGTCGTGTGTTGCCGTGCGCTTCGCCACTTCGGCATCGATCGCCGGGCGGTGCAGCAGGCGTTCCTGCATGGTGGCCCAGCCGGCTTGAACGGCAAGGCCCAGAACCGCCGCCAGTTTTTCCCATTGAGCGTCGTCGCAAACTTCGATGGCAATCCAGCGATCGTCTCCCGCACAGGGATAGACCCCGCTGGGGGCGTGTCCCGGCCTTGCATTGCCATGGCGGGATTCGATGACACCGTTGACCAGATAATTCATCAGGGCGGGCCCGATGAACGCCAGGGTGGGCTCCATCTGCGCCAGGTCTATGAACTGGCCGCGCCCGGTCCGGCGTTGATGGCGCAGCGCGGCAAGGATGGCGAAGGCCGTGTGGCCGGGATTGGGAATGTGGTCGGGATAGTTCGTGCCAGTGCCGGCGGGCTCGCGATCGGGCAAGCCCGTCATGTGCTGCAACCCTGTCAGCGCGGCGATCGTCAGGCCATAGCCCAGGTCGGATTTCTCGGGACCTTCGGCGCCTTGCATGGACATCGATGCGTAGACGATGCGTTCGGACAAGGCGCGGACCGCTTCGTAGCCCAATCCCAGTTTATCCATCACCCCCGGGGTGAAATTGTTCGTCACCAGGTGGGCATCGGCGATCAAGCGCTTGGCCATCTCCAGGCCACGCGGATCCTTGACGTTCAGGGTGATGCTGCGCTTGCTCGAATTCCGGTCCGCGAAGTAGCCGCTGCGGTTGACGCCGGGCTTCCCGTCCTTGAACGGCTTCGTCACCCGCAGCGTATCCAGGCGTTGGGAAGATTCGATCTTGATCACTTCCGCGCCCAGGTCGGCCAGGATCTTGGTCGTATAGGAACCCGCGCCTATCCACGAGAAATCGATGACGCGCACGCCTGCCAATAGAGATCTCATTGCACTGTTCCTTGCTGCCGCAGCACTTGCTGCTGGTCTTGGGTGAATCCGGCCCAAGCCAGGATGTCCCGGGTATGCTCGCCGAGCCGGGGCGCCCGTTTGCGCAGCGCCCACGGCGTTTCGGACAATTTATATGGCGCGCCCGGCATGCGAAGCCGGGTGCCGCAAGCGTCCGTCACGTCCACGAAGTACCCTCGATATTCACGTTGCGGGCTTTGGCAGATATCGCGCGTATCGCAGATCGGCGCCAGGGGGATGCGGCGCTCGCGGCCCTTGGCGTGCAGTTCGGCTTTCGTCAGTGTGCGCGCGAACGGCGTGAAGATCTGGCCGAAGCGTTGCTTGGCTTCCTCCGTCACAAGGAAAGCCTGGTCCAGCCAGCGCGGCTCGCGGAACTGCTCCGCGCCCGCCACGCCCTCGCCGATCAGCCAGTCCGTCGTCACCGCCCAGAACTTGTTGCTGCCCACGCCGCCCGCCATCAGATAGATATAGCCATCGCGGCACTCGAATACGCCGGTTCCCGCCAGCCGCTGCGTGCCGGCGTTGCGCTTGCGGATGGAGCCTTCCAGGTCGTAGAACTGGACGGCGTTCTCCATG
Organism: Achromobacter veterisilvae; assembly: GCF_900496975.1. Taxonomy (GTDB): domain Bacteria; phylum Pseudomonadota; class Gammaproteobacteria; order Burkholderiales; family Burkholderiaceae_B; genus Achromobacter; species Achromobacter veterisilvae. The sequence goes on from NZ_UFQC01000013.1 coordinate 7,869, forward strand.
CCCAGGACCACGCATTCCTGCATGGATACATCCACGTGCTGCCCGATATTGCTGGTTTCGGCGTCGTACACCGCGGCCATTGACGCCACGCCGGCGAATACGTTGGCCGCGCCCACGGCCTGTTCGCCGCATGCCACCATCGGCGCCGTGTCGGGATAGCCGGCCAAGTACATCATTCCGCCCATGCCCATCGCCGTAAGATCGGTTGCCAGCCAGTGGGAGAAGGGCCCGGACTGGCCAAACGCGGTAATGCTGGTCAGCGTGAGCGACGCGTTGAGCCCGCGCAGATCGGCAAAGCCCAGGCCGCGCCGCGCCATCGCGCCAGGCTGTTCGCTTTCAATGACCAAGGCGGATTGGCTGGCCAGCCTGCGGAAGACTTCCTGGCCGGCCTCGCTGTCCAGGTCCAGGGCGATGCTCTCCTTGTTCGTATTCTGATACTGGAAAGTCAAGCTGGAATCCGGATCGTCCCGACCGGAAATCCGCGGCTCGATATGCCGGGTGGGCGCGCCTTCAGGAGGCTCCACCAGGATTACCCGGGCTCCAAGGTCAGCAAACAGCTTGCCGCAGTAGTTCCCCAGGGGGCCCGCGACGTCAAGTACGGTGATGCCCGCCAGCGCGGCGGCATTTGGCGTCGATGTCATGTGATGTGTCCAGCTTTGCCGAGGTCGTGCGTAAACGCGTAAGGGAACTTATTGAACGTGGTAGACGCCGGCCTTCTTGGCGACGTCCGACCATTTCTGCAGGTTGTGTTCGATGTTCGTGCGCTGTTCTTCCGGCGAACTCGCGACGACGTCGTAGCCCAGTCCTTCGAGTTGCGCCTGGCGCTTCTTCAGAGACCTGACGATGGCCGAGTTGAGCGTTTCCACGATCTTCGGGTCGGCATTGGCCGGCATATTGAATCCATACCAGGTATCCGAGTCGTAGCCCTTCAGGCCGATTTCGTCGAGCGTGGGGATGTCGGGGAATTGCTTGTTGCGCTTTGGGCTGCCGATGGCCAGGATGCGGATTTTTCCGGCCGAAACGAATTCCTTGGCGGAGGCCGACTGGACGAACATCATGCTGATCTGGCCGCCAAGCAGGTCCGTCATCGCCGGTTCGCCGCCCCGGTAGGGGACGTGGAGGATGTTCACACCGGCCATGCTTTTCAGCAGTTCGCCAGCCATGTGCTGGGAGCTGCCCAGGCCGGCCGATCCGTAGCTCAGGCTCTCGGGATTCGCCTTGGCATGAGCGATGAGGTCCTGAGCCGTCTTGAAGGGAGAGTCCGAGCGCACGACCAGCACGATGGGCGCGTTGACGGCGATCGACAACGGCGTGAAATCCTTCAGCGAGTCGTAGTTCAGTTTCTTGTAGACGGCCGGGTTGACCGACATGATGCCGTCGGTCGTAAAGCCGAACGTATAGCCGTCGGCAGGCTGACGGCGCAGGAAATCCGCGGCGATCGTTCCGCCCGCGCCAGGGCGGTTCTCGACGATCACCGGCTTCTTGAATTCCTCGCCCAGGTCCTTGCCCACCATACGCGCAAGGGTGTCCGTGCTGGCGCCGGGGACATACGGCACGATCAACTTGATCGACTCGGTGGGGTAGGCGTCGGCCGCACTTGCCTGAACGGCGGACACCAGACACACCGTTCCGGCCAGAAATTTCATCCACTGCTTGATGGAAAACATCGATGTCTCCTGTTTTTTTGTTGAATTCAAAAATCGATTGCGTATGACGACTGCACGCTCAGGCACGAGCCGCGAGGCGTATAGATGTTAGGCAGACATCAACGCACAAGCAACGTCCAGAGGGCCACAATATGAACTAATTGGTTGGGTGTTATGGAGGAGTATGGGAGAGGTGCCGCTATTTGCTCTCACATTACGGACTAATATCAGGGCCTGGAGATGGACGGCGGGCGGGTTCCTGGCTCAGAATCGCTGGCATTCCATCAGAACTTCCACTACGGAAAGAGACATGCCCAAGCCAGTCCTCCCCCGGAAAACCTGTGTGCTGGTTTCCGCGCACATCAAAGACCAGGGACACGAGGCGATTGCCGAACTGGCCGCCGCGCATGGCGGCGAGATAACGCTGATCGCGGCGACGTCCGAACTCAGCCAACAGGATCTGGACAGCGTCGGCGTTGCTTTTTTCAGCCGGGACATTCACACCATGCCCGGCCGGCCGGCCTCCAATGAAGAAACCCGTCTTTTCTTCCGCCTGCTGGGTGCCTGCCCCCACCTGAAATGGCTGCATATCTTTTCGGCCGGCTCGGACAGCGCGGCGTACCGGAAATTCCAGGATCGGGGCGTAGTGGTCACCACCAGCCCGCAAGCCAGCGGCAAGGCGGTGGCCACCAGCGCCTTGGCGGGCATCCTGGCGCTGAACAAACGATTCGCGTGGCACTACGCCAATCAACAGGCCCGCGCATGGCGAGCCATGCCCGACGAGATCTGTCCTCTTCCCCTGGACCGGCAGACCGCCGTGCTCATCGGTACAGGGCACATCGGCGCCGTGCTGGCGAAATGCCTGCGGTCCCTGGACATCCGCACCGTCGGCATCAATCGCAGCGGCAAGGCGGTGCCGGACTTCGACGAGACGATGCCGCTGGAACGATTGGACAGCGTCATCGGCGAAGCCGACTGGCTGGTGATTTGCTGCCCTTTGACGGACGAAACCCGTAATCTGATCGATGCCCGCAGGCTTGCAGCCCTTCCCCGAAGTGCATGCCTCGTCAATGTCGGGCGAGGCGGCATCGTCGACGAACCCGCCCTGATTCAAGCCCTGCGGGAGAAACGGATTTCCGGCGCCTACCTCGACGTTTTCGAGCGCGAACCATTGCCCCCCGAATCCGAAATCTGGACGTTGGACAACGTCATCGTCACTCCGCATTCCGCGGCCCGTATCGCCGATTTCAACGAGCGGGCATTTGCGTGCTTCCTCGGCAACCTGGAACGCTGGCTGGCCGGCCGGCCACTGGCAAGCATCGCCGAGTGACCCGCCAGGCCGCCGCGCCTGCTCAATTGTCCAGCGAGATATTCTTGGCCTCGATGACATCGGCCCACATCTTCCGATCGGCCTGGATCAGGGCCGCATAGTCCTGCGGGCTGCTTTTCGCCGGAAGGACGAATCCCAGATCGCCGAATTTCTTCCGGAAGTCCGGATCGTTCAGCGCCGTATTCATCGCCGCCGATAAGGTGGAGATGCGGTCTGGCGGAGTCGCCGCCGGCGCCATGAATCCATAGCGGACCGTCACGATGAAATTCGGATAGCCGAGTTCCGCGAAAGTCGGGACGTCAGGCAGCATGGGCAGCCTTTCCTTCGAGGCAACGGCCAAGGCGCGCACATTGCCAGCCTTGATCTGCGGCAGCGCGGATCCGACCACGCCGAACAGCGCCTGGACCTCCTTGGCCACCAGGGCTTGCATGGCCGGAGCCCCGCCCTTATAGGGAACGTGAGTCATTTGTATGCCGGCCATCTGGTTGAACAGTTCACCGGAGAGGTGGAACGTGCCGCCGATACCCGTGGAAGAGAAGTTCAGCTTCCCGGGATGGGCGTGCGCATAGGCCACGAATTCCTTGAGATCCCGCGCGGGCAGCGATGTGTTGACCAGCATCACCAAGGGCAGGTCGCTCACCAGCCCGATAGGCGTCAGATCCTTGTCCGGGCTGTAGGACAGCTTCTTGTACAGCAGGGGATTGAGCACCGCCGTGGAGTCCGAGGCCAGCATGAATGAGTATCCGTCGGCCTTGGAGCGAGACACATGAAGCGCCGCGATGATGCCATTACCGCCAGTCTTGTTTTCCACCACGACGGGCGACTGTAGTTCGCGCGCCATGCGCTCGCCCATGGCGCGGGCGATCAGGTCCGTCGTCGCTCCCGGTTCATAGGGCACTGTCAGCGTGATGGGGCGGTTGGGAAATGTCTCGGCCGCAGCCGTTGCCGCATAGCTATACCCGCACGCCGCCACCGCGGCGGCGGCCGCCATCTGCCGGAATACCCTGGGTTTCCAGTACTGCTTCTTATGCATTTGTTGTCTCCTTCTGGGCATGGTTTATTGTTGTGGGAGGCCGTTGCGCAGCAGATCGCGCGCAATCACCCAGCGATGCACTTCGCTGGGCCCCTCGACGATGCGCAACACCCTGCACATGCGGGCGATGTACTCCAGCGGCAATTCCTTGGACAAGCCCATGCCGCCGAAAAGCTGGATGGCCCGGTCGGCAACACGCTGGATCAGCTCGGTTGCCTGCACCTTGACCATGGAACCGTCGCGCCGGAAATCGGCTACGCCCTGGTCGATCTTCCAGGCCAGGCGGTGGATCAGCAGGCGCACCATTTCGATTTCCTGATAGCTGTCCGAGATCCACCATTGGATCGCCTGCTTGTCGGCCAGCGGAGAGCCGAAGGTCTGGCGCGTATTGGCCTGCTCGATCATCATTTCCAGGCAGCGGCTGGCCAATCCCACGCAACGCGAAGCGATGTCCAGGCGGCGTATGCCCAGCCGGTTGGTGAGCGGCACGAATATATTTCCCACGTCGCCCAGGACCTGGCCGTCTTCCAGCTCGACCTCATCGAAGAACACCTGATAAGGGTGGAATTCACCGATCATGGGGTAGGAAACCGGAATGCTGACGCCGGGAGTCCCCTTGTCGACCAGGAACGCCGTCATGCCTCCCCGGGACCCGAGCTTCGGGTCCGTCACGGCCACGACGATCATGAAGTCGGCGCGGCGAGCGTGGCTGATCCACATCTTGGCGCCATTGAGCACCCATTTGCCGTTCCTCCGTTCGGCCCGCATCTTGATGTTGGCCGCATCGGAGCCGGCGCCGGCCTCGGAAAGCGCGATACAGCTCTTTTTCTCTCCGTTGGCGTAAGGCAGCAGATACTTGTCGATCTGCGGCCCCTTGCACAGGGCCTTCAGCAGATGGAGATTGGGGCTGTCGGGAGGAGGGACGAACGGCACGATCGAATGCTTGAGCTGCTCGATCACCACGCACTTCGCCAGCATGCCGAATTCCTGGCCTCCGAACTCCTCCGGCACGTCTATGCCCCACAAGCCCACTTCGCGGGCCGTCTGCTGCAGCCGCGCTTCCAGCTCGGCTGGAATCAGAGGATCGTCGCCCATGCCGCGCTCCGCCTCGCGCCGGATGATCAGGGGTTCGTGCGGAATCAGTTCGCGCTGCGTAAAGTTCCGCACCGTGTCCTGAATCATCCGGGTGGTTTCAGGCAAAGTGAAATCCATGTTTGCTCCTTGCTCCATGCCTTATATTTCGATTCGATTTTTCCAGCGCGCGATCGAGAGGAAATCCTCGATCCGGGCCTTCGGGTCCGACGCGATCGCCAACTGGGCGCCCGCATCCGCTTGCAACCCAACCCAGCCATAGCAGTCCGTGGCCTTGGCCATGAGTTCGTCGTCCGTCAGGGGCAGGACCGCGGAGCCGCGCAATGCGTCGACCTTGCGCTCGATGCATTGGCCGTCGCGGGTGTACAGGCGCACCAGCGCCCAGCGCGGAAGGATCGAGTCCCCTTGCGTGCTGCGCCCTTGCACGAAGGGAAGAAATGCCTGGATGGCGGGGCGCTGCACGCTTTCGTCCGTGAAGGCGGCCAGGCCGACGTGGCCGTCCAGCAGCGCCGCGGCAACCGCGTACTCCAGGCTGAACTTGCCCTGCAATCCCGTCGCCGGCCGGTGATGGATGAGCGGAACCAGCGCGCCGGGACTGGTTTCGATTTCCACGCGCTCCACGTCCGCCAGGGCGATGCCGTGTTCCGCCCGCAGATCCAGCAAGCCATCCAGGACCCTGTGGGTCGCGTAGCACAGGGGATATTTCTTGACCTCCAAGCCGCTGGAGATCAGTTCCAGCGGCGTCTGGCCCAGCGTCGCGAGCGCCGCCGACAGGTCCTGCCCTTGTCCATAGAGCGCGGCGTAGCCCTGCTGGGCATCCATGGCGTCGGGAGACGAGGTGAATCCTGCCTGCGCCAGCCGGGCGGCGCGTATCGCCGCCGCGTTGGCGTGACCCGCCTGGAAGGATTTCGCGTCCGAGCCGAAATTCGCGCGCGTGCCCGCCGCCTGGGCGACCGCCATACCGACCGCATGCGCGGTTTTTTCCGCATCCAGCCGCAATAGGTGCGAGCACGCGGCGACCGTGCCGATGATGCCTATGCTGGCGGTGACGTGCCAGCCTTTTGCATAGGCATCGACGGCAACGGCCTTGGCCAATTTGCACATCACTTCGAAGCCTACCGCATAGGCGGACTGCAACCGCCCCATGCCGGCGCTCTCGGCCTCGGCCAACGCTATCAGCGCGGGCCATAGGACCACGCTGGGGTGGCCGCGCAATGGCGAAGTCACGTCGTCGTAATCCAGCACGTGGGCGGCGACACCGTTGTAGAACGCCGCTGCTTCCGCGGTGGCGCGTCCGGGGCATCCCCACAGCGACGCCTCGTCGCCGGTTCCCAGTGTCGCCAGATAGGCCATGGCGCGCGAAGAGGCCGGCTCGTTCTTGCCGGCCACGCCCACGGCATAGGTATCCAGCAGAGAGCGCGCGCAAGCCTGGCGCAGCGCGGGGGTCAGCACTTCGGGGTTGAACGCCGCGGAAAATGCCCCAATCCGTTCAGAAGGAGTCATACAGATCTTCCCTGTTTTCAAGCCATCGACCCGCAGTGGGCCGAGGTCTCGTCGCCGTCCGATTCCACCCGCATGCGCGAGGGCAAGGGTACGGGGACATCTATTCAATTAGTCCATAATTTGGACTATGTTGAGACAACAAAGTACTTACTCTACCCAATACCCGCGCGCTGGTCGCATAATTGGACCGCCATAAGGTCCATATAGTGAAAAATGTTGATCCGAACCAAGCGCGATGCCAACAATGGAACCCAGGTCCTGCAACGTGCCGCCGCACTGTTGCGCCTGATCACAGCGAACAATCGCATGGGCATGCGCCTGACGGATTTGCACTGCCTGAGCGCCATAGAGAAGCCGACGGCCCATCGCATTCTGCAAGGCCTTATCGCCGAACAAATGGTTCGGCAGGACAACGCCAACAAGCGCTATTACCTCGGCCCGGCCATGTATGAAATGGGGCTTGTCGCTGCCCCCAGGGTGGCATTGCGCGACATCTGTTTTCCCCATCTCCAGGCGATCGCGGAGCAGACTGGCGACACCGCATTCCTGACGGTGCGCTCGGGATTCGACGGGTTATGTATCGATCGGGCCGAAGGTGGCTTCCCGATCAAGGCATTTGTGCTCGACATAGGGCGGCGGCGCCCGTTGAACGTGGGCGGAGGCAGCCTGGCGATACTGTCGACCTTGCCTGAAGCCGAGATCCAGCGCATATGCAGCGCGAACGCCGATCGCGTCAAGGCCAACTTTCCCCGCTACAACGCGGCGGATCTGCTGCGCGATATCGCCGCGTCGCGCGCGCGCGGCTACGCCGTCAAGGATGTGCTGGAAATACCCGAGGCGCGCTCCGTCGCCGTACCGATCTGCGGGCATGATGGAGAGGCCATCGCCGCCATCAGCGTGGCCACCCTCAAAGCTCGATTGGACGATGCGCGCGCGGCTACCGTGGCGGGATGCATCGCGCAGGCCGTCGCCCAGATAGAAAACCGGCTCGATGAGGCGCGCCGATAACGGGCGCAATAGGCCCGCTGCCTCGACTCATAGGAATTGTTCGAGCTTCATCGGAATCGACCGAATATCTCATCGGCATGGATCGAGCATCTTGTCGGAGTTGATCGAGCATCTCATCGGAATTGATCGAGCCGCAGTCCAGGACACCTAAGTGGCTGCCGTCAGAGGCGCAGTGGGTCAATTTCGCATCATTTATTTCGAAATTCAGCCAAATATGTCGTATTTGCAATTGTTTGCATTGATCGACGATGTGAGCGGTGCGCTTTAAGAATAATCTTATATTTTTCACACTGCGTGGCCCGCAACATGATGACTACTGCAACGTACTCGCCGCTATCCGGTACGTACGTAGTCCATCTCACGCCTTTTCGGATTTGTATGGGTACGGCTCGGATAGGGGCCAAGGAATATCCCCATGCAAATCAAGCTCAGCCCTATCATGATGGGCCTGCTCGCCGCCGCGCTTCCCACGACGATGTGGGCGGCAGAGCTGGGCCAGGTTGTCGTGTCCGACCCCTCCGGGACGACGCGGGTCACGTTGAACATCGGAGATGCCGTCACTTATGCCGGGACCGGCGCGGCCATCGACGTATCGGTTGCCGGCAACGCCGTGATTGGCGACAGGGTCACGATCACGGCCGGCTCCGCATCGGCCAAGAATACCGTCGGCGTCCGGGCGACGTCGGGGGGATACGTCAAGCTGGTCGACAGCATCGTCGAGAGCGTGGGCGTAGGCCAGAATGCCCATGCCCTGCATGCCAAGGGGGCGGACAGCCTGATCGAGGCCACGGATTCCCTGATTTCGACGCAGGGCGATTATTCCTACGGCGCCTATGCGCAGGATGGCGGAAAGATCGTCCTGGACGGGGGCGGCATTTCCACGGCCGGCCGCAGCAGCGCGCTTCGCGCCGAGGGCGCGAACTCCACCATCACGGCCAAGAACCTGAGCATTACCACGGGCAAGAACGCCGATGCCGTCTATGCGGGCCAGGGCGGGACCGTGACGCTCGAGAATTCCACGATCAGTTCGGGCCCCGCCGGATCCGGAGGCGGCTTGAATGCGTTCGGCGCGGGCTCGCTCATCTCCATCCGTAATACCGACGTCGAAGTCGGCAGCGGCGGCGTGGCCGCCAGCGCCGGTAACGGCGGGCGCCTCGAAATGGACGGCGGCACGCTGCGGGCCGCCGATGGCGGCTATGCCGCCGTCGTGCTGAGCGGCTCCTATGGCGGCGGGCAGGCGTCCTCGGCGGACATCCGCAACGCGACGCTCGTCATCAATGGCACCTACGTCTACGGCATCAACATCAATGCCGAAAATACATCCGCTGTAATTGAAAACGTTTCCATCGACGTTCAGGGCAGCACGGGCGCTACGGGCGTCTGGCTGCCCTCCATCGGCACCTCGTTGACGGCCCGCCGCTTCGACATCACGAGTTCCGACCTGGGCATCGACGCCCGCGCGGGAACCGTGACGCTGGAGGACGGGTCCGTGACCACGCAGCGCACCAACGGTTACGGGCTCTATGCCTCTCGCGAATATGGCAGCACGGCCACGATCAAGGCCAAGAAGGTAAAGATCGAGACTTTCGGCGCCGGCGGGGTCGGCGCGCTGGCACGGTTGTCGGGAGCCGAGATCGCCCTGGAGGACTCTTCCGTCACGACGCACGGCGAGGGCGCCTATGGCCTGTTCGTCAGCGGGGCGGGCGCCAAGATGTCCACGCGCAACACCAGCGTGACGACCTCGGGCAGGAATGCGACCGGCCTGGCGATGAGCAACCGCGCGGCGGTGACCCTGGACAACACCCAGTTCTCCATGTCCGGGGCCGACGCGCGCGGCATCTGGAGCTACACCACCAGCGCGGGCGTCAGCAACGCGGTGACGCTGAAGAACGGCACGCACATCAGCACCCAGGACGGCGCCGGCCTGCTGGCCACCGGCGGCAGCCACACCTTCACGATCGAGAATTCCGGCATCACCGCGCGTTCGGGCGGCGTGGAAGAGGACGGCGTATTGCTGCACTCGCGCGCCGTCACCGTCACCAGCGGCGGCGTGTCGACCGTGATCGAAACCGAACAGGTCGCCCTGGACGCGACCAACGCTGCGCTGAAGGGCGATGTCGTGATGGACAGCGGCAGCGCGGACATCTCGCTCAAGAGCGGTTCGGTGCTGACCGGCGCCTTGATCGAGCGCGGCATCGGCCGCGTCAACAGCCTGTCGCTGGACGGCTCCAGTACCTGGAACGTCCGCGGCGATTCGTCGCTGGGCACCCTGAACGCCGCCGGCACCGTCGCGTTCACCTCGCCGGGCGCGGGCGGCGCATTCAAGACGCTGACCGTCAATAACTATGTGGGCGGCGGCACGCTGGTGCTGAACACCCGCCTGGGCGACGACAGTTCGCCTACGGACCGGCTCGTGATCGACGGCGGCACGGCCTCCGGCAATACCTCGCTGCGCATCGTGAACGCGGGCGGCGTCGGCGGGCGGACCGAATACGGCATCCGGGTCGTCGAGACGATCAACGGCGGCACGACGGCGGCGGACGCGTTCCGGCTGGACGCGGGATCGACCGGCTATCGTTCGGGTTCCGCCACCCTGGCCCTGAACGGCTACGATTACAGCCTGGTTCGCGGCGGCAACGGGGGCGTGGCGCCGGACTGGTACCTGACCTCGGACTATACGCCGCCGGTGACCCCTCCCGTCACGCCGCCGGTGAAGCCGCCCGTCACCCCGCCGGGGCCGCCCATCGCGCCGCCGGAGATCCTGCCGCCCGTGGCGCCCGGTTTCAGGAACGTGTCGCCGGAAAGCGGCGCCTATCTCGGCAACCAGCGCGCCGCCACCCGCCTGTTCACGCACAGCCTGCAAGATCGCGCGCCGGCCTACCACGAGGCGTCCGATGACGGCCGCGGCGTGTGGGCGCGGGCGCAGGGCCGCCACGATGGCGGGATGCGCATGCAGGAAGGCAAGGTCGACATCGATACCGACAGCGGGATCCTGCAATTGGGCGGAGACCTGCTGCGGGCGCCGGTCGGGCAGGGCGGGGCCGCGTACGCGGGCTTCATGGGAGGTTACGGCGAGGCGCGCAGCCGGTCCACGTCCACGTTGATACTGCCGGGTTCGGGAACGAAGGTGCACGCCCGGGCGCGAGGGAAGGTGTCAGGCTATTCCGTGGGCATGTACGCGACGGTGTACCAGAACGACGCGACCCGCCTGGGCGCCTATGCGGACTCGTGGCTGCAGTACGGCCGCTATTCCAACCAGATCAGCAGTGAGCTGGGTTCCGCCCGTTATCACTCCAACGTCTGGTCCGCTTCGCTGGAATCGGGCTACGCGCTGCTTCCTTTCGCCGCGGATTCCGCCCTGGGCAACCTGGTGGTGGCGCCCAATGCGCAAGTGGTCTACAGCCGCTATGACGCGAAGGACGCCACGCTGCAAGGCACCCGCATGCGCAGCGGCAGCGATAACGCCTTGACCACGCGGGTGGGCGTGCGGCTGTATCCCGCCGCGCCGGCGGGGGCGGACCGGCCGGCGGTGCGTCCGTTCCTGGAAACCAACTGGCTGCACAGTAGCAGCAACGCGTCGGTCCGGATGGGAACCAGCACGCTGGACGCGGTGCCGGCGCGCAACGCGCTGGAACTCAAGCTGGGCGCCGAGGGCCAGGTCGGCAAGGCCGTGCAGGTGGCGGGGCACGTCTTCGGCCAGGCCGGCAACGATAGCCAGCGCGGCTACGGCGGCATGTTGAACCTGCGCTACCGCTGGTAGCGCGGCAGGGCGGCGGCCAGATCCTGGCCGCCGGACGCAAAAAGCGCGGACGGAAGATGTCTTCCGTCCGCGCTTTTTTTTTTGTCTGGAGGCCTGCGTTAGCCGCGCGGCGGGTAGCGGGAGCCGACGCGGAAGTTGCGCCAGTTGTCGCCGCTCAGCGCGAGCAATGCCCTGAGGCTGTCCGCGCCCAATGGCGGGGACAGCACGTCCCCCTGGAATTGCAGGTCCGGGAACATGCGCATCCAGTGCAGGTCATGCGCGTGGTCCGCGTTCGAGACCAGGACGGGAAGCTTGGCCAGGTCGGCGCGTTCCAGCAGTTTGATGAACCGGCCGCGCAGGGAGGAATACTCGGAAAAACCGGAGGGGACCCTCAGGTGCAGGCCGGTGACCCGCAGGGCTCCGTAAGAACTGGGCCCGCTTCTGGCGATGGTGGGCATGAGCCTGGTGCGCAGGCCGATGTGGAATTCGGTGTAGGAGGAGAAGAGTTGCGAGCGGGCGTGCAGGTGGGAAACCAGGGGAGCATGGAACGTCACGAGGGATGCCGGATAGGAGCCATCGAAACGTTGCTCCGGCGGCCGGTCCGGGCTGGCAAGGAGTTCGTTGCCGTTCAGGGCCACCCCGCCCGAGGCGCATACCTCGGCCGCCGACCAGCCGATCCGGGGGGGGATGGTCGCCGTAGTTCACGGAAAAAGGGATGCGTTCGTTGAATGCCTGGAAGAACGCAATGGCGTCGTGCACGAGGCGCGTGGGCTGGCCGGGAGCGCTGCGCCGCCATTCGTAGCGGCGGGTGGGGATGGCGACCGCGTACTCAAGCACCAGGCCCTTGGCTGAGAACACCGGTTGAAAGTTCAACCCTTCGATAGCCGGGCGTGTCGGCGCGCTTGCCGCAGCGGCATCGTGGTTCACTAGAGAGTCCATTGATCGCATCTGCCAGCAACCCATCGGTTATGGACGACGCCGCGGTGACGGCGCGCATGCGATACAGGAGACTGAGCATTCGGAAAATGAAAATTCTAGTAACCGTGCGATCGTCCTTCTATAGGAATATTCTCAATTTGAAGCGCGGGTTGATCCCGCGCGGTGTCATACCGTGGCCAGCATGGCCTTCATGTCCGCGATCAGCGCCGCCAGGTTTTCCTGGGCCGAGGCGCTCAGCCCATCGTTGCGCAACTGGTTCTCCACGCGCTCGGACTGGCTCTGCAATTCGGTGAGCTCGACCGCCGCCAGGCCGCCGCGCATGCGGTGCAGCACGGCGCGCATGTCGCGCGCGTTGGCTTCGCGTACCGATTTTTCCAGAGTGGCCAGGTCCTGGGTCATGGTTTCCAGGAAGATGTTCCGGTACTTGGACGGGATGGCGGGAGCCTTGCCCGCCGCGCCCGCCGGGGCCGGTCCGGAGGCCCGCGGCGCGGCCGCGGACCCGTCCTGCGCGTCGGCGAGGGGGCGCAGGCGGCGCCACAGCGAACGCAGGTCGATGGGCTTGACCAGCCAGCTATTCATGCCGGCCGCCATGCAGCGCGTTTCCTCTTCTTTCATGGCGTTGGCCGTCACGCCGATGATGGGCACCGTCACGCCCCGCGAGCGCAGCGTGCCGGCGAGGTCGTAGCCGTTCATGCGGGGCATGTTCACGTCGGTCAGCACCAGGTCGAAGGGTTCGATGCTCCACATCGCGAGCGCCTCGGCGCCGTCCGGCGCGATCACGACCCGGCAGCCCAGTTGTTCGAGCTGGTCGCGGATCGTAACCTGGTTGATCGGGTTGTCCTCGGCCACCAGCACGCGCAGGTTGAGGGGCGTATAGGCCGCCGGACCGGCGTCCTGGGGAATCTCGGCCGCGCCGGACATCAGGCGCTCGATGGCCTGGCCGATGCTCAGCATGGAATGCCGGTCGACTTGCGGGCGATGCCTGTCCAGCGTATCGGCGCCGCCCGCCACGATGAGCAGGCCGGCCCATTCCGCGGGTTTGGCGTTGCCGGACAGCAGAACGTCGACCAGCACGCCGTCCAGTCCGCTGTCGGGGTAGGAGTCCGGCGGCACCACCGTCGCGCGGGCGCCCCAGTGGGCCAGCCATTGGCAGATGTTCTCGCTCAGTTCCTTGCGCGGACTGCGCACGTGGATGTTCAGGTCCTGCAACTGGGGCGGATTGCAGGCGGGCGCATCCGCTTTTTCAAGTTCGATGTCCACCGAAAAGCTGCTGCCCAGGCCGGGTTCGCTGGTGACGTGGATGGTGCTTCCCATGAGTTCAGCCAGCTTGGCGCAGATGGACAGGCCGATGCCGGCCCCCCGGATGGTGTGCGAGCCGCTGTCGATCTGGTAGAACGGTTCGAACAGGCGGACTTGTTCGGCGGGACCGATGCCCACGCCGCTGTCGACCACCTGCAGACTGAGCCGCGCCTTGCCGCCGGGAAGATCCTCGGCCCGCAGCCGGGCGATGACGTGGCCCGATTCCGTGAACTTGATGGCGTTGCTCAGGAGGTTGCTGAGGATCTGCCGTATCCGGCCGCCGTCGCCCTTTACGCATGCCGGCACGGCGGTGTCGACGCAGCTATAGATGATCAGGCCCTTTTGCTCGGCCATGCCGGCATAGGAGGCGACCGTCGCCTGGAAGAGTTCGCGCGGGTCGAATGTATCGACTTCCAGGGCAAGCTGACCGGATTCGATCTTGGTGATGTCCAGGATGTCGCTGATCAGTTGCTGGAGGATCACGGAGGAGGTCTGTATGCGGTCGACGTGGCGCCGCTGGTCTTCGCTCAGCGGCGTCATCGCCAGCACTTCCAGCGTGCCCAGCACGCCGTAGAGCGGAGTCCGGATCTCGTGGCTCATCGTGGCCAGGAAGGTGGACTTCGCTTCGCTGGCCTTGTCGGCCTGCTCTTTGGCCAGGGCCAGGGTGCGCTCCATTTCGGCGCGCGCGCTGATGTCGGCAAAGGCGCACAGCACCACGTCCTGCTTCTTGTAGCGGGTGGGCGCGAAGGTCACGAATAGCGGCCGGCCGTCATATGCCAGGAAGGTCTCGATGGTGCCGGGCGCGCCGGATCCCAGGGCCCGGCGCAGCAACTGGTTGGCGTCGGGGGAGTTGTGCAGTTCCCCGCCGGGCTCGATGCCCAGCCATTGCGAGGCCAGCGCGTTGCTGAACACCACTTTGCCGTCGGGACGCGACAGCACGCAGAGCGCGACGGGCGCGGTGCCCAGGACCGTGCGGTTGAATTCCTCGTTTTCGACGATGTCGCGATGCGCGGCCTCCGCCGGCTGGATCACGCGCCGGTTGTACCAGCGCAGATAGGCCGCGCCCAGGCCCAGCCCCAGGATCAGCAGCAGCAGGACGCCGACCGGCAGCCACATGTTGGCCTGGAAGAGGCTGCTGTACTTCAGCTTGTAATAGCCGGTCCAGGTTCCGCTCTTGTCGTTGATCTTGAGGACCAGCCCGTCGGCGGCGTAGTGGAAGCCGGCCTCTTTGTCGGGCCCCGGCGGCGGATCCTCGCCCACCAGCACGCCGTTGCCCTGCCGGGCCAGCCAGAACTGGTCGTACAGCGGCACGTTCAGGACCTTCTCGGAAATGCTGATCCGGTCCCTGCTGAGCAGCGTCGCGGCATAGACGTTGCGCCGGACGTCCGGCGCCTCGTTGCGCAGGCCCAGGGGCAGGCTGGTGGGCAGCATGCCGATCATGGCGTCGGGCAATCCCGGGTCGCGTATCCATTCGACCTTGTCCGGCGCGCCGAGCTGCGATTCCTGGGGGTCCGCGCCGCCCGACTTGTCCATGATCGCCTCGACCACGGTCATGAACGCCCGGCGCGTCAGCGGCTCGTATCCCGAGTCCGTGGCCACGGCGGGAACGCTGAGGCTGACTTCCCGGCTGGGGGAAACGACGAACACCGGCGCGGCGGGGTAATACGAAGCGGCCCAGTGGCTGGAGTAGAAATCGGACAGGTAGGGGCCGATGCCGGCAAACACGCCGTTTTCGACGGGGCAGGCATCCGGCCGCTGACAGAGCAGCGAGAACGGCATGGACGCGAGCGCGTGCTGGCCCTCGAAGAAACGCCACGCGGGGGGATCGAAACCCGCCACCTCGCTGACGTGGGTGGAGGACACCAGGTTATGGGAGTCGGGCCGCCAGGCCTGCGTGTGCAGGGCATGGAGCATCCGCTCTTGCGCGTTGACGTAGCCGACGAGAATCGAGAAGTCGATCTGGAACTTGTCTTCTTCTTGCTGCAGGATGCGCTGGCCGCCCCAGTAAAGGGCGCCGGCCAGCACCATCACGAGCGGCAGGATGCCGAACAGCGCGGTATTCAGGCGGCGCGAAGCGCGTGTCACGTTTCTCAGCGGCGTATCCAGTTTCATAGACGATGTGGGCCGATCTCGCGCTAGGGTCCAGGGCCTATCGACACTAAAAGCAGTTTCGCACAGGCCCTAGTGAGGGGGGGTACAAGGAGCAGGAAAAAGCGTGGGTTCGTTGGCCAGCAATCGGCTGAAGGCGGAGACGTCGACGGCCGCGGAAATCAGGTATCCCTGCGCATAATCGCAGCCGATCTGGCGCACGAATTGCAGGTCCTGCATGGTTTCCACGCCTTCGGCGGTCACTTGCAGGCCCAATTGCCTGCCCAACTGCACCGAGGATACCAGCGCTGCCGCCCTGACTTCATCTTTTGCCGCGCCGCAAACGAATGCCTGGTCGATTTTCAATTCCGTGAACGGGGTGGAGATAAGGCTGTACATCGTACTGTAGCCCTTGCCGAAATCGTCTTGCGACAGCCCGAAGCCCTTGAGCCGCAGGCGGCTGGTGCCCATATAGTATTGCCCGGCGGCGACGGTCATGTCATCTTCGAGCAATTCGAAGGTCACGTCCTCGGCCGGCAATCCGGAATTCGTGACCATGTAGTAAAGCTCGTCCGGCAATTGCGGCCTGTCGAGCAGGGACGTGGGTAGATTGACGGAGATGGGAATGCGGTGCCCCTGGCCGCGCCAGATGCGGTAGGCCTTGAGCCCGTCTTCCAGCATGCGGATCAACAGTTCGTGGTCCAGGCCGTATTCCCGCAGGGTTTTCAGGAACGACGAAGGCATCATCAGCCCCAGTTCCCGGTGCTGCCAGCGCACCAGCGCCTCGGCGCCGACGATATTCCCCGACGACAGCGATTTCTTGGGCTGGAACCACGCGCGGATGCTGCCGTCCCGCAGCGCGTTCTGCAGGCTTTTCCTGTCGAGCAGGCTGCTTGCGTAGCCTGTGTCGGGGCCGGCCGACGGCGTGTCGGAGGGATGCTTGCGCAGCAGGCCCGCCGCGAGGCTGCCGACCTCTTCGCGGGAAATGGGCTTGACGAAGGCGCCCAGCACGGCAAGGCCTCTTTCCTTCGCCATCAGGCTGATGCTGTTGGCCATCCGGCGGGAGCAGCCGGTCACGATGGCGAGCAGGGGATTCAAGTCCTGGCGGGCAAGCTCGTGGATGAACTGGGCGCCGTCCATGACGGGCATGTTCACGTCCATGACCACGAGGTTGTAGCCTTCGTCCCGGATGCCGCGCAGCGCGTCGCCCGCGCTTTGCAGCGTATCGACGCGGCCGAACCCGGCTTCTTCCAGCATGTCCTTCAGGTGGGCGCACTGAAAGGCATGATCGTCCAGAACGAGCACTTTGTAGGCAGACAGCATATTCAGTTCAGATCCTCTGCAAGGTCGTGCAATGTTTGCGCCAGGACCAGGATGGGCAGGGGCTTCAGGAGCACCTGGTCCATGCCCGCGTCCAGGCCCAGGCGGGTGGCCTCGGGCGCGGCGCTGGCGGTCAGGCCCAGGATGGCTCCGGTGTAGCCCAGCTTGCGCAGCGAGCGCGCGAGTTCGTAGCCGCCCATCAATGGCATGTTGAGGTCCGTGATGACGACGTCGTGGTCCAGGGCGTCCCAGTGGCGCAGGGCCTCGGCGCCGTTGGAGAGCATCGTCGCCGTGCAGCCCAGGTGTTCCAGTTGTTCGCGCAGGATGATCTGGCTGATGACGTTGTCTTCGACCACCATCACGCGCAGCCCCAGCGATATCCGCTGCGCGTGGGCCTGGCCCAGCGCGGGCCGTTCGATGCCGTCCTGCGCCATGCGGACGGCCCGGCCGATGCTGGCGGGATTGAAGGTGCTGGTGATGCCGGCCTTGGCCACGGCGGACACCAGGGAGTCGCGGCTGGATCCCGGGGCCAGGACGCGGACCCTGCCGTGCTTCCAGCGGGGCTCCTGCGCGGAGGGAGGCCAGGCCTGCACCAGCACCGCATCCTCGCATTCGGGCGTATCCGCGTGCCCGCGGTAGGGCATGGCCACGGCGCCCCACGCGTTCAGCCATCCGCACAGGTTCGTGACGACTTCGGGAACGGCCCCGTCGACGTACACGGGACGCCGCTTGAGCGGGGCGGGCGCCGCCGGCGTGGGCACGTCGAGCGTGAGGGCGAAGGCGATGCTGGTGCCCAGGCCTTCTTCGCTGACGACGGAAAGGGTGCCTCCCATGAGGTCGGACAGACGCCGGCAGATGGCCAGGCCCAGCCCCGTGCCGGAGATGTCGCGTTCGAGGCCGGCGTGGGCGCGGAAGTAGGGTTCGAAGAGCTGCGCCTGGGAATCCGCGGGAATGCCGACGCCGGTGTCCGCGACCTGGAACCGGAGCGAGACGCGGCCGGGGCCTGGAGCCTCGGCGGCGGCGCGGACCACCACGCGGCCGGCCTCGGTGAACTTCACCGCGTTGCTCACCAGGTTGTTCAGGACCTGGAGGATACGGGTGGCGTCCCCCAGGACGGCGGCGGGCACGTCGATGTCGGTGATGGCGTAGATGAGCAGCCCCTTGCCTTGCGCGCGCGCCGCGTAGTTCGCCACCACGCGTTCCAGGAGATCGGACGGGGAGAATTCCGCGACGTCCAGTTCCTGGCGCCCGGCTTCGATGCGCGACAGGTCCAGGGTGTCGTTGATGGTGCGCAGCAGGGTCGAGGAGGATTGCTGGATGGTGTTGAGGTATTGTTGCTGCTGCCCGCTAAGGCCCGTCAGCGCCAGGAGTTCCAGCGTGCCGAGGATGCCGTAGAGCGGGGTGCGGATTTCATGGCTGATCGTGGCGAAGAACATCGTTTTCGCTTCGCTGGCCTTGTCGGCCGCCAGCTTGGCGTTCCTGAGCGTGCGCTCGATTTCCTTCTGGCCGGTGATGTCGCTGATGCCGCAGAGCACGACGTCCTCGGACCGGTAGGTCATGGCGGCGAACGCCAGGTAGACGCTGCGGCCGTCCGTCAGGGCGTATTCGCGGCCGCCCGTCGCGGCGGTGGCGTGGCGGATGTCGCCGCGCCAGCCGTCGTGTTCGTCGAGCAGGCGCCGGGCGGCTTCGTTCGACATGATCAGTTCGCCGTCGGCGCGCCGGACCAGGCTGAGCCCCACCGGCGCGACCTCGATGATCTTGTCGTTGAGCGCGACGCTGTCGGTCAGCGCCTCGTATTGGCGCAGCGCGGGTTCGACGAGTTTTCTCTTGATGTGCCGCACGGCAAGCAGCACCACGGCCACGAGGAGCAGGCAGACCGCGCCCGCGGTCCAGAACGCGGCCGCGCCATGGCGCAGCACGTCGTGCATCGGCACGTAGTAGGCGAGCTTCCAGCCGGCTTCGCCGACGGACTTGACCAGCACCAGGTTCTCGGGGAACCAGTTGCCGCCCTGGAATCCGAACGAGTCCTGCCCCAGGCGGGACGCCACCGGATCGATCATCGCGGGCAGGGGACCGCCGTGCAGGGCCACGCGGCTGTTGCTGTCGTAGAGCGCATAGCTGCCGCCGTCGCTGGCGCATTCCGCCGCGATGACCGCGGCGATGCCGTCGACTTCGAGGCCGATCCAGGTGCGGTCGTGGCTCGAGGCATCGAGCGGGGTGTAGAGGAAGAAGCGGTCGACTTCGTCCATGGGCGGACGCAGCCAGACGATGGGCGCGCGGCCGTCCAGGCCGGGGCTGGGGTCGCGCAGGGCGAGGGTTTCGGACAACCATTGCCCGGTGCGCGCGGAGATGGGCGCCGCGCGCCGCCGGGTTTCCAGGGGAAGCCGCCGCGAGGCGGGTTCCTGGGCCGGCGCGTACACGATGCGCGCGTTGGCGGCGGCCACGTCGGCGCGGTCGCGGGGCGTCAGGACGAGCGCCCATTCGTAGGTATTGTTTTCCTTCAGCAGCGGAGTGAGGCTGATCTGCCCGGTTTCGCCGAAGGTTTTCGGGGTGCGCGCGGGCGACATGCCGTCGGTGTTGCGCACCGAGGATCCGGCGACCGACCTGAGCAGCCCTTCGCGCTGGTCGAAGAAGACCTGCGCGTTGTAGGCAGCGGCGTTCATGCGCCGGCGGTATTTGGAGACTTCGCCGCTGAACGACCAGTACAGCCAGAGCGCCGTTCCCACCAGGATGCTCGCGAGCAGCGCCACGGCAAACAGATGCAGCAGAAGCATGGGCACGCCGGGGGCGGCGGGGCTCAGCTTCCGGGGAAGGCGGGGGGCGACGATCATGCAACGATGATAGAAGTCGCGCCATCCTCCAAGAACAAGACAATTCTTAAAAGTCGGGAGGGATGGAGGCTACTGGAACAGCCCGCTCTCCATGCAGAAAGCAACCAGTTCCTGGTCGGTCTGCACATTCAGTTTGCGCATGGCGGAAGCCTTCTGGCCGCTGATCGTTTTGACGCTGCGCTTCAGGTTTTCGGCGATCAGCGTGACCGTTTCTCCGCGGACGAAATGCCGAAGCACTTCGAATTCTTTCGGCGACAGGCTGTTGATGCATTCGCCGATGGGCCTGCGCTGGATGCTGGTCGTGGAGTCGCGCAGGAAGCCGGGAGGATAGTACTTTCTTCCGATGCGCAGCATGGAAAGCGCGGTGAGGATTTCGGCCAGGTTGTCGCGCTTGAGAACCACGGCGGCGACGCCGGCATCGTAGAGCGCCGATATGATCATCGGGTTCGATACCATGGTCAGCACGACGATGTGCAGGCCGGGGTGCCGCCGCACCAGGTACTTGATCAGGCGCATG
The DNA here is from genome assembly GCF_900496975.1 of Achromobacter veterisilvae. Taxonomy (GTDB): domain Bacteria; phylum Pseudomonadota; class Gammaproteobacteria; order Burkholderiales; family Burkholderiaceae_B; genus Achromobacter; species Achromobacter veterisilvae. Next base: position 28,214 of record NZ_UFQC01000013.1, read on the forward strand.
CCGTCGCCGTAGGCATCGTCGCCCGGCATGGAGTAGTCCGTGATCACCACATTGGAGAGGTTGTTCTCCAGATGCGAAATGAGGTCCGTCGAGCTGGAAACGGCTCCCGTGACCTGGAGGTTGGGAACCGTTTCCAGGAGGTCGCGTATGCCCACCAAAACGAGTGGATGGTCGTCCGCGAGGACAATTCGAAGTTTATCCATTGAGGGAGCAGAAAGACGGCGTGCGAGCGGGCGCCCGGTACGCCGTAAATTCTGCATCAAGACGTGGACTTAAGCTAGGCGTCAAGACAACCCGGGCGAACGCCGGGGCCTCGACGTCAAAGGGCCGCCTTGCGGGCGGCCCTTCGGCTTTCAATCGTCCAGCGCGGGCACGGTCCCGATCTGCGCAAGAATGCGCGGCGATTCCATGTCGCCGGTTTCCTTGTCGATCAGGACTTCATAGGCGGCAACGCCCGCGAACTTGGAGGCCATGGAGTTCGCGATCCGGATGGCTCCGAATTCGCTGCTGGCCGGGCGGATTTCACCGGGCGCCACGCCATTGCCGGCGGTGCGGTAGGGAACGACGATGTACTGGACGAGATGGGCAGCTTCTGACACAGGATTCTCCTGGACGACAGTTTTTCGGGCGAGCGAAATGTATCACGAAGAACTGTGTTTTTGTACAGTATTTTTCAAGCAGCGTCGCCGGATTTCTGTCCGGGGCGCCCGTTCCTGCGGAAAACCCCTAGTGCCCGCGCATTGCCCTATCGGCCCTATCTCCCTAATATTTTCGAAAATCCTTTTGGTTTTATAAAAATAGAGGCAAGGGATGGAAGCGAACCGCTACGACGCCTACCGTGAAAACGTCGCCGGACGGGCCAATGTGGCCGACTCGCCCGAGCGGGTGGCGTATTACGAAGCGCTGGCGCGGCTGGAGACGGGCGCGCTGTGGACAGTGGCGAACAAGATAGAGCCCTGGGCGCCGCGGTCCGCGTCGGTGCCGGTGGTGTGGCGCTATCGCGACCTGCGCGGCCATGTGCTGCGTTCCGCCGAACTGGTGTCGCCGGAAGAAGCCGGCCGGCGGGTGATCTACCTGAACAATCCCGGCCGCCGCGACGTGGCGGCGGCGGTCGGCTGGCTGTATTCCGGCCTGCAGGTGATGCAGCCCGGCGAACTGGCGTCGGCGCACGCGCATTCGCATTCCGCGCTGCGGTTCATCATGGAAGGCCGGGGCGCGTACACGGTGGTGGACGGCCACAAGATGACCTTGGGCGCGAACGATTTCGTGCTGACGCCCAACGGCACCTGGCACGAGCACGGCGTGGCCGAGGACGGCACCACCTGCATCTGGCAGGACGGCCTGGACATCCCGCTGGTCAATGCGCTGGAGGCGGGCTTCTACGCCGTGCACCCCGACCTGAACCAGGCGGTGACGCACCCGGTCGACGACACCAGCGGCGCCTGGGGCGGCGTGGCCCTGCGGCCGCAGGTGTCCGGCTGGACCAAGCCCTATTCGCCCCTGTTCAAGTACGAATGGGAACCCACCTACGAGGCGCTGCGCCGCTATGCGCGCACGGCCGCCGGCAGCCCCTACGACGGCATCCTGCTGGAATACGTGAACCCGGCGACCGGCGGCTCCGTCATGCCCACCATCGGCGCCAGCATGCAGATGCTGCGGCCGGGCGAACACACCAAGGCGCACCGCCATACCGGCAGCTTCATCTACCAGGTGGCCAAGGGCAGCGGCTTTTCGGTCATCGACGGCAAGCGCTACGACTGGACCGAGCGCGATATCTTCTGCGTGCCTTCCTGGGCCATCCATGAACACGCCAACCTGTCGTCCAACGACGACGCCTGCCTTTTCTGTTTCAACGACCTGCCCGTCATGCGGTCGCTGGCGCTGTACCGCGAGGAAGCGCTGGCGGAGAACGGCGGCAGGCAGAAACTCTAGATTCGATCTCCCGCCCGGCGTCGCCGGGCCCGACGCAACCCTTCCTGGATTCCTGGAGTATCTATGCGCTTGGTAACGTTTCGCGCCCATCCCGCCGCCGCCGCCCGGCTGGGCGCGCTGGCCGACGGCTATGTAGTGGACCTGGCCCTGCTGGGGCAGAAGGGGGGCGTGGACCTGCCCGCCGACATGCTGGACTTCATCGACCTGGGCCCGGTCGCCGTGGAGCAGGCCACGCGCCTGATGGAAACGTACCGCGGCGCATGGCCGGTGGGCACCGCGCTTCCGCAGGACAACGTCAAGCTGCTGGCGCCCATTCCGCGCCCGCGCAAGAACATCTTCGGCATCGGCCTGAACTACGTGGAGCACGTGGCGGAGTCCAGCCGCACGCTGGACACCTCGGCCGACCTGCCCAAGCAGCCGGTCATTTTCTCCAAGCCGCCCACCGCCGTCATCGGCCCGGGCGACGCCATCGAGCACAACGCGAAGATCACGCAGCAACTGGACTGGGAAGTGGAGCTGGCCGTCGTCATGGGCCGCCGCGCCTCGCGCGTGGCCGAGGCCGATGCGCTGTCCTACGTGTTCGGCTACAGCGTCATGCTGGACATGAGCGCGCGGGATTGCCGCCGCGCGGGCCAATGGATCTATTCCAAGGGGCAGGACACCTACGCGCCGTTCGGGCCCTGCATCGTGACGGCCGACGAGATTCCGGATCCGCAGGTGCTGGACCTGTGGCTGACGGTGAACGGTGAAAAAAAGCAGGGCTCGAACACGCGCCACATGCTGTTCAAGGTGCCGTTCCTGATCTCCGACATCAGCGCCGGCATCACGCTGGAACCCGGCGACATCATCGCCACCGGCACGCCGGAAGGCGTGGGCGCGGGCCGCAAGCCGCAGGAATGGCTGTGGCCGGGCGACGTGGTGGTGGCGTGCGTGGAAGGCATCGGCACGCTGCGCCATCCGGTGGTGGCGGTGTAATCGTTGCGGGCGGGAGCATAGGTTGAAGCCGCGAATCAAGAGCCCCATCGAGGACGAGCCCGGCGCCGACGGGACCGCCGGCGTCGAGGAAATCACGCTGTCGGAGCAGGTCTATCGCCGGCTCCGGCGCGACATCATGGGCGGCGCGTTCGCGCCGGGCCAGTCCCTGCGGCTGGAATTGCTGAAGCAGCGCTACGGCAGCAGTTTTTCGCCGATCCGCGAGGCCTTGAACCGGCTGCGCAGCGAACGCATGGTGGTGGCGACGACGTCGCGCGGGTTCCGCGTCGCGCCGCTGTCCGCCGAGGAACTGTGGGACGCGTGCGAAACCCGCATCCTGATCGATTGCGACGCCTTGCGGCGTTCGCTTGCCCATGCCGGCGACGCCTGGGAGGCGCGGCTGGTGGGGGCCTACCATGCCTTGACGCTGGCCGCGCGGCGCGCGGCCGAATCCGCCGGTCCGGATCCGGACCGGGAGGATGCATTGGAGGCCCGGCACTGGGAATTCCACCATGCGCTGATCGGCGCCTGCCGATCTCCCTGGCTGCTGGACCTGTCGGCGCAGCTTTATGCGCAGACCGAGCGCTACCGACGCCCGGCGCTTGCGGGCGTCACGGCCTACGGCCCGCAGCGCAACGTCGACCAGGAGCACCGCCTGTTGCTGGAGGCCGCGCTTTCCCGCGACGCGGACCGGGCGGCCGCCACGCTGGCCGCGCATTACCGCAAGACCGCGCAATTCATCGAACAGGTCCTCGAGCAGGCCGGCAGGCAGGCCGCCAGCGCCTGATGGCGTAAGCTTGGCGTCCATGGCCGACCTGAAACTTCTCGAAGACCTGATAGCCCTGGCGCGGACGGGCAGTTTCGTGCGCGCGGCCGAGTCGCGCCACGTGACGCATCCCGCCTTCGGGCGGCGCATCCGCGCGCTGGAGGCCTGGGCCGGCACGCCCCTGGTCGAGCGGCAGCGCCAGCCGGTGGTCCTGACCGCCGAGGGCGAGGCCCTGCTGAAGACGGCGGTCCAGGTGGTGGAGCAGATGGGGCAGGTGCGCCACCGCATCCGCAGTTCGGGCGCGGGCGGCGAGGCGGTGCTGCGCATCGCCACCGGCCGCAGCCTGGCCCGCACGCTGGTGGCCGACTGGATCGCGCGCTTGCGGCTGCGCGCGCCCAAGGTGCTGGCCGAGGGCACCCAGGTCGAGTTGTCCACGGGCAGGACGCAGGACATGGCGGCGCGGCTGGAGCAGGGCAAGGTGGACCTGCTGTGCTGCTACGAACATCCCGCGCTGTCGGTGCAGTTGAGCCCCGGCCGGTACCGCTACATGACCCTGGGCACCGACAAGCTGGTGCCCGTGAGCCAGGCGGATTCGCGCGGCCGCGCCCGCCATGTCCTTCAGGAAGGCGGGCAGTCCGCGCCGCTGATCACCTACGCGGGCGGCCTGGCGATGGAGCGCATCGTGGGCGACCGCCTGGAAACCACGCCCTATTCCCTGGCGCCGTTCCTGCGCAGCGATTCGCTGGACGCCGCGCACGGCGCGGTCGCCAAGGGGCTGGGGGTGGCCTGGCTGCCCTGGTCCATGGTGGCGGCGGACTGCCGCCGGGGCGCGCTGGCGGCCCTGGGCGGGCGCAGCGACGAAATCGCCTTCGAGGTGCGCCTGTACCGTCCGCGCGCCCGCCTGGCGGGCCTGGCCGAAGCGGTCTGGGAAGCCACGGCGAACCGCAAGGCCTGAGGCGCCCGGCCATGGGCCCGAGCCAGATCGGCACTCGAATGTGTCCATTCGGCACGGGGCTCTCCCGCCGGTGAGCCGAGAATAGCTCCCGACACTTCAAACGAGACGGCGCCGCCGTCCAAGCCAGTACCCCAGGGAGAAAGCCATGAAATCCGTACCGCATCCGCTGCGCGGCGCGCTTGCCGCGCTCTGCGCCACCGCCGCCCTTGCCGTCTCGCCGTCGGCGCACGCCGATTACCCCGACCGCGCCATTTCGCTGGTGGTGGGCTATCCGGCGGGCGGCAGCGTGGACCTGACCGCGCGCCTGTTCGGCGAAGAACTGGCCAAGCGCCTGGGCCAGAGCGTGGTGGTCGAGAACGTGGGCGGCGCCGGCGGCACGATCGGCGCGCAGCGCGTGGCGCGCGCCGCGCCGGACGGCTACACGCTGCTCTTGGGCTCCACCAACGAAATGGTGATCGCCCGCATGATCAACAGCGCGGTCAAGTACGACAGCGTGAAGGACTTTTCGGCGCTGGGCGTGATCGCCTCGCAGCCCATGCTGCTGGCCGCCAGCAAGAATTCCGGCGTGAAGACCGCGGCCGAATACCTGCAAAAGCTGCGCGGCGCCGCGCCCGGCAGCTTCAACTACGGATCGTCGGGCGTGGGCACCACCCTGCACCTGGCGGGCGAGATGATCAACCAGTCCACCAGCACGCGCGCCGAGCATGTGCCCTACCGCGGCGTGGCGCCGCTGGTGACCGACCTGATGAGCGGCCAGCTCGATTACGGCATGCTGGTGCTGTCCTCGGGCCTGCCCCAGGTCCGCGGCGACAAGATCGTGGCGCTGGGCGTGACCGAGAAGAAGCGTTCGCCGGTGGCGCCGGACCTGCCCGCCCTGGCCGAGACGCCGGGATTCGAATCGGTCGACATCAGCGTCTGGTTCGCGCTGTACGGCCCGGCGGGCCTGCCCGAACCGGTGGCGGCCAAGCTGCGCGCCGCGCTGGCGGAAACGCTGAAGTCGGAACAGTTCCGCGCCAAGATGCAGGAAGCCGGCGGCCAGTTGGCGCAGCCCGGCCTGGATCCGGTGGCCTACCAGGCCGACGAAACCAGGAAGTACGGCGAGCTGGTCAAGGCCGCCAGGATCGAAGCCCAATAAGCGCGGCAAGGCGCAAGGCACAGCACATCAGCGGACGACGTTTCATGGAATTCAAGCTTCCCGTTCCCGACCTCGGCGCCGAGCGCGCCGGCAATACCGGCACCCCGGGCGTATGGCATTTCGATTCGGGGGCGCCGGGACGGGCGCTCATGGTGTCCGCGCTGGTGCACGGCAACGAGCTGTGCGGCGCCTGGGCGCTGAAGGACCTGCTGGCGGCGGGCCTGCGGCCGCGCCGCGGCAGCCTGACGCTGGCCTTCTGCAACCTGGAGGCCTTCGACCGCTTCGCGCCGGCCAGCCACGATGCCTCGCGCTTCGTGCAGGAAGACATGAACCGCGTCTGGAGCGCCGAGCGCCTGGACGATGGGATCACCGCCGACCGCCGGCGCGCGGCGGCCCTGCGTCCCTGGGTGGAGCGCGCGGACTGGCTGCTGGACCTGCATTCCATGCACGAGCCGGGCGAACCGCTGTTGCTGACCGGGGTGCTGCCGCGCAACATCGCGCTGGCGCGGCGCCTGAAGGCGCCCCGGCACGTGATCGTGGACGCGGGCCACAAGGACGGCGTGCGCATGCGCGACTTCGCCCAGTTCGGCGACCCCGCGCGCGAAGACGCCCGCGCCTTGCTGATCGAATGCGGCTTCCATGGCGATCCGGCCTCGCGCGGCGTGGCCCGCGACATGGTGGCGCGCATGCTGATCGAATCCGGCGTGGCCGACGCGGCAGACCTGCCGTCCGGCTGGCTGCAGGCCGATCCGGCCGGGCAGCGCGTGCTGGAAGTGACGGACGCCGTGGTCGCGCCGTCCATGGACCTGCGGTTCTCCGAACCCTGGACGGGCCTGGAGACGCTGGAAAAAGCCGGGTCGATTCTGGGCTGGGCGGACGGCCAGCCCATCGTGACGCCCTATGACCGCTGCACCCTGGTCATGCCGTCGCTGCGGCAGCTCAAGCCGGGCGTCACCGTCGTGAGGCTGGCGCGCGATTACGTGGGGTGAAACGCTACCGTTGTGGTGTGTAGCGCAGTTCGTCCAACTGGTAGCCCTGCGCCTTCGCGGCCGCGAGCGCCTTGTCGAGTTCTTCCTTCGGCAATTGCGGCGAGCGGGACAGGATCCACAGGTATTTCCGGTCGGGCGTGCCGACGACCGCCCAGCGGTAGTCCGGGTCCAGGCCGATCACCCAGTAGTCGCCCTTGAACGGCTTGAAGAACGAGACTTCGAGCTTGGCGTTGTTGCTGCCGTCCACGACCTTGGCGGTGCCCGAGGCGGAATCGATATCGCCGTCCTTGGTGCGGCAGCGATTGTTGACGCCGACGGTGCCGTCGGGGTGCAGGGTGTATTCGGCGGTCGTGTCTCCCACGCAGTCGCGCTGGTAGAACATGGGGAAATTCGCGATTTCGTACCACATGCCGGCGTAGCGTTTCAGGTCCACCGTTTCGACGGTCCGCATGGGCGGCGCGGCATGGACGATCCCCGCCACGCTGGCGGCCAAGGCCAGCAGGAATGTTGCGGTGCGGCGCATGGGGAAAACCTCCTGATGTGACAGAGCGGCCCGCGGCGCCCGGAGCCGGCGCGGACCAAAACCCTAACGATACGCCTTATTCGACGCGGCTTATTTGAGCGGCGCCTTCAGCGCCGCGTGATAGCGCGCGACGTAGGTGGCGAAATCTTCGGTATCCGATTGCTCCAGGCGCAGTTGCTCCGCCACGGACTGCGCGGCGGCCTGTTCGTAGGCCGAGGCCAGGTCCGCCGGCAGGGCCTGCGCGCGCAGGGCGTCCGCGTGCTTGCGGCTGAGGTCCAGCGAATAGTCGTGGAAGGACAGGCCGCTGTCGGTCAGCGAGGCCAGCAGGCGCGCCGACGGCGTGGAGTCCGGATGGTCGAGCTTGGCGCGCTGCGCCGCCAGCGCCTCGGCATAGGCGCTGCCGCCCAGGGCGGAGTCGAACAGCGCGGCGTAGGGCGCGATCTGGTCCAGCAGTTCGTGGCCCCATTGCGCCAGGCCGATGGCCTGGCCTTCGCGGTCCAGCACCAGGCCGGGCTTGCGGCCTTCCTTCACGACGGTCGAGAAGTTGTCGGCGCTGCGCTGGCAATAGCCGTTGGCGGGGAAGAAGGGGCTGTCGGACGCGGTGCAGAACAGCAGGAAGGCGTCGACGAAGCGGCTGGTGGCGGCGTCGATGCCGACGGGCGAATTCGGGTCGATATCCAGGCAGCGGACTTCCACGTACTGCACGCCGCGTTCGGCCAGCGCCGTGACGGGCCGCTCACATCGGCCGGTGGCGCGCTTGGGGCGGATGCTGGAGTAGTACTCGTTTTCGATCTGCAGCACGTTGGTGTTGAGCTGGATCCATTCGCCGTCGCGGTGGGTGCCGATCTTCTGGTAATCGGGCCAGGGCTGCGTCACGGCGTCGTACAGGCGTCCCAGGAAGGTGTCCAGGTCGTTGTAGCAGAGCTTGAGCGACGACTGCGCCTTGTTCTGGTAGCCCAGGTCGCTCATGCGCAGGCTGGTGGCGTAGGGCAGGTACAGCGTGCTGTCGCCCAGTTTCTGCAGCGGATGTTCGTGTCCGCGCAGGAAGCCGCTGGACAGCGCCGGCGCCGCGCCGAACAGGTACATCAGCAGCCAGGAATAGCGGGTGAAGTTGCGGATCAGGCCGATGTAGCCGCGCGAGCGGCGGTCCTGGACGGTGCCGGGCTTGACGTCCAGCACGGACCAGAGGTCTTCGGCCAGCGAGAAGTTGTAGTGCACGCCCGCGATGCATTGCATCGTCTTGCCGTAGCGCACGGCCAGGCCGCGGCGGTACACGTGCTTGAGCATGCCCGTATTGGACGTGCCGTACCAGGCGATGGGGATGTCGGCCTCGGGCGGCAGCGTGGCGGGCATGGACTGGTTCCAGATCAGTTCATGGTCCAGCACGCTATAGACGTGGCGGTGGGTGTTCGTCAGTTCTGCCAGCAGCGCGTCGACGTCCGTATGCGTGCCCGTGATGAGTTCGAGCAGGGATTCGGAATAATCGGTGGTGACGTGCTCGTTGGCCAGCGCCGAGCCCAGGCCGGCGGGGTGCGGCGTGCGGGCCAGCAGGCCTTGCTCGTCCACGCGCAGGCCTTCTTTTTCGATGCCCCGCAGAGTCTGGGTCAGCAGCGAGCGGTTGGCCTCTAGGCGGGACAGTCGGTTGGCGGCGGTATCGGTCACGGATTCTTCTCGTTTGGGTCTGTGGCCGGATTTTACGGGGTGCCAGCCTCCTGTGCCGAGGGAGTCAATACTGGGGACAGGGACAATGCCTGCGCCGTGCGCGCCAGCCACTCGTCCAGGTCGGCGTAGACGGGATCGGCGATCGGGGCGGTTTCGTTGAAAATCTCGTGCCAGGCGGTGTCGTACCAGCGCAGCGTCAGCAGTTCGGCCGGCGCCCGCTGGGCGAATTGGCGGCTGCCTTCGGCGGCGACGATGGAGTCGTCCCCGGCCACCATCAGCAGGGTGCGGCAGGGCAGCAGCGGGGCTTCGCGCAGGGCTTCCCGGCCGGCCTCGTCCACGAAACGGGCCAGCCGGCCCGTCATGCGGCGGCGCACGAGGGGGTCGGCGCGATAGGCCTGCACCACGGCCCGGTCGTGGGAGATGCGGGCGGGGGCCAGCCCGTGGGGCACCCGCAGGTCGGGCGCGTGCAGGGACATCCAGGTCAGCGTGCGGCGGACCCACAGCGGGACGTTGACGACGAAGGGCGGGGAACTCAGCACCAGCGCGTCGATCCCGGCCAGGCCGCGCAGGGCGATCCGCACGGCGACCAGGGCGCCCAGGCTGTGGGCCAGCACGATGGGCGGGCGCCCCTGGGCCTGGGCCCAGGCCTGGAGGCGCTCGACGGCGTCGACCGTCAGGTCGTCCTGGCGCTTCAGGGTGGCGGGCCGCCCGCCCGAATGGCCGTGGCCCCGGTGGTCGTGGGCGCCGACGGTCCAGCCGCGCGCGGCCAGCCAGCGCGCCAGCCGGTCATAGCGCCCCGCATGCTCGCTCAGCCCGTGCAATAGGTAGATACTGGGCACGCCCGGCCCGTCGATGGGCGGGGGCACATTGGGGGCGGCCGGCCAGACATAATTGGCCAAGGGCGTGCCGTCGGGCGCGGGGGTCATGGAAATCGGCGACAATTTCTGGCTTCCTCGAAATGAATAGACCATCGGTCCTCGGGTAATGACGATTTCATCGCTGTTTCGTTTCATGTTCAAGAAAGCCGGCGCAATCGCGGGGCTGGCCCTGCTGGTGGCCGCGTGCTCGCCCGCTTACAACTGGCGCGAAGTGGACGTGGCCGACGGCCACGTACGCGCGGCCTTTCCGGACCGGGTCATGACGGACACCCGCGACCTGAAGCTGGATACCCATACCCTGCGTTTTACCCTGGCCACGGCCAACGTGGGCGAGGCGGTATTCGCCGTGGGGTCGGCCCCGCTGCCGCCGGACATCGCGGCGGATCCGGTGGCCAGGCGCGCGTTGGGCATGGCGCTGATGCGTTCGCTCTATACCAATATGCAGGCCATGCCGCCCATGGAATGGCCGCCCTACGGGGAGGTGATCGAGGTGCACGGCAAGGCCATGGGCAAGCCGGGATGGCTGCAGGCCAAGGTGTGGGTGACCGACACCATGCTGATCGAAGCGGTGGCGGCGGGCACCCAGGAAAGCCTGCCGGCCGAACGGGCGCGCGAGTTCCTGCGTTCGGTCGTCATCAAGCCGTGAGGGGCTTGAGCAGGCCGCGCCGCAGGGCTTCGACCGCCGCGGCGCGCCGGCCCCGCACGCCGAGCCTGGCGCAGGCGTTGCGCAAGTGGAAATTCACCGTGCTTTCGCTCACGCCCAGGATGCGGGCGGTTTCCCAACTGGTCTTGCCCAGCGCGGCCCATCGCAGGCAGGCGGCCTGGCGCGCCGACAGGGGCTCGTGGTGGGGCGTGGCGGACATGGCGGCTGGGGCGGGAGGCTTTTCAGTTGACGAGTCGCCTCATGCTGCGGTCCGGGCCGGCCGCCCGGCAAGCAACGATGCCCAGGCGCATCAGTCTTCTTATCTTTGACGGAATAGTCGTATGCCTGCCATCGCGCAGTTCTATTTTTCGGCCATCGTGCTGATGCTGCCCCTGCTTTCCTGCGTGGGCATCGGGGTGTTCTGGGCCAAGCGCGACCTTCCGTTCGGCGGTTCCTTCATCACCACGCTGGTCACGTCGGTGACCACGCCCGCGCTGGTGTTCCACACCTTCGTCACCACTCACCTGGACGACCGCGCGCTGGCCGACGTGGCCGTCGCGACCCTGCTGGCGCTGGCGCTGTGCGCGCTGGTGTGCGCGCTTTTGCTGCGGGCGTGGAAGCTGCCCGTGCGCACGCTGCTGCCCACGGCCTTCCTGCCCAACGCCGGCAACCTGGGCCTGCCGATTTCACAGATGGCGTTCGGCGACGCGGGCCTGTCGGTGGCGGTGGCCTTCTTCGCGGTGAATTCCTTCGTCATGCACACCATCGCCGTGCGGCTGCTGCCGGGGGTGAATACCAAGGGCAGTTGGAAAAGCCCGATCCTGCTGGCGTCGGGGGTGGCGGTGGGGCTGCGCATGCTGCACGCGCCGGTGCCCGATTGGGTCGTCGAGACGTCCCGCATGCTGGGCGCGGTGACCGTGCCGCTCATGCTGCTGAGCCTGGGCCATGCGCTGGCGCTGATCCCGTCCAGCGGCCTGCGCGCCGGCGCCAAGGTCGCCGTCATCCGGCTGGCGGTGGGGTTGGCGGCGGGCCTGGCGGTGGTGTGGATGCTGGACCTGGAACCGGTGCTGGCCGGCGCACTGAGCCTGCAGATGGCCATGCCCTGCGCGGTGGTCAGCTATATGTACGTGAAGCGCTACACGCCCCTGGGCGACACCGCGGCCGGCGCGGTGCTGGTGTCCACGGTGGCGTTCCTGCTGCTGGCGCCGGTGATGCTGTGGGTTTTCCGGACGGCTTGACGGGCTGGGCGCGGCGGACATCCGGTGCCCCGCGCCGCACTTCCCGCATTCAGCCCGCGCCGGCCATTTCCCGAAGCTGGGCCATCAGTGCGTCGGGCACATCCACCCCGTGCTTGAGGGCCTCGTCGCGCAGTTTGCGGCGGCGGTCGCCGGGCAGGCGCACGCCTTCGTCTTCCAGCATGGCTTCGACCAGCGTTTCGACGCGGTCCAGATAGGCGCCGTTGCCGGCCAGGGCGCCCGGGTCGATGGCTAGGAAGGCCTGGCCCAGGCGCGCCGGGCCGCCGTCGTCCACGAAGAACGACTCCGTTTCGAAACCGAAGTGGGCGCCGGTCAGCGCGCACGCCAGCAGTTCGACGATGAGCGCCAGCATCGCGCCCTTGACGCCGCCCGCGGGCAGCATGCTGCCCGCCAGGCCGGCCTTGGGATCGGTGGTGGGCTGGCCTTCGGCGTCCAGCGCCCAGCCCAGCGGAATGGGCTGGTTGTCGCGGGCGGCGATCATCAGCTTGCCGCGCGCGACCTGCGACAGCGACAGGTCGATCAGGAGGCGCGCCCCGCCGCGGCGCGGGAACACCGCGGCGATGGGATTGGTGCCGAACAGGGGGCGCTTGCCGCCCCAGGCGGGCATGGCGGCCGGGGAGTTGCTCAGCGCCAGCGCCACCAGGCCGGCGTCCGCCAGGGCTTCGAGGTGATACGCGGCCGCGCCGAAATGGTGGCTGTTGGCGACGCCGACGAAGGCCACGCCGTGTTCGCGGGCCCGCGACGCGGCCTGTTCCACGGCCAGCGCGCAGGCGGGAAACGCCAGGCCCGAGCCGGCGTCGATCAGCGCCGCGCCGCCGCGTTCGTGCACGATGCGCGGCACGGCCGAGCCGATGGCGCGGCCGGCGCGCAGGTGGCCGGCGTAGAACGGCACGCGCGACAGCCCATGGGAGCCGAGCCCCTGGCTTTCGGCGTAGACCAGCGCCCGCGCGGTGCTGTCCGCCATCGCGGGGTTGGCGCCCGCGGCCGCCAGTCCGGCCGCCGCGAGGTGTTGGAGTTCGTCCAGATAGATGTGAGCCATATCCTTCCTGTCAGGGGGCGGAGGCCGCCGCAGCCGCGGCGCCGCCGGTAAGGGCTATTGTCACACCGGCCGCCACCATGTCGGAAACGCGGGTGTTGGCTTCCTGCGTCAACCCGGCGATATGCGGCGTGAGGATCAGGTTGGGCGCGCCGGCCAGGGGGCTGCCGGCGGGCAGGGGCTCCTGGTCGAACACGTCCAGCGCCGCGCCCCGCAGGCGGCCGGCCCGCAGCGCTTCGGCCAGCGCCGCTTCGTCGACGATGCCGCCGCGCGACGTATTGACCAGCACGGCGCCCGGCCGCAGGCGCGCGATGCGGCCGGCGTCCAGCAGGTTCCGGGTGCCAGCAGTGAGCGGCAGGTGCAGCGTGACGGCGTCCGCCTGCGCCAGCAACGCGTCCAGCGGCAGGGCGGCGACGCCGGATTCCGCCCACGCGGGGTGGTCCGGCGGCAGCGCCGCGTCGCAGCCGACGACGCGCATGTCCAGCCCATGCGCCAGGCGCGCGACCAGGCGGCCGATTCCACCGAAGCCCACGATGCCCAGCGTCCGGCCCTGCGCTTCCAGGCCCTGCGAGAGCGCGGGGCGCGGCCATTGCCCCGCCGCGACCGCCTCCGACGAAAAGTAGGCGCCGCGCAATAGCGCAAGCGTTGTGCCGATCACGTATTCGGCGACGGCGCGCGCATTGGCGCCGGTGGCCGGCACCACCGCGATGCCGCGCGCGGCGCAGCCCGCCTGGTCGATGTTGTCCAGCCCCACGCCCAGGCGGCCCACGGCCCGCAGCCGAGGCGCCGCTTCGAGCAGGGCGGCGTCAACCTGGCTGCGGTTGCGCACGATCAGGCCGTCGGCGTCGCCCACGGCCTGGAGCAGCGCGTCGCGCTGTTCCACCAGGTCCGGCGCGTACCGCACATCGAACCGCTGGCGCAGCGCTTCGATGGCGGGCGTATCCATGAACTCCGAAATGACAATATGCATTGGCTTTTCCCGACTCAGGCGACCTGGATGTTGGCTTCACGGATGATTTTTGCCCAGCGCTCCACTTCCGACTTCAGGTATGCGCCGAATTCCTCCGGGCCGCGCGGTTGCGGTATGAAGCCCAGTTGCAGCAGGGCCTGCTTCATGGCCGGCTGCGAGATCTGGGCGACGATGGCACCGCCGATGCGCTTGACCAGTTCGGGCGGCGTGGCCGCCGGCGCCAGCACGCCGGTGAAGTTCTCCACGATCAGGTCGGGCAGGCCCGCCTCTTTTACCGTGGGCACGTCGGGCAGGTCCGCGCTGCGTTCGTGGGTGGTGATGGCGAGCGCGCGCAGCGAGCCGTTCTTCACGTGGGACAGCGATTCTGGATAGTTGGAGAACACCACGTCCAGATGGCCGCCGATCAGGTCCGTGAGGGACGGCGCGCCGCCCTTGTATGGAATGTGCATCATGGGCAGGCCGGTAAGCTTCTGATAAAGCGCCAGGGTCAGATGCGGGGGCGTGCCGTTGCCGCTGGAGCCCGCCGACAGCGATTTCGCGCGGGCTGCCTTCGCCAGATCGGCCATGCTCTTGATGTCGCTCTTGGCGTTCACCACCACCATGATGGGGGACGAGGCCAGCCCCGCCAGGGGTGTCAGGTCGCGGGTCAGGTCATAGCCGGCTTTGCCAGCGAAGAGCGTGACGTTGGCCGCGTGCGTGAGCGTGATCGCCAGCCAGGAGTAGCCGTCGGGCGCGGCATGGGCGACGTGCGCGGCGCCGATGTTGGCGCTGCCGCCGGGCTTGTTTTCCACCACCACGTTCCAGCGTTCGGCGTCGCTCAGCGCCTTGCCGACCTGGCGCGCCGCCACGTCGGTGAGCCCGCCGGGCGGGAAGGGGACCACATAGTTGATCGGCCGCTCCGGCCAGGCGCTTTTCTGCGCCAGCGCGCGCTCCCACGGCGCCAGGGCGCAGAAGCCGGCGGCGCCGAGCGCGCCGAGCAGGCGCCGGCGTTGCGCGGCGTCGGGGGTGAGGTCGTGTTCGCTACTCATCTGTCTTCCTCCTTGGGTGGCGCCCGGGTAGGAATGCAACCGCCTGTGCTGCCGCGGCGGAATCGCCCGGGTCTGCTGGTGTTGTTGCGATGGTGCTGCGGGACTTGCGGGATGATGCGGGTGAGGACATGACGGCGCGTCCGCAATCTTTCTTGCGGACGCGCCCTTTTATGCCTGTCTTGCGGTCAGGCGCTTTCGAAGATCCGGGTCAGGACGAACTCGCGGTGGCCCAGCGCCTCGGCGGCGGTCCAGCGGCCGTTGGCCGTGGCCAGCATGCATTCGAGCAGCTTGTCGCCGGCCTGGCCCAGGTCGATCTCGCGTTGCAGCAGGCCGCTGGTGTCCACGTCGATGTGCTCGGACATGGTGCGCACGGTGCGCGGATTGGCGCAGATCTTGATGACCGGCAGGATCGGGTTGCCGATCACGTTGCCCTGGCCGGTGGGGAAGAAGTGCACCGCATAGCCCGATGCCGCGCACAGGGTCACCATTTCGGCCGCCGCGGAGGACGAGTCCATGAACCACAGGCCCGGGCCGTCGGGGATCTCGGCCTTGTCGATCACGCCGTCCACGCGGCATTGCTTGCCGATCTTCTGGATGTTGCCCAGCGCCTTTTCCTCGATGGTCGTCAGTCCGCCGGCGATGTTGCCCTTGGTGGGCTGCGATTCGGACAGGTCGCTCGTTTTCCAGCGGTCGATCATGTCCTGGTAGCGGTTGAACATGAACATGAAGCGTTCGCGCACCGCGTCGTTGGCGCAGCGTTCGGCCACAATGTGCTCGCCGCCGGTCAGTTCGGAGGTTTCGCCGAACACCAGCGTGGACCCCAGCGCGTAGAGCTTGTCGAAGGCGTTGCCGACGGTGGGGTTGGCGCCACAGCCCGAGGTGGTGTCGGATTCCCCGCATTTGGTGGAGACCCAGAGGTCGGCGATGGGGCATTCGCTGCGCCCGAGCGCGGTGGCGTAGTGCACGAATTCCTTGGCGCAGCGCGAGGCGCGCATGATGGTGTCGTGGTCGCCGTGCAGTTCGATGCTGAATCCCATGACGGGCTTGCCGGTGGCGGCGATGCCGTCCACGACGCGCTTGGTCCAGCCTTCTTCGATGCCGATCACCACCACCGCGGCGACGTTGGGATTGCAGCCGGTGCCGATCAGGGTGCGGAAGTGCAGTTCCAGGTCCTCGCCGAATTGCAGGCGGCCGTAAGGATGGGGCAGGGCGAGGGTGCCCTTGATGTTGTTGGCCACGGCTTCGGCCGCGGCGTTGGAAATGTCGTCCACCGGCAGGACGATGACGTGGTTGCGGACGCCGACGCGGCCGTTGTCGCGGCGGTAGCCCTGGAATGTGGTCGAGGCGTTGATGACGGACATGGTGGTTTCCTGTGCGGGGGTGGGGGGCTTACCAGCGCTTGGTCTTGATGTTGTGCACGTGGGCGTGCTGGCCGGCCTGGATGGGCTGCACCACGCGGCCGATGTCGACGCCGTACTTGAAGACGGTGTCGCCGACGGCCATGTCCTTCATCGCCACCTTGTGGCCGATCGGGATGTCCTGCGACGCGCGCAGGTGGATGATCTTGTCCTCATCCATGATCCAGGCGTTCAGTTCCGTTCCGGCGGTGACGCCTTCCACCACGGCGACCGCCACCGTGTCCTTCGCATCGTGCAATACGGCGTGAATCATTTGTTTTCCTCTCTTGGGCTTGGGCGTCCGCCGGATGCGGCGGGCGCGGAACGCTACGTCCAGGAAATCTTATGGCCACGCATCCGCCATGTCAACTAAATCATATATATGAATTATATGACTTGAGCTGGCTCCGTCCCCGCCGCTACACTGTGGGCTCCTGATTATTGCGATGTACCCATGAACACCAGCCTGTCATCGACTGTGCCGCTTGGCAGTCCCTTGTACGCGCAGGTCAAGCAGGCCGTGCTGGCCGCGCTGGCGCAAGGCGAGTGGAAGCAGGGCGAGGCGATCCCGCCCGAGAAACTCCTGGCGGAACGCTTCGGCGTGTCGATCGGCACCTTGCGCAAGGCGATCGACGAACTGGCCGCGGAGAACATCCTGGTGCGCCATCAGGGGCGCGGCACCTACGTGGCGGTGCATACGCGCAACCACCACTTCTTCAAGTTCTTCCGCATCGTGCGGCAGGACGGGAACAAGTCCTACCCCACGACCGAGCTGCTGCGCTTTCGCCGGCAGAAGGCGTCGGCCATCGCCCGCGAAAAGCTGGACCTGCCGGCGGGCGCGATGGTGTTCGAGTTTTCCAACGTACTGTCGCTCAATGGCGACGTGGTCATGATGGACGAACTCTGCCTGCCGGAGTCGTGCTTTCCGGGCATGACCGAAGCGCACCTGCGGGACCGCGCCAGCACGCTGTACGCGCTGTACCAGGACGTCTTCGGCGTGAACGTGATCGCGACCGACGAGCGCCTGCGGACCTGCCTGGCCGAGCGCGCGCAGGCGCGGGCGCTGGGCGTGGCCGAAGGCAGCCCCTTGCTGGAGATCCGCCGCGTGGCCTTTTCCTACAAGCGGCAGCCTGTCGAATGGCGGATTTCGCGCGTGAATACCGAGCGCTACGAATACCTGGGCCAGGAACCCTGGGAGGCCGGCGCGTGACCGGCGTGGGCGCCCGGGCGGCAGGGCGGGATGCCGCCCGCTACTGCGCCGCGCGCAAGCAGTGCTAGAATTCCTGCCGCAGTATCCAAAGTTTCGGCGCCGATTTGCCTGATCCGCTTGCGGGCGCCTTCCAATAAATCCAGCTAAAGAGGTCCGTATGACCACTCCTGCCCAGAATTTGGCCGGCGATTCGGCCAGCGGGTTCGTCCCCGCAGCCCCCGCGACTCCCGATGCCGCTGATCCCGGTTCCGTCGGCCTCGTCGCTCCCACCTTCATCCGCTTCGATGAGCCGCTGCCGCTGTCCAGCGGCCAGTCGCTGGCCGCCTACGAGCTTGCGGTGGAAACCTACGGCACGCTCAACGCCCAGCGCAGCAACGCCGTCCTGATCTGCCACGCGCTGAATGCCTCGCACCACGTGGCGGGCCAGGCGGCCGACAACCCCAGCGACGTGGGGTGGTGGGACAACATGGTCGGCCCCGGCAAGCCGGTGGACACCGACGTGTTCTTCGTGATCGGCGTCAACAACCTGGGGTCCTGCTTCGGCTCGACCGGCCCGGCCAGCATCGATCCGGAAACCGGCAAGCCCTGGGGCGCGGCCTTTCCGGTGCTGACCGTGGAGGATTGGGTGCGCGCGCAGGCCCGGGTGGCCGACCACTTCGGCATCGAGCGCTTCGCGGCCGTGATGGGCGGATCGCTGGGCGGCATGCAGGCGCTGAGCTGGGCCATCACCTTGCCGGACCGCGTCGCCAATTGCGTGGTGATCGCCAGCACGCCGCGGCTGTCGGCGCAGAACATCGGCTTCAACGAGGTGGCGCGCCGCGCCATCATCACCGATCCGGATTTCCACGGCGGCGATTACTACGCGCAGGACACCGTGCCGCGCCGCGGCCTGTCGGTGGCGCGCATGATCGGCCACATCACCTATCTGTCCGACGACGACATGGCCGAGAAGTTCGGCCGCGCCCAGCGCGCGCCCGGCGAAAACGGCGCCTACCGCTACGGCTACGACGTCGAGTTCGAGGTGGAATCGTACCTGCGCTACCAGGGCGAGAAATTCACCCGCTATTTCGACGCCAACACGTATCTGCTGATCACCCGCGCGCTGGATTACTTCGATCCGGCCCGCAACACCGGCGGCGACCTGGCCCGGGCGCTGGCGCCGGCCAAGGCCGATTTCCTGCTGGTGTCGTTTTCGACCGATTGGCGATTCCCGCCGGAGCGCTCTCGCGAAATCGTCCGGGCGCTGCTGAAGAACGCCAGCCCGGTGACCTACGCCGAGATCGACGCCCCGCACGGCCACGACGCCTTCCTGCTGGAAGACGCCCGCTACCACGCCGTGGTTCGCGGCTACTACGAACGCATCGCGCGCGAGCTGGGCCTGGGCGCCGCGGTCCCGACCGAAGGACGCTCCGAATGAATCCCGTGACTCCCCGCCCCGCGCACAGCGTCCTGCGGCCCGACCTGGCGCGCATCGCAAGCTGGATCGAGCCCGGCAGCCGCGTGCTGGACCTGGGCTGCGGCGACGGGGCGCTGCTGGCGCACCTGCGCGACCACCGCCAGGTGCGCGGCGCGGGCGTGGAACTGGACGACACCTGCGTCATCGCCTGCGTGCGGCGCGGCGTCGAAGTCATCCAGCAGAACCTCGAGGACGGCCTCGCCCTGTTCGACGACAAGCAGTTCGACACCGTGGTGCTGTCGCAGACCCTGCAATCCATGCACCGCACCGAACACATCCTGCGCGAAATGGCGCGGGTGGCGCGTTTCGGCGTGGTGTCGTTCCCCAACTTCGGCTACTGGCCGCATGGCTGGGCCATCCTGCGCGGCCGCATGCCGGTGACGGGCCAGATGCCCTACCAGTGGTACAACACGCCGAACATCCACCTGTGCACGCTGCGCGACTTCGAGCAACTGGCCGGCGAACTGCGCCTGGACATCCTCGAACGCGCCACCTTCAACGAGGGGCGCGAAGTGAAGCTGTTTCCCAGTTGGCGCAGCACCCTGGCGGTGTACCGCTTCGCGTCGCCCTGACATTCCGACACGCATCCTCCCCGCGGCCCGGACGAACAGGCCCTAAAATGCCGCAAGCCCGCGGCGCCAGCCTGTAGCGCCGCGCCGCCGCGTTACAGGAGACCGTCATTACCGCTGCAACCAATGTCTATACCAGCCCCCGCGTGGCCCCGTTGCTGGTCCTGGGCTTCGCCAGCGGATTGCCGCTGGCCCTGACCAGCGGCACCTTGCAGGCCTGGGCCACCGTGGAAGGCGTCCCGCTGCAGCAGATCGGTTTCCTGACCCTGGTAGGCACCGCCTACACCCTCAAGTTCCTGTGGGCGCCCTTCGTGGACCGCTACGTCCCGCCGCTGCTGGGGCGGCGGCGCGGCTGGATGCTGCTGACCCAGTTGCTGCTGGCGGCCGCCATCATGGCGATGGGCGCGCTGTCGCCGTCGTCGTCGCTGCAACCCCTTGCCCTGCTGGCGGTGCTGGTGGCGTTCCTGTCGGCCACGCAGGACATCGCTTTCGACGCCTATTGCACCGACGTGCTGCGCAAGGAAGAGCGCGGGGCCGGCGCGGCCATCAAGGTCATGGGCTACCGGCTGGCCATGATCGTGTCGGGAGGGCTGGCGCTGATCCTGGCGGACCAGTGGATAGGCTGGGGCAATACCTACGTGCTGATGGGAGGGCTGATGCTGCTGTGCGCATTGGCCACGCTGTGGGCGCCGGAACCCGAGCACGTCGCCAGCGCGCCGCGCAATCTGCGCGCGGCGGTGGGCGAACCCCTGCGCGAATTCTTCACGCGGCGCGGGGCGGTGGCCGTGCTGCTGCTGATCGTGCTGTACAAGCTGGGCGACGCTTTCGCGGGCGCCTTGTCGACCACGTTCCTGATCCGCGGCGCGGGGTTCTCCCCGACCGAAGTGGGCACCGTGAACAAGGTGCTGGGGCTGGCCGCGACCATCATCGGCGCGCTGGCCGGCGGATCACTCATGTCGCGCTGGGGCCTGTACCGGTCGCTGATGGCCTTCGGCCTGCTCCAGGCGGTGTCGAACCTGGCGTACTGGCTGATCGCCGTCAGCCCCAAGAGCATCTGGCTGATGGCCGGCGGCGTGGGGATCGAGAACCTGTGCGGCGGCCTGGGCACGGCGTCGTTCGTCGGGCTGCTGATGGCGTTGTGCCGCCAGCAGTTCTCCGCGACCCAGTTCGCGCTGCTGTCGGCGCTGTCGGCCGTGGGCCGAACCTATCTGGCCGGGCCCCTCACGCCGCCGCTGGTCGAGCGCATGGGCTGGCCCGGTTTCTTCCTGCTGACCGTGGCGATCGCGCTGCCCGGCCTGGTGCTGCTGAAGATGTTGCGCGGCACGATAGAAACCATGGAAAAGCAAGGCGATTCGTAGGATGGGTGGAGCGCGAGATCCTCTCCACGAGGACTCCGTTCTTCAGCGCGCGCAACCCATGCTGCCATGGGCAGACTGTTTCCTGTTCCCCGGGTGTCAGACACCCGGGGGGCATTGCTTCAATCCGTACCTCCATCGCGTATCGGGTGTCAGACACCTGGCGCTCTTGCGGCAGGCGCCCGGCGCAGCCCTTACTCTTCGCCCACCAGCCTGACGATCAGCACGTCGCTGGGCAGGGATTCCAGCAGCCGTTCGGCCACGCTGCCGATGGCGGTGCGCAGGATGCCGGTGCGGCCGTGCGTGCCCGTCACGACCAGGTCGGAGCGGTGGTTGAACGAGTACTCGGACAGCACGGTTTCCGGCTGGCCGCATTCCAGCACCACCTTGGGGGCGGTGACGTTGGCCAGTTCGGGCGTCGCGGTGGTGAACTCCCGGGCGCTCTGTTCGGCGGCCTTGTAGAAGTTGCGCGTGACGGTCTCGTCCGGCACGTTCTTGCCCTGGAACGGCACGTCGTAGGCGTGGAAGAGCGTCAGGTTGGCGTTGGGCACCAGTTGCAGCGCGGCGCGCAGGGCCTGGCGCGAGCCGTCGGAGAAGTCGGTGGCCACCAGCACGTCGCGGTACGGCCTGCGCGGACGGGTCTTGACGACCAGCACCGGTTGGCGGGCCTGGCGGGCCAGCTTTTCCACGGTGGTCCCCAGCAGCAGCCGGCCCAGCGTTTCGTCGCGCGCGATGCCGGTGACGATCAGCGAGCAGCCGTAGCTGTCGGCCGTCTCCATGATGCGCGCCAGCGGATCCCCGCTGACCACCACCACCTCGGTCGGCACGTCGGCGGCCGCCAGGTCTTCCGCCAGCTCGCGTTCGGCCAGGGCCTTGTGGTCCGTCGACAGGCGGCGCCAGACGGGCGTGGTCAGGCGCGCCGGCGTGGCATGGGATTCCATGACATGCAGGACGATGAGCTTGGTGTCGAGTTCCTTGGCCAACTGCAGCGCGCGGTCCAGGGCGCGGTCGCCGCGCGCGCTGAGGTCGGTCGCCAACAGGATGGGGCCAGTTTGCTGTGTCATACGTTCTCTCCCGGGTGTGGCCGGACCGACGTCTCCCGCGTCCGTGCGCTCCGGCCGTTCCGCCCTTGCGGGCATATCCCCATTGTCTCGCTGCTTGCCGGACCGGGGCTTGATCGATATCAACGCAACGCCCAGCGTAAGGGATGGCGCGCGTCCAGGCAATGGCCGCCCGCCGGGGCCCGGGCTCAATACAATGGGGCCTGCCCCAACCGCGACCGCCCCATGTTCTCCGACATCTCGCCCTTCCTGCTGCATACGCTGTACCTCGTCGCCATCGTGGCCGAAGCCATGACCGCGGCGCTTTCCGCCGGCCGGCGCGACATGGACTGGATGGGCGTGTGCATCATCGCCTGCGTGACCGCGCTGGGCGGCGGGTCGCTGCGCGACGTGCTGCTGGGGCATTACCCCCTGACCTGGGTGATCCACCCCGAGTACCTGTGGATGACGGGCGGCGCCGCGATCGTGACGGCATTGATCGCGCCGATCATGCGGCGCCTGCGCAGCCTCTTCCTCCTGGCCGACGCCCTGGGCCTGGTGGCGTTCACCGTCATCGGCTGCCAGGTCGCGCAGATGATGCAGTTGCCGATCACGGTGGTGCTGATCAGCGGCATGATCACCGGCTGCGCGGGCGGGGTACTGCGCGACGTGCTCTGCAACGAAGTGCCGCTGCTCTTTCGCAAGGAGCTTTACGCCAGCGTGTCGGTCGTGACGGGCGGGCTGTACCTGGGAGGGCAGGCGCTGGGCCTGTCCGCCAACGCCGCCGTGCCCATCGCGCTTGCCGCCGGCCTGGCGGTGCGCCTGCTGGCGCTGCGGTTCAACTGGCAGATGCCCAAGTTCGTCTACCGGGACGACTGGGACTGAGCGCCGCACCAATTGGCCTGCGGTCCAATTAGTGGATGCCAAAGCGCGTTTACCAGGCGACGGGAGTGAGCCTCCGACACATCCGCAACAATTGGCCTGCGGTCCAATCGACGGACGCCACAGCGCGTTTACCAGGCGACGGAAGTGAGCATCTGGCACATCCGCAACAATTTTCTTATTTGTGTTTCAAGAAATTTCTAGTATCTTGCCTGGTTCGCATACCATGCACACGCAGCACAAGGGGAGCCGATTGGACGTCAAAGCGCCCGCCACGATTCCATATTTCCTACAGGAACAGATTCGTGAATTGATAGTGGACGGGACGATCCGCCCCGGCCAGCCGCTACGGGAACAGGAACTGGAGCAACGTTTCGGCACCAGCCGCAGCCCCATACGGGAAGCGCTGCGCCTGCTGGAATTGAGCGGCCTGGTCACGCACGTTCAGCGCAAGGGCTTCCGGGCCACCCTCTATACGGAAACGCAGGTCCGCCACCTGTACCTGCTGCGCGCGGAACTGGAGGCCTATTGCCTGCGCCAGGCGGCCGTGGCCGACGACCTGGCGCCGCTGCTGGGCGAACTGCGCCGCCATGACGGCGCGATCGCCGCGGCGCTGGCCGGCGGCGACGTGCGCGCCTGCATCTCGGCGGCTTGCGAGTTCTACCTGGCCGCGGCCCGCAGCACGGGCAACACCCCGCTGGCCGGCATGCTCAGCAAGCTATATGAACAGATCGAGCCGCTGCGCTACCTGCTGGCCCGGCGGTCGATGGCGTCCAGCGCCATCCAGGCCTGCACCCGCGGCATCGTCGACGCGATGGCGGTCCGGGACGTCGAGCGCGCGGCCTTCCTGGCGCGCGATTACCTGGCGGATGTGCTGCCGGCGGTCGTGGATGCGTACCGGGACGCCGCGCTGCAGGACGCGGAAGACCTGGCGCCGCGCTACGGGCGCGCCTGACCCCGGGGAGGCGTGCGCACTTCGATGCCGGCCTTTTCCAGGGCCTGGCGTATGCCGTTGGCGAACACCAGGGCGTTGGGCTGGTCGCCGTGGATGCAGAGGGTGTCCGCCCGCACCGGCACGTCCTTGCCGTCCACCGAACGCACCTTGCCTTCGCGCACCATGCGCACGACCTGCGCCACCGCCTGGTCCACGTCTTCGATCATCGCGCCGGCGCGCGTGCGCGGCGTGAGCGAACCGTCGTCCTGGTAGGAGCGGTCGGCGAAGACTTCGCTGGCGGCATCCAGGCCGATGGCGCGGGCCGCGTCGATCAGCTTGCTGCCGGCCAGCCCGTACAGGATCAGCGAGGCATCCACGTCCTTGACGGCCTGGCAGATGGCGCGCGCCAGGCCTTCGTCCTTGGCCGCCATGTTGTAGAGGGCGCCGTGCGCCTTGACGTGATGCAGCCGCGCGCCCTGCGAGGCGGCGACGCCGGCCAGCGCCCCGATCTGGTAGACCACGATGTCGTAGGCCTCGTCGGGGCCGATCTGGATGACGCGGCGGCCGAAGCCGGCCAGGTCCTGAAGGCTGGGGTGCGCGCCCAGCGCCACGCCCTGCTCGAGGGCGGCCGCCACGGTCTTGCGCATGGTGGCCGGATCGCCGCCATGGAAGCCACAGGCGATGTTGGCGGAACTGACGTATTGCAGCACCGCCGCGTCGTTGCCCATGGTCCAGGCGCCATAGCTTTCGCCCATGTCGCAGTTCAGGTCGATTCGAGTGGTCATGGCGGTTTCCTTTCTAGGCCAGGAGCGCGCGCAGCGGCGCCAGCGCTTCTTGCAGTTGCGTAAAGGCGCGCTCGCGCTCGCTGTCCAGGCGCTGCGCCTCTTCCAGCCCGATGGGCTGGAAGCGCAGCGTCTGTCCGGGAGCGCATTGCGCCAGGATGGGCAGGTCCACCGTGGCGATCTGCGCGATCTTGGGATAGCCGCCGGTGGTCTGCCGGTCGGCCATGAGAATGATGGCTTCGCCGCCCGAGGGCACCTGCACGGTGCCGAAGCAGGCGGCCTCCGACAGCATCTGGCGCGGCTGGCTCATGGACAGCGCCGGACCCAGCAGGCGGTAGCCCATGCGGTCGGATTGCGGGCTGATGCGGAATTCCGATCCGGCGAAGTCCTGGCGGGAGGCTTCGGAGAATTCGTCCCAGTGCATGCCCGGCAGGAAGCGGATGGCGTCCCGGCGCTTGGCGCCCAGCGCCGCCGGCAGGTAGACGCGCAATTGCCACAGCGCGTCCTGCAGGGCGTCCAGGTCGCGGCCGCCGACCAGCGGGGCCCGCAGGGGCACCTGGTCGCCCTTGGCCAGCGCGCGTCCCTGGAAACCGCCGAAGCCGCTGCGCAGATAAGTGCTTTCGCTGCCCATGACGCGCGGCAGCGCGAAGCCGCCGTGGACCGCCAGGTAGCCGCGCACTCCCGCGGCCGGCCTGGCGCCGAAGGCCAGCGTGTCGCCGGCCCGCGCGACCAGCGGGCGGTGGATGGGAAGGTCCCGGCCGTTCAGGGTGGCGCCCAGGTCGGCGCCCGCCAGCGCGAAGCACGCCGGCGCGTCGAAGCGCAGCGTGGGGCCCGTCAGCGTCATTTCCAGCGTGGCGGGGTCGTCCGGGTTGCCCGCCAGCGCGTTGGCCAGCCGGTGCGCGCGTTCGTCCATCGCGCCCGCGGCGGGAATGCCCTGGTGCTGGTAGCCCTCGCGGCCGCGGTCCTGGAAGCTGGACAGCATGCCGGGCTTGATCACGGTCACGCTCATCGTCCGGCCTCCCGGATGCGGTCGAATTCCTCGGGGGTGATGGGCACGAAGCGGACCGAGTCGCCGGGCTGGAGCAGGGCGGCGGGCTCGCGGGCCGGATCGAACATGGTCAAGGGCGTGGCGCCGATGATGTTCCAGCCGCCGGGCAGGCGGTTCGGGTAGATCACGGTCTGGCGGTTGGCCACCGCCACCGCGCCGGCCGGCACGGCGGTGCGCGGAGACGGGCGGCGCGGGATGTTCAGTTTTTCGTCGTGCACGCCCAGGTAGGCGTGGCCCGGCGCGAACCCCAGCATGAACACCATGCTGCGGGGTTGGCTGTGCAGTTCGATGACGCCTTCGGGGGTGAGGCCGGCGGCCCGGGCCACTTCGTCCAGGTCGGGGCCGTGTTCGCCGCCGTAGCAGACGGGGATGTCGACTTCGCGGCCGCCCGAGGCGTCGGCGCGGATGCCTTCGGCCAGCAGTTGCCCGATGCGTTCGGCAAGCTGGGCATAGGTGGGGCCGCCGTGCGCGCCGGGCCGGTAGTGCACGGCCACCGCGACGAACGAGGGCACCACGTCGGTCACGCCGGGAAGCCGCGCGTCGCGCAGCCTGGCGGCGGCGGCCAGACAGGTCCTGCCCACCGCCGCGTCGATGCGGTCGCCAAAGGAAACGATGAGGCAGCGGTCACCCTGGGGCAGGATGCGCCAGGAGGTTTCGGCCGGAGAAGGGGGTTCTGATAGGGCGTTCAACGACACGAAACCTGTAGGACGGATTTACTTGGCGAACAACGAATCCATATTCTTGAACGCCTTGAACTCCAGCGCATTGCCCGACGGATCCAGGAAGAACATGGTGGCCTGTTCACCGACCTCGCCCTTGAACCGGATGTAGGGCTCGATGACGAATTCAGTGCCGGCGTCGGTCAGGCGCTGGGCCATGGCCTCCCATTGTTCCATGGAAAGCACCGCGCCGAAATGGCGCACGGGCACATTATGCGAATCCACGGCGCTGGTGGCGCGGTGGCCGCATTCGCTGGGTGCCAGGTGCGCCACGATCTGGTGGCCGTAGAAGTTGAAATCGATCCATTCGGGCGAGCTGCGGCCCTCCGGACAGCCCAGTTTTTCGCCATAGAAGGCGCGGGCTTCGGCCAGGTCGCGGACCGGGAAGGCCAGGTGGAACGGCGGCAGGTTGGTTTGAGCGGTCATGAAAAGCTCCGGGACAAAAAGTGACGATGGGATTGCGGACCGCCGCGAGCGCGGGCTGGCCTTGGCACCAGCCGCTATTTTATTAATTGTTTTTTTGATCAAAAAACGATATTTTTTGTGTCTTAGCATCGAAAAAATTGATCGTGATCAAAGAATTCAAGACCTTTATCGCGGTGGCGCGCGACGGCACCTTTACCGGCGCGGGGGCCCAACTGGGCCTGACCCAGTCCGCCGTCAGCGCCCAGATCAAGCGCCTGGAGGAATACCTGGGCGTGGCGCTGTTCGACCGCGGCGCGCGGGCGGCGGTGCTGAACGCCAATGGCCGCGAGATGCTGCCGCAGGCGGAAGAACTGGTCGCCATGGCCGAGCGCATGGCGGCCACGGCCGGGGCCGGCCATGTGAGCGGGTCGCTGCGGATCGGGGCCATCGCCTCGGTGCAGCAGGATCTGCTGGTGCGCGCCCTGGGCGAGTTCCGCGCGGTCTATCCCGATGTCCGCGTGCGCGTCGTGCCGGGCGTGTCGCTGTCGCTGCTGGGGCAGGTGGACGCGGGCGAGGTGGACATGGCCATGATGATCCGGCCGCCCTTCACCCTGCCGCCGGAACTGGGGTGGCAGCCGCTGCTGCGCGAGGAAGTGGTGCTGGCGATGCCGGCATCGATGGAGCCGGCGCCGTGGCGCGAGTTGCTGGCGGCGCAGCCGTTCATCCGCTACGACCGGGCGTCGTTCGGCGGGCGGGTGGTGGACCTGTTCCTGAAGAAGCAGCGCATCGCGGTGCACGAAGCGGTGGAGCTGGACGAGATCGAGGCCATCGCCAATATGGTGCGGCACGGGCTGGGCGTGGCGTTGCTGCCGCGGTTGCGGGGGCTGGACCTGGACGGGTTGCGCCTGGTGTCCCTGGGCGAGGCGGCGTTCTACCGGGAGATCGGGATCATCGGGCGGCTGCCGTTCGATGCGGGGAGCGTGGGGGGCAAGATGGCGGAATGCCTGGCGCGCGCGGCCTCCGAATCCGATTCTGCGCGCGGCTAGTTCTTGCGCTTGCGCCAAAGGTAGAGGCCGCTGCCCAGGATCGCGATCGCGGCCAGGTCCAGCGCGGCCCAGATCAGGGTGACGACCCCCAGGAGATTGTGGAGGTCCAGCCATTTCAGGCGCGGGGCGCCGCCGCCCGCGCGGACGCGGCGTCCGGCGCGGGCGAGGGGCCGCCGGCGGACAGCCGCACTAGAACTCCGCGGTCACGGACAGCAGGACCGTGCGCGGCGCCGCCACCGTCAGGCCTTCACGCGCGGCCGACAGCCAGTAGTGCTTGTTGAACACGTTCTCCACCGTCGCCCGCAAGGTCACCGGCGTGCCGTTGATGTTCATCGCATAGCGCGCGCCGACGTCGTAGCGGGTCCAGCTCGGCAGTTGCTGCGTGTTCGCCGCATCGACGTATTGCGTGCTGGTGCGCAGCACACGCGCCATCAGGGTCAGGCCTTCCACGAAAGGCGTATCCCATTCCGCCGCGGCGTTGAACTGCCAGCGCGGCACGGCGGGCGCGACGTGGCCGTCGTTCACGCCGCCCTCCGTCTTGGTCAGGACACCGGCGGTGTAGGCCACGCCGCCCAAGAGCCGCACGCGGCGCACCGGCTCGCCCTGCACCAGGAATTCCAGGCCGCGGTTGCGCTGCCTGCCGGCGGCCTGGTAGCGCATCGTATCCGGGTCCAGGTAGGCGCTGGGCTGTTCGATCTGGAATGCGCTCAGGGTGGTCGCAACGGTGCCGAAGTCGTACTTGACGCCGACTTCATATTGCTTGGATACGTCGGGCTTGAAAGTTTCGCCGGCATTCGCGGCTTCGGCCGGGGCCGTGCCGCCCTGGCTCAAACCCTCGATGTAGTTGCCGTACAGCGCCAGTTCCCGGGTCGGCCTCACCGTCAGCGCGATCGCCGGCGTGACGGCCGATTTGCCGTAGTCCGATACGCGGTCGCCCGTGGCGGGGTTGTAGTTCACCGACTGCACGCGCTGCTGGCGCAGGCCGCCGGTCAACTGCACCGCGCCGTCCAGTGCCGAAAGGGTGTCGGCCAGCGCAACGCTGTACAGCCGCGTTTCGCTGGTCTTGCCCAGGTCGCTGGGCTTGGGGATGGACGGTTTGGCCAGGTCGGCGGGATGGTACAGGTCGGAGAACACCGTGCTGGAGGAGCGCACGCGCGCCGACGAATAGTCGATATCGAGGAAGCTGGCCGACAGCACGGGCTCGTGCTTGATCGGGCCGGTATCGAAGCGGCCGCGGATGCCGACTTCGCCGGTCTTGCTCCACAGTTTTTCGTTCAGGCGCGCGGGGATGGAGCCGATCATGCCGTCCGAGTCGAGCATCAGCCAGGTGGTCTGCAGGCTTTCGAAGTCGTGCTTGCGCGCACCCAGCGCGCCGTACACGGTCCAGTCGTCGGAGAGGTCGTATTCCGCGCGCACGTCGCCGGTCCACTCCTTCGCCTTCCAGTAGGTCCAGTCGGGGAAGAAGTTGCGCTTCGGATCCGGCGCATGGCCGATGTCCTCGCCCGGGGAGGGCGGGAACAGCAGGCCGCTGCGCGCGTCGGTCACGCGGTTCTGGTAGTTGATGTCGCCCTCGATGCGGAAGCGGTTGCCGCGATAATCCAGCCCGAGCGAGAAGGCGCCCATGTCTTCGCCGGCGCCGGAGATGTTCATATCGCCGCCGCTGCGCAGCGCGTTCAGGCGCACGCCGGCGCGCTGGTCTTCGCCGAACCGGCGCGCGATGTCCGCCTGCACGCCGAACTGGTTGTTCTCGATATAGGAAAGCGTGACGCGGTTCAGCGGGTCGGCGCCGGCGCGCTTGGGCACCAGGTTGATCGAGCCGCCGACCGAACCGAACGGCGCCATGCCGTTGAGCAGCGCGTTGGGGCCGCGCAGCACCTCGACGCGCTCGATGCCGATCAGCGAGGTGGAGTTGCGCGGGGAGATGCCGTAGAGGCCGTTGTAGGCAACGTCGTAATTGAACAGCGTAAAGCCGCGGATATTGAATTCGTCGCGGCCCGCGCCGCGCGAATAGGTGTTGCGCACCGAGGGGTCGTTCACCAGGACGTCGCCGATGTTCTGCGCCTGCTGGTCCTCGATCAGCTTGGACGTGTACGACGTCACGCTGAAGGGGGTGTCGAGGAAGTCCCTGTCGCCGAGCAGGCCGATCCTGGCTCCGCGCGCCACCTCGCCGCCGGGGTAGGGCTCGGCCGCGGCGGCGGCCGAGCCGGTGACCAGCACGGCGGGCAGGGTGGTTTCGGCAGCCGCGGGCGCGGGCCGCAGCGAGTAGCCGCCGTCGGCCCGGCGCACGGCTTGCAGGCCGGTGCTGCCAAGCAGTATCCGGAAGGCGGCGTCGACGGTATACGCGCCGCGCACCCCGGGGCTGGTCTTGCCGGCCGTCATGTCCGCGGGCACGCTGAGAAGAATGTTGGCCTGGTCCGCGAAGCGGCTCAAAGCGCCCGCCAGGGGGCCGGCGGGAACGTCGTAGGCATGGACGGCGGCCGCGGCAGCGCGCTCGGCGGCTTGCGCATAGGCCGTGCCGACGGCCGCGCCCGTCATCAGGATCGCGCCGAGCAGGGCCTTGCGCACTATGCGGTTCACGGCGACGGGGCGCGGCAATAGGGAGGGGGACAACCCCGGGTGGGCATGGTGCTGCAGGCGGCGCATGGGGCGGCTTTCCTTGTAATGGGGGTGGGCAAGGAGAGGTCCACCGCTGGCAGGCGCGGGGCATGGGCCGGCCGTCCCGGACGGGTATTGCCGCACGGGCGCGGCGCGTGTCCGCGGGGTCCTCTTCCCCTGTTAATCGAACGAGCAGCGGAAAAGCGAACCGCGGTGCGAAGATTTTCTGGAGGACTGGCGGCCTGGGGCGAGGCCGCGGACGAAAACGGGGAGCCCGGCGGGCGCGCTTACCTGGGTTCGAGCGTCACCCACCACGGCAGCGTGCGCTGGACGCGTATCGGCAGATCCCGTTCGAGCATGGCCAGCGTGCGGTCCCTGTCGTTGGCCGGATAGCGGCCAACGACGCGCAGGCCGGCGACGCGGGGATCGACGCCCGTATACCCGGCGTGATAGCGCCCCAACTCCGCGATGAGGTCGGCGAGGGACAGGTTCTCCGCCAGGATCACGCCGCGAGACCAGGCTTCGCGCGCCGGATCGGCCGGGGCGGCCGCGGAGATGCCGTCGGCGGTGAAACGCATTTGTTCCCCGGCGCGGACGAGCGCGGCGCGGCCGGCAAGGTTCTGGATGCGCACCTGCCCGCCATAGACCGCCAACAGGACATCGTCTTCCGTCTGCCTGACGGTGAAGCGAGTGCCCAGCGCCTGCAGCCGGCCAAAGCGGGTATCGACGAAGAAGGGCCGCTGCCGGGCATCCCTGCCGGTTTCGATGAGGATTTCGCCGCTGGCCAGCGTCACCAGGCGGCGATCCTGGTTGAAATGGACATCGATGGCGCTGCGGGTGTTGAGCCAGACGCGGGTGTCGTCGGCCAGGAGGATGTCGCGCTGTTCGCCGATGCCGGTGGCATAGTCGGACCGCCAGGCGGTGACGACGGCGGGCAAGGGGGTGAGCCGCCAGGACAGCCAGCCCAGGATGCCCACGCCGCCCAGCGCCAGGACGCGGCCGGCGGCCTGGCGGCGCGACGGCGCGCGGCGGGAAGCGACCTGTACCGCTTTCTCGGCGGCTTCGCGTTCGCCGTCGGCGCGAAAAAGGGCGAAGCGCCGGCTGACCGCCTCGACGTGCGCCCAGGCCCGGCTATGTTCCGGCCGCGCGTCCAGCCAGCGTTGCCAGGCGGCGCGCTGCCGCGGGCCGGTTTCGGCATCCTGCAAGACCGCATACCACTCGGCCGCCACTTTCAGGCTTTCATAGTCCGCTTGCGCCGGGAGGTCGTCCGCCAGGGCCGGCCGGGGTGCCGCCGCCATGGCTAGGGCGCCAGCCCGGCGTCGATCAGCGCGAGATGCAGCATGGCCTGGGCCAGGTACTTCTGCACCATGCGCAGGGACACGCCCATCCGGTCGGCGATCTCCCGGGTGGACAGTCCATGTATCTGGGCCTGGATGAAGGCCGAACGCACTTTTTCCGGCAGGCGGCCGAGCCATTCGCCGACTTCCATCAGGGTTTCGATCACCAGCGCCTGGTGTTCAGGCGAAGGCGCGTAGGCTTCAGGCTGGGCCGCCAGGCTTTCCAGCCAGGCCTGTTCCACTTCCCGCCGCCGCCAGAGATCAGTGCACAACCCTTGCGCCATGGTGCGCAGATAGGCCCGCGCGGCCCCCGCGGTGGCAAAACCCTCGGGCGCCGGCCTGAGGATCAGGCGCAGGAAGGCATCGTGCGCCAGATCGGCGGCGTCCGCGGCGTTGCCCAGCCGCCGCCGCAGCCATCCCAGCAGCCAGCCGTGATGATCGCTGTATAGAGCGTGCAGATCTTGCTGCACGGGGAGATCGGCGGCGGACATCGGACGGACCCAGGCGCGATAGGCACGCCAAATTCAAGATGGATAGGAATGGTTATCGTTTATAACTGAAGTCCGCGGCATTGCGCAATGCGGATAAGCGCCGGGCCCGCGCGGGGAATGGGCGCGGCAGCAAAAAGGGCCCGCTTTCGCGGGCCCCTCTGCCATGCCGGAACAGATTTACACCCGGTCGCAACGGACCGTGATGGGATGGTTGCGCAAGGTCGTCATGACCAGATCGTCGACCTGGCCTTCCACGTCGGTGATCACATAGCCGACCTGGCCCTTCGTCTGCAGGCTCTGGCTGACGATGTTCAGGCCGTGCTGCGCCATCAGGTTGTCCAGCGTGCCGAGCGCGCCCGGGGCGTTGCGGTGCACGTGCAGGATGCGAGTGTCGCCGGCCTGCTCCAGGTAGGGCAGTTCGGGGAAGTTGACCGCGCCCTTGGTGGTGCCCGCCTGCAGGAAGCGCACCAGCTTTTCGGCGACTTCGCGGCCGATGTTCTCTTGCGATTCCTGCGTGCTGCCGCCGATGTGCGGGGTGAGGATGACGTTGGGCATGCCGATCAGCGGGCTGGCCAGCGGTTCGTCCGGACCCTTGGGTTCGGTGGGGAACACGTCCAGCGCGGCGCCGGCCAGGTGGCCGGATTTCAGGGCGGCGTGCAGCGCGTCGATGTCCACCACCGCGCCGCGCGAGGCGTTGATCAAAATGGCGCCGCGGCGCATGCGCCCGATGGTTGCGGCGTTCATGATCTTTTCGGTGGACTTGCCGCCCGGCACGTGCAGGGTCACGACGTCGGCCTGCTCCAGCAGATCGTTGAGCGTCCCGGCGGGGCGGGCGTTGCCCAGCGGCAGCTTGGCCTCGACGTCGTGGTAGATCACGCGCATGCCCAGGCTTTCGGCCAGCGTGCTGATCTGCGAGCCGATATTGCCGTAGCCCACGATGCCCAGCGTCTTGCCGCGGGTTTCGAAGGCGCCGGAGGCGCTCTTGTCCCAGTGGCCGAGGTGCACGCGCGCGTTCTTTTCCGGAATCCGGCGCAGCAGCAGGATGGCTTCGCCCAACACCAGTTCGGCGACCGAGCGGGTGTTCGAGAAGGGCGCATTGAATACCGGGACGCCGCGCTGCATGGCCGCGTCCAGGTCGACCTGGTTGGTGCCGATGCAGAAGCAGCCCACGACGCGCAGGTCGGGGTTGCCGGACAGCAGGCTGGCGTCCAGGTGCGTGCGAGAACGGATCCCGGCCACCTGCGCGCCGCGCAGGGCTTCGCCCAATTGTGCCGGCGGCAAGGCCGTGGCGTGCGTGACGATGTCGGTGTAGCCGGCGGCTTCGAAGACGGCGCGGGCGCTCGGATGGATGTTCTCGAACAGGACGATTTTTGCCATGACTGCCAAGGGAGGGGTGGGGAATGCGTTTTATTTATTGTGGCGCATTTTTGCTGCGGTGCAAGGAGTAGCCATTGGGGCGGTGGGGGTGAATTGTTTCAGCGGTAGGACTGGAACACCTGGGCGCCGCCCCGCTTGTCCACCAGCACCACGTCGTGCGGGGTCTTGCGGCCGCCGTATTCGGGGCCGTCCATGCCGGGCGAGCCCAGCGGCATGCCCGGGGCGGCCAGGCCCGCGGCGTCGGGCTTTTCCAGCAGCAGCCGGCGCACGTCGCTGGCGGGCACGTGGCCTTCGATGGCGTAGCCTTCCACGGCCGCGGTGTGGCAGGAGCCATAGTCCGCCATCCCGGCGTTGCGGCGGATGGGGCCGGTGTCCTGGACGTCGTGCGCGGTGACGGCGAAACCGTTGTCGCGCATGTGCTGGATCCAGTCCTCGCAGCAGCCGCAAGTGGGCGTTTTCCAGACTTCGACCCGGGTGGGCGCCTGCGCGGCGGCAAGGGCGGGCAGGCACAGGGCCGCGGCGAGGGCCAGGCGGCGCGTAAGGCGAGGGACGTTCATGATGCTCCGTGCTGGGGACGTGGACATACGGTTCAGAACCAGAACCGCACGCCCGCCATGATGGCGGTCTGGGACCGGCTGGCGCCGGCGTCCGACGCGTAGCGGGCGGTCTGGCCGAACTTGCGTTCAAAGGATACGCCAATATAGGGCACGAACTCGCGGGTGACCTCGTAGCGCAGCCGCAGCGACAGCGATCCGTCCGACAGGCCGGAGCCGATGCCGCGTTCCGGGTCGTCCTTGCCGTAGAGGCTGGCTTCCAGCTCCGGCGTGAAGATCAGGCGCTGCGTCAGCAGCAGGTCGTATTCGGCCTTCAGTGCCAGCGCCGTGCGGCCGGACGAGCCCGCGTAGCCGGTGGCTTCGAGTTCGATGTTGTAGGGCAGGACGCCTTCGACGCCGATGGCCGCCCAGTTGCGCTTGGGGCCGGCGCCGATGTCCCGGCGCGCGCCCAGTTGCAGGTCCCAGAAGGGCGAGACGGCATGGCTCCAGAACGCTTCGACCTTGCCGTCCGATCCTTCGCCGTTCTCGCGTTCGCCCTCGCTCTTGACCAGCAGGCGGTCGGTGGCGGTGCCGAACCAGAAGCGCCCGTCCCAGTCCAGCGCGTTCCGCCCATCGCGGTTGCGCAAGACGCCGAACCTGTCGAACAGCACCTGCCAAGTGGGCGCGTTGTCCATCATGTGCGGATGGATGCCGTAGCTGTCGTAGCCGCGTTCGCCCGCGCCGTCGCTGGACGGCAGGCTGCCGATGGGCGGGGCGGCCCGCGCGCCGTCCTCCATCGGCCCGTGGTCCATCGACCCGTGGTCCATTCCAGGCATGGAACCATGGTCCATCGCGGCCGGCTGGGCCCAGGCGGCGGGGGCGGACAGCGCCGCGGCCAGCGCGCAGGCGCGCAACCGTCCGGTGTGGCGATTCATCGGTTTCATCGTTTACTCCA
Source organism: Achromobacter veterisilvae (assembly GCF_900496975.1). Taxonomy (GTDB): domain Bacteria; phylum Pseudomonadota; class Gammaproteobacteria; order Burkholderiales; family Burkholderiaceae_B; genus Achromobacter; species Achromobacter veterisilvae. The sequence continues at coordinate 63,090 of NZ_UFQC01000013.1, forward strand.
CCACGACCGCTCTGAACATGCCGGCCTCCATGTGGTACAGCAGGTGGCAGTGGTAGGCCCAGTTTCCGCGCGCGTCCGCGCTGACGCGGTAGCTCAGCCGCTGCGCCGGGTTGAGGGAGATAGTGTGCTTGCGCACCTGGAAGGCGCCGTCCGGCGATTCCAGGTCGCTCCACAGCCCGTGCAGGTGGATGGGATGCGTCATCATCGTGTCGTTGACCAGGACGAAGCGCACGCGTTCGCCGTAGCGCAGCACGATGGGCCTGGCGTCCGAGAACTTCACGCCGTTGAAGGACCACATATAGCGCTCCATGGTCCCGGTCAGGTGCAGCTCGATCTCGCGGGACGGCGCGCGGTCGTCCTCGGGTTCGCGCAGGGACCGCAGGTCGGCGTAGGTCAGCACGCGGCGGCCGTTGCCGCGCAGGCCGACGCCGGGATCGTCCAGCCGGGTCGACACCACGTCGGGCAGCATGGAATTGCCCACGCCGCGCTCGGCCGGATAGGGGTGTTCGACCTCCACCATGCCGCCTTGCCCCGCGCCGGCGCCGTGGCCGCCGTGGTCCATGCCCGGCATGGCGCCATGGCCGCCGCCGCCCATGCCGTGCGCCATGCCCATGTCCATCATGCCCAGCAACTGCACGCGGTCCAGCGCCGGCACCTCGGCCTGCATGCCCGCGCGCGGCGCCAGCGTGGCGCGCGCGTAGCCCGAGCGGTCCATGGCCTGCGAGAAAATGGTGTAGGCGCGCTCGTCCAGGGGCTCGACGATGACGTCATAGGTTTCGGCCACGCCGATGCGGAACTCGTCCACGTCCACGGGGCGCACGTCCTGCCCGTCCGCCGCCACCACCGTCATCTTCAGCCCGGGGATGCGGACGTCGAAGTACGTCATCGCGGAACCGTTGATGAAGCGCAGGCGCACGCGTTCGCCCGGCTGGAACAGGCCCGTCCAGTTGCCGGCCGGCGTGGCGCCGTTGGTGAGGAAGGTATAGGTGGCGCCGGACACGTCTGCCAGGTCCGACGGATTCATGCGCATTTGTTCCCACATCAGCCGTTCCGACAGCGCGGCGCTCCAGCCCTTGTCGCGGGCCTCGGCGCGCAGGCTTTCGACGCTGGGCTGGATGCGGTTGTAGTAGTCCGGCATGATCTTCAGCTTGTTGAAGAGCCGCATGGGATCTTCGTCCGTCCAGTCGGACAGCAGCACCGTGTAGTCGCGGTCGGAAGCGATGGGATCGCGGCGGCGCGGGTCGATGACGATTGCGCCGTACAGGCCGGTCTGTTCCTGGAAGCCGGAGTGGCTGTGATACCAGTACGTGCCGCTCTGGCGCACGTCGAAGCGGTAGGTGAAGGTCTGCCCCGGATCGATGCCGGGAAAGCTCAGCCCCGGCACGCCGTCCATGTCGGTGGGCAGCAGGATGCCGTGCCAGTGGATGGAGGTCTGTTCGCGCAGGCGGTTGGTGACGTGCAGGGTCACCGTGTCGCCTTCGCGCCAGCGCAGCACCGGGGCGGGCAGCCGCCCGTTCACCGTGGTGCCGATGCGGGCCGCGCCCGTGAAATTCACGGGGGTTTCGCCGATCTCCAGATGGAATTCGGTGCCGCGCAATTCCGCGGCCGCGGCGGGGGCGGCCAGCGCGGCGCGCCAGTTGCCCAGCGCGGCCAGCGCGCCGCCGCCGGCCAGGCCCTGCACGAAGCGCCGGCGGGAAAGGGGAAGGGAGACTGTCATGTCGGATCCGTTCGGGCGGCGGCGCTCACTGCACCGACACCGCGCCCTTCATGCCGGCGGTGTAGTGGCCGGGCTCCAGGCAGCCGAAGGACACCGTGCCGGCCTTGTCGAAGCGCCAGACGATCTGGCCGCTCCCGCCGCCTTCCAGCGACACGGCATTGGCTTCCTCGTGGCGCATGCCCGGGTCCTTCATCATCATGTCGTAGTGCGCCTTGAGGTCGGCGTCGGTGCCCAGCACCAGTTCGTGCCGGATCCTGCCGGAATTCCGCACGTTCAGGCGCACGGTCTCGCCCGCCTTGACCTCGATGCGGGCGGGCGTGAAGCGCATGGCGTCGGTCATGTCGACGTCGATGCTGCGGGTGACGCGGGCCGGGTCGCCCGGCTTGCCGATGGGGGCCGAGGCGGCCGGCGCGGCGTGGCCGGCGTGGTCGCCATGGCCGCCGGCGGCATGCGCGGAGCCCGCGCCGAGCGTCAGGGCCAGGAAGGCGGCTTGGGTGGTGCGGAGCAGAATGCCTTTCACGCGGATCCTCGATGGTGGGGACGGTGATGGCACTGTAGGAAAACGGCGGTGACCCTATCCTGTCGCCCGGATTACATTTTTGTAATGTCGGCCGCCGCGGCGTGGCCGTCGGGCCCGCGCAGGGTGATGCCGACGACGGTGCCGCGGGCGTCCGACGCGGCGTCCACTTCGCCGCCGTGCATGCGGGCGATGGCGCGCACGATGGCCAGGCCCAGCCCGTGGCCTTCGCTGCGCGGCGCGCGCGCCTGGCCCGAGCGGAAGAAGCGGTCGAAGATTCGGGGCAGGTCGGCGGCGGGGATGGGGGGGCCGGGGTTGCGCGCTTCCACCCGGGCGCCGGCCGGCGACGCCGAGCACGACAGCACGATTTCGCCGCCGCGGGGCGTGGCCTTGATGGCGTTGGAGATCAGGTTGGCCAGCGCGCGGCGCACCAGCCCCGGGTTGGCGGCGACGGCGGCATCTCCCTCGCAGCGCAGGGCGACCCCGTGTTCCTCCAGGGTGGCCTCGTAGTATTCCGCCACGCGCCGCGCTTCGGCGGCCAGCGATACCGGCTTGAGGTCCGCCGCCCGTTCGCCGCGGTCGGCGCGGGCCAGGAACAGCATGTCGTTGACCAGGGTCTTCAGGTCTTCCAGTTCTTCCAGGTTGGATTCCAGGGCGTCGCGCAGTTCATTGGCGCTGCGCGGCGACGACAGCATGACCTGCGCGCCGTTGATCAGCGTGGCCAGCGGCGTGCGCAGTTCGTGCGCCACGTCGGCATTGAAGCCCTCCATCTGCTGGTAGGCCTCTTGCAGCCGCTCCAGGGTCCGGTTGAAGGACCGCACCAGTTCGTGCAGTTCGCGGTCGGTGTCTTCCAGCGGCAGGCGCCGCGACAGGTTGTCGGGCTGGATGCGGGCCGCCTGTTCGGACAGCCTGCGCGCCGGCGCCATGCTGCGGCGCACGGCCCAGGCGGCCAGCATCACCGTCGCGCCCACCCACAGCGCGCAGATCAGCGCCAGCGCGGTGCCATAGGCATACAGGAACTGCGAACTGCTGCGGGTGCTGACGGCCACGGTCAACTGCGCGCCGGGCAGGATGCGGTCGTTCATGTCCACGCGCAGCCCGCGCATGCGGCCGCCGTCCGGGGCCTGCAACACGACCTGCCTGTCCGGCAGCGTTTCCAGCGTTTCGGGGGCGGCGCCGCCGTAGACCACTTTGCCCTGGGCGTCCAGGATCCAGATCCCCAATTGGCCCTGGCCCGCCCGCATCTCGTCGAAAGTGGCGGCCAGGTCCTGCAGGCCGCTGGCGCTGTTCTGCATGTCGATCAGGTGGTCGATCAGTTCCAGCTTGCCGCTGACCTCGGTGATTTCCTGGCGCTCGACCTCGCGCTTGAGCGCCCAGAACAGGGTGGCGCCCGCCAGGCTGGACACCAGCAGCGCGATGGCGCCCAGCAGCAAGGTCAGGCGCGCCTGCATGGAGCGCATGCGCGGCGGCTTTTTCATGCGGGGCGGCCATCTGGGGGGCGGCCGTCCGCGGGGCGCGATTCCAGCACGTAGCCCATGCCGCGCACCGTGTGCAGCAATTTGGTGTCGTAGGGGTCGTCCAGCTTGCCGCGCAGCCGCCGCACGGCGACGTCGATGACGTTGGTGTCGCTGTCGAAGTTCATGTCCCAGACCTGTTCGGCCAGCGTCGTGCGCGACAGCACCTGGCCCTGGCGGCGCAGCAGCAGCGCCAGCAGGCTGAATTCCTTGGCGGTCAGGTCCAGCCGCCGCCCGGCCCGCTGGGCGCGGCGCCGCGCCAGGTCCAGTTCCAGGTCGGCCAGCCGCAGCACCGTGGGTTCCTGCGAGCGCCCGCGCCGCAGCAGCGCCTGCACGCGCGCCAGGAACTCCGAGAAGGCGAAGGGTTTGACCAGGTAGTCGTCGGCGCCGCCCTCCAGCCCGCGCACGCGGTCTTCCACGGCGTCGCGCGCCGTCAGCATCAGGATCGGGGTGTCTTTCTGGGCGCGCACGGCGGCCAGGACGCCGAACCCGTCCACGCCCGGCAGCATCACGTCCAGCACGATCAGGTCGTAGGCGCCTTCCAGCGCCAGGTGCAGGCCGTTCACGCCGTCGCGGGCGAGGTCCACGACGTGGCTTTGCTCCGACAGCCCCTTTTTGAGGTAGTCGGCCAGTTTGGGTTCGTCTTCGATGACCAGGATGCGCATGGCCGAAAATTTACCATCCACGCCGCGCGATCGGCGCGGATGGGCGCAGCGGGGTCAGACGGTGGTTTCGACCGCGACGCGGTCCGGCGGAAAGCGCAGGGCGAATACGCTGCCCTTGCCCTGCTCGCTCGTAATCAGCAGTTCGGCATCGTGTCGCATGGCGATGTGCTTGGTGATCGCCAGCCCCAGGCCGGTGCCGCCCACGGCGCGCGAGCGGCCGCGGTCCACGCGGTAGAAGCGTTCGGTCAGGCGGGGCAGGTGGCGGGCGGGGATGCCGATGCCGGTGTCCTGCACGCTGTAGCGCGCGCCGCCGTCCTCTTCGCGCGCCCAGCGCACGGTGATGGTGCCGCCGTCGGGCGTGTACCGCACGGCGTTGGTCAGCAGGTTTGACAGGGCCGAGGCCAGCTCGGTTTCCGCGCCCAGCACGTCCAGGGATTCGTCGATGTGCCACTCCAGCACGTGGCGGCCGCCCGACAGCGCCTCGACCTGCTGGCGCGCCTTCTGCAGCAGGGCGCTGATGTTGACGGCGCGCGGGTCGGTGCCGGGCGACGATTCCAGCGTGGACAGGGTCAGCAGGTCTTCCACGATGGCCTGCATGCGCTGGGCCTGCTCGTGCATCATGTCGATGTACTGTTCGCGCTGCTCGGCCGGCAGGGCGTCCGAAGGCATGTCGCGCAGCGTTTCCAGGAAGCCCGCCAGCACCGTCAGGGGGGTGCGCAGTTCGTGCGACACGTTGGCGACGAAATCGCGGCGGGTGGTTTCCAGGCGCTCGATCTGGGTGACGTCGCGGGTGATCAGCAGGCGCTGGTTGCTGGCGTAGGCCGTCAACTGCATCATCATCAGCCGTTCCTGCCCGTTCTGGCCCAGGCGCACCAGGATGGGGTCGGGCCAGGACGGGCGGTGCGCGTATTCCACGAATTCCGGAGCGCGCAGCAGGTTCAGCAGGTTATGGCCCCGGTCGGCCGGAAGGCGCAGCCCCAGGTGCTGGCGCGCCATGCGGTTGCACCAGTCGATCTGGAAATCCTCGTTCAGGGTCACCGCGCCGTCGGGCAGCGCCTGGGCGGCCGCCAGCATGCCGTGCATGGTGTCCCGGGTTTCGTCCAGTTCGCGGGCGCGGGCCCGGGTGTAGCGGTACAGCGGGGCGAGGATGTCGTCCCAGGGGCCGACGGAGGCGGGCGGGGAGGAGTCGGGGTTGTTGGCCCAGCGGGAGACGAGGTGCAGCCGCCAACTGCGCCAGACCAGCATGGCGGACAGCGCGGCGCTGAACAGGATCCAGCCCGCCGGATCTCCAATGAGCCATTGGGCGATGGACGCCGCGACCGCCCACAGGGCGATCAGGAAAAGGGTGCGCAGCCAGATCATGGTGCGGCAGTTTTACCGCGTCGGGAGCTGGGCGGTAAACCGGTAGCCGCTGCCGCGGACCGTTTCCACGTGCGCGTCATGGCCGCTGGGCTCCAGCGCCTTGCGCAGGCGGCGGATGTGGACGTCGACCGTGCGTTCTTCCACGAAGACGTGGTCGCCCCAGACCTGGTCCAGCAACTGCGAACGGGAGAACACCCGCTCGGGGTGGGTCATGAAGAAGTGCAGCAGGCGGAATTCGGTGGGGCCGATCTGCAGCGACTGGCTGTTGCCCGACAGGCGATGCGTCACCGGATCCAGCTTCAGGCCGCCCACGTCGATCACGTCGTCGGTGAGCTGGGGCGCGCGGCGGCGCAGCACGGCCTTGATGCGGGCCATCAGCTCCTTGGGCGAGAACGGCTTGGTAATGTAGTCGTCAGCGCCGGCTTCCAGGCCGTCCACCTTGTCCTGTTCCGAGCCCTTGGCGGTCAGCATGATGACCGGGACGGCCCGGGTGCGTTCGTCGTTGCGCAGCTTGCGCGCCATGGCGAGGCCGGAGGTGCCGGGCAGCATCCAGTCCAGCAGGATCAGGTCGGGGAGTTCGGCGCGGATCAGGGTCTGGGCCTGGTCGGCGTCGAAGGCGCGCAGCACCTTGTGCCCGGCGAAGGACAGGTTGACGGCGATCAGTTCCTGGATGGCGGGTTCGTCTTCGACGACGAGGATGGTGCTGGACATGGCGGATTGGGCACACTTCTGAGCGCCGGCGCGGCGCGAACATTGCGATAGTATGGCCGCAATATTTCAGGTATGTGACCGCGGAGGGCCGCCGGAGGCGTCCGCGGGCCTCGGCCAGGGGGCCGATAGGCTACCATTGGACGATATATCGGGAATTCACCATGCAAAACCCCTCCGAATCGCAACATTCCGCGGATTCCGCGTCGCCATCCACCCATTTCGGCTTCCAGTCGGTGCCGGAAAGCGAAAAAGCCCGCAAGGTCGCGGAAGTCTTCCATTCGGTCGCCCAGCGCTACGACGTCATGAACGATTTCATGTCGGCGGGCCTGCACCGCGTCTGGAAGGCCTTCACCATCGGCCGCGCGGCCATCCGCCCCGGCATGAAGGTGCTGGACATCGCCGGCGGCACGGGCGACCTGGCGAAAGCCTTCGCCAAGCGGGCCGGGCCCACCGGCGAGGTCTGGCTTACCGACATCAACGATTCCATGCTGCGCGTGGGCCGCGACCGCCTGACCGACGCCGGCCTGCTGGTCCCCGCCGCGGTGTGCGACGCCGAACGGCTGCCCTTTCCCTCGGGCTATTTCGACCGCGTCAGCGTGGCCTTCGGCCTGCGCAACATGACCCACAAGGACCGCGCCCTGGCGGAAATGACCCGGGTGCTCAAGCCGGGCGGCAAGCTGCTGGTGCTGGAATTCTCCCGCGTCGCCAAGCCGCTGGCGCCGGCCTACGACTGGTATTCCTTCAATGTGCTGCCCTGGCTGGGCAAGAAGATCGCCAAGGACGAGGCCAGCTACCGTTACCTGGCCGAATCGATCCGCATGCATCCCGACCAGGAAACCCTGGCCGACATGCTGCGCACGGCCGGCCTGGAGCGGGTGCAGTATTTCAACCTGACTGCCGGCATCGCCGCCTTGCACGAAGGCGTGCGGCTGGGCTGACCGCCCGGGCCCGCGGGATATTTCGCCGCCCCTTGCGGAACTTGTGGGCCGGCGTCTTGTCCGTTATTCTTACGTCATTCAGATTATTGTAAGAAAAGTCGCGACCACGGCCCCGCGATCCGCGGGGCTCCCTGCTGCTCGGGGTGGCAGGGGGCGCGAGTACGAGTACGAGGGAGCAAAACTTATGTCCAAATTCTGTCTTTCGCGGTTTGTCGCCGCGGCGCTCATCGCCATTTCCGGCGCGGCGCTGGTGACGGCGTCGTTCGACGCCGAAGCCCGGCGCGCCGGCGGCGGCGCCAGCATCGGCCGGCAATCCTCCAATGTGACCCAGCAGCGCCAGGCCACCACGCCTCCGGCCGCGGCCAACAATACGGCTGGCGCCACGGCGGCGCCGGCGGCTGCCGGCGCCGCGACGGCCGGCGCAGCGGGTGCCGCCGCCAAGAGCGGCGCTTCGCGCTGGCTCGGCCCCATCGCCGGCATCGCCGCCGGCCTGGGCATCGCCGCGCTGCTGTCCAGCATGGGCCTGTCGGGCGCTTTCGCCGAATTCCTGTCGTCCGCGCTGCTGATCGGCCTGGTCGTCTTCGCCATCATGTTCATCGTCCGCCGCCTGCGCGGCGCGGCGCCGCGCACTGCCACGCAGGGCGCTTTCGGCGGCGCGAACAACGCGCCCGCGGGCCAGCAGCAGCAACCGATGTGGCGCCAGGCGCTGCAGCCGGCGGCCGCTCCCGCTCCCGCCGCGGCCCCCGCCGCCGCAGCCGCGCCGGCCGTGCTGCCCAAGGCTGGCGAGGACAACAACTGGTTCGTGCCGGGCGATTTCGATACGCCCAACTTCCTGAAGCAGGCCAAGGAACAGTTCGTGCGCATCCAGGCAGTCTGGGACAGCGGCAGCACCGACCGCCTGCGCGACTTCCTGACCGACGACCTGATCATCGAGCTCAAGCCGCAACTGGCCGAGCGCGGCGAGGCGCCCAACAAGACCGAAGTCGTGCTGTTGAACGCGGAACTCCTGGGCATCGAAACGGTGTCCGACGGCCACCTGGCCAGCGTCCGCTTCTCCGGCATGCTGCGCGAGGCGCCGGGCACCGAGGCTTTCCGCTTCGAGGAAGTCTGGAACCTCTTCAAGCCGGCCTCCGGCGGCTGGTTGCTGGCCGGCATCCAGCAGATCCCGGTGGACTACGCCAGCTAAGGCTGGCGGACCGGGCAGAACCGCCCTCCGTTGGGGTGCCGCAAGGCATCCGCTTGAGCCGGCCCCACTAGGGGCCGGTTTTTCCATGTGCCTGCGCAAAACACGCTCTCATCTAACCCGTTACACTCCCGATTTACCCATCAATTCCGGCAACTCCGCCCATTGGGCCGTTGCAGACCGTCATGCTGCCTTTTTCGTTCCTGCCCACTCCCTCGCGGTTGGCTGTTAGCGCGCTCAACGCCCTGTTGCGGCGCGAGGACTGGGCGCGCGAACGCCTGTCGCGGCATGCCGGCAAGACCGTGCGCTTCGCGCTCGGCGGCTTCAGCCTGGGCCTGGCCATCGACAGCGAAGGGCTGGCGGCGCAGGCCGACGCGGCGGTGGTGCCCGACGTGACCCTGACGGTCGCGCCCGAGAAGCTGCCGGTGCCGCGCCTGGGCGCAGACCGCGACGCGCCGGATTTCGCCGAGGCCACGCATATCTCCGGCGATGCCGCCCTGGCCCAGGTCGTCGCCGACCTGTCCCGGCAGTTGCGCTGGGACCCCGAGGACGCGCTGGCCCGCGTGGTGGGCGACATCGCCGCGCTGCGCATCGCGGGCGGCGTCCGCGCCGTGGCCGGCGGCGCGCGCACGGCCGGCCAGCGCCTGGCCGGCAACGTGTCGGAATACCTGTCGGAGGAAAGCGGCGTGCTGGCGGGCCGGCCCGCGCTGGAACAGTGGCGCCTGGACCTGGCCGAACTGAACGCCCGCACCGAGGCCCTGGCCCGTTCGGCGGCCGCGCTCCAAACCCGCCTGGCCGCGGCCGGCGCAAAGCGGGGCGCCTGATCCATGTTCCCTCTGCTGCGCCTTGCCCGCATCGTCCTGGTTTCGCTGCGCTACGGCCTGGACGAACTGGTGCTCTCCAGCCTGAATCATCCGCTGGCCACCTGCCTGCTGCGCGTCATCCGCCTGGGCACGCGTCCGCGCAAGCCGCGCGGGCTGCGGCTGCGGCTGGCCCTGGAATCGCTGGGCCCCATTTTCGTGAAGTTCGGGCAGGTGCTGTCCACCCGCCGCGACCTGATTCCCGCCGACATCGCCGACGAACTGGCCCTCCTGCAGGACCGCGTGCCGCCGTTCCCTTCGGCGCAGGCGGCCGCCTGCATCGAAGCGGCGCTGGGCGCGCCGCCCGAGAAGCTGTTCGCGCAGTTCGAGGTGGACCCGGTGGCCTCGGCCTCGATCGCCCAGGTGCACTTCGCGGTGCTGCATGACGGCCGCGAGGTCGCCGTGAAGGTGCTGCGCCCGGGCATGCTGAGCATCATCGAGAAAGACCTGTCGCTCTTGAAGGTGGTGGCGCGCATCATCGAACGCCTGGGCGCCGACGGCCGCCGCCTGAAGCCGCGCGAAGTCGTGGCCGAGTTCGACAAGTACCTGCACGACGAACTGGACCTGGTGCGCGAAGCCTCCAATTGCAGCCAGTTGCGCCGCAATTTCGGCCCCGAGTCCGGCCGCGGCGACATGCTGATCGTGCCCGAGGTGATCTGGGAATACACGGCCTCCACCGTATTCACCATGCAGCGCATGTATGGCGTGCCGGTGGGCCGGGTGGACCGCATGCGCGAGGCGGGCATCGACATCCCGACCCTGGCGCGCACCGGCGTCGAGATCTTCTTCACGCAGGTCTTCACCGACGGCTTCTTCCACGCCGATATGCACCCGGGCAACATCTACGTGTCGGACCGCCCCGAGACGCTGGGCAGCTACATCGCCCTGGACTTCGGCATCGTGGGGTCGCTGTCGGAGTTCGACAAGAATTACCTGGCGCAGAATTTCCTGGCCTTCTTCCACCGCGACTACCGCCGGGTGGCCCAGTTGCACATCGAGTCGGGCTGGGTGCCCCCCGATACGCGCGAAGAAGAACTGGAGGGCGCCGTGCGCGCCGTCTGCGAACCGTACTTTGACCGGCCGCTGTCGGAGATTTCGCTGGGGCAGGTGCTGCTCCGGCTGTTCCAGACCTCGCGCCGGTTCAATGTGGAGATCCAGCCGCAGTTGGTCCTGTTGCAGAAGACCCTGCTGAACGTCGAGGGCCTGGGCCGGCAGCTCGACCCCAACCTGGATCTCTGGAAGACCGCCAAGCCCTACCTGGAACGCTGGATGCGCCAGCGCGTCGGGATCAAGGGGCTGCGGCAAAGCCTGGAAAAGGAGGCCGCGCAGTGGTCGCAGATGCTGCCTGCCTTGCCCAGGCTGGTCCATGACCACCTGAGCCGCCCCAATGTCTCGCCGGCCCTGCTGGCAGAGATGGCTCAGTTGCGGCGGGCGCAGGAGCAGAACAACCGGCTGGTTGCAGCGCTGGTTGGGGTCGTGGCGCTCGCGGTCGGGGTCGCGATATGGGCGTTGACCCGGTAGGCGGCGCAATGATCTAGACGCCTTTTGTCATGTTTCATTCATGAAACGGTCATCATAGCTTCGCGGGAGACGGCGAAAAATAGCGCTGCGGCGGATGGTTGCAGCGCTCGCGCCGACAAGCCGCGCGCGCCATTCATCAATTTCTATAGCCCCATCAGCGGGACGAATACAAGGGCAGACCATGCTTTATCCTGAACTCTTCAAGACCATGGAAGCCGTGCGCTGGAACATGGCGCATGACATTCCCTGGGGCGACTTCGATCGCAGCAAGCTCTCCGACGAGCAGGCGCACACGATCAAGATGAACGCCATCACCGAATGGGCCGCCTTGCCGGCCACCGAAATGTTCCTGCGCGACAATCGCGGCGACAGCGATTTCTGCGCGTTCATGTCGGTATGGTTCTTTGAAGAGCAGAAGCATTCGCTGGTGCTGATCGAGTACCTGCGCCGCTTCCGCCCGGACCTCGTGCCCACCGAAGAAGAGCTGCACAACGTGCGCTTCGAGTTCGATACGGCGCCCGAGCTGGAAACGCTGATGCTGCACTTCTGCGGCGAAATCCGCCTGAACCACTGGTACCGCCGCGCCGCCGAATGGCACACCGAGCCGGTCATCAAGGCCATCTACAAGACCGTGGCCCAGGACGAGGCCCGCCACGCCGGCGCCTACCTGCAATACATGCGCCGCGCCCTGCACGACCGCGGCCAGAACACCAGCGAGCAGGCGCGCCTGGCATTCTCGAAGATCGGCGTGCTGATGGCGTCGGCAGCCCGCACGCAGCAGGCCCTGCACCCCACCAACCTGCACGTGAACAAGGACCTGTTCCCCAACGACACGGTCCAGTCGCGCCTGCCCGAGCCGGGCTGGCTCGAACATTGGCTGGACACGCAGATCCGCTTCGACGGCGTCTGGGAACAGAAGGTCGTCACCCGCATCCTGCACATCCTGTCCAAGCTGATGGACCGCAGCTTCGAAACGGTGAAGGACCTGAACCGCTACCGCAAGGAAATGTCGGCGCTGATCGTGCCGAAGGAAAAGGAAATCGTCGTTCCTTCGGCGGTGTAAGAGCACCCGTTTCGAGGTGTCTGACACCCGTATGGGAGGTCCGCCGTACTGAAACCGGTCTTCCCGGGTGTCTGACACCGGTCGTATCTTGGCGGCCTATCAGATTCAGCCGGTGTCTGACACCCGGGACGGTAGTGTTGGGTTCGTTGCACTGTCTCGTACGGGTGTCAGACACGCGGAAGGCTCGGTAAGGGCAGTACAATCCCGCCCATGCCTGCCGCCCGTTTCGAATCCAAGGTCCTGTCCCGCGACGAATGCGTCGCCGCCGTCGCCGCCGGCCGCTATCCGCGGCCGCTGGTGTTCACCAATGGCGTCTTCGACATCCTGCACCGGGGGCACGCGACCTACCTGGACCAGGCGGCCCAGTTGGGCGCGACGCTCGTGGTGGCGGTGAACACCGACGAATCGGTGCGCCGGCTGGGCAAGGGCGCTGAGCGCCCGCTGAACCGCATGGAAGACCGCGCCGCTTTGCTGGCCGCGCTGGGTTGCGTGGCGGTCGTCACGTCCTTCCATGAAGACACGCCCGAGGCGCTGATCGCGCAGCTCAAGCCCGACCTGATCGTCAAGGGCGGCGACTACGACATGGAAAAGCTGCCCGAGACCGCCCTGGTCAAGACCTGGGGCGGCCGCGCGGTGGCCATTCCGTTCGAATTCGAGCGTTCCACCACCGCCCTGGTGAAGAAGATCCAGGGCGCCTAGCGCGGTTCCCGCAGCAGGCGGTTGATCGCTTCCAGGTCCGTTTCCGCCAGGATGCCGCTGGTGGCCTTCAGGCGCAGGCTCGCCAGCACGGTGCTGTAGCGCGCCAGCGCCAGGTCGCGCTGGGTGGCGTAGAGCTGCTGCTGGGCGTTGAGCACGTCCAGGTTGATGCGCACGCCGACCTCGTAGCCGGTGCGGTTGGCCTCGACCGCCGCACGGCTGGATTTCTCGCCCGCTTCCAGGGCCTGGATGCGGGCCAGGCCGCTGGTGACGCCGGTGTAGTACTGGCGCGCGGCCTGGATGGCCTGGCGGCGCGCCGTTTCGTAGTCGTGGCGTGCCTTCTGTTCCAACTGCACCTTTTCGGTCACCTGCGACGACACGCCGCCGCCCGCGTACAGCGGAATCGACAGCACGACACCGATGGTGTTGTCGATCGGCTTGCCCGGCGCGGCATTGCCCATGACCGCGTCGCTCGCGCTGCCGCTGGTGGCGCGCAGGTTCAGCGTGGGGTAGTGGCCGCTCTTGGCGATCTGGATCTCGCGTCCGGCGATGCGGGTCAGCAGTTGGGCGCGCAGTACGTCCAGGCTGGAGGCCTCGGCCTGGTTGCTCCAGTCGGCGACGCGGGCGGGCTGCGGGGCGGGCAGTTGCACGCCGTAGGGCAGTTCGGCCAGCGCGCCGGGGGCCGTGCCGACGATCTTGGCCAGCTCGTCGCGGCGCACTTCCAGATCGTTCTGCAGGCGCAGTTCCTGGGCCACCACCAGGTCGTAGCGCGCCTGCGCTTCGTAGGTGTCGGTGATGGTGGCGTTGCCCAGCTCGAAATTGCGCTTGGCGGACTCCAACTGCCCGGCCACGGCGGCCTTCTCGGCCTCGGTGGCGGTCAGCGTGTCCTGGGCGTAGAGCACGTTGAAATAGGCGTCGGCCACGCGCAGCAGCAGATCCTGGTAGGCCTGCTGCAATTGCACTTCGACGTCGGCCACGACCAGCTTGGACTGTTCGTAGTTCTGCCAGCGGCCCCAGTCGAACAGGGGTTGGGTCAGCGCCAGGTCCCAGACGCCGCGTCCGCCGCTGTAGGCGACGCCCAGGCCGCGGGTGCTGCGGGTTTCCTGGTAGGCCCCGCCGGCTTCGGCGGAAATCAGGGGCAGGAGCAGGGAGCGGGCCTGGGGTTCTTTTTCCAGGCCGGCGCGGTAGTTGGCCCGCGCGGCGGCGTAGATGGGGTCATTGCCCAGCGCCGCCTGCCAGACCTGGATCAGGTTCTGCGCGCGGGCAAGGGACGGGCCGGCGCTTGCGGCGCAGGTGAATACCAATAAAGCCGTAAGCAATCGGACGCGCATGATTTTCAACGATACGCCGGGCCGCCCGGAACGCCGCCGGCCTGGCCGGGGCGTGGACGCCGGGCGGCGGGGTTGGGACTCAGAACTTGAACTGGGACACCGTCACGCCGCGCAGCGGCTTGATGACCGTTTCGAACAGGTTCACCGTTTCGAAGCTGGCCGCGGTGGTGCGGGTGATGCGACAGGCCGTCATGACGGGGGCCTGGCCGACGACGACGACCAGGCGGCCGCCGACGCGGAGCTGGTACTTCAGCGCGTCCGGTACGGTCGGCACGGAACCCGTGACGAGGATGGCGTCGTATTCGGTGGAGCCCCAGCCGTTGCGGGCGTCGCCCGTTTCGACCTTGACGTTGGTGACGTTGTTCATTTGCAGATTCTGCTGGGCGAACGTCACCAGGCGGCTGTCGATCTCGACCGACGTGACCTGTTGCGCCAGGTAGCCCAGCAGCGCGGCCTGGTAGCCGGAACCGGTGCCGATTTCCAGCACGCAGTCGGACTTGGTCAGCAGCAGTTCCTGCGCCAGGCGGGCTTCCACCTTGGGCGCGAGCATGGTCTGGCGCGTGTTGACCGCGTTGATTTCCAGCGGCAGTTCCAGGTCGGAAAACGCCATCGCGCGCAGGGCCGGCGGAACGAATTGTTCGCGGCGCACGTCGAACAGCGCTTGCAGCACGTTGGCGTCCAGAACGTCCCACGGGCGGATCTGCTGTTCCACCATATTGAAGCGGGCTTGTTCTACGTCGGGCAGGGTCGAAGCGTTCATGACGGTCAGAAAAAACAGAGGAATCAACTGACCATTGTACCGATTCGTAGCGTACTGTGACGCTTCGGCCCGCCGACAAGTGTTTCAGCCGGCGCCCGGGCCTACCACCAGGCGTGGAAGTGATGCACGGGCCCGTGGCCGGAACCCACCGACAGGCGTTCCGCGTGGCGGATGGCCTCGGTCAGGTAGGCCTTGGCGCGACGCGCGGCCTCTGGTACGTCCCCGGTTTGCGGCAGCAGGGCCGCCAGCGCCGCCGACAGCGTGCAGCCGGTGCCATGGGTGTTGGCCGTGGGGATGCGGTGGCCGGGCAGTTCGATCATCCGGTCGCCGTCGTGCAGCAGGTCGATGGTGTCGTTGCCGGGCAGGTGGCCGCCCTTGACGAGAACCCAGCGTTCGCCGGAATGGGCCAGCTTGTTGCGCAGCCGTTCGGCCACGCGGCGCATTTCCTTGACGGTCTCGACCGGGCGCTCTTCCAGCAGCACGCCGGCCTCGGGCAGGTTGGGCGTCAGCAGGGTGGCCTGCGGCAGCAGGGCCTCGCGCATGGCGCCCACGGCCTCGTTCTCCAGCAGCAGGTCGCCGCTCTTGGCCACCATGACCGGGTCCAGCACCACGTGGGCCGGGGCCCATTTGGCGAGCTTTTCGGCCACGATTTCGATTACCGGCCGCTGGCCCAGCATGCCGATCTTGACGGCGTCGATGCGCACGTCCTCGAACAGCGTGTCGATCTGCTGGCCCACGAAGGCGGGCGGCACCGCCGAGATGCCGGTGACGCCGCGCGTGTTCTGCGCCGTCAGCGCCGCGATCACGGCGCAGCCGTAGGCGCCCAGCGCGCTCATGGCCTTCACGTCGGCCAGGATGCCGGCGCCGCCGGACGGGTCGACGCCGGCGATGGTCAGCGCGTTGGGGATGGGACGGCCGCCTGCGGCCTGCTGGCCGGTGCTCATTTGGGGGCGCCGGCCGTGATCAGGCCTTCGGTGGGCGAGCTGGGGGCGCCGCTGTACAGCTTCTTGGGCATGCGGCCGGCCAGGAAGGCCTCGCGGCCGGCTTCCACGCCCTTTTTCATGGCGCTGGCCATCAGGATGGGGTCGCGCGCGCCGGCGATGGCGGTGTTCATCAGGACGGCGTCGCAGCCCAGTTCCATGGCGATGGCGGCATCGGACGCGGTGCCCACGCCGGCGTCCACCACGATCGGCACGCGGGCCTGGTCGATGATGAGGCGCAGGTTCCAGGGGTTCAGGATGCCCATGCCCGAGCCGATCAGCGAGGCCAGCGGCATCACGGCCACGGCGCCCAGGTCTTCCAGCATGCGGCACTGGATGGGATCGTCGGTGCAATACACCATGACCTTGAAGCCGTCGTCCACCAGGGTCTTGGTGGCCTTGAGCGTTTCGGGCATGTTGGGGAACAGGGTCTGCGGGTCGCCCAGCACTTCCAGTTTCACCAGGTCGTGGCCGTCCAGCAGCTCGCGCGCCAGGCGCAGCGTGCGCACGGCGTCGTCGGCGCTGTAGCAGCCGGCGGTGTTGGGCAGCAGCGTGAATTTCGAGGGCGGGACGTAGTCCAGCAGGTTCGGTTCACCGGCGTTCTGGCCGATATTGGTGCGGCGGATCGCGACGGTGACGATCTCGGTGCCGCTGGCGTCCAGCGCCGCGCGGGTCTGTTCGAAGTCCTTGTACTTGCCGGTGCCGACGAGCAGGCGCGACGAGTAGGCGCGGCCGGCGATGGTGAGAGTGTCTTGAGTGGTCATGGCGGTGTTTCAAAGGGCGGGTGCGCACGATGCGGGGCCCGCGGGGACTGGCGTATCTTGCACGAATGATAAAGCACGACGCCGATCGACAGAGGAGTCCGGCGGAATGCCGCGTTCCACTATTTGAAGATGGCGGCATGGCGGCGGATCAGCGGCGCAGGCGGTCCAGGTCGGCGCAGAGGCTTTCGGCCGCGTCCAGCAGCCGCGGCCCGGGGCGGTACAGCGCGTCCGCGTCGATCCCGTACACGTGGCCCTGGCGGGCGGCGGGCAGGCCCAGCGCCTGCCAGGCGGCGAGGTTCCGCGGCGTGTCCTCCGGCCGGCTCACGCCCGCCAGCACGGCTTCGGGCCGGGCGGCCAGCACGCTTTCCAGCGTGACCTGCGGAGCCACGACGGGGGCCTGGCCGAAGACGTTGACGCCGCCGCAGGCGCGCAGGGCGTCGCTGACGATGCTCGAGTCGTTCAGGGTGAAGATGGGATCCAGGCCCGCCTGGACGAACACGCGCACCGGCCGGCGGCCGGCGTAGCGCGCCGTCAGGGCGTCCAGCCGGGCGCGCAGGTCCCGGGCGGCGGCCCGCGCCTGGGGTTCGGTGCCGAACAGGACGCCCATGCGCTCCACGGCGTCGGGGATGGCCGCCAGGGTCGGCGGATCGCTGTAGAAGACCGGAACGTCCAGCTTGCCCATGACGCGGACCAGCGGCTCGGCGGCGGCCGCCTGCCAGGCGATCAGCAGGTCGGGGCGGGCGGCGGCCACCCGTTCGGGGTCGGGCTGGGTGCCGTCGCCGATGACCGGCAGGCGGCGGGCGGCGGGCGGATAGTCGCTGCCGCGGACGGTGCCGACGAGGTAGTCGCCCGCTCCCGCGGCGTAGACGAGTTCGGTGGCGTGCGGAGCCAGGGTGACCGCGCGCCGGGCGGGCGCCGGCAGCACGACGTCCCGGTTGCGGTCGTCGCGGACCTGGATCGTGGCCGCGCCGGCGCCCTGGACTGCCAGGCAGGCAAGCCAGAGCCAGCTTGTACGAGCGATCCGGTGAATCGGCGGCGTCATGGAATAGGGGAGGCGGGCGGCGCAGGCCGCCGCCCGCACATCCTAGCCTACATGCGCCAGGACAGGTTCACGAACGCGTTCGAACCCGGCGTGGCGTAGCCTTCGGCCAGGGTGTAGTGCTTGTCGAACACGTTGTTCCAGCGGACCTGCACCTGGAAGTTGCGCGTGATGTCGTACGAGGCGGTCAGGTTGAAGAGCCCGTAGCCGGCCATGTACGTCTGGCCCACGTCGTAGCGCTCGTCCGACACGTACCACTCCGCACCCACCAGCAACTGGTCGAAACGATGGTCGATCGAGGTGCGCAGGACGGTGCGCGCGCGGCGCAGCAACTGCTCGTTGGTGTCGTCGTTCTTCGGATTGCTCAGGTCCAGGCTGGCCCGGATGCGGGTGTTGCCGAAGCTGTGCGCGCCCGAAACGGTGAAGCCCTGCAGCGTGGCCCGGCCGACGTTGCCCAGCGTCGATCCGGCGAACGGGTTGCTGGGGTCCAGGGCCTGGGTCTGAATCAGGTTCTTGACGCGCGTGTGGTAGTACACGACGCCCAGTTCGCTGGTGTCGTCCTGGTACTTCAGGCCGATTTCGCCGTTGCGCGATTCTTCGGGCTTGAGCCGCGGGTTGCCGACATAGCCGCCGATGTCCGGGTAGTAGAGGTCATTGAAGCTGGGGGCGCGGAAGCCGGTATTGGCCGCCACGGTCGCGCGCAGATTGCCGGTCAGGTCGAAACCGTAGGCCAGGCCGCCGGTGGTGCGATGGCCGACTTCGGACACGTTGTCGTTGCGCAGGCTGGCCTGCACGTGATGGCGGCCGAAGTCGCCCAGGTACACGCCGGTGAACGAATTCACGTGGCGGCGGGTCTGCGAGTAGTCGCCATAGGTCACGTTCATGAAGTCGGTGAAATCGGCGATGTCGCCCTTCACGCGCTGATCCAGGTGTTCGTAGGCGAGCGTGAACTTCTGGTTCTCGGCCAGGCGGAAATCGTTCTGCCAGGAATACTGGTTCTGGCGGGTGCGGAAGGTGGTGCGGCCGTCGGGCGAGTTGCCGGGGCTCAGGTCGGCCGGTGCGTTGCGCGATTCGTTGTCGTCGACCATGTAGCCCACGCGCAGCGTGCTCTTCCAGAAGTCGGCCAGGCGGTTTTCGCTGGTGATCGAGTAGTTCTCCAGCTTTTGCACGCTGCGGTCGTTGAAATAGGGCTCGCCGTTGTCGTAGCCCCCGTTGACGCGCGTCTGGTAGACCTGCACCGACAGCTTCTGCTCGGGCTTCCATTCGTAGCCCAGCGAGCCGGCCACGTTGTTCTGGTAGTAGCTGTCCTTGTCGGGGTTGTGCGAAAACGGATTGCGCGTGGTGGTCGCGTCGAAGCCGTGGCTTTGCTGGTAGCCGCCCGACAGGCTGTAGGTCCAGCCGTTGGACGCGCCCGAAATGCCCGCGTTGTAGCTGCTGGTGCCGTAGGTGCCGAAGCCGATGTTGGAGTAGGCCGACAACGGCTTGTCGCTGGCCTGCCGGGTGATGACGTTGATCACGCCGCCGATGGCGTCCGCGCCGTACAGGCTGCTGGCGGCGCCGCGCACGATTTCGATGCGCTCGATGCTGTCCGCGGGGATGGCGTTCAGCGCGGGAATGCCGCTGGACGCGTTGTTGATGCGCTGGCCGTCGATCAGCACCAGCGTCTGGTTGCTGTTGGCCCCGCGCATGAACAGGCTGGTCGCGGTCTGCGGGCCGCCGTTGTTCACGTATTCGATGCCATGGCTGCGAGACAGCACTTCGGCAAGGCTGCTCTGCCCGGCGCGCGACAGCGTTTCGCGGTCGATGACAGACGTGTCGCTCAGGACGTTCTTCAGTTCCTGGGGCGTGCGGCTGGCCGTCACGACGATGGTGTCCAGTTGGGCGACGGATGCGGAAGGGGTGGCTTGCTGGGCGCTGGCCAGGAGGGGGGCGGCGCACGCCAGGACGCCGGCGCTGCGGCGGATGGAGCGGGTATTCATCAGGATGACCTCGGTGTGACGCGCGACCCCGCACGTCGTTCACGAAAACGGGCACGCGCGGCGCGAGGCGCCGGGCGCGTGCTTGCTGGCGAACTGGCCGGTATCGGGCTGCCATGGGCGCGTCGCGCGCATGGGGACCGTTGCGGGGGCAGCACAGGCTGGAGCCTGGATGGGCGGGCCGCCTTGTGGGGGCCAGCCGTCCTGCGGACATCTTCCTGTTTCCCGTTTACCTTTCGCGCGCCGCCTGCAAGTGTTGCGTTCTTGCAAGCGCATTGCGCCGAAAGCACCGGTTCGGGGCCGAAACTGTATCACCGGGAGGCGCGGGTTAGCCCATTTTGTTACGATCAGGGCTTGTTTTTCCGGCGTTTTTCGCTTTTTAGCCACACTGCGCCGCCGTTGCCAACTCCATCCGGACCTGCCCGTGTCGTATCCCCGCCTGCCATACCCGCCCGAAGCCTATACCCAGGGCGGTGAATTCGCCCGCCTGCTGGGCAAGCGCATCCTGATCCTGGACGGCGCCATGGGCACCATGATCCAGCGCTACAAGCTGGGCGAGGCGGACTTCCGCGGCGAGCGCTTCGCCGCCCACGGCAAGGATCTGAAGGGCGACAACGAACTGCTGTCGCTGGTGCGGCCGGACGTGATCTCCGAGATCCACCGCCAGTACCTCGAGGCCGGCGCCGACGTCATCGAGACCAACACCTTCGGCGCCACTTCGATCGCGCAGGGCGACTACGACCTGCCCGAACTGGCCTACGAACTGAACCTGGTGTCCGCCCGCCTCGCGCGCGAGGCCTGTGACGCCTACAGCACGCCGGACAAGCCGCGTTTCGTGGCCGGCGCGCTGGGCCCGCAGCCCAAGACGGCCTCGATCTCTCCGGACGTGAACGACCCGGGCGCCCGCAACGTCACTTTCGACGAACTGCGCGCGGCCTACGTCGAACAGCTCAACGGGCTGCTCGACGGCGGCATCGACATCGTCCTGATCGAAACCATTTTCGACACGTTGAATGCCAAGGCGGCCATCTACGCCACCGAGGAAGTGTTCGAAGAGCGCGGCATCCGCCTGCCCGTCATGGTCTCCGGCACGGTGACCGACGCCTCCGGCCGCATCCTGTCGGGCCAGACCGTCGAGGCCTTCTGGAATTCGGTGCGCCACGCGCGCCCCGTCACCATCGGCCTGAACTGCGCGCTGGGCGCGGCGCTGATGCGCCCCTACGTGGCCGAGCTGGCCAGGATCTGCGACACCTACGTCTGCGTCTATCCCAACGCCGGCCTGCCCAACCCGATGGCCGAGACCGGGTTCGACGAAACCCCGGCCGACACCTCGGCGCTGCTGGAGGAATTCGCGCGCGCCGGCCTGGTGAACATGTCCGGCGGCTGCTGCGGCACCACGCCGGACCACATCCGCGCCATCGCCGAGAAAGTCGGTTCGCTCACGCCGCGCGCCGTGCCCGATATCCCGGTCAAGACCCGGCTGTCGGGCCTTGAGCCCTTGAACATCGACGAAGACACGCTGTACGTCAACGTGGGCGAACGCACCAACGTGACGGGCAGCAAGATGTTCGCCCGCCTGATCCGCGAAGAGAAATACGACGAGGCGCTGGCCGTGGCCCGCCAGCAGGTCGAGAACGGCGCGCAGATCATCGACATCAACATGGACGAGGCCATGCTGGATTCGGTGGCGTGCATGCACCGCTTCCTGAACCTGATCGCCTCCGAGCCGGACATCGCGCGCGTGCCGATCATGATCGACAGCTCCAAGTGGGAAGTCATCGAGGCCGGCCTGAAGTGCGTGCAGGGCAAGCCGGTGGTGAACTCCATTTCCATGAAGGAAGGGCTGGAGCCCTTCCGCCACCATGCGCGCCTGTGCCGCCGCTACGGCGCGGCCGTGGTGGTGATGGCCTTCGACGAGCAGGGCCAGGCCGACACGCTGGAGCGCCGCAAGGAAATCTGCGGCCGGGCCTACCAGATCCTGGTCGAGGAAGAGGGCTTTCCGCCCGAAGACATCATTTTCGATCCGAACGTCTTCGCGGTCGCCACCGGCATCGACGAACACAACCACTACGCCGTGGACTTCATCGAAGGCACGCGCTGGATCCGCGACAACCTGCCGCATGCCCGCATTTCGGGCGGCGTGTCCAACGTCAGCTTCTCGTTCCGCGGCAACGAGCCGATGCGCGAGGCCATCCACACCGTGTTCCTGTACTACGCGGTCAAGGAAGGCATGACGATGGGCATCGTCAACGCCGGCCAGCTCGGCGTGTACGCGGACCTGGATCCGAAGCTGCGCGACCTGGTCGAGGACGTGATCCTGGACCGTCCCGAGCCCGTGGGCAAGACCGAGGCCGACGACGAACGCACCCCGACCGAGCGCCTGGTGCAGTTCGCCGACAGCGTGAAGGGGTCGGGCGCCAAGAAGGAAGAGGACCTGGCCTGGCGCGACGCCTCCGTCGAGCAGCGCCTGTCGCACGCGCTGGTGCACGGCATCACGGCCTTCATCGTCGAAGACACGGAAGAGGTGCGCCAGAAGATCGCCGCGCGCGGCGGCCGCCCCATCGAGGTGATCGAAGGCCCGCTGATGGACGGCATGAACGTCGTGGGCGACCTGTTCGGCGCGGGCAAGATGTTCCTGCCGCAGGTGGTGAAATCCGCCCGCGTCATGAAGCAGGCCGTGGCGCACCTGATCCCCTTCATCGAAGAGGAAAAGCGCCAGATCGCGGCGGCCGGCGGCGACGTGCGGGCCAAGGGCAAGATCGTCATCGCCACCGTCAAGGGCGACGTGCACGACATCGGCAAGAACATCGTGTCGGTGGTCCTGCAGTGCAACAACTTCGAAGTCGTGAACATGGGCGTGATGGTGCCCTGCGCGCAGATCCTGGAAAAGGCCAAGGAAGAGAACGCCGACATCGTCGGCCTGTCGGGCCTGATCACGCCCAGCCTGGAAGAAATGGCGTACGTGGCCAGCGAAATGCAGCGCGACGAGTATTTCCGCAACCGCAAGCTGCCGCTGATGATAGGCGGGGCCACCACCAGCCGCGTGCACACCGCCGTGAAGATCGCGCCCAACTACGAAGGCCCGGTCATCTACGTGCCGGACGCCAGCCGTTCCGTGGGCGTGGCCACCAACCTGATGTCGGACCAGGCGGACGCCTACCTGGCGGAACTGGCGCAGGACTACGAAGAGGTGCGCCGCCGCCACGCCAACCGCAAGGCCACGCCGATCCTGCCGCTGGCGGAAGCGCGCGCCTCGCGCCCCGCGATCGACTGGGACGCCTACACGCCGCCGCGCCCGAAGTTCATCGGCCGCCGCACGTTCAAGAGCTACGACCTGGCCGAGATCGTGAAATACGTGGACTGGGGTCCGTTCTTCCAGACCTGGAGCCTGTTCGGCCCGTTCCCGGCGATCCTGGACGACAAGGTCGTGGGCGAGCAGGCGCGCAAGGTCTACGCCGACGGCCTGGCCATGATGAAGCGCATCGTCGAAGGCCGCTGGCTGACCGCCAACGGCGTCGTCGGCTTCTACCCGGCCAACAGCGTCAACGACGAGGACATCGAGGTCTACAAGGACGAAACGCGCAGCGAAGTGCTGTTCACCTACCGCAACCTGCGCCAGCAGGGCGCCAAGCGCGAAGGCGTCAGCAACAAGTCGCTGTCGGACTTCATCGCGCCCAGGTCCAGCGGCAAGCTGGACTACATCGGCATGTTCGCCGTCACGGCCGGTATCGGCATCGAGAAGAAGGAAGCGGAGTTCGAAAAGGCGCTGGACGACTATTCCAGCATCATGCTGAAGTCCCTGGCCGACCGCCTGGCCGAGGGCTTCGCCGAATGCCTGCACGCCCGCGTGCGCCAGGACCTGTGGGGCTACGCATCCGACGAGGCCCTGTCCAACGACGACATGATCGCCGAGAAGTACGTGGGCATCCGCCCGGCGCCCGGCTATCCCGCATGCCCGGAGCACGTGGTGAAGACCGACATGTTCCGCGTGCTGGACGGCGCGGACATCGGCATGATGCTGACCGACAGCTACGCCATGTACCCGGCCTCGAGCGTGTCCGGCTTCTACTTCAGCCATCCGCAGTCGCAGTACTTCAACGTGGGCGTGATCGGCGAAGACCAGTTGCTGGATTACGCGGCGCGCAGCGGACGCAGCATCGAGGACCTGAAGCGGACGCTGGCGCCGAACCTGGGGTGATGCCATGTTCCGGTGTCCGCAGCGTTTCGGTGTCTGACACCCGCGTGAGATGGCAGCGTTCCGGTGTCTGACACCCAGGTGAGATGAGCTTGAATTTGCGAGGGTGTCTCGTGGGGTGTCAGACACCTTGGGCGTCCCCGCATCCGCACAGCGTTCCGGTGTCTGACACCCGGGTGAGATGAGCGTCAACTTGCGAGGGCGTCTCGTGGGGTGTCAGACACCTTGGGCGTCCCCGCATCTGCACAGCGTTCCGGTGTCTGACACCCGGGTGAGATGAGCGTCAACTTGCGAGGGCATCTCGTGGGGTGTCAGACACCTTGGGCGTCTCCGCATCTGCACAGCGTTCCGGTGTCTGACACCCAGGTGAGATGAGCTTCAACTTGCGAGGGCATCTCGTGGGGTGTCAGACACCTAGCGATCTAGCGCCTGGCGCATGCCACCGCCCCTGGCGCATGCCGCCGCTGCCGGGACACGGGACAAATTACCCCGCGGGCGGCGCGATGCGTCCCAGCACACCCTCGATCATCACGCCGATCGCCAGCACCTTGCGGTCGCCGCCGGGCAGTCCGTCTATCTCCAGTCCCACCGGCAAGCCTTCCGGCGACAAGCCCGCCGGGACGCTCAACCCGGGCAGTCCGGCGTTGCTGCCGGGGTCGACGTTGCGGGCCAGGCGGCTGAAGCTTTCGAAGCTGCTGGCCTCGGGCGTGGCGGCCATCGGCAGGATCGGCAGGGTGGGGAACAGCAGGCCGTCCAGGCCGTGTTCCCGGAAGGCGCGGCGGTAGACGTCGATCAATTCGTCGCGCTGGACGGCGATGACGCGTTCGTACAGCGGTTGCAGCGGCAGGACCTGGCCATCCGGCGTGGGCAGCACCCCGGGCACGATCAGGCCGTCGAAAATGGCTTTGACGTCGGGGCTGGATATCTGCGCCACCACCTCGTCGAAGCTCACGCCCGTGCCGTAGCGCTGCAGGTAAGCGGTCAGGTCGGGCTTTTGCTCATACAGGCACAACGGCATGCCGACCGCGGCGTTGGCGGCCGGCAGGTCGGGCATGTCGATTTCCACCAGATGCACGCCGGCCTCGCGCAGTTTCGCCAGCGCGGCCTCCATGACGCTGCGCACGGAGGGTTCCAGATCGGCCCAGAAATAGCCGGCCAGCCCCAGGCGCACGCCCGCGGGCGGCAGGGGCGCCAGCGCTTGCGCGTCGCCTGCCAGCACGGCGTCCAGCAGCACGATGTCTTCCATGCTGTTGGCGATCGGCCCGGGCGTATCCCGGGTGTGCGAG
This sequence comes from Achromobacter veterisilvae, assembly GCF_900496975.1. Taxonomy (GTDB): domain Bacteria; phylum Pseudomonadota; class Gammaproteobacteria; order Burkholderiales; family Burkholderiaceae_B; genus Achromobacter; species Achromobacter veterisilvae. The sequence continues at coordinate 88,168 of NZ_UFQC01000013.1, forward strand.
ATGGGGGTGATGCCTGAGCCGTCGTACCGGCCGACCGAAGGCCGGAAGCCCGCGGCGCCGTTGACCGCGGCGGGCAGGCGCACGGAGGCGCCGGTGTCGGTGCCCAGGGCGGCGGGCGTCAGGCGCGCGCCCACGGCCGCGCCGCTGCCCGAGGACGAGCCGCCGGCGATGCGGGTGCTGTCATAGGCGTTGCGCGTGCCGTCGCCGTGCGCGCCGGGGAAGGCGGTGTTGTAGCCGGAGACGCCGAAAGCCAGCTCGTGCATGTGGGTCTTGCCCACGATGACCGCGCCGGCGGCGCGCAGGCGCTCGACGACGGGCGCGTCCTGGGCGGGGCGGAAGTGCTTCAAGGCCGGGGTGCCAGCCGTGTTGGGCAATCCGGCCACGTGGATGTTGTCCTTGATGGCGATGGGCACGCCGCCCAGCGGCGCGGCGGCCTGACTGCTTCGCTGCCCGGCGTCGTAGGCGCGGGCCTTGGCCAGCGCGCCCTCGCGGTCGACGGTGATGAAGGCGTTGAGCACGCCCTCGGCGTCGATGCGGTCCAGGCAGGCTTGGGTCAGCGCCACGCTGGTGAGCCGGCCGTCGCGGATCCGGGCGGCGGCTTCGGTGACGGTCAGGGCCGTCAGGGCGCCGGCGGGGCGGGGCTGGGGCTCGGCGGACAAAGTCTGTTGGGGCGTATCGGGCATGACGCTTCCTCACCGGATGAATGCTGTCGGACCGCCATCTATACAGGGTTCCCGTCGCCGCTGTCGAGCCCGGCCGTCCCGGCCCCCGCCTGCCCGCAACGATGGTTTACCATTTTGATAGTGGTAAACCATGATGGTGGAAATTGGTAAACCACTTATGATTTGGTCTAACCACTTTTAAGATCCATGACACTGCAACTGATCCCCAAACCCGAAGAACCGGCCAGCAGGCCGGTGCCGGACCGCGCCTATGTGCGGCTGGCCGCCCAGATCCAGGCCCTGGTGGCGCAAGGCGAATTCGCCGTCGGCAAGCGTTTGCCGGCCGAACGCGCGCTGGCCGAGCGTTTCGACGTCAGCCGCACCGCGCTGCGCGAAGCCATCATCGCGCTGGAGTTGCAGGGGGTCGTGGAAGTCCGCGGCGGGTCGGGCATCTACGTCTGTGAGCCCAAGCCCGGCATCGCCCGCTTGCCGGCCGCCCAGGAAGCCGGCGCGGGGCCGTTCGAGCTGCTGCGCGCGCGCTGCCTGATCGAATCCGAAATCGCGGCGCTGGCGGCCAAGACCCGCAACGACGCGGACCTGGACCGCATCTTCGAAGCGCTGACGACGATGCGCGAGCAGATGATGGACAAGGCGGCCAATGAAGAGGCCGACCGCCGTTTCCATCTGTATATCGCGCAGTCCACGGGCAACAGCGTGCTGTTGGCCACCGTGACGTCGATGTGGGACCAGGCCCAGGGACCGATCTGGGAAAAGATCGAACAGCATTTCCATACGCAGGAACTGCGCCAGGCGTCGCAGGAAGACCATCAGCGCATTTTCAGCGCGCTGGTGGCCGGCGACGCGCAGGCGGCGAAGCAGGCGATGCGCGCCCACTTGGAGCGCGTGATCGGCGAATTCGCGCAGGGGTGGCGTTGATGCGGTAGCGCGGGGCAGTACGGCAGGCGGCCCTCGGCAGAGCGCGGAAGATAACCGCGCCCCGGATCCGGGCTTTTCAAGTTCAGGAGACAAGCAATGCAACAACAGAACAAGGGGAGCCGCGTGTTGGCCCGGTGGGCGGCGGCTGCGGTGCTGGCGATGTCCCTGCCGGCGGCCGCCCAAGGCGGCGCCGCGGCGGCAAGTCTTCCCGCGCCGGGACAGAGCCCGCGCATCGATGCCATCCGCAAGGCCGGCGAGCTTCGCGTGGGCGTATTGCAGAACGCGCCCTGGCTGATCCAGGACCTGTCCGGCAAAAGCGGCGAAGCCTGGAGCGGCCCCGCCTGGCTGCTGGCCAAGGAATACGCGAAGCAGTTGGGCGTCAAACTGACGGCCGTGCCCGTGTCGCACGAGACCAAGGTGCCGGTGCTGGCCGCCAACCAGGTCGACATGACCATCAGCCCGCTGGCCGAAACGCCCGAGCGCCTGAAGGTGGTGGACTTCGTGCTGTATTCGGCCACCAGCGTCTGCATGTTCGGCCGCGCCGGCAACGACAAGCTGGCCAAGGTCAAGGCGGTCGAGGACCTGAACCAGCCGGACATCACCATCGCGTATTTCACGGGTGGCGCCGAAGAAGCCTGGGTGAAAGAACGTTTCCCCAAGGCTCGGCTGCGCGCCGTCGCCAACTCCGGTGCCACCGCGCCCATCGAAGAGATCATGGCCAGGCGCGCCGACGCGGCGCCGATCAACCGCGTGCCGTGGGTGGGACTGAACCGCAAGGTGCGCGGCCTGGTGGTGTTTCCCGCCGAAGCCAATTGCCAGCAGAGCACGGAAAAGGCCTCGCCGGTGGGCCTGGCCGTCGACAAGAACCAACCCGGCTACCTGGCCTGGCTGCGGCAAGTGGCGGCAACGATGAAGCCCGCGTTGGACGCTGACGAAATGCGCATCATCGAACAGACCCAGTAGGCCGTCCGGCCATTCCCCTTTTCAACCGGCACGCGCCCGGCGCGTGCGGATCTGGCGATACCGCCGGCGCTTGAACACGCCGGTACCGGGCGCGCCGCCATTGGGCGGCAGACGGCCGGGTTCCTCTAGGAGACTATGCATGCAACCCCGATTCCCCTCGCGCCTTCCCGCCGCCCGCCTGTTCCTGTCCGCCGCGCTGTTGGCGGGCGCAGCCGCGGCGCATGCCCAGACGCCGCCCGCGCCCGGCGAAAGTCCCCGCATCGACGCCATCCGCAAGGCGGGCGTGCTGCGGGTCGGCGTGGTCAACAACCCGCCCTGGCTGGTGCAGAACACCACCGGGTCGGGTGAACCCTGGATGGGGTCGTCGTGGCTGCTGGGCAAGGAGTTCGCGCGCTTGCTGGAAGTGAAGATCGTGCCCGTGCAGGTCAGCCACGAGACCAAGGTGCCCGCGCTGATCGCCAACCAGATGGACATCATGATCGGCCCGCTGAACCAGAACGCCGAGCGCGCCAAGATCATCGATTTCGTGACCTTCTCCAACACCAGCGTCTGCATGTTCGGGCTGGCGTCGAATCCGAAATTCACGAACGCCACCAAGGTCGAGGACTTCAACCAGCCCGGCATCACGATGGCCTACTTCTCCGGCGCGGGCGAAGAGCCGCTGGTGTTGCAGAGCTTTCCCAAGGCCAAGCTGCGCGGCGTGACGAATTCGGGTTCGGTCGCGCCGATCGAGGAAGTGCTGGCCGGCCGCTCGGACGTCGCGCCGCTGAACCGCATGCTGTGGCCCAACATCAGCAAGAAGGTCAAGGGCCTTGCCGTGTTCCCCAAAGAGAACGACTGCCAGGACAGCAAGATCTTCGCGATCGACGCGGGCATGGGCGTGGCCAAGGATCAGGCCGTCTATCTGGACTGGCTGCGCAAAGTGGAAGCCCGCATGCATCCGGAACTGGCGGCTGAAGAACTCCGCATGACCCAAACCCTGAAATAAGGCGGCCATCATGTTGAACTGCGCCATTCATGGCGCCCAGGACCTGCGCCTGGACGAACGGCACCCCGAGGCGCTGGGCCCCACGCAAGTGCGGGTGGGCGTCAAGGCCGTGGGCATCTGCGGGTCCGACCTGCACTACTACCGCCACGGGAAAGTGGGCGACTTCGTCATCCGCGAACCGCTGACGCCGGGCCACGAGGCGTCGGGCCAGGTGCTGGAAGTGGGCGCCGCGGTCACCGCCGTCAAGCCGGGCGACCGCGTGGCGCTGGATCCGGCGCGCACCTGCGGCGTGTGCCGCTATTGCCGCCAGGGCGATTCCAACCATTGCGAGGCCGTGTTCTTCTTCGGCAGCGCCAGCCGCTATCCGCACATGCAGGGGGCGATGCGCGAACAGGTGGTGGTGCAGGAAAAGCAGTGCCTGCCGGTGCCGGACAGCCTGCCGTTCGAGCTGGCTGCGTTCGGCGAGCCGCTGGCCGTGGCGCTGCATGCGGTCAAGAGCGCGGGCAGCCTGCTGGGCAAGACGGCGATGGTGGTGGGCGCCGGGCCGATCGGCGCGCTGACCCTGATGGCGGCGCGGCTGGCGGGCGCCAGCCAGGCGATCGCGGTGGACATCGTCGACGAGACGCTGGCCACCTGCGCCCGCGTGGGCGCCACGCGCACCATCAACGCCGCCCGCGATCCCGGCGCCATCGAGGAGCTGGCCGCGGGCAAGGGCTCGGTCGACGTCTGCTTCGAAGCCTCCGGCAACTACGCCGGGCTGGCCAATTGCATTCGCGCGACGCGGCCGCGTGGCGTCATCGTGACGGTGGGCACGCTCAACGGCAGCAGCGATCAATGCCCCTTCAACCAGATCATGGTCAAGAGCCTGTCGGTCATCGGCAGCTTCCGCTTCGTCGACGAATACGCCTGGGCCGTGGACTACCTGAGCCGCGGTGTGCTCGACGTGTCGCCGTTGCTGACGGCCGCGGTGCCGGCCGCCCGCGTGCACGACGCGTTCGCGCTGGCGGCGGACCGCCACCAGGCCATGAAAGTGATGGTGACGTTCTGACAGGCCCCAGTCCCACGGAGACTACATGGATTTCGATTTTTCCCCGCTAGTCGAGAACTGGCGATTCTTCGCCGGTGGCCTCGGCGTCACCGTGGCGCTCAGTGCCGCCACCGCGGTGTCCAGCATTCTGCTGGGCCTGGTGATCGCGCTGCTGCGCCTGTACGGGCCGCGCTGGCTGCGCGTGCTGCTGGTGTTCTACATCGACAGCATGCGCGCCATCCCCGTGCTGGTGGTGCTGGTCTGGATCTACTTCGCCTTCCCGTTGCTGGCCGGCGTGAACTTCGCGCCCTTCTGGGCGGCGCTGGTGGCGCTGACCCTGCACATCGCGGCCTATTCGGCCGAGGTGATCCGCGCCGGCATCGAGTCGGTGCGGCCGGGGCAGATGCGCGCGGGCCTGGCGCTGGGCATGTCGCGCGCCCAGGCGCTGCGCAAGATCATCCTGCCCCAAGCCACCATCCGCATGCTGCCGGCCTTCGGCTCGGTGCTGACGGTGGCCATCAAGGACACCGCCATCGCCACCGTGATCGCGGTGCCCGAACTGATGCACAAGGCCGAGACCATCGCCGGCCAGAGCTACCGGCCCATCGAAGTCTTCACCGCCGTCATCGTGGCGTACTTCGTGATCCTGTTCCCGGTCACCCGCGGCGTGGACCGGCTGTACCAACGCTACGCACACCTGGGGCGCTCATGAACCTGGACTGGGGAATCATCTGGGATTCGCGCGATGCGCTGCTGCAAGGCGCCGCGATGACCATCATGCTGACGGTGGTGACGATGGCGCTTGCCGTGCCCGGCGGCATGGTGCTGGCGTTGATGCGCCTGTCGTCGAACCGGATCGCCAACGGCGTGGCCGTCGCCATCGTGGAGTTCTTCCGCAACCTGCCGCTGATCCTGGTGATCTATTGGGCGTTCTACGTGATGCCGATGGCGCTGGACGTGCAGTTCTCGGCGGTGACCACGGCGCTGGTGGCGCTGGTGCTGAACGTGTCGGCCTACAACTCGGAGACTTTCCGCGCCGGCATCAATTCGATCCGCAAGGGGCAGATGGAGGCAGCGCTGGCGATGGGCATGTCGCGCCGGCAGGCCATGTTCAAGGTGCTGATCCCGCAGGCCGCGCGCCGCATCCTGCCGGTGCTGGCCAGCACCTGGATCTCGCTGTTCAAGGATACGTCGCTGGTGTCGGTGATCGCGGTCAGCGAATTGGCCTACGCCTCGATGCAGGTGCGCGCGCAGAGCTTCCGCGTGCTGGAAATGCTGACCGCGATGGCGGTGATCTATTGGCTGATGGGCTATCCCCAGGCCAAGCTGGTCGACTGGATCCATCGCAAATACGGAGTCAAGGAATGAACGACATGATCTCGGAGCAAGAGCCCGCCACGGCGCGCACGGCGCCGGCCGTGCGCAAGGGCGCGGACCAGCCGCCCGTGCTGGTCTATGAACACGTGCGCAAGGTCTATGGCGACTTCGTGGCGCTGGCCGACGTGTCGCTGCAAGTGAACAAGGGCGAGGTGATGTGCCTGATCGGTCCGTCCGGGTCGGGCAAGTCCACGCTTTTGCGTTGCACCAACGCGCTGGAAAAGCTGGACGGCGGCCGCGTGCTGCTGGACGGCGTGGCGCTGCCGGAATCCGAATCCGAAGTGCGCCGCGTGCGCCAGCGCATGGGCATGGTGTTCCAGAGCTTCGAACTGTTCCCGCACAAATCGGCGCTGGACAACGTGGCGATGGGGCCGATCACGGTGCTGGGCATGGCGCCGGAAGCCGCTCGCGCCCGCGCCATGGCGCTGCTGGAAAAGGTGGGCCTGGCCGCCAAGGCGGGAAACTTCCCCGCCAACCTGTCCGGCGGCCAGCAACAGCGCGTGGCGATCGCCCGCGCGCTGGCGATGGAGCCCGACGTGATGCTGTTCGATGAACCCACGTCGGCGCTGGACCCGGAAACGGTGGGCGAAGTGCTGAACGTGATGAAGAAGCTGGCGCAGGAAGGCATGACGATGATCGTCGTGACCCACGAGATGAGCTTTGCGCGGCGCGTGGCCAATTGGGTGGTGGTGTTCGAGAACGGCGCCATCCTCGAGCAAGGCCCGCCCACGCAGATTTTCGACAACCCGCAAGTCGCCCGCACCCGCGACTTCCTCAGCCACCTGGGCTGGGAAGGCTAGGGCCCGAGCGGGCTCCTTTTTTTCATCGACAAGGCCTAAGACCTTTTCCTGTCTCTACGGAAACCTAAAATGAAAATTACGAACGCGCGCGCGATCGTTTGTTCGCCGGGCCGCAATTTCGTGACGCTGAAAATCGAAACCGACCAGGGGCTGACCGGCATCGGCGACGCCACCCTGAACGGGCGCGAGCTGGCCGTGTCGGCCTACCTGACCGAACACGTCATCCCCTGCCTGATCGGGCGGGATGCGCACCAGATCGAAGACATCTGGCAGTACCTGTACAAGGGCGCGTATTGGCGCCGGGGGCCGGTCACCATGACCGCCATCGCCGCCGTGGACACGGCGCTGTGGGACCTGAAGGCGAAGGCGGCCGGCCTGCCGCTGTATCAGCTTCTGGGCGGCAAGAGCCGCAGCGGCGTGATGGTCTACGGCCACGCCAACGGGTCGGACATCGAGCATACGGTGGACGAAGTGCTGCGCTACGCCGACATGGGCTACCGCGCCATCCGCGCGCAAAGCGGCGTGCCGGGCCTGGACAAGGTCTACGGGGTGGGCCGCGGCAACCTGTTCTACGAACCCGCCGACGCCGACCTGCCCAGCGAGCACGACTGGTCCACCGAGAAGTACCTGCGCCACACGCCGCAACTGTTCGAACGCATCCGCGAGAAGCTGGGCTTCGACCACCACCTGCTGCATGACGTGCACCATCGCCTGACGCCCATCGAAGCCGGACGCCTGGGCAAGTCGCTGGAGCCCTACAACCTGTTCTGGATGGAGGACGCGACGCCCGCCGAAAACCAGGAGGCGTTCCGTCTGATCCGCCAGCACACCACCACCCCGCTGGCCGTGGGCGAGATATTCAATTCGATCTGGGACTGCAAGGACCTGGTGCAGAACCAGTTGATCGACTTCATCCGGACCACCGTGGTGCATGCGGGCGGCATCACGCACCTGCGCCGCATCGCGGACCTGGCCTCGCTGTATCAGGTGCGGACCGGCTGCCACGGCGCCACCGACCTGTCGCCCGTCTGCATGGGCGCGGCGCTGCACTTCGACCTGTGGGTGCCCAACTTCGGCATCCAGGAATACATGCGCCACACGGACGAGACCGATGCCGTCTTCCCGCATGCCTATACGTTCGACCGGGGCATGCTGTATCCGGGCGACGTGCCGGGCCATGGCGTCGACATCGACGAGAAGCTGGCCGCCAAGTATCCGTACAAGCGCGCCTACCTGCCGGTCAACCGCCTGCAGCAGGACGGGACGCTATGGAACTGGTAGCCGCCGGCGCGGCGCGCCTGTCGCCCATGGGCCTGTCCGCGCTGCCGGACGCGGTGGCGCGCCCCGGCTATGACCGGGCCTCCCTGCGCGTGGGCATTGTGCACCTGGGCCTGGGCGCTTTCGCGCGCGCGCACCTGGCCGCCGTCAACGAGGCCGCGCTGCACGCGGGCGCGGACCGCGGCTGGGGTATTTGCGGCGTCTCGCTGCGCCAGGCCGATACGCGCGACGCGCTGGCGCCGCAGGACGGGCTGTACGCCCTGGCTTTGCGCAGCGCCGATGCGGCGGGCCGGCCGCGCCAGCAGGTCGCGGTCATCGGCTGCCTGCTGGAAACCCTTGTCGCGCCGGAGGATCCGCAGGCGGTGCTGGCGCGCATTGCGCATGCGGACACGCGCATCGTCAGTGTCACCGTCACCGAGAAAGGCTATTGCCATGATCCGGCCAGCGGCCGACTGAACCTGGACCATCCGGACATCGTGCACGACCTGGGGCAGCCTTTGGCTCCGCGCAGCACGATCGGGTTCCTTGCATGGGGGTTGCAGCAGCGGCGGGCGGCGGGGCTTGCGCCCGTCACGCTGATGTCGCTGGATAACCTGCCCGGCAACGGCCACCTGTTGCGCGGCATGGTGCTGGCGTTTGCCGAGCAGGTCGATCGCGCGCTGGCCGCATGGATCGCGTCGTCATGCGCGTTTCCGTGTTCGATGGTGGATCGCATCGTGCCCCGCACGACGGACGACGACCGCCGCCAGGTGGCCGACGCGTTGGGCGTGCAGGATGCTTGGCCTGTGCTGGCCGAGCCGTATCTGGAATGGGTGGTGGAAGACCGCTTTGCCGCCGGCAGGCCGGACTGGACGGCGGGCGGCGCGCGCTTCGTGGCCGAGGCCGCGCCCTTCGAAACGCTGAAGCTGCGCATGGTCAACGGCGCGCATTCGGCGCTGGCCTATCTGTCGGTGATGGCCGGCTGGGCCACGGTGGACCAAGCGATGGCCCAGCCTGCGTTGAAAGCCTATCTGGCCGCGCTGATGCAGGACGAGATCGTGCCGACCCTGCCGGCGTTGCCTGGCCTGGACCTGGCGCAGTATCAAGCCCGCTTGTTGCAGCGCTACGAGAACCCGGCGCTCAAGCACCAGACCCGGCAGATCGCGATGGACGGCTCGCAGAAGCTGCCGCAGCGCCTGCTGGACACGGTGTGCGCGCGGCTGGCGGCGGATTTGCCCATACCTGGCCTGGCGCTGGCCGTGGCGGGGTGGCTGCATTTCCTGCGGGGCGTGGACCAGGCCGGACGCCGCTACGAGATCCAGGATCCCCTGGCCGACGTCCTGGCGCGCCAGTACGCGCTGGCGGAACAGGCGGCGCAAGAGGCGGGGGAGGGGCCGGCGGCGATGTTGGCCTGGACCGAATCATTGACGAGTCTTGCGCCGGTGTTCGGAGATCTGGGCCGGGACCCGCGTTTCCTGCGGGCCGTGGCGCAGGCGGCGCAGTCCTTGCGCAGCCAGGGCGTGGCCGGCGCGCTGGCTGCGCTGGCCGCCCCGTCCGCGCCCCGCTGATCCGGGATCGGATCAGCCCGGCTTCTTCACCACGATGGTGGCCGTGTCGCTGGTGAAGGAGCCGTCGTCCTGCACCTCGAAATGCGCGCGCACCACGTCCGGCGCGATACCGAACATGTGGCGCAGCGCCGCCACCAGCGTGTCCGGCGTGCGCATGCGCGTCACCCAGGACTGGAATTCCAGGGGCAGGCGGCGCGGGACCAGGCCTTGCAGGGTGAAGCCGGCCTCGGTCAGCATGCGGGTCCATTCGGCGACGGAATAGTCGCGCACGTGCGAGGTGTCGCGCAGCACCTCGATCGTCTGCAGCCAGGTGTCCAGCAGCGGCTCGCCGGGCGAGACCACGTCGGCGAACACGGCGGTGCCGCCGGGCTTGAGTACGCGGAACGCTTCGCGCAGACCGCGCCCGGCGTCCTGCCAGTGGTGCGTGGAATAGCGCGACATCACCAGGTCGAATTCGCCGTCGCCGAACGGCAGGTATTCGGCCTTGCCCTGACAGGTGGCCAGGTTGGCGAGCCCGCGCTTGGCGGCTTCGCCGGCGACCACGTCCAGCATCTGCTGCGACAGGTCGTAGGCGGTCACGTGCTTGACCTGGGGCGCGACGTGAAAGCTCACGTGGCCGCCGCCGCAGCCCAGGTCCAGCAGCCGGGCGCCGGGGTGCTGGCCGGCGATGCCCGCCATTTGCAGCAGGTCTTCGCCCTGGGCGTGGACGGCGCTGGTCAGGTAGGCGGAGGCGCGCGGGCTGAACTGGCGGTCGACGGCGTCGTCGTGCGTGCTGGCGGTCATGGGAATCCTTTGGGTGCGAGGGCGGATAAAGGGCGGGCCGCTCGGAACAAGCGGCGCAGGCGCTAAGATAGGCGGGCCGCTATACACGTACAAGCCCATTCCTGATCCTGGTATGACTACTTCCCCCCAGGCCGGCGCCGCCGGCCACGAAGGTTCCCGCGTGCGCCGCCAGGCGCTGGGCGAGTTCGTGCGCAGCGCGCGATCCCGCATCACGCCCCGTATGGCCGGCCTGCCCGAAGGCATGCGCCGCCGCACGCCGGGGCTGAGGCGCGAAGAAGTCGCGCAGCTTTGCGGCATCAGCGTGACCTGGTACACCTGGATCGAACAGGGGCGGGAGGTCTCGGTATCGCCTTCGGTCTGGTCGCGGATCGCGGGCGTGCTGCAACTGGCCCGCGCCGAGCGCGCCTATCTGTTCGACCTGGCCGATTGCGCCGATCCGCAGCACGCCCGCGACGACGGGGGCGGCGTGCCGGGATCGCTGCAGGAATGCGTGAACGCCATCGATGCGCCCGCCTACGTGCTGGACCGCGCCTGGAACGTGCTGGCCTACAACGAGCCGCTGCGCGACCTGTTCGACGATTGGCCCAGGCGCGACGCCGAACCCAACCTGCTGCGCTACATCTTCCTGGATCCGGCCGCGCGCGAACTGGTGGTGGACTGGGACCAGCGCGCCCGCCGCGTGGTGGCGGAATTCCGGGCCGATGCCGGCGCGCACCTGGACGAGCCGGCGGTGCTTGCGCTGCTGGACAACCTGAGCCGGCAAAGCCCGGTGTTCGCCCACTGGTGGACGCGCCACGCGGTGGTGGAACGCGAAGGCGGCCTGCGCGAGTTCCAGCACCCGCTGCGCGGCAAGCTCGCCTACCAGCAGATCACGTTCCGCCTGGCGACGCATCCGGACCTGAAGCTGGTGATGTTGCTGGGAGGGGGCGCGTAGCCGGGGGCGCGTAGCCGGGGGCGCGTAGCCGGGGGCGCGCGGCGCTTCAGGCCGCGCCGTCGTCGAACAGCCCACCCTGCAAGCCTGCCTCCACCAATCCCAGCAGCAGCTTTTTCACGGGAGCGGGCAGGGCCGTCGAGGCCAGCTTGTCGGCGGGCACCCAGCGTTCCGGCAGCGCGGATTCGCGCAGGCCGGCCGCGCGCACCGGCACGAGCCAGGGCCGGATGTGCAGGCGGTAATGGGTGAAGGTGTGGGCGAAGGCGGCCAGTTCGAAGCGCTGCTCGGGCTCCAGGCCCAGCGCGCGGGAGGCGCTGTCCGGGTCCTGGGCCGTGTCGAATTCGGGCAGGCTCCACAGCCCGCCCCAGATGCCGGGCTCGGGCCGCTGCTGCAACAGGAACGCGCCCTGGTGGCGCAGCACCAGCATACAGGTCTCGCGTTCCGGGATGGCCTTGCGCGCCTTCGGCGTGGGCAGCTCCGCCTGGCGGCCCTCCCGCCTGGCCACGCAACTGTCCGCCACCGGGCACTTGCCGCAGGCGGGCTTGCCGCGCGTGCAGAGGGTGGCGCCCAGGTCCATCAGCCCTTGCGTATAGGCGGCCATGTCCAGGTCCGGCGCGGCCTCGACCTGCGCGTCCGCCAGCGCCCACAGCCGCTGCTCGATCTCGCGCTTGCCCGGGTCGCCCGCGATGCCGAAGTGGCGGGTGAACACGCGCTTGACGTTGCCGTCCAGGATGGGGGAACGTTCGCCGTAGGCGAACGCCGCGATCGCGGCGGCGGTGGAGCGGCCAATGCCGGGCAGCGTGGCGATGGCTTCGGCCGTGGGCGGGAAGCGGCCGTTCCAGTCGCGGGCGATCTCCTGTGCGCAGCGATGCAGGTTGCGGGCGCGGGCGTAATAGCCCAGGCCGGCCCAGTAGGGCATCACATCTTCCTGCGCGGCGGCGGCCAGCGCGGCCACGTCCGGGAAGCGCTGGAGGAAGCGTTCGTAATAGGGAATGACGGTCGCGACCTGGGTCTGTTGCAGCATGATCTCGGACAGCCAGATCCGATAGGGGTCCCGGGTGTTCTGCCAGGGAAGATCGTGGCGGCCATGCTGGCGCTGCCAGTCGACGATGCGTGGGGCGAAGTCCATGGAGGCAATTATCGCATCGCCCTATTGCCCGGGGTGGGGGTAGCGGTTACAACCAAGTAAAACAGAAGCGCGCCAGCGCCCGGAATTCACGTCCCCTGCTCGCCCGCGCGCGCTTCAAGAGGGTGTCGCGCGAAGCCGGCGGGGGTTCCAGGATCCCTCGGAGCAGACATGAACGCCCCTCTCTCGCCCGCGCTGCGCGCGGCGCTCGAATCCGTCCAGTTGGACGACAAGTACACCCTGGAATCCGGCCGAGCCTGGATGAGCGGCATCCACGCCCTGGTGCGCCTGCCCATGATGCAGCGCGCGCGCGACCTGCGGGCGGGGCTGAATACGGCGGGTTTCGTGTCCGGCTACCGCGGCTCTCCGCTGGGCGGGGTCGACCAGAACATGTGGAAGGCGGCCAAGTTCCTGAAGGCGCACCACGTCGAGTTCCAGCCCGGCATCAACGAAGACCTGGCCGCCACCGCAGTGTGGGGCTCGCAGCAGGTCAACCTGTTCCCGGGCGCCAAGTACGACGGCGTGTTCGGCATGTGGTACGGCAAGGGGCCCGGCGTGGACCGCTGCGGCGACGTCTTCAAACACGCCAACGCCGCCGGCACCTCGCGCCACGGCGGCGTGCTGGTGGTGGCGGGCGACGACCATCCGGCCAAGTCGTCCACGCTGCCGCACCAGAGCGACCACATCCTCAAGGCCTGCATGATCCCGGCGCTGTTTCCGTCGAGTGTCCAGGAGGTGCTGGACTACGGGCTGCACGGCTGGGCGATGAGCCGCTACGCGGGCGTCTGGGTGGGCATGAAGTGCATTACCGACATCGTCGAGGTTTCCGCCTCGGTGGACGTGGACCCGCAGCGCGTGCGGATCCTGCTGCCCGACGACTTCCAGCCGCCGGCCGACGGCCTGAACATCCGGCTGCCGGACACTCCGCTGCAGCAGGAGGCCCGCCTGCTGGACTACAAGCTCTACGCCGCGCTGGCCTACGCCCGCGCCAACCGGCTCAACCAGGAATTGTGGGACGTGCCGCAGCGCGACGCGCGCTTCGGCATCATGACCTCCGGCAAGGCTTACCTGGACACGCGCCAGGCGCTGTCCGACCTGGGCCTGTCCGAGGCCGTCTGCCGGCGCATCGGCCTGCGCCTGTTCAAGGTGGGCATGGTCTGGCCGCTGGAGTCCGCCGGCACGCAGCGCTTCGCGGAAGGCCTGGACGAGATCCTGGTCGTCGAGGAAAAGCGCCAGGTGCTGGAATACCAGTTGAAGGAAGAGCTGTTCAGTTGGATCGGCAGCGGCAAGAAGATCCCGCGGGTGGTCGGCAAGTTCGACGACAAGGACGGCGGCGAATGGTCGGTGCCCCAGGGCAATTGGCTGCTGCCGGCGCATTACGAGTTCTCGCCCGCCATGGTCGCGCGCGCGATCGCCGGGCGGCTGCTGCGCTTCGAGCTGCCCGAGGACGTGCGCGCCGGCATCGAGGCGCGCCTGGTCTTCATCGCCGAACGCGAGCAGGCGCTGGCGCGCCCGCGCGTCGTCGAAGAGCGCAAGCCCTGGTTCTGTTCGGGCTGTCCGCACAATACCTCGACGCGCCTGCCGGAGGGGTCGCGCGGAATGGCGGGCATCGGCTGCCACTACATGGTCAGGTGGATGGACCGCAGCACGGACGTCTTTACGCAGATGGGCGGCGAAGGCGTGCCCTGGGTGGGCCAGGCGCCGTTCACCGAGGAAAAGCACGTGTTCGCCAACCTGGGCGACGGCACGTATTTCCATTCGGGCCTGCTGGCGATACGGGCGGCGGTGGCGGCCAAGGTGCCCATCACCTACAAGATCCTGTTCAACGACGCCGTGGCGATGACGGGCGGGCAGCCGGTGGACGGCCCGCTCAGCGTGCCGATGATCAGCCGCCAGATGGCGGCCGAAGGCATCGAGAAAATCGTCGTGGTGACGGACGAGCCCGGGAAGTACAAGCATGCCGAAGGCCTGGCGCCGGGCGTGCCGGTGCGCCACCGCGACGAACTCGACGCGGTGATGCGGGAATTGCGCGAACATCCCGCGGTGTCGGTGCTGATCTATGACCAGACCTGCGCCACCGAGAAGCGCCGCCGCCGCAAGCGCAACGCCTACCCGGACCCGGCGCGCCGCGTCGTCATCAATGAACGCGTCTGCGAAGGCTGCGGCGATTGCTCGCGGCAGTCGCACTGCCTGTCGGTGGAACCGCTGGACACGGAGTTCGGCCGCAAGCGCACGATCAACCAGTCCAGTTGCAACAAGGACTTCTCCTGTCTGAAGGGCTTTTGCCCCAGCTTCGTGACGGTGGAGGGCGGCAAGCTGAAGAAGCCGCGCGCCCTGGCGCAGGACGGCGCCATCGACGAGGGCGTGCCGCACCCTGCCTTGCGCGGGCTGGAGCAGCCCTATGGCGTGTTCATCGCCGGGGTGGGCGGCACGGGCGTGGTCACCATCGGCCAGTTGCTCGGCATGGCGGCCCACCTGGAGGGCAAGGGCTGTTCGGTGCTGGACATGGCGGGCCTGGCGCAGAAGGGTGGCGCGGTGTATTCGCACGTGGTGCTGGCGCAGACGCCGGACCACCTGATGAACACCCGGGTCGCCATGGGCGAAGCCGACCTGCTGCTGGCCGGCGACCTGGTCGTGGCCACCAGCATGGAAGCCATGGCGCGGCTGCGGCCGGGCCGCACGCGGGCCCTGCTGAACAGCGACACCGCGCCCACCGCGGCGTTCGTCGGCAATCCCGACTGGACGCTGCCGGGCGCCGACCTGACGGCGGACCTGCGGGCCGCCTGCGGCAAGGACAACCTCGACACCGTGGATGCCGCCGCCCTGGCCGTGGGCCTGCTGGGCGACGCGATCTACGCCAACCCGCTGATGATGGGCTATGCCTACCAGAAGGGCTGGATCCCGCTGTCCCAGGATGCGCTGCTGCGCGCCATCGAACTGAACGGCCAGCAGGTGCCGAACAATATCGCGGCCTTCGCCTGGGGCCGCCGCGCGGCCCACGACCTGGCGGGCGTGAACCGGCTGCTGGCCAACGGCGGCGCGCCGTCCGGGCCTCCCGAAGGCATTATCGAACTCAAGCGCCCGCGCGCGCCCAGTCCGGTGGTGGCCCTGAAGCGGCCCGCGGGCGAACTGGAGCAACTGGTATCGGTGCGCAAGGCGTTCCTGGCCGACTACCAGAACGCGGCCTACGCCAAGCAGTACGCCGACCTGGTGGACAAGGTGGCGCGCGCCGAGCGCGAGGCCACGGGCACGAACCGGCTGGCGCTGGCGGTGGCGCGCGGCTACTTCAAACTGATGGCCTACAAGGACGAATACGAGGTGGCGCGGCTGTATACGGACGGCGAGTTCCTCAAGCGGGTGGGCGAGCAGTTCGAAGGCGACTGGAAGCTGCATTTCCACCTGGCTCCGCCCCTATTCGCGCGGCGGGACAAGGCGGGCCACCTGGTCAAGCGCAGCTACGGCCCCGGCATGCTGCGCGTCTTCCGCCTGCTGGCCAGGCTGCGCGGTTTGCGCGGGTCAAGGCTGGATGTCTTCGGCTACACCGCGGAGCGCCGCGCCGAGCGCGAGCTGATACGCGAGTACCGGGAGACGCTGACGGCGATCCTGTCCAAGCTGAACCGGGGCAACCTGGACCGCGCCGTGGCCCTGGCCTGCCTGCCGGAAGAGATCCGGGGCTACGGGCACGTGAAGGAAGCCGCGATGGAAAAGGCCGTGGCCCGCCGGGAAGAACTGCTGAAGGAATTCAGCGCGACGGTGGTGCCGATAGGAGGGGTGCGGGTGGCTTGAGGCGGGGAAGGCATCCGAGACACCTGGATGCCTAGTGTCTGACACCCGTACGAGTTGCCGGTATGGATTGCAGAGGTGCGGCCGGGTGTCTGACACCCTCGGGGGGAAGGCGTTGCTGCCCATGATGGGTGTCTGACACCCGGGAAGCGTTGCCTCAAGCCTGTATCGTCTTGCCGTACGGGTGTCAGACACCTGACCGCCTAGTGTCTGACACCCGTACGAGATGCGGGTACGGATTGCAGAGGTGTTGCCGGGTGTCTGACACCCTCGGGGGGAAGGCGTTGCTGCCCATGATCGGTGTCTGACACCCGGGAAGCGTTGCCTCAAGCTCGTATCGTCTTGCCGTAGGGGTGTCAGACACCTGACCGATCGTCTTGCCGTACGGGTGTCAGACACCTGACCGCGCATATTGGCGGGCAGTCTCACGCTCCCGCATTCGCGGACCAGCCCTTGGACAGTTCCACGGCCTGCCGCCACCGCTTCATGCGGGCGTCGCGCACCGATTCGGGCCAGGTCGGTTCGAAGGTGCGTTCCGCCTGCCACTTCGAGGCGAACTCGTCCTGGCCGGACCAGAAGCCCACCGCCAGGCCGGCCAGGCCGGCGGCGCCCAGCGCGGTGGATTCGGGCACGCGCGGGCGCACGACGGGCACGCCCAGCAGGTCCGCCTGCATCTGCATCAGCAGGTCGTTGCGGGCCGCGCCGCCGTCCACGCGCAGTTCGGTCAGCGCGATGCCGCTGTCGGCGTTCATGCAGGTGAGCAGTTCGGCGCTTTGCAGGGCGATGGATTCGAGCGTGGCGCGGGCGATGTGGGCGCGCGTGGTGCCGCGGGTCAGGCCCACCAGGGTGCCCCGCGCATAGGGATCCCAGTGCGGCGCGCCCAGGCCGGCGAAGGCCGGGACCATGAACACGTCGTCCGTGCTGGACACGCTGGCGGCCAGGGATTCGATTTCTTCGGAACGCTGGATGATGCCCAGGCCGTCGCGCAGCCATTGCACCGCCGCGCCCGCCACGAACACGCCGCCTTCCAGCATGTAGGTGGGCTGCCAGCCGGCGGCGCCGGCCCGGGGCAGGCCCCAGCCGACGGTGGACAGCAGGTTGTTTTTCGATCGCACCGGCTGGTCGCCGACGTTCATCAGCATGAAGCAGCCGGTGCCGTAGGTGTTCTTGGCCATGCCGGGCGCAAAGCACGCCTGGCCGAAGGTGGCGGCCTGCTGGTCGCCCGCCACGCCCGCGATGGGGATGGCGCCGCCCAGCCATTCGGGCAGGGCCTCGCCCACCACCGCGCTGCTGGGCGCGATGCGGGGCAGCACGCTGCGCGGGATCTTGAGCAGGGCCAGGATCTCGTCGCTCCAGTCCTGGGTGTGCAGGTCGAACAGCATGGTGCGGGAGGCGTTGCTGGGGTCGGTGCTGTGCACCGCGCCGCCGGTCAACTGCCAGATCAGCCAGGTATCGACGGTGCCGAAGGCCAGTTCGCCGCGTTCGGCCATCTGGCGGGCGCCGGGCACGTGGTCCAGCAGCCAGGCGAGCTTGGTGCCCGAGAAATAGGCGTCCAGCACCAGGCCGGTCCGCGATTGCAGGAAATCGGCGTGGCCGTCCTGGCGCAGTTGGTCGCACAGGGGCGCCGTGCGGCGGTCCTGCCAGACCACGGCGCGGGCCAGCGGCCGGCCGGTGGCGCGTTCCCAGATCAGAGTGGTTTCGCGCTGGTTGGTGATGCCGATGGCGGCGATGTCGGCGGCGGTCGCGCCGGCGTTGCGCAGGGCTTCGCGGGCCACGTCCAGTTGGCTGTGCCAGATTTCGGTGGCGTCGTGCTCGACCCAGCCCGGCCGCGGGTAGTGCTGGCGGAATTCACGCTGGCCGACGCCGCGCACGACGCTATCCCGGTCGAATACGATGGCTCGGGAGCTGGTGGTCCCCTGGTCCAGGGCTAGGACAAATTCATTCGTCGTCACTTTGTTTCGCGCCGTTCAAATGTGCCCCGGCCAGAGGGTCGAGGCGTCCAAAGGAGAAGGTCGAAGCCATGCACAGCAAGCCGACGACGATGAAGCCCGCGACGACGTCCCGTATCGCCAACGTCTCGGCGCCGCGCAAAGCCATGCTGATGTTCAGCGTGACCGCGGCCACGCCCACGCCCAGGCTGATGCCGAGCTGCTGCGCCATGGCGGCGAAGCTGCTGGCGCGGCTCATCTTGGACGGGGGAATGTCGGCATAGGTTAGCGTATTTACTCCGGTGAATTGCAGCGAACGGAAAAAACCGCCGACCAGCAGGATGGCGATCATCAGCCAGACCGGGGTCTGGGGCGTGAAGGCGCCGCAGATCACGATGAACGCCCCGGCCAGCAGGGCGTTCACGGTCAGGACGCGGCGGAAGCCGAAATACCGCACGATGGGGGTGGCGACGAATTTCATCAGCAGCGCGCCGGCGGCGCTGGCGAACGTGATCAGGCCGGCCGAAAACGGCGACAGGCCGAACCCCACCTGCAGCAGCATGGCCAGCAGGAAGGGCGTGGCCCCCACGGCGAAGCGGCACAGGTTGCCGCCCAGCGTGGCGATGGCGAAAGTGGGGATCCGCATCAGGGACAGGTCGATGATGGGGTGCTCCGCGCGCCGGGCATGCCGGCCGTAGAGGAAGCCGCAGGCGGCGCCCGTGGCGATCAGGCCCAGCAGCATCGGCAGCGGCATGACGTCGCGGCCGATGGCCTCGAAGCCGCTGACCAGCGTCGCCAGGCAGATGGCGCTGAGCAGGAAGCCCGGCCAGTCCAGGCTGGGGGCGCCTTCCTCGCGGATTTCGGCCACGTAGCGCAGCACCAGGAAAATGCCCAGGACCCCGATGGGGATATTGATCAGGAAGATCCAGTGCCAGGACATGTAGGTGACCATGAAGCCGCCCAGGGGCGGCCCGATCACCGGCCCCAGCAGGGCGGGGATGGACAGGAAGGACATGGCCTTCAGCAGGTCCTGCTTGGGCACCGTGCGCAGCAGGATGATCCGCCCCACGGGCACCATCATCGCGCCCGCCATCCCCTGGACGATCCGGGCGACGACCAGTTGCGGCAGGTCCTGGGACAGGGCGCAGGCCACGGAACTGAGAGTGAACAGGCCGATGGCGGCCACGAACACGCGCCGCGCGCCGTAGCGGTCGGCCGCCCAGCCGCTGACGGGCACGAACACGGCCACGGACAGCAGGTAGGAGGTAATGGCCACGTTCAGCCGGACCGGGGTGGATCCCAGGGCCCGCGCCATTGCCGGCAGGGCGGTGGCGACCACCGTGGCGTCCAGCATCTGCATGAACAGGGCACAGCCGACGATGAAGGGGATCATGCGCGCCGCGCGCACCGCTTCCGGGGTGGGGGACGGAGCGGGATGGGCTGCTGCTGCGGATTCTGCGGACATGGCGGGAGGCGGCGTTGGGTGCCGTCAGATTGTAACGCCGGGGGGAGGGCCGTCGTGAAGTAAACTCCCCTCATCCGAAACCCATTGAAATTGGTGCCATGGCGACCAACTACGAATCCGAGATCACCCAGTTCCTGAAAGACTTCAAGCAATCGCATCCTGGCACCGAAGAACGCCAGCGCGAAGGCCGCGCGCGCCTTTGGGACAAACCGCAGGACTCGGAACTGCTGGAAGGCTTCCGCGCGGCCCGCGTGCCGCAAAAGCCGTACGTCTACCAGGCCGACTGAGCCCCTTGCGGCAACCATGGCCCCAAACGCTTGCCTCCCGGGCGACGCCCTGGCCGCGCTAGTGGAACCGCCTGTCGACAGCACGCCCGACACGGTTGACAGCGTGGCCTTCGCTCGCCTCTACGGCGAGCCGCTGTTCCAGATGCCGACGGATCTGTACATTCCGCCGGATGCGCTGGAAATCTTCCTGGAAGCGTTCGAAGGCCCGCTCGACCTGCTGCTCTACCTGATCCGCAAGCAGAACTTCAACGTGCTGGACATCCCCATGGCGGATGTCACGCGGCAGTACCTGTCCTACGTCGAGCAGATCCGCATCCACAATCTGGAGCTGGCCGCCGAGTACCTGCTGATGGCGGCGATGCTCATCGAGATCAAGTCGCGGATGCTGCTGCCGGTCAAGAAGACCGACACCGGCGAAGAGCCCGAAGACCCCCGCGCCGAACTGGTGCGCCGCCTGCTCGAGTACGAACAGATGAAGCTGGCGGCCCAGAAGCTGGACGCGATGCCGCAGTTGGGCCGCGACTTCGTCAGCAGCCAGGCGGTGGCCGACCTGAGCGTGGAACGCATGCTGCCGGAAGTCAGCGTGGACGACCTGCGCGCGGCCTGGGCCGACATCATGAAGCGGGCCAAGCTGAACCAGCACCATCACATCACGCGCGAACAACTGTCCGTGCGCGATCACATGACGCACATCCTGCGGCGCCTGAACGACGTGCGCTTCATGGAATTCGGCGACCTGTTCATGGAGCGCGTCCGCGAAGGCGCGCCCGCGGCGGTGGTCGTCGTGCATTTCATCGCCATGCTGGAGCTGGCCCGCGAATCCCTGCTGGAGATCACGCAGGCGGAGCCCTATGCGCCCATCTACGTCCGCCTGGCGTATACCAGCGTGGCGGCGGTCGCGGCCTGACCCTGGCCGGGCCCAGGAACGCAAACAATCCCCGGAGAGTCCCCTTGAAAGTCGTACACACCATCCAGGAATTGCGCGATCACCTGCGCGGACAGAATCGCGTGTCGTTCGTGCCCACGATGGGCAACCTGCACGAAGGCCACCTGGCGCTGATGAAGCTGGCGCGCCAGCACGGCGA
Source organism: Achromobacter veterisilvae (assembly GCF_900496975.1). GTDB lineage: Bacteria > Pseudomonadota > Gammaproteobacteria > Burkholderiales > Burkholderiaceae_B > Achromobacter > Achromobacter veterisilvae. Next base: position 109,134 of record NZ_UFQC01000013.1, read on the forward strand.
CCCGGTGGTGGCCAGCATCTTCGTGAACCGGCTGCAGTTCGGCCCCAACGAGGACTTCGACCAGTATCCCCGCACCCTGGCCGCCGACATCGAAAAGCTCGAACGGGAACGCGACGTCTACGTGCTGTTCGCGCCGAACGAGCGCGAAATGTACCCGGAGCCGCAGAACTACCGCGTGCAGCCGCCCGACGACCTGGGCGACATCCTCGAGGGCGAGTTCCGCCCGGGCTTCTTCGAAGGCGTCAGCACCGTGGTGCTGAAGCTGTTTTCCTGCGTGCAGCCGCGCGTGGCCGTCTTCGGCAAGAAGGACTACCAACAGTTGATGGTGGTGCGCAACATGTGCCGCCAGTTCCAGTTGCCGGTGGACGTGCTGGCGCATGAAACCGTGCGCGCCGACGACGGCCTGGCGCTGTCTTCCCGCAACCGCTACCTGAGCGATGCCGACCGCGCCGAGGCGCCCGCGCTGTACGCCGAACTGCAACGCGTGGGCCAGCGCCTGGCGCAGGGCGAGCGCGACGCCGCCGCCCTGGAGCGCGAAGCGGTCGAAACCCTGGCCCGGCGCGGCTGGCAGGTGGACTACGTGGCCCTGCGCCGCCAGCGCGACCTGAAGCGCCCCGAAGCCGCCGACCTGCAGGCCGGCGAGCCGCTGGTGGTATTGGCGGCCGCCAAGCTGGGCAGCACCCGCCTGATCGACAACCTGGAACTGGCCTACACGGCCTGACGCCGCGCCAGGGGGAGGGCATTTATGTCCTTCCCTGGCAGAATTGCCAGCTTCCGGCGGCCCGCGCGGCCGGGCAGACTCAATGCAATCGCACATTGCAGGAGAGCCGCCCGATGCAAGCCCCCCGTCCCGACCTGGAAGCCGCCCTGTCTTCCCTGACTCCCCGCGAACGGCAGATCGTTGCCTACGTGGCGGCCGGCCGTCCGAACAAGGTCATCGCCATCGACCTGGACATTTCGCTGCGCACCGTCGAAGCCCACCGCGCCCGCATCTTCGCCAAGCTGCATGCCCGCAACGCCATGCAACTGGCCTGCCGGTTGTGCGCGCACGGGCGTTCGGGCGCCTCGCCCGTGCTGGGCTGCGGCCGCCCGGAAGCAGGCCCGCCCGCTTCGGCTCCCACGCTGCATGAGCCGCCGCCGTCCGACTACGGCCCGTCCCCGGCAGGGCCCGGCACGGGGGCATGACGCCCGTCCCTGGCCCGAGGCCGCGGCCCGCGCGCCCGGCCGGGAACCGCCCGCCCAAAAGCATCGGGCCTGGCGAACGGGGCGTTCGCCAGGCCCGGGGCCCAGGCATTGGATTCGCGGCGGCGGTCAGCGGCCGGATCCGGGCATTACGGACACTTGGGCGCGCCCGCCTTGGCCAGTTCGTCGATCGGGTCCAGGTCGGGCTGGCGGGTCAGGTTGTAGTTCAGGTTGGGCGTCTGGCCGCCGATGGACCGCACGCGCAGCACATTGTTGGCCGCCACCAGGAATTCCACTCGGACATTGCCCTGGCCGTCCATCAGGATGACGCGCGGCGGGCGTTCGTCGGTGGCGTCCCAGCAGCCTTGTTCGGCAACCGGGGGGCCCTTCTTGGGGTCGTCGTCGAGGTAGGCCGTGCGGCCGCGCCAGCGGCCGTTGGGCGCCAGCGTCAGCGTCACGCGCTGCGCCGTGCATTGCATGGCGGGCGAGAAGCAAGGCAGCGTGCCCATATAGGTTTGCGGCTGCGGCACCAGGCTGAGCGCCGCGGCATTGGGCGCGGGGGCGGGCGCGGCAGCGGCCGCGCTGGAGCCGCCGCCGGTGTCTTCCGGCACGGCCTGGCCGTCTTCGGTGATCTGGCCCGTGGCGGCGGCCTGCTGGGCCTGGTTCTGCGGCTTGCGCGCATCGGGCTTGAGCGCGATCTGCACCTGCGACGGCGCGCGGATGACGCTGCGGTAGGCGGCGCCCGAACCCTGGTACTGCGCATCGGTCACGGTGCTTTCCACCGGGGGGTCGTAATAGCCTTCCGCCTTCTGCTGGGCGCAGCCTGCCGCGCCCAGTGCGGTGCCCGCCAGCAGGAGCCCCATGACGCTGAATTTGCGGGAACGGGTAACGATGTCGACGCGCGCGGCCATGGCAGCTTATCCGTGAATTGAGTCTGTCTCCGATTTTACGCACTTATGCGAAGATTCGATACGTTCCCTTAGCCGCTCTTGGGCGTAGTCCGCACTTTATGCACAAATTACGACACGGCCGCCGGCCCGTCCTCCATTGCGTCCTCGGCCTTGCGGGCGTTGCGGCGACGCGCCCGCGCCGTCCTCGCGGATGACGGCGATGCGGCATGCCTTCGATCTGCCCCCGGGCCTGTTCATCGCCCTGGCGGCGCTGGCGGGACTTGCCGTCGGCAATTGGCTGACGGTCCTGACCCATCGGCTGCCGCGCATGATGGAACAGGAGTGGCAGGCGCAATGCCAGGAGGCGGCCGGCAAGGCGCGGCCCGCGACCCGCTACGGCCTGTGGTCGCCGGCCTCGCATTGCCCCGCCTGTGCCGCCGCCGTGTCCGGCTGGCGGCGCCTGCCCGTGCTGGGCTGGCTGTTGCTGCGGGGCCGCTGCGCCGCCTGCGGGGCGGCGATAGGCTGGCGCTACCCCGCCATCGAACTATTGACCTGCGCGCTGTTCGCCGCCTGCGCCTGGCGCTTCGGCGCGACGCCCCTGGCCCTGTGCGCCATGGGCCTGTCGGCCGCGCTGGTGGCGCTGGCCTGGATCGACTTCGAATCCACACTGCTGCCCGACGCGCTGACGCAGCCGCTGCTGTGGGCGGGCCTGCTGGTCAATCTTTCGGGCGCCTTCGCCGATCTGCGCATGGCGGTGGCCGGCGCGGTGGCGGGCTACGTCTTCCTGTGGGTTATCTTTCATGTATTCCGCCTGCTGACCGGGCGCGAGGGCATGGGCTACGGCGACTTCAAGCTGCTGGCGGCCCTGGGCGCATGGTTCGGCGTCGAGGCCCTGCCGATGCTGCTGCTGAGCGCGTCGTTGCTGGGCGTGCTGATCGGCGGCGCGCTGACGCTCAGCGGGCGCGCCCGCCGCGGGCAGCCGCTGCCTTTCGGCCCCTACCTGGCGCTGGCGGGCATCGTGACGCTGCTGGCGGGTGGCCCGCAGGGGCTCTGGGCATGGTTGGGCTAGCGCGGCCGGCAGGCGCCGGGCGCGCGCCATCGGGAAACACGGGATGAGCGGTATGTTCAAGATCGGGCTGACGGGCGGTATCGGATCGGGCAAGACCCGCGTGGCGGACATGCTCGCGGAATGGGGCGCCACGCTCGTGGACACCGACGAGATCGCGCGCATGCTGACCGCCGCGAACGGCGCCGCCATGCCGGCGATCGAGCGCGAATTCGGTCCGCGGGCGCTGGCTCCCGACGGCGCGCTGGACCGCGCATGGATGCGCGAGCAGGCCTTTTCCGATCCGCGGGTGCGCCAGCGGCTGGAGGCCGTCCTGCACCCCATCATCGGCCAGGAGACCGAACGCCAGGCCGGCGCCGCCACCGGCGCGTATCTGGTCTTCGTCGTGCCGCTCTTGGTGGAGTCCCTGCCGCGCTGGCGTCCGCGCCTGGACCGCATCTGCGTGGTGGATTGCGATCCCGACACGCAGGTGGCCCGGGTGCGTTCGCGCAGCGGGCTGACGGAGCCCGCCATCCGGCGTATCATGGCGGCACAGGCTGCGCGGGCAAGCCGGTTGGAAGCCGCCGACGACGTCATCGTCAACGACGGCGCAACGTCGCCGGAACAATTGCGCGCGCAGGCGAAGACCCTGCATGACCGCTGGCTTGCGCTGGCGACCACGACGGGCCGGCATGCCCTGGGCCGGCACCCCTGAATAACATTGGCGAGCCGGCCAACCATCGATGGGCCTGTAAAAAAGCGTGATTGTTTACGAATACCCCTTCAATGAGCGCATCCGCGCTTACCTGCGGCTGGAATACCTGTTCGACAGGCTGTTTTTCTTTGCTCGCGAGGGGGATTCACGCCAGCACCAGGTCGCCGTCACCTCCCTGTTCGATCTTCTCGACGCCTGCGAGCGCACCGACGTCAAGGGCGCGCTCCTGCAGGACCTGGAACGCCAGCGCCTGGCGCTGGTCGGCCTGCGCGACCATCCCGGCGTGGCGCAGGATGCGCTGGAAACGATGCTGCGCGAACTGGAAAAGTCCGCCGGCGCGCTGGCCGCGCCCGGCAAGACCGGCCAGTCCCTGCGCGAAAACGAATGGCTGACCAGCCTGCGAGGGCGCCTGTCCGTGCCGGGCAGCGCCACGCAGGTCGACATGCCCTCGTACTTCGCCTGGCAGAACAAATCCGAGGCGGCCCGCTGCGCGGACCTGCAATCCTGGGTGGCGCCGTTCCTTCCCCTTTACGACGGCCTGACCCTGGCGCTGCGCCTGCTGCGCGAGGCCGGCCGCAAGGCCGACATCGTGGGGGAACAGGGCGCCTACCAGCAGATGCTGGGCGGCAAGCAGTTCCAGTTGCTGCGGGTGTGGCTGGATCCCGCCCAGGGCGTGTTTCCCGAGATCAGCGCCAATAAGTACATGATCTGGATACGTTTTTCCACCCAGGACGGCGAATTCAAGCCCCAGCAGGTCGCGCGCGACGTGCCTTTCCAGATGACCCTTTGCAGTTCGTAGGATGGGTGCAGCGCGAGAGTTCTTGAGAAAGAACCCGGTTGCCCAGCGCGCGTAACCCATCAGGCGGCGCCAGCCGCCGTTTTTCGCGGCAAGCGCAAATCCCGGCTCGCGCCGCCCAATGGGTTTCGCGCGTCCAGCAATAGCGTTCTTCCTCAAGAACCCCCGCGCTCCACCCATCCCACCCCGGCCTGATACCTGTTGCGCCGAGTTTCAACTACGGGCCGCGATGCTGGAATTCGGGACGGTCTAGTAGACAATACGGCTTTCCTCGCCAGCGCCAGAACCGTTCCATGCCTGAAAGCCGTCCTGTTTCTCCGCCCGCCCGTTGGACCCGCCGCCGCCTTGCCGGATTGGCGGTGGTGTTGCTAGTCGCGGCAGGCATCGCCTGGCTGGTCCTGCGGCCCTCGGCCAAGCCGGGCGGCGCGGGCGGGCCGGGCGGGCGCCCCGGCGGCCGGCCTCCCGCGGGAGCGATGGCCAGCATGGCGGTGCCGGTGCGCATCGCCACCGCCACCCAGCAGGACATCGACATCTATCTGAAATCGCTGGGCACCGTCACCGCGTACAACACGGTCACCGTCCGCAGCCGGGTCGGCGGCGAACTGGTGGAGGTCGCCTTCCAGGAAGGCCAGCTCGTGAAGGCGGGCGACCTGCTGGCGCAGGTGGACCCGCGCGCCTTCCAGGTGGCGCTGGACCAGGCGCGCGGCACGCAGATGCAGAACCTGGCCCAACTGGAGAACGCCCGCCGCGACCTTCAGCGCTACCAGGCCCTGTTCAAGCAGGACTCGATCGCCAAGCAGCAGGTCGATACCCAGGCCGCGCTGGTGCGCCAGTACGAGGGCACCGTCAAGAGCGACCAGGCCAACGTGGACAACGCCCGCCTGCAACTGGAATACGCGCGCATCACGGCGCCCATCAGCGGCCGCCTGGGCCTGCGCCAGGTGGACCGCGGCAACCTGGTGTCCAGTTCGGATACGAACGGACTGGTGGTGATCACCCAGACCCAGCCGATTTCGGTGGTGTTCACGCTGCCCGAAACCCAGTTGCCCGAGGTGCGCGCCGAGCTTGCGGCGGGCAAGACGCTGGCGGTCGACGCCTACGACCGGGCCGACACCCGGCGCATCGCCACGGGCCAGCTCGAAACGCTGGACAACCAGATCGACGTGACCACCGGCACCCTGAAGATGAAAGCGCGCTTCGACAACAACGACGACGCGCTCTTTCCGAACCAGTTCGTCAACGTGCGCTTGCACGTGCTGACGCGCAAGGACGTCACCGCCATCCCCACGGCCGGCATTCAGCAGGGCTCGGCCGGGGCCTTCGTGTTCCTGGTTCAGGCGGACAACACGGTCCAGGTGCGCCAGGTGAAGCTGGGCGCGATCAACAATGGCATGGTGGCGGTCAACGAAGGCCTGCAGCCCGGCGACCGGGTGGTCGTCGAAGGCACCGACCGCCTGCGCGCGGGCGCCAAGGTGGAAGTGGTGGGCGGCGCGGACGTGATCCCCGCCACCCGCGACAAGACGCTGGGCGCCGGCGCCCCGGCCGGCACCACGCCGCCGTCGAAGTAAGCCAGGAAACGCCGTGAGCCCGTCGCGCCTGTTCATCCTCCGCCCGGTGGCCACCACGCTGTCGATGGTGGCCATCCTGATCGCCGGCTTCATCGCCTACCGGCTGCTGCCCGTGTCGGCCCTGCCGGAAGTGGACTATCCGACGATCCAGGTGGTGACGCTGTACCCCGGCGCCAGCCCCGACGTGATGACCTCGCTCGTCACGTCCCCGCTGGAGCGGCAGTTCGGGCAGATGCCGGGCCTGAACCAGATGTCGTCCACCAGTTCGGGCGGCGCGTCGGTCATCACGATGCAGTTCAACCTCAGTCTGCCGCTGGACGTGGCCGAGCAGCAGGTGCAGGCGGCCATCAACGCCGCTTCCAACCTGCTGCCCAGCGACCTGCCGGTGCCGCCGACCTACAACAAGGTGAACCCGGCGGACGCGGCGGTGCTGACCCTGGCGATCACCTCGCCCACCATGCCCCTGCCGCAGGTGCGCGACCTGGTGGACACGCGGGTCGCGCAGAAGCTGTCGCAGATTCCCGGCGTGGGCCTGGTCAGCGTGGCGGGCGGGCAGCGGCCCGCCGTGCGGGTGCAGGTGAATCCGCAGGCGCTGGCGGCCAACGGCCTGGCCCTGTCGGACCTGCGCACGGCCATCGTCGGCGCCAACGTGAACCAGCCCAAGGGCAACCTGGACGGCCCGCAGCGTTCCACCACCATCAACGCCAACGACCAGCTCAAGACGCCCACCGACTACAACGACCTGATCATCGCGTACAAGAACAACGCGCCGCTGCGCCTGTCCGACGTGGCGCGCGCGGTGGAGGGCGCCGAAGACACGCGCCAGGCCGCCTGGGCCGGCGACAAGCCCGCCATCCTGCTCAACATCCAGCGCCAGCCGGGCGCCAACGTGATCGACGTGGTCAACCGGATCCAGCAACTGCTGCCGCAGTTGCGCGCCGCCTTGCCCGCCACGCTGGACGTGACCGTGGTGTCCGACCGCACGCAGACCATCCGCGATTCGGTCGCCGACGTGCAGTTCGAAATGCTGCTGGCCGTGGCGCTGGTGGTCATGGTGACCTTCCTGTTCCTGCGCAGCATGACGGCCACGCTGATTCCCAGCGTGGTCGTGCCGCTGTCGCTGGTGGGCACCTTCGGCATCATGTATCTGGCCGGGTTCTCCATCAACAACCTGACGCTGATGGCGCTGACCATCGCCACCGGCTTCGTGGTGGACGACGCCATCGTCATGATCGAGAACATCGCCCGCCACATCGAAGAGGGCGAGACGCCCTTGCAGGCGGCGCTCAAGGGCGCGGCGCAGATCGGCTTCACCCTGATCTCGCTGACGTTCTCGCTGATCGCCGTGCTGATTCCGCTGCTCTTCATGACGGAAGTGGTGGGGCGGCTGTTCCGCGAATTCGCCATCACGCTGGCCGTGTCCATCCTGATTTCCCTGGTGGTGTCGCTGACCCTGACGCCGATGATGTGCGCGCGCCTGCTGCGCGCCGAGTCCGAGCAGAAGCACGGCCGCTTCCACCGCGCCACCGGCGCCTTCATCGACCGCGTCATCGCCGGCTACGACCGCTGGCTGCAAGTCGTGCTGCGCCACCAGCCGCTGACCTTGCTGGTGGCGCTGGCGACGTTTGCGCTGACGGTGCTGCTGTACATGGTGGTTCCCAAGGGCTTCTTCCCGCAGCAGGACACCGGCCTGATCCAGGCGATCACCCAGGCGCCGCAATCCATTTCGTTCCCGGCGATGGCCGAGCGCCAGCAGGCGGCCGCGCGCCTCGTGCTGGAGGATCCGGACGTGGAGGCGGTGTCCTCGTTCATCGGCGTGGACGGCAGCAACGCCACGCTCAGCGCGGGGCGCATGCAGATTGCCCTCAAGCCGCAGGCCGAGCGCGAGGGCGACCTGCGCGCGGTCATGGCCCGCCTGGAAGCCTCGCTGGCCAGGCAGGATGGCCTGACGGTCTATATGCAGCCGGTGCAGGACCTGACCATCGAAGACCGCGTCAGCCGCACGCAGTACCAGATGACGCTGTCCAACCCCGACCTGAAGGTGCTCAGCGAATGGACGCCCAGGCTGCTGGATCGCCTGCGGCAGGTGCCGGGCCTGAAGGACGTGACCGACGACCTGCAGGACGACGGCCTCCAGACCTGGGTCGAGATCGACCGCGACGCGGCCTCGCGGCTGGGCATCACGGCGGCGGTGATCGACGAGGCGCTCTACAACGCCTTCGGCCAGCGGCTGATCTCCACGATCTTCACGCAGTCCAACCAGTACCGCGTGGTGCTGGAAGTGCAGCCGCAGTTCCAGATGACGCCGGCCTCGCTGGGGCAGATCCACATCCCCACCTCGGCGGGCGGGCAGGTGCCGCTGTCGTCCGTGGCGCACATCACCGAGGGCAAGACCGTGCTGGCCGTGAACCGGCTGGACCAGTTCCCCATGGTGACGGTGTCCTTCAACCTGGCCCCGGGCGCCTCGCTGTCCGACGCGGTCGAGGCCATCGCCGCGGCCGAGGCCGAAATCGGCCTGCCCACCGGCGTCGAGACGCGCTTCCAGGGCGCGGCGCTGGCGTTCCAGAACTCGCTGTCCAGCACGCTGTGGCTGATCCTGGCGGCCGTGGTCACGATGTACATCGTGCTGGGCGTGCTGTACGAAAGCTACATCCACCCGATCACCATCCTGTCGACGTTGCCGTCGGCCGGGGTCGGCGCGCTGCTGGCCCTGCTGATCAGCGGCACCGAACTCGACATGATCGGCATCATCGGGATCATCCTGCTGATCGGCATCGTGAAGAAAAACGCCATCATGATGATCGACTTCGCGCTGGACGCGGAGCGCAAGCGGGGCCTGAGCCCGCGGGCGGCCATCCATGAAGCGGCGCTGCTGCGCTTCCGCCCGATCCTGATGACGACGCTGGCCGCCCTGTTCGGCGCGCTGCCGCTGATGCTGTCGTCCGGCACCGGCGCCGAGCTGCGCCAGCCGCTGGGCCTGGTGATGGTGGGCGGGCTGCTGCTGTCGCAGGTGCTGACGCTGTTCACGACGCCGGTCATCTACCTGATGTTCGACCGCATGTCGCGCCGCTGGCGCGGCGCGCGCGCGCCGGCGGCGGAGGATGCGTCATGATCCTGTCGGCGCCCTTCATCGTCCGGCCGGTGGCGACCACGCTGCTGAGCCTGGCGGTCGTGCTGGCAGGCCTGCTGTCCTTTTTCCTGTTGCCGGTGGCGCCGCTGCCGCAGGTGGACATTCCCACCATCTCGGTATCGGCCAGCCTGCCCGGCGCCAGTCCGGAGACCATGGCTTCCAGCGTGGCCACGCCGCTGGAACGCTCGCTGGGCAGCATCGCCGGCGTGACCGAAATGACGTCCAGCAGCTCGCAGGGGTCCACCCGCATCACGCTGCAATTCGATCTTTCGCGCGACATCAACGGCGCCGCCCGCGACGTGCAGGCGGCCATCAACGCGGCGCGCTCGCTGCTGCCGACCGGCCTGCGCAGCAACCCCACGTACCACAAGTCCAATCCGTCGGACGCGCCCATCATGACGCTGGCGCTGACCTCCGACACGCTCAGCCAGGGCCAGCTCTACGACATCGCCTCGACCATCGTCGCGCAGAAGCTGTCGCAGGTGGAGGGCGTGGGCGAGGTGACGGTGGGCGGCAGTTCGCTGCCGGCCGTGCGCGTGACCGTGCTGCCCGGCGCGCTGGCCAACCGCGGCGTGTCGCTGGACGAGCTGCGCGCGACCCTGGCCAACGCCAACGCCAACCGCCCCAAGGGCGTCCTGGAGAACGACCGCTACCACTGGCAGATCATGGTCAGCGACCAGCTCAGCCGCGCCGAGCAGTACCGGCCGCTGATCGTGGCCTGGCGCGACGGCGCGCCGGTCCGGGTGTCGGACGTGGCCAAGGTGGAGGATTCGGTCGAAGACCTGTACCAGACCGGTTTCTACAACGACCGCAAGGCCATCCTGATGATCGTGCGGCGCCAGGCGGACGCCAACATCATCGAGGCGGTGGACGCGGTGCGCGCCCAGTTGCCGGTCCTGGAGGCCCTGATGCCGGCGGACGTGACCATGACGGTGGCGCAGGACCGCACGCCCAGCATCCGCGCGTCGCTGCACGAGGCGGAGCTGACGCTGGTCATCGCGGTGGGCCTGGTGGTGCTGGTGGTGCTGCTGTTCCTGCGGCGCTGGCGCGCGGCAATCATTCCCAGCGTGGCGGTGCCGGTGTCGCTGATCGGCACCTTCTGCATCATGTACCTTTGCGGCTACACGCTGAACACCATATCGCTGATGGCGCTGATCGTGGCGACGGGCTTCGTGGTGGACGACGCCATCGTGGTGCTCGAGAACATCATGCGCCACGTCGAGCGCGGCATGTCGCCCATGCGCGCTGCGCTGCGCGGTTCTCGCGAGGTCGGTTTCACGGTGCTGTCGATGAGCCTGTCGCTGGTGGCGGTGTTCATCCCGATCCTGCTGATGGGCGGCGTGGTCGGGCGCCTGTTCCGCGAATTCGCCGTGACCCTGTCGGCCGCGATCCTGGTGTCGCTGGTGGTGTCGCTGACCCTGACGCCGATGATGTGCGCGCGCCTGCTGCGCAACGAGCCCGAAGAAGAGCGCCCGCCCGGCAGGCTGGCGCGCTGGTCGGAACGCGGTTTCGAGGCCATGCTGGGCGGCTACCGCCGTTCGCTGCGCTGGGCGCTGGAACACGGCCGGCTGATGATGCTGACGCTGGCCGTCGCGGTGGGGCTGAACGTGTACCTCTACACGGTGGTGCCCAAGGGTTTCTTTCCGCAGCAGGACACGGGCCAGTTGCTGGGCTTTTTCCGCGTCGACCAGGGCACGTCGTTCCAGGCGACCCTGCCCAAGCTGGAGGCGCTGCGCAAGGTGGTGCTGGCGGATCCGGCGGTGCAGAGCATGACCGGCTACGCTGGCGGCCGCGGCGGCAGCAACAGCAGCTTCATGCAGATCCAGCTCAAGCCGCTGGAAGAGCGCAAGGTGTCGGCCGAGGTGGTCATCAACCGGCTGCGCGGCAGGCTGCAGAACATGCCGGGCGCGCGCATGTTCCTGGTGTCGCAGCAGGACATCCGGATCGGCGGGCGCCAGAGCCAGGGCTCTTACGACTACACGCTGATGTCGGGCGACCTGCAACTGCTGCGCACCTGGATGCCGAAGGTGCAGCAGGCGATGGCGAAGATCCCCGAGATCACGGACGTGGACACCGACGTCGAAGACAAGGGCCGCCAGATCGACCTGGTGATCGACCGCGAGGCCGCGACCCGGCTCGGCGTCAGCATGGCCACCATTTCCACCGTGCTGAACAATTCGTTCAGCCAGCGCCAGGTGTCGGTGATGTACGGGCCGTTGAACCAGTACCACGTGGTGCTGGGCGTGGACCCGAAGTTCGCCGAGGATATCGAATCGCTCAGGCAGGTCGAGGTCATCACGGCGGAGGGCGCGCGCGTGCCGCTTTCGGCGTTCACGCGGCTTCAGAACGCCAACGCGCCGCTCAGCGTGCAGCACCAGGGGCTGTTCGTGGCCGATACCGTGTCGTTCAGCCTGGCGCCGGGCGTGTCGCTGGGCCAGGCCACCGACGCCATCGACGCGGCGGTGGCGCGCATCGGCCTGCCGTCGGACCAGATCCAGGCGGGCTTCCAGGGCACGGCCGCGGCCTTGCAGCAGACGCTGGCGCAACAGCCCTGGCTGATTCTCGCGGCGCTGGTCACCATGTATATCGTGCTGGGCATCCTGTACGAAAGCTTCGTCCATCCGCTGACCATCCTGTCGACCCTGCCGTCGGCCGGCCTGGGCGCGCTGCTGGCGCTGCTGCTGGTGCGCTACGACTTCACCCTGATCGCGCTGATCGGGGTGTTCCTGCTGATCGGCATCGTCAAGAAGAACGCCATCATGATGGTGGATTTCGCGCTGGAGGCCGAGCGCGGCCAGGGCATGAGCCCGCGCGACGCCATCTTCCAGGCGTGCCTGACGCGCTTCCGCCCGATCATGATGACGACCATGGCCGCCATCTTCGGCGCGCTGCCGCTGGTGCTGGCCACCGGCGCCGGCGTCGAGATGCGCCAGCCGCTAGGCATTACCATCGTGGGCGGTCTGGTCCTGAGCCAGATCCTCACGCTGTACACCACGCCCGTGGTCTATCTCTACCTGGACCGTTTCCGCCTGTGGGCCGCGCGCGGGCGCGCCCGTGGGAACGGATCGGCCGCTACCCCAGAACAAACATGATGCGCAACGCCAAGTTCTTCCCGAATGCCTTCCTTCCCCGCGGCGCCGCCGCCGCGGCGCTGTGCGCGCTGCTGGGCGCCTGCGCCGTCGGCCCCGACTACCAGCGGCCGGCCCTGGACGTGGGCGCGGCCTACAAGGAAGGGCAGGGCGAGGTGGAGGGCTGGAAGCCGGCCCGGCCGAGCGACGACGCCGACCGCGGCGCATGGTGGCGGGTGTATGACGACGCCACGCTGGACGGCCTGGTGGAGCGCCTGAACGCCTCGAACCAGACCGTCGCCCAGGCCGAGGCCAACTACCGGCAGGCGCTGGGGCTGGTGCGCGGCGCGCGCGCCGGCTTCTTCCCGACGGTGGGCGCGGGCGCCGGCCTGACGCGCTCGGGCAGCGGCGCGGGCCAGAGCGGCTCGTCGTCCGCGTCGGGCGGCAATGTGTCGAACCAGTATTCGCTGACGGGCAGCGTCAGTTGGGAAGTGGACCTGTGGGGCCGGGTGCGCCGCAGCGTCGAATCCTCGGAAGCCAGCGCCGCGGCCAGCCTGGCCGACCTGGGCGCCACGCGCCTGAGCGCGCAGGCCGCGCTGGTGCAGTCCTATCTACAGTTGCGGGTGCTGGACGAGCAGAAACGCCTGCTGGACGCCACGGTGGCGGCGTACGAAAAGTCCCTCCAGTTGACGCAGAACCGCTATGCCGTCGGCGTGGCGGGCCAGGCCGACGTGGCCGTGGCGCGCACGCAAGTGGAAAGCACGCGCGCGCAATCCATCGACCTGGACTGGCAGCGCGGGCAACTGGAGCACGCCATCGCCGTGCTCATGGGCCAGGCGCCGTCCCAGTTCAGCCTGCCGCCCGCGGTGTTCGCGCTGCGCCTGCCGCAGATCCCGGTGGGCCTGCCGTCCGAACTGCTGGAACGCCGTCCCGACGTGGCGGCGGCGGAACGCCGCGCGGCGGCCGCCAATGCGCAGATCGGGGTGGCGCAGGCCGCCTGGTTCCCCAGCCTGACGCTGTCGGCCGACGGCGGTTTCCGCAACGGCCAGTTCGCCGACCTGCTGACCGCGCCGGCCCGCTTCTGGTCGCTGGGGCCGGCGCTGGCGATGACGATATTCGACGGCGGCGCGCGCGAAGCCCAGGTCGAGCAGGCCCGCGCGTCCTACGACGCGCAGGCCGCCGCCTACCGCCAGGCGGCGCTGACGGGCTTGCGCGAGGTCGAGGACTACCTGATCCAACTGCGGGTCATGGAAAGCGAACAGGTCGTGCAGCGCCGCGCGCTCGAATCCGCGCGCGAGTCGCTGCGGCTGATCCAGAACCAGTACAGGGCCGGCCTGGTCGACTATCTGAGCGTGGCCGTGGTGGACGCCACGGCGCTCAGCAGCGAGCGCAATGCGCTGAGCCTGCTGGGCAACCGCCTGACCGCCAGCGTGAACCTGATCGTGGCGCTGGGCGGCGGCTGGGAACCCCCGGCGCCCGAGGCGCAGGCGCAGGGCTCCGCGCAGGCGCAGCCTTAGCCTTCGCCCCGGAACGGGCGGCCTATTTGGTGGTGTAGCCGCCGTTGATCAGCATCGTCTGGCCCGTGATCCACCAGCCGTCCGACACCAGGAAGCGGATGAAGGGCACCACGTCCTCGATGTCGGTCAGCCCGGTCTTCGAGAACGGCGACAGGGCGGCCGCGGTCTTGTGGTACGCCACGGCATCGGCGCCTTCGGCCGGATAGAAGAAGGGCGTGTCCATGGGGCCGGGGCCCACCGCCGTCACCGAAATGCCGCGGGCGCCGAATTCCTTGGAGGCCGCGCGCGTGTAGTGTTCGACCGGCGCCTTGGTGCCGGCGTAGGCGGCGTAAAAGGGCGTATAGGCGCCCAGCAGCGAGGTCACCAGCGTGCAGATCTTGCCGTCGTCGTTGACGTGCCGGCCCGCTTCGCGCAGGAAGAAGAAGGCGGACTTGGCGTTCACGGCCGCCATCTCGTCGTACTCCGCCTCGGTGATTTCGGTGAAGGGCTTTTTCAGCACCTTGCCGACGGTGTTGATCGCGATGTCCGGCCTGCCCACCGCGGCCACGGCGTCGGCGAACAGCCGCTCCATCGCGCCCGCCGTGCTCAGGTCGGCCTGGAGCGCCACCGCCTGCGCGCCCGCGGCCTGCACGGCCGCCACCGTGGCTTGCGCGTCTTCCCGGGAGCCGGGGCTGTTGTAGTGGATCGCCACCGCGCGGGCGCCTTGCTGCGCGAGATCCCGCGCGATCAGGCCGCCCAGGTTTTTCGCGCCGCCCGCGATGATGACCGTTTTGCCTTTGATGCCATGGTCCGCCATGTCCGTCTCCGCTGTCCGGCCCGCCCGATGCAAGCCCTCTGCGGACGATGATATATTCCAGAAAATCAGGATAAAACCGATAATCCTGGTATATCTATCCAGAAATAACGAACAATAAAATGCGCGGTCCAGCCCGCGCCGGAGCGCCGCCCATGGATCGCATCGACCTGTTCCGGGTCTACGCCCGCGTCGTCGAGTGCGCGAATTTTTCCCGCGCCGCGGACACGCTGGCGCTGCCGCGCTCGACGGTGTCCGCCGCCGTCCAGGAGCTTGAGGGGCGGCTGGGCGCGAGGCTGCTGAACCGCACCACGCGCCAGGTCGCGCCCACGCAGGAAGGCGCGGCGTTCTATGAGCGCTGCCTGCGCCTGATCGCCGACATGGAAGAGGCCGAGAATCTCTTCCGCCACGCCGCGGGCGGGCCCAGCGGCACCTTGCGCGTCGACGTGCCGGGGCGCGTGGGCCGCCTGATCGTCGCGCCGGCGCTGCCGGATTTCCTGGAGGCGTATCCGCAGATCGACATCGCGCTCGGCGTCACCGACCGCGCCGTCAATCTGATCGAGGAAGGGGTGGACTGCGTGCTGCGGGTGGGCGCCTTGCCGGACTCCGGTCTGGTGGCGCGTCCCATCGGCATGTTGCCGCTGATAAACGTCGCCAGCCCGTCCTATCTGGCCCGCCACGGCGTGCCGGCAGCGCCGGCGGACCTGGCGCGGCACAACTGCGTGAACTATGCCTCGCCCACTACCGGACGGCCGGCGCCCTGGGAATGGCAGGAAGGCGGCGCGACGCGCAGCCAGCCGCTGCGCGGCCGCGTCACGGTCAATAACGCGGAGGCCTACATCGCATGCTGCGTGGCCGGGCTGGGCCTGATCCAGATCCCGGCCTACGACGTGCAGGCGCAGATCGCCGCCGGAGAACTGGTGGAAGTCATGCCCGACCATCGGCCCGGGCCCATGCCCATGACCTTGCTCTATCCGCAGCGGCGGCCGCCTTCGCGCCGCGTGCGGGTGTTCGCCGACTGGCTGGAAGCGCTGCTGAAGCCGGCCTGCGGGCTGCGCTGAGCCCGCGCCGGCTGGGCCGGCCTTGAGGTTTGGCCATCCATCGCTTAACATCGCAAATGGTTCTTATTTATATTTAGCATATGCGTCCGCAATGCCGGGGTGGTGGGCAGTGACTGAGCAATCCTCTTCTTCGATCGTCGAAACGCTGTACTCCGACCATCACGGATGGCTGCAGGGGTGGCTGCGCCGCAAGCTGGGCAATGCTTCCGAGGCCGCGGACCTGGCGCACGACACCTTCGTGCGGATCCTGGGCAGGCGCCAGCGCGATGCCATCCACGAACCGCGGGCCTATCTCGCGACCATCGCCAACGGGCTGGTCGTGAGCCATTGGCGGCGCCGGACACTGGAACAGGCATGGCTCGACGCGCTGAGCGCGCAGCCCGAGCCGCTGGCGCCGTCGCCCGAAGAGAGCGCGCTCATTCTCGAAACGCTGGAAGAGATCGCCCGCCTGATCGACGGATTGCCCGACCGGGTCCGAGAGATATTCCTGTATTCGCAAATCGAGGGCTACACCTATCCGCAGATCGCGGAGAAGCTCGCGCTCAGCGTGAACGTCGTGCAGAAGGCGATGACGCGCGCCGTGGCGCACTGCTACAAGGCGCTCTATGCATAGGGCCGCGGGCGGCTGCGCGTCGTGAGCGCCACCTCCCTCCGGCCGCGGGACGGATCGCCCGCGGCCGAGCTTCCCGTTCCCGAAGACGTGGTGGACGCCGCCATCCAGTGGTATGTGCTGCTGGCGTCCGGCACGGCGACCGCGCAGGACCACGCGGCGTTCGCGCGCTGGCGCGCGGAAAGTCCCGCGCATGCCGCGGCGTGGTCGCGGTTCGAGGTCATGGGAGGCCGGCTGCGGGGCGGCGCAGCGCGCCTGGCGCCGGCGGCAACGCACGCCGCCTTGACGAAAGCCGCCTCCACCTCCGGCCGGCGGCGCGCGCTCAAGACGCTGGCATGGGCCGGCCTGGGAGGCTCGGCGTTCTATCTCGCGCAAGCGCAGTTGCCCTGGCGCGGCCAGCTTGCCGGCGCGCTGGCCGACCTGCGCACCGGCACGGGCGAACGCCGCAGCCTGGTCCTGGAAGACGGAACGCACCTGCAATTGAACACCGCGACGGCGGTCGACCTGCGGTTCAGCGGCAGCGAGCGGCGCATCGTGCTGCGCGAAGGGGAGATCCTGGTCGCCACCGCGGCCGATGCCCTGGGCCGTCCGCTGGTGGTCGAGAGCCCGGCGGGCACGCTGGTGCCGCTGGGCACGCGCTTCACCGTGCGCCATGTCGCCGACGAGGCGGATTGCAGTCCGACACGGCTGGCGGTCATCGAGGGCGCCGTCCGCATCTACGCGGATGGCCGGCCCGACGGCGAGACCGCGCTGGTGATGGCGGGACAGCAGGCGCGGTTCACGCGCAAGCGCATCCACGCGCCCGCCCCGCTGGACGAGGCCGGCCATAGCTGGGTCGACGGCACGTTCAGCGCCGAGGGCATGCGGCTGGCGGATTTGCTGGCCGACCTGGGCCGCTACCGGCCGGGAAGGCTGCGTTGCGCGCCCGGCGTGGCGGACCTCCGCATCACCGGCGCCTGGCCGCTGGACGGCCCGGACGCCACGGACCGCATTCTGGACGCGCTGGAGCGCAGGCTGCCGGTGCGCGTCAGCCGCTATACGCGCTATTGGGTCACTGTCGGGCCGCGATGAGCGGCGATGCTGGGCCTAAACATTCAGTAACAAAATAAGCGGCAGGTTTTGCGGTCTGCTGCGGCCTCCTCTGTAGAAGCCGCGCCTGACTGCGCCTCGTACGGGATGTTCCGCGGTGCTTCTGACCATCAACAAGCATCAAGGAATCCGTATATGGCTCTGGGTCACGCCTCGCCGCCGCCTCTCGTTCCGTTCGTGCCCGTCCTGCTGTCCGCCGTCATGGGCCTCGCGGGCATCGCCACGCCCGCGCCCGTCCGGGCGCAGGACACGGAGACCTCGGCGGGAGCGCTGCGGCGTTTCGACATTCCGGCCGGCACGCTCGACCAGGCGCTGAGCCGCTACGGGCGCCAGGCCGGGGTGTCGATTTCCGTCAACGCCAGCCTGACCGCGGGCCTGCGCAGCGCCGGCCTGAGCGGCAGCCACACCGCGGCCGAGGCGCTGGACCTGCTGCTGGCCGGAACGGGCCTGCAGGCCGAGCGCGAGGGGCGGGGCGAATACACGCTGCGCCGCATACCGGATGCGCCGAGATCGGAAGGAGGCGTCGCCGCGCTGCCGGCCATTACCGTGACGGGCCGCGCAGCGGGCGAGCTGCCGCCGGCCTACGCCGGCGGCCAGGTGGCCACCGGCGGGCGCGTGGGGCTGCTGGGCGAGAAGGACTTCATGGAAACGCCTTTCAGCACCATCGTCTACACCGAAGACTACATCCAGGACATCCAGGCCCAGGACGTCTACCGCGTGATCGGCCTGACCGACCCCGCCGTCTATCTCAACGGCAGCACCGGGATGATCACCGAATACTTCAACCTGCGCGGCTTCGGCGTTTCGGCGAACGACATCGCCTACAACGGGCTCTACGGCATGATTCCGTACTACCGCGCGACGGCCGAACTGGCCGAGCGCATCGAAGTCCTCAAAGGGCCTTCCGCCCTGTTGAACGGCATGCCGCCGGGCGGCTCGGTCGGAGGCAGCATCAACGTCGTGCCCAAGCGGGCCGGCGACAAGCCGCTGGCGCGCGTCACCGGCACCTATGCGTCGGATTCGCAATTCGGCGTGCACGTCGACGTGGGGCAACGCTTCGGCGACGAGAAGCTGTTCGGCATCCGCTTCAACGGCGTCTACCGCGACGGCGATACCGGCGTCGAGGACCAGTCGAAGCGCACCAAGCTTGCCGCGCTGGGCATGGACTGGAGAACCCGGCGCGTCAGGCTGTCCGCCGATTTCTACACCAGCGAAGACCACCTGAACGGCCTGAACCGCGGCGTCTCCCTCGCGCCCGGCGTGGGCGTGCCCAAGCCGCCCAAGCCCGACACCCTGCTGGCCCCCGACTGGACCTTCACCAATACCAAGGACGACGCCATCATGCTGCGCGGCGAGGTGGACATCGCCGACAACCTCACCGCCTACGCCGCCTGGGGGAACAGCGAAACCGATTTCCAGTCGCTGGCGTCCTCGACCAACACGATCTTCAACGACCGCGGCGACTACCGCAACAACGTCTCTTTCCAGCGCATCCAGATCGCCAAGAACTCCGCGGAAATCGGCACGCGGGCGCGTTTCAGGACGCTGGGCGTGGGCCACGAACTGGCCCTGACCGGCACCTACTATCAGCACGACTACAAATTCGGTTTCCAGCGCAACATGCTTGCGAAGGACTGGATCACCAACATCTATGACCCGGTCTGGGGCCCGGGCGTGGACACCAGCTTCCGGCATGCCACGCTGCCCAAGACGGCCGAACTGCGCACTACCAGCTACGGTATCGCCGACACCCTGTCGTTTGCCGGCGACCGCGTCCTGTTCACCGCGGGCGTGCGGCGCCAGAACGTGGTCAGCGACACTTTCGATCCCGCGACCGGCGAGCGGACCGCGCGCTACGATGCCGGCGCCAACACGCCCGCGTTCGCGCTGCTCGTCAAGGCCACGGACCGGCTCTCGCTCTACGGCAACTACATCGAGGGCCTGAGCCAGGGCGCGACCGCGCCCGTCACCGCGGTCAACGCGGGCCAGGTCTTCCCGCCCTACAAGACCAAGCAGCGCGAAGTCGGCGTCAAGGTCGACCTGGGCAGCTTCGCCGGCACCGTCAGCGCATTCCAGATCGAGCGGCCCAGCGCCTATACGGATCCGTTCACCAACGTGTACTCGTTCGGTGGAGAGCAGCGCAACCGGGGGCTGGAATTCGGTTTCTTCGGGGAGGTCACGCCCGACCTGCGGCTGCTGGGCGGCATTTCCTATACGCAGGCCAAGCTGACCAAAACGGCCGGGGGCGTCAACCAGGGGCGCACGGCCACCGGCGTGCCCGCGTGGCAGGGCAAGCTGGGCGTGGAGTGGGACGTGCCCGTGCTGCAGGGCCTGACGCTCACCGGCAACGTCGTCTCGATGTCCAAGCAATACGTGAGCGCCGACAACGCGCTGTCGGTGCCGGGGCGCACCGTCTACGACGTCGGCGCGCGGTATCGCGCGACGGTCGCCGACCATCCGGTCACGCTGCGGGCCAACGTGCTGAACCTCACCAACAAGGCGTACTGGGCCGGCGGCCTCGGCAACGGCCTGGGCGCGCCGCGCACATTCCTTCTGTCCGCCAGCGTCGAATTCTGATCCTTTCCCCTGTCTGGAGACTTGAATGAAGAAAATCCTCACCCTGATCGCCGCCACCCTCGGCCTGGCCGCGACGGCCCAGGCGCACCAGGCCTGGCTGGAACAGGCCGACGGCAAGGCCGCGGTGCTGCGCTTCGGCGAGTTCGCGGAGAACCTGCGCGAAACCTCTCCCGGCCTGCTGGACCATTTCGGCAAACCGGCGGCAACCCTGATCTCGGCCAAGGGCGAATCGCCGCTGACCGTCACCAAGGCCGCCAACGGCTTCGTGCTGTCCGCCGGCGCGGGCCAGGGCCAGAGCATCGCCGTCGAGGATGCCGTCTTCCCGCTGCGCACCTTCAAGCAGGGCGACAAGGAAATCACCAGTTGGGTCTGGCCGGCCGCCCGCTATGTCACCAGCTTCGCCGCTCAGCAGCCGAAGCTCGCCCTGGACGTGGTCCCGACGGGCGCGGCCGGGGAATTCCAGGTCCTGCTGAAGGGCCAGCCGCTGCCGAAGGCCAAGGTTGCCGTCGCCGTGCAGTCCGGCTGGGGCAAGGAAGCGCATTCGGACGAACAGGGCAAGGTCCGCTTCGACCTGCCGTGGAAGGGGCAGTACGTCATCGAGGCCAGCCACATCGACCGCAATCCCGGCGAGCGCGCGGGCGCCTCCGGCACCGAGAAGTACGACGGCATCAACTACGTGACCACGCTGAGCTTCGTCAAGGCCGACGGCGCGGCCCCGTTCCCCGCGGGCCCGGCCGCCGCGCCCGCCAAGTAAGAGGCCGCGCGCGTGACCGGCCGCCGCCCGATTCCCTTTCCCCTTGTCTCCCGGATCGCGGCGGCCCTGTTCGGCGGGTACGCCCTCGCGGCGCTGGCCTCCGTCGCCGCGCTGGCGCTGCCGCTGGCGCGCACCGAAGCCGTCTTCACCGGCATGATGGCGAGCTTCCTCTTGTACGCGGGCGCGGTGGTGTGGGTGTTCGCGGTGCGCTCGGCGCGGCGCGCGTGGACGGGGCTGGCGGTGGCGGCGATCCCGCTGCTCGCGGCGGCCTGGCTTGCCTGAGGGCGCTTCGCGATGAGTTCCCCACGCCCGGCCGCGGGCAAGGCGCGCGGCATCCGCCAGACCATGTCCGACCTGCACATCTGGACCGGCCTGCTCGCCGGCTGGATCCTCTACGCCATGTTCCTCACCGGCACGGTGAGCTACTTCCGCGACGAGCTGTCGGCCTGGATGCGGCCCGAGCTGCCCGCCGCGCAGCAGCGGCTGGACCCGGCCGAGGTCGCGCAGCGGATGGTCGACGCCATGGGCGAACGGCATGCGCCCGGCTCGGCGCAGTGGAGCATCGCCCTGCCCACCGCCCGCAATCCCGCGGTGCCGGCGTTCTGGCGGGGCGGGCCGCGCTTCAAGAACGGCGTCTTCGACGCCGCCACCGGCAACGAACTGTCGGCGCGGGACACCCGGGGCGGCGATTTCTTCTATACCTTCCATTTCAATCTGCACTACATCCCGACGATGGCGGGGCGATGGATCGTCGGCCTGTGCGCCATGTTCATGCTGGTGGCGATCGTCAGCGGCGTGATCACGCACAAGAAGATCTTCGCGGACTTCTTCACCTTCCGCCGGGGCAAGGGCCAGCGCTCGTGGCTGGATGCGCACGTGGCCCTGTCGGTGCTGGGCCTGCCGTTCCATTTCATGATCACCTACAGCGGGCTGGTGATGCTGATGCTGCTCTATATGCCCTGGGGGGCGGACGCGGCCTTCAAGACGCCGCCCGCGCGCCAGGCGCTTTTCGCGCAGATGAGCGCCCTGGTGCCCGCCGGGCCGCCCGCCGGAGCCCGTGCGCCGCTGGCTTCCGTCGCAGACATGCTGAGGCAGGCCGAAGCGCGCTGGGGAAAGGACAAGGTGGGCCGCGTGACGGTCAACAATCCGGGCGATGCGGCGGCGCGGGTGGTGATGGTGCGGGGCGAGGACGGGCGCGTGTCGGTCAGCCCGCGCTATCTGGTGTTCGACGGCACGAACGGGCGGCTGCTCCAAAGCCACGACGAAGTCGGCCCGGCGGCGGAGACGCGGGGCGTGCTCTACGCGCTGCACCTGGGGCGGTTCGGCGACACGCTGGTCCGGTGGCTCTACTTCCTCGTGAGCCTGGCGGGCACGGCCATGGTGGGAACCGGCCTGGTGCTCTGGACGGTCAAGCGCAGGGCGAAACTGCCGGACCCGGACCGGCCGTATTTCGGCTTCCGCCTGGTGGAGCGGCTCAACATCGCGGCGATCGCCGGCCTGTCCGTCGCCATGGCGGCGTTCCTGTGGGGCAACCGGCTGTTGCCGCGCGGCGTGCCCGCCAGGGCGGACTGGGAGATCCACCTGTTCTTCATCGCCTGGGCGCTGGCGGCGGTCTATGCCGCGGCGCGGCCACCCAAGCGCGCCTGGGTGGAGCTGCTATGGCTCGCGTGCGCCCTGCTGGCGCTGCTGCCCGCGCTGAATGCCCTCGTCACGCCGCGCGGCCTGTGGCGCAGCCTCGCGCAAGGGGACTGGGTCTACGCGGGCATGGACCTGGCGCTGTGGGCGCTGGCCGCGCTGCACGCGGCGTTGGCCCTGCGCACCGCCCGCCACAAGCCGAAAGGCTCGCCAAGAGCCAAGCCGGCGAGGGCGGGCGCCGCCGGGCTATAGGCCGGCGGCCGCCAGGTCCGGCCGCCGCAGGTGCCAGTCGGTCGCCGCCTGGAACGCCATGCCGATGCGGCCCAGCGCGCCTTCCCCGTTGGGCTTGCCCAGCAGTTGCACGCCGATGGGCAGGCCGTTGGCGGTGAATCCGGCGGGCAGGGCCAGGCCCGAGGCATTGACGTAATTGCCGGGCCGGGTGAAGGCCGCCAGCGGCGTGGCGGCTTCGTCCACTTCTTCCAGCGGGCAGGCGGCGAAGGGCAGGCAGGGCGCCAGGACGGCGTCGATATCGCGCATCCAGTCTTGCCAGGCCGCGCAGGCCTGGGCGTGGGCCTGCAGCGCCCGGATGTAATCCGCGGCGCCCACTCCCTTGCCGGACACCACGCGGGAACGCACGTAGCGGCCGATGGGCAGGCTGTCGTCCTCGATGTAGTCGCGGTGCTGCGCATAGGCCTCGGCCGCGATGATCAGGCCGTTGCGCAGCATCATGTCGTGGAAGTCGAAGGGGAAGGGCGCTTCCGCCAGTTCCGCGCCCAGGCCCGCCAGCACGCGCCGCGCGTCGTCCAGCGCGCTTTGCACCGCCGCGTCGACGGCGATGGGATACTGCGCCGCCGGCATGATGGCGATGCGCATGCCGCGCAGCGGCCTCGCGCCGGCGTCCGGTTCGAGGAAGCGGAACGGGGGCACGCCCCGCGTCACGGGATCCCGCGGGTCGGGCCCGGACAGGGCCTGCGTCAGCAGCAGCGCATCGCGCGTGTCGCGGGTGAGCGGCCCGATGGAATCCAGCGTGTGCGACAGCGCCACCGAGCCGTGCAGGCTGATGAGGCCGCGCGTGGTCTTCAGGCCAGTGATGCCGTTCAGCGCGGCGGGAATGCGCACCGAGCCGCCGGTGTCGGAGCCCAGCGCGGCGGGCGCCAGGCCCGCCGCGACCGCCACGCCGGAGCCGCTGGACGAGCCGCCGGGAATGCGGGCGCGGACCAGGTCCCAGGGGTTGCGCGGCGTTCTCATCACGGGGTTCGTGCCCCAGCCGCCGAAGGCGAACTCCACCATGTGCGTCTTGCCCAGCACCACCATGCCGGCGTCCAGCAGCCGGGTCACGGCCGTGGCGGTGACTTCGCTGCGGCGCTGCCGCCAGGCTTGCGAGCCGGCCGTGGTGACCTGGCCCTGGATGTCGCACAGGTCCTTGACCGCCACGGGCAGGCCGTCCAGCGGGCCGAGCAGGCCGTAGCCCGCGCGGCGGCGCGCGTCGGCGGCTTCGGCCAGTTTCAGCGCGCCTTCGCGGTCGACGCTGACGTAGGCGGCCAGCGCGGGGTTGGCCCGGTCGATGCGGTCCAGGTAGTGCCGCGCCAGTTCCACCGAACTGTAGCGGCCGCCGGCCAGGCCTTGCGCCAGTTCGCCCAGCGTGGCAAATGCAATGTCAGACATGTTTTCCTCAGTCGATGTACAAGCGGCACGGACTGCCGTGCCGCCTGCTGTGGGATCCTCAGCGCGGGTCTAGCGCTTGTTCCAGTCGGGGGTCGGGTACACCGGCTTCTGCGTGGCCACGTCCTCGGGCCAGACGGGCACCATGCCCTTGCCGGGCAGGAGCTGCACGACGGGGAAGGGCATCAGGAGCTGCTTGCCCGTGTCGTCGATGGCATACGGGCCGGCCATGACGGTGAGCTTGCCGGACAGGTCCAGGGACGCTTTCTTGAGCGCGGCCGCGTCGGTGTTGCCGGCCTTCTTCACGATCTCTTCGGTCAGCGCGCCCGCGCCATAGGCCAGCGCCGTCTGGAAATCGGGCGGGAACTCGGCCTTGGGGAACTGGCGGTCGTAGGCCGCGGCGAACTGCTCGCGCGTCATGCCGGCGTTGACCTTCCAGTTGATCGCGGGATGGTAGTTGGTGTGGCTGTAGATGTAGTTCGCGTCCGCGCCGATGGCCTGGAACTGGGGCGTCGACGCATACACCATGAAGACGTACGGGAAGTTGATGTCCAACTGCTTCATCTGGCGCGTCATGCTGATCAGGTCGCCCTCGTACGAGGTCGGCACCAGCGCTTCGGCGCCGGCCGCGCGCGCCTTCTGAAGGATGGTGCTGAAGTCCTTCTGGCCCTTCGGATATTTTTCGAACAGCACCACCTGCATGCCGTTCTTGGCGGCCTGTTCGCGTCCGCCTTCGGCCAGGCCCGCGGGGAACGGTTCGTCCGAATACAGCAGCGCCACCTTCTTCACTCCCTGCCTGGCGGCCAGCTCCATGTTGGCGCGCAGCATGGCCGACACCGGCATCTGCGTGCCGGAGACCATGTTCTTGAAGCCCTGCTTGTACAGGTCGTCGCTGGCGGCGGACCAGACCATCATGTACTTGCCCAGCCGTTCCGTCACGGTCGCGGCGGCGGCCGTCAGCGTGGAGCCGAAGGGCGCGAACACCAGATCCACTTTTTCATCGACAATCAGGCGTTCGTAAACACGGGTCACCATCTGCTTGTCGCTGCGGTCGTCCAGCTTGACCAGTTCGACCGGGTACTTCTTGCCGTTGACTTCGATGCCGCCGCGGCGGTTGACGTCGTCCACCCACAGCTCCACGCCGCGCACGCCCGACTGCGACGCCAGGGCGAAGCTGCCGGTGGACGAAACGGTCATGCCGACCCGGATCTTATCCGAGGTCTGGGCGGCGCCGATGGATGGCGTCAGGGCGGCCATGGCCAAGGCCAGGGCCGGTAAGCGGAACAGCCAGGATTTCGCGAACATGGGTTGTCTCCTATCGTTTTTGGATGTGGGCCTTTCCTCCCGCGGCGCTTGAGTGCCAGGCCCGGTATTGGGCAATAATTGCCCAATACGCGAGAAAGCGTATAACAAATAGGCATGGAGTGCACGCCTTGAATAAATTGAACTACCGACAGACCGAAATGCTCTGGGCCATCGTGATGGCCGGATCGATCAGCGGCGCCGCCCGCCTGCTGAATATTTCGCAGCCCGCGGTCAGCCGGATGCTGGCGCAGACCGAGAAGTCCATGGGGCTGACGCTGTTCGAGCGGGTTCGCGGGCGGCTCAGGCCCACGCCGCAAGTGCACAGCCTGTTTGAGGAAATCGAAAAAACCCAGCGCATGATGCAGCGCGTCAACGACCTGGCCGACGCGCTGTCGGAGCATGGCACGGGGGTGCTGCGGCTGGCCTCCATTCCGAGCCTGGCGCAGTTCTTGGTACCGCGCGCGGTGGCGCGTTTCCAGCAGCGCCATCCGGAACTGCTGTTGCGGCTGAACACCAGCGCGCTGCCCAGCCTGATCACCGAGGTGCTGCAGGGCGAGACGGAGCTTGGCCTGGTGGTCATGCAGGCGGACCATCCCTTCCTGACGTCCGAGCCGCTGCACGT
Source organism: Achromobacter veterisilvae (assembly GCF_900496975.1). GTDB lineage: Bacteria > Pseudomonadota > Gammaproteobacteria > Burkholderiales > Burkholderiaceae_B > Achromobacter > Achromobacter veterisilvae. The sequence continues at coordinate 135,153 of NZ_UFQC01000013.1, forward strand.
GGGCCGGATGGTGGCGGCGATCCCGAAATCCCACCCGCTGGCGCAGCGGGCCGAGGTCAGCCTGGCTGATCTGTCCCCGCATCCGCACATCGTGGTGGGCACGCGCATGCCCTTCGGCATGCTGGTGCTGGGGGCGTTCGAGCAGGCCGGGCTGCCCTGCAGGATGTGCGCCGACGTGCCCTGGAGCCAACTGGCGTGCGCGCTGGTCAACGCCGGCGTGGGGATCGCCATCGTGGACGAATTCACCGTCATGCAGAACACCATGCCCGACGTCGCGATCGTGCCGCTGGCCGAGCGCATTCCCCTGAACATCTCGGCCGTCTACGCCCGCGGGCGGGAGCCTTCGCAGATCGCCCTTCAGTTCATCAAAGAACTGCGCCAGGTGCTGGCGGAAGCGTTTCCAGGACCAATTCAGGGTTAATACTTAACCTGAAGTTATGGATTTATCGGTCATAATCGCCTCCAAATAAAGCGGCCATCCAGCCCGGACAGGCCCGGAGGAAGACACCATGAGCAGCAGTCCCGCCCTGGCGGCGGGCGCGGCGTCGCATCGCGCGCAGGATCAGCGCGCGGTGCGATTGCGCACCCGCATCGCAATGACCGTCTTTGTCGCGCTGACGGCCGTCCTGGCCGCGATTCCCCTGGCGACCTCGAACATCTCGTTCGCGTTCTACCTGATGCTGTGGATCACCATGGCCAGCGCCATGAACATCTGCGTGGGCTTCACGGGCTACCTGCCGTTCGGCTACGTGGTGTTCTACGGCGTGGGCGCCTACGCCACCGGCATCTGCTACAAGATCCTGGGCTGGCCGATCCTGCCCTCGCTGCTGGCCGCGGGCGGCGTGGGAGTGGCCATCGCGCTGCTGCTGGCACCCACGCTGCGCCTGCGCGGGGTGTACTTCGGCATCGTGAGCCTGGCGCTGGCCACCATCGTCAAGCTGGTCATTTCCAACCTGCCCCAGTCCTTTACCGGCGGCAGCATGGGCATCATCTTGTCCAACGCCAACAATCCGGCGCACAGCTACTACGCCATGCTGATCGTGATGGGCGCCACGCTGGCCACGGTCACCTGGCTGTCGGTATCGCGCCTGGGCCGCGCGCTCAAGGCGATCCGCGACGACGACGGCGCCGCCGCCTGCGTCGGCATCCACGTTCCCAATACCCGGCTGAAGGCATGGCTGCTGGCGGCGCTGTTCCCGGCGCTGGCCGGCGGCATCGAGGCCTGGTACACCAACGTGGTCGATCCGGAATACGCCTTCCACGTGCTGATCACCGCCAAAAGCATCATCTACGCCATGGCGGGCGGCTTCGGCACCATCCTCGGGCCGGTCGCGGGCACCCTGGCGCTCCTGGGCATCGACCACGTGATCTGGCAGAGATTCCCGGTGGTGAACCTGCTGCTGCTGGGCCTGATCATCGTGCTGCTGATGCTGTTCCTGCCGCGCGGCATCGTCGGCAGCCTGATCAAGCGCAAGCCGCAACTGCGCCGCTACATCGCCTGAGGAGCCGCCATGACCGGACTGATTATCCAGGGCCTGATCAACGGCCTCATCCTGGGCGCCATCTACGGCCTGATCGGCGTGGGGCTGAACGTGGTGTTCGGCGTGCTGCGCGTGGTGAACTTCGCGCACGGCGAATTCCTGGTGCTGGGCGCCTACTTCGCGTTCTACCTGCTGGAATATGCCGGCATCAACCCGCTGCTGGCGCTGCCGCTGGCCTTCGCGGCCTTCTTCCTGGCGGGCTACCTGCTGTACTTCGTGCTGATTCCGCGGCTGAACAAGGCCGACGATCCCGAAATCAGTTCGCTCTTGCTGATGTTCGGGGTGTCCATCATGCTGGGCGCGCTGATGCTGCTGGCCTTCGACGCCGACGCGCGTTCGCTGCCGTACGAGATCGAGCCGGTGTTTCTGAAGTTCGGCCCCGTCCTGATTCCCACCGTGCGGCTGCTGGCGCTGGTCATCGCGCTCGCCATCATCGGCGGGCTGACGCTGTTCCTGTACCGCAGCCAGTTGGGCAAGGCGCTGCGCGCCATCATCATGAACCGCGACGCGGTGCGCATCGTGGGCATCAACGCCGAGCGCCTGTCGGCGGTGGCGTTCGGCCTGGGCGTCGGGCTGGCGGCGGCCAGCGGCGTGCTGGTCGCGATGGTGTTCCCGGCGTTCTCGCCCTTCATGGGCAACGACTACACCCTGATCGGCTTTATCGTCATCGTGCTGGGCGGGCTGGGCCATCCGGTGGGGGCGCTGGTCGGGGCGCTGCTGTACGGCGTCACCGAACAGGTGTCGGTGGTGTTCTTCAACCCGTCCATCGCCACCATCTGCGGTTTCGCGCTGATGGTCGCGATGATCTTCGTCAAGCCCAGCGGCCTGTTCGGCCGCCAGGCGCTGCGCTGACCGGGAGCCGGACATGCTGAAAGTCACGAATCTCAAGAAGCGCTTCGGCGGGCTGGTCGCTTTGCAGGGCGTCGACCTGGAGGTGCCGCGCGGCTCCATCCTGGGCGTCATCGGCATGAACGGGTCGGGCAAGACCACCATGCTCAACTGCATCAACGGCATCTACACGCCGGACGAAGGCCGCATCGAACTGGACGGCCGCGACATCGCCGGCCGCCAGATTCACGAGGTGGCCCGGCTGGGCGTGGGGCGCACTTTCCAGGTGCCGCGCATCTTCCGCCAACTGAGCCTGCTGGACAACCTGGACGTGGCCCAGCAGCAGGCGGGCCGCGGCGCCGACGAACGCTATGCGCAGTCCGAGTACTGGCTGCACAAGGTGGAACTGCACCGCCTGCGGCACAACTACGCCGAGGAACTGTCCGGCGGCCAGCAGAAACTGGTGGAGCTGGCGCGCATCATGGTGGCGCGGCCCAAGGTGGTGCTGCTGGACGAACCCTTCGCGGGCGTCAATCCGGCGCTGGCCCAGTTGCTGATCTCGGTGATCCGTGAACTGCCGACCGAACACGATTGCTCGGTGGTGCTGGTGTCGCACGACCTGACGTCCATTTACCAGCTATCGCACCACATCATCGTGATGAACGAAGGCGCGATCCTGTGCGAGGGCGACGCCGACCGCGTGCGCGCCGACCCGCGGGTGGTCGAAGCCTATCTGGGAGCCTGATATGAGCACGCCTATCATCGCGCTGGAGGACGTGACGGTCGCCTACCACGGCGACATCACCATCCTGAACCGCATCAACGTCCAGGCGCGCGCGGGCAAGGTCACCGGCGTGATCGGCCCCAACGGCGCGGGAAAGTCCACGGTGCTGAAGACGCTGTTCGGCTTCCTGCCGCCGCGCACCGGCCGCATCACGCTGCGCGGCGAGGACATCAGCGCGCAGCCTTCGCACGAGCGGGCCGGCCACGGCGTCGCGTTCGTGCCGCAGCACCGCAGCCTGTTCGGCGAACTGTCGGTGCACGACAACCTGCTGCTGGGCTGCTGGCCGTTCCGCGGCGACAAGGCGCGGGTGCGCCGGCGCATCGATTCGGTCTACGACCGCTTCCCCATTCTGGCGCAGAAGCGCAACGACCCCGTGTCCAGCATGAGCGGCGGGCAGCAGCGCTTCGTGGAGTTCGGCCGGGCCTTGCTGATCGAGCCTTCGGTGATCCTGCTGGACGAGCCGACCGCGATGCTGGCGCCGAAGATATCCAAGGAGATCTATGGCCTGATCCGCGGGTTCGCCGACGAGGGCATGACGGTGGTGCTGGTGGACCAGAACGTGCGCCGCTGCGCGGAGGTGTCCGACTATATGTATATCCTGGAACTGGGGCGCAACAAGGCCGAGGGCGACCGCGAATCCTTCGAGGACGGCGGCGGCTTGCGGGAGATGGTCGCTTCGTGGATGGACTACAAGATCGATTGAGGTGTCTCGCCGCCGCACCGCAGGTGTCTGACACCCCTGCGAGATGACGCAGGTGTCTGACACCCGTACGAGATGACGGCGCGGCTTGAAGAGACGCTTCCGGGTGTCAGACACCCACCGTGGCGGCAACGTCTTCCCTCCGGGGTGTCAGACACCCGGAAGCGCTGCCTCAAGCCTGAAACGCCTTGCCGTAGGGGTGTCAGACACCTGCGTCATCTCGCAGGGGTGTCAGACACTGACCTCACCGGGACGATTCAGAGCAAGCCGCGTATACCCGCGATGCCGTGCGCGCCGTGGCGCAGCGCGGCCGACAGCGTGCTGCTCGATTGGCCGCCCAGCGCGAACACGGGGATGCCCGCGTCGCGGTTGCCGGCGACGAATCCTTCCCAGCCCAGCGTGGGGGCGCCCGGGTGCGACGCCGTTTCCAGCACGGGGCCCAGCACCGCGAAGTCCGCGCCGATTTCGCGCGCGTGCACGACTTCGGCGTTGTCGTGGGCGGACACGCCCACCAGCGCTCCGGCGGGCAGCGCCGGGCGGGCGGTCAGGCGGGCCGCGTCGGCCCCGCGCAGGTGCACGCCGTCGGCTTCCTTCCACCATGCGGCGGGATGGACGCTGTTGACCAGCAGGCGGGCGCCCGCGGCGCGGCAGCGCTTCAGCACGGCCTGCAGCACTTCATGCAGCGAACTGGCGCCCACGCCGTCCGGCCATTGCGGTTCGCGCAACTGCACCAGTTTCACGCCGCGCGCGAGCGCCGCGTCCAGACGGCCCAGGAACGCGGGCACGCCGGCGCGCGAGCCGATGCTGCTGATGCCGTAGGCGGTGGGCAGTTGCAGCCAGCGCAGCGGCGGCAGCGTGGCGGGCAGCAGGTCGCCCACCGATGCCGCCTGGGCGGGATCCACCCATTCCAGGCGCTGGTTTTCCAGGCTGCGCGGTTCGCCTTCCCAGCCCGTGACGTGGCAGAACGCCAGGCGCACGGTGGTGTGCGGGTAGGCGTGCACGTAGGTGACCCAGGGGCGCGACTGTGTGACGCGGATGCCGATTTCTTCGTGCAGTTCGCGCGCCAGCGCCTCCAGCACGGTTTCGCCCGGTTCGAGCTTGCCGCCCGGCAGTTCCCACCAGCCGGCCCACGGCTTGCCTTCCGGGCGCTGCCCCAGGAGCAGCATGCCGTCCGGGCGCAGGATCAGGCCGGCCGCGACGTCGACGATCTTCTCAGACATGCCGGGCCGCCCAGTCGCGCGCGAATTGGTAGGCCACGCGGCCCGAGCGCGAGCCGCGCTCGATCGTCCATTGCAGGGCCTCGGTGCGCGACGGCTCGATCTGCGCTTCCGGGCAGCCCAGCTCGCGCAGCCAGTGGTAGACGATGTCCAGGTAGTCGTCCTGCTTGAAGGGATAGAACGACAGCCACAGGCCGAAGCGCTCGGACAGCGAGATCTTTTCCTCGACCGTTTCGCCGGGGTGGATCTCGCCGTCGGGCTGGTGCTTGGCCGCCAGGTTCTCGCTCATGTATTCCGGCATCAGGTGGCGCCGGTTGGAGGTGGCGTAGATCAGCACGTTGTCGCCGGAGGCGGACACCGAGCCGTCCAGCACCGACTTCAGCGCCTTGTAGCCGGCCTCGCCTTCCTCGAAGGACAGGTCGTCGCAGAACACGATGAAGCGTTCGGGCCGCGCGGCCACCAGCTCGACGATGTCGGCCAGGTCGCCCAGGTCGGACTTGTCGACTTCGATCAGGCGCAGGCCGCGGTCGCCGTAGGCGGCCAGCATGGCCTTGACCAGCGAACTCTTGCCGGTGCCGCGGGCGCCGGTCATGAGCACGTTGTTGGCGGGCTTCTTTTCGATGAACTGCAGCGTGTTGCGGTCGATGATGGCCTTCTGGCGCTCGATGTGCTGAAGGTCTTCCATGTCGATGCGCGCCACGTGGCGCACGGCGTCCAGCCAGCCGCGCGAGCCGCGCTTGCGCCAGCGGAAGGCGTGGGCGCTCCAGTCGATTTCGGGCGGGGCGGGAGGAAGCCAGGCTTCCAACTGGGCCAGCACGCGTTCGGCGCGCTGGATAAGGGTGGAAAACTCGGTTGCGGTCACGTCTCAAGTCCTGGGGAGGGAGGTGTCTGACACCCAATGAGATACCCGTCGAGCCTGAAGCTCATCTACAGGGTGTCAGACACCTGTTTATCTTATGAACGGTAGTCGGCGTTGATCGACACGTACTCGTGCGAGAAATCGCAGGTGTAGACCGTGTCGCTCACCTGGCCGCGACCCAGCGCGATGCGCACCAGGATCTCGGCCTGCTTCATCACGCGCTGGCCGTCGGCTTCCTGGTAGGCGGGGTTGCGGCCGCCGTCCTTGGCCACCAGCACGTCGTCCAGCCACAGGCGGATCCCGGAGACGTCCAGGTCGTCGATGCCGGCGTAGCCCACCGCGGCCAGGATGCGGCCCAGGTTGGGGTCCGACGCGAAGAAGGCGGTCTTGACCAGCGGCGAGTGCGCCACGGCGTACGCCACCTTCAGGGCTTCCTCGGTGTTGCCGGCCTCTTCGACGCGGATGGTCATGAACTTGGTGGCGCCTTCGGCGTCGCGCACGATCTTGGTGGCCAGGTCCAGCGCGGCGGCCGCCAGGGCCTCGCGCACCGCGGCGTAGGCGGCGTCGGATTCGCTATTGACGTTGACGCCCGACTTGCCGGTGGCGGCGATGATGAAGGAGTCGTTGGTGGACGTGTCGCCGTCGACGGTGATGCGGTTGAACGAGGCGTCGGCGATTTCGCCGGCGAGTTTGCGCAGCAGCGGCTGGGCGATGCCGGCGTCGGTCGCCAGGAAGCTCAGCATGGTGGCCATGTTCGGGCGGATCATGCCCGCGCCCTTGCTGATGCCGGTAAAGGTGACGGTCTTGCCTTCGATCTGGACCTGGGCCGAGTAGATCTTCGGCAGCGTGTCGGTCGTCATGATGCCGTGGGCGGCGCTGGCCCAGCGGTCGACGCCGAGGTCGGCGATGGCGCGGGGCAGGCCGGCGACCAGGCGGTCCAGCGGCAGCGGCTCCAGGATGACGCCGGTGGAGAACGGCAGGATCTGGGCGGCGGGCAGGCCCAGCAACTGGCCCAGCGCCGCGCAGGTGTCCTGGGCCTTCTTCAGGCCTTCCTCGCCGGTGCCGGCGTTGGCGTTGCCCGTGTTGATGACCAGCGCGCCGATGGGGCCGCCGGCGGCCAGGTGGGCCTGGCAGACCTGCACGGGGGCGGCGCAGAAGCGGTTGCGCGTGAAGACGCCGGCGACGCTGGTGCCTTCGGCCAGGCGGAATACCGTCAGATCGCGTCGGTTGGCTTTGCGGATGCCGGCCTCGGCGACGCCGATTTCAACGCCGGCAACAGGAAAAATTTCGGACTCGGAGGGGATCTGCAGGTTAACGGCCATGACTTCGTCTCATGAATGAGCAGGACGGAATCGCCGCCAGGCGAGGCGGCGCGCGGGGGAAAGCTTCGTATTATCCCACCGGTTCGGGACCGGCGACGTTACACGTCGCGGGACGCGCCCGTCAGGGACCGATCCGCATGGCCGCCACGTCCAGCACGCCGGCCTCGCGGTTGCCGAATACGCCGCGCACGGCGCCGTCGGGCGCCTGCAGCACCGATTTGCCGGCGGGCACGTCGTCGCCGCCGGCGCGGCGCGCCGAGCGGCCGCGCGACGGGGAAAACAGCAGGTCCCCCGCCTGGGCGCCCGGCAGGGCGGGATTGGCGGCCAGCACCCGCGTGCCCGGCGGGTAGGTCATGTCGCCCAGGACGGTTTCGCGGGCCAGCAGGCCTTCGAAGCCCAGCATGCGGCGCTGGCCGTCCAACTGCATGTCCACCTTCAGCAAGGGCAGGCGGTCGACGTCCAGGGCGTCGCTGCCTTCGGTGCGCAGCAGCCAGCGCGGCGCGTCCCCGGCCGCGCCGGGCGCGGGGGCGGCGGCGATGACCTTCAGCCAGGCGCCCGCGGGCACGGGCTGCTGGTCCAGGGTATTGCCGACGGCCAGGTGGCAACTGGCGAACCGGGGGTGCCCGTCCCGCAAGACGAATTCGATCCGGTGCCCGTGCGCGCACAGCCAGCCGTCCAGCGCCTGGTCGCGCTCGATCTCCACCGACAGAGTCTCGGCCTGCTTGTCGTGGGCGGCATAGCGGAACAGGCGCGACGCCGCGATGCCGAGGATGGGGGCGGGGTGCGCCGCGGGAAAGACGGCGCGGTCGAACGAGGCCAGGTCGCCCGGTGCGGCCAGGCGGAGTTCGGTGCCGGCGGGCATCTCCACGCCGGCCAGCCGCGTGGGCTGGGCCAGCACGGTCTTGCGGCCGGCGTCGGCCTCGGCGTCGCGCTGGGCCGAGAACCACAGGCTGAGCTGCTGGTAAGGAAAAATGGCGCCGACGACGGCGAGGAACGCCATCAGGGCGGTGCCGGTGCGGCGGTGGCCGCCCAGCCAGTGGCGGGCGCTGCGGGTCGTGGCCAGGACGGCCAGCCAGGTCAGCAGCGTGGCGAGGCAGGCCAGCGAAGCCGCCATCAGCACATAGAAATTACCGCCAGGAAGGGAAACCGGAATCATGGCGGCAATTATGCGCCAAACCGGCGGGCGGTTTCAGCGCGGACGGTTCAGCTTTTGGCCGACGCCGAACGGGTGGCCACCACCTGCAGCTTGAGTTCGCCCAGGGCCTGGAACAGCGCGTTGCGGGTGGCCTCGGGCAGGTCGCCGAACATGGACTTGACCCAGGACTCGTGGGCGCGAGCCATGCGGGCGAAGCTCTTCCTGCCCAGCGGGGTGAGCTTGATGAGCGAGCTGCGGCGGTCGGATTCGACCTTGGCGCGCACGACCAGCCCTTCTTTTTCGAGCTGGTCCGTGATGCCCGTGATGTTGCCGTTGGTGACCATCATGTGGCGCGACAGTTCGCCCATCTTCATGCCCTTGGGCGCGCGCTGCAATTGCGCCATCAGGTCGAAGCGGGGCAGGGTCGTGTCGAACTCGTTGCGCAGGCGGCTGCGGATCTCGCTTTCGACGAGATTGGCGCAGGTCAGCATGCGCAGCCACAGGCGCAGGGCTTGGTGATCGTCCGGCGCGGCGCGGGATTCCAGGTCGGGGGCGTTGATCATGGTTCGTTACCGGGAATGAGGGGCGGGCGCCAGACCCATCTGATCGAAGATGGCGCGGGTCAGCGGACTCTGGGGATCGTTGAGGGTCAGCACGATGTCGTAGTGGTTCGTTCCGGGCATCGGCACATAGTGCCCGGGAAAGCCGCGCTCGCGCCAGGCGGCGAGGTAGTCGTCGCTCTGGCGCTTGAATTCGGCGGTCTCGGTTTCGCCGTAGCTGACCACCAGCGGGCAGCCCGTTTGCGGCAGGTGCAGGGCGGGGCTGTTGCGGATGGCGTCGGCCTCGCTCATGCGCATCCATTCGTTGACGTGGGTGTGCACCAGGGGGCGCAGGTCGAACAGGCCCGACAGCGGGGCCGCGCCGCGGATCACGTCGGGCGGGACCTCGTAGCCGGCATGCCAGCCGCCGGACAGCAGCGCGCCGGCCAGGTGCCCGCCGGCGGAGCTGCCGCAGATGTGGATGCGCCCCGGGTCGCCGCCGTATTCGGCGATGTGGCGGTGGATCCAGGCCAGGGCGCGCCGGTTCTGGTCCACGATGCGGTCCAGCGTGACGGCCGGCGCCAGCGAGTAGTTCACCGCCACGACGACGGCGCCGGCCCGGGTGAACGCCGGGGCCATGCCGCTGGAATCGCTCTTGGACAGCAGGCGCCAGTAGCCGCCGTGGATGAACACGAACACCGGCGCGCTGCGCGCGCCGCCGCCGGCCGGGAAGATGTCCAGCGATTCGTCGGCGTGGTCGCCGAAGGGCACGTCCAGCGCGCAGTCCAGCGTGCGCCGCGCCTCGGCGCTGTCTTCGGCGTACTTCTTGAGTATCGGCTGGATGTCGGGTACTGTCGCGCGAGCGTTGTACTGAACGTCCAGTCCGGCGCGGTCGTAATTGCGGTAGAGCGTGGCCATGGCAGTCGCTATTGGGAAACCCCGTTGGTAAAAACCCTAGACTTGTTTTGGGGGATACTTTAAACCTAAACTATGAACCACGCCAGCTTTCCCTATGACAAGGGGATCGGGTAGCCCAGGACGGCGGCGCAATGGCGCCGGCAGGCCGGGCATAGAAGTCTTTCGAATCGCACCCTCATCAAGAAGAACACCCTCTGCGCGGCTCGCGCACGGAGCACACCACCATGCGTTTGATCACTTCCCTTCTGGCCGCCGCCGCCCTGGTTCCGGCGCTGGCCAGCGCCGACACCATCAAGGTCGGCATCGCCAACGACATTTCCGGCCCGTTCTCGGCCCTGGGCGCCGAAGCCCGCGACGGCTTCAACCTGGCCATCAAGCAACTGGGCAGCAAGCTGGGCGGACAGCCCGCCGAATTCGTGCAGACAGACATGGGCGGCAACCCCGACCAGGCCCGCCAGCTCGTCACGCGCTACATCCAGCGCGACAAGATCGATTTCTTCACCGGCCCCATCGGCTCGAACGTGGCGCTGGCGGTCGGCCCCGCGCTGTTCGCCGCCAAGGTTCCCTATCTGTCGAACAACCCCGGCCCCAGCCAGTTCGCCGGCGCGCAATGCAACGCCTACTGGTTCGGCACGTCCTACCAGAACGACGCCTTCCACGAAGCGGCCGGCAAGGTCGCGGCCGACCGCGGCTTCAAGAAGATGTTCATCATGGCCCCCGACTACCCGGCGGGCAAGGATGCTCTGGCCGGCTTCAAGCGCGGCTACAAGACCGCGCCCGGCGACGAGGTCTACACCAAGCTCGGCCAGATCGACTACGCCGCCGAACTGGCGCAGATCCGCGCGGCCAAGCCCGATGCCGTCTACATCTTCCTGCCGGGCGGCATGGGCATCAACTTCGTCAAGCAGTTCGTGTCCACCGGCCTGGCCCAAAGCGTCAAGCTGATCGGCCCGGGCTTTTCGGCCGACGAGGACGTGATCCAGGCCGTGGGCGATCCCATGCTGGGCATGTACAACACGGCGCAGTGGGCACACGACCTGGACGTGCCGCAGAACAAGGCCTTCGTCGAGGCCTTCCGCAAGGAATACAACGGCCGCTACCCCTCGGTCTACGCCGCACAGTCCTATGACGTGATCATGGCCATGGACGCCGCCGTCAAGCAGGCCGGCGGCAAGGCCTCGGACCGCGCCGCCATCATCAAGGCGCTGGAAACGGCCGACTACCCCTCGGTGCGCGGCAGCTTCACCTACGGCAAGAACCACTATCCGATCCAGTCCTACTACCTGCGCGTCGTCGAAAAGGACGGCAGCGGCCGCGTCACCAACAAGCTGGTGGGCAAGGTGTTCGACAAGTATCAGGACGTCTACGTGGGCGACTGCAAACTGTAGAGGGCGGGGCCCACCCCCGCAGCGCTGCGCGCTTCCCCCTCAAGGGGGCATGCCTGCGGACCGGCGAAGCCGGCTCCGCGGCATCCGGATGGAGTGACACCGCTGCACGCGCGGCGCGGGGTGCGCCAGCGCGATGCGCAATCAGATTGGCCTTGGTGATTTGGCCGCGCGCGGGGCTATCGGCAACGCGCAGCAAGGGGAAGTTCTTATGACGTTTACGCTGATCGTCGAGCAATTGCTGAACGGTCTGCAGTTTGGGTTGATGTTGTTTCTGATCGCGGCCGGGCTGACCCTGGTGTTCGGCATCATGGACATCATGAATCTGGCTCACGGCTCGCTCTACATGGCCGGCGCCTACGTGGCCGCCGAAACCATGCAGCGCACGGGTTCATTCACTGCCGCCGTCCTGGTGGCGGCCGTCGCCACCGGCCTGGTCGGCGTGGTGCTGGAACTCGTGCTGATCCGCCGCCTGGCGCTGCGCGACCACCTGGCCCAGGTGCTGGGCACCTATGCCGTCATCCTCATCGCCAATGACCTGGTCAAGATGATCTGGGGCCCGGCCCCGGTCATGCTGAACATGCCGGCCGCGCTGTCCGGGCCCGTGCGCCTGCTGCCCGACCTGCTCTATCCCGCCTACCGCCTCATGATCATCGTGTTCGGCGTGGCCGCCGCGGCGGGGCTGTACTGGTTCGTGACGCGCACCCGCGCCGGGGTCCTGGTGCGCGCCGGCGCGTCCAACCGCCAGATGGCCACGCTGATGGGCGTGCGCGTGCCGATGCTGTTCCTGGGCGTGTTCGCGCTGGGCGCCATGCTGGCCGCCGTGGCCGGCGCCCTGCTGGGGCCGATCACCTCGGTGCAGGTGGGCATGGGCGAGGAAATCCTGATCCTGGTGCTGGTGTGCATCGTCATCGGCGGCATCGGCTCGATCCGCGGCGCCTTCGTCGGCGCGCTGCTGGTGGGCATGGTGGACACCGCGGGGCGGGCCTTCCTGCCCATGCTGCTGCGCCAGGTCTTTTCTCCGGCCGTGGCTTCCAGCGTCGGCCCGACGCTGGCGGCCATCGCCATTTACGTATTGATGGCGGCGGTGCTGGTGTTCCGGCCGTCCGGTCTGTTTCCGGCGCGGGGTTGACTGTGAAATCCACAATTTGGACCGTGATCCTGCTGGCCGCGCTGGCGGTGTTTCCCCTGGTGGCGCCGGCCCTGGGCCTGGACTTCTATATTTCCTTCGTGCGGCGCGTGCTGATCTATGCGCTGGCCGCGACCAGCCTGAACCTGATCCTGGGCTACGGCGGCATGGTGGCGCTGGGGCACGCGGCCTTCTTCGGCGCGGGCGCCTACGCCGTGGGCATCCTGGCCATGGCGGGCGTCACCTCGGCGGCCATCGTGTGGCCGGCGGCCATGCTGCTGGCGGCGGTGCTGGCCTGCGTCACCGGGGCGATCTCGCTGCGCACGCGCGGCGTGTACTTCATCATGATCACGCTGGCGTTCGCGCAGATGCTGTTCTACATCTTCATCTCGCTGCGCCAGTACGGCGGCGAAGACGGGCTGAACCTGCCGGGCTATTCCAGCCTGCCCGGCATCGACCTGGCCGACGACACCAGCTTCTACTATCTGGTGCTGGTCCTGTTCGCGCTGATCATGTGGGCGTTCGGGCGCGTGGTGGCCTCGCGCTTCGGCACGGCCCTGCAAGGCATCCGCGAGAACGAGTCGCGCATGGAATCCATGGGCTACCCGGTCTTCCGCATCAAGCTGACGGCCTTCACCCTGAGCGGCGCCGTGGCCGGGTTGGCCGGCGCGCTGCTGGCCAACCACAACCTCTTCATTTCGCCCAGCCTGATGCACTGGACCCAATCGGCCAACCTGCTGATCATGGTGCTGGTGGGCGGCATCGGCCTGCGCTATGGCGGCGTGGCGGGCGCCGTGGTGATGCTGACGCTGGAGGAAGTGTTGCGCCTGTGGACCGAATACTGGCACCTGCCCCTGGGCGTGCTGCTGCTGTGCGTGGTGTTCGGCGCGCCGCGCGGCCTGGTCGGGCTGTTCGGCCCGATGTTCGGCGGCCGCGCCGCCCCGCAATCCGGCAAGGTGGGATCATGAACGCTTCCGTAACCCCGGCCCTGCGGGCGTCGGGGCTGGTTCGCCGCTTCGGCGCGCTGGTCGCCACCGACAATGTGTCGCTGTCGCTGAATCCCGGCGAGATCCATGCCCTGATCGGCCCCAACGGGGCCGGCAAGTCCACGCTGATCCACCTGCTGTCCGGCACGCTGTCGGCCGATTCGGGCACGCTGGCCGTGGGCGGCCGCGACGTCACGGGCATGAACGCGCACCAGCGCGTGTCCGCCGGCCTGTCGCGGTCCTACCAGATCACCAATATCTTCAAGCAGTCCAGCGTGCTGGACAACCTGGTGCTGGCGGTGCAGGCGCACGCGGGCAGCAGCCTCCGCTTCTGGAAGCCGCGCGCGGCCGAATCCGCGCTGTACGAACAGGCGCGCGAACTGGCGCGGGAATGCGCCATCGACGCCAGCCTGCTCGGCCGTCCGGCCGGCACCCTGCCGCACGGCGAGCAGCGCAAGGTGGAGTTCGCGCTGGCGCTGGCCGCAAGGCCCAGCGTGCTGCTGCTGGACGAGCCCATGGCGGGCATGGGGCCGGACGAGACCGTCCGCCTGACCGAACTGATCGAATCCATGCGGGGACGCGCCGCCATGCTGCTGGTCGAACACGACATGCAGGCGGTGTTCCGCCTGGCCGACCGCCTGTCCGTGCTGGTGTACGGCCGGGTCATCGCGACGGGAACGCCGGACGAAATCCGCGCCAACCCCGAAGTGCGGCAAGCCTACCTGGGCGACGAGGAGACCGTCTGATGCTGACCATCGAATCGGCCAAGAGCGGCTACGGCGCCAGCCAGGTGCTGTTCGGCGTGGACCTGCAGATCGGCGCGGGCCAGGTCGTGACCCTCCTGGGCCGCAACGGCATGGGCAAGACCACGCTCCTGCGCACCCTGTTCGGCCAGTTGCCCCTGCGCGGCGGAAAAATCCAGTTCGCGGGCAAGGACATCAGCGGCTGGAGCCCGGACCGCATCGCGCGGGCCGGCATGGCCATCGTGCCGGAGGGGCGGCAATGCTTCCCCAACCTGACGGTGCGCGAGCACCTGACGGCCTTCGTGGCGGCGCGCAATCCCGACATCGGCGCGCCCTGGACGCCGGAGCGGGTGTTCGAACTGTTCCCCCGCCTGCACGAGCGCGCGCGCAACATGGGCAACCAGCTTTCGGGCGGCGAACAGCAGATGCTGGCCATCGGGCGGGCCCTGGTCACCAATCCGCGACTCCTGATCCTGGACGAGGCCACCGAAGGCCTGGCGCCCAAGATCCGCGAGGAAATCTGGAACTGCCTGGCGCGGCTGCGCCAGGCGGGGCAGACCATCCTGGTCATCGACAAATATGTCGAAAGGCTGCTGAGCCTGGCCGACCGGCACGTGATCCTGGAGCGCGGCAAGGTGGTGTGGACGGGCGACTCCCAGGCCCTGGACGCCGATCGCGGCCTCTGGGAACGCTACCTGGGCGTGTAGCGGGAAAGCCTCAATCGGGGCGGCCGCCCGCGGGCCGCGTTGATATAAACCGCAATAAATCGCCATTTACATTGCAACGCTGCAACTTATGGCGTCCCGGGCGATGACACGCGTCTTCGCCTGTTTCAATTGGATCCACTGTTATCTACACTTGTCGCGCCGGACGTGCCGCGTGGCGCGCCGGCGACAGGCGCATGCCTCATCTTATTCAAGTTGTCAGGAAGACTTCGCATGGCGAAATGGGGTTTGCGCAGAAAATCATTGATGGCGCTGTTGCTGGCGTGCCTGGTCGCCCTGGCGCCGGCGGCCTTGATCGGATGGCAGGTGCTGGACGGGGTCAGGGAACACTTCGGGCGGGCCTTCGCCGACAATTTCACGCAATTGAACCGCCAGCGCATCCTGGCGCCGGTGTCGCGCGAACTTGCCCTGTCCCTGCGGCTGGCCGATAGCGAGGTCACGCGCCGCTGGCTGCGCCACGAAAGCGACCCCGCCGCCCGCGAGCTGTTCTTCCGCGAAGCCGACGGCTACCGCCGGGACCTGCTGGGCCGGGCCTATTTCATCGCCAGCGCCGCCTCCGGCAACTACTACTTCAACGACGACCAGCCCCTGTCCGAGGCGCCGCGCTACACGCTGAGCAGGACCGCCGCCGACGACGGCTGGTTCTACCTGACGCTGAAGTCCCCCGCCAAGTACAACATCAACGTCAATCCTGACCTGAAGCTGAAGACCACGAAGGTCTGGATCAACGTCCAGGTGCGCGACGGCGACCGGGTCCTGGGCCTGACCGGCTCGGCCCTGGACGTGGGCGGCTTCCTGAGCGACTTCGTCAACAGCGGCCAGCCGGGCGTCACGCCCATCATCGTCGACGAGGAAGGCGCCATCCAGGCGCACATGGACCCCACGCTCATCGCCTACAACTCGGGCGCGGGCGGCGCGGACAGCGGCCGCGGCAGGGTGTTCAACCTGCTGGACGGCGGGGAAGGACGGGACGGGCTGGCCGCCGCCATGAAGGCGGCCCAGGCCGACCCGCAGTCGGTGCAATCCGCCTGGGTGGCGATGGACGGCATCCGGCAACTGGTCGCCGTGGCCTACATGCCCGAACTGCACTGGCACGTGCTGACCGTGGTGGACCTGGGCGCCGCGCGCGTGCTGGATACGGACTGGCTCTGGCCGGCGGCGATCGGCCTGGTGGTGCTGTTCGCGGCCATGCTGCTGTGCTTCGGGTACGCCGTCGAGCGGCTGATGCTGCGTCCCTTGCGGCGCCTGCAGCAGTCGGCGCGGGCCATCGCCGACGGCAGCTACGACGTGCGCCTGCCGCCGGGCGGCCAGGACGAGATCGGCGATCTCAGCCGCGCCTTCGGGGTGATGGCCGACAAGGTGCGCCAGCACACGGCCGAACTGGAAACCAAGGTGCGCGAGCGCACGTCCGAGCTGGAGGACGCCAACCGCGCCATGGCCGCCGCCCACAAGAAGATCGACGATTCCATCGACTACGCCAGCCTGATCCAGCGCGCGATCCTGCCGGACCGCCAGTTGACCCAATCGCTGGGCGCGCACCATTTCGTGCTGTGGAAGCCGCGCGACGTGGTCGGGGGCGACTTCTACGTGTTCCGTTCCGACGGCGCCAACTGCCTGCTGGGCATCATGGACTGCGCCGGCCACGGCGTGCCCGGCGCCCTGATGACCATGCTGGCCCGCGCCGCGATCGACCTGGCGATCGCCGAGGTCGGGCCGGCCGACCCGGCGGCCATCCTGGGCCGCACCGACAGCGCGATCCGCGCCATGCTCGCGGACGCGCAACTGCCCCGGGCGCTGGCCACCAACACGGATGCGGGCCTGGTATATATTGACCGCCACGCCGGCCGGCTGCTGTACGCCGGCGCCAAGATCAGCCTGTATGCAAGCAACGGCGAGGTCCTGCGCGAGGTGCCCGGAGGCAGGCGCGCGCTGGGAGACAAGCGCACCGAAGTGTACGAAAACGTCGAACTGAAAATGGAACCCGGCTGGACCTATTACCTGGCCACGGACGGGTTCCTGGACCAGGCCGGCGGAGAGCATGGCTTCGGTTTCGGCAACACGCGTTTCGCCGGCATGCTCAAGAGGCACGCGCGCCGGCCGTTAACTGAACAGGCGACCGCCTTTACCCAGGCGCTGGCCGAGTACCAAGGCGGGCGACCGCAGCGTGACGACATCACTTTGCTGTCGTTCCGTTTCGAATAAACGTTATCAGGGCGTAACCCTCATGAATGCCTCCGATCTCTACGCACTGGGCGAACGATTCAACCAGAATCGCACTTTGCTGTGCTTCAACGGACCGATTTCCCGCAGCCTGATCGAGGAAATCGGCAATGCGCTCAAGAACTACCTGAACGCCGAGCATGCCCGGCCGGCGGAAGCCATGGACGTGTTCTCGGTCTATATCGAAATGATCCAGAACATCCGCCAGTACGCCGCGCTGAACGGCGACGTGGACGCGTCGGCCACCGTGGTGATCGGCCGCCGCGACGACAGCCGCTACGTGGTGTCGGCGGGCAACCTGGTCAAGGACGAGGACGGCCAGCTCCTGGTTGCGCGCATCCGGGAACTGGCGGCGCTGGACAAGCCCGCGCTGAAGGCCGAATACAAGCAGCAGCTACACAAGCCGCGCACCCCGGGCGTGGCCTCGGGCGCGGGCCTGGGGCTGATCGACATCGCCCGCCGTGCCGGCGCTCCGCTGGAAGCCAGCCTGACCCCCGCCGCGGGGGCGGGGCAGGCCTTCTTCAGCCTGAGCGTCGTGATTTGAAGGCGCGCGCACCCAAGCACTATTTTCGGAGCAATTGATGAAAGACCTGAACATTCCCGGGACCCAGTCCACGCCCGCCATCGCCGCCGATGCCGCCGCCGGCGTGCTGGCGATGCGCGGCGACTCCTATCCCGAGAATTCCTTCGAACTGTTCGGCCCGGTCATCGAGTGGGTCGAGGCCTACCTGCTGGGCGGCGCGGCGCCGCTGAGGCTGGAACTGGAACTGCTCTACCTGAACACCAGCAGCATCAAGTCCGTCATGGATATTTTCGATCTGCTGGAGGCGGCGCACGGCAAGGGCCGCGAGGTCAGCGTGACCTGGTACTACGACATGCGCAACGAACGCGTGGGAGAACTGGCCGAGGAATTCAAGGAAGACTGCACCTTTCCCTTCTCGGTCGTCGGCCGCCAATGAAATCGGACGCCGCCCAACTGGACCAACGCATCGCCGCGCTGCTGGCGGACCCTGCCTATGCGGGCCATCCGCTGCGCGAGGCGCTGGACGCGCTCTGGCGGCACACGGCGGACCAGATGGCGCGCATCGAACGCGTGACCCAGTTGTCGGACGCCTACCAGAGCATGGCGCACGAGCGCGAGCTGGGCCTGTACGACCGCTTCGACCGGCAGCTTCGCAGGCTGACCCGCATCGCGCGGATCTCTGACCACTACCAGAGCATGATGCGCGACCTCAACGTCGCGCTGCTGGAAACCTCCAACCGCGATCCGCTGACCGGGCTGCTGAACCGCCGCGCGCTGATGGAAATGATCAAGCAGGAGGTCCACCGCGCCTCGCGGGGCGGCGAGAGCTTCGTCGTGGCCATGCTGGACGTGGACCACTTCAAGGCGGTCAACGACCGTTACGGCCACGAAACGGGCGACCGCGCGCTGGTCGAACTGGCCGGGGTGCTGGGCAAGAACCTGCGCGAATACGACCTGTGCGGCCGCTGGGGCGGCGAGGAGTTCCTGGTGCTGCTTCCCAATACCCAGTCCGAGGCGGCGCAGCGCGTCATGGACCGGCTGGTCGGCGCCGTGCGTTCGCTGACCATCGCCGCGGGCGACGGGGTCCTGAGGCTGACGGTCAGCATAGGCATGGCGTATCACCAGTTGGGAGAGACTTTTTCGGAGACGCTCAGCCGCGCGGACCAGGCGCTGTACCTGGCCAAGCAGGACGGCCGCGACCGTGTCGCGCTGGGCTTTCCCAAGCGCTGAATGGAACCGGATCATGAAACCGGATCCGCTGTCATCCGGCATGGAGCCCCATATGCTTGATTCTCATCCAGGCCTTTCCGCCGCGGGACCCCAGGGCGCCGCCTGGAGCGCGGGCAATTACCTGACGTCGATGGATCGGGCGTTGTTGCTGTTCGACTTCGACGTGGCCGGCTTCCTGTCGAACGCCAATGAAAATTTCCTGGCCGCGGTGGAGTATTCCCGCGAAGAGGCCCTGGCCCTGCGCCATGACATGCTGTGCGACAGCCTGGACGAAGGCAAGGGCATCGTCGGCGGCGAACAGGTCTGGGCGCGGCTGCTGGGCGGCGGGCATTTTTCGGGCACCTGCCGCTACCGCACGAAGGCGGGCGGCTTCCTGTGGATCGAGGCCACGTACCTGCCCATACGCGACGAAGCCGGCGAGGTCGCGCGCATTACGGTCATTTCCCGGCGCTCCATCGCGGACGCCGAGCGCCAGGAGGAGATCCGCCTCCTGCTCCTGGGCATCAACGAAACCGGCAACGCCGTCGCGGTGTCGGGGCGGGACGGCCGCGTCGTCTACGTGAACGACGGCTTCCAGCGCATGCTGGGATTCTCCCGCGGCGACGCGGTGGACCAGGAACTGGGCGAACTGCTGGCCGGCGGCAGGCAGGACGGCGGCACGCGCGAAGAGCTGGACCGCCGCATCGCCTGCCGCGAGGGCTATCACAAGGACGTGCTGGTCTACGACCGGGCGGGGCGGCCGCTATGGGTGTCCGTGATGGCCAACTCGGTGTTCGACGACCGCGGCGCGCTGGTCAACATCGTGGACGTGCTGACCGACATCACGCCCACCAAGGTGCACGAGGTGCTGCAACGCCGTGTGCTGCAGGCCATGGTCAACGAGGCCTCGGTGGTCGAGGTCATGAACATGGTGTGCCGCGAAGTGGAGCGCCTGGCGCCCGAAGTGGCGGCCAGCGTGCTGCGCGTGGACGACGCGGGCCTGTTGCGGCCGCTGGCGGCGCCCAGCCTGCCCGCCGCCTACGCCGACGCGCTGGACGGCGCGGCCATCGGTCCGCAAGTGGGCGCCTGCGGCACTTCCGCCTTCCTCGGCCGGCCCGTCATCGTGCCGGACATCGCCACCGATCCGCTGTGGGACGGGTATCGCGACCTGCCGCTGCCGGAGGACATCAAGGCGTGCTGGTCCTCGCCCATCAAGTCCAGCGACGGCAGGGTGATCGGGACGTTCGCCTTCTATTTCCGCGAACGCCGCCTGCCCGACGACTTCCACCACCGGCTGGTGGACGTCTGCGTGTACCTGTGCGCCCTGGCGCTGGAACGCGAAGAGGCCCGCGCCCGCATCCGCCAACTGGCCTTCTACGACGAACTAACGGGCCTGCCCAACCGCAACCTGCTGCTGGCGCAGGCCGAGCAGGCCATCGCGCGCGCCGAACCCGAGCGCAAGCGCGTGGCGGTGCTGTTCCTGGACCTCGACCGCTTCAAGCAGGTCAACGACACCCTGGGCCATCCCATCGGCGACGCCTTGCTGCGCGACGTGGCCCAGCGCCTGCGCCGGCTGGCGCGGGCGAGCGATATCGTGGGCCGCCTGTCGGGCGATGAATTCGTGATGTTGATGCCGGACTTCGAGCACGGCCGCCTGACGGCGGCGGCCGAGCACGTCCTGGTGGCGTTGGCCCAGCCGTTCTCGGTGGGCGGCATCACCCTGAACCCGTCGGTCAGCATCGGCATCAGCGTGTTTCCCGAGAACGGGCGCGACATGGACACGCTGCTGCGCCACGCCGACATGGCGATGTACCAGGCCAAGACGGCCGGACGCAACCGCATTTCTTTCTTCAGCGCCGAGATGAACCGTCAGGCGCAGGAACGGCTGGCGCTGGAAGCCGCCCTGCGCGACGCGCTGGAGGCAAAGGCGCTGCGCCTGCACTACCAGCCGCAGGTCGGCCTGAAGAACGGCACCCTGTACGGAGTCGAGGCGCTGGCCCGCTGGCGGCATCCGACCCTGGGCGACATTTCCCCCGCGCGCTTCGTGCCCCTGGCCGAGGAGTGCGGGCTGATCGGCGGCCTGGGCGACTGGGCCCTGCGCGAGGCGTGTTCGCAATTGGCGGTCTGGCGCGGCAAGGGCCTGCGGGTGCCGTCGGTGTCGGTCAATCTGTCGGCGACGAACTTCCACAACCTGAACCTGCCCCGGATGATAGAAGCCATCCTCGCGGAGTTCGGCCTGGCGCCGGCGGACCTGATGCTGGAGATCACCGAAGGCGTGGTGCTGGACGCCACGGCCGGCACCCTGCGGACGATCGCCGAGCTGCACCGGCTGGGCGTGCGCCTGTCGATGGACGATTTCGGGACCGGCTATTCCAGCCTGGGGCACCTGCGCCGCCTGATCGTCGACGAACTGAAGCTGGACCGCAGTTTCGTCCAGGGGCTGGAAAGCGACGACGCGGCCCGAGCGCTGACCAGCGCCGTCATCCGCATCGGCGAGAGCCTGAGCCTGCCGGTCGTGGCCGAGGGCGTGGAGAACGAAGAGCAGCGCCGGTTCCTGATCGAACAGGGATGCGCGGCCGGGCAGGGGTTCCTGTTTTCGCCGCCGTTGCCGGCGGATGACCTGGAAGAGTGGTTACGGGGGAGGCCGTAGGGGTTTGGTTTTTGCGGGCAGGCTGTGCTGGTTGAGTCTTTAAGACGCCCGTCGCGTCGGGGGCCTGGGGTGCGCGGGTCAACGATTGCGGTCCGGAGCCTTCGCTCCGGACTGCCCCCTTGTCATCCTCGTCCTCGCCTTCGGCGACTCCTTCGGATTCCCTCGGGCTTATCGACTCCCCGCGCACCCCAGGCCCCCGACGCGCCGGGCTCGGGTGCTTGAAACTTGACGTCAGCGGGGGCGGGCGGTGTGCTTGGGGTTCTTGCCGCGGGTGAGGTGGTGGTGGAGTATCTTGCGATGCCCGCCCCATGCCGGCCGCGCGGGCGGCCTCGTGGGGCTTACGCGGCGTCTTGCGGTTGGCGATGACGCTGCGCGCTGTTGGGGGGAGATATGCCAGGTGTCAGACACCCATACGAGATAACGGCACGGCTTGAAGAGGTGTTGCCGGGTGTCTGACACCAACCGCGGGCAATGGGATCTCGGTCAGTGTCAGACACCCGGGAAGATTGCGTCAGCGCCCGCCGTCATCTCGTACGGGTGTCTGACACCTGGCACTCTAGACACCCGGCTCCCTTGAGGCACCCGGCGCTCAGTCGGGAGCCTGGGGCGCGCGGGTCAACGATTGCGATCCGGAGCCTTCGCTCCGGCCCCCCCTTCGTCATCCTCGTCCTCGCCTTCGGCGACTCCTTGATGCCAGGTGTCAGACACCCGTACGAGATGACGGCACGGCTTGAAGAGGTGTTGCCGGGTGTCTGACACCAACCGCGGGCAATGGGATCTTGGTCGGTGTCAGACACCCGGGAAGATTGCGTCAGCGTCCGCCGTCATCCCGTATGGGTGTCTGACACCTGGCACTCTAGACACCCGGCTCCCTTGAGGCACCCGTCGCTCCGTCGGGAGCCTGGCGCGCGCGGGTCAACGATTGCGGTCCGGAGCCTTCGCTCCGGCCCCCCTTCGTTATCCTCGTTCTCGCCTTCGGCGACTCCTTGATGCCAGGTGTCAGACACCCATACGAGATGACGGCACGGCTTGAAGAGGTGTTGCCGGGTGTCTGACACCAACCGCGGGCAATGGGATCTTCGTCGGTGTCAGACACCCGGGAAGATTGCGTCAGCGCCCGCCGTCATCTCGTATGGGTGTCTGACACCTGGCTCGCTTGAGACACCCGGCGCTCTCACATCAGCAGAGAGCGCCGGACGGGCGGCACAAGAACCCTCCCCCCCAACAACA
This sequence comes from Achromobacter veterisilvae, assembly GCF_900496975.1. Lineage (GTDB taxonomy): Bacteria > Pseudomonadota > Gammaproteobacteria > Burkholderiales > Burkholderiaceae_B > Achromobacter > Achromobacter veterisilvae. The sequence continues at coordinate 157,796 of NZ_UFQC01000013.1, forward strand.
ATCAATCCAAGTTCGTCCCCATTTAAAACCCAAACCGATCTAGATACTTTCCCCATTTGCAACCCTCCCCTGTCAGGTATATATTTCAAGCCTAAACTATCAAGGTTTAAATCTCTGCGGCCCCCAGCTCCCGGAACATCGAGCGGTTGTCGCGTACCACGGAGCGTATACGGCAATGAAAATAGCCTGCATCGGCGGCGGCCCCGCCGGCCTGTATTTCGGTCTGCTCATGAAACTGCAGAACCCTGGCAACGAAGTCACCGTGATCGAGCGCAACCGCCCGTACGACACCTTCGGCTGGGGCGTGGTGTTCTCCGACGCCACCATGCAGAACCTGCGCGACGCCGATCCCGTTTCCGCCCAGACCATCGGCGACGCCTTCAACCACTGGGACGACATCGACATCCACTTCAAGGGCCGCAGCATGCGCAGCAGCGGCCATGGCTTCATCGGCATCGGCCGCAAGAAGCTCCTGAACATCCTGCAGGCGCGCTGCGAGGAAGTGGGCGTCAAACTGGTGTTCGAGAACTTCGTCCAGGACGACCAGGCCATCGCCCGCGAATACGACGCCGACCTGGTCATCGCTTCGGACGGCATCAACAGCCAGATCCGCACCCGCTACGCCGACACCTTCCATCCCGACATCGACCAGCGCCGCTGCCGCTTCGTCTGGCTGGGCACCAAGAAAGTGTTCGACGCCTTCACCTTCGCCTTCGTCCAGACCGAACACGGCTGGTTCCAGGCGCATGCCTATCGCTACGAAAACGGCATGTCCACGTTCATCGTGGAAACGCCCGAGGAAACCTGGCAGGCCGCCGGCATCGAACAGATGAGCCAGGAGGAGGGCATCGCCTACTGCGAAAAACTGTTCGCGCCGTGGCTCGACGGCAATGCGTTGATCAGCAACGCGTCGCACCTGCGCGGCTCGGCCATCTGGATCCGCTTCCCGCGCGTCATCTGCAACACCTGGGTCCACTGGAACACGCTGGAAACCGCGCGCGGCCAGCGCCGCGTGCCGGTCGTGCTGATGGGCGACGCCGCCCACACCGCCCACTTCTCCATCGGCTCCGGCACCAAGCTGGCCCTGGAGGACGCGATCGAGCTGGCGCGCTGCCTGAGCGGCGCGGAAGGCAGCGTGGAGCACGGCCTCAAGCACTACGAGGAAGTGCGCAGCGTGGAAGTGCTGAAGATCCAGAACGCCGCCCGCAACTCCACCGAATGGTTCGAGAACGTGGCGCGCTACGCCGACCTGGAGCCCGAGCAGTTCGCCTATTCGCTCCTGACCCGCTCGCAGCGCATCTCGCACGAGAACCTGCGGCTGCGCGACCCCGCCTGGCTGGAAGGCTTCGAGCGCTGGATCGCCGAGCACGCGGGCGCCGCCCCGGCGCCGGGCGAGCGTCCGGCGCTGCCCATGCTGACGCCCTACACGGTGCGCGGCGTGCGGCTGAAGAACCGCATCCTGGTGTCGCCGATGGCCATGTATTCCTGCGCCGACGGCGTGCCGGGCGACTTCCACCTGGTGCACCTGGGCGCCCGCGCCATGGGCGGCGCCGGCCTGGTCATGGTGGAAATGACCTGCGTGTCGCCGGACGGCCGCATCACCCCGGGCTGCCCCGGCATGTGGAACGACGAGCAACGCCAGGCCTTCACCCGCATCGTCGATTTCGTGCACGGCAACAGCGACGCCCGCATCGGCATACAGTTGGGCCACGCCGGCCGCAAGGGCTCCACGCAACTGGGCTGGCAGAAGATCGACCATCCGCTGGCCGAAGGCAACTGGCCGCTGGTCTCGGCGTCCGCCCTGCCGTACATCGAGGGCGTGTCGCAGACGCCGCGCGCCATGACGCGCGCCGACATGGACGAGGTGCGCGACAACTTCGTCGCCGCGGCGCGCCGTGTCGGGCAGGCCGGTTTCGACTGGCTGGAGCTGCACTGCGCCCACGGCTACCTGCTGTCCAGCTTCATTTCGCCCCTGACCAACCACCGTACCGACGAATACGGCGGCAGCCTGGAAAACCGCCTGCGCTTCCCGCTGGAGGTATTCCGCGCCGTGCGCGCCGTGTGGCCCGAGAACAAGCCCATGTCGGTGCGGATCTCCGCCAGCGACTGGGTCGAAGGCGGCATCACGGCCGACGACGCGGTGGAAATCGCGCGCCATTTCAAGGCGGCCGGCGCCGACATGATCGACTGCTCGTCCGGCCAGGTCAGCAAGGAAGAAAAGCCGGTCTACGGCCGCATGTTCCAGACCCCGTTCGCGGACCGCGTGCGCAACGAGGCCGGCATCCCCACCATCGCGGTGGGCGCCATCTTCGAGGCCGACCACGCCAACGGCATCATCGCCTCGGGCCGCGCGGACCTCTGCGCCCTGGCGCGTCCCCATTTGGCCGACGCCTCCTGGACGCTACGCGAAGCGGCGCGGGTGGGCTACCGTGACGTAACGTGGCCGAGCCAGTACTTCGCCGGCAAGCGCCAACTGGAAACCAACTTCGAACGCGCCGCCGCCATGGCGCAACTGGACATCAAATGAACGCAACCCCGCTCCCCCTGGCCGGGCGCCACGCCCTGGTGACGGGCGGCGCCCGCGGCATCGGGCTGGCCTGCGCCCGGGCGCTGTTGCAGCGCGGCGCCCGCGTCACGCTGCTGGGCCGCGACGGCGCGGCCCTGGATGCCGCGGCCGACAGCCTGGCTCGCCTGGGCCAGGTGCAGGCCGTCAGCGCCGACATCGCGGACGAGGCCTCGGTGCGGGCCGCCTTCGCTCAGGCCGAAGCGGAGTTCGGGCCGGTGCTGGTGCTGGTGAACAATGCCGGCCAGGCGGTCAGCGAACGCTTCGACCGCACGGACTCCGCCTTGTGGAACTCCATGATCGCAGTCAACCTGACCGGCACGTTCCACTGCATCCAGGCGGCCTTGCCCGGCATGCTGAAGGAAAAATGGGGGCGAGTCATCAACGTGGCCAGCACCGCCGGCCTGGTCGGCTACGGCTACGTCAGCGCCTATTGCGCGGCCAAGCACGGCGTGGTCGGGTTGACCCGGTCGCTGGCGCTGGAGACCGCGCAGAAGGGCGTGACGGTCAATGCCGTCTGCCCCGGCTACACCGAAACCGACATCGTGCGCGGCGCGGTCTCGAACATCGTCGACAAGACCGGCATGACCGCGGAAGCCGCCCGCGCCAAGCTGGCCGAACGCAACCCGCAAGGCCGCCTGGTGCAGCCCGAGGAAGTGGCCGAGACGGTCGCCTGGCTGGCGCTGCCGGCCTCGGCCTCGGTCAACGGCCAGGCCATCGCCGTCGACGGCGGCGAAGTGATGACCGGCTGAGGCCGGCGCTCCACCCACCCTGAAGATCCACGAATGGAGACACCATGAGCACCCAGCCCGAAGAGCACACCATGAAGCACCACAAGCGTCCGTTCGCCGGCTACCAGGCGAAGACGTTCCTGTGGCAGGTGTCGGCCGACGGCAAGATCGGCACGGTCACGCTGAATCGTCCGGAACGCAAGAACCCGCTGACGTTCGACTCCTACGCCGAGCTGCGCGACCTGTTCCGTTCGCTGGTGTACGCCACCGACATCAAGGTCGTGGTGGTGACGGGCGCGGGCGGCAATTTCTGCTCCGGCGGCGACGTGCACGAAATCATCGGCCCCCTGACCAGGATGTCCATGCCCGAACTGCTGGACTTCACGCGCATGACGGGCGACCTGGTCAAGGCCATGCGCGCCTGCCCGCAGCCCATCGTGGCCGCGGTCGACGGCGTCTGCGCCGGCGCCGGCGCCATGGTCGCGCTGGCCTCGGACCTGCGCCTGGGCACGCCGGCGGCGCGCACCGCCTTCCTGTTCACGCGGGTGGGTCTGGCCGGCGCCGACATGGGCGCCTGCACGCTGCTGCCGCGCATGATCGGGCAGGGCCGCGCATCCGAATTGCTGTACACGGGCCGCGCCATGACGGCGGAAGAGGGCGCCGACTGGGGCTTCTTCAACGCCCTGCACGAGTCCGAGGCGCTGGCCGACGCCGCCAACAAGCTGGCCGCGCAGTTGGCCGCGGGCCCGACCTTCGCCCATGGCGTCACGAAGAAACTGCTGCACCAGGAATGGAACATGGGCGTGGACGAGGCCATCGAAGCCGAAGCCGAGGCCCAGGCCATCTGCATGCAGACGCGCGATTTCCATCGCGCCTACGAAGCCTTCGTGGCCAAACAGAAGCCGGTCTTCGAGGGGAACTGACGATGCGCGACGCAAGCTGGCTGGACTGGCCTTTTTTCGAAGACGCGCACCGCAAGCTGGCGCATGACGTCGACGCCTGGTGCGGGCAATCGCTGGGCGAGGTCGATCATCACGACGCCGACGCGGCCTGCAAGAAACTGGTGAAGGCCATGGGCCAGGCCGGCTGGCTGCGCTACGCGGTCGCGGGCGGCCCCGGCGGCGCCTGGGGCGGCGCGTTGCCCGAGGTGGATTCCCGTTCCGTCTGCATCCTGCGCGAGACCTTCGCCCGCCATGAAGGGCTGGCGGATTTCGCCTTCGCCATGCAGGGGCTGGGCAGCGGCGCCATTTCGCTGATGGGCTCCGACGAGCTGCGCCAGCGCTACCTGCCGCGCGTGGCCAGCGGGGACGCGATCGCCGCCTTCGCGCTGTCCGAGCCGGACGCGGGGTCGGACGTGGCCGCGCTGTCGTGCGAGGCCGCGCTGGACGGCGACCACTACGTGCTCAACGGGGCCAAGACCTGGATCTCCAACGGCGGCATCGCGGACTTCTATTGCGTGTTCGCGCGCACCGGCGAAGCTCCCGGCGCGCGCGGAATCAGCGCCTTCGTGGTGGACGCCGGCACGCCCGGATTCGAAGTCAGCGAACGCATCGACCTGATCGCGCCGCATCCGCTGGCCACGATCACCTTCGACAACTGCCGCATCCCGGTGTCGCACCGCCTGGGCGACGCGGGCCAGGGGTTCAAGCTGGCCATGATGACGCTGGACATTTTCCGCGCCTCGGTGGCGGCCGCCGCGCTGGGTTTCGCGCGCCGGGCGCTGGACGAGGGGCTGGCGCGCGCCAAGTCGCGCCGCATGTTCGGCCAGACCCTGGCCGACCTGCAACTGACGCAGGCCGCGCTGGGCGACATGGCGACCGCCATCGACGCCTCGGCGCTGCTGACGTACCGCGCCGCGTGGATGCGCGACGTGCAGAAGCTGCGCACCACGCGCGAAGCGGCAATGGCCAAGATGACGGCCACGGAATCGGCGCAGACCGTGATCGACCGCGCGCTGCAGATGTTCGGCGGCGCGGGCGTGGTGTCGGGGATGCCGGTGGAGAAGCTCTACAGGGAAATCAGAGCGCTGCGTATCTACGAAGGCGCCACCGAAGTGCAGAAGTTGATCATCGCCCGTGAACTGCTGAAGGCGTAAGGCAGCCACCGAGCGCCGCGCCCAGGCCAGCAACAACACCGCATAGCCAAGGGGAATTCCATGGAAGCATCCGCCCACATCGACACTTTCGCCCGGGACAATCTGCCCCCGGGCGAACAATGGCCAGAGTTCCTGCTCGACGGCCCCGACGTGGCCTATCCCAAGCGCTTCAATTGCGCCGTAGAACTGGTGGACGCCATGGTCGAGCGCGGCCATGGCGACCGCCCCGCGCTGCGCTGGCGCCAGGACGGCAAGCCCGCCGCGATGACCTACCGCGAGCTGGCCGCGCTGAGCAACCGCATCGCCCACGTGCTGACCGAGGACATGGGCCTCGTGCCCGGCAACCGCCTGCTGCTGCGCGGGCCGAACAATCCCATGATGGCCGCGTCCTGGCTGGCCGCGGTCAAGGCGGGCCTGGTCACCGTGCCCACGATGCCGCTGCTGCGGGCCAAGGAACTCAAGCAGATCATCGACAAGGCGCAGGTCCAGGCGGTGCTGTGCGACATCCGCCTGCGGGAAGAGGCGGATTTCTGCGTGCAGCCCGGCCACGAACACCATTGCCCCGCGCTGTCTAAGGTCATGTATTTCAACGACGCGGCGCCCGAGGCGCTGGACGCGCTGGCCGCGGCCAAGCCCGACGCCTTTGACGCCTGCGACACGGCCGCCGACGACGTCTGCCTGATCGCCTTCACCAGCGGCACCACGGGCGCGCCCAAGGGCTGCATGCATTTCCACCGCGACGTGCTGGCGATGTGCGACCTGTTCCCCAAGCACGTCATCCAGCCCGGGCCGGACGATATCTTCTGCGGCACGCCGCCGCTGGCCTTCACTTTCGGCCTGGGCGGCCTGCTGTGCTTTCCGCTGCGGGTGGGCGCCAGCACGGTGCTGGCCGAAAAGCTGTCGCCGGAAAGCCTGCTGGAACTGATCCAGGATTTCCGCGCCACCATCGTTTTCACGGCGCCGACCTTCTACCGGCAGATGGCCGCCCTGGTCGGCAAGTTCGATATTTCCTCGCTGAAAAAGAGCGTGTCCGCCGGCGAGGCCTTGCCCGACGCCACGCGCCAGCTCTGGAAGCAGGCCTCCGGTATCGAGATGATCGACGGCATCGGCGGCACGGAAATGATCCACGTATTCGTGTCCAGCCCGCCCGAATCGGTGCGCCGCGGCGCGATCGGCCGCGTGGTGCCGGGCTACATCGCCCGGATCGTGGACGACGAGATGAAGCCGGTGCCCAACGGCACGGTGGGCCGGCTGGCCATCAAGGGCCCCACCGGCTGCCGCTACCTGGCCGACGAGCGCCAGCGCCGCTTCGTGCAGGACGGCTGGAATCTCCCCGGAGACACCTTCCTGCAGGATGACGACGGCTATCTGTTCTATCAGGCGCGCAACGACGACATGATCGTTTCCTCGGGCTACAACATTGCAGGCCCGGAAGTCGAGGACGCCTTGCTGCGCCACGAAGCCGTGGCCGAATGCGGCGTGGTCGGCGCGCCCGACGACGAGCGCGGCCAGGTGGTGAAGGCCTTCGTGGTGCTCAAGCCGGGCTACGAGGCCGGCAGCGAACTGGCCGCCGCCCTGCAGCAGTTCGTCAAGGCCAGCATCGCGCCCTACAAGTACCCTCGCGCCATCGAGTTCGTGGAGGCGCTGCCGCGCACCGAAACCGGCAAGCTGCAGCGCTTCGCGCTGCGCAAGATGGCATGAACAGGCAATAAGGAATCCCCATGGCAGCTCCCTTCATCAGCCAGGTCGAAGTCCGTTTCCGCCATTGCGACCCGGCGGGCATCGTCTTCTATCCCCGCTACTTCGAGATGATCAACGACTTCGTCGAGGAGTGGTTCGACAAGGGCATGGGGCTGCCGTTCCACGCATTGCACGTGGAGCGGCATATCGGTACGCCGACGGCGTCGGTGCAGTGCGATTTCAGCGCGCCCAGCCGCTGGCACGAACGCTTGCGCCAGGTGCTGGAGGTGCAGCGCATCGGCGGCGCGTCGTTCAAGGTGCTGGTGAAGTTCGAAGGGCCGGACGGGCAGTTGCGCCTGTCGGCGACGCTGACGATCGTGACGGTGGATTTGCGGACGATGAAGTCCATGCCGCTGCCTGCGGATCTGCGGGAACGCATGCAGGCTTATTTGGTTCCCGCGGCCTGAGCGGCGGGGATCGCCCTGTAGTTTGTTTTTCTTGAAAATAGGATGACGTTATGAAGATTCTGCAACCGCCGGATTGGATGGCGCCTCGGGGCTATTCGAATGGCGTGCTCACCGAGATGGAGGTGGGCAGCAAGCTCGTTTTCGTGGGCGGGCAGGTGGGGTGGAATGGCCAGCAGGAGTTCGAGACGGACGACCTGGCCGAGCAGGTGCGCCAGACGCTGGCGAATATCGTTGCGATTCTGGCGGAAGGGGGAGCCAGGCCAGAACATATCGTCCGGATGACCTGGTATGTGACCGACAAGGCAGAATACGTGGCGGCGTACCCCGCCATCGGCAAGCACTACCGCGAGTACATCGGCCGGCATTTCCCCGCGATGACGGCGGTGGAAGTGGCGGATCTGGTCGAGGACCGGGCCAAGGTGGAGATTGAAGTCACGGCGGTGGTGCCGGCGCGGTGATCGCGGCTTCTTGCGTTGCAAGGATGGCCATTTTGTACCTGCGTCGGGTTTCTTGAGACGCCCGTCGCGCCGGGGGCCTGGGGCGCGCGGGTCAACGATTGCGGTCCGGAGCCTTCGCTCCGGCCTGCCCCCTTGTCATCCTCGTCCTCGCCTTCGGCGACTCCTTCGGATTCCCTCGGGCTTATCGACTCCCCGCGCACCCCAGGCCCTCGACGCGACGGGCTCTTTCAGTTGCAATCTGACGTTCGCTGGGACGGGCGGTGTGCTTAGGGTTCTTGCCGCGGGTGGGGAGGTGGTGGAAGATCTTGCGATGCCCGCCCCATGCCGGCCGCGCGGGCGGCCTCGTGGGGCTTACGCGGCGTCTTGCGGTTGATGATGACGCTGCGCGCTGTTGGGGGGAGATATGCCAGGTGTCAGACACCCATACGAGATAACGGCACGGCTTGAAGAGGTGTTGCCGGGTGTCTGACACCAACCGCGAGAAGACGCTCTTGCCACGATTGGTGTCAGACACCCGGATGCATTGCTTCAAGCCCGCAACGCCTTGCTGTACGGGTGTCTGACTCCCTCGGGCTTATCGACTCCCCGCGCACCCCAGGCCCCCGACGCAACGGGCTCGGGTGCTTGAAACTTGACGTCAGCGGGGGCAGGCGGTGTGCTTAGGGTTCTCGCCGCGGGTGGGGAGGAGGTGGGAAGATCTTGCGTTGCCCGCCCCATGCCGGCCGCGCGGGCGGCCTCGTGGGGCTTACGCGGCGTCTTGCGGTTGATGATGACGCTGCGCGCTGTTGGGGGGAGATATGCCAGGTGTCAGACACCCATACGAGATAACGGCACGGCTTGAAGAGGTGTTGCCGGGTGTCTGACACCAACCGCGAGAAGACGCTCTTGCCACGATTGGTGTCAGACACCCGGATGCATTGCTTCAAGCCCGCAACGCCTTGCTGTACGGGTGTCTGACACCTGCGGCGGGGGAGACTCCTGCGGCATCCGGCGATGACGCGGCGCGCTGTCCTATGCCAGGTGTCAGACACCCATACGAGATGACGGTACGACTTGAAGAGGTGTTGCCGGGTGTCTGACACCAACCGCGAGAAGACGCTCTTGCCACGATTGGTGTCAGACACCCGGATGCATTGCTTCAAGCCCGCAACGCCTTGCTGTACGGGTGTCTGACACCTGCGGCGGGGGAGACTCCTGCGGCATCCGGCGATGACGCGGCGCGCTGTCCTATGCCAGGTGTCAGACACCCATACGAGATGACGGTACGACTTGAAGAGGTGTTGCCGGGTGTCTGACACCAACCGCGAGAAGACGCTCTTGCCACGATTGGTGTCAGACACCCGGATGCATTGCTTCAAGCCCGCAACGCCTTGCCGTACGGGTGTCTGACACCTGCGGCCGGGGAGACTCCCGCGGCATCCGGCGATGACGCTGCGCGCTGTTCCATGCCAGGTGTCAGACACCCATACGAGATAAAGGCACGGCTTGAAGAGGTGTTGCCGGGTGTCTGACACCAACCGCGAGAAGACGCTCTCGCCACGATGGGTGTCAGACACCCCGATGCATTGCTTCAGGCCCGCAACGCCTTGCCGTACGGGTGTCTGACACCTGCGGCCGGGGAGACTCCCGCGGCATCCGGCGATGACGCTGCGCGCTGTTCCATGCCAGGTGTCAGACACCCATACGAGATAAAGGCACGGCTTGAAGAGGTGTTGCCGGGTGTCTGACACCAACCGCGAGAAGACGCTCTCGCCACGATGGGTGTCAGACACCCCGATGCATTGCTTCAGGCCCGCAACGCCTTGCCGTACGGGTGTCTGACACCTGCGGCCGGGGAGACTCCCGCGGCATCCGGCGATGACGCTGCGCGCTGTCCCATGCCAGGTGTCAGACACCCATACGAGATGACGGCACGGCTTGAAGAGGTGTTGCCGGGTGTCTGACACCAACCGCGAGAAGACGCTCTTGCCGCGATTGGTGTCAGACACCCCGATGCATTGCTTCAAGCCTGCAACGCCTTGCCGTACGGGTGTCTGACACCTGCGGCCGGGGAGACTCCTGCGGCATCCGGCGATGACGCGGCGCGCTGTCCTATGCCAGGTGTCAGACACCCATATGAGATAACGGCACGGCTTGAAGAGGTGTTGCCGGGTGTCTGACACCAACCGCAAGAAGACGCTCTCGCCGCGATGGGTGTCAGACACCCGGATGCATTGCTTCAAGCCCGCAACGCCTTGCCGTACGGGTGTCTGACACCTGCGGCCGGGAAGACCCCCGTGGCATCCCGACACCCGCCATTCACTCCGCCACGCGCCGCGTCTCGCGCGGCAGTTCTCCGAAGCGTTCCCGGTAGTACTCCGAGAACCGACCCAGATGCCCGAACCCCACGCCCAGCGCGACCTCGGTCACGCTGGCGCCGGCGCCGGCCTTCAGCTTCTGCCTTGCCGTATCCAGCCGCAGCGCCCGCAGGGCGTTCATGGGGGTGGTGTCGCGGTGTTCCTGGAACAGCCGCGTCAGGGCGCTGGCGCTGGCGCCGGCATGGCGGGCGATGTCGATCAGGGTCAGGGGGGCGGACAGGTGCTCGCGCATGTAGGACTCGGCCTGCGCGAGGCGGCGCGGGACGGCGGGAGCCAGGCCCGCGCGCGACCGCCAACTGTTGGGCTGGTTGTAGAGCAGGTGCAGCACCAGCGTGTCTTCCAGGTGTTCCAGCCAGGCGGCGGGAGGGCGCGGGGCGCCGTCGTCCAGCGTGGGCAGCAGGTGGATCAGGCTTGCCATCATGCTGCACCACGCGGCGCCGACGGGGGTGTCCAGGCGCAGCGCGGGGCTGAAGTCCAGCGGGCCGGCGGCGGTCTCGCCGAAGGCGCGCTGGCCGATGGCCTCGATCTTGCCGCGCGGGATCTTCAGCAGTAGCTGTTCACAGCCGGCTTCCCAGTGCAGCCGCAGCGGGCGGTTGGGGGCGATGACGGCGGCGCAGTCGGGATCGGCGTCGACCCGGTCGCCGCCGCATTCGATACAGGCCCTGCCGCGCAGGGGCACCTGCACCAGCATGAAATCCTGCAGCCTGTCGGGTTCGATGTGGACTTCGGCGCCGTAGCGCAAAGTACAGACCGTCAGCGAGCCGAAGCGGGCCCGGTTCAGCTCCGCGTCCACGCGGCCGCCCTTCCAGGTCAGGCGATGCTCTTTCAGGGCTTCGGAGACGAGCGTCCGCGTTTCGTCCTGCTGGGTGGAGCTGAAGACGCGCCGTTTCAGCAGGGGCGCCAGCGTGAGTCGTGACCAGCCATGCATGCATGCCTCCGGGACGGGAACCCTCCCGTATCTCAGGCCAGGGTAATTTAAACGGTCGGCGCTTGGAATTAAGTGAATCCCGGATAAGACTGCGCGTAATCGGATAGAGCGGCCGGCCCCGCCGGCCTAATCTAGGGCCATGCGCACACTACATGGACGGGGCGGCTCATGAATCGAAACCTATGGGGCCGGCGCGCGCTGGCGGCGCTGGCCTGCATGGCGACCGTGGCGAACGCGTCGGCGGCCGACAAGATCAAGGTCGGCCTGCTGACCACGCTGTCCGGGCCCGGGGCGGCGCTGGGCAACGAAATCCGCGACGGCTTCAATCTGGCGCTGCAACATACGGGCGGCAAGCTCGGCGGGCTGCCGGCCGAGGTGGTGGTGGCGGACGACCAGCAGAAGGCGGACACCGGCCGCCAGGCGGTGGAGCGCCTGCTCAGGCGCGACCGCGTGGACGTCATGACCGGCATCGTGTTTTCGAACGTGCTGCTGCCCGTCATGCCCGCCATCCTGCAATCGGGGACCATTTACCTGAGCACCAATACCGGACCGGAAAACTACGCCGGCGCGGGCTGTAATCCCAATTTCTTCGCGGTCGCCTGGCAGAACGAGGACATCCCGGCCGCGATGGGCAAGTACGCCGCCGACCAGGGCTACAAGCGCGTGGCGCTGATCGCACCCGACTACCCCGGCGGCCGCGAATCGCTCAACGGCTTCAAGCGGCTCTACAAGGGCGGACTGTCCGAGGAGATCTATACCCAGCTCGGCCAACTGGACTACGGCGTCGAGATCACGCGGCTGCGCGCCAGCAAGCCCGACGCGGTGTTCTTCTTCCTGCCGGGCGGCATGGGCGTGAACTTCATCAAGCAATTCAACGGCGCGGGCCTGGCCAAGGAAATCGCGCTGCTGGCGCCGGGCTTCTCGGGCGACGAGGACACGATCGCCGCCGTCGGCGCGCCCATCGAAGGCCTGCGCAACACGTCGCAATGGGCCGCCGACCTGGACAACCCGGCCAACCGCAAGTTCGTCGAGGATTTCACCAAGGCCTACAAGCGCAGTCCCACGCTGTACGCGTCGCAGGGCTACGACGCCGCCATGCTGCTGGACAGCGCGGTGCGCCAGACCGGCGGCAAGCTGGGCGCGGACGCGCTGCGGCCCGCCCTGAGGCGCGCGGATTTCAAGTCCGTGCGGGGCGACTTCAAGTTCAACGGCAATCAGTATCCGGTGCAGAACTACTACCTGCGCATCGTCCAGGCGGGCGCGGGGGGCAAGCTGTCCAACAAGCTGTCGGGCACGGTGCTGACCCAGTACCAGGACCCGTTCGCCGCTTCCTGCCGGATGAAGTAGGGCGCATGCCCGCAACCAGGAGACACGCATGACCCCCAGCATTACGACGCGCGACGTGACGGTCGCCGCGCACGACGGCAAATCCTTCGGCGCCTATCTGGCGGTGCCGGCGTCCGGACAGGGACCGGGCCTCGTGCTGTGCCAGGAAATCTTCGGCGTGAACGGCTTTATGCGCCGCGCCGCGCAACTGCTGGCCGAGGAGGGCTACGTGGTGCTGGTGCCCGACCTGTTCTGGCGCCAGCAGCCGGGCATCCAGTTGACGGATGGCCCCGCCGACATGCCGCGCGCCTTCGAACTCTACAAGGGCTTCGACGTGGAACTGGGCCTGCGCGACATCGCGTCGGCCGTGTCCGCGCTGCGGGAGCTGCCCGAACAGCAGGGTGGGGTGGGCGTGCTGGGCTATTGCCTGGGCGGCAAGCTGGCCTACCTGGCCGCCTGCCGCACCGACGTGGACGTGGCGGTGGGCTACTACGGCGTGGGCATCGAAGACAGCCTGGACGAAGCCGCCGGGCTGCGCGGCCGGCTGGTGCTGCACATCGCCGAGCAGGACGGATTCTGTCCGCCGGAAGCGCGCGAGCGCATCCTCAAGGCGCTGGGCGGCAAGCCCGGCGTGGAACTCTACGTCTACCCGGGCGTGGACCACGCGTTCGCGCGCACGGGCGGCGACCACTACGACAAGCCCTCGGCGCTGATGGCGCACCAGCGCAGCATGGCCGCGCTGCAGCGCGCCATCGGGCCGGAGTTCGACTATTCGTACCTGTGGGACAAGCACTGCGAATACGAGTTCGGCACGCGCGACGTGGCGGCCACGATGGCCACCATGGTGGCCGAGCCCTATGTGAACCATATCCCCACCATGACCGGGGGCGTGGGCCACAAGGAACTCAGCCGCTTCTACCAGCACCATTTCGTCAACGGCAACCCGCCCGATACGCGCCTGGTGCCCTTGTCGCGCACGGTGGGCGCCACGCAGATCGTGGATGAAATCCTGTTCTGCTTCACGCATACCACCGAGATCGACTGGATGCTGCCCGGCGTCGCGCCCACCGGTCGCCCGGTGGAGATCCCGCTGATCGCCATCGTGAAGTTCCGCGGCGACAAGCTCTACCACGAACACATCTATTGGGATCAGGCCAGCGTGCTGGTGCAGGTGGGCCTGCTGGACCCCGAGGGGCTGCCGGTGGCGGGCCGCGAAACCGCGGCGAAGCTGCTGGACGAGACCTTGCCGTCCAACACGCTGATGGCGCGCTGGAAAGACAGCGAAGGCAAATAGGAGGCGGCCATGGCATATACCGAAGCGCAACTGGCCGCCATGGTGCGCGGCGACAGCGTGCATCGCGGCGTCTATACCGATCCCGCCATCTTCGATCTGGAGATGCAGCGGATCTACGGCCGCGCCTGGGTCTACGTGGGCCATGAAAGCCAGGTGCCCAGGACCGGCGACTACCACACCACCCGGCTGGGCGACCAGGACGTGCTGATGGTGCGCGCCGCCGACGGCCGCGTGCACGTGCTGTACAACCGCTGCCCCCACAAGGGCGCGAAGGTGGTGGCCGACGGCGAGGGCTGCGCCGGCAAGTTCTTCCGCTGCCCCTACCATGCCTGGACGTTCAAGCTGGACGGCAGCCATCTGGGCGTGCCGCTCAAGCAGGGTCTGGAAGGCACCTCCTACGACCCCGCCGATCCGTCGTTCTCGATGCGGCGGTTGCCGCGCGTGGAAAGCTACCGCGGCTTCGTGTTCGCCAGCCAGTCGGCGCAAGGGCAGGGGCTGGAGGAATTCCTGGGCGGCGTGCGCTCGTCCATCGACAATCTCTGCGACCGCTCGCCGGTGGGCGAGGTGGAAGTGGCGGGCGGCGTCTTTCGCGTCATGCAGCGGTCGAACTGGAAGGTCTTCTACGAGAACCTGCACGACACCATGCACGCCCGCGTCACGCACGAATCGTCGTACGCGGCGGCCCGCGACGAGGCCAGGGAACTCGGCGAGATGCCGCTGGAACTCCACATCATGGACGGCAACGGCGAACCCTACGAGTTCTGGGAAAAACTGGAGCTGCGCGCCTACGCCAACGGCCACGGCTACATGGAGGGCATCTTCAATCCGGGCGCGGCCGAGCGCGATCCGGTGTCGCGCGCGCACTTCGAAACGCTGGCCGCCGCCTATGGCGAAACGCGCGCCCGCGAGATCCTGGGCATGAACCGGCACAACACCGTCATCTACGGCAGCGGCTCGCCCCACACCGTGTTCCAGCAGTTCCGCGTGATCCGTCCCATCGCGGTGGACCGGACGATGATCGAGATCCAGACGTTCCGCTGCAAGGGCGCGCCGGACGGCGTGTTCAAGCGGGCCATGCTGTATGCCAACGTCATCAATTCGCCCTCGTCCAACGTCATGCCGGACGACATCGAACTCTACAACCGCTGCCAGGAAGGCAACGCCACGCGCGGCGGCGACTGGGTCAGCATGCACCGCTACCACGGCAGCGACCGCAGCGACGCCGACGGCATGGTGTCCCTGAACGGCACCAGCGAACTGCCGATGCGCAACCAGTTCCACGCCTGGAAGACCTATATGGAAGCCGGCGCCGCCCCGACGGGCGTGGCCGCCGCCACCGGAGACCGCGCATGCTGCTAGATCTCGATTTCGACGTCTCGACCGGCGGCCTGTCGCCCGCCGAGGTGCCGGCCGACGCCTATCACCGCATCGCGCAGTTCCTGTACCGCGAGGCCCGCCTGCTGGATGAACGGCGCTATGCCGACTGGCAGGCGCTGTGGACGGCCGACGGCATGTACTGGATGCCGCGCGCGCCCGGCCAGCAGAGCCCCTACGACCATATCTCGCTGTTCTGGGAGGACCGCATGCTGCGCGACGTGCGCATCCGGCGCCTGGAGCATCCGCGCAACTGGTCGCAGCAGCCGCCCACGCGCAGCGCGCGGCTGGTGGGCGGCGTGCAGGTCGAGGGCGTGGACGCCGGCGGCAACCTGGTGGTGCATTCCGTCTTCCAGATGACGGAATGGCGCAAGCGCCAGCCGCGCCAACTGGCCGGCCGCTATACCCACAAGCTGGCCGCCGAGGGCGAGGGCTGGCGCATCCGCATGAAACGGGTGGACCTGGTCAATTGCGACGACGTGCACGACGTGTTCGAGGGGTTCGTGTGACGGCGCCGGATGCCGCGGTGCTGGCGCTGCACTATCAGAACGACGTGCTGCATCCCGACGGCAAGATCCGAGTCGGGCTGGACGCGGACGGGACGGCGCGGAAGCGCCTGCTGGAGCGCGCCTCCGCGCTGCTGACGGGGGCGCGGGCCGCAGGGCTGCCCATCGTGCACGTGCGCATCGCCTTCCGTCCGGACTACGCCGACCTGCTGGCCAATTGCGACATCTTCCGCAACGTGGCCTCGATCGGCGCGGTGGCCGAGGGGCAGTGGGGCAGCGCCTTCTACGAGGGCTTGCAGCCGCTGTCCGGCAGCAAGCGCGAATTCGTGGTGAAGCACACGCGCATCAGCGCCTTCTATGGCACGCCGCTGGAAGAAACCCTGCGGGTGCTGGGCGCGCGCCGGCTGGTGGTGGCCGGGGTCGCCACGCATTCGGTGGTCGAGGGCACGGTGCGCCATGCCGCCGATATCGGTTTCGACGTGATGGTGGCGCAGGATGCCTGCGCTTCGGCGGACCCGGCGGTGCACGAGGCCTCGCTGGCCAGCATGCGCCTGATCGCGCGGACCGGCCCGGTGGCGCAGGCGCTGCGCTGGGCGGCGGCGCCCGATTGAACAAGGACGGCTCATGGATTTCTCAGGTTTTCCGGGCGTGGCGGGCAAGACGGCCATCGTGACCGGCAGCACCCAGGGGCTGGGCGCGGACATCGCGCGCGGGCTGGCGGCGGCCGGCGCCAACGTGGTGCTGGTCGGGCGCAACGCCGAAGCGGGGCGGGCGCTGGAACGGGACTTGCAGGGCCGGGCCCTGTATTGCGAGACGGACATCGGGCAGGACAGCCAGATACAACGCTGCATCGACGCCGCCCTGGCGCGTTTCGGGCGGCTGGACATCCTGGTCAACAACGCCTGCCAGTACGCCGACCGCGGGCTGGCCTCGTCCCGCGAGGAATGGCACCGCACGCTGGACACCAACCTGGTGTCGGCGGCCATCTTCACGCAGTTGGCGGCGCCGTTGCTGCCGCGCGGCGGGGTGGTGGTGAACCTGGGCAGCACCGGGGGCAAGTTCGGCGCGGCCGGGCGGGCGCTGTATCCGGCGTCCAAGGCGGCGCTCTTGCAGATCACCAAGAACTTCGCGGTGGAACTGGCACCGGCGGGCTTGCGGGTGCTGGCGGTGTCGCCCGCGTGGACCTGGTCGCCGTCGGTCGAGCAATTGTCGGGCGGGTCGCGCGAGGTCGCGGACGCCGTGGGGGCGCATTTCCATCCGCTGGGGCGGGTCGGCTCGGGCGAAGAGATCGCCGCCGCGGTGTGTTTCGCCTGTTCCGACGCGGCGTCGTGGATGACGGGCGTGGACATTCCGGTGGACGGCGGCTTTTCGATCCTGGGGCCCGACCGCGGCGTTTCGCCGCGGGCCTGGTTCAAGGAACTGGCGCCGTAGCGCCGGCGGCGGCGTCAGCGGATGACGATCTGCCCGTCGTCCAGGCAGGCCTTGCCGCCGATCTGGTCTTCCAGGAATTCCTGCATCTTGTTGCCGAGCTGAATCGTCACGCCGCTGCAAAAGCGTTTGGAGGCCGCGATGGTGGCGGTCTGCAGGGGCTGGAGTTCGCGCGTCAACTGGGCTTCTTCCGCGTCCAGTTCCAGCAGTTCGTGGCTGAACTTGGCGTAGGTATTGCGCGCGCGTTCGGCCACGTCGCCGGGGGCGCGCTGCGGGTTGGCCTGCAGGAAGGCCAGCAGCTTTTCCAGCTTGGCCTTTTCCTCGTTCATCGTCTGGCGCTTGCGCGTCAGCGCCGAACGCTTGATGTCGGCGTGCGGGTCCAGGCCGGCCTGCACCAGCGTCGGGATGCCGGACGCGGCGCCGATGGTGCCGGCGCGCACTGCCTGGAGGGCGCGGACCTGTCCGCCGGCGATGGCGCTTTGCTGCGTATTGGGCGGGCCGACATTGATGCTGCCGCCGGCGGCGATGTTGCATTGGCGGATCTCGCGTTCCACCTCCACGTCCTTGCCGGCGCTGACGATCGCGTTGGCGATGAACCTGGCGCGCAGCGCCCCGCCACAGACGACGCGGGCGGTGCGCGCGGCGGCGGCGGCATCCTGCAGCGCTTCGGCCGTGCCGATGATGCCGCCCTTGACCGTGACGCTGCCGCCGGCTTCCACCAGCGCGGCCTCCATCGTGCCGTTGACGACCACGTCGCCGGTCACGCGGACTTCCATGGTGGCGCTGATGTCGCCGCGCACCTGCAGCGATCCTTCGAAATTGATGTTGCCGGTGGACAGGTTGACGGCGTCCACCTCCACCATGGGGTTCACCTGCACGCCATGGCTGACCAGGGTGGGCGTGCCCGCGATGGCGGCGCGCAGCAGCAGCGGGTCTTCGGGATCGATCTCCACGCCCGCCAGTTCCTTGGCGAACGGCGTATCGGGCAGTTCCTCGGGCAGGACGGGCGTGCCCAGCACGTCGGCGCCGTCCACGCCGGGCAGCGGCGGCACGCGGCGCATCAGCGGCGTGCCGGGCGATACCAGGAGCAGGTTGCCGAGGTCGCGGTAGTCCACCTGGGCCAGTTCGTCGATGTCCTCGCCGCGCGGTTTCAGGCGGTCCAGCAGGCTTTCGAAGCGGGTGGGGGTGCCGCGGGTGGGCGGCGTGCCCTGGGCGACCAGCACGGTGTCACGGCTGCCCTTTTCGACGGCCTCGGCCAGCTCGCGTTCCAGCACGCCGTGGACGATGCCCTGGTCGGCCAGCGTCTGGCGCACGTCCGCCAGCGCGACGGGCCTGCCGCCCTTGGGCGGATGCAGCGTCAGCAGGGCCGACATGCGGTCGGCGCCCAGCTCCACTTCGAAGCTGCCGTCGACGACCATGCCGACCGGCCCCGAGACGGTTTCCAGCGCGTTGCGGCATTGCCCGATGAAGGCCAGGACGGCCTGGCTGTCCAGCGCATCGGCGTTCCAGCCCTGGGCGACCGCGGCGGCGGCCAGCGTGTCCCAGGTGGGCAGGTCGGGATTGAAGGGGGGCGCTTCGGCGGCCGGGTCGGCGGGCGCGGTGCCGGCGTTATCGCCATCGACGGCCGCATCGTCGCCTGCCACCGGGCCGGGAAGGGCGGGCTCGGCCGGCTCGACCGTTGGGTCGGGCTGAGGCGGCGGCGTGTAGCTTGCCGTCAGGACCCGGGTACTGGCATCCAGCGTTAGCTGGAGCTTGTTTGTTGTGTCCATCTCAGCCTCTCCCGCTTGGCGCTGACGGCCAAGTTCATTATTTGGTAATGATGCGAAATATTAGGTCATATTCTAGCGCAAGCTATCCGGGCTACTGGAAAGTAGGTGGGTAAATCCCCGCCGCAAGCCCTAATCCCGTCCCTGCTTTCCCCTGCGGACACGGCTTCGGCGCAGGACTAGGACGTCGGCAGGAGCGACAAACCGGCGTCCGCGCAGCAGGATAAGACCTCGCCAACGCGTCCTCGGACGCCGCCGGAGCCCCGCCCATGCCCCGCCATGCCCCTTCCATCTTCCCGGCCCTGCGCGCCTTCCTGGCGCGCGCCGGGGGCATGGCGGCGCTGGCGGCCGTCGTGGGGGGGGCTCTGGCGCTGGCGCCCGCCCGTCAGGCCCTCGCGGATGAGATCTACCGTTACAAGGACCCCTTCGGCGTCTGGCGGGCCATCAAGGTGCCGACGGGCCACGCCAAGTACTACAAGCGGGCGCAGACCCGGGCTGCCTGGCGCACCGGCGGCGTGAAAGTCTGCCTGGCCTGCGACCCCAAGTCCGGCGACGGCGCGCGCCTGGCCGCCCTGGGGCCCACGCCGCGCGCCCTGCGCTGGGGCGAGGCCAAGGCGCCCACCGCGCACGATGGGCTGATCGCGCGGGCCGCCCAGGATTCGGGAGTGGACCAGGCTTTGCTGACGGCGGTCATCGCCATCGAGTCGGGATTCCGCAGCGACGCGCGTTCGCCCAAGGGCGCGCTGGGACTGATGCAGTTGATGCCGGCGACGGCGGCCCCGCTGCTGGCCGTGGACGACGTGGAGACCGCGCTGGTGGACCCGGCCACGAACGTGAAGGCGGGATCGCGCCACCTGCGCCGGCTGCTGGACCAGTATCCGGGCCGGCTGGACCTGGCGCTGGCGGCCTACAACGCGGGCGAAGGCGCGGTGCGCAAGTACGACGCCGTGCCGCCCTACGCCGAAACTCAGGCCTATGTCCGGGACGTCACCGCCCTGTACGAGCGCTACAAGGCCCCTTGATTAGCTTCCTTCCGAGGGGAGCGGCCGCGGGCCGGCTCCCCGGGGCGCCGGTCACATCGACGCGAAGACCTTTTCCGCGATGTCCAGCGTGGACTTGATCACGGCGTCATCGTGCGTGGCCGAGACGAAGCCCGCCTCGAACGCCGACGGCGCGAAGTGCACGCCGTGGTCCAGCATGGCGTGGAAGAACCGGTTGAACGCCGCCGTATCGCAGGCCGAAACTTCGGCGAACGAGGCAGGCACCTTGTCGCTGAAATAGAGGCCGAACATGCCGCCCACGGCGTCGGCGGAAAAGGCCAGGCCGGCGGCGCGCGCGCGTTCCTGCAGGCCCTGGGCCAGCTTGGCGGTCTGGGCCGACAGCCGGTCGTAGAAGCCGGGCGCCGCGATCAGGCGCAGCGTGGCCAGGCCCGCGGCCACGGCCACCGGATTGCCCGACAGCGTGCCGGCCTGGTAGACGCCGCCCAGCGGGGCGATGTGCTTCATGATTTCGGCGCTGCCGCCGAAGGCGCCCACCGGCATGCCGCCGCCGATCACCTTGGCCAGCGTGGTGAGGTCGGGCTTGACGCCCGTCAGGCCCTGCACGCCTTGCGGACCCACGCGGAAGCCGGTCATCACTTCGTCGAAGATCAGCAGCGCGCCATGCTGCGTGCAGACCTCGCGCAGGCCTTCCAGGAAGCCCGGGGCCGGCTTGATCAGGTTCATGTTGCCGGCGACCGGCTCGACGATGATGCAGGCGATGTCGGCGCCATGCTGCGCGAAGGCTTCGCGCACCGCGTCCAGGTTGTTGTATTCCAGGGTCAGCGTGTGCGACACGAATTCCGGCGGCACCCCGGCCGAACTGGGGTTGCCGAAGGTCAGCAGGCCGGAGCCGGCCTTGACCAGCAGGCTGTCCGAATGGCCGTGGTAGCAGCCTTCGAATTTCACGATCTTGGCGCGGCCGGTGGCGCCGCGCGCCAGGCGGATGGCCGTCATGGTGGCTTCCGTGCCCGAACTGACCAGGCGCACCTGTTCCAGCGAGGGCAGGCGCGAGATCAGGACTTCGGCCAGTTCGATTTCCGCTTCGGTGGGGGCGCCGAACGACAGGCCGTTGACGGCCGCTTCCTGCACGGCGCGCACCACCTCGGGGTGCGAGTGGCCCAGGATCGCGGGGCCCCACGAGCCCACGTAATCGATGTACTGCTTGTCTTCCGCGTCCCACACGTAAGGACCTTGCGCGCGCTTGATGAAGCGCGGGGTGCCGCCCACTGAGCGGAAGGCGCGCACGGGCGAATTGACGCCGCCGGGGATGCTGCGGCAGGCGCGTTCGAAAAGCTGGGCGTTACTGGACATGGCGTTCAAGGCTTGCGGTTGGGGTTGGCGGAATAGGGCGCCGAGCAGGCCGCCGCGGCGGCCCGGATGCTGGGCGCTTCGAAGAGTCCGGTGATGACGGCGATGGCGTCGGCGCCGGCCTGCGCCACCAGCGGGGCGTTGTCGGGCGTGATGCCGCCGATGGCGACGACCGCGGGGCGCGGGGCGTCGCGGTCGTCCGTCAGGCGGCGGGCCTCGGTCAGGACCGAGAGCGGCGCGCGGACGGTGTCCGGCTTGACCGTCGAGGCGAACATGGCGCCGAAGGCGATGTAGTCCGCGCCAGCGTCGAGCAATTCCCGCGCGCGGGCGAGGTCGTCGTAGCTGGAGCCGCCCAGGATCAGGTCGGGGCCGGCCTCGGCGCGGATGCGCGCCAGGCTGTCGTCGTCGCGGCCCACGTGCGCGCCGTCGGCGCCCACTTCCAGCGCCAGGCGCCAGTCGTCGTTGATCAGGAAGACCACGCCCAGTTCGCGGCACAGCGGCGCCAGCGCGCGCGCCTGTTCGGCGCGCACCGCGCCGGGCACGTTCTTGCGGCGCAACTGCAGCGACCGCATGCCGCCTTCGGCGGCCTTGCGGACGGCCAGCAGCAGGCGTTCGGTGTCGTCCCATTCGGGGGTGACGCCGTACAGGCCGGCGGGGAAGCGCAGCGCTTTCATTGCGGTTGGATCCGGTTGGGGATGCGCCGGCCCATGCCCGGCAGGAAGCTGGCGGCGATCGAGGCGTCGGCGTGCGCCAGGCCCTGGCGCACGGCTTCGGGCATTTCCAGGCCGCGGGCCAGCATGGCGGCGATGGCGGTGGCGGCCACGCCGCCGGCGTCGCCGTTGCGGTCCGGAGGGGCCTGCCACGGCAGGCTGCTGGTCTGGCCATTGGGCCCCAGCAGCATGTTGGCGTAGTGGCCGGGCCGCTGGGGGCTGCCCAGCACGAGGACCCATTCCGCGCCCGCCGCCACCAGGGCATGCATGGGCGAGGGGGCGTCCCCGATATCTATGTCGCCGTCGGCGTGCCACTGCGCCAGGCGCAGGTGTTCGATGACCAGCAGGTCCGTCTGCGGCAACACCAGTTCGAGGGTGGCGGCCAGCAGGTCGTCGGCCTCGTCCTCGTCGGCGGCGTTGTCCGGCGGCTGGGCGCGCTGGCCCAGGTGCAGGACCAGCGGGACCTGGCTGTAGTCGGCGGCGACCTGCGCGGCGACGCTGGCCGTTTCCGCGGTGTATAGTCCGCCCACCTTGATGGCCTGCACCGACATGTCTTCGAGCAGGCAGCGCGCCTGGTCGTCCAGAAGGTCGGGCGAGACGGGGTGGATTTCTTCGATGCCGGCGGTATCCCGCACGGTCAGCGCGGTCACGGCCGCCAGGCCGTGGCAGCCCAGGCGGGCGCAGGTGACGGCGTCGGCCGGCAAGCCGTCGGAGCCCGAGGGATCGAGCGGACCGAAGACCAAAACGAGAGGGGGAGTTACGGGGGCCACTTGGACAGCGCTTGAGTGAGGGTGCCCGGACTCATTTGCGACGAATCAGGGGAACCCCTATTGGGTTTCGGTAAGATTGTCCCCATTCTAATGGAAGCCCTTCACCTTTGCCCTGCCGCCGGGGCGCGGGCCTGGATTTGATGTAAGAGAGAACTATGCGTACTTGGATGTGTTTGATTTGCGGCTGGGTCTACGATGAAGAAGCCGGCCTGCCCGACGAAGGTATTGCGCCCGGCACCCGCTGGGAAGACGTGCCGCCGAATTGGGTCTGTCCCGAATGCGGCGCGCGCAAAGAGGACTTCGAATTGATGGAAATCTGAAGCGGCGACGCCGACATATTCCGCCAAGGCTCGTAAGATGGGATCAAGCCCCATCCCTCGCAACCGTAGGACGGCCTGCCGCCAGGCATGAGGGCCGCGTTCGCGCGGCCCGTTCCACGGTTCTCTCAGACTACCCACGAAGGGGTTGCCATGACGGAAAAACACCACGACGACTCTACGACGCAGGCGGCCAATTTCGCCAATCAGTTCCTGATCGCCATGCCGGGCATGGTGGAAGGCAGCCTGGCGGGCTCGGTCATCTATGTCTGCGAACACACCGAGCGTGGCGCGCTGGGCCTGGTCATCAACCGGCCCACCGATCTTACGCTGGGCACCTTGTTCGAGCGCATCGACCTGACGCTCGAGATCGGCCCCGTGAAGGACACCCTGGTTTTCTTCGGCGGCCCGGTGCAGACCGACCGTGGCTTCGTGCTGCACGCGCCCGCCGGCGACTACAGCTCCAGCATCAAGCTCGGCGGCATGGCGCTGACCACCTCGCGCGACGTGCTGCAGGCCGTCGCCGAGGGCAACGGGCCCGCCCGCATGCTGGTCACGCTGGGCTATGCCGGCTGGGGCGCGGGCCAGCTCGAAAGCGAGATGGCCCAGAACGCCTGGCTCAGCGTGGGCGCCGACGACAGCATCATCTTCGACGTGCCGCCCGAGGACCGCTACCCCGCCGCGCTGAAGCTGCTGGGCATCGATCCGGTCATGCTGGCGGGCGACGCGGGCCATGCCTGAAGAAACCCTGCTTGCCTTCGATTTCGGCGAAAAAAAGATCGGCATCGCCATCGGCAATACGCTGACGCGCCAGGCGCGTCCGCTGGAAATCATCTTCAGCGAGGTCCGCGAGGCGCGTTTCGGCCGCATCGCGGCGCTGCTGCAGGAATGGCAGCCGGGCCGCGTCGTCGTGGGGCTGGCGCTGGACGCGGACGGCGGCGAACAACCGGCCACCGCGCGTTGCCGCCGCTTCGCCAATCAATTGCACGGCCGGTTCGGCGTTGCCGTCGAACTGGTGGACGAACGCGGTTCCAGCATGGAGGCGCAGCGCCTGCTGGGGACGCATGCCGCCGACGACGCGATGGCGGCGGCTGTTATCCTGCAACGATATCTGGATACCCTGCCGGCGGCCTGACGCTTGCAGCCCGGCTTGCCTATGCTCAATCCGCAACTCGATCGCCGCGGCGAACTGATACACCTGCTGACTACGGAAGGCTTGCCCCGGCGCCACGTCGAGCGGCTGCTGGACGCCGCGCGCGGCCTTGCGGCCGGCGACGCGCCGGCCGGACCCGCCTCCGGGCCGCCGGTATTCCTGTGCCTGCCGGAAGACGCCGCCCGGGACCGGGACGCCTACGCCGCCGCCGCGGCGCGGTTGTCGCTGCGGCCCGTGGCGCTGGACGCGCGGGCCGGCGACGCGCTCGCCGGCACCGTGGCCGGCCTGGAACCTGGCTTGCTGGTGCTGCGCCATCCCGCCAGCGGCGCGGCGCATTGCGCGGCGGCCCACGCGGCGCCGGGCCTGCGTATCGTCAACGCGGGCGACGGCGGCCATGCGGATCCCCTGCCGGCGCTGGCGCTGGTGCAGGCGATGCTGGAAGCCAGGCAGGACCTGACCAACCTGGCGGTGGCGCTGGTGGGCGACGTCCGCCATTCGCGCGTGGCGCGCTCGGCGATCCATGCCATGACCACGCTGGGCGTTCCGGAAGTGCGCGCGGCGGGGCCGCGCACCTTGCTGCCCGACAGCCTGGCGCAACTGGGTGTGCGCGCCTGCGCCACGCTTGCGGAAGCGCTGCAGGACGCCGACGTCATCATCGTCCTGCCCCTGGGCGTGGAGCGGATCAGCGGCGCGCTGCTGCCTTCGGCCCGCGAGTACGCGCAAACCCACGGCCTGACGCCCGGCGTCCTGGCCGGCGCGCGGTCCGATGCGCTGCTGTTGCCCGCGGGCGAACCGACGCCCGGCGTCGAGGTCGACGGCGACATCGCGGCCAGCCTGGCGCCCGCGCAGGCGCGCCTGGCCGACCTCGAACGGCACTTGCGCGAAGCCGCGCTGAGCGTGCTGGCGGGAGGCGCGCCATGAGGCTGCATATCGCCGACGGCCGGCTGATCGATCCCGCGAACGGCGTGGACGGACGGCACGACCTGTATATCGCCGACGGCCGCGTGGCGGCGGTGGGCCGTGAGCCCGATGGCTTCCAGGCCGACCTTCGGCTGGACGCCTCGGGGCTGGCGGTGCTGCCGGGCCTGATCGACCTGTCCGCGCGCGTGACGCAGCCCGGCGCGGCGGCCTTCGCGCCCGCCGAACTGCGCGCGGCCCTGGCCGGCGGCGTGACCTGCCTGGTGCTGCCGCCGGACGCCGCGGCGCCTCTGGACGAGCCGGGCAAGGTGGACGCGCTGATGCGCCACGCGGCGCCGGGGCAATGCCGGGTCCGTCCGCTGGGCGCGATGACGGTGGGGCTGGCGGGCGAAACGCTGGCCGAAATGGACCTGCTGGCCCGCGCGGGCTGCCTGGCCTATGCGCAAGGCGACATGGGCATTGCCGACACGCGGGTGCTGTGGGGCGCGATGCGTTACGCCAGCGGCCTGGGGCACGCCTTGTGGCTGCGGCCGCAGGACCCGTGGCTCGCCCGGGGCGCTGCGGCCGCCAGCGGCGCCTATGCCGAACGCCTGGGCCTGGAAGGGCTGCCGCCGCAGGCGGAAACCGTGGCCTTGCAGACCATCTTCGAATTGCAGCGCGCCACCGGCGCCCGGGTGCACCTGGCGAGGCTGTCCACGGCGGCGGGGCTGGAGCTGTTGCGCGCCGCAAGGCGCGAAGGCCTGCCGGTGACCGCCGACGTGTCCGCCAACAGCCTGCACCTGACCGACGTCGATATCGGCTTCTTCGATACGAATTTCCACCTGCGTCCGCCGCTGCGCGGCCAGCGCGACCGCGACGCCATCCAGGCGGCGCTGGCCGACGGCCTGGTCGACGCGCTGTGTTCCGATCACACCCCGGTCGAGGCGCGCGCAAAGGCCGCGCCGTTCCCGCTGTCCGAACCCGGCGCCACCGGGCTGGAGTTGCTGCTGTCCCTGGCCTTGAAGTGGGCGCGCGACAGCCGCCGGCCCGTGGCCGAGGCCCTGGCGCGGGTCACTTCCGGCCCCGCCGCCGTGCTGGACAGGATCGCTCCGCAGGCCGCGCCCGCCGGCCAACTGGGCGTGGGCGCGCCGGCGGACCTGTGCCTGGCCGACCTGGACGCCGAATGGCTGGTGACGCCCGGCGCCCTGCAAAGCCACGGCGGCCACACGCCGTTCGCGGGTATGATGCTGCCCGGCCGAGTACGCGCCACCGTCGTGGGTGGCAGCCTGGCCTGGGAGACTCCGGTTTGAAGCTGCTGCGCTTTGTTCTAAGGTTGTTCCTCGTGGTGCCCTGGATCCTTTTCGGCCTGCTGTGCGTGGGCCTGGTGTATCCGCTGCTCGGGACTCGCTCGCGCGCCTGGCTGAACCGCTGGTGGTCGCGCTGCCTGATGATGTTCTGTGGGCTGCGGGTCGTCCTGAAAGGCGACCCGCGCCTGACGGGGCCGGTCCTGATGGTGGCCAACCATGTCTCGTGGATCGACATCTTCGTGCTGAATTCGGCGCGCGCCACCGCCTTTGTCGCCAAGAGCGAAATCCGCAGTTGGCCCGTCATCGGCTGGCTGGTGGCCGGCGCCGGCACGCTGTTCATCGAACGCGGCCAGCGCCACGCCGTGCACGCGATGGGCGAAGCCATGCAGGCCCGCTTCAAGCAGGGCGACGCGGTGGGGCTGTTTCCCGAAGGCACGACCACCGAGGGCTTCGAACTGCTTCCCTTCCACGCCAGCCTGTTCGAACCGGCCCGCGCCGCCGCCGTGGAAATCCAGCCGGTGGCCCTGCGCTTCCTCCAGCACGGCCAACGCAGCGGCTATGCCGCCTTCGTGGGCGAGGAATCGCTGGTGGCCAACCTCTGGCGGGTGCTGGGCGTGACCGGGCTGGCCGTGGAAGTGGTGTTCCTGGCCCCCCTGGCGGCCCACCACCCCGACGGCACCTTGCCCACGCGCCTGGAACTCTCGCACCAGGCCCGCGACGCGATCCTGAGCGTGCTGTAGGCAGGTGTCTGACACCAGGCATAAGCCTCCGCAGGTGTCGGACACCCTTACGGCAAGGCGCCGCAGGCTTGAAGCAAAGCATCGGGGTGTCCGACACCAATCGGGGCGGCAATCTCTTCCCCATGGGTGTCAGACACCCGGCAACACCTCGTCAATCCGTGCCGTCATCTCGTACGGGTGTCTGACACCTGGCATAAGCCTCCGCAGGTGTCGGACACCCTTACGGCAAGG
>NZ_UFQC01000060.1 GCF_900496975.1 Achromobacter veterisilvae
GCTGCGCCCGCGGCCCCCCAAGCCGCTTCGGCGGTCGGCGAGGCGGCCCAGCAGGCCGCCGGCGCGCTCCAGCAATCGGCCGATGCGCTGCACAGCGCCGCCGCCGCGCTGCCCGTCGCCCCGGTCCCCGTCGCCACCCCCGACATGGGATTCCTGCACTTCGTCGCGCAGAGCGACTTCGTGGGCAAGAGCCTGTTCGTCATCCTGATCCTGATGTCGCTGGTCACCTGGTACCTGATCCTGGTCAAGGCCGCCAGCAACGTCAGCATGCGCAAGCGCGCCCAGGATTTCCTGAACAAGTTCTGGAACGCCAGCTCGCTCGAACAGGTCGAAAACGAAATCGTGACGCACGGCGCGCGCGACCCGTTCTCGCACCTGGCCAGCCACGCCATGCACGCCCAGGCGCACCACAACAAGTTCGGCGCGACCAAGCTGGAAGAATCCGGCAGCAACTCCGACTTCGTCACGCGCACCATGCGCAAGGTCATCGACGAGGAAACCGCGAAGCTGGAAAACGGCCTCACCGTGCTGGCCTCGGTGGGCTCGACGGCGCCTTTCGTGGGGCTGTTCGGCACGGTCTGGGGCGTGTACCACGCGCTGGTCGGCATCGGCCTGTCCGACGGCGTGACCATCAACCGCATCGCCGGCCCCGTGGGCGAAGCGCTGATCATGACGGGCCTGGGCCTGGCCGTTGCCATTCCCGCGGTGCTGGCGTACAACACTTTCGTGCGCAACAATCGCGTGTTCCTGTCGCGCCTGGACGCCTTCGCGCATGACCTGTTCGCCTTCCTGACCACCGGCCAGCAAGTCGAACTGTCCGACGGCAAGGTGCGCGCCCTGCGCCGCCAGCACGGCAACGGCGCGGCGGCTCAACGCGGGAGCGAATAATGGCCTTTGGCAGCTTCGAGGGAAAGGGATCCGGGAGCCATACGGTTTCCGAGATCAACATGGTGCCCCTGATCGACGTCATGCTGGTGCTGCTGGTGATCTTCATCATCACCGCGCCGCTGCTGGCGCACTCGATCAAGATCAACATGCCCCAGGTGGCCGCCGAGCAGATCGAGGAAGAACCCAAGACAATCGACCTGGCCATCGACGCCAGCGGCGCGCTGTTCTGGGATGAAAAACCGGTCAATATCGACGACCTGCCCAACCGCTTCAAATCGGTCGCCGGCACCAAGCCGCAGCCCGAGATCCGCATCCGCGCCGACCAGAACACCCGTTACGAAACGCTGGCCAAGGTCATGGCTTCGGCGCGCCGCTCGGGCATGACGCGCATCGGGTTCGTCACCACCCCGCCTTCGGGCGGCGCGCCCGCGGGCGAGGCGGCACCCGCCCCGGCCGGGGCCGCCCCGGCGCCGTCCGCGCACTGAACGAATTCCGGCCCGGGGCGCACTTCGCGCCCCCATCCGGCCGGGATCGCGCTAGAATCGCGGCATGCGAGTTCTGGTAATCGAAGACGACACCACCCTGGGCCATGCGCTCCAGGAATTCCTGGCCGACCAGGGTTATGCGGTCGACTGGCTGACCGAAGGCGACCGTGTCCTGGGCGCCCTGGCTGGCCAGCCGTACGACCTCATGCTGCTCGACCTCAACCTCCCGGGCATGAGCGGACTGGACGTGCTGCGCCAGTTGCGCCAGGACGGCAACCAGGTTCCCGT
This sequence comes from Achromobacter veterisilvae, assembly GCF_900496975.1. Taxonomy (GTDB): domain Bacteria; phylum Pseudomonadota; class Gammaproteobacteria; order Burkholderiales; family Burkholderiaceae_B; genus Achromobacter; species Achromobacter veterisilvae. The sequence goes on from NZ_UFQC01000060.1 coordinate 1,662, forward strand.
GCTGATCCTCACCGCCCGCGACGGCCTCGACGACCGCGTCGCCGGCCTGGATGCCGGCGCGGACGATTACGTCACCAAGCCTTTCGAACTGCCCGAGCTGGCGGCGCGGGTGCGCGCCTTCGGCCGGCGCCGCGCCGGGCAGGCGCAGCCCCTGATCGAAGTCGGCCCCCTGGTGTTCGACACCGTCGGACGCGAAGTCCGCGCCAACGGCCAGCGCCTGTCGCTGTCGGTGCGCGAACTCTCGGTGCTGGAAATGCTGATGGCCCGCGTCGGCCGGGTCGTGACCAAGCGCCAGATCGTCAACTCGCTTTCCGCATGGGACGCCGATTTCAGCGAAAACGCGGTCGAAGTCTACGTATACCGCCTGCGCAAGCGCCTGGAAGGCACGGGCGCCAGCATCCAGACGGTGCGCGGCTTTGGCTACATGCTGGATGTCGAGACGGCCTGAAGGCCTGACGGCCCGGCGGCGGCCGCAATATGCCGGCCGAGCGCATCCCATCGCCTGAGCAAGGGCATCGCGCCATGACGCAGGAACGCACTCCCAACGCCCCCCCGGCCTCGCGCCCCTTACTTCCCTCCCGTTCGCTTGCGCGGCATCTGGTCATCCGGCTGATGCCGCCGATCCTGCTGCTCGTCCTGCTGGACCTGGCGGCGACCTGGGTCATCACGCACAAGATCGACATGTCGCTCTGGATGCTGGAGGACTTCTTCTGGCTGATGGTGGTGGGGCAGGTCGCGCTGATTTCCCTGTTCACCTGGGTGGTGGTGCAGGGCGTGCGGTCGGGCCTGCGGTCCGTGAACCACTTGTCCGAGGAAATCCGGCAGCGCTCCATCGACGACATGCAGCCCCTGGAAGTGGTGGGCGTGCCGGTGGAGATCGAGCCGCTGGTGACCCACACCAATGACCTGCTGCTGCGCCTGGATGCGTCGCTGGCGGCGCAGCGGCGTTTCATCGGCCACGCGGCGCACCAGTTGCGCACCCCCTTGTCCGGCCTGCGGCTGGAATCGGAACTGATGCTGGCGCGGCCCTTGCCCGACGACGTGCGGGCGCGGGCGGAGCGCATCAAGGCGGTCAGCGACCGCATGATCCGGCTGGGCCAGCAGTTGCTGGTGCTGGCCCGGGCCGATCCCAACGCCCGCCCGCAGGACAGCTTCGTGCGCATCGACCTGTGCGAATGGGTGCGGGCGCATGGCGCCGAATGGTTTCCGCGCGTGCGCGAAGCGCGCTACGAACTCGACCTGGTGGCCCCCGACGCGCCCATCTGGATCGACGCCGATCCCCTGTTGCTGGCCGAACTGCTGGGCAATCTGATCGACAATGCCTTGCGCTACGGCAACGCCACGGGCCGCATCACGCTGATCGTGGGCGCCAATCCGCCCTCGCTGACGGTCGAGGACGACGGTCCCGGGATCCCGCCGGAAGAGCGCGACCGCGTGTTCGAGGCGTTCTACCGTTCGCCGACCGCCACCGCCGGCGGCTCGGGCCTGGGGCTGGCCATCGTCCGCGAGATCGCGCATGCGCACGGCGCCTGGTGGAAGCTCACCAGCCGCCCCGACTTTCCCGGCACACGGCTGTCCGTCGTGTTTCCCGGCCCCCGCAAAGGGGCCCAACTTACTCGCCAAGAACCCACACCATGAGCCAGGATACCGTCGGCGCCCCCTCTCCGGGCGGCGCGCACGCAGGCGGCGCGCACGCGCCATCGTCGCGGGCGGCGCTGATCCTGGGGGCGCTGGGCGTGGTGTACGGAGACATCGGCACCAGCCCGCTCTATACGCTGCGGGCTTGTCTCACGGGCCTGAGCGTGCACACCGACCTGGAGCCGCCGCACCTGCTGGGCGTGCTCTCCATCCTGTTCTGGATGCTGATGGTGGTGGTGTCGTTCAAGTACGTGACGCTGGTGCTGCGCGCCGACAACCGCGGCGAAGGCGGCACGCTGGCGCTGCTGGAACTGGCGGTGCGCGCCCGCGAAGGCAGGCTGCGCTGGGTGCTGATCGTGCTGGGCATTTTCGGCGCCGCGCTGTTCTATGGCGACAGCATGATCACGCCGGCGATTTCCGTGCTGTCGGCGCTTGAAGGGATCGGCATCGTGTCGCACCAGTTGGACGACTGGGTCGTGCCGATCGCGCTGGTGGTGCTGATCGGGCTGTTCATGATCCAGTCGCACGGCACGGGCGCGATGGGCAAGCTGTTCGGCCCGGTGATGCTGCTGTGGTTCGGCACGCTGGCCGCGCTGGGCGGCTGGCAGATCTGGCAGACGCCCGAGGTGCTGGCGGCGCTGAATCCCATGTGGGGACTGCGTTTCGTCGTCGACTTTCCCTGGATCAGCTTCGTGCTGCTGGGTGCGGTGGTGCTGGCGCTGACGGGCGCCGAGGCGCTGTACGCCGACATGGGCCATTTCGGCCGCCCCGCGATCCGCAGGGCCTGGTTCAGCATGGTGCTGCCGGCGCTGACGCTGTGCTATTTCGGCCAGGGCGCGCTCCTGCTGCGCGACCCCGCCGCCATCCGCAACCCGTTCTTCATGATGGCTCCCGATTGGGGGCTGGCGCCGTTGGTGGCCCTGGCCACGATCGCGACCATCGTGGCGTCGCAGGCGGTGATTTCCGGCGCGTATTCGGTGACGCGCCAGGCGGTGCAACTGGGCTTCTGGCCGCGCATGCAGATCCTGCATACGTCGGCGATCGAGAAGGGGCAGATCTATTTGCCGCAGGTCAACGCGCTCTTGCTGTGCGCGGTGCTGGTCCTGGTGCTGCTGTTCCGCAATTCCGACAACCTGGCCGCCGCCTACGGCTTCGCGGTGACCGGCACCATGCTGACGACGTCGGTGCTCGCCTTCGCGGTGCTGCCGCGAGGCAGCACGGGCGTGAAGCGGATGATGTGGTTCCTGGCGCTGGGCCTGCTGCTGATGTTCGACGTGCTGCTGTTCTCGGCCAACGTCTTCAAGATCCACGAAGGCGGCTGGCTGCCGCTGCTGGTGGCGATCGTGGTGTTCACGCTGATGATGACGTGGCGCCGCGGCCGCCGGCTGCTGTCCGAGATGCAGCAGCGGGACCGGCAGCCGCTCAAGGAGTTCATGGCGCAGTTGGAGGAATACCCGCCGTCGCGGGTGCCCGGCACCGCCATTTTCATGACGATGAACTCAGGCAACGTGCCGCCCGCGCTGCTGCACAACCTGAAGCACAACAAGGTGCTGCACGATCACGTGCTGTTCCTGACCATCCTGGTGGCGGACGTGCCGTACGTGTCGCCGGAAGAGCGTTTGAGCGTGCAGAAGATCAGCGCTTCCAGTTGGCAGGCCACGATCACCTATGGCTTCAAGGAGGACCCCGACGTGCCGGAAGGGCTGCGCCTGGTGGCCGAGGCCTATCCGGAAATCGACCTGGAGCCGATGCGCACGTCGTACTTCCTGTCGCGCCAGACCGTGGTGGCGGCGAAGAAGCCGGCGTTGTGGCGCTGGCGCCGCGCGGTGTTTTCCTTCATGGCGCGCAACTCCACCCGCAGCACCAAGTTCTTCAAGATCCCGGCGAACCGGGTCGTCGAGATGGGGATGCAGGTCGAGTTGTAGGATGGGTGGAGCGCGAGAGTTCTTAAGCCAGAACACCGCCTTCCAGCGCGCGAAACCCATGCTGTTGTGAGCAGACGGTGGTTGATGCAGGTGTCTGACACCCCTGGAACGCCGGTGCAAGCCGAAGCCTTCTCTCCTTGGGTGTCAGACACCCCAGTTTTTCACGGCAGCATGGGTTGCGCGCGTTGGAGCGCGGCATTTTTTTGCGGAGGATCTCGCGCTCCACCCATCCTACGTTCCGCGAGATGGCTTTATCTTGGAACAGCCAAAAAAAACCCTCCGCAGCTTGCCGCTGCGGAGGGTTTCTTTCGAAGAAGCGATTACTTCTTCTTGGTGTCCTTCAATTGGGGCAGCGAAGTGCCCGAAGAGGCCAGCAGGCCCGTCTTCACGTAGGTGAACAGCTTTTCGCGCGTGTCGACGATGTCGAGGTTGCGCATGGTCAACTGGCCGATGCGGTCCGCCGGGGTGAAGGGGGCGTTCTCCACCTTCTCCATGGACAGGCGCTCGGGCGCGTAGGTGAGGTTGGGCGATTCCGTGTTCAGCAGCGAATAGTCGTTGCCGCGGCGCAGTTCGAGGGTGACTTCGCCGGTGATGGCGCGCGCCACCCAGCGCTGGGCGGTTTCGCGCAGCATGATGGCTTGCGGGTCGAACCAGCGGCCCTGGTACAGCAGGCGGCCCAGCTTGCGGCCGCTTTCGCGGTACTGCTCGATCGTGTCTTCGTTGTGGATGCCGGTGACCAGGCGTTCGTAGGCGATGAACAGCAGGGCCAGGCCCGGGGCTTCGTAGATGCCGCGGCTCTTGGCTTCGATGATGCGGTTTTCGATCTGGTCGCTCATGCCCAGGCCGTGGCGGCCGCCGATGCGGTTGGCTTCCAGCAGCAGCTCGACGGGGTCGCTGTATTCCACGCCGTTCAGGGCGACCGGCTGGCCTTCCTCGAAGCGGACCGTGACTTCCTCGGCCTTGACGGCCACGTCGTCGCGCCAGAAGGCCACGCCCATGATGGGCTTGACGATCCGGATACCGGAGTTCAGTTGCTCCAGGTCCTTGGCTTCGTGGGTGGCGCCCAGCAGGTTGGAGTCGGTGGAGTAGGCTTTTTCGGCCGACATTTTGTAGTCGAAGCCGGCCTGGCGCATGTATTCGGACATTTCCGAACGGCCGCCCAGTTCGTCGATGAAGCGCTGGTCCAGCCAGGGCTTGTAGATCTTCAGGTCCGGATTGGTCAGCAGGCCGTAGCGGTAGAAGCGCTCGATGTCGTTGCCCTTGAAGGTGCTGCCGTCGCCCCAGATGTTGACGTCGTCTTCCTTCATGGCGGCCACCAGCATCGTGCCGGTGACGGCGCGGCCGATGGGGGTGGTGTTGAAGTAGGTGATGCCGGCGGTCGAGATGTGGAACGCGCCCGCTTGCAGGGCGGCGATGCCTTCGGCGACCAGTTGCGCGCGGCAGTCGATCAGGCGGGCCTTTTCGGCGCCGTAGGCCAGGGCCTTGCGGGGAATCTCATCGTAGTCGGACTCGTCGGGCTGGCCCAGGTTCGCCGTGTAGGCGTAGGGGATGACGCCGTTGTTGCGCATCCACAGGAGAGCCGCGCTGGTGTCGAGGCCGCCGGAAAAGGCGATGCCGACCTTCTGGCCGGTGGGAAGGTTCGGGAGGATAGTGGTCATTGTTTGAAATGAGACGCCAACAGGACTTTGACAGCAGACTTTGACTGCAGCTAGCCGCCAAACAAGAAAAATTTGACTCTATTTTAACTCTTTTGACTGGCGCGGGCCGCGCAGGGGGCGAGGCGGCCCGCGGCGCCGGGGCATCCGTCCCCGGCAAGGCTTGCCCCGGGGAGAGCCGGGCGAACCTGTCCATTTTGTCAGGATGCGGACAGCGTGGAGTCCCGGAGGCTTTTCTACAGTGGGGCCATATCGACTGTAGGCCGGGCAGCCGGCGCCGCAAATGAACACAAGGAACCGCAACGGGCCGCGCTGGGCGGCGGCAGGGCTGGCGGCCGCAATGATGCTGGCCGGCTGCGCCGCGGGGCCCGACTACTCCCGTCCGGCAATGGACCTGCCCGGCGCCTACAAGGAGGCCGGCCCCTGGAAAACGGCCCGGCCGGGCGCGATCGACAGCAATCTGCGATGGTGGGAGGTGTATGGGGATCCCGCGTTGAACCGGCTGGTCGAGGCGGCCAACGCGGCCAATCAGACCATCCAGCAGGCCCAGGCGCAGTACCGGCAGGCGCGCGCCGTAGCGGACGCCGCGCGCGCCGGGTTCTGGCCCACCGTGGGCGCCAGTGTGTCGGCGGGGCGGGCGCGGAGCAATGCCGGCGGCGTGATGGCGGTATCCGGCAGCTACGCCGCGGCGATCGATGCCTCATGGGAACCCGACCTGTGGGGCGGGGTGCGGCGCCAGGTGGAGGCCAGCGATGCGTCGGCCCAGGCCAGCGAAGCCAGCCTGGCCGCGGCGCGCCTCAGTATCCAGGCGGCCGTGGCCCAGGACTACCTGCAATTGCGGGCCGTGGACCGCGAGAAGGATCTGTACGCCCGGACCCTGGACGCCTATGCGCGCACGCTCAAGCTGACTCGCAGCCAGTACGACGCCGGGGTGGCGCTGCGCTCGGACGTGGCGCAGGCCGAGGCGCAACTGAAGACCGCGCAAGCCCAGTCGATCGACCTGGAAGCGGCCCGCAGCCAGTTGGAACACGCGATCGCGATCCTGACGGGGCGGGCGCCGGCGCAGTTCAGCCTGCCGCCGCTGCCGGCCGGCCAGCCCTGGATGTTCCAGGTGCCGCCCACACCCACCGGCCTGCCGTCGGACTTGCTGGAACGCCGGCCCGACATCGCCGCGGCCGAGCGGAACGTGGCGTCGGCCAATGCGGGTATCGGGGTGGCGCGCGCCGCGTATTTCCCGGCATTGGTGCTGTCGGCAAGCGGAGGCTTCGGCGCCGCCAGTTTCGCGCAATGGTTCGACGCCCCCGGCCGCGTCTGGTCGCTGGGGGCGCTGCTGGCCGAGACGGTCTTCGACGGCGGCCTGAGGAAAGCGCGCGATGCGCAGGCCGTGGCGGCATTCGACGCCAGCGCGGCCCAATACAAGCAGACGGTGCTGGGCGCCTTCCAGGAGGTGGAGGACAACCTGTCCACGCTGCGGGTCCTGGACGACGAGGCGCGCGCGCAGGACGAGGCGGTGGCCGCGTCGCGGCTGAGCGAGCAATTGGCGCTGGCGCAATACCGCGCCGGCACCACCACGTTCCTGACCGTGGCCGTGGCGCAGGCGCTGACCCTGTCCAACGAGCGCACCGCGGTCCAGTTGCGGGGCCGGCAACTGGTGGCCAGCGTGGCGCTGGTGAAAGCGGTGGGCGGCGGCTGGAGCGCCGACGCCCTGGCGGCCCCGGATGCGCAGGCGCTTGCCGCGGCGGGCCAGCCGCCGGCCGCGAACCCATCCATCAACAAGAACGAGTGAGTCCATGGACAAGGCGGTGACTTCCCTTGATCGGCATCCGGTATTGCGGACCGGCGCCGTGGCGCTGGCGGTTGCGGCGTGCGCGCTGGCGGCCTGGCTGTTTCTGCGCGGCGGCGCCGCGCCGCCCGCCGCTTCCGAATCCGCGGTGCCGGTGGCGACCGCGCTGGCGCGGCGGCAGGACGTGGCGCGCTACCTGACCGGCGTGGGCACGGTGACGGCGGCGGCCAGCGTGACCGTCAAGGCGCGCGTGGACGGCCAACTGGACAGCGTGGGGTTCGTCGAAGGGCAGGACGTCAAGGCCGGGCAGGTGCTGGCCAACATCGACCCGCGCGCCCTGCAGGCGCAACTGGCCCAGGCTCAGGCGCAGCGGGCGAAGGACCAGGCGACGCTGTTGAACGCCCGCCTCGACCTGCAACGCTATACCCGCCTGCAGCGCGAGGACGCGGCCACGCAGCAGACCCTGGATGCGCAGCGCGCGCTGGTGGCGCAACTGGAGGCCGCGACGCAGACCGACGACGCGCAGATCAGCTATGCCAAGGTGCAGTTGGACTACACGCGCATCGTGGCGCCCATCGCGGGCCGGGTGGGCGCGCGGCTGGTGGATCCGGGCAACATCGTGCAGGCGGCCGATGCGAACGGCCTGGTCGTGATCAACCAGATCGATCCGATCACCGTGCTGTTCTCGCTGCCCGAAGAGGCGGTGCCGGCGATCAACGCCGCGATGGACCGGGGCCGGCCGCTGCCGGTCGTGGCGTATGCGCGCGACAGCAATGAGCCGCTGGAGACGGGAACGCTGGTGCTGTTGAACAACCAGATCGACACCGCCACCGGCACGGTGCAGCTCAAGGGCCGTTTCGACAATCCCCGGCACCGGCTGTGGCCCGGCCTGTACGTCAACGCCCGCCTGGTGCTGGATGAGCGCGAAAGCGCGCTGACCGTGCCGGCCGCCGCCGTGCAGCGCAGCCAGACGGGCACCTACGTGTACACCGTGGACGGCAACGGCGTGGCGCGGCCATCGCCGGTGAAGGTCGAGCGGATGCAGGACGGCCTGGCGGTCATCCAGGAAGGGCTGGCCGACGGGCAGCGCATCGTGGTGGACGGGCAGTACAAGCTGAAGCCGGGCAGCAAGGTGCGCGAGCTGGCCGCGGCGGGGAAGACGCAATGAGCATCTCGGCCAATTTCATCAAGCGCCCGATCGGCACGTCGCTGCTGGCGCTGGCGATCCTGCTGGTGGGGATCGCGGCATGGCCGCTGCTGCCCGTGGCGCCGCTGCCCCAGGTGGATTTCCCCACGATCCAGGTGCAGGCGAACCTGCCGGGCGGCAGCCCCGAGACGATGGCGTCCAATGTGGCGCAGCCGCTGGAACGGCAGTTTTCGCTGATCGCCGGCCTGTCCCAGATGACGTCCGTCAGCGCGATCGGCAATACGCAGATCACGTTGCAGTTCGACCTGAACCGCAGCATCGAGTCGGCGGCCGTGGACGTGCAGGCGGCGATCAACGCCGCCACCGGGCAGTTGCCGGCGAACCTGCCGAATCCGCCCACGTTCCGCAAGGTCAACCCGGCCGACGCGCCCATCATGGTGATGGCGGTGCAGTCCGATACGCTGCCACTGATCCAGGTGAACGACTACGCCGACAACATCCTGGCGCAGCAGATCTCGCAGATTTCCGGGGTGGGGCTGGTGAACATCGGCGGCCAGCAGAAGCCCGCGGTGCGGATCCAGGTGGATCCGGGCAAGCTGTCGGCGCTGGGCCTGAGCCTGGAGGACATCCGGGGCGTGATCGCGACCACCACGGTCAACCAGCCCAAGGGCACCATCGACGGCGCGCGCCAGAGCTTCACGACCTATACCAACGACCAACTGCTGTCGGCCGCGCAGTGGAACGACATGGTGCTGGCCTACCGCAACGGCGCGCCGATCCGGGTGCGCGACGTGGGCGTGGCGGTGGACGGGCCCGAGAACACCAAGCTGGCGGGCTGGGCCTACGCGGGCAAGGCTTCGCCGCCCGACAATACGATCACCAACGGCCGTTCGATCGTGCTGCAGATCAGCAAGCAGCCGGGCGCCAACGTGATCGAAACCGTGGACCGGATCCGCGCGGCGCTGCCCCGGCTGGAGGCCTCGATCCCGCCGTCGGTGCACGTCAACACCATCATCGACCGCACCCAGACGATCCGCGCATCGGTCACGGACGTGGAGTTCACGCTGACGCTGACCATCATCCTGGTGGTGCTGGTGATCTTCCTGTTCCTGCGCAACGTGGCGGCCACGCTGATTCCGTGCGTGACGGTGCCGCTGGCGCTGATGGGCACGGCCGCCGTGATGTACGTGGTGGGCTTCAGCCTGGACAACCTGTCGCTGATGGCGCTCACGATCGCGGTGGGTTTCGTGGTGGACGACGCCATCGTGATGTTGGAAAACGTGTACCGCCACGTGGAGGCCGGGATGCCGCCGATGGAGGCCGCGTACAAGGGCGCCGGCGAAATCGGCTTTACCATCGTGTCGATCTCGGTCTCGCTGATCGCCGTGTTCATTCCGCTGCTGCTGATGGGCGGCATCGTCGGCCGCCTGTTCCGCGAGTTCGCCGTGACGGTGACCCTGGCCATTGTGGTATCGGTGCTGGTGTCGCTGACGCTGACGCCGATGCTGTGTTCGCGCTATCTGAAAGACCATCACGGCGACCGGCACGGCCGGCTGTACCAGCTTTTCGAGCGCGGCTTCGACGCCATGCTGCGCGGCTATGAGCGCGGGCTGAGGCTGGTCTTGCGGCATCAGTTCGCCACGCTGTGCGTGTTCCTGGCGACGGTCGCCTGCACCGCGGCGCTGTTCGTGGTGATCCCGAAAGGTTTCTTCCCGCAGCAGGACACCGGCTTCATCTTCGGCTTTGCGGAGTCGGCGCAGGATTCGTCGTTCGCGCTGATGAACCAGCGCATGATCCGCATGGCCGAGGTGATCCGGCAGGATCCGGACATCGCCAGCTTCGGGTTCAACGGCAGCCAGAGCACCTACAACACCGGCAACTTCTACATCGGCCTGAAGCCCAAGGATGAAGGGCGCACGGCGTCGGCCGACGAAGTGATCGCCCGGCTGCGCCCGCGGCTGGCCGAGCTGGAGGGCGTGACGCTGTTCATGCAGGCGGGGCAGGACATCAACGTGGGCGGACGGCTGTCGCGCACCCAGTACCAGTACACGCTGACGGACGCCAACCTGGACGAACTGAACGTCTGGGCGCCCAAGCTGCTGGCGACGTTCCGCGGTTTGCTGCAGTTGGCCGACGTGGCGTCCGACCAGCAGAACGCGGCGGCCACTGCGTCGTTGACCATCGACCGCGCGCGGGCTTCGTCGTTCGGCATATCGCCCGCGCTGATCGACGCGACGATCTACGACGCGATCGGCCAGCGCCAGGTGGCGCAGTACTTTACGCAGATCAACAGCTACCACGTCATCCTGGAGGTGACGCCGGCGCTGCAGCAGGACCCCGGCCTGTTTTCCAAGCTGTACCTGACCTCGCCGCTGACCGGGCAGCAAGTGCCCTTGTCCACCTTCGTGAAGCTGGACACGGACAAGACGGCCTATCTGTCGATCAGCCACCAGGGCCAGTTCCCGGCGGTGACGATTTCGTTCAACCTGGCGCCGGGGGCGTCGCTGGGCGAGGCGGTGCAGGCGATCCAGCAGGCGCAGAGCGGCATGGGCGCGCCCGCCAGCCTGACGGGCGCGTTCCAGGGCACGGCCAAGGCCTTCGGCGATTCGCTGTCGACCCAGCCCTACCTGATCGCGGCGGCGCTGATCGCCGTGTACATCGTGCTGGGCCTGCTGTACGAAAGCTACATCCATCCGCTGACGATTCTGTCCACGCTGCCGTCCGCGGGCGTCGGGGCGCTGCTGATCCTGATGCTGGGAGGCTACGACCTGAGCGTGATCGCGCTGATCGGCATCATCCTGCTGATCGGCATCGTCAAGAAGAACGGCATCATGATGATCGACTTCGCGCTGACCGCGGAACGGGAGCACGGCATGGCGCCGGCCGAGGCGATCTACCAGGCTTGCGTGCTGCGCTTCCGGCCCATCATGATGACGACCATGTGCGCGCTGCTCAGCGGCTTGCCGTTGATGCTGAGCCATGGCCAGGGATCGGAGCTGCGCCGACCGCTGGGCTACGCGATGGTGGGCGGCCTGATCGTTTCGCAGGCGCTGACCCTTTTCACGACGCCCGTGGTCTACCTGTACCTGGACCGCGCGCATTATTGGTACCTGGAGCGCAAGGCGGCGCGGGCCGCCAGGAAGGCGGCCCGCGCCGGCGGGGAAACCCCGCAGCCGTCGCGCCGCCCGGCGGAGTTGGGTCAAAATAGGGGTCAACCGTAGGGACTTGCGGGGCGGCACATGAAAATCCTGATAGTCGAAGACGAGCTGAAGACGGCGGATTACCTGCGCAAGGGCCTGGGAGAGCAGGGGTGCGCGGTCGACGTCGCGCACAACGGCATCGACGGCCAGCACCTGGCCCTGGAGCACGACTACGACGTGATCGTGCTGGACGCCATGCTGCCGGGCATGGACGGCTTTGCCGTGCTGCGTTCGCTGCGCACCGTGCGGCAGACGCCCGTCATCATGCTGACCGCCCGCGACGGCGTGGAAGACCGCATCCGCGGCCTGCACGACGGGGCGGACGATTACCTGGTCAAGCCCTTCTCCTTTCTGGAACTGCTGGCGCGCCTGCAGGCGCTGACCCGCCGCGGCCGCGCTCAGGAACCCGTGCAACTGCGCATCGCGGATCTACAGATCGACCTGATCAGCCGCAAGGCCTGGCGGGCGGGCACGCGACTGGACCTGACCGCCAAGGAATTCGCGCTGCTGGCCGTGCTGGCCCGGCGCCAGGGCGAGATCCTGTCCAAGACGGCGATCGCCGAACTGGTCTGGGACATGAATTTCGACAGCAACGTCAATGTGGTGGAAGTCGCCATCAAGCGGCTGCGGGGCAAGGTCGACGCGCCGTTCGGCCGGCGCCTGCTGCACACGATCCGCGGCATGGGCTATGTGCTGGAGCTTCGCGACGACGGGGCCGCGGAATGAGGGGCGCGCGGTGAGAACCCCGTTGAAGTTCTCTTTGAAGGCCCGGCTGGTGGTCTTGTACGCGGTGGCGGCGGCGGTGACTTTCGCGCTGACCGGCATGGCGCTGTACGGGGTGCTGGACCGCCAGCTCGACCGCATCCAGCAGGACGCGCTGCGCACCACTGTGCAGGAAGTCAGCTATTCCCTGACCCGCAGCAACGACCCCGAGCGCTGGGGCCGGTTCAAGACCAAGCTGGACACCCTGACGCCGGTCGACGGCAGCCTGCGCTTCTGGGTGCTGTCGGACGATCCCGCCTACGAGTACGGCAAGGGGCTGGCCGACATCAGCAGCCTGGAACGCCATCCCGACGGCATGGGCAAGATCATGTTGCCGGACCGCGAGGACGCGTTGCGCACCCTTACCGTCACGGTCGATCCCAGCCAGGCCCGGCCCCAGGTGCGGCTGATCGTCGGCATGGACTCGGCGCCCTATGCGCATACGTTGCGCTACTTCCTCTGGGCGATGGCGGGCTTGTCGCTGACGGCCATCCTGCTGGTGGCGCTATTGGGGTTCTGGGTGACGCGTCTGGGGCTGCGGCCGCTGAACCGTCTGTCGGCCGAGGCGAGCGCCTTGCGGCCCAGCGCCTTGTCGCAGCGCCTGAGCATGGCCGAGCTGCCGGTGGAGCTGGAAGACCTGGCCACGTCGTTCAACGGGGCGCTGGCCCGCCTGGAGGGCGCCTACAACCAACTGGAAGCCTTCAACGCCGACGTGGCGCACGAGCTGCGCACGCCGGTGACGAACCTGATCGGCCAGACCCAGGTGGCCTTGTCCCGCCGCCGCAGTTCGGACGACCTGCAAGAGGTGCTGCAATCCAACCTGGAGGAACTGGACCGTCTGCGGGCCATGATCAACGACATGCTGTTCCTGGCGCGCGCCGATCAGGGCGAGGCCGCCACGGGGCGGATCCACGCGGTGCTGGCGGATGAAGTGAACAAGACGGCCGAATTCTTCGAATTCCTGCTGGACGAGTCCGGCATGCGCGTGCGCATCGACGGCGACCGCGAGGCCAGCGCGCTGATCGACACCGCCTTGTTCCGGCGCGCGGTCACCAATCTGCTGCAGAACGCGATCCAGTATTCCGCCGCGGGGGCGGAGATCGCGGTCGGCATCCAGCGGCGCGGCGAGATGCTGGAGGTGGCCGTCAGCAACGCCGGGCCGCCGATCGCGCCGGAACACCTGCCGCACCTGTTTCAGCGCTTTTACCGCGTGGACGCGGCGCGCCGCGGCGACGGGGCGGAGCACAGCCACGGCCTGGGGCTGGCCATCGTGAAGGCCGTGGCCGCCATGCATGGCGGCATGGTATCGGCCAGCAGCGAAGGCGGGATTACGCGCGTCGCGTTCAGCGTGGACGCGCGGCCGCCGCGCCACGCGGGGCAGCCCTAGCGTCCGGTCCCGCAGGTACGTCCGCATGAACCCTCCCGGCGAGGCCAGGGCGGCAGGACACTAGGCGGCCGGCGCGAACAGCTCGGCCAGTTTCAATCGGCGGATCAGCAGGCCGGTGGCCGCGGCCAGGCGCGTGGCCGGCCGGTGGCGGGCGCTCGCCAGCACCAGGTTGTTGGTGATCTTGGGCGAAACGATGTCGCAGAGCGACAGCGCGTGTTCGGCGGCGGGGCCCCGGGCGGCGGAGCGCGGCAGGATGGCATAGGCATCGCCCTGGGCCGCCAGTTCCACGATGGTCTGCACGGCGTCCACTTCGGCCGCCACCTTCAGGCGCACGCCCTGGGCGCGGCAGACGCTTTCCACCAGGGTGCGGATGGCGTTGGGCAGGCTGGGCAGCACCAGCGGATAGTCGCCCAGCCGCGCCACGGCGACGCGGGCCGGCAGCGGCGGTTCGTGGCCGGGAGCCGCCGCCAGCACCAGGTCTTCCCGGAACAGCGATTCATAGGCCAATTGCGGCGATGGGGCTGGATCGTAAAGCAGCGCCAGGTCCACCCGGCCGGCCAGCAGCCATTCGCGCACCTGGGCGCTCAGGCCTTCCGCCACGGCAATGGAGGCTTCCGGGAAGCCGCGGCGGAACGCCTGGACGAGCGGTGGGGTCAGGACCCGCGCGATACGGGGCGGCAGCCCGACCACGACCTTGCCGGTGGGGGTTTCGCGCAGGCTTTGGAGGTCTTCCTTGGCGCGCTCGGCCAGGGTCAGCAGGGCGCGGGCGTGTTCCAGGAAGCGCAGGCCGGCTTCCGTGGGCTCGGCGCCGCGGCCGTTGCGGTAGAGCAGATGCTGGCCCAGTTCCAGTTCCAGCAGGCGGACGTGCCGGCTGAGCGTGGGTTGCGCCACGTCGAGCATTTCGGCAGCGCGCGAAAAACTGCGCCGTTCGGCGACCCTGACGAAGTACTCGATCTGCTTGAGGTCCATTGGATATTTGATTTTTCTATATCTGAAATCAAAGATATAGCATTGTTAGGCAGCCCGCAATCCGGGACGATGTCGCTTTCACCGCTGGAAGCCGTCTGTGCCCGATTGCCGTCCCCCGCTTGCGTCCGTGTCCCGCCCCCGCCATGCGCTCCCGCCCGGCGCTTGCGATGCCCATTGCCACGTCTTCGGGCCGGGCGACGTATTCGCGTACGCCGAGGGCCGTTCGTATACGCCGCCCGACGCGCCCTATGCAAAGCTGGCGGAGCTGCACGCGCGCCTGGGCGTGTCGCGGGCGGTGGTGGTGCAGGCCAACTGCCATGGCTCGGACCACGGCGCCCTGCTGGATGCGCTGGCCCGCGGCGGCGGCCGCTATCGCGGCGTGGCGCTGCTGGGCGCGGAGGCCACGGCGGCTGGCATTAAGCAGCTCCATGCGGGCGGCGTGCGCGCCGCGCGCTTCAATTTCGTGCCGCATCTGGGCGGCGCGCCCGATCCCGCGGTGTTCGACCGTGTCGTTTCCCTGATCGCGCCGCTGGGCTGGCACCTGTGCCTGCATGTGGACGGCGCGATGCTGCCCGGCCTGCTGCCGCGGCTGCGGGCGCTGCCGGTGCCGTTCGTGGTGGATCACATGGGCCGGCTGAAGGCGGCCGACGGCCTGGAGTCGCCGGCGATGCGCGCCTTGCTGGGCCTGGCCGGCGTGCCGCAGGCCTGGGTCAAGGTCTCGGGCATCGACCGCATCGCGTCCGGCCGGCGCCCGTTCGCCGAGGGCATCCCCTTCGTCCGCGCGCTGGCCGAGGCGATGCCGGACCGGACCTTGTGGGGCACCGACTGGCCGCACCCGAACGTGGCGGGCGATATGCCCGATGACGGCGAATTGGTGGACACGTTCTTTGAAGCGTGTCCGGACGCCGGGCTGCGCCAGCGCGTGCTGGTGGACAACCCGGCGCGGCTGTACGGGTTCGCCTAGGGCGGCCCCGGCGAAAAGAACATTCCATTCAACGAGGAGACATCATGTTCAAGAAAATTCTCTCGGCCGCCGTGCTGAGTCTGGCCGCGCTGGGCGCGGCGCGCGCCGACGGCCCCGTCCGCCTGATCATCGCGTTCCCGCCCGGCGGTCCGGTGGACCTGGTGGGGCGCGTGCTGGCCGAGCAACTGGGCAAGGAGCTCAAGCAGCAGGTCATCGTCGAGAACAAGGCCGGCGCCAACGGCAACATCGCCGCCGCCTACGTGGCCAAGGCGCCGGGCGACGGTTCGGTGCTGTTCCTGACCAGCGTCGGCGCGGTGGCGATCAGCCCGGCGCTGTACAAGGACCTGCCGTACGATCCGGTGCGCGATTTCGCGCCGGTGTCCAAGGTCGTGAACAACGCCACGGTGTTCGTGGTGAACCCCTCCAATCCGGCGGCGGACGCGGCCGATTTCGTCAAGAAGTCGCAGGCGGCCACGCAGTCGGTGGCGATCGGCTCGTCGGGCATCGGCAGCATTCCGCACCTGACGCTGGAAATGTTCGCCGACGCCAGCAAGGCCAATGTGCTGCACGTGCCGTACAAGGGCGCCGCGCCCGTCATCAACGACGTGATGGGCAACCAGGTGGCGGGTTTCTTCGGCGACGTGCCGGGCCTGATCGGCCACATCCAGGGCGGCAAGCTGAAGCCCCTGGGGATCGCCGCGCCGACGCGCCATCCGCTGCTGCCGGAGGTCAAGACGCTGGCCGAGCAGGGCATCGCGGGGGTGGAATCCAACAACTGGTACGGCATCGTGGCTCCCGCCGCGACGCCGCCGGCCACCATCGACAAGCTGAACCAGGCCGTCCGCGCCGCATTGGGCGACGAATCCGTGCGGGCCAGGCTGGAGAAGTTCGGCGCGCAGGCCGCTCCCGGTTCGCCGCAGGAACTGGCCGCCTTGATCGCGTCGGATCGCGAGAAGTGGACCGCGCTGATCCAGCGCAAGAACATCCGTCCGGAGTAATCATGAGCGCAAGCCGAGTCTCGCCCGTCGTGCCGGGCACCCGCCCGGGGCTGGCCGCGCTGGAGGCGCGCATCGGCGCCGCGCGCGGCCGGATCTCG
The DNA here is from genome assembly GCF_900496975.1 of Achromobacter veterisilvae. Classification (GTDB taxonomy): domain Bacteria; phylum Pseudomonadota; class Gammaproteobacteria; order Burkholderiales; family Burkholderiaceae_B; genus Achromobacter; species Achromobacter veterisilvae. The sequence goes on from NZ_UFQC01000060.1 coordinate 18,188, forward strand.
CCGCTGTACCAGGTGCTGTTGAACAGCCCCGCCGTGGTGGAAGGCTGGGAAGCCATGCTGACCGCCATCCGCCAGAAGACCTCGCTGGCGCCGCGCCTGCGCGAGCTGATCATCCTGCGCGTGGCGACGTTGAACAACGCGCCCTATGAGTTCGAGGCGCACGTGCCGCACGCGCTGGCCGGCGGCATGCCGCAGGCGGTGATCGACGCGCTGCGCGGCAACCCCGCGCCGGAGACGGTAGAAGGGTTGGCGCCGGGAGAGGCCGAGGTGCTGGCGCTGACCGACGCGATGACGCGCGATATCGAGGTGCCGGACGCGGTGTTCGCGCCCTTGCGCGCCCGCTACGACGACGCGCAACTGGTGGAATTGACGGCGACGGTAGGGGCGTACAACATGGTGTCGCGCTTCCTGGTGGCGTTGCGCGTCGGCCATTGAAAGGAGAAGACTGTGCAGGAAACGGTATTGCTGGTGTCGCTGGGCGAACGATTCGATGAAGCGCGCGCGGCGGATATGGCCCGGCGCTTGACCGAAGGGCTGGCGGGCGTCGCGGTCAGCGCGTTCGCGGCGGTGGAAGACGAGGACACCTACGTGTACCTGCGTGGCGCGCCGGAGGCGTTGCCCGAGATCCAGGCGCGCCTGGCGGAGAGCTTTCCCGGCGCGCGGGCGCGTGTGCTGCACAAGACGCTGGACCTGCCGGGCGCGTCGGCCGGGCAGGATGCGCCCTGGCACTACATCGTTGAAACCGATGTGCTGCCCGAGGCCGAGGCGGACCTGAACGCCTGGTACGACCAGGAGCATCTGCCTGGCCTGGCCTCGGTGCCGGGCACGGTGCGCGCCTTGCGCTACGAATGCCGCGACGAAGCGCCGCGCTATCTGGCCTGCTACGACCTGCACACCCGCGAAACCTTCGGCAGCCCCGCCTGGCTGGCCGTGCGCGCAACCGACTGGAGCAGCCGGGTGCGGCCGTCGTTCCGCAACACCCGCCGCACCATGTTCCGAAGAGTTTTGTAGGATGGGTGGAGCGCGGCAGTTCCTAGGCAAGAACCCAGGTGCTCAACGCGCGAAACCCATGCGGCCGTGGGCAGACTGTGTGCCCGGCATCGGCCGAAAAAAACAGTCTGCCCACGGCCGCATGGGTTTCGCGCGCTGGAGGGCGGTGTTCTAGCTTAAGAACTCTCGCGCTCCACCCATCCTACGCCTGTCCCAGCAGCAGGAATTCCATCAGGGCCTTCTGCACGTGCAGGCGGTTCTCCGCCTCGTCCCAGACGACGCTTTGCGGCCCGTCGATGACTTCGCCCGCGACTTCCTCGCCGCGGTGGGCGGGCAGGCAGTGCATGAACACGGCTTCGGGGTCGGCGGCCGCCATCATGTCGGCGTCCACGCACCAGTCGGCGAAGGCCGCGCGGCGCTCTTCGTTCTCGGCTTCATAGCCCATGCTGGTCCACACGTCGGTGGTGACCAGGTGGGCGCCCTTGCAGGCTTCCATGGGGTCCTTGAACTGGCGCAGCACCTTGTCGGACGGCGCGCCGATGCGCGAGGCTTCCAGTTCGTAGCCGGCCGGCGTGGACACGTGCAGCGTGAACCCCAGCATCTCGGCGGCCTGCAGCCAGGTGTAGGCCATGTTGTTGGCGTCGCCCACCCAGGCCACCGTCTTGCCGGCGATGGGGCCGCGGTGCTCGATGTAGGTGAAGATGTCCGCCAGGATCTGGCAGGGGTGGAATTCGTTGGTCAGGCCGTTGATCACGGGCACGCGCGAATGCGAGGCGAAGCGCTCGATGCGGGTCTGTTCGAACGTGCGGATCATGACGATGTCGACCATGCGCGAAATCACGCGCGCGGTGTCCTCGATGGGCTCGGAGCGGCCCAGTTGCGAATCGTTGGAGGTCAGGTTGATGACCGAACCTCCCATCTGGTACATGCCGGCCTCGAACGACACGCGGGTGCGCGTGCTGGCCTTTTCGAACACCATCGCCAGCGTGCGGTCGTGCAGCGGCATGTGGGGTTCGTAGCGCTTGAACTTGTCCTTGATCAGCCGCGCGCGGTCCAGCACGTAGGCGATCTCGGCGGACGAAAAGTCCTTGAATTGCAGGAAGTGCCGCAACGGGCCGTTTTGAGTCGTGGGAGGAGTCATGGTGATGTCGCAGGTCATTGGGCCCGGCCAGGCTCGTGGCCCGGACGGGACGTTGATTATGGTTGTTCGGCCAGGAATTGTTGGATGAGGGGAACCAGGATGGCGACGATACGGTCGGCCTCGTCGCGGTTCAGGATCAGCGGCGGCAGCATGCGGATGACGCGGTCGCGCGTGACGTTGATGAGCAGCCCGGCCTCCATGGCGCGCATGGCCAGGACGCCGCAGGGGCGGGCCAGCTCGATGCCCAGCATCAGGCCGCGGCCGCGGATGTCGGCGACGCCGGGCGTGCCGGCCAATTCCCTGGCCAGCGAATCTTTCAGGTGGGCGCCCACGGCATGGGCGTTGTCCAGCAGTTTTTCGGATTCCAGCGCGTCCAGCACCGCCAGCCCGGCCGCGCACACCAGCGGACCGCCGCCGAAGGTGGTGCCGTGGCTGCCGGGCGTGAGGACGCCGGCGGCGGGGCCGGCGGCCAGCATGGCGCCGATCGGCACGCCGCCCGCCAGGCCCTTGGCCAGGGTCATCACGTCGGGCCGGATGTCCGCCCACTGGTGGGCGAACCATTTGCCGGTGCGGCCGATGCCGGACTGGACCTCGTCGATCATCAGCAGCCAGCCGCGTTCCGTGCACAGGCGGCGCAGTTCCTGCAGATAGGCGATGTCGGAGGGACGGATGCCGCCTTCGCCTTGCAGCACTTCCAGCAGCACCGCGACCGTGCGCGGTTCGGCGTCGCCCGCGGCGCGCACCGCGTCCAGTTGGTTGTAAGGAACCTGGATGAAGCCCGAGGGCAGGGGTTCGAAGCCCTTGCGCGCCTTGTCGCTGCCGGTGGCCGCCAGCGTGGCCAGGGTGCGGCCATGCCAGGACGAGTCCATGGTGATGATGTGGGCGTGCTGGTTGCCCCGCTGATAGGCGTAGTAGCGGGCCAGCTTGATCGCGGCCTCGTTGGCTTCGGAACCGCTGTTGTTGAACGCGACTTCCTGCATGCCGGACAGCTCGGTCAGGCGGGCGGCCAGCGCGGTCTGCTGCGGGACTTCATAGATGTTCGAGGTATGGATGAGCCGGGCGGCCTGCTCGCCGATGGCGGCCACCAGCTTCGGGTGGCCGTGGCCCAGGCAGGACACCCCGATCCCGGCCAGCGCGTCCAGGTACTTGCGGCCCCCGGCATCCCACAGCCAGACGCCCTGGCCGTGCGTGAACGATACCGGCAGCCGGGCATAGATATTGGCCAGAGGCGAGGTCATCGCGGATCCTCCTGGGGGATGGGCGGATCGAGCCGGGGCCGGCTCGCAACCGGGCCTTCTCGCGCACGCGCTTCCCCGGGGGGAATCGGCGTTTGAAAGAGGGCAAAGGATCAATCATATACAATTCGCGGCGCAGGGCGCATGTTTGATCACGCCGAAGATCCGGCTTTCGTGAAAGGCGCGCTGTAGTGAAGAACTCATGGCAACTCGCGTCAGACAATTCGTAATTCATGGCGTTACCGAAAGCGGTAGCCGCTTCCGCCCCAGCGACTGGGCGGAACGGCTCGCCGGCGTAATGGCACAGTTCCGGCCCGCCGGCTGTGCCGGTAACCACCTCACTTATTCGCCCTATGTGCTGCCCGTCGTGATCGACGGCGTGCGCGGGATCGTGGTCGATCAGCGTTTGCGCGACCTGGAACCGCTGGCGTACAAGTTCGTGGTGGATTTCGCCCGCGACAACAACCTCAAGACGGAAGAACGCGAAATCTAGGCCCCCAGAATCGAAAAGCGCCCAACCGGGCGCTTTTTCATTGGCAGGCCCGCGCCTGCGCGCGCGGCCAAGGTTTCCAGGCGGTGTTCCAGTGGATGGAGCACGCGCCTTTTGTCGCGTGCGTGTTTCTGCGGGGAGGGGTGTCAGACACCCGGGAAGGACGGTCCAGGTTTGACGTTCTGCCCGTAAGGGTGTCAGACACGGCGAACGCGGTGAACGCGCGCGTTCCCAGTGTCTGACACCCCTACGAAATGGCGGTACGGCTTGCAGAGGCCTTCCCGGGTGTCTGACACCCTTGTATCTTGGTCCCCGTGGTGATTAGCTATCACCACAGCGGATTCGAGCAGCTTGTTCTGACACCCAAAGCTTGGACTTTGCTCGAAAGATTAAGCCTCGAATCCGCACCT
>NZ_UFQC01000011.1 GCF_900496975.1 Achromobacter veterisilvae
ACAGGACAGTGAAACGACTTTGCGCCGATGATAGTGGACGGACGTCTGTGAAAGTAGGTCATCGTCAGGCTTTTATTGCTCAAAACCCCCCAGGTTATACCTGTGGGGTTTTGTCTTTGGGGCGCCGCAATGCTTGCCGCGCCCGCCCGGACGCACAAACAAAAACCCCTCGCGGCCATAGCGCCGCGAGGGGTTTTGCCTTGGCAGGCTGGAAAGGGATCCTAACGTAGCTGCCGGCGCAGCGCGGCGAAGAACAGTTCGGATTGAAGGCGCTCGCCCTGGATCTGGGCGGCCACTTTGGCGGCAATTCCGGCATCGGCCGGAGCCAGGGGCCGTCCGGTGGACTGCGCCAACACCTGGGCCGTACAGGCGCGTTCCAGGAAGAAGAGATCGTCGTAGGCGTAATCCAGCCGGTCGCCGCAGACGACGACGCCATGATTCCCCAGGAAGACGATGTCCGCGCCCTGCATGGCGCGGGCGATGCGTTCGCCTTCGCTGACGTCCAGCGCCAGGCCGTTGTAGTGTTCGTCGATGGCCAGGCGCCCGTGAAAACGCATGGCGTTCTGGGAAAGCGTGGTGTCCAGCGCCCGATCGGAAATGAGCGTCAGCGCGGTGGCGTAGGGCATATGCGTGTGCAGGACACAGGCCTTGCCGGCGATGCGGTGGATGGCGGCGTGGATGAACATCGCCGTGGGCTCGACTTCATGGCGGCCGGCGAGCTTGTTGCCTTGGGCGTCGATCAGGACGATGTCGTCGGCCTGTACTTCCTGCCACATCAATCCGCGCGGATTGAGCAGGAAATGATCCGGGTCGCCAGGCAGGGCCACGCTGAAATGGTTGCAGACGCCTTCCCCCAATCCATGGGCCGCCGCCGCCCGCAGCGCGAGCGCCAGATCGGCGCGCAGCGCGGCGATGGGTTCGGCGTGAAAGAGCGCATCGGCGAAATGGGGTTCTTGGTTCATGGCTGCCTTTCGGAAGTGGAGATTTGAGGGAAGGCGCGCGCCCGTCATAGCCAGCCGGCGTCGCGGAACAGGTCGGGCACGCGGTCCAAAGTTGCTACGGTAGCGTCCGGCCGGTAGTCGGGCAAGGGTTTGCGGCCAGTGCCGCGGTCGATCCAGACGCAGCGAAAGCCGATATCGCGAGCGGCCGCAAGGTCCAGATGGGGGCTGGCGCAAATGTGCACGACCTCGTCGGGCGTGACGCCGAGGCCGTCGTGGGCGTGAGCGAATATCTGGCGCGACGGCTTGTAGGCGCCGGCTTGTTCGGCCGTGACGACGCGGTCGATGTGGCCGCCCAATTGCGCAACGTTGCCGGCGATGATGCCGTCGTCGGTGTTGGAGATGATGCACAGCCGGAAGCCGGCCTGCTTCAGTACCGCCAGCGTCTCCACCACTTCCGGGAAGGGAGGCATGGCGGATATGCCGCCGACCAGCATCTCCGCGTGCTCGGGCCGGTATTCGAGGCCCAGTTCCTGCATGGTCAGCCGCAGCGATTCGCGGCTGATGTCGGCGAAGCTGCGGTGCGGCCGCGCGTGCTCCAGCCGGTGTTCGTGGCCATCGTAGACGTGCAGGAACTGCGCGGGACTGGGCGCATGCCGCCCCGTATCGCTGTCGGTTGCCAGGATGCGGGCAACGGCGGCCTGCAGGCCTTCGTCCCACTGGATGAGGGTGCCGTAGCAATCGAAGGTGAGCCATTGGGGACGAGGCAATTGGGCCAGGGGCATGTCGGTTCCTTGAACGGATGGGGATGCTCCCAGCGTAGGGACGCGCAGATAAGTTGTAAAATTAATTATTGAACTCACCTCAGTTGATTATCAAATATCATCCCCGCCATGCTCGATCTGGAATTGCTCAGGACCTTGGTGTGCGTCGTGGACGAAGGCAGTTTCACGCGCGCGGCCAACCGGGTGCATCGCACGCAATCGACCGTCAGCCAGCAGGTGCGCAAGCTGGAGCAGAGCGTCGGCAAGACGCTGCTGTTGAGGGACCGCGCGGGCGGCAATGTGTCGGCGACGGAGGACGGCGAACTCATGGTGGCGTATGCGCGCCGCTTGCTGGCCATCGCCGGCGAGGCCGAGCACGTGCTGTCGGCGCCTCGCGCGGCCCGCGTGCTGCGGCTGGGCATACCGGAGGATTTCGACGTGTCCCGGCTGACCGTGCTGCTGGTCGGGTTTGCCGCGAGCCATGCCGACGTGCGCCTTGAAACCAGCAGCGGCATGAGCACGGACCTGCGCGGCGGGCTGGCCTCGGGCGAGCTGGACCTGGCGCTGGTCAAGCGCGAGCCGGGCGACGGGCCCTGCCTGGCGGCATGGCCGGAACGCCTGGTCTGGGTGGGCGGCAGGCAGCGGGTTCCCGATGGCGCCGCGGTGCCACTGGTCGTTTTCCCGCAAGGCTGCATTTATCGCAAGCGCGCGATCTACGCCTTGGAAAGCGCGGGCAGGCCGTGGCACATCGCCTACCACAGCCACAGTCTGGCCGGGGTGCAGGCTGCCGTCGCGGCCGGATTGGGCGTGAGCCTGTTGCCGGCGTTCGCGCGCCTGGACACGCATGAGGTGCTGGGCGAGGACGCGGGTTTTGCGCCGACGCCGCCGACGGAACTGGCGATCGTCGGGAATCAGCGCGCGCTGAACGCGGCCGAACAGCATCTGGTGATGGCGCTGAAACAGGCCATCGGACACGACAGCCTGGCCGTGCCCGCCGCCTGAAGCACCGGATTCAGCTCAGGTCGCCATCCACGTAATACCACCGCCCGCCTTCCCGGACGAAGCGGCTGACCTCGTGCAGGCGATGGCCCCGGCCGGCCTGGCGGCTGCGGGCGACGAATTCCACGGTGGCGTGGTCGGCATCCTGGACGAGCGCTTTCTTGACCGCCAGCCCCAGCCATTTCAGGTCGGCGGGATTGGGCTCCAGCGAGGCGGGGCGGGTGCTGGGATGCCAGGTGGCCAGCAGATACGGCAGCTTGTCCAGCACGAAGGCGCTGTAGCGCGAGCGCATGAGCGCTTCGGCGCTGGGCGCCTGCATGGCGAGCGGGCCTTCATGCCAGCGGCCGCAGCACTCGGGGTAGGCGCCGGGGCCGCCGCAGGGGCAGGCCGCGGCCGCGTTCTGTGAGGGTTTGGCCACGATGAGCGCGCCGTTGCCGTCAGGCGAGCAGATCGTTGTATTCAGGATGGCGGCGCATGTAGACCTCGGCGTACGAGCACAGGGGCCGCACCTTCCAGCCGTTGGCGCGCGCGGCATCCAGGGCGTGGCGCGTGAGCGCGGCGGCTATGCCGCGCCCGCCCACCTGGCTGGGCACGCCGGTGTGGGTGATCGTCAGGATGTTGTCCTGCAACTGGTAGTCGAGCACGCACAGCACGCCGTCGACGGTGGCGGTGTAGCGGGAACGTTCTGTGTCTTGCGTCACGGAAATCATGCGGAAGGATTCCTCGGGTTCGAGTGCGCCGGCGGCGCGCCGCCGGCGGGATTTGCGGATGGCGCGGCCTGCGCGCCGGGTCAGCGTTGCAGGGTTTTGAGCAGGGCGGTGAGTTGGGCGTCCCGGGCCTGGACCAGGTCCGCGATGCTGCGCTTGCCCGCTTCGGCGTCGACGCCTTCGATGAGGCGCTGCTGCAATTCGGGCGTAACGTCCGGGGCGCCCAGGTCGTCCCACCAGGTCTGCACCGGGCCGAGCAGGTGGTCCATGAAATGCGCCAGGCCGCCCGCGCCGCCGCCCAGGTTGAACGTCATGTGCGGGCCGAACAGCGCCCAGCGCAGGCCGGGCCCCTGCGAGACCGCGGCGTCGATATCGGCGACGCTGGCCACGTTTTCGGCCGCCAGGTGGATGGCTTCGCGCCAGAGCGCGGCCTGGAGGCGGTTGGCGATGTGGCCGGGCACTTCCTTGTTCAGCCGGATCGGGTATTTCCCCATGCTGCGGTAGAAGGCGATGCAGCGGTCGATCGTGTCCGCCGAGGTCTGGTCGCCGCCCACGACCTCGACCAGCGGGATCAGGTGCGGCGGATTGAACGGATGCCCGATGACGAAGCGGGACGCGTGCACGCAGCGCGACTGCAGGCGGCTCATGATGAGGCCGGACGAGCTCGAGGCGACGATGACGTGCGCGGGCAGGACCGCGTCGATGCGCGCGAACAGGCCGGTCTTGAAGTCTTCGCGTTCCGGCGCGTTTTCCTGCACGAAATCCGCGCCGGCCAGCGCGGCCTCCAGGTCGGGTTCGAACCGCAGGGCGTCGGGCGAGGCGCCGGGCGCAACGCGGCCCAGTTCGGCCAGCACCGGCCAGGCTTCCTGTACGCGGGTGCGCGTCTGGGATTCGGCGTCGGCGGCCGGGTCGCTGACGACCACTTCCAGGCCGCGGGCGAGGAACAGCGCGGCCCAACTGGCGCCGATGGTGCCGGCGCCTACGATGGCGACCCTGCGGATGGCGGGAAGGGGCGTGGCGGAACTGGACATGCAAGGCTCCTGGTCGGGTGAATAGGAGCATTGTGAAGCAAACGCCGGCCCCTTGCCATGCGCGCGGGCGCTGCCGCCGGCCGCGCCGCCCGCGGGCGTTCAGGCATTGCGGGCGCGGCGCAGATGCCGCCATCCCAGCGCGGAGGCCAGCAGGTAGCTTGCGGCGATGATGGCGTAGACGGCGGGCAGGGCATCGCGCCAATCGGACAGCAGATGCAGGATGGTCCCCATCAGGGCGACGCCGACCAGCGCGCCCGACTGGCGGTTGGCGTTCAGCGCCGCCGCGGCGCTGTTCGCGTGGCGCTTGCCCGATACCTGCATGACCACGCTGGTCATCGCGGGCACGGCGATGCCCACGCCCAGGTTGGCCAGCGCGATGATGATGGCGAAAGGCCAGTAGGCGGTCGCGGGGGTGACCGCGAAGATGGCGACCGCGCTCATGGCCGCGGCGAGCGATACGCCGCCGATCAGCGAGGCCGATACGTTCCAGCGCGCGGACATGCGGCCGGAGATCAGGTTGCCGATGGAAAACACCGCCAGCATCGGCACCAACTGGATGCCCGTCTGCAGGGCGTCCGCCCCGCGCGCCTGCTGCAGGAACAGGCTGAGCAGAAAGAGCTGGCCGTAGGCGGCCAGATTGATCAGAAAGCCGATGCCGTTGGCCGCCGCGAACTGCGCGGTCGCGAAGAGGTCGCGGGGAATGATGGGTTCGGCGTGGCCGCGTTCGCGGCGGACCAGCAGCGCCGCCGCGCCCAGGAACAGGGCGGCCGCGAACGCGATCGGGCTGGAGGACCAGCCGTAGGCGTTGCCCTGGATCAGCGCGAAGCACAGCGAAGACAGCGCGATGACTCCCAGCAGGTGGCTCAGCGGATTGAGCGCGCGCGGCCGGCGGGGCGCCGCCTGGATGCGGCGGCGGGCCAGCCACAGGCCCGCGATCCCCAGCGGGATATTGATGAGGAAGATGCCGCGCCAGCCGAATTGGTGGATCAGCATGCCGCCCATCAGCGGACCTGCCGCGCCGGAGACCGCCACGATCGCCGACCAGGCCGCCAGCATGCGGTTGCGCACCTGCTCGTCGTCGTAGGCGTGGGTGAGCAGGCTCAGCGAACTGGGCATGAACAGGGCCGCGCCCAGGCCTTGCAGCATGCGGGCCAGGATGAGGATGTCCGCGTCCGGCGCCAGCCCGCAAAGCAGGGACGCGAAGGTGAAGACGCCCAGGCCCGCCAGATAGATGGTCTTGGCGCCGTAGCGGTCGGCCAGCGCGCCGGCCACCAGCAGCAGGGCCGCGAACGTGAGCGTATAGCCGTCGACGATCCAGACCAGGTCCGTCAGCGGAACCGTGAATTGCAGCGCAATGCTGGGGAGGGCCACGTTGACGACGGTGACGTCCAGCATGGCCATGACGAAGCCGATCGCCAGCGTGACGAGCGGCAGCCATCCGGTGACGGCGGCGGGTTTGGCATCCAGGGCGGAAGCATGGGGGCAGGCGGAATTCATGGTGAGGGCTCAGCGGCTTTCGAGGGATGAAGCTTAGGAGTTCTGCGTGATGCAAAAAAGCCGAAGAACTGCTTTATAGTGATGCAAAAGTGCATCTATGGGATTCCGCATGGATTGGGACAACGCCAGGATTTTCCTGGCCATTTACCGGGTGGGCACGCTGCGCGGCGCGGCGGCCCTGCTACAGATCGACCAGGCCACGGCCGGCCGAAGGCTGGCGGCGCTGGAGTCGTCCCTGGATGCGCGGCTGTTCCTGCGCACTCCGGGCGGCTACGTGCCCACGGCCGCGGGCGAGCTGGCCTTCGCCGCGGCGGAGCGCATGGAGCAGGCGGCCGACCAGTTGCAGCGCCAGATGCAGGGGCTGGACCACCGGCTGTCCGGCGCGGTGCGGGTGGCGACGTCGGAAACCGTGGCCAAATACTTCATCATGGAGGCCATCCGGCGCGTGCACGCCCAGCATCCCGACATCCGCGTGACGCTGTCCACGGCGATCCAGATGAGCAACCTGACGCGCCGCGAGGCGGACCTGGCGATACGCAACCTCAGGCCGGACAACCCCGACCTGATCTGCCGGCACCTGGCGCGCAAGGAAGTGGGGCTGTATGCGTCCCGGGCATACCTGGCCGCGCACGGCGAGCCGCGTCCGGGAACGGCGTTCGCGGGGCACACGCTGGTGACCTACCAGCAATCGGTGCTGCCGGGCTGGTCCGACGCGTTCTGCGGAGAGCCCACGGGCAACGGCCGCCTCGGCGTGGAACTGAATTCGGGCCTGATGATCATCGAGGCCGTGGTGGCGGGCCTGGGCATCGGCGAGCTGCCCACGCACATGGCGCCCGACTACCCGGATCTGGTCCGTATCTGGCCGGCCCGCAGCGAATCCTACGACCTCTGGCTGGTGATGCACGGAGACCTGAACCGCACGGCCCGCGTGCGCGCCGTGGCGGACGCGATCGTCGAGGTGTTCGAAGAGGACAAGTAGCGGCGCGGCCGGGGCGGCTTGTGGGTGGCTTGTGGGTGGCTTGTGGGCGGCGGCGGCTGGCGCTAAGGTGGGCGAACCCTGCAAAAAACCTGACTCAGGAGTCGCGCGTGTCCGATCTTTGGCGTTTGTCCGCAGTTGAGCTTGCCGCCCGTATCCGCAAGCGTGAAGTCTCCGCCCGCGAAGCCGCGCAAAGCGCGCTGGAGCGCCTCGACGCCGTCAATCCCGCCATCAACGCGGTGGTGGACCATCGGCCCGAAACGGTGCTCGCGCAGGCGGCCGAGGTGGATGCGGCCCTGGCGCGAGGCGAAGAGGCCGGCCCGCTGGCGGGCGTGCCCGTCACGGTCAAGGTCAACGTGGACCAGGCCGGTTTCGCCACCACCAACGGCGTGGGCCTGCAGAAGGACCTGATCGCCGCCGAGAACAGCCCGGTCGTCGACAACCTGCGGCGGGCGGGCGCGGTCATCCTGGGCCGCACCAACACGCCGGCGTTTTCGCTGCGCTGGTTCACCGGCAACCTGCTGCACGGCGACACGCTGAATCCGCGCAACCCGGCGCTCACGCCGGGCGGCTCGTCGGGCGGCGCGGCCTCCGCGGTCGCGGCCGGCATCGGACACCTGGCGCACGGCACCGATATCGCCGGGTCCATCCGCTATCCGGCCTATGCCTGCGGCGTCCACGGGCTGCGTCCCTCGCTGGGGCGCGTGGCGGCCTACAACGCGGCGCTGCCTGAACGCGCCATCGGCGCGCAACTGACCGCGGTATCGGGGCCCCTGGGGCGCAGCATCGCCGATCTGCGGCTGGGCCTGGCGGCGCTGGCGGCGCCGGACCCGCGCGATCCCTGGTGGGTTCCGGCTCCGTTGACGGGGCCCGATGCGCCGCGCCGGGCCGCGCTATGCCTGAATCCCGACGGCATGGAAACCGAGCCCGCCGTGGTCAAGGCCTTGCAGGAGGCGGCGCGCCGGCTCAGCGAGGCCGGCTGGACGGTGGATACCCTGGATGCCGTGCCTCCGATGCAAGAGGCGGCGGACCTGCAGATCCGCATGTGGCTGGCGGACGGTTATGACGCCCTGGTCGCGGCCGCTGAAAAAGAAGGCGACCGCGGCGCGCTGGTCGCGTTGGCCGGCCAGCGCGGCAATGCGGCCGCTATCGACCTCGCCGGCTTTTCGGCGGTGCTGACGCGCCGCGCCACGCTCACGCGCCTGTGGGAGCGGTTCTTCGCGGAGTATCCGGTGTTGCTGTTGCCGGTGTCCGCGGAGCTGCCCTTTCCGGACAAGCTCGATCTGCAGGGCGACGAGGCCTATGCCCGGGTCTGGCGCGCGCAGATGACGCAGATCGGCGTGCCGTTCATGGGATTGCCGGGCTTGTCGGTCGCGATGGGTTCCGCCATGAGCGGCGCGGGCCCGAGTCCGGTCGGCGTGCAGGTGGTGGCGGGACGCTACCGCGAGGACCTGTGCCTGGCGGTCGGCGAAATCATCGAGGCGGCCGGCGAAGCCGTCGGCATCGCCGAACCCGCGGCCCGCTAGGGCTTGCTGAACCGCAGGCGCAGGACGCCGATGTCGCCGTAGGCAAGCTCCACGTCGCGATTGGCCGGCACGTCCAGGAAGCCGGCGTACGAGCCGGTGATGACATGCTGGCCGGCGCGCAGCCCCAGGCCTTGTCCGCGCAGGAAGTTGGCCAGCCAGTACAGCCCGGCCTTGGGGCGGTCGTTCGGGTGGATGCCCGCGTGCTGTTCGATCTCGGCGCCGTCCACGGACAGCGTGATGCTCATGCTGCCGGGCGCGGCATGGGGCGATGCGATGCGCGGGCCCAGCACCAGCCCCAGGTTGAACATGTGGTCGGCCAGAAGCTCGGGCAGGCTGGCGTGTTCCGGCGAGGCGTAGCGGCAGCCCAGGACTTCCAGCGCCAGGCGCGCGCCGCCGATCGCGGCGTCGATTTCGGCCTCGGTGTAAGGCTGGGCGCGGGCGGGCAGGTCCTGGGCGATCTCGAACGCGATCTCGGGTTCGATGCGCAGCACGTCGGTCCGCGCGGCGATCGGGCCGGCTTCGGCATAGGCGACGGTGGACGCATAGATGGGAGCGACGACGGTCTTCTCGGGCGAAGGCAGCGCGCTTTTCCAGGCGGCGATGCCGTCCTGGCGGTCTTCCAGCAGCAACTGCGCGGTGCGTTGCTGCACGGCGAAGGCCTGGCCCAGCGATTGCGGGCGGCAGCCGGCGGGCAGGCGGGGGCCGGCGACGCCGGATTCGCGCGCGGCGATCAGGTAGCGGGCGGCTTCCAGGCAGCCGGGATAGTCTTCGATTCTGATCTGCATGCGATCAAACTCCCAGATACAGCATGATCCAGAGGGCGATCATGGCGATCAAACCCAGCCAGCAAGACCCCCAGAAGCCGACGATCGGCCATTTCAGGGCCAGCGGCGTCTTCTTCGGATCGACGTGGCCCAGCAGGTCGTTGGCGTTGCCGATCAGCCAGAAGCGGGTGTCCGGGAACATCAGCCGGAAGAAATAATCCAGCATGATCGCCGCCTGGATCGACAGCGGATACTGGTTGAACGGACGATGCTGAAGGTAGGGGTGCTTCAGCGTCGCGTTGATCTGCTTGCTCTTGAGGAAGAACAGGACGATGCCGCTGATTGAGCAAGTGATGAAGCACAGCACGAAAAGGCTGAAGGCCATGGAAATGGCGGCTGAATGCATGGGGGGTCTCGGAGTTGCGCGGTAGGCCGCGTTCGGATGACAAGAAGCCGGCGGATTGCCTGGCCGTATTGTAGAAGGCTGGCCGCGGCCCCGTGTTCAGGGCCGCGTCAGTCTCAGCGCGGAGGACTCAGCCTCGCACCTGGCCTTCGCCGCTCAGCACCCACTTCAGCGTGGTCAGGCCTTCCAGGCCGACCGGGCCGCGCGCGTGCAGGCGGTTCGTGGAGATGCCGATTTCGGCGCCGAGGCCGTATTCGAAGCCGTCGGCGAAGCAGGTCGGCAGGTTGACGTAGACCGAGCTTGAGTCGACCTCGCGCTGGAAGCGCTGCGCGGCGGACAGGTCCTCGGTGACGATCGCGTCGGTGTGGCCGGAACCCCAGCGCGCGATGTGTTCGATGGCGTCGTCCAGCGAGTCGACGATGCGCACCGCCAGGATGGGCCCCAGGTATTCCGTCGCCCAGTCTTCCTCGGTGGCCGGCTTGGCATGCGGCAGCAGGGCCAGGGTGCGGGGGCATCCGCGCAGTTCGACGCCGTGCTCGGCGAAATCCGCGGCCAGGCCGGGAAGAAGCGAGACGGCGGCCACCGCGTCGACCAGCAGGGTCTCCATGGCGCCGCAGATGCCGTAGCGGTAGGTCTTGGCGTTGAAGGCGATGGCGTGCGCCTTGTCGGGATCCGCCGCCGCGTCGATATAGACGTGGCAATTGCCGTCCAGATGCTTGATCAGCGGCACGCGGGCTTCCTGGGACAGGCGGGCGATCAGGCCTTTGCCGCCGCGGGGCACGATGACGTCGATGTGCTCGGTCATGGTGATGAGCTTGCCGACCGCGGCTCGGTCCGCGGTGGCCACGACCTGCACCGCGTCTTGCGGCAGGCCGGCGGCGGCCAGGCCTTTCTGCACGATGCGGCCCAGCGCGATGTTGGAGTGCAGCGCTTCGCTGCCGCCGCGCAGGATGGCGGCGTTGCCGGACTTCAGGCACAGCGCGGCGGCGTCGATCGTCACGTTGGGGCGGGATTCGTAAATGATGCCGATCACGCCCAGCGGGACGCGCATCTGGGCGACGCGCATGCCGTTGGGCCGCACCGTGGTGGCGGTAATGCTGCCGATCGGGTCCGGCAGGGCGGCGATCTGGCGCAGGCCTTCGGCCATGTGCGCGAGCGTCTTGTCGGACAGGGTCAGGCGGTCCAGCAGCGCGGGCTCCAGCCCGTTGGCGCGGGCGGCGGCGACGTCTTTCTCGTTGGCCGCCTTGAGTTCGTCGTGGCTGGCGGCCAGGGCGTCGGCCATGGCCAGCAGCGCCTGGTTCTTGGCGGCGCCGGTGGCGCGCATCATGGCGCGCGAGGCGCGGCGGGCGTTTTCGCCCAGGGTGAGCATGGCTTGTTCGATGGAGGACGAGGACATGGCGGCGTCGATCATGAATGTGGGGCGGCATGGAAGCCGCCTGGAGAATCAGTGTATATCCGGCCGGACGGCCGGGCGAACCTCCGGTCGGGCGGCCGGAGGGGCGAGGCGGAGGCGGCGGCTATGCCGCCTTCACGGTCGTCCGCCAGCGGCGGCGACGCGCAGCGCGAGCCGGGTCATTTCTTCCCAGGGGTCGGACAGGCGGCCCGGCACGGACAGGCCTTTTATCAGGCGGTCGACTTCGTGCGCGTGCTGCACGGCGGCCGGCCAGACGCCCGGCTGGACCCGGCCCAGGGCCTGCAAGGCAAGGCGTTCGTGCGCGCCGAAAATGCGCAGGCGGCGCATCAGGCCGTTGACGTCCTGCCCCAGGGCGCGGGCCTCCGCGACGCGGGCCAGCAGGCGGATTTCTTCGCCCACCGCCCACAGCACCAGCGGCAGCGCCTCGCCTTCGGCGCGCAAGCCGTCGATCATGCGGATGGTGCGGCCCGTGTCGCCGGCGAGCATGGCGTCGCGCAGGCCGAAGACGTCATAGCGCGCCACGTTCAGCACCGCGCGTTCCACGTCTTCCGCCGCAAGTTGGCCTTCGGGATAGAGCAGGCCCAGTTTCTGGATTTCCTGGTGGGCGGCCAGCAGGTTGCCTTCCACTTTGTCGGCCATCCATTGGAGGGTGGCGTTGTCGGCGCGCTGGTTCTGGCGCGCGAGACGCATGCCGATCCACGCGGGCAGGCGGCCCCGCTCGATGCCGGCGATATCGACCATTATGCCGCCGCGGCTCAGCGCCTGCGCCCAGCGGCTATCGCGGGTGGCCTTGTCCAGGCGGGGCAGCGAAATCAGGATGAGCGTGTCCGGGTCGGTCTGCTTCTCGGCCTGTTCGGCCAGCCGGGCCAGGGTATCGGCGCCGGCCTTGCCGGGCTTGCCGGTGGGGATCTTGATTTCGAGGATGCGGCGGTCGCCGAACAGCGACACGCTTTGGGTGGCGGCGGTGACCGAGCTCCAGTCGCTGCGCGCATCCATCACCATGGACAGGCGGTCGGTATAGCCGGCGTTGCGGGCCGAGGCGCGCAGCACGTCGACGGCCTCGGTCACCAGCAGCGGTTCGTCGCCGGACACCGTGTACAGCGGCGCCAGCCGGTTGCCCGGCCTTTGCAGGTGCTCGGCCAGGCGGTCCGCGTCCAGGAGCTGTGCCATTTAGCGCAGGATGGCCGGGTCGGTGGTGGACGGCGTCTGCCAGGGCGCCGGCGTGCTTTGCGGTTCGGGCGCGTTCGGATCGTACAGCGGGATTTCGCCTTCTTCGCCGCGCCGCTCGGCGTTCTCGAAGGCGCTGCTCACGTCCGGAGCGGTCAGGCGGCGCAGCAGGCGGGACACCAGGTCGCGCTGCATGGCGCGGTACAGCGTCTCGATCTGGCCCTGCTTGGCCTGCACGACCTGGTCGTCGTAGGGCATTTCGCGGTAGATCGACAGCGTCGTGTCCGGAATCACGGCCCGGCCCTTGGCGTCGATGAGACGGAACGTGTAGTTGATCCCCAGTTCGTATTCCTCGACGCGGCCCTGCGCGTTCAGCGAGACCTCGCGCAAGGTCCGCGAATCGGAGACCTGCTGGAGGATGGCCTGGGCCTCTTTGGTGTCTTCGACCAGCCTGGTGTTCGGCGACGCCGCGCGCACCGAGCGGCGCACGTCGGCGCCGAACTGGGTGTTGTCGGGGATGCCGATGTACAGCGTTTCGAACGGCAGGGGAGTGACTCCCCGCAAGGCGAAGCCGCAGGCGGAGAGCAGCATGAACAGCGCCAGGCAGGCGCCGCGCAGCAGCCAGGGTTGGCGGGAGGAGTGCGTTTGTTGCCCGGCGAAGTGCATGCTTGACCTCATCAGCCTACGACGTTGACCAGTTTGCCCGGGACGACGATGACGCGCTTGGGCGGACGGCCTTCCAGGAAGCGGGCGACCTCTTCCTGCGCGGCCGCCAGCTTCTCGATGTCTTCCTTGGCTGCCTTGGCGGCCACGCGGATCGAGCCGCGCAGCTTGCCGTTGACCTGGAGCATCAGCTCGATTTCGTCGGCGACCAGCGCCGCTTCGTCCACGTGCGGCCACGGCGCGTCCAGCAGGTCGCCCAGTTCCTTGGCGTAACCGAGGTCTTGCCACAGGTGCCAGGTGATGTGCGGGACGACCGGGTACAGCACGCGCAGCAGCACGCCAAGGGTCTCGGCGCAGGCGGCGTCGGACGCGGCGTCTTCGGACAGCTTGGCGTCGTCGATGGCGTTCAGCATTTTCATGCAGGCGGACACGACGGTGTTGTACTGGATGCGCTGGTAATCGTAGTCGGCCTGCTTGAGCAGCGTGTAGACCTCGCGGCGCAGGTCCTTGACGGCGGCCTGGGCTTGCGACCAGTCGGCGCCATGGGCCAGGCCGCGCGCGATGGCGTCGCGGCGGGCGTAGCTGATCGACCAGAGGCGGCGCAGGAAGCGGTTCGAGCCTTCGACGCCGGAGTCGGACCATTCGAGGGTTTGCTCGGGCGGGCTGGCGAACATGACGAACAGGCGGGCCGTGTCGGCGCCCAGGGTGTCGATCAGCGATTGCGGATCGACGCCGTTGTTCTTGGACTTGGACATCGTGCCCACGCCGCCGTAGGTGATGGCCGAGCCGTCCGACTTCAGCTTGGCGCCGACGATGGCGCCGCGGTCGTCATAGACGTTTTCGACGTCTTCGGGCCAGAAGTACTCGATGCCGCCCTGGGGCGTCTTGCGCGAATAGATGTGGTTCAGCACCATGCCCTGGCACAGCAGCTTGGTGAAGGGCTCGTCGAAGTTGAGCAGGCCCATGTCGCGCATGACCTTGGTCCAGAAGCGGGCGTACAGCAGGTGCAGCACGGCGTGCTCGATGCCGCCGATGTACTGGTCCATCGGCATCCAGTAGTCATTGCGCGCGTCGACCATGGCGCGGTCGTTGCCCGGCGAGGTGTAGCGCATGAAGTACCAGGACGAATCCACGAACGTGTCCATCGTGTCCGTTTCGCGGCGCGCGGGCTTGCCGCAGTTGGGGCAGGCGCAGGACAGGAAGGCTTCGTTCTTGGCCAGCGGGTTGCCGCTGCCGTCGGGGATCAGGTCGTCGGGCAGGACGACGGGCAGGTCCTTTTCGGGGACCGGGACGGGGCCGCAATCCGCGCAATGGATGATGGGGATCGGGGTGCCCCAGTAGCGCTGGCGCGAAATGCCCCAGTCGCGCAGGCGCCAGGTGGTCTGCTTTTCGCCCAGGCCCAGCGCGCCCAGGTCGGCGGCGATGGCGTCGACCGCTTCCTTGTGCGAGAGGCCGTCGTACTTGCCGGAATTGATGGTGCGGCCGGCTTGCTTGTCGCCGTACCATTCCTGCCAGGCGTCGGTGGAGTAGGCCTTGCCGGCCACGTCCACGACCTGGACGATGGGCAGATCGTATTTCTTCGCGAAGGCGAAATCGCGTTCGTCATGCGCCGGCACGCCCATGACGGCGCCGTCGCCGTAGGTCATGAGCACATAGTTGCCGACCCAGACTTCGACCTCGGCGCCCGTGACGGGGTGCGTGACGAACAGGCCGGTGGGCATGCCTTCCTTTTCGCGCGTGGCCATTTCGGCCTCGGTCGTGCCGCCCAGCTTGCATTGCTCGATGAACGCCGCCAGTTGCGGGTTGGAGCGGGCCGCCTGCGTGGCCAGGGGGTGCTCCGGCGCCACCGCGCAGAAGGTCACGCCCATGATGGTGTCGGCGCGAGTCGTGAAGACGTACAGCTTGCCGTCCTGGATCGGCTGGCCGTCCGGGCCGGCGATCTTGTGCGGGAAGGCGAAGCGCAGGCCTTCGGACTTGCCGATCCAGTTTTCCTGCATCAGGCGCACGCGCTCGGGCCAGCCGGGCAGGTCGTTCTGGACGGCGCCCAGCAGTTCGTCGGCGTAATCGGTGATGCGAAGGTAGTAGCCCGGGATCTCGCGCTTTTCGACGAGCGCGCCCGAACGCCAGCCGCGGCCGTCGATGACCTGTTCGTTGGCCAGCACGGTCTGGTCCACCGGATCCCAGTTGACGACCTGGGTCTTGCGGTAGGCCACGCCCTTTTCCAGCATCTTGAGGAACAGCCACTGGTTCCACTTGTAGTACTGGGGATCGCAGGCGCACATTTCGCGCGACCAGTCGATCGCCAGCCCCATCGCCTTCATCTGCTTCTTCATGTAGGCGATGTTGTCGTAGGTCCACTTCGCCGGCGGCACCTTGGACTTGATGGCGGCGTTCTCCGCCGGCATGCCGAAGGCGTCCCAGCCCATGGGCATCAGCACGTTGTAGCCGCGCATGCGCAACTGGCGCGCCATCATGTCGTTGATGGTGTAGTTGCGCACGTGGCCCATGTGCAGCTTGCCGCTGGGGTAGGGCAGCATCGAGCAGGCGTAGAACTTCGGCTTTTCGGAGCCGTCGGCGTTCGTCGCGTGTTCGTGGACCAGGTAGACGTCGCGGGCCTGCCAGTCTTGGTGGGCGGCTGCTTCGACGAGATTGGGGAGGTAACGTTCCTGCATGGGCTCGTGCACGGTGGCAAAAAAGGGTGAGCCGCCCGGCCGCGCCGGGCGCGCGGGCGGCCGGATGCGGGAGCGGTCAAAACCCCTGATTATAGGAGGTGCTAGGCGCGGGCAGGGGGCGGGGCCGTTTCGGGGATGCGCGCGCTTGGCGCCAGGGTGCCGTACGCCAGCGTAATCCCTCCGAGAATGGCGCCCGCCGTGACCACGCCGGGCCAGCCAAAATGGGCGTACAGCCAGGACGATACCAGCGAACCGGATGCGCCGCCGATGAAGTAGCTGGTCATGTAGCCGGCCGTCAGGCGGCTGCGCGCCTCGGGGCGCATCCGGTAGAGGGCGCTGCTGTTGGTGACGTGCACGCCCTGGATCGCCAGGTCCTGCACCAGGATGCCCAGCAGCAGGGCGATCACGGATACCTGGCCGAACGCCATCAGCCCCCAGGAACCCAGCAGCAGGAGCAGCCCGACGCGGGTGGCCAGGTTGCCCAGGCCGCGGTCGGCCAGGCGCCCGAAGCGGTTGGCGGCGTAGGCGCCCGCGGCGCCGGCCAGCCCGAACAGGCCGATCGTCGTATTGCTGTATTGATAGGGAGGGCTGGCCAGCAGGAAGGTCAGGGGCGTCCACAGCATGCTGAAGGCGGCGAACAGCAGCCCGCCCAGGAGCGAGCGGGCGCGGAACAGCGGTTCTTCGACGAACATCCGGAGGATGGAGGCCAGCAAGCGGGGGTAGCTCAGGCCCGCGGGGCTCTGGTAGCGGGGCAGCACGCGCCACAGGGCGGCGGACATGATCAGCATCAGGATGGCCGCCACCCAGTACACCGTGCGCCAGCTTCCCACGTCGGCCAGCGCGCCCGCGACGGTGCGGGCCAGCAATATGCCCAGCAGCAGCCCGCTCATGACCGTGCCCACGGCCTTGCCGCGTTCGTGGGGGGCGGCCAGCGTGGCGGCGAAGGGCACCAGGATCTGCGCCACCACGGACAGCATGCCCGTCAGGGCGGTGCCCACGATCAGGACGGAGATATTGGGAGCGAAGGCGGAAATGAGCAGGCTGCCCGAGGACAGCAGGCTCATCAGTACGATCAGGCCGCGGCGCTCGAACATGTCGCCCAGCGGCACCAGCAGCATCAGGCCGACCGCGTAACTTAGCTGCGCGGTGGTGACGATGGCGCCGGCGGCGGCGGTGGACAGCGAGAATTGCTCGCCGATGGTGTGCAGCAGCGGCTGCGCATAGTAGTTGCTGGCGACGGCGAGGCCGGTGGCGACGGACATCAGCAGAATGATCGGCGCGGTCAGCGCTGGCGCCTGGGGGGAGCGGGAAGCGGAATTCATGGGTCTCGGGCGGGGAAAAACGGCGTTGCGCCCAGGGCGCGGGCGGCGGCGGGATGCATTCGGGGGCGGCGGGCTCAGGCCTCGATGCCGCCGGGCGTTTCCTGGTCCAGTCTGATCAGCATCTTCTTCAGCAGGCCGGCCAATTGCCTGCGCTCACTGGCCGACAGCGGCTCCAGCAATTCGTTCAGGTCCTTCATATAGTCCTTCAGCACCGCCTTGATGAGGCGCAGGCCTTCGGCGGTGAGCGAGACGATGACGCCGCGCCGGTCGTCCGGATTGGGGCTGCGGACAAGCAGGCCGGCCTGTTCCAGGCGGTCCAGCCGGTTGGTCATCGCGCCCGAGGTCAGGAGCAGGGCTTCGACCAGTTTCTGCGGATTGAGGGCATAGGGCGCGCCGCTGCGGTACAGCGTGGCCAGCACGTCGAATTCGCCCTGGTGCAGGGTGTGGCGCCGAAAGCCGCGGTTCACGTTGCGCGTGGCCAGCGCATTCAGGCGGAATACGCGGGTGACGACGGACATGGGCGAGAAGTCCTGACCGGGACATTCCTCGGTCCATTGCGAGATCACCAGATCGACGAGGTCGTTCGCGGGCGCCATTTATTTCCATATAAAGTATCTTTACGTGAAGATAAATTCTACCAGCGGCATGCCGGAACGCGCAATGCGCGCGATTAAAAAAGAAGGGCCCGCCTCTTGCGAGGCGGGCCCTTCCGGCTTGACCGGATACTCGCGCGGAATTACTGCGCGGCGTCCTTCAGCTTCTTGAGCGGGCGAACCTTCACCTTGACCGAAGCCGGCTTGGCGGGGAACCAGCGCTCTGCGCCCGTGAACGGATCCTTGCCGAAGCGCTTGGCCTTGGCGGGAACCTTCTGCACGGAGACCTTGAACAGGCCGGGCAGCGTGAATTCGCCGGCGCCCTTCTTGTCCACGGAACCCAGCACCGAGGTTTCCAGGCTGGCCAGGACGGCCTTGACGGCCTTGGCTTCGACGCCGGATTGCTCAACCAGGTAGGCGATGAGCTGGGTCTTGTTCAGAGCAGCCTTGATGGCCTTGGGGGCAGCGGCGACCTTCTTGGCGGCGACGACCTTCTTCGCTGCCGGCTTCACAGCGGGCTTTGCAGCAGGCTTCACAGCGGGTTTGGCGGCAGTTGCCTTCTTCGCGGGCGCCTTGGCGGCGGGCTTGGTGACTTTCTTGGCAGGAGCTTTTGCTTTCGTGGCCATGGTCAAAATCCGTATGTTGAGGACATGGAGCAGCGCGTGCCGGTTATCGGCATTTGACGCTACGCGCCCGATGATAGCGGAAGAGTGGCGGTAAATGCGGGTTTCCAGCGGCTTTTCAGTCGCTGTTTGTTGTTTTCGGCGCAGAAAGTGCTTTCTGCAAGGGTTCCTGCAAGATGTCGTGACATCCATCGCCCATTCTTTCACGCGCTGCCGCCAGTGAACCAACCGCGCCGCGCATGTTCCAATTGCGGGCGGCGCGGGAGCGCGCCAGGCGGCCGGAGGCTTGCCTGAAGGCGTTTGCGCCGGTTCCCGCGCGAGAGAAAACCATGCATGGAAGTGAAGCAGCTATATGTCGATGAAGAAGTTGGCGGCGAGCCTGATCGTCGCGGCCGCGTGTGTTTCGGGCGCCATGGCGCAGCCCATGCCCGCGCCGGCGTTGTCGGCGAAGGCCTGGCTTTTGCTGGACGAGACCAGCGGGCAGGTCATCGCCTCGCATGCCGCGGCGGCGCGGATCGAGCCCGCGTCCTTGACCAAGATCATGACCGCGTACGTCGTGTTCGAGGCCCTGAGCAAGAAGGAATTGTCGGCCGCCCAGATGGTCACCGTTTCGACGCGGGCCTGGAAAGTGCCGGCGGGCAGTTCGAAGATGTTCCTCGAGCCCGGCTCGAAGGTGTCGGTGGACGACCTCCTGCGCGGGCTGATGATCCAGTCGGGCAACGACGCGGCCATCGCCCTGGCCGAGGCGGTGTCGGGCAGCGTCGAGGCCTTCGTGGTCCGGATGAACGACACCGCCGCGAAACTGGGCCTGCACGCCACGCGCTTCGCCAGCCCGCACGGGCTGCCGGACCCGGGCACCTATTCCACCGCGAGCGACCTGTCGGTCCTGGCCGCGCGCTTCATCCGCGACTATCCCCGGCTTTACAAGACCTACGATTCCGCCAGGCAATTCACCTACAACAAGATCACGCAGCCGAACCGCAACAGGCTCCTGTGGCTGGATCCCAGCGTGGACGGCCTGAAAACGGGGCATACCGAATCGGCGGGCTATTGCATCGTGGCCAGCGCGAAACGGCCCAACGGCGCAGGCGAGCGCAGGTTGATCACGGTGGTCGTCGGAACGGCGTCCGACAAGCTGCGCACCCAGGAAAGCCGCGAGTTGCTGGAGTGGGGCTTTCAGGGGTTCAATACCATCAAGCTCTACGCCCGCGGCGAAGCGGTGGCGACGCCCGAGGTCTGGAAGGGCGAGGCCGACAGCCTGAAGGCCGGGTTCGTGCGCGACGCCTACGTGACGGTGCCCGCCGGCGCCAAGGTGGAGCCGGTCTGGACGCCGCAGGAGCCGCTGGTCGCGCCGATCGCGGCGCAGGCCACGGTGGGCGCCGTGCGCGTGCTGGTCGACGGCAAGCCCGCCATGCAGTTCCCGGTGGTGGCGCTGGAGCCGGTGGCCGAGGCGGGATTCGCGGGGCGCGCGTGGGATTCCATCCGCTTGTGGTGGCGCGGCCACGCGGGATAACGGAGGTGTGCGATGGCGGTGAGTTTTCCTGGAGGTCCGGCGCCGGCGCCGGGAGCGGACGATCCGCTGGCCCTGCTGTCGGCCTGTCACGGGCGCATCGCCCGCCAATGCGCCACGCTCGGGCGGCTGGCCGCGCACCTGCCCGCGCACGGCAGCGACGCGGCGGCCCGCACGGCCGCGGCCAGCGTCCTGCGCTACTTCGATACCGCGGCCGCGCACCATCACGAGGACGAGGAAGAGGACCTGTTCCCGGCCCTGATCGATTCCATGGCCGGCTCCGACGCGGTCTGCCTGCATGCGCTCGTGGACGGGCTGGTCGCCGAGCACCGGCAACTGGCGCGGCGCTGGGAGCCGCTGCGCCGGGCGCTTTCCGAGATCGCCGACGGGCGGCGCGCCGATCTGCCCGCGCATGAAATCAAGGATTTCACCGATGCCTACGCCGCGCATATCCGGCGCGAGGAAGACGAACTGCTGCCCATGGCGGCGCGGCTGATATCGGACGATGCGCTGGCCGCCATCGGCCAGGCCATGAAATCGCGGCGCGGGGGCGAGGCGGGCTGAGGCGGCGGCGCAAGCCTGATTGGCGCTACGATGCGGGGTGTTCCATCCCGCAGATACGCCCGCCATGAATCGCAACGCCCGCTTCCGCCAGAAATTGCAGGATTCCGTCCTGACGCACGCCATGTCGGCGCACAATCCCCTGTCCGCCAGGCTGGCGGCCGAGGCCGGGTTCGACGCCATATGGGGCAGCGGCTTCGAACTCTCGGCCAGCTACGCGGTGCCCGACGCCAACATCCTTTCGCACTCGCAGCACCTGGACATGATGCGGGCGATCGCGGCCGCGGTGGACGTTCCCGTCATCGCCGACATCGACACCGGCTTCGGCAACGCGGTCAACGTGTCCTATATCGTGCCGCAGTACGAAGCGGCCGGCTGTTCGGCCGTGGTGATGGAGGACAAGACCTTTCCCAAGGACACCAGCCTGCGCGCCGCCGGCAGGCAGGAACTGGTGCGGATCGAGGAATTCCAGGGCAAGGTCGAAGCCGCCTGCGGCGCGCGCCGCGACGCGGATTTCTGCGTGATCGCCCGGACGGAGGCGCTGATCGCGGGGGCGGGCG
Organism: Achromobacter veterisilvae; assembly: GCF_900496975.1. Lineage (GTDB taxonomy): Bacteria > Pseudomonadota > Gammaproteobacteria > Burkholderiales > Burkholderiaceae_B > Achromobacter > Achromobacter veterisilvae. The sequence goes on from NZ_UFQC01000011.1 coordinate 20,691, forward strand.
AACAGGAGGCGCTGGCCCGGGCGTCGGCGTACGAGGCCGCGGGCGCGGATGCGATCCTGATCCATTCCAGGCAGAGCGAGCCCGGCGAGATCCTGTCCTTCGTGGCGGCATGGCGGGGGCGGGTGCCGCTGGTGCTGGTGCCCACCGCCTATCCGCAATTGCGCGAGTCCGACATCCAGGCGCTGGGCAAGGTCGGGCTGGTGATCTACGGCAACCACGCCATCCGGGCCGCGGTGGGCGCGATGCGCGACGTCTTCGCCCGCATCCGGCGCGACGGCGGCATCCACGAGGTCGACGCCGGCCTGCCTTCGGTCAAGGAAATCATCGGGCTGCAAGGCGATGCGGGCATGCGGGAACTGGAGCGCCGCTATCTGAAGTAGGCGGGCGCGTTGCGCGCGCCGGGGCTAGCGATTACGCTAGACGGCCCTGCCTCCCGCCCGACCGGCCGGAGGCGGGGCCGATTCAAGAGCAGACGCCTGGGGACGAGAAGGAATGATGCAGGGGGGGATGAACGTTGCGCGCCGGTTGTTCGGCCCGTGGGTCGACGAGGTCAACGCGCCGACCTTGCGCGCCGATCTGGCCGCGGGCCTGCTGGGCGCATTGCTGGTGCTGCCGCAGGGCGTCGCATTCGCCATGCTGGCGGGCCTTCCGCCCGAGTACGGCCTGTATTCCGCCATCGTTCCCTGTATCGTCGCCGCGCTGTTCGGATCCAGCCGGCACGTCATGTCCGGCCCCACCAATGCCAATTCGCTGGCGCTCTATGCGGTGCTGACGCCCCTGGCGGCCGCCGGCAGCCCCGAGTACATCCAGTTGGCCCTGGCCGTGACGGTGCTGGTCGGGGCGATGCAGTGGCTGGTGGGCACCCTGAGGCTGGGATCGCTGGCGCATTTCATTTCGCCTTCGGCCCTGTTCGGCTTTACCAGCGGCGCGGCCCTGTTGATCGCCGTGCACGCCTTGAAGGATGCGCTGGGGCTGCCGGCGCCCGGCTCGCACGGCGCGGGCGCCTTGCTGGCGAGCCTGGGCGCGAACATCGGGCAGGCGCACTGGGGCGCGGTACTGGTGACGCTGGCGACGCTGGCGGTGGCCCTGCTGGTGCGCCGGCTGGACAAGCGCAAGCCGTACATGCTGGCGGGGCTGGCGGCGGGCGTGCTGGCGGCCGCGGCGTTCAATGCGCTGGCCGACGGCGAGCCGGTGTCGGTGCTGGGCGCCATCGCCCAGCCCTGGCCTCCCTTCCATGTGCCCAGCGTCGACTGGCGCGCCTTGCCCGACCTGCTGAGCCTGGCCTTCGCGCTGACCATCGTGGCCCTGGCGCAATCGATTTCGATCGCCAAGGCCGTGGCCACGCGCTCGGGCCAGCGCATCGACGCGAACCGCGAGTTCGTGGGGCAGGGGCTTTCCAATATCGTGGGCGGGTTCTTTTCCTGCTACCTGTCCTGCGGGTCGCTGAACCGGTCGGTTCCCAATTACGAGGCGGGCGCGAAGACGCCGCTTGCCTCCGTGTTTTCGGCGCTGCTGCTGATGGTGCTGGTGGCCCTGTCGGCGCCCCTGCTGGCCAGGATTCCCCATGCCGCCATCTCCGGGCTGCTGTTGCTGGTCGCCTGGACCTTGCTGGACATTCCCCGCTGGCGGCAACTGATCCGCACCCAGCCGAGCGAATGCGTCATCGCCGGCGCGACCCTGGCCGCCACCATCACCATCCGCATGGAGGTGGCGATCCTGCTGGGCACGGTGCTGTCGCTGATGGTCTACCTGCACCGCACTTCGCGCCCCGCGATGCGCACGATGGGATTCGATTCGCGCGGGCTGGAGCGGCGCTTCGTCGTGCTGGAGCACCAGCGGGACGCGTTGCCGGAATGTCCCCAGTTGAAGTTGCTGCGCATGGAAGGCTCCGTCTATTTCGGCGCCGCGGCGCACGTGGCGCAGCGCCTGCACGAACTGCGCGCCGCGCCGGGCGCGCCTCGCCATCTGCTGGTGATGGCCAAGAGCATGAATTTCATCGACCTGGCCGGCGCGCAGGTCTGGGAAGACGAACTGGCCGCGAGAAGGGCCATGGGCGGCGACCTGTATTTCCATCGGCCGCGGCCCGAGGTGCTGGAGATGTGGCGCCGCACGGGATTCCTGGGCCGCCTGGGCGAGGACCACGTGTTCCCCGACAAGGCGACGGCGCTGCATGCCATCTACGCCAGGCTGGACCGCGGCATCTGCGCGGGCTGCCAGGCCAGGATCTTCTGGGAATGCCAGCCGGACAGTCCGCAAAGCGGCGGCTGAGGCGGCCGGCGCTCAGGCCGGCTGCGGCGCGTCCGTGCCCAGGTAGGCGGCCTTGACCCGCTCATCGGCCGCGATCGCCGCGGGATCGCCCTCCGCCAGCAGGCTGCCGCGCACCAGCACGGCGATGCGGTCGGCATGCTTGAACACCACGTCCAGGCTGTGTTCCGTGAACAGCACCGCGATGCGCTGCGTGTCGGCCAACTGGCGGGTCAGCCGCATCAGCGCGTGGCGCTCGTTGGTGGCCATGCCCGCGGTGGGTTCGTCCATCAGCAGCAGGCGCGGCTGGTGCGCGAGCGCCATCGCCAGCTCGACCCGCTTGACGTCGCCGTAGGCCAGCGTGCCGCAAGGCTCGGCGGCCTTGTCCGCCATCCGCACCTGGGACAGCAGGGCCATCGCTTCGTCGACCGCGTGCCGGCCGGCCCGGCGCCAGGGGTTGAAGAGCAGCCGGTCGCGGGACAGCAGCGCCGTCTGCACGTTTTCCCGCACCGTCATGGAACGGAAGGTGGCGGCGGTCTGGAAGGTCCGGCCCACGCCCAGCCGGCAGATCCTGCCGGCGGACAGGCCCACCAGTTCGCGGCCGTCCATCCGGACCGAGCCGGCGTCGGGGCGCAATTGGCCCCCCAGCACGTTGAAGCAGGTGGATTTGCCGGCGCCGTTCGGCCCGATCAGCGCCAGCATCCGGCCGGCCTCCAGCGTGAACGACACGCCGGCCAGCGCGTCGATGCCGCCGAACGATTTCCGCAGGCCGCGGACTTGCAGCAAGGGATCGGCGGCGGTCACTGGGCTGCCTTCATGCCGCGCATTCCGGTATTCGCCCTCGGGGCGGCCCGGCGGGCTCATGCCGGCCTCCCGCGCAAGCGCGCGGCGGCGCCCGCCAGGCCTTCGGGAAAGGCCATGACCAGGGCCAGGATGGCCAGCCCCAGCACGGCGTGCCAGTACTCGGTGCTGCGCGCGGCGGCGTCCTGCAGCCAGGTGTAGGACGCCGCGCCCACGAGCGGGCCGGCCAGGGTCTGCAAGCCGCCCAGCAGCACCATGACCAGGCCGTCGACCGACCGGCTCACGGCCAGCACGTCGGGCGCGATGCTGCCCTTGGAGAACGCGTAGAGCGAGCCCGCCAGGCCCGCGGCGAAGGATGCCGCCACGAAGCCCGCCCACTGCACGCGCCGGGTGTCCATCCCCAGCGCCTCGGCGCGCAGGGAAGAATCGCGCACGCCGCGCAGCGCGTAGCCCAGCGGCGAGAACACCAGGCGGCGCAGCCACCAGATGCCGGCGGCGCACAGCGCCAGCGTGACGTAGTAGAACCACGGCCCGTGCGCGAGCCAGGCCGACGGCCACAGGCCGATCAGCCCGTTGCTGCCGCCCGTCACGTCGTCCCATTGATAGGCCAGCGCCCACAGGATCTGGGCCACGGCCAGGGTCAGCATCGCCAGGTACACGCCCGACAGGCGCACGCAGAACCAGCCGAACAGCAGGGCGCCCAGCGCCGCGGCGAAGGGGCCGAGCAACAGCGCCGCTTCCATCGGCACGGCCGCCAGTTTCAGCAGCAGCGCGGCGCCATAGGCGCCCAGGCCGAACCAGGCGGCGTGGCCGAACGACGTCATGCCGGCCAGTCCCGTCAGGAAGTGCAGGCTGGCGGCAAACAGCGCCGCGATCAGGATTTCGGTCAGCAGGATGCCCAGATAGGGCCATTGGATGGACGCCACCGGCGCGAGCGCCAGCAGGGCCAGCAGCAGGCCATAGGCCAGCCGCAGGCGCCGGCCCGCGGGCGCGATGGGGCGCTCGGGCGCGGCGGCGTGGGACGACGGCGCGGGCGGCTTGCCCAGCAGGCCCCAGGGCCGCGCCACCAGCACCACCGCCATGACGGCGAATTCCGCCAGCAGCGTGAGCTTGGACAGGTTGAAGACCCACGGGCCGAGCTGCACCTGTCCCAGGAATACGAACACGGCCTTGACCGAGCAGATGAGCAGGGCGGCCAGGAAGGCGCCGGGAATGGACCCCAGGCCGCCCACGACGACGACCACGAAGGCGCTGGCGATGATTTCCAGGTCCAGTCCGAGCGTGGCGGGCACGCGCGGCGCGGCCAGCGCGCCGCCCAGGCCGGCGAGGAAGGCGCCCAGCGTAAAGGCGGAGGTGAACAGCCAGGCCTGGTTGACGCCCAGCGCGGCCAGCATTGCGCGGTTTTCCGCGGCGGCGCGCAGCAGCCGGCCCCAGCGGGTGCGCATCAGCAACAGCCAGAGCAGGCCCAGCACCACCGGGCCGGCCGCGATCAGCAGCAGGTCGTACTGCGGATAGCGGCGGCCGAGGATCTGCACGGCGCCGGACAGCCCCGGCGCGCGGGCCGCGAAAAGGTCCTCGGGGCCCCAGACCGCCAGCGCGGCGTCGCCGATGATGAGCACCAGCGCGAACGTGGCCAGCAGTTGGAAGAGTTCGGGAGCCTGGTACAGGCGCTTGAGCACCAGCCATTCGGCGGCCGCGCCGATGGCGCCGGTCGTCAGCGCGGCCAGCAGCAGGCCCGCCCAGTAGCCCGCGCCGTCGCCGAACCAGCCGGTGAAGGTCCAGGCCAGGTAGATCCCCAGCATGTAGAACGAGCCATGCGCGAAGTTCACCACGCGGGTTACGCCGAAGATCAGCGACAGGCCGGCGGCCACCAGGAACAGCGCGCTGGCGTCCGCCAGGCCGTTGAGTAGCTGCAGCAGCAGTCCGGAAAAGCTCATCAGCGCGCCGGACGCATCTTGCGGACCTGTTCGTCGGGCGGTTGCAGGCGGGCGCCGTCGATATAGGCGAAGTCCTTCATGACGCCTTTGCCGTCCTCGAGCGCGGTCACGCCCACGTAGACGCCCATGGTCGATTGGTGGTCGATCTTGCGGTACTGGATCTGGCCGTAGGGCGTCTCCACCTTCAGGCCGGCGAACGCGTCGACGAGCTTTTCGGTGTCCACGGCGCCGGCCGCTTTCAGGCCTTCGGCGATGGACATGAGCGACGCATAGCCGACCACCGATCCTACCTTGGGCGTTTCGTTGTAGCGTTTTTTGTAGGCCTCGACGAAGGCGGTGTTGGCCGGCGTGTCGATGGCGTACCAGGGGTATCCGGTGACGATCCAGCCCGTGGGCGTGTCGGCGCCCAGGGGCTCGAGGTATTCGGGTTCGCCGGACAGCACCGAGACGACCGCCCGGTTTTCGAACAGGCCGCGCGTATTGCCTTCGCGCACGAAGCGCGTCAGGTCGGCGGCGAACAGCACGTTGAAGATCGCGTCGGGCTTGGCGTCGGCCAGGGCCTGCACGACAGCGCCGGCGTCCACCTTGCCCAGCGGCACGGCCTGCTCGGCCACGAATTCCACGTCGGACTGGAAGGCCGTCATCATGGCCTTGAACGTGGCCACGGCCGACTGCCCGTATTCATAGTTGGGATAGACGATGGCCCAGCGCTTCTTGCGCAGGGCCAGCGCCTTGGGGGCCAGGGCCGCCACGTGCATCCAGGTGGACGGGCGCAGCCGGTACGTATAGCGGTTGCCTTCCTGCCAGGTGATCTTGTCGGTGAGCGGTTCGGCCGCCAGGAAGAAGACCTGCTGCTGCTTGGCGAAATCCGTCAGCGCCAGCCCGGTGTTGGAAAGAAAGCCCCCGAACAGCAGGTCGACTTTCTCGCGGGCCAGCAATTCCTGGGCCGCGCGCACCGAATCGCCGGGATTGCCGTTGTCGTCGCGCGAGATGACTTCCAGTTTCCGGCCCAGCACGCCGCCTCCGGCGTTGACCTGTTCCTGCGCGAGCTGCCAGCCTTTCTTGTAGGGGCCCAGGAAGGCGGGGATCGCCTTGTAGCTGTTGATCTCGCCGATGCGGATCGGCGGCTCCTTGTCTTTGGCGGAGACGGCCGGAGTCAGCGCCAGGGCCAGGAGAGCCGGCGCGAGGGCGCGGCGCAGCAGGGTAAGGCAGGGACGGAGCATGGCAGGTATTCGCTTGGAGAGGGAATCGGGCGCCTCGGGGCGAGGGCGGCGGCCCAATTGAAGCATGTGTCTCTGCCGTGCCGCAATAACGCGCTGTCCGTTTTCAATATTCCCCACAACGGCGGCGCGGGAAAAACCCTGACAGCACAATAGCTTAGTCCAGCTCTCTTTGCGAGATGCGCAAGAGCTTCTGAAAATGCGGGCACTGCATGTGGCTGGGCGCCGGGCAATCGGCCACGTGCCGAAGCGTGTCCTTGAGGGCGGCCAATCGGCGGATCTGGCGCTCCAGCGCGTCCGCCCGCGCGTGCAGGACGGGACGAGGCAGGTTGGGGGCGCCGTCCTTGTCGAACATTTCCCCGATCTCTTGCAGGGAAAAGCCCGCTGTTTTCCCCAGGAAGATCAACATCAGTTGGGTCAGCGTTTCCTCTCCGTACTGACGCCTGAGGCCGCGCCTGGCGCGCGATTGGATCAGCCCGACTTCTTCGTAGTAGCGCAGCGTGGAGGCGGGCACGCCGCTGCGCCTGGACAGCACGCCGATATCGAGAAGACCCATGCTTGACCTCAAGTTGACTTGAAGTTGCATAGTAGTTGCCATCCCCTATCCCTGCAAGGAAACCCCTATGGCAACGCTATTTCACAGGAAGAAGACACCGCCCGCGCTGGCGGCGCTCGCGGGCGCGATGCTGCTCGCATCGCTGGGGGTCAGCATCGTCACCGTGGCGCTGCCGACCTTGGCGCAGGCATTCTCCGCATCGGTCTCGTCCGTGCAGTGGGTGGTGCTTGCCTATCTTATTTCGATCACCGTCATGATCGTGCTGGCCGGAAAACTGGGCGACCTCTACGGACACGGCCGCGTGCTGATGGCCGGCTTGATGGTGTTCGCGGCCGCCTCGCTGCTGTGCGCGGCAGCCCCGACCCTGGGCGCGCTGATCGCGGGCCGGGCGATCCAGGGCATCAGCGGCGCGATCCTCATGGCCTTGCCGCTCTCGATGGCGCGGGAAGTGGTCGCCAAGGAACGGATCGGCTCGGCGATGGGCCTGTTCGGCACGATGTCGGCCATAGGCACCGCGTTGGGGCCCTCCCTGGGCGGCGTGCTGATTACCGGTCTGGGGTGGCGGGCGGCGTTCATCCTGTTGGCCTGCCTGGGCGTCTGCGTCGGGATGCTTGCCGCGTGGGCGATCCCGGCCTCGGCCTCGCGCAAGCTTGCCCCGGCCCGATCCCTGGATTGGCCGGGCGCGGTCTTGCTGGTCATGGCGCTGGTGTTCTATGCGCTCGCCACCGTCGGAGGCAAGACCGGCGTAGCGCTGAACCCCGGCCTGCTGGCGGCGCTGGGTATCGCGGCGCTTGGGCTCTTCATTTTCGTCGAATCGCGGTCGGCTTTGCCCTTGGTGCCCATCGCGCACCTGCGCGACCGGATGACGGCTGCGTCGCTGGCGATGAATCTGCTGATGTCCACGGTCATGATGGCCGTGCTGGTCGTCGGGCCGTTCTTCCTGGCATTCGGTCTCGGTTTGAACGAAGTCCTGACCGGCCTCGTCATGGCGGTGGGGCCGCTGGTTGCCGCCGTCTCGGGGATTCCCGCGGGACGCATGACCGATCGCTTCGGCGCGCCCCGCACGCTGCTGCTCGGCCTGCTGCAGACCATCGTCGGCCTGGTTTGCCTGGCCTTTCTTCCCAGATTCCTGGGCGTCGCGGGCTATGCCGTGGCCCTGATGCTGCTTACGCCCGGATTCCAGCTTTTCCTCGCCGCAAACAATACGGCCGTCATGCTGGGCGCGGCCGACGCGCAGCGCGGCATGCTGTCGGGGTTGCTGGGGCTGTCGCGCAACCTGGGCTTCATGGCCGGCGCCTCCCTCATGCCCGGCGTGTTTGCCGCCGTCCTGGGGCCGCAGGGCATAGCGGGGGCGACGGCGGAGGGAGTCGCCAGGGCGTTCACCGCCACATTCCTGGCCGGCGCCGGACTGATTGTGTTTGCCGTCGTCGTGTCCATCGGCGGACGTTTCGGGCAAAGAGGCCATCAACCCCTGTGACGGAGCGGCCGCGCGCGACGATGAAAAAAAAAGGCCCTGCGATGCAGGGCCTTTTCCGGACTTTCCGGGATACCGGCTGAATTACTTCAGCTTGGTTTCCTTGTAGTCGACGTGCTTGCGAGCGACGGGATCGAACTTCTTGATCAGCATCTTCTCGGGCATGTTGCGCTTGTTCTTGGTGGTCGTGTAGAAATGACCCGTGCCGGCGGTCGACTCGAGCTTGATCTTTTCGCGGATACCTTTGGCCATGTCGTGCTCCTAGTATGTAGATTGGCGGGAGGGCCGATTAGGCGATTTCGCCGCGGGCACGCATGTCGGCCAGGACGGCGTCGATGCCATTCTTGTCGATCGTGCGGATGGCCTTGGCCGAAACACGCAGGCGGACCCAGCGGTTTTCGCTTTCAACCCAGAACCGGCGCGATTGCAGGTTGGGCAGGAAGCGACGCTTGGTCTTGTTGTTCGCGTGCGAAACATTGTTGCCCACCATCGGGCCTTTGCCGGTCACTTGGCATACGCGTGCCATGGATGCACCTCTTTGTGTCGTTCTTTACGCGCATCGCTTGGGGGGAGTAGACGGGGGTTCAGCCGCCGGGCTGTGGGCACCGCGAACCTGTCGCGATGCTGCTTTGCCGGCCACCCAGTCTTAGTGGATGGGGAAGACCATTCAGGCCCGCCCTGTGCTTATACCCGCTGCCTGCCACCCGCAAAAATTCCTGGATTCCCAAATTTCTCAAAATGGGCTGGAATTTCTTGACGCCTACGCGGTTGGGGTCAGAGTGCCGAACTACAAAGCATAGTAGTCCTGCACGGGAAACTTCATGTGAAGACGTAGATTCTAATACGAAAAACGTAAATAAATCAAGCGGCCCGGCTAGTGGCTGTGCAATTGCGCCACGCGGCCGGAGAACCAGGACAGGCAGGCGCAGACCGCGAGCGTGGTGGTCAGGGGCAGGGCGCTGTCCGCCTGCCAGGCGCTGACCGCGAAGCCGGCGAGCGCGCCGCAGGACAATTGAAGCGTCCCCAACAGCGCGGACGCCGCGCCCAGCCGCTTGCCCTGGTCCGCCAGCGCGAGCGCCGCGGAATTGGGATTCACGAAGCCCTGGCTGCCCATGTAGCCGACCAGGCACAGCATCAGCAGCGGCAGCGTCATCCAGCCGGCCAGCGTCAGCGCCACCGCCGCCAGGCTGGCGCAGGCCAGCGAGGTCAGCGCGCGGCGCTGCAACTGCCGCGGCGTGTGGCTGCGCAGCAGCCGGGCGCTGATCTGCGAGCACACGATGAGCGACAGCGCATTGGTGCCGAACAGCAGGCCGTAGTACTGGGGCGGCACGCCGTAGAGTTCGATGAAGACGCGCGGCGAACCGATGATGTAGGCGAACATGCCGGCCTGGCCGAAGCCGCCGGCCAGGCTGTGCGCCATGAAGCCGCGGTGCGCGAACAGATCGCGGTAGTTCCGCAGGATGGTGTTCCAGCGCAGCGGCACCGCGCGTTCGGGCGCCAGCGATTCCTTCATGATTTTCAGGACCGCCACCATCAGCATCGCCCCGCCCGCCAGCATGACCCAGAACAGGCTGCGCCAACTGGCGATGGCCAGCAACTGTCCGCCGATCAGCGGCGCGAGGATGGGGGCCAGGCCCATGATGAGCATCAGCAGCGACAGGGCGCGGGCGGCTTCATGGGTTTCATAGTGGTCGCGGATGACCGCGCGCGGGATGACGATGCCGGCGGCGCCGCCCATGGCCTGCACGACGCGCCAGCCGGTCAGCGTTTCGACCGATCCGGACAGCGCGCAACCCAGGGACGCCACCATGAACAGCGCCAGGCCCACCAGCAGCGGCGGCTTGCGCCCGTAGCGGTCGGCCATGGGGCCGTAGAAGACCTGCGCCATCGCCAGCCCGATCAGATAGGCCGCCAGGGTGCGCTCGACGTCGCCGCGGGACACGCCCAGGTTCGCCGCGATCGTGGGGAACGCGGGCAGGTACATGTCGATGGCGAACGGGCCGATGGCCGTCAGCGCGCCCATGAGAATGAGCCAGCCGGGCAGACCGCTGCGGAAAGAATGTGATGGGGGCATGTGGATCGCGGTAAAGCGCAGGACAGGGCGCCGATGCGGTTTGTTGCATGTTTTGGGCCAAGTCAGCGACTGTATCACGCATAACCTGACGTGCAGGTTTCGGCCGTTTTCCGATAAAGTCGTTGGCGTCCGTAAGCATCCAGGGGAGTAGCCGTGAATCCTTTGTTGTCTGTGGTGGAACGCAAGCTGCAGGCTTTGCCCGTGACCACCCAATTGGTGCTGCCCGACGGCACCGTGCTGGGGCCGCCCGATCCCCGCGTCCGTTTCGTGGCGCATGACAAGGCCGCGCTGGCGCACCTGGCCGAAGGCGCCGTCGGCGTCCTGGGGCAGGACTACGTCGAAGGCCGCGTCGATATCGAAGGCAATATGCGCGACGTCATGGCCGCGGCCTCGGCGCTGCTGCCGGGGTCGCCGGTGGACGCGGCCCGGGGCGGCTGGCTGACCGAGCTGGTCCGCAAGGTCATGTCGGTCTGGCGGCATTCGGTGGAGCGCGACGCGAAGCAGATCGAATTCCACTACGACCTGTCCGACGATTTCTACGGGCTCTGGCTGGACCCGCGCCGGGTTTATTCCTGCGCCTACTACCGCCGGCCCGACATGACGCTGGCGCAGGCCCAGGAGGCCAAGCTCGACCACATCTGCCGCAAGCTGCGGCTGCGCGAAGGAGAACGCTTCCTGGACGTGGGCGCGGGCTGGGGCGGGCTGCTGCTCTGGGCCGCCGAGAACTACGGCGTCGACGCCACGGGCATCACGCTGTCGCGCAACCAGCACGCGCACGTCAGCCGGCTGATCGAGGAAAAGGGCCTTGCCGGGCGCGTCCGCGTCGAACTGCTCGATTACCGGAAGCTGGACGAATCCGTTCCCTACGACAAGATCGCGTCGGTCGGCATGTTCGAGCACGTGGGGCGGGCGCAACTGGAGGGATATTTCGCCAAGCTGCGCCGCCTGCTCAAGCCGGGCGGGCTGATCATGAACCATGGCATCACCGCGGCCGGCGTCTACAACGCCGAGCTGGGCAACGGCATGGGCGAATTCATCGAAAAGTACATCTTTCCTGGCGGCGAGCTGACCCACATCAGCGTCGTGATGGAAGCCATGACCAACGGCGGCCTGGAAGAGGTGGACGTGGAAAACCTGCGGCCGCATTACGCGCGCACCTTGTGGGCATGGAGCGATGCGCTGGAGGCCCGCTTGCCCGAAGCCGCGCGGATCCTCGGCGGCGAGCAGGGGGAGCGCTCGCTGCGGGCGTACCGGCTCTATCTTGCCGGATGCGCCATGGGGTTCGAGCATGGCTGGATCGCGCTGCACCAGATACTGGCCCAGCCGCCGGCGACCGGGCGCCCCGACGAACTCGACAATCCGCCGGACCTGGCCTATCCGTGGCGGCGGGACTACATGTACGAAGCGGGCCGCTAGGGCGCGCTACGTCCATGCAAACCGCCGGAACGGGCATTTCCGGCGGTTTTGAAACCACCAGAATGTATTAATAAGAATATATTATTAACTAAATGTATCTTTAATTCCGAGTTGAAGTTCCGTAGGGGAAAACGTCGATTTCCCCGTGGTCGATCGGGGTTATCCCGGGTGTTTTTCCCCCGGAATGTATCCGTTTTGTTCAGGGCAGGGGTTGGGGTGAGCATCAATTTCGTTTAAGATGCTGGCTTCTTCGTTCAGTTTGTTCACTTTCTGTGGGTTTTCAAAAACCGCGTTTTTGAAACTCCTGTCTTGCAAGATCCCGCATCCTCGCGGACGGTCTTGTTGCTAGTGTCGGTTTGTATTGGCGGTTCTGCCCGTCTTCCGCACACCCCCCTTAGCTCCACGGCACCCTCGGGCCAAGCCCAGCGTGTGTCCCTGAACCTATGGAGGCAAAAGCCAATGCGTTTTACCCCTGTCAAGACCCTGGCCGCCGCGGCCGTGTTCCTTGCATTCGCCGGTTCGGCCCAGGCCGCCGACGCCGTCCAGTGCGAGCTCAAGCGGCCAGTCAATTTCGGCGCCATGAACTGGGAATCCAACCTGGTCCTGGTCGACGTCGAACGTTTCATCATGGAAAAGGGCTACGGTTGCAAAACCGAGACCCTGCCTACCGAAACCCTGCCCGCCCTGGCCGCTCTTGAGCGCGGCGACCTGGACATCAATACCGAGATCTGGCTGAACAGCGTCGCCGATCCCTGGGAGCGCGCCGAGAAGACTGGCAAGGTCAAGCGCATCGGCGATCTCTACATGGGCGCCGAAGGCTGGTACATCCCCCGCTACACGGCCGAGCGCCTGCCGGAACTGAAGTCCGCGGCCGACCTGCCGAAGTTCAAGGACAAGTTCAAGGATCCGGAAGAGCCCGGCAAGGGCCGCTTCTACGGCTGCCCGGCAGGCTGGGGCTGCGAAGTGACCAGCAACAACCTGTTCCATGCCCTGAAGCTGGACGACTCCTACACGCTGTATTCGCCCGGCACGGGCGCGGCGCAGAAGGCGGCCCTGATGTCGGCCTACAAGCGCAAGCAGAACGTCGTTTTCTACTACTGGTCGCCCACGCCGCTGGTCGGCTCGATGGACCTGGTCAAGCTGGACATGCCGCCCTACGACGCGGAAAAGCACAAGTGCCTGACCTCGGCCAAGTGCGCCAACCCCGAGCCCAGCGCCTATCCCGACAATCCCGTCTTCACCGCGGTAAACACCAAGTTCTCGGAGGAAGCTCCCAAGCTCACCGAATTCCTGTCCAAGGTGTCGGTGCCGCTGCCGGTGATCAACGAAACCCTGGCCCACATGGAAGAATCCGGCGACGAGGCCGGCGCCGTGGCCAAGTGGTTCCTGAAGAACAAGCCCGACGTCTGGACCAAGTGGGTCCCCGCCGACGTCGCCGGGCGCGTCCAGAGCGCGCTGTAATCGGCCATGTGCCTGGCTGCGCGCCGCAGCGGCGCGTACCGGCCCTCCCTCGGGCCGGACTGCTTTGCCGGGATGGCCGCCGGCCGGGCGCAAGCGCCCGGTCCGATGCGCCTGTGCCGCCGGCTGGGCGGGCCGCTTCCGCCCGGAAGCCCTTTGGTTTCATTGCCCTGCGCAATGCCGCGTCCCGCGGCGGCGGCACGGGCGGTGAGCGCGCCAGAATGGAGTAGAACGAATGTTTCCTGAAATTATTCCCGCCCGGCAGGTCCGGGGGGCGATCGACGGTTTCGTCGATCATTTGGTCACCAACTACGCGGACACGCTGGAAACCCTGTCCCAGCCCGTCCTGCATGCGCTGGTGTGGCTGGAGCAGTTGCTGCGCAACTCGCCGTGGTGGGCGGTGGTCGCGGCCACGATCGCGATCGCCTGGGGCGTGAGCCGCCGCATCGGCCTGAGCCTGGCGATGGGCGCGCTGCTGTGCGTGATCGGCGTGCTGGGCCTGTGGGACGCCGGCATGCAGACGCTGGCGCTGATGATCATGGCCGCCGGCTTGTCCGTGCTGATCGGCATCCCGCTGGGCGTGCTGATGGCGCGGATCAACTGGCTGCGTTCCGGCATGCTGCCCGTGCTGGACGTGATGCAGACCATGCCCAGCTTCGTGTACCTGATTCCTGTCGTCATGCTGTTCGGCCTGGGCAAGATCCCCGCGATCATCGCCACGGTCATCTACGCCGTGCCGCCGCTGATCCGCCTGACGGACCTGGGCATCCGCCTGGTCGACCGCGAAGTGCTGGAAGCGTCGCGCGCCTTCGGCGCCAATCCGCGGCAGCAGCTCTTCGGGGTGCAGTTGCCCCTGGCGCTGCCCAACATCATGGCCGGCATCAACCAGACCACCATGATGGCGCTGTCGATGGTGGTGATCGCGTCGATGATCGGCGCGCGCGGCCTGGGCTATGAAGTGCTGCTCGGGATCAATCGCCTGGAGGTGGGCCGCGGCTTGCTGGCCGGGCTGGGTATCGTGGTGTTGGCCGTGCTGTTCGACCGGATCACGCAATCGTATGGACAGCGCATGCGCATGGGAGGCCAGCGATGAGCAAGATCGAGGTCAAGAACATCTACAAGATCTTCGGGGCGCATCCGAAGAAATGGCTGCAAGCCGCCCAGGGCGGCATGAGCAAGGAACAACTGCTGGCCGAAAGCGGCCACACGCTGGGCCTGCGCGACATCAGCCTGTCGATAGAAGAAGGCAGCATCTACGTCATCATGGGCCTGTCGGGTTCCGGCAAGTCCACGCTGATCCGCCACTTCAACCGACTGATCGAACCCAGCGCCGGCCACATCCTGGTCGACGGCGTCGATGTGGTCAGCCTGAACAAGCGCGAACTGGAAATATTCCGCCAGAAGAAGATGAGCATGGTGTTCCAGCGCTTCGGGCTGTTCCCGCACCGCACCGTGCTGGACAACGCCGCCTACGGCCTGACCGTGCAGGGCGTGGGCCGGGCCGAGCGCGAGCGCCGCGCCCGCGACTGGCTGGAGCAGGTGGGCCTGTCGGGCTTCGAGAACCAGTATCCGCACCAGTTGTCCGGCGGCATGCAGCAGCGCGTGGGCCTGGCGCGGGCCCTGGCCACCGACGCCGAGATCCTGCTGATGGACGAAGCGTTCTCGGCGCTGGACCCGCTGATCCGCCGCGAAATGCAGGACCAGTTGCTGCAACTGCAGGCCAAGCTGAACAAGACCATCGTGTTCATCACGCATGACCTGGACGAGGCCCTGCGCCTGGGCAACCGAATTGCCATCCTCAAGGACGGCGAACTGGTGCAGGAAGGCACGCCGGAAGACATCCTGCTGAACCCGGCCAACGATTACGTGCAGTCGTTCCTGCAGGACGTGAACCGCACCAAGGTGCTCAACGCCACGCATGCCGTGAACCCGGCGCGCCTGACCTTGACCATGCGCTCGCGTCCCGCGCACGCCATGGACCGCATGCGCGCGCTGGACTACGAATATGCGCCCGTGCTGGACGGCAAGCGCCTGGCCGGCGTGCTGACCGCCAAGGCGGCCGAACAGGCCATCCAGGATGGAGTGCGCGACGTCTCCCGCTACGTCGAGGACCTGGCGTCCGTGCCGGCCACGGCGGGCCTGGGCGAAGTGCTGGCCCAATTGGTGCACAGCGACCAGCCCGTCGCCGTGACCGGCGAGGACGACGAGTTCATCGGCATGCTGTCGCGCAAGAAGGTGGTGGAGCTGGTCACGCCGGCCCTGGCCGACACGCCGGCGCCGGTGGACGAGACGCCTGCCGCGCAGGAATCCGAGCCGGAACTGGAGCACCACGACAAGGCGGCTTGACAGGGAAGACCCGTATCCGGACTGTGCCTGTGCATGGGCAAAGTCCGGATATGATGGTCGGCCGGCCGCCATGGCCGGTTCGTCCTTATTCGGAATATCGGAAGCCGTCATGCCCATTTTGAATGTCCAGATCATGCAAGGCCACTCGGCCGCCCAGAAAACGACCTTGCTGAACGCGGCGTCCAACGCCGTCGTCGAGAGCATCGCCGCGCCGCTGCCCAGCGTGCGCATCGTGCTGCAGGAAGTGCCCGCCGAGCACGTGATCGTGGGCGGCGAGATCGGCAAGCGCATGGCGCGCGTGGACGTGGCGCTGATCGAAGGCCGCGACGAAGCCAAGAAGGCGGCGCTGATCGCCGCGCTGAACCAGGCGGTCTGCGCCAGCATCGATATTGCGGGCGAAGACGTGCGCGTGCTGATCCGCGACGTGCCCAAGGTCGACATGGGCGTGGCCAACGGCATCAGCGCCAAGGCCGCCGGCCGCTGAAAAAAGAAGGCTTATGCAGGTGTCAGACACCCGTACGAGACACTCGTACGGGCCAAGGCCAGCGCTGCCGGGTGTCTGACACCCCGGCGCGGCTCAGCTAATGCAGGTGTCAGACACCCGTACGAGACGCCCGTACGGGCCGAGGCCAGCGCTGCCGGGTGTCTGACACCCCGGCGCGGCCCAGCTAATGCAGGTGTCAGACACCCATACGAGACACTCGTGCGGGCTGAGGCCAGCGCTGCCGGGTGTCTGACACCCAGCACGGCTCAGCTAATGCACAGGTGTCAGACACCCGTACGAGACGCCCGTGCGGGCCGAGGCCAGCGCTGCCGGGTGTCTGACACCCCGGCGCGGCTCAGCTAATGCAGGTGTCAGACACCCATACGAGATGCCCGTGCGGGCCGAGGCCAGCGCTGCCGGGTGTCTGACACCCCGGCGCGGCGAACGACCTCAATCCAGCTTCACATCCGCGGCCTTCACCACTTCGCCCCAGCGCTGGATCTCGCTCTTGATATAAGCCGCATACTCCTGCGGCGTCGATCCCAGCGCCTGGGCGCCTTGCGCCTTGAGCTGCTTCTGCATTTCCGGCGATTGCAGGGCGCGGCGGATTTCGGCGTTCAGCTTATCGACCACGGGCGCGGGCGTTCCGGCCGGCGCCACCACGCCCTGCCATGCGCCCATCCCGAACCCGGGAGCCACCGTTTCCGCCACCGTCGGCACATCGGGAAGCTGATCGCTGCGCTCGGGGCTGGTGACTGCCAGCGCGCGCAGCTTGCCTTCGCGGATGAAGCCCAGCGAGTCATTCAAGGTGTTGGTCATCAACTGCACCTGTCCGCCAACCAGATCCGTCATGGCGGGCGCGCTGCCGCGATACGGCACGTGCACCGCGTCGATCTGCAGCGAACGCAGCAGGAGCAGCGCGCCCAGGTGCGTGACGTTGCCGGCGCCCGCCGAGCCATACGACAGCTTGCCCGGATGCTGGCGCGCGTATTCGACGAACGCCTGCGCGTTTTGCGCCGGCACCGACGGATGGACCAGCAGCACCAGCGGGATGACCGCCGTGGTCGAGACCGGCGCGAAGTCCTTGACCGGGTCGAACGCCAGCGACCGGTAGAGGTTCGGGCTCAGCGCGATGGAAGACGTGTTGTACAGCACCGTATAGCCGTCGGGCTTGGCGGCCGCCGCGTACTGCATGCCGATGTTGCCGTTGGCGCCGCCCTTGTTTTCCACGACCACGGTCTGGCCCAGTTGATCGGTCAACTGCTTGGCCAGCACGCGCGCCACCAAGTCCGTCGGCCCCCCAGGCGGGAAGGGCACCACCATCGTGATGGGGCGCTCGGGCCAGGCCGCCTGGGCGCCTGCGGCGCTTCCCAGCGCCAGGACGGCCAGGCTGGCCGTCAGCAATGCTTTCTTCATGGTTTGTCTCCTTGTGTTTTTCGAGTAACGCGGATCGCGTCCAGGCGGCAGCGCCCTCTGCGAGGGGCGCTTTGCCGCAAGCTCAGGCCCCGGGCCTGCCCGCCAGCATGCGCGTGGCCGTGTAGGACATCACCGGCTTGCCATGCTGGTTGCGGACTTCGATGGCGGACGTGACGACCGCCCGGTTGTGCTGCGAGGTCGGGCGCACGCCCGTCACTTCGATCTCGGCCCAGATGGT
This sequence comes from Achromobacter veterisilvae, assembly GCF_900496975.1. GTDB lineage: Bacteria > Pseudomonadota > Gammaproteobacteria > Burkholderiales > Burkholderiaceae_B > Achromobacter > Achromobacter veterisilvae. The sequence continues at coordinate 38,355 of NZ_UFQC01000011.1, forward strand.
GTCGCCCGCGACCACGGGCGCCAGCATTTTCTTGTGGACTTCCAGCAGCGCCAGCCCGGTGCCCTGCACCATGCCCTGCATGATCAGGCCTTCGATCAGGCCATAGGTCAGCGCGCCGGGGGCGGGGCGTCCCTGGATGGCGCCGTGCGCATAGGTGGCGTCGATGAAAATCGTCTCCAGCATGCCGGTGACGCTGATGAAATTCACGATGTCGGTCTCGGTGACCGTGCGTCGGAACGTGTGGAAGCGCTGGCCCACGGCCAGGTCCTGCCAGTAATAACCCTGGCCGAGCTGTGCGATGGCGGGGTTGCGGTCTGCGGTCATGCGGGGTCCTTGTCGTTGGCTATGGGGGCGGAATGCGCGGCGCGGGCGGCGCCCGTTTCCAGCAGCGTGGAGATGCGGGCCTCGTCCAGGCCCGCCTGGCGCAGCACCTCGAGCGTGTGCTCGCCCAGGCGCGGCGGCATCGTGGCCTGCACCTGCGAATGTTGCAGGCGCACGGGGTTGCGGGGAAAGCGGTAGCGGCTGCCCGACGCGCTTTCCAGCGGCACGAAGAAATCCACGCTTTGCAGGTGCGGATCGGTTTCCAGGTCCTGGATCCGGTTGATGGGCGCGGCGGGAATCTCCAGCCGTTCGCACAGGTCCAGCCAATAGGCGGTGTCGTGCGCGGCGACGATTTCGGCCTGCAGTTCGTAGAGCGCCTCGATGTGCCGCGTACGCGCGGAAATATCGGAGAAGCGCGCGTCCTCCGCCAGATCCGGGCGATCCGCCGCGATGAAGAAATCGCGCCAATGCGTGTCGGTATAGGGCATCAGGCAGACGTGGCCGTCGGCCGTCCGGCACGGCCGGCGCCAGGGCGTGAGCACGCGCGGATAACCGGCCTCGCCCGGTTCGTCGGACAGGTGCCTGCCGTAGTAATGCTCGACCAGCGCATACGAGGCCATGCTCTCGAACATGGGGACTTCCAGCCGCTGCCCGGCGCCGGTCCGCTCGCGCTGGAACAGCGCGGCCAGGATGGCGTGCGCGGCGATCAGGCCGCAGGTCTTGTCGGCGGCCACCGTGGGCAGGTAGCGCGGCGTGCCGGTCTGGCGGTCCACGAGATCGGCAAAGCCGGACAGCCCCTGGATGATGTCGTCGTACGCGGGCCGGCCGTCGTAGGCGCCGCCCGCGCCGAAGCCGTACAGACCGGCATACACCAGCCGCGGGTTGCGCGCGCACAGGGTGTCCGGATCCAGCCCGAGCGCGGCCATCTTGGCGGGACGCATGCTGTGCATCAGCACGTCGGCCTGGTCCACCATCGTCAACAGCGCCTGCCGCGCCGCGGCCTGCTTCAGGTCCAGCACGATGCTGCGCTTGTTGCGGTTCAGGCCCAGGAAGATGGCGGCCAGCCCCGGTTCCTGCGCAGGGCCGGTGCGGCGCGTGGAGTCGCCGGACGGCGCTTCGACCTTGACGACGTCGGCGCCGTAGTCGGCGAGTATCTGCGACGCATAGGGACCGAACACCACGGATGTCAGGTCCAGGATGCGCACGCCGCCCAGCGCGCCGGCTTGGGAGAGGGAAGAGGCTGTCATGGCGGAAATGCTATCGGCCTCACGCATACGCGTCTAATATGGCTTAGGTATTGGGTGATATGGAATTTGTTATGGCTATCGATTTACGGCAGCTTCGGCAGTTCGTGACCATTGCGGAACAGGGCAGCTACCGGCGCGCGGCCGACCTGCTGCACATCGCGCAGCCCGCGCTATCGGTCTCGATCCAGAAGCTGGAGCATGCGGTGGGCGTGCCGCTGCTGGTGCGCGGCGCCAAGGGCGTGACCCCGACGCCCGCGGGACAGGCGCTGATGGCCGATGCCCGCCGCGCGCTGTTTCATTCCGACCAGGCGCGCCAGGCGGCCCGTCGCGTGGCGCTGGGTGAATGGGGAACGCTGCGGCTGGGTTTTGTCGGGTCGGCCACGTACATGCTGCTGCCGCGCTGCCTGCCGGCATTCCGGGCCCAGTATCCGGATTTGCAGCTCGATCTGCGCGAGGACAGCACGGTCGGGCTGGTGGCGATGCTGCGCGCCAACGATATCGACGCCGGCCTGGTGCGGGGCCCTCTGGCGGAAGACGCGGCGCTGGATTCCTGGGTGGTGGAGCGCGACGACCTGATCCTGGCGGTCCCGGCGGGGCATCCCCTGGCCTCGGGCGGCCCGGTCCGCCTGGAACGGGCGCGCGCCGAGAACTTCGTGCTCTATTCGCCTCTCAAGGTGCCGGGCCTGTATGGCGTGGCGCTGGCGCTGTGCCGCCGGGCGGGCTTTTCCCCGCGCATCAGCCAGGAGGCGATCCAGGTGCAGACGCTGGTCAGCCTGGTGGCCAGCGGCATGGGCCTGGCGCTGGTGCCGGGCGTGACGCGCGCCTATTCCACGCCCCATGTGGCGTTCGTGCCCCTGGCCGACGCCGATGCGCGGGGCGCGCTGTCGCTGTCGCTGGTGACGCACCGCGATACCTCGTGCGCGTCGGTGCTGCGGCTGCGCGACAGCATGCTGTCGCGCGCCGCCTGACGACGCCTGGCGCGGCGTCAGCCCCGGCCCTTCAGGCCAGCGCGGCCTCCAGCCTGCCGATCAGGCGGCCCAATTCGGCATGGTCCGTGGCGTCCAGCACCGGACCGGGACGGCGGACATAGGCGGAACGGATCGCGCCGCGCCGGCGCAGCGTTTCCTTGCGCAGGGCCAGTCCGATGCCGTACTGGAACTCATGGCGCAGCAAGGGCAGATAGATGTTGAACAGATCCTCCGCCTGCTCCGGCTCGCCGGCATGGAACAGCCGGCAGACCTGCACCAGCATTTCCGGATACGCGAATCCGGTCATGGCGCCATCGGCGCCGCGCAGCATTTCCTGAGGCAGGAACAGGCCGCCGTTGCCCACCAGGATGCTGATACGCCGCCTGCCGGCGGCCGCGCTTTGTTCGCGGACCTGGCTCAGCTTGCGCATGCCGGGAAAATCCTCGTGCTTGAGCATGACGATCTGCGGGAAAGCATCGACCAGGCGATGTATCACCGACACGGAAGTGTGCACGCCCGTGGACTGGGGAAAATCCTGCAGGCAGATCGGAATATCCCTACCTAGCTGCGTGGCGACGTTGGCGTAGTACGCGTAGACCTGGTCGTCCGTCTTCAGGTTCGGCACCGGCGCGACCATGACGCCGGCAGCGCCCAGCGACATCGCCTCACGCGACAGGCGCTCGACGTTGCGGTCCGACGCGTCGCTGACGCCCACGACCACCGGCACGCCGCCGCCGACGCGCTTCAGCACGCGTTGCATCACCGTGGTGGTTTCGGCCTCGGTCAGTTTGGGCGCCTCGCCCATCATGCCCAGTATCGTGAGGCCGGTTACGCCTTTCTCCAGATAGAAGTCGGTCAGGCTGTCGACGCTTTCCAGGTCCAGTTCGCCGTTGTCGGCGAACGGAGTGGCGGCGATGACGTAGACGCCTTTGGTTGTCTCGTTGATGAGCCCGCTGGGTGCGCTCATGATTGGAAATTCCTCCTGGATTGGAATGTTCTGCCCGCGCCGTCCGGCTACGCCTGGCGGGCGAGCAGCACCGCGTCCACTTCGATGTCGAATCCCGCGAAATTGGACTGGGTCAGCGTCCGCGCGGGGGGCGGATCGCCGACGTAGCCGGCGTAGATCGCGTCGAATTCCTTGGCATCCGCCGGGTTCTTCAGGAATACGTTCACCTTGACCGCGTCGCGCAGCGACAGGCCCGCCGCTTCCGCCGCGGCCTGGAGGTTGTCCAGGGCCATCCGCGCCTGTTCTGCGAACGGTTTGTCGCCGTGGCGGACATTGTGGATGTCGCGCGGGGTCTGCCCCGAGAGGAAAACCAGGCCCTGGGCCTGGATGGCGACGCTATAGGTGCCGGCGGGCGGCGGAGTGCGGTCGCTGGAAAAAGCCTGGCGTGTCATGGAAGTCTCCTGGATTCAAGCGCGGTAGCGGCGGACGAGTTCGGCCGTCCGCTCGATGGCGTGCAGCGCGGCGGCCCGGTTCTGCGAAAAGTTGAGGCGGATGCTGTCGCCGGCGTCCGGGCTGAACTCCGTGCCCGGGGTCACTGTCACGCCGGCCTGGCGGCGCAGGATGCGCACGAAATCCTGGGGGGCCACGGTCAGCCTGGGCAGCCTCGGAAACAGGTAGCTTCCCGCTTCGGGCGTGCGCGCCGCCACGCCGTCGACGGCGCGCAGCACTTGCAGCAGGTCGTCGCGGATGGCCTGGTGCTGCCCGATCCGTTCCTGCATATAGCCTTCGGGCTCCTCGAACCAGGTGCGCAGCACGGCCTGGCAGTAGCCGGGCGCCCGCAGCGAGACGATGGCCTGCAGCTTTTCCATGCGGTCGAGCAGTTTCGGGGCGCCGAAAGCCACGCCCAGCCGGTAGCCGCTCAGCGATTCGGTCTTGGACGGCCCCATGATGGTGATTACGTTGCCGGGGTCGATGCCGGCTGCGCGCAGGTGCGTATATTCGACGCCCGGATAGCGCAGGCGCGAGTACAACTGGTCGACGATGACGGTCGCGCCGTAGCGGTTGGCCAGCGCGGCGATCTGCCCGATCTCGTCCTTCGAATAGACCACGCCGGCCGGATTGTTCGGATTGGAGAACAGGAAGGTCTTCACCCCTGCCTTGAAGGCCGCCTCGAGCTGGTCCAGGTCCAGGCCCGCCCGGTCGGCATGGTTCAGGTAGTCCATCTCGATGGGAACGATTTCGCCGCCGATGAACTCGACCAGCTTGCGGTTGGCGAAGTAGTCGGGCCGCACGATGGCCACCTTGTCGCCGGGCGCGACGGTCGAGGCGATCGACAGGAACAGGGCGCCCTGCGTGCCCGGGGTGATGATGAGTTCATCCGCGCCCGAGACCGGACTGCCCGTGAACCGGGCCAGGTGCTCCGCCACCTGCATGCGCAGATCGGCGCGTCCGCGATATTCCGTATAGGCCTGTTCGCCGCCGCTCTCCACGCCGGCGACGAAGGCTTCCAGGGAACCCGGCGTGGGCGCGAACGCGTTTTCGTTCACATCGCCGTGTGAAAAGTCCACCGGCGTGCCGGGCAGGACGTCGCCTTTCAGCAGGGCATCCAGCCCGTCTCCGCGCTGGCGGACTTCCTGGCCGGGCGCGTTGTCGGTGGCCAGTCGGGCGAATTTCTGTTCGATCAAGCTCATGGGATTTCCTTTCAGTAGAGTGGAAATGGCGTGCGGTGACTAATGCCGGGCGGCTTGCCGTGATGCTATCCAGGATTCCAGGTGATGGATACCCGCGCCGCCCAGGCAAAATACAGGATCCGCGAACAAGTCGCGGTGCAGCGGGAGATTGGTGTCGATGCCGTCCACGACAGTCTCGCGCAATGCGACGCGCATGCGGGCCAGGGCTTGCTCGCGCGTGTCGCCGAACGCGATGAACTTGCCGATCATCGAATCGTAGTGCGGCGGCACCGCATAGCCGGCGTAGGCATGGGAATCGACCCGCAAGCCGGGCCCGCCCGGCGGCCGCCAATGGGTGATGCGGCCCGGGCTGGGCAGGAACGAGGCAGGGTTTTCGGCATTGATCCGGCATTCGATAGCGTGGCCCTGGCGGCGGATCTGGTCCTGGCGCCAGGGCAGGGGCTCTCCGGCGGCGATGCGGATCTGCATCTGCACGATGTCGATGCCGGTGGTCAGTTCCGTGACGGGGTGTTCGACCTGCAGGCGCGTATTCATTTCAATGAAGTAGAACTCGCCGTCTTCATACAGGAACTCGAAGGTGCCCGCGCCCCGGTAGCCGATCGACCTGCAGGCGCTGGCGCAGCGCTCGCCGATCGTCTCGATCGCCTGGCGGTCGACCCCGGGGGCGGGAGACTCCTCCACGACCTTCTGGTGCCGCCGCTGCATGGAGCAGTCGCGCTCGCCCAGCCACACGGCCTGGCCGTGATGGTCGGCGAGGACCTGGATTTCGATGTGCCGGGGTTTCTGCAGGAACCGCTCCATATACAGGTCCGGGTTGCCGAAGGCCGCCAGGGCTTCGGCGCGCGTCGTTTCCACCGCCGCCTGCAGGGCGTCTGCGGATTCGACCACCCGCATGCCCCGGCCTCCGCCGCCGCCCGCCGCCTTGACGATCAGCGGGAAGCCGATGCGCTCGGCCTGCTGCGCGATGGCCGCGGCGTCGGTGGACAGCACGCCATCCGATCCGGGCACGCAGGGCACGCCCGACCGCAGCATGGCCTGCTTGGCCTGGACCTTGTCGCCCATCTTGCGGATCGCCGCCGGTGTCGGGCCGATGAAGGCCATGCCCGCGGCCTCGACGGCTTCGGCGAAGTCCCCGTTCTCGCTGAGGAACCCATAGCCGGGATGAATGGCCTGGGCGCCCGTCAGCCTGGCGGCGGCGAGGATGACGGACGCATTCAGATAGCTGTCCGCCGAGGGCGCGGGCCCGATGCACAGCGCCTCTCCAGCCAGCCGCACGTAAGACGCGTCGCGGTCCGCTTCGGAATGCACGACGACGGTCTGGATGCCCAGTTCGTGGCACGCCCGTTGTATGCGCAAGGCGATTTCGCCGCGATTGGCGATGAGGATCTTACGAAACATGCGGCACCTCTCCCGGTTCGACGATGAACAGCGCCTGGCCCTGTTCGACCATCTGTCCGTCCTCGCAGAGCACGCGCGCGACCGTGCCGTCTTGTCCGGCGGCAACCTCGGTCAACATCTTCATGGCTTCGATGACGCACAGGGGCGCGCCGGCCGCCACCCGGCTTCCCTCGCGCGCCAACGGTTCGCCGCCCGGGCTGGCAGCCCGGTAGAACGTGCCCGCCATCGGGGCGGCGACCGTATGCGGGGCCGGCGCCGCGTCGGCCGCGGGCATTTCCGGAATCGGGCCGCCGGCAAGGGGGGCGGCCTCCCGGGCTTGCGCGGAGCACGCGCCGTCCGCGCGCCGCCGGACGCGGACGCTGAAGGCCGGCTCGCTGACATAAAGCTCGGCGATGCGCTCTTCGGCGGCGAGGTCGATCATGTCGTGGATCAATTGGGTATTCTGGGTCATCTCAGCGTCGGGTGGGCTTGAGTTGGAACAGGGGCATGCCGTAATCCACGATCTGGCCATCGGCCGCGAGCACGGCGTCTATCGTCCCGCCCGCGGGCGCATGCACGGGGGCGAGGCTTTCGTCCAGCGCCACCAGCGCGAGCAATTGGCCTTCCGCCACCTCGTCGCCCGGTTCGATCCGGACGGGCAGCCTGTCGTCGTGGACGAGCCGCAGCAGGCCCAGCGTGGCGCTGCGCACGGCGATGGAGGAGGCGTCGGCGCTGGAGGCGGCCTCCGGCGCGCACGGCGCGCCGGTCTCGATCCGGATGCTGACCAGGCGGTCTCCCTCCTGGATCTCCACCGATTCGATGCCGCGCAGGTGCAGCCGGCGCGCGTACGCGCGGATGTCGGAAAGGGTCGTCATGGCAGCCGTCCGTTCATTGCAGGCCATCCAGCGCCCGCAAGGTGTTCCTGACCATGCTTTCCACGGTGGGCAGCACCGCGGCAGCCAGGTCCTCGCGATAGGCGTACGGCTCTGCTTCGTCCATGTAGAGGTGCCGCGACATTTCGAGTTGCACGGCATGCACGCCGGACCCGGGGCGGCCGTAGTTGCGCGTGATGTGGCCTCCCTTGAAGCGCGCGTCGGCCACCCAACTGAACGGGCTGGCGCCGGCCGCCGCGACCGCGGCTTCGCGCAGCGCGGGCGCGCATGCGGCGCCGCTGAATGTGCCGATGTTCAGATCGGGCAGCCGGCCTTCGAACAGTCGGGGCAGCACGTTGGCGATCGAGTGCGCTTCCCAGAGCAGGACGTGGGCATGCTTCTCCCGCAAGCGCGACAGTTCCTGCAGCAGCGCATCGTGGTAGGGCTGCCAATACTGTGCGACGCGCTGCGCGGTCTCTGCTTCATCCGGCAGATCGGCGCCGTCGCGGTACAGGGCCTCTCCGAGAAAGCTCTCGGTGGGGCACAGGCCGGTGGTGGTGGTGCCGGGGTAAAGGCTGGCGCCGTCGGCGGGCCGGTTGACGTCGATGATGTAGCGCGAATAGTTGGCCTGCAGCACCGAAGCGCCCATCGCCCGGGCGAAATCGTAGAGCCGGGCAAGATGCCAGTCGGTGTCCGCGATCTTGTGGGCGGCCGGGGTCATGCGGCGCTTGAACGGCTCGGGTAGGCACTCGCCGCCGTGGGGAATGGAAATGAGCAGGGGCAGATGGCCCTGGGTCAGGCTGACGATGGGGAGAGTCATGGCTGGCGCTCGGAAAGGAGGGAAGTGGCGGGGCGCCGGCGGCGGTCCCAGGCCTGCGGATGCACGAGGTGGGGCGGTTGGCGGCCGGCAAGCACGGAAAGAATCTGTTCGGCGCATTGGCTGGCGGTGGCCTCCAGGGCCTCCTGCGTGGAGCCGGCGACGTGGGGCGTGAGCACGACGTTGGGAAGCCCGGCCACCGCCGATCCCGCCGGCAGCGGTTCCGTTTCGAAGACGTCCAGGCCGGCGCCGAACAGGCGTCCGCCGCGTAGTGCGTCCGCCAGCGCGGATTCATCGATGAGCCCGCCCCGGGACGTATTGACGACGATGGCGCCGGGTTTCATCAGTTGCAGCGCGGCCGCGTCCAGCGTGTGCCGGGTGTCGTCGCGCAGCGGACGGTGCAGCGATACGACGTCCGACGCCCGCAGCAGTTCCTGCAGCGTTTCGACCCGCGTTGCGCCGGAGAGCTGCGAGCCGTCGGCGGGCAGGCTGGGCGACCAGACGATCACGCGCATGCCCAGCGCCTGCGCGGCCATGCCGCACAGCAGGCGGCCGGTGCGGCCCCAGCCCACGATGCCCAACGTCTTTCCGCAGAGCGAGAACATGGGTTGCTCGTACTTGAAGCGCCAATGGCCCGCGCGCGTGGCGGCATCGGCCTGCACGGCCTGGCGGGCGGTGGCGAGCATCAGCATCAGCGCATGCTCCGCGACGGAGCGCACGTTCGCCTCGGGAGTGAAAACGACGGGTATGCCCTTCGAAGCGGCGTGGGCGACATCTATCTTGTCCGTGCCCGTGCCGTGGTTGGCGATGACGCACAGGCGCGGCGCGGCATCCATGAGGGCCGCGGGCAGGCTGTCGCGGACGATGACCGCGTCGGCATCGGCGATGGCTTCGCGCAGGGAGTCCAGGCCGGGGCCGGGGGATAGCCGCGCCTCCACGCCCGCGTCGCGCAGGATCTGCGCGCCTATGGGATGGATGGGTTGCGCTATGACGCAAATCGGCATGATGAAAGATCCTCAGATGGGGGAGCGGTTGTGTGGTCCGGCCAGTCCGGCGCGCAGGGCGAGCACCCGGCCCAGGCTCCGGACGCCCGAGGCGAAGTCATCCATATCCATGGCCTCGTCCGGGTTGTGGCTGCCGTTGGCGTTGCGCACGAACAGCATGGCGGTGGGAATCCCCCGGTTGGAGAAGGTCGCGGCGTCATGCCCCGCTCCGCTGGGCAGCAGGCGGGGCTGCACGCCCGACGCGAGCGCGGCATCGCGCAGCGCCTGCTGCAGGGCTTCGTCCATGACCGCGGGCTGGCTGCCCGATACCGGTCCCCATTCGAAGCGCACGCCATGCGAAGCTTCCAGTTCGCCGGCCGTCTTCAGCAGCAGCGAATCCAGCAGCCGCAGGGTGTCGACGCTGCGGGAGCGCATGTCGACGCAAAAACTCACCTGCCCGGGCACTTTGCTGAAATCGGCCTGCCGGGCATCCGTATTCACCTGGCCGAAGGTCAAGGTCAGCTCATGGCCCGCGGCTTCCAGGTCGCGCCATTCGCGCTGGAGGCGTTCGATCAGGGCCGCCAGCGCGACGACGGCATCCTGGCGGTGGGTGCGCGGCGTGGCGCCGGAATGCGCATACCGGCCCTTTACCTGCGCCTGCCGGTAGCGGTGGCTGCCGCAGATGCCGGTCACCACGCCGAGGGCATGGCCGTCTCCTTCCAGGACCGGGCCCTGCTCGATGTGCAGTTCGACAAAGCAGTCGATGGCCTCCGGGCGCAGCGCGGCCTCGCCCCTGGCGATCGCCTCGGGCTGCCCGCCCAGTTCGCCGATGTGCTCCGACAGCGTGCGGCCGGTGTCGGCGCGGCGGCTGGACAGGGCTTGCGGGCTCAGCAGGCCGAACGCGGACGTGCTGCCGATGTAGGAAACCGGGAACCAGGCGCTTTCCTCGGCCCGGACGCCCATGACCGTGACGTCGCGGTCGGGCTGGGCGCCGTCCCTGATCCATCCGGCAAGGACCGCCAGGCCGGCGACGACGCCGGCGGCGCCGTCATAGTTCCCGCCCCTGGGAACGGAGTCCAGGTGGGAGCCCGTCATGACGACGGGCTTGTCCCGGTGCCGTCCCGGCAGCGTCAGGTACAGGTTGAGCGCCGCGTCGCGGCGGATTTCCAGGCCCAGGCGCTGCGCGGTGTCCGCCATCAGGGCGTGGGCGCGCTGTTCGCCGGCGCCGTAGGTGTCTCGGGTGATGCCTGTGCCGTCGAAGCTCAATGCGTGCAGTTGTTCGAACAGGCGCGCGGCCAGGGCCATGTCGGGTTCTATCATGGGAGTTGGGGGGCCAGGGCCGCGTCGTTCAGGGATTCGGAATTCAGGATGGCGGCGCCGGGATCCCAGCCGCGCCCGGGCATGGCCGCGATGAGCTGCCGCGTATAGGCGTCCTGGGGCGCGTCGAAAATCTGCGCCGGAGGGCCTTGCTCGACCACCCGGCCGCGGTGCATGACCAGCAGGTGGTCGCAGATCTGCGCTGCCACGCGCAGGTCGTGGGTAATGAAGATCAGCGCCAGTTGCAGCCGCTGCTGGACGTCGTGCAGCAGCTTGAGCACCTGCGCCTGCACCGAGACGTCCAGCGCGGAGACGGATTCGTCGGCCACGATCAGTTTCGGCTCCATCGCCAGGGCGCGCGCGATGCCCACGCGCTGGCGCTGGCCGCCGGAGAACTCCCCGGGATAGCGGTCGAATGCGGAAGGATCCAGTTCCACCAGTTGCAGCAGCTCGCGGGCCCGCTTTTCGGCCTGCTGGCGCGAAACGCCGCTGGCGAGAGGCCCGTCGCAGAGGATCCGGCCCACCGTTTGCCGCGGATTGAGCGAGGCGAACGGATCCTGGAAGATCATCTGGATGTTCCGCCGTTTTGGCCTGAACTGCGCCTCGGACAAGGGCGCGATGTCCTGGCCGTCGAAGAGCATCTGGCCGCCGTCGATGTCCAGGAGCTTGAGCAGGCATTTCCCGATGGTGGACTTGCCGGACCCGGATTCGCCGACGATGCCCAGGGTTTCGCCGCGCCGGACCGTGAAGCTCACGTCATTGACGGCGTGGACGACGCGGCCCTTGCGGAACAGACCGCCGCCCACGGCGTAGGTCTTGTGCAGGTTCTGGACCCGCAGGACGGAGCTGCCCGCCGGCGCGGCGCGCTCGGAGGGCGACGCGCGATGGCGGGGAACGGCGCCGATGAGCCTGCGGGTATAGGGGTGCTGCGGACGGTTCAGGACCTGTTCCGCCGTGCCTTGCTCGACGAGTATTCCCTTTTCCATGACGGCGACCCGGTCGGCGATCTCCGCGACGACCCCGAAGTCATGGGTGACGAACATCACGCCCATGCCCTTGTCGCGCTGGATGCGGGCGATCAGCGCAAGAATCTGCGCCTGCGTGGTCACGTCCAGCGCGGTGGTGGGTTCGTCGGCGATGAGCAGTTTGGGTTCGAGCGCCAGCGCCATCGCGATCATGACGCGTTGGCGCTGGCCTCCCGACAGCCGGAAGGGCCAGGCGTGGCGGATGGCGGCGGGATCGGGCAGGCCCACCAGTTCCAGCAATTCGAGCACGCGCTTTTCCCTGGCCTCGCCCGGGTAGGCGCCGTGGACGCGCATGACTTCCGCGATCTGTTCGCCGACGGTCAGCAGGGGATTCAGCGCGGACAGCGGTTCCTGGAAGATCATGGCCATGTCGCGTCCGCGCATGCCGCGCAGGACGTCCTCGTCCAGCGCCAGCAGGTCGCGGCCGCCCAGCAGGATCTGCCCGCCTTCGGGACGGAGATAGTGGGGAAGCAGGCCCATGATGGCATTGGCGCTCATGGACTTGCCGGAACCGGACTCTCCCACGATGCACAGGATTTCGCCCGCGTGGATGTCGTAGGAGATGTCCCGGACGGCATAGGGGCGGTCGCCGCCCGCGGGGAGGGCGATGCTCAGGTTCCTGATGGAGAGCAGCGGCGGATCGGAAGGGGGCAATGTTTGCTTGGTCACGGGGTCAGGCTCCACGCTTGCGGAGTTGCGGGTTGAGAGCGTCGTTCAGACCCTCGCCGATCAGGTTGATGGCCAGCACGGTCAGCATGATCGCGAGACCCGGCCACAGGCTCATCCACTGCGATTCGCGCAGCATGGTGCGCGCGGCGCCGATCATGTAGCCCCAGCTCATGAGATTGCGGTCGCCCAGGCCGAGGAACGACAGCGCCGATTCGGTCAGGATGGCGGTGGCGGTCATGAGCGATGCCGTCACGATGATGGGCGAGGCCGTGTTGGGCAGGATCTGGGTCAGGATGATGCGGCTGGGCCGCTGGCCGATCACGACGGCGGCCTGCACGAATTCGCGCGTCTTCAGCGTCATGAATTCGGCGCGGACCAGGCGGGCGACGGGCGGCCAGGAGACCATCGCGATCGCGCCGACGATGGAATACAGGGAGGGCTTGAATATCGCCACCAGCACCATGGCCATCGCCAACTGAGGCACCGTCTGGAAGAACTCGGTCGCGCGCATCAGGGCGTCGTCCACCCACTTTCCGTAGTACCCGGCGAGTGCGCCCACCAGAATGCCGACGAACACCGCCACCAGGGTCGAGATGACGCCGATCATGAGGGAGACGCGGGCGCCGTACGCCAGTCCCGCGGCGATGTCGCGGCCCAGCATGTCCGTTCCCAGGAGATAGGCGGGATCGGTGAAGGGCTTGATGAGGGGCTGGGCCACCATCATCCACGGCGATTCTTCATAGAGGACCGACGCCGACGCGCCGACCGCGATGACGATCAGCAGCAGGAGCGTGCCGGCGGCGGCGCCGCGGTTGGCAAGGAATCTGTTCAGGAATTTCTTCATGGCGGTGTCCTTCAGCTTTCCTGGGTGCGCGGATCGACGAAGCGATAGATCAGATCGGTGAGCAGGTTGAACACCACGACCATGGTCGACGTGATCAGGAAAACGCCCAGCAGGAGCTGGTAGTCGCGCTGCAGCAGGGCGTCGAACATCAGGCGTCCGATGCCGGGCCAGCCAAAAACGGTTTCGGTCAGCACGGCTCCGCCGGCCATCTGTCCCAACTGGATCCCGGCGAAGGTGACGACGGGCAGCAGGGCGTTGCGCAGCGCGTGGTGGCGGATGATCTGGTTCACGGGCACGCCTTTCGCGCGCGCCGTCTTGATGAAGTCCATGCCCAGGACCTCGAGCATCGAGGCGCGCGTCAGGCGCGCGTAGACCGCCATGAAGAAGCAGCCCAGCGAGACCGTGGGAAGGACGAGATGCGTGGCGATGTCCTTGACCCTGGCCCAGCCCGCCAGGCCGCTGCCTACCGTCTCCATGCCGAATGGCGGCAGCCAGCCCAGTTGCAGCGAGAAGAAGATGATCGCGAGCAGGGCCAGCCAGAACTGGGGCGTCGCGTAGATCAGCAGCGATGCCGTCATCAGCACGCTGTCGATCCAGGGATGCTTGCCCTGGTAGCGGCAGCGCGAGGCGACGATGCCGAACAGCACGCCGAACAGCAGCGCGAAGACGAATGCGCAGGCCATCAGCAGGAGGGTGGCGGGCAGCCTGTCCATGATCAGGTCGAAGACCGGCAGCCGTTCGCGGTACGAATAGCCGAGGTTGAACTGCGCCACGCCTTTCAGGTAGGTCGCGAGCTGGACGTAGACGGGCTTGTCCAGGCCGAATTGCTGGCGCAATTGCTCGACGTAGGCCGGATCCGAAGACCCCGATTCGCCGGCGAGCACGGCGGCCGGATCGCCGGGCGCCATGCGGATCAGCATGAAGTTGATGATCACCACGCCCAGGATGACGAATAGGGCTTTGCTCAGGCGCGAGACCAGGAAGGACAATTTCTGCATGCGTTCGATTCCACGGTGTTCTGACGTTCGGGGGCCCGCGCCCTGGGGTGGGCGCGGGACCGCGCGGCCGCCGGTTGTTACTTGTCCAGGTACACGTCCGCGAAGGTGTCGTGCAGGCCGATGGCGGACTTCACCAGGTTGTGGACCTTGCTGCTGTAGAGCGTGGGGTTCTCGATTTCGAACAGGTAGCCATTGGCCACGTCCGCGACCAGTTGGCGCTGGATCTCGTCGTAGAGCTTCTGGCGCTCTTCATTGGACGTGGTGGTCGCTGCCTTGTCCCACAGGGCGTCGACGGCCGGGTTCTTGTAGCCCTGGTTGTTGACGAAGGCGGATCCCTTGACGATGTTGCGCTCCAGATAAAGGCGCGAGACGCCCAGCGCCGGGTCGCCGTACTGCGACGTAAAGCTGAAGGTCAGATCGAAGTCGAAGTCGGAGACGCGCTTGGACCACGTGCCGGCGTCCGCGGGCTCGATCTCCACCTTGAAGCCGACCTGCTCCAGGCTCTGGCGGGTGTACTCGCCCAGCCGGTCCCATACCGCTCCGTAGGGATAGGAAAGAATCTTGATCGGCGTCTTCGAGAGATCCACGCCGGACTCCTTGATCAGCGCGCGGGCGGCTTTCAAGTCATATTGGTACGGCGGGACCTTGGCGTCGTAGAAGGGCGTGCCGGACGAAATCGGGCCCGTGGCGATCTTGCCCAGGCCGAAGAAGATGTTGTCGACCACGAACTTCCGGTTGACGGCCGCCATTACGGCGCGGCGCACCAGCACGTTGTCGAAGGGCGGCTTGCGCTGGTTCATCTGCATGTAGGCCTGGGGCGAGAACATCTCCCAGCCGCTGGTGGTGTACTGCACGTTCGGCAGGGCCTTCAGGCGGCGCACGTCGACGCTGTCGGCGTCGCCGCTGCGCAGCACCTGCACGTCGCCGCGCTCGAATGCCACCGCGCGCGAGGCGGCGTCGGGAATGACGTTGAACACGATCTCGTCCAGGTAGGGCTTTCCTTTTTGCCAGTAGTCGGGATTGCGCGCCAGGATGATGTACGAGCCCCGCTTCCATTCCTTCAGCTTGAAGGGGCCGGTGCCGATGGGCGTCTGGTTGGCGGGGTTGGTCTTGTAGTCCGTGCCGTCGTAGATGTGCTTGGGCACCATCGGCATGTTGTCGCTGACGAACGCCTTCAGGAACGGGGCGAAGGGCTGCTTGAGGCGGATCTCCACCTTTTCCGGGTTCACCGCGGTGACCGATTCGACGAACTGGGTGATGATGACGCGGGCGCGCGGGTGGACCTCGCGCAGGAACTTGTCGATGGAGAACACGACGTCGTCGGCGGTGAAGGGCTTGCCGTCGTGCCACTTGACGCCGGATTGCAGTTCGAAGACATAGACCTTGCCGTCGTCGGAGACCGACCACGATTTGGCGAGTCCCGGGGCGGGTTCCAGCGCCGGCGTCCAGGTCAGCAGGCTTTCGTAGATCTTGCCCGCGACGTATTGCGTCGGGATTTGCTGGTTGAGGCCCAGCATGAGCATGGGCGGTTCGGGCTGGACGATGGCGCGCAGAGTGCCGCCTTGGGTCTGCGCCTGCGCGCTGTTGCCGGCGAAGGCGAGGGCGGCCGCGAGCGCCAGCGCCAGGAGGGGGCGCTTGCCGCGGGAGGGGGCCAGGGATGAGGTAGCCAGGGCAGAGTACATGCGGGTCTTTCCTTGAGAGGGGACTGGGCTTTCGCCTTCAGGATGAGCGGAATGTGGCCGGTGCTGCGTTTCGTCAGATTGTCTTGACCGCGATGCCCTCGGCCTCCAGGGCGGTGCGGATCTGGCTTGCGAACTGCACGGCGCCGGGCTGGTCGCCATGTATGCATAGGGTGTCGGCTGCGATGGGGACGTCCTTGCCCGAGAGCGAGCGCACCACGCCTTCCTTCACCATGCGCCTGACCTGGGCGATGGCCTGCCCGACGTCCTCGATCATGGCGTTGGGCTGGGAACGGGGGGTGAGCGTGCCGTCGTCCTGATAGGTGCGGTCCGCGTAGACCTCGAAGACCGTGGGCAGGCCGAGATCGCGGGCGGCCCGCGCGATCGCGGCGTTGGCGACGTAGATCGGCAGCGTCGGATCCAGGTCGTGCACCGCGCGCGCCACCGCGTTCGCCAGCTCCGGATCGCGGGCGGTCATGTTGTAGAGGGCGCCATGCGTCTTCACATGGTGCAGGCGGCCGCCCTGGGAGCGGGCAAAGGCGTCCAGCGCGCCGACCTGGTAGACCACCAGGGCATAGACTTCGTCCGGCGTCATCGCCATGGCCCGGCGGCCGAAGCCCTGCAGGTCCGGCAGCCCCGGATGCGCGCCGATGGCGACGTTGGCCGCGATGGCCGCGCGGACGGTCTTGAGCATGACGTCGGGATCGCCGGCATGGAAGCCGCAGGCGATGTTGGCGGAAGTGACGTGCGAAAACAGTTCCAGGTCCTGGCCCATGACCCAAGGCCCGAAGCTTTCGCCCATGTCGCAGTTGATATCGATGGATGGCATAGTGGTTTCTCCTGGGATCGTCAGAGGCGCGGAAACGGGTGGGTCAGGATTCCAGCGCCCGCGCGGCGGCGTGGCGCAGGTGCTGCAAGCGTTCTTCGAAGTCCCGCCAGGCGTTTTCGGCGTCCGCCTGCGTGACGGTTTCGAAACGCAGGCCGTCGCCCGGCATGGCCTGGGCGAGCAGCGGCAGGTCGGCGCTGGCGACGTAGCCGATCTTCGGGTAGCCCCCCGCGCTTTGGCGGTCCGCCATCAGGACTATCGGCTGGCCGTCGGGAGGGACCTGCACGGTGCCGAAGGCCGTGGCTTCCGAAACCAGCTCCATCGGCTGTTCGAGCATCAGGGCCGGGCCTTGCAGGCGTATTCCCATGCGGTCGGATTGAGGCGTGACCTGGTATTGCCGGCTTTCGAAGTCCGCGCGGGCGGCCGCCGTGAACGCCTGCCAGTGCGGGCCGGGGATGACGCGCAGCAATCCTGCGGGCCTGGCCGGCGGCGACACGTCCACGGGCAGGGCCGACAGCATGGGCAGCCCGCTTTGCACCATCCGGCGTTCGATGGGCAGGGCGGGGGCGGTCCGGCGCTGGGCGCTCAGCGGCACGTGGTCGCCCTTGCGCAGCGGCCGGCCGTGGAAGCCGCCGAATCCGGCGCGCACGTTGGTGCTGCGGCTGCCCAGCACGGGTTCGGGCGCCAGGCCGCCCCGCACCGCCAGGTACAGGCGCGCGCCGGCGGTGCGCGCGCCGATGTCCAGGACCACCCCGCGGCGCAGCAGCACCGCCTGCCCATAGGGCACGGGCTGTCCGTCGGCGGTCACGTTCATGGGGGCGCCGCACAGGGCGATCAGCGTGTGTTCGGAAAAGGATAGACGCGGTCCGTTGAGGGTGCATTCGAGCACGGCCGCGTCCTCGGGATTGCCGACGAGCGCATTGGCCGCGCGATGCGACCATTCGTCCATCGGTCCGTTGACGGATACGCCGTACTGCTGGTGTCCCAGGCGCCCCGTGTCCTGCAGCGTGCTGAACATGCCGGGGCGTTCGACGAGCATGGTTCTCATGGACGCGGCTCCAGCAGATCCCGGAATTCGTCGGGAGTGATCGGCTTGAATCTCAACTGGTCTCCAAGGCGCAGGCGCGTCGGCGGATCCTGTCGCACGTCGAAGAGATTCCACGGGGTGCGCGCGATGACGTTCCAGCCGCCGGGCGATGCATCCTGGTAAATCGAGGACAGGCCGTTGGCGATGGCGACCGAACCGGCCTCGACGCGCGTGCGCGGCGAACTCCGGCGTCCGATCTTCAGGCGCGGGTCCAGCGGCCCGGCGAAGGGATTGCCGGGAGAGAAGAAAAAGGCGTAGAGCGTGAGCGGCGCGCCGCAATGCAGTTCGATCGTTTCGTCCACGGTCAGGCCGCAATGCCGCGCGACATCCTCCAGGTCGGGACCGAACTCGCCGCCATAGCAGGCCGGTATCTCGATGGCGCGGCCTTCGGTGGACAGCACCGGCAAGTCCTGCGCCAGCAGGGATTCGAGATGGCGCGTCAATTGCGCGGAAGGAAGCTCCGCGCCTTTCGGAAAGGCCGCCGGCTGGAAATGCACGGCGACGGTGGTGAACGCGGGCACCACGTCGATCACACCCGGCGGCTTGCTGGCGGCCAGCAGGGCGGCGACGGCGTGCACGGCCCGGCTGGTCTCGACGTCGGCCTGTTCGCCCAGGCGGATCAGCAGGCAACGGTCGCCGACCGGCTCGATCCGCGCATCGCGCAAGGCCGCGGGTTTCATGGAGGGGGCTGTGGGGAGCACGATGCTTGTCAGTCGCGGGTGAGCAGCGCGCACGCCGCGACGATCTGCTCGCAGGCGAGCTTGAGGCGTTCGTCGGACAGGGCGAACGCCAGCCGCAGGTAGGGCGCCAGCCCGAACGCCGTGCCCGGGACGACCGCCACGCCCGCCTCTTCGATCAGGTAGCGGGCAAGGTCGGCGTCGGTCGATATCCGGTCTCCCTTGGGCGTCCGGGCGCCGATGGCGCCGGCGCAATTGGCGAACAGGTAGAAGGCCGCCGGCGGACGAGCGACGGTCAACAGGGGAGCGGCCCCTTGCAGGATGGACAGGGCCATGTCCCGGCGGGCGCGGAGCCGGTCGCGCCAGCCGTCCAGGAATTCCTGCGGGCCGTCGAGGGCCGCGGCCGCGGCGACCTGGCTGACCGATGACGGGTTGCTGGTGCTTTGCGATTGCAGCAATTCCAGCCCCTTGATCAGCCAGGCCGGGCCGCCCGCGTAGCCCAGGCGCCAGCCGGTCATGGCGTAGGTCTTGGAGACCCCGTTCACCGTCAGGGTGCGTTCGCGCATGTCGGGCGCGGCCTGCACGAACGAGGTGAATTCGCCTTCGTACACGATCTTCTCGTAGATGTCGTCCGACAGGACCATGAGCCGCGGATGCCGGCGGACCACGTCCGCCAGGGCGCGCAGCTCGTCGCGCGTGTAGAGCGCGCCCGACGGGTTGCACGGGGCGTTGAGGATCAGCCAGCGCGTGCGCGGCGTAATGCGGGCGGCAAGCTCTTCGGGCGTGATCTTGAAGTTCCGGCCTTCGCCGGGCGTGACCACGACGGGCTCGCCGCCCGCGATCTTCACCATTTCGCTGTAGGAAACCCAGAACGGCGCCACGATGATGGCTTCGTCGCCGGGGTCGATGGTCGCCAGCATCGCGTTGAACAGGATCTGCTTGGCGCCGGTGGCCGCGATCACTTCCGATTCGGTGTAGTCGAGCCCGTTGTCGCGCGCGAACTTGCGCACGATCGCGGCCTTCAGGGCCGGGGAACCGCCCACGCCGGTATAGCGGGTATGGCCGTCCACGATTCCCTTGATCGCCGCGTGCTGGATATGCGCGGGTGTGTCGAAATCCAGTTCCCCTTCGCTCAGGCTGATGATGGAGCGGCCTTGGGCGGCCAGGCGGCGGGCCAGTTCGCTGACCGCGCCGGTCGCCGAGGGGCTGGCCGCGGAAAGACGGTCGGACAAACGCAAATCGAGGTGGGCAGTGGTCATGTGGAACCCGGGAACGGCGTGGATGGAAACCTGATCTTGCGTGGTATACAAGAACAAGTACATTCGGTATACCACCTATATACCTATATTTGATAACATTGGAGTTACTTTAAGGTTTTGCGCTGAAAACGGGGAGACATGGCTTTTCCCATCGCGCGCAGCGGCACCGGGCAGCCGACCGGCACAGGCTTTCCGGGACGGAGCGGGCTGGCGTTGCTTTTGACGAATATGTGCCAAACTGCATTTTTTGGAATCGGGCGCGAACAGGAGCCATGACTACGGGTCAACTCACAGAACAAGATGGCCAGGAGGCCGAAAGCAACGGCAAGGGATTGGCGAATCAGGCGTACGACGCCCTGGTCGACCTGATCCTGTCGCGTGAGCTGAAACAGGGCGAGCAAGTGCAGGAGCGCATGCTCGCGCAAAGGCTGGGCGTGTCGCGCACGCCGCTGCGCGAAGCCATGCACCGGCTCGAAGGCGAGCGGATGCTCGAACGCAAGTCCAATAACCGCCTGTTCGTGCGCCAGGTCACGCTGCAGGAGCTCATGGAGGGGCTCTATATACGCAGGATGCTGGAGTCGGACGCGGCGGCCCGGGCGGCCGGCAACGTGCCGGCGGACAAGCTGGCCGACCTGCGCAAGCGCATAGAGGCCTTGATGAACATGGATTCTCCGGCGGATCCGCTGCACCAGCAGTTGGACGCGGAGCTGCATGGGCTGATCGCCGAATACTGTGGCAACGAGCTGCTGGCCGGCATGATCGCCAATCTGCGGCAGAAGACGCGGATGTTCTCGCTCAAGCGGCTCGAAAAACGCATGGTGCCCGTCTGTGGCGAGCACATGGCGATGATCGACGCGCTGGCCAGAGGGGACGCCGAGGCCGCCTCCGCCGAAACGATGCGCCACATCGACAACATACGGCAGTCCATCATCGACAAGCTGGCCGGCATGTAGCGCGGCGGGCCGCGCCGCCCTTACGCCTCGCCCTTCGCGGCGAGGTTCCGCAATATCTGGCCGAGTTCGGTGGGGAAGGGGAAGACGATGGTCGAGTTGTTCTGCGTGCCGATCATGGCCAGCGTGCTCAGGTAGCGCAACTGCATCGCCTCAGGCTGCTGCGACAGCGTGCGCGCGGCGTTCAGCAGCATCTGCGCGGCCTGCTCTTCGCCCTCGGCATGGATGACCTTGGCGCGCCGCTCGCGTTCCGCCTCGGCCTGCCGGGCGATGACCCGCACCATGCCCTCGTTCAGGTCGATGTGCTTGATCTCCACGTTCGCCACCTTGATACCCCAGGCGTCGGTCTGCGAATCGAGGATTTCCTGTATATCGTTGTTCAGCTTGTCGCGTTCCGAGAGCATTTCGTCGAGATCGTGCTTGCCCAGCACGGAGCGCAGGGTCGTCTGCGCCAGTTCGCTGGTCGCCTGCCGGAAGTTCTCGACCTGGATCACGGCGCGTTCCGGGTCGATCACGCGGAAGTAGATGACGGCGTTCACCTTGACCGATACGTTGTCGCGCGAAATCACGTCCTGGCTGGGCACGTCGAACACGGCCATGCGCTGGTCCACGCGCACCATCTGCTGGACCACGGGAATCATCAGGATCAGCCCGGGACCCTTGACGCCGGTGAAGCGGCCCAGCGTGAAGATCACGCCGCGCTCGTATTCGCGCAGGATGCGGACCGCCAGCGCGAACAGCGCGAGGGCCAGCACGAGAATGGGGCCGTAGAAGGCAAGGTTCATCAACATGGCAGACTCCTGAAAAGTGAGGGTTCGGCGTCGCCGGACGGGGGCGGGGCGCTACGCGGGCTCCCGGGGCGGCGGCGGGCCGGCATCCGTCCGCACGTGCAATGTCAGTCCTTCGGCCGACGCGATCACCACTGTGTCGCCGGCCGCCAGCCCGGCCGGACCGACCGCGCGCCAGCGTTCTCCGGCGGCGGACACATAGCCTTGCGCGCCGGTCCAGCTCAGCACCCTGGCGGGCTGGCCGGCCAGCGCCTCGACGCCGCTGACGATCGGGGCCCGGCGGGAACGCAGCGCCAGCCGGCCGATCAGGAAGGTCATCCCCAGGCTCGCCACGGCGACGCCCGCCACCATCGGTAGCGAAACCTCGTACGCCGGCGTATCGGTGTCGATCAGCAGGAGCGCGCCCAGCACGAAGGAGATTGCGCCTCCTATGCCCAGGATGCCGAGGGAGGGGGTGAAGATTTCGGCCACCATCAGAGCCATGCCCAGCACCGCCAACGCGACGCCGGCATAAGTCAGGGGCAGCGCGGACAAGGCGTACAGACCGATCAGCAGGCAGATCGCGCCCAGGATGCCCGGAAACAGCGAGCCCGGGCTCATGAACTCGAAGATCAGTCCATACACCCCCACCATCAGCAGCATGAGCGCCAGGTTGGGGTTCGTGATGACGCCCAGCAGGCGCGTGCGCCAATCCGGCTCGCGCTCCTGGAGCGTGAGCCCCTTGGTATGCAGCGTCACCTCGTTGTTGCCCACCTTGACAGTGCGTCCGTCCGCCTTGTCCAGCAGGTCCGGCAGGTCGTCGGCGATCAGGTCGATCACATTCTGCGCGCGCGCTTCGCCGGCCGACAGGCTGGCCGCCGAGCGGACCGCCTGCTCCGCCCAGTCCGCGTTGCGCCCGCGCAGCGCGGCGAGCGACCGGATGTAGGCAACGGCGTCGTTGATCGCCTTGGACTCGCTCGCGTCCTTGGGCGGCGAGGGCGGCTGCTTTTTGTCGTCGTCCGTCGCGGGTTTCCCGCTGGCCGGGTCCGGCGGCCGGGCAGGATTGCCGCCCAGCGAAATGGGCGTGGCCGCTCCCAGATTCGTCGCGGGCGCCATGGCCGCGAGATGGCTCGCGTAAAGAATATAGGTGCCGGCGCTGGCCGCGCGCGAACCGTTGGGCGCCACGTAGGCGATCACGGGGACCGGGGAGGCGAGGATCGCGCGGATGATGTCGCGCATCGAGGCGTCCAGGCCGCCGGGGGTGTCGATGCGCAGCACCGCCACCGCCGCATTCTGCTGGCTCGCGGCGGCCAGTCCGCGGATCAGGTAATCCGCCGTGGCGGGGCCGACGATGCCGTCCAGGGACAGCACGACGGCAACCCTGGGGCCGTCGCCGGGGGGCTGGGCGTGCGCGCCGGCCGCAGCGATGGCGGCCGCCGCCAATAGCGCGGCAAGGCCGCAAAGCCTGCGCAGCATCGAACAGGTTCCGGACGTCAGGCTCTGGAATAGGGCAGCCATGAGCGGGTCTCCTCCGACGGGCAGCGCCGGCGGCGGAACCGCCGTCCCTGCCTGTCCAGGGTACACCCTTTACGCCCGGATTCAGAAAATCGTAAGAATTTCAGGGCTCCAGGGGTGTAATGGACAATAAACGATATTGGTTCTCATTTATAATTGACCGCGCCAACGGCGGATTCCCGCCTACGCCCACATCAGGAGCAGTCGATGAACGGATCGCCAATTGCCGGCCCCGAAGGGGCGACGACGCCTGACGCCGAGCACGATCTCGAATCGGAGGCCGCGCTGCGCGGCGTCTACGCCAAGCCGCCCGCGGCGGTGGTCAACAAAACGATCGACCGGCTTGACGAGCACGCCCGCAGCTTCATCGCGCTGTCGCCTTTCTTCTGCATCGGCAGCAGCCGGCCGGGGGCGCTGGCCGACGTGTCCCCGCGCGGCGGGGAACCCGGGTTCGCGCACGTGCTGGACGACCGGCACCTGGCATTTCCCGACCGGCCGGGCAATAACCGCCTGGACACCCTGACCAACCTGGTCCACGCGCCGGCGGTGGGGCTGCTGTTCTTCATTCCGGGCATCGACGAGATGCTGCGGGTCAATGGCGTGGCGCGGGTATCGGTCGAGGAGGGCCTGATGCGGCGCTTCGTGGTGCAGGACAAGCGGCCGCGTTCGGTGGTCGTGGTGCAGGCCCTGGAGGTCTACCTGCATTGCAGCAAGGCGCTGAAGCGGGCCGACCTCTGGAACCCGGACAAGCGCGTGCCGCGCTCGGCGCTGCCCTCGCTGGGGCAGATGTTCCGGGATCAGCTCAAGACCGTCTTTCCGGCGCGGCTGATCGACTTCGCGTTGAAGCAGGACGCGAAGCGCAACCTGTACTGAGGGCGCGGCATTGCCGGCATGCGGGTTTGTGGCGATAATTGCGATTAATTCCCATTACTGAAAATTGGACCGCGCCTTGCCATGCCTTTCCCCGAGCAGACTTCCGCCGTCGCCGTGCAGCGTCTCTACGACGCGCATCACGGCTGGCTGTTCGGCTGGCTGCGCCGGCGGCTGGGCAATAGCGCCGACGCCGCCGATCTGGCCCAGGATACGTTCGTCGGGCTGCTGAGCGCCTATCGGCGCCGCGCCATGCCGGAACTGCACGAGCCGCGGGCCTACCTCACCACCATCGCCAAGCGCCTCATGGTGGACCTGTACCGGCGCCATGCGCTGGAGCAAGCCTACCTGGAGGCGCTGGCCGCCATGCCGGCGCGGCACGCCCCGTCCGAAGAGCAGCGCCTGGCGGTACTGCAGACCCTGCGCGAAGTGGACGCCTTGCTGGCGGCCCTGCCGGACAAGGTCCGCGCCGCGTTCCTGCTCTCGCAACTGGACGGGCTGACGTACGAACAGATCGCCGTCGAGATGGGCGTCAGCGTGCGCACGGTCAAGCGCTACATGGCCGAGGCCTTCAAACATTGCATCCTGGCGGCGCCATGACGTCCGTGCCGGACACCATCGATCCCAAGATAGCGGGCGAAGCCGCCGATTGGCTGGTGCGGCTGCATTCGGGCCGGTTTTCCGAAGCCGACCGGCAGGCCTGTGAGCGCTGGCGCCAGCGCAGCGACGAGCACGACCGCGCCTGGACGCGGGCGCAAGCCGTGCTGGCCAAGCTCGGCGGCCTGCCGCCGGGCCTGGGGCGCGCCGCGCTGGGCGCGGGGGCGTCGCGCAGGGCGGGGATGCGCGTATTGACCGGCCTGATCGTCGCGCTGCCAGCCGGCTGGCTGGCATGGCGCGCGGCGCCCTGGCAGGCCTGGACGGCCGACTACGCCACGCGCAGCGGCGAGCGCCGGCGGATCGAGCTGCCCGACGGCAGCCTGCTGGTGCTCAACACGGCCAGCGCCGTGGACCTGGACTATTCGGACGCCCAGCGGCTGGTGTTGCTCAGGGAAGGGGAAATCCTGTTGCGCACCGCCCGCGCCTCGCCGCCCGATCCCCGGCCTTTGCTGGTGCGCACCGCCGAGGGCAGCGCGCAGGCGCTGGGCACCTACTTCAGCGTCCGGCAGTTGGATGCGCGCAGCCGGGTCGCCGTGATCGAAGGGCGGGTGCGCCTGCTGCCGCGCGCGGCGCCCGCCGACGTCGTCTTGACGGCCGGGCAGTACGCCGATTTTTCCGCCACGCAGGTGCAGCCGCCGCAGGCCAGCCAACATCCTCCGCAAGCCTGGCTCGACGGGGTGTTGTACGCCGACGGCATGCGGCTGGCGGATTTCCTGCAAGAACTGTCGCGCTACCGCCCCGGCCTGCTGCGCTGCGATCCCGAGGTCGCCGGCCTGCGCATTTCCGGCGGGTTCCAGGTGGACGACACCGACGCCGTGCTGCTGGCCGTATCCCGCAGCCTGCCGGTGCGGCTGGTCTTCCGCAGCCGGTACTGGGTGACCGTCGTTCCAGCCTGACGGCGAGCAGTTGCCCGGGGGCAGCAAGCGCGCATAGCGTGCGCGGCGTGAGGGCTTTTTTTTGCCGCCGGGCCGCCCCAAGGCAAAAAAGCGCCCCCTCGGGGGGCAGCAAGCACGCGTAGCGTGCGCAGCGTGGGGGTCTTTTTTTTTGTCACCTTTTTGCGTCTGGGCCGACAAGTCCATATAGCACCTTCGCTAGCACTCTGTCGGGATCAGCATGGTTTCAAGCAAGCACACAGTAGCCTGGCCGCCCAACTGGGCGAGCCGCCGGGCGGCCGCGGGCGCGTTATGCGCCGCATTGGGATGGGCGGTGGCCGCGCCCGCCGTCCTGGCGCAGCCCGCCGGCACCTCGTCGGGAGCCGCAGCATTGCCGCGATTCGATATTCCCGCCGGTCCGCTGGGGCCGGCGCTGGCCGCGTTCGCCGGCGCGGCGCGCATCAATCTTTCCTTCGATCCGGCGCTGGCCGAAGGCCGGCGCACGGCGGGGCTGCAAGGGGCCTGGACGGTGGACGCGGGGCTGGCCCGGCTGCTGGCCGGCACGCCGCTGGTGGCGCGGCGCGACGGCGCGAACGTCTACACCCTGCGGCTGCTGCCCCAGGAATCGGCGGCGCTGTTGCCGGCGGTGCGCGTGGAAGGCGCGGACGAGCCGGCCCGGGGCGAGGCCGATGGCATCGTCGCGCGGCGCAGCGCCGCCGGCACCAAGACCGATACGCCGATCCTGGAAATCCCGCAGACCGTGAACGTGGTGACGCGCGACGAGATCGCGATGCGCGGAGCCCGCAGCGTGGTCGAGGCGCTGGCCTATACGCCCGGCGTCTATGCGCCGGGCGGCAGCGCGGACCTGCGCTACGACAACATCTACCTGCGCGGCGGCTATGCGGCGCGGAACAATCTGGACGGCGCCCGGCTGCCCTACGGCGCCTACAGTTTCGGCATGCTGCAGATCGAGCCCTACGGGCTGGAGCGGATCGAGGTGCTGAAAGGGCCCTCGTCGGTGCTCTACGGCCAGAATACGCCGGGCGGCCTGATCAACATGGTGAGCAAGCTGCCGACGCAGACGCCGCGGCGCGAGATCGAATTGCAGACCGGCAGCTACGGCCGGGCGCAAGCCGCCCTCGATCTGGGCGGTCCGGTGGACGAGGCGGGGCAGTGGAGCTACCGCCTGGTCGCGCTTGAGCGCGACGCGGCCCAGTCCGCGCATTATTCCGAAGAGGACCGGACCTTCGTCGCCCCGGCGCTGACGTGGCGGCCCTCGGCGGCCACCTCGCTGACCCTGCTGGGCTTCTACCAGAAGGACCACCAGGTGCCGCTGTACGGCAACCTGCCGGCGGCGGGGACGCTCTATTCCAATCCCAACGGCCGTATCCCGCGCGACCGATTCGCGGGGGAACCGGGCTGGGATGCCTACGACCGGGAGCAATATTCGGCCGGCTACCTGTTCTCGCACCAGTTCAACGACACCTGGACCGTCAAGCAGCAATTGCGCTACAGCCACATGCGGGGCGAGGCGCGCACCACCGTGGGCTACCTGCTCGACCCCGCCGACATGCGGACCTGGTCGCGCACCATGGCGCGCGGCCAGGGCACCGGCACGACGCTGAGCGTCGATACCCAGGCGGTCGCGCGTTTCCGCACGGGCGCGGTCGGGCACGAGTTCCTGGCCGGGTTCGATTACCTGGACATGCGCGATACCTACAAATTCGCCAACGTCATCGCCGGGGTGCCGCCGCTGGATCTCTACGACCCGGTCTACGGCCGGCCGCGGCCGGGCGTGCGCGACCTGATTCCGCGCATCGACGCCGTCCAGCGCACCGAACAGTCCGGCGTCTACGCGCAGGACCAGATCTCGTACGGCAACTGGCTGTTGACGCTGGGAGGACGCTACGACATGGCGCGCAGCACCACCCGCAACCAGTTGACCTCCGGCAAGGTGGCGCAGAGCGATTCCGCCTTCACCGGCCGCGCGGGGCTGACCTATGTGCTGGAGAACGGCCTGGCGCCCTATGTGGCCTATTCCACCTCGTTCGCGCCCACCGGCGGCACCGACTACGAGAGCAATCCGTTCCAGCCGTCCAAGGGCCGGCAGATCGAGGCGGGGCTGAAGTACCAGCCGCCGGGCAGCGACAGCATGGTGACCTTGTCCGCGTACCAGTTGACGCAGACCAACGTGCTGACCAGCGATACCACGCCGGGCCGGCCGCCGGGCTTTCAGGCGCAGACCGGCGAGACCCGCGCCCGCGGCATCGAACTGGAAGGCAAGGCCGGCCTGGCTCGCGGCTGGGATCTCATCGCCTCTTATTCGTACGTCGATGCCGTCGTGACCAAGAGCGCCAACGTCGATGTCATCGATGGCGCGCCGCAATCGCGCGAAGGCAAGAAACAGTTCTACGCGCCGGCGCACCAGGCGGCGGCGTGGCTGGCCTATAAGGTGCAGGACGGGCCCTTGCAGGGATTGGGACTGGGCGCGGGCGTGCGCTACATCGGCGCCGATTGGGGCGACGCGGCGAACACGCTGCGCATCCCGTCGGTGACGCTGGTGGATGCCGCGCTGTCCTACGACCTGGGCCAGATGCGGCCCGAGCTGCGGGGGTTGAGCCTGGCGCTGAACGCCAGCAACCTGTTCGACCGGACCTACGTGGGCACTTGCGTGACGGCGACCGCCTGCACCTACGGCGCGGGGCGGCTGGTGCTGGCCACGCTGAAGTACGCATGGTGACGCGGCGCGGCGGCTGGCGCGGGACGCTGGCGCGCGCGCTTGCGGCCACGCTGGGCGCCTACGCGCTGGTGTCGGCCGCGGTCGCGGCGGCGGCGCTCCTGCCCTGGGCGCCGGCGGACGCCATTCTCTATCCGGCGCTGCTGGCGATTCCCGCGCACGTCGCCCTGGCGATAGGGTGCTTCGCGGCGGCGAGCCCGCGGCGCGTGTGGGTCGCCATCGCCGCCGGCTGCCTGGGCGCCCTGGGCTTGCGGTGGGGACTGGCGGCATGAGCCCTTTTCCCGAAGGAAGCCTGCGCCAGCGCATGGCCTGGCTGCACACCTGGGTCGGCCTGCTGTTCGGCTGGATCGCGTTCGCGGTATTCCTGACCGGCGCCCTGAGCGTCTATGCGCTGGAACTCAGCCGCTGGATGGCGCCCGAGAGCGCGGCGGCCGGCCCGGCCAGCCGCAGCCAGGCCCTGGCCACGGCGCAGGACTGGCTGGAACGCCATGCGCGCAACGCTGCGTCGTGGCGTGTCGAATTGCCGGACGCGCGCCACCCCTTGCTGGCGCTGTCGTGGCATGGCGAGGGAGGCGAGGGCGGCGCGATGCTGGACCCCGCCAGCGGCCGCGAGATAGTCCCGCGCGACACGGAAGGCGGCGAGTTCCTGGTGGAGTTCCACTACAGCCTGCATGCCGGGCAGGCCGGCATCTGGCTGGTGGGAGCCTGTAGCCTGGCGTTGCTGGTGACGCTGGTGTCCGGCGTGATCGTGCATCGGCGGCTGTTCGCGGATTTCTTCACGTTCCGGCCGCGCGCCTCGCCGGGCCGAGCCTGGCTGGACGCGCACAATGCGCTGTCGGTGCTGCCGCTGCCGTTTCACTGCATGATCGTCCTGACCGCGTTGAGCACGCTGCTGCTGGCCTATCTGCCGGCGGGCATGCACAGCCGCTACGGCGGGGACGTGGCGGCCATGGTGGCCGAGGTCTTTCCGCGTCCGCCGCCCCTGTCCGCGCCGGGCCCCGCGGCGGCCATGGTTCCATTGGCGTCGCTGGCGCAGCGGGCCGAGTCCGTATTGGGCGAAGGCAAGGTCGCCGCGATCGAGATCAGGCGGCCCGGCACGCAAGCGTCGATCGCCGACGCGTGGCGCGGCTTCGACGACCGCCTGCTGGCGTTTCCCGACCGCGTGTCGCTGCGCGCGAGCACGGCGGAAATCCTCGACGTCCGGACGGAGTATCCGGGATCCCTGCGGCTGATCCGGACGCTGGGCGGACTGCATTACGGCCACTACGCCGCGCCGCTGCTGCGCGCGCTGTATTTTCTCCTGGCGCTGTCCGGCGCCGCGATGATCGCCACGGGCCTGGTGCTGTATGTGGCCAGGCCGGCGGCGGCCGCGTCCCCGTTCGGGCGGGCGGCGCATCGCTTGAACGTGGCGATGGTCTGCGGCCCGGTATGCGCCTGCGCCGCGTATCTGCTGGCCAACCGCCTGGCTTGGCCGGCCTCTCCGGGACTGCACGAACGCGAGGTGGCGGCCTTCTTCCTGGCCTGGGGCGCCTGCGGGCTGCACGCGCTGATGCGCGGCGGGCGCAGGCTCTGGCCGGAACAGTGGCGCGCCGCGGCGCTGCTGTGGCTGGCGGTGATGCCCGCCGACCTGCTGGCGCTGGCGGGCGACGCCGAACTGCGGCCCGCGCTGGCCGCGCCGCTGCACTGGACGGTCTGGGCGGGGTGCGCGGCCGCGGCCCTGGCTTGCCGCTACGCCGCCAGGCGCTGCCGCCCCGCGCGGCTGCCTACAGGATGAAATTCCGGTAACGCTCCAGCCAGCGCAGGCCGCTGCGCATATTTTCCTTGCGCAGGACTTCGGCCGCCTCCGCATCCCCGCGGCAAAGCGCGTCCAGCACGGCGCGGTGCTCTTGCAGGGCCTGGGCCGCCCGGCCCGGAAGAATGATGATGCGGCGCGCCAGCACCATGATTTTCTCGCGCATGCCATCCAGCATGTCGGTCAGCAACTGATTGTCGGCGGCAACGATGATGTCTCGGCGGAACGCGTCGTAGCTCGACAGGAAGGACTCGAAGTCGCCGTCGCGGACATAGCCCTCCATCGGCTCGCCGAGCGCCGCGACGTGCCGGTCCCAGAATGCGCGCGGCGCCTTCTGCGCGGCCTGCCTCGCGCCCAGCCCTTCCAGCACTTCGCGCACGGCGAAGATCTCGACGATCTGTTCGTGGCCCAGCCGCTTTACGACCGCGCCCCGATTCGGAATGCGCTCGATCAAGCCGCGCTGCGCCAGGATGCCGAAGGCATCGCGCACGGCCGCGCGCGATACGCCGAAGCGCTCGGCCACCTCGCTTTCACGCAGTTTGGCGCCGGGAGGGATTTCCTGCGAGGCGATCCGGTCCCGCAATTGCTGGTCCAGCGCCACGATGGGCTTCTTCAAGCGACCTGCCTTTCCCCTGCCTGCGCGCGATCGGGGCGGGCCAGCCCCAAGTGCTCACGCAAGGTAGTGCCTTCGTAGTCATTGCGGTAGATGCCGGTCCGCTGAAGCAGCGGGACGACCTCGTCGACGAATTCGCGGATGCCGCCCGGCAGGTGCGAGTACTTGATGATGAAGCCGTCGGCCGCGCCCTGCTCGAACCAGGTCTGTATGGAAGCGGCGATCTTCCCGGGCGTGCCGGTGACGGCGAAATGCCCGCGGCTGCCGGCCAGGCGGCGGATGAGCTGGCGTATCGTCGGCTTGTCGCCCCAATGGCGCACCAGATGCTCGATGATGGCGAGGCGGCTCTTGATCCCTTCAAAGCCCGCCACGCTGCCCAGGTTTTCCGGCACGGGATCATCCAGGTCGAACCTGGAAAGATCGATCCCGAAAGAGCCCAGCAGATTCGCGTACACCGACGGCACCAGCAGATCGTCCAACTGATTGCGCAGGCGCCGCGCTTCTTCATCCGTGCTTCCGATCACCGTCAGCAGGCCCGGCACGACCTTCAGGCTGCCGGGGCTGCGTCCGGCCAGCGCCACGCGCCGCTGCATGTCCTGGTAAAAGGCCTGGCCGTAATCCAGCGTGGGCTGGGCCGTGAACACCATCTCGGCGTGAGCCGCGGCGAAGTTGCGGCCGTCTTCGGACGAGCCGGCCTGCACCAGCACCGGATGCCCTTGCGGCGGGCGCGGCAGATTCAAGGCGCCCGCGACACGATGCCGCCCGCTGTCGTAGTCCAGCGGCCGCACCCGGGCGGGGTCGGCATAGCGGCCATGGTCGCGGTCCGGCGCCAGCGCGGCATCGTCCCAGCTATCCCACAACTCGCGGATCAAGGCGGTATATTCGTGCGCATGGGCGTAGCGCTGATCGTGGGGCACGACCTGCGCATGGCCGAAGTCGCCCGCGGTCGCGGTTTCGCCGGTGGTGACGATGTTCCAGGCCGCCCGTCCGCCGCTCAGATGGTCCAGCGTGGCGAAGCTGCGCGCCAGGTTGTAGGGTTCGGTATAGAGCGTGGAGCCGGTCGCCACCAGGCCGATGCGCTCGGTTACCGCCGCGACGCCGGCCAGCAGGGTCAGGGGTTCCAGTTCCCACCGTATGCTTTGCCGGATGCGGGGCGTGTAGGCCAGGAAGTCGGCAAAGAACACAAAGTCCATCTTGCCGCGCTCGGCCAGCCGGGACAGCGATTGGTAATACGACAGGTCGGTTCCGCGCCACGGTTGGGCCGAGGGCATGCGCCAGCCGCCTTCGTGGTCGCCCGATTGATGGAATTCCGCGCCCAGGATGAGTTTCCGCTGAGAGAGAGCCATTGCATTAGCTTCCTGATGAATGCCCGGCTCAGGCCGGTGCCAGATCGAGATTGGCGGGCCGTTCCAGCCCGTAATGCCCGCGCAGGGTATTGGCCGCGTAATCGCGGTCCAGCCAGCCGCGCTGCCGCAGTTCCGGCAGCAGGTAGTCCACGATGTCGCCCAGGTCTTCGTCGACCACCGCCGGCACCAGGTTCAAGCCGTCCACGCCCAGGTCCTCGACCCAGGGCGCCAACTGGCTGGCGATCTCCGGCGGCGTGCCCGCCAGCACCGGCCAACCGGGCTGCCAGGCGCCGCCGTATCCGGCGCGCGCGCGCAGACGGCGCTCTACCTGGGCTTCGCTTGGCGAGGCGATCACACTGAAGGTCGCCAGCACCCGCGCGCCGGAGCGGCGCGCGGCCGGCAGCACGGCCCGCGCCGACGGCAGATCCGGGGCATTCAGGAACACGATGTCGGCGGAACCGGCAAGCGGGCCGTCATGCTGCGCCGCCAGCACCACGTGGCCTTGAGGCGGACGCGGAATGTCCAGGGGGCCGGTGACACGGAAATGCCGGCCGACGTGGTCGATGGCTCGTACCCGGCCGGTGTCGACATAGGTGCCTTGGGGCTTGTCGACCTGCCGGGCGTCGTCCGCCCAGCTATCCCACAGGGCGCGCAGCACCTGGTCGTACTCTTGCGGCAAGTCGTCGTCCGGTTCCGGCCGGCGGTCGAAGTTGAGCCGTTCCTCGTCCGTGACGGCACGCGGCAGCCAGCCCGCCCGGCCCTGGCTGGCATGGTCCAGGGTCGCCAACCGCCGCGCGATGTTGTAGGGCTGGCTGAGTTCAGGCGCGATGGCGGCGATGAGGCCGATGCGCTCGGTGCCGGCCGCCAGCGCGCCCAGCAGCGTCAGCGGTTCGGCGGCAAGTCCGGCCGGGCCATGGGCCAGCGTGGCGGGCGCCGCCAGGCTGTCCGGCAAATACAGGGAATGGAACTTGCCCCGCTCGGCCAGCCGCGCGATGCCTTGATACCAGGCGAGATCGGCCGGATGAAAACCCGCATGGCGCCAGGCGGCGGGATGCGCGCCGGGTCCCGGCAACGTCAGGTTCAGGTACAGCGATGCGCTCATGATGCTCATCTCATTGTTTCCAGGCCGAGAAGCGCCGCTCCAGCGCCACCAGCCCGTAGTTGATGACCAGACCCAGGGCCGATACCGTCAGAATTCCGGCGTACATGCGGTCGATCTGAAAATTGTTCTGGGCGTACGTGATGTAGTAGCCCAGCCCGGCGTTGGCGCCGACCATCTCGGCGGCGACCAGCACCAGGATCGAGGTCGCGCCCGCGAGGCGGATACCCGTGAAAATCGTCGGCACCGCCGAAGGCAGCACCACCTTCTGGAACAGCCGCAGCGGCGACAGCCCCATGGAGCGCGCGCACTTGATCAGCAGGGGATCGACATTGCGCACCCCGCTGATGGTATTCAACAGGATGGCCCAGGTGCAGGCATAGAACACGATGGCGATCTTGGAGGCTTCGCCGATGCCCAGCAGCAGAATGAAAACCGGCAACAGCGCCAGCGTCGCGGTGTTGCGGAACAGCTCGATGATGGGGTTGAGCAGCTCCGCCAGGCGCCGGTACCACCCGATCAGCAAACCCAGGGGAATGCCCACCAGCACCGCGAGCCCGAATCCGGAGATCGAACGCAGCAGGCTGGCCAGCAGGTTCTCGCCCGTGGTGCCGTCGTGCCACATATCCAGCCAGGCATGCGCCACCACCGAGATCGGCGGAAAGAAGGCCGCGTCCACCCAGCCGGCGCGCGGCGCGATCTCCCACAGCGCCAGCAAAAGGATCAAGAGCAGCAGGCGTCTCAGCACGCTGGCCAGCGCGGCGAACGGCAAGGCGATGCCGGCCGGCGCGGCGCGGTGCAAAACGGAATCGGTCATGGGTCGGTCTTTCGAGGATTGGATCGGGATCAGGCCAGCGCCTCATGGCGCTGGCTCTGTCGGACCTCGTCATGCAGCAAGGTCCAGATGGCGTGGCGCTGGCGCACGAATTCCGGGCTGGAACGCCAATCGCCGTCGGCATCGCGCCCCTCCCGCCCTTCGATGGCGAACACGTGCTTGATGCGTCCGGGGCGCGAGGTCATGACGGCCACCCGTTGGCCGAGGTACACCGCTTCGTCGATGCCATGCGTGATGAAAAGAATGGTGCGGCCCGTGGTCTCCCAGATGCGCAGCAACTCGTCCTGCAGCGTTTCGCGCGTCTGCGCGTCCAGCGCCGCGAACGGTTCATCCATCAGCAGCACCTTGGGCTCGAAGGCCAGGCTGCGCGCAATGGCGACGCGCTGCTTCATGCCGCCCGACAATTCATGCGGGTAGTGCTGTTCGAACCCCGCCAGGCCGACCAGTTCGAGGTAGTGCCGGGCTTTCTCCACGCGTTCGGCGCGCGACAGCCTGCCTTGCGCTTCCAGCCCGAAGCCCACGTTCTGCAAAGTCGTGCGCCAAGGCAGCAAAGCGTATTGCTGGAACACAATGCCGCGGTCCAGGCCGGAGCCGGTGACCACGCGGCCGTCCAGGCGCACCGCGCCCCGCGAGGGTCGCGTCAAGCCGCCGATCAGGTCCAGCAGCGTGGATTTGCCGCAGCCGCTGGGTCCCACCAGCGCCATGAATTCGCCCGGCGCAATGCTCAGGTTCACGTCCTGCAACACGGTCAGGCTGCTGGCGGCCTTGCCCTGGCCGCGCGTGAACGCCTGCTCGACGTGTTCGAGATCGATGCGCGATCCGCTGGTTTCCAAGTGATGTGTCATAGCCGGTAGGAAGAATCGATGGCGTCCAGCCGGCGCAACAGCGCCGGCCATTCCAGTTCGCCGAACGTGCGCCGCACGCCCGGCACGAACAGCTCCGCGACTTCGCGGCGGATACGCTCTTCCGGATAGACGAGCGCGGCGCCCGTGCCCATGGCGTCGACCTGGATCTGGCAGGCCTGTTCGGCGTTGTAGATGATGTTGAAGGCCTCGGCGATGCTGCGGCCGCAGCTCAGCAGGCCGTGATTGCGCAGAAGCAGCAGGTCATGGTCGCCCAGCGACCGCACCAGCCGCGGCTTCTCGCCGTCGTAGATGGTGACACCCTCGTACTCGTGGATGCCGTAGCGGCCATAGAAGCGCAAGGCCGTCACCGAAATCGGAAGAATGCCGCAATCCAGCGCCGCCACCGCCATGCCGGCACGCGTGTGCGTATGCACGATGCAGTTCACATCCGGCCGCGCCTCATGAATGGCGCTGTGGATGACGTAGCCCGCGCGGTTGATGCCGTAGTCGTTGCGCGGCTTGAGGATGACTTCGCCGTCGTGGTGAATCTTGTAGAGGCTGGAGGCCGTCACTTCGCCATACAGCTCGCCGTGCGAATTGATCAGGAAATGCTCGGGCTCGCCCGGCACCCGCATGGTGATGTGGTTGTTGATGATGTCCGACATCCCGTACAGGTCCACCAGGCGGTAGCAGGCCGCCAGATCCACGCGCGCGGCCCACTCCGCCTCGCTGACCTGTTCGCGGATCGTGGCGGGCTTGCTGAGCACTTGCGGCATGAGTCTCTCCTGGCGAGCGCGGCCAAATGCCGCGGCCAGGCAATCTTGAGGTCAGCGGAGAGCAAAGCGAAGAACGAATTTCGTATATCCAAAAAAACTGCGGCAATAAACGTCGCCATAAATGTCGACGTTCTTGTCGGCAATAGAACCGGCAGGGCTTTGGATATGAAAAAACAATCGAAGTTGGCGCGCGCGCCTTCCTATAACCTGCCTGTCTTCACGCCGCCTTGCCGGTTTTCGATCTGAAGGAGTCATTCATGAAATCAGTCATTCGCCGGATAGCCGCGTTGTCGGCGCTGGGCTGGGCCGCCCTCGTTCCGCCGTCGTCGGCCGCGGCGCCCGAGCAGACCGTCCTGCGCTACCAGGCCTCCAGCGTGGGCCAGATCGCCTACGCGGAGCTGGCCGACGCGCTGGGCTATCTCGCTCCCTTGAAACTCGAACGCGTCGGCGTGCAGGCGGGCGGCCCGGGCGGCCTGCAATTGACGGCCACCGGCCAGACGGAATTCGCCCAGTCATTCAACGGCAGCATCATCAACGCAGTCGCCGCCGGCGCCAGGCTCAAGGCGGTCGCGGCCTACATGTCCACCTCGAAAGAAAACGCCGTGGGCGCCTGGGTGCTCGAAAACAGCCAGGTGCGCGGCGCCCGCGATCTCATCGGAAAGAAGGTCGGCGTCAACACGCTGGGCGCGCTGTGGGATGCGTCGGTCGAGGAATACCTCAAGCGCGGCGGCCTGAACGAACAGGAGCGCAAGCAGGTCACGCTCATCGTGCTGCCCGCCGCCAACATCGAGCAGGCGTTGCGCCAGGGCCAGATCGACCTCGCCCTGCTATCGGCCGGCTTCCAGGTGCAGGCCGAGCAGCGTGGCGGTATCCGCAAGCTGTTCGACGACCATCAACTCTATGGCGACGTGAATCTTGCCAGCATCGTATTCAGCGCCGACTATGTGGAGAAGAACCCCGAGACCCTCAGGCACTTCGTCGGCGCGGTGGGCAAGGCCATCGAATGGCTGCGCGCCCACCCGCGCGACGAGGCGGTTGCCGTCTATAAGCAGTACCTGGAAACCCATGGCCAAGGTTCGGCCGTGAATGGCCTGCAATACTGGCAAGGGCAGTCCGTCGCCACGCCGGGCGGCGTAATCCTGAACGAAGACTTCGCGCGCTGGGAGGCCTGGCAGCAGGCGCGCGCAGGCGCCCGCGCCAAGCCGGTGGACATCAAGGCGATCTACACCAACGCCTTCAATCCTTATACCGGCAAGGTCGCGCAGAAGTAAACGACGCCGCCGGGCCCGGCGGCAGCTTCGTCCCGCGCGAGATCGTTTCGATGAGCATAGGCGCGTCGAAGATCAGATTGCGCCTATTGGAATCCTGGCGTAGTTCGCCATTGACCCAGCATCGGACGTCCTGGCCGGTCACGTCGACTTCGTCCGCCGTTCCGGTCCAGGGGCCCATGGGGCACGAGGTTTCGAAGGAATCTCCCGGGAACCACTGCTCGTGGCTGGCCTGAAGGCCGCGTTCTGTCAGGCCGTTGTGCCAGACACGCGGCCGGGCGCGTCGGCCCTGGAAATGCCCAGGCCGGGCTTTCCGATGATCACACCGGGTTCGGCCTCGTAATCGAGTTGGCCGCAGGCCTTGTCGGGATAGCCGATCCGGGTTCGTGACGCCACGACCGACTCCGGCATTTTCGTAAAGATAAGGGGCGCCTTGGGAATCGCATCGGCCGCCGAAGACGCGCCGCTGTCAAAACCGCCGCGCGCGATTCGCCGCGGCCTTCGTCCACCGAGGCCGGGACGGTCTAGTCTTCAACAGATCGTGTTGCGAGTTTCACGGCTGCTCCTGCTTTTCGTCGGTCGAATCGATTTCCGCTTGCGGCAAGCCGGCAAGCAGGCGGGCGCGGGTGTGCTCGGAGTGGTCCCGGGTGAGCTGGACGAATCGGTCGGCATCGCCCAGCACGAATGCCTGGGCGAGCTGGATGTGCTCTTGCTGCGCTTCCCGCAGATCGCCGGTGAGCCTGGTTTCGGTGCGTATGTAGCTTTCGATCAGGGTTCGCGA
Source organism: Achromobacter veterisilvae (assembly GCF_900496975.1). Classification (GTDB taxonomy): domain Bacteria; phylum Pseudomonadota; class Gammaproteobacteria; order Burkholderiales; family Burkholderiaceae_B; genus Achromobacter; species Achromobacter veterisilvae. The sequence continues at coordinate 75,681 of NZ_UFQC01000011.1, forward strand.
ATGCTCCAGCGCGCGCAGGTGATGAGGGCTGTCCGCCGGACTCAGCATGGCTTTGTGGAAGCGCGTATTCAGGTCGAACCATTGCGCCCAGCTTTCGTCGTCGGTGTGCTCGGCAAGGCCGCCCATCTCCGAGGCGATCGCATAGACCGCGGCGATGTCGGCCTCCGTGCGCTTCACGATGGCGCGCCTGGCGAGTTCGGTCTCCAGCAGCCGGCGCAGGTCGAAGACCTCGTTGATCTGTTGCGGGTCCAGGGTTGCCACGGCATAGCCCCGGCGCGGATGGAGAACGACGATTCCGTCCGCCTCCAGGCGGGGCAGGGCTTCGCGCAGGGGGCTGCGGCTGACGCCGAGCCGATTGGCCACCTCGTCCTGCCGCAGCATCTGGCCGGGACGGAACACGCCGTTCAGGATGGCATCGCGCACCTTCTGGTAGACCATGCTCGGCAAAGTCTGATTGGAAGCCTGGGCTGAAAGTTGGTCGATAGACATGGGGCTGGGCCGGGTAACACGCTGGTTCTCAAAATTTTATACAAAATAGATTCTTGGAATCCGAGCGTAGTTTTGGAATCGTGCACAGGCGGATTCTAGCGCTGAAGCACCTGAAAATCCAGGAAAAAAGCCAAAATCCCACAGCCAGACAAGGGTATGTACTAATTCATACTTGTCGCCACGAGCTTAGACTTCAATCCTGTCAGCGACAAATTTTATACAATTTTTCCAGGCAGGGCGGACCGCTGGTCTGTGCCGTAGCGCAGGCCTTGCAACGCCCGCTCGATGCCGCGGTGCCCATTGCGCCGTGACGTCAACCTCCCATCCCTCGTTCCAGGAGCAGTCATGTCCAGCCAAGTGAAGTACGTCAACCCGAAAGGCTGCGCGCCCGCGCAAGGTCTGTATTCGCATATCGGAACGGCGGACGGAAAGTTGTTGTTCGTCGCGGGCCAGTTGTCGGTGGGCGCAGACGGCAATGTGGTTGGCAAGAACGATTTCAAGGCCCAGTTCGAGCAGATCTTCCGCAATCTCGGCGACGTGCTCCGCGGCATGGGGGGCGACTTCAACAACGTCGTCAAGTTCACGACGTACTTCGTGCATTCGCAGGACATCGACCTATTCATGAAGCTGCGTGCCGAATATTTTCCGAAGTGGTTCAAGGGGGCGGAACTGCCGCCCAACACCTTGCTGGTAGTGGACCGCCTGGTCAAGGAGGACTTCCTGCTTGAGGTGGAAGCCATCGTGCACGTCGCCTGACACGCCCGAGTCCGCCCGGGCGCGATGCCCGAAGCCGCGCTTCGCGCCGGGGGGCAGTTGTGTTTGACCGTAGGGGAAGTCCGTTGAGAACCGAATCGTTCAGCTTCGAAGGTACAGAGGTCCAATATCTGCGCGCCGGCCAGGGCCGGCCGCTGCTGTTGTTGCACGGCTCCGGGCCGGGGGCATCCAGTATCGGCAATTGGAAGGCCGTCATGGAGCCGTTGGCCAGCAAGTACGAGGTCTTCGCAATGGACCTGATCGGCTTTGGCGGCAGCGGCCGAAAGCCTGCCGCGCCGTTTTTCGACTACGAACTCTGGGTGCGGCAAGCCGTCGCGATGCTCGATCTCATCCCTGCCGAACGCGCGGGGGTGATCGGCCATTCGCTGTCCGCTTCGATCGCGCTCACGGTGGCCGCGCGGTCATCCAAGGTGGCGGCGGTGATGACCACGGGCGCAATGGGCGCCAGGTTCGATCTGAAGGACGGCACCGCGCGGACCTGGACCTGTCCGCGCAACCGGGAAGAACTCCGCAAGGCGATTGGCGGGCTGATCCACCATACGTCCGGAATTGGCGAGGCCTATTACGAGGCGCGTGAAAAGGTCATCTACGCCGAAGGCTACGCCGACTATTTCGATTCGATGTTCGGCGGCGACAAGCAGCAGTACATCGATGCCGCGGTCGTCGCGAAGCCGACACTGGAACGCATTGCGCAACCGGTGCTGATGCTCCACGGCAGGGACGACGAGGCCTTTCCCATGTCGTCGACGATCGAGCTGGCCGGCGGCCTGGCGACCGCGGATGTCGTGTTGTTGAGCGAATGCTCCCACTCCGTCGCCGTCGAGCGCACCGCTACGTTCCTGGCACTGGCGTCGGATTTTTTCCGCCGCCATCTGGACAACGAATGAAAGCAAAGGGGAATCCATGAACAAGAAAGGCTACTTGCTCAAGGGCAGGGTCATCGACGGGACGCTCGATGCGCCCATTGAACGCGGAATCGTCGTGACCGAAGGAGAGCACATTGCCTGGGTAGGCGAGTCCGGGGCATTGCCGGCCCACTTCGCGGCCCAGGACTATGAGGTGGTGGAATTGCCCGGCCGGTCGATCATGCCCGGCTTGATCGACGGCCATACGCATATTTCTTTCGGCGAGTCGCGCTCCGAAGAAGAGAATGCGCTGTACTCGCCGGTCGAGTTCCGTTCGATCAAGGCCATCTATAACGCCAAGAAGATACTTCAGGCGGGAGTGACCAGCGCATTCGACGCCGCCACCACCTACGCGGTGGCGCAGGCGGTGCGGGACGCCATCGAGAGCGGCATGTTTCCCGGGCCGCGCTACACGGTGTCCGGCCGGCAGATCACCAATCATCAAGGCCTGGAGGACGCGTTTCCCAGCGAGATGGCGTTCCCGCCGGGCCAGGCTGCCGTGCTGGTCAAGACCCGGGACGACCTGGTCGAGGCGGTACGGCTGCAAGTGAAGGACTGCGTCGATGCCATCAAGGTATCCGGATCCAACGACAACCTCATCACGCCCGATTCGGCGGACGTGTCCGCCTTCACGGTCGAAGAGCTGAAAATCATCGCCGACGAGACCCATCGGCTCGGCAAGATCTGTAGCATCCATGCGCGCTCCAGGATATCCGCGCGCGACGCCGCCCTGGCGGGTTTCGACAACCTGTTTCACGCGTCGTATATCGATGAAGCCGGCATCGAGGCATGCCTCAAGTCCGGCAGCGTCATCACGCCGACGCTGACGCTGCTGGTCAACCTCATCGAGGCCAACCAGGCCAGCGCCGGCGCTTCGGGGGCCGCGGCGTTCCAGCGCGAGGTCGACGCCGCCCGCAAGAACCTGCGCCAGGCCTATGACGCCGGCGTGCCGCTACTGGCCGGCAGCGAGAGCGGTTGGTCCCCCGTGCCTTACGGCCAATGGCACGCGCGCGAGATGGAAATATTCGTCAAGCTGCTGGGACTGACGCCGTTGCAGGCCATTCATTCAAACACCTTGGCCGTGACCCGGCTTCTCTCGCCGCGCTACCGCGACAAGGTCGGCAAGCTCGAAAAAGGGCGCTACGCGGACATCCTGGTCCTGCCTGGCGACCCGACCAAGGACATCACCCTGCTTCAGCGCCCCGGCGAATTCGACTACATCCTGCAAGGGGGAAAGCCGGTGGACAGAATCGCACCGAATCCGCGCCGCAGGATGTGGTACGAGCGCACCAAGACCTTCTTGTCCGGACTGTACGTCTACGACGAGGCGAACCGGCGCGGCAACTTTCTTCCCGAATAAAACCCGACAACTCTCCTCATCTGGAGGTCGTATGAAGATGTTTGGCTATGGTTTCAAGCGTTTTCCGGCGGTTCTGGGCGCCGTCCTGGCCGGAATGGCAATTCTGGGCGTAGGTATGAATGCCGCCACGGCGGCGGAAGCCGATCGGCTGAAGGGGCTGGTCGAGCCGCTGAAGGCCGACAAGCCGTTCACCTTGGGGGTGACGCTGGTTCACCTGCAGGACGATTTCTGGAAGGGCATCGCGTATGGCATTCAAGACGAAGCCAAGCGCAGCGGCGTCAATGTGCTGCAGGTTTCCGTCGCCGGCGCATACGGCAATGTGCGGGAACAGTTCGCCCAACTGGAAAGCCTGAAGGCGCGGGGCGCCGACTATGTCGTCGTCGGCGCCGCGAGCTTCGATGGCTATGACGCCATGTTCAAGAACCTGCGGGAGGGCGGGACGAAGGTGCTGGCCGCGGGCATCCCGGTAAACAGCCCCAATGTCGCCTTCGGCGTGGGCCAGGATGAGGGCGCGATCGGGATCGCGCTGGCCAAGGCGCTGTGCGCGGTAAAGCCGAACTCGACCACGCTGCCCATTCCGGGCCCGGCCGGCGCGGAATGGGCGCGGTTGCGGTTCGAGGCGTTTCAAGGCGAGGCCAAGAAGTGCCCGGGCATGACCGTCAAGCCGGGGGCGTTCGGCGGCTCGCTGGACCTTGCCTATGGCATGTCGCAGGCTTCCGACCTTCTGCTGCGGGACCCCGGCGCGGATTTCATCTACACCCCGGTGATCTCGCTGGGCATGGGCGCGGTGCAGGCGGTTCGCCAGCAGCGCAAGAACGTCAAGGTCGTGTCGAGCGCCATCGTCCGTGAAGCGATTCCTCTGGTCAAGGACGGGCGCATGCTGGCCGTGGCGTCGGAGCCTGGAATCCTGATGGGACGCCTTATCGTCCAATATGCGATCCGGGACCGCGAAGGCAAACCGATGCCGAACATGGTCAAGGACGGTTCGCTGAAGTATCCGCATCTGCTGACGCCTCCGGTCGTCATCACGCCCGAGAACGTCTCGAAATACGCGTTCGATGAATACGACATTCCGCCGAAGGGCTGGAACATCACGTCGTCGCAATGAGCTGCGTTCGATCAACCGGTCCGGATTAGGCAAGGGGCGCATATGCAAGGCGAACAACGCGAGGCGGCCGGGCCGGTGCCGGCAATCGATCATGCGCAAGCATTGGTGTCACTGAAAGGAGTCTCCAAGCGATTCGGCGCCACGCTGGCATTGAACCAGGTGTCGATCGACTTCCATCCCGGCGAGATCCACTGCGTGCTGGGGGAAAACGGGGCGGGCAAGTCGACCATCGGGAAGATAATCGGCGGCCTGTACCCGCCCGACGAGGGCACGCTGGAGGTCGGCGGGGGCGGCGTCGCGTTCAAAACCATCAAGGATTCGCGCGCGCGCGGGCTGGCCATGGTGTTCCAGGAGCTTTCGCTGGCGCCGGACCTGTCGGTCCGCGCGAATCTGCGCCTGGGCTCGCAGAAGGCGGGAGGGCCGTTCAGCCTGCTGCGCCATGCCGAGGAAACGGAGGAGGCCCGCGCCGTGCTCGTCAGCCTGGGCTGCGAACTGGATGTGGAGATCCCGGTCAGGGAGCTGTCCGTCGGTTCGCAGCAACTGGTGGAAATAGCCAAGGCGCTGCTTCAGGCGCCTACCCTGTTGATCCTGGACGAGCCCACGGCCATGCTGGGCGCCGCGGAAAAGGGAAACCTCTTCAAAGTGCTGCGCGGCCTGCGCGATGCGGGGAAATCCCTGGTGCTGGTCACGCACCACGTCGACGACGTCGTGGAACTGGCCGACAGAGTCAGCATCATGCGCAACGGCAGCCTGGTCGATTCGTTTCTCATGCATCCGGGCCTGGACGCCAACCATATTCTGGAAAGATTGACGGGCGGCAAGCTGCCCAAGGCGACGCCGACGGATGGCCGCCAGGAACACAGTGAAGAAGTGCTCCGGATTGACGGCCTGCGCAGGCGTTGCGGCGCCCCGGAGTCCATCGGGGTGCGGCGTGGAGAAATCATAGGACTATACGGGGTGGTCGGCTCCGGCGCCGAGCGGCTGATTCATGCGTTGTCGGGGGCTACGCGTTGCAGGGAGTTCCAATTCGAACTGGCGGGGCGGCGCTTCGATCCCCGGGATCCCGCGGATGCGGCAGCTTGCGGCGTTTCGTACTTGCCCGCCGGCCGGGCCAGCAACGGCATTTTTCCCTCGCTCTCGATTCGGGAGAACCTGTGCCTGTCCATGCTGGACAGGCTCGGCCGGTATGGCTTTGTCTCGAGCAATGCCGAGCGTGCGGAGACGTCGAGGACCTTGAGCCATTTCGGAGTCAAGTACGCCGACATGGACTTGCCGATCACGGGCCTGAGCGGAGGCAATCAGCAGAAGGTCCTGATGGCCAGAGCCATGGCGCGGGCGCGCCACGTCCTGGTGTTGGAGGAGCCTACCGCGGGCATCGACATCAGTGCAAAGCTCAGTCTGCACGATCGCATACGGGATCTGGCGCAATCCGGCGTCTGCGTCGTGTTGCTCTCCAGCGATCTCATGGAAACGATCCAGTTGTGCCACAGCGTGCTGACTTTCTACGAAGGCAGGGTGGCTCAACGGTATGAAAACCCGACGCTGGGCGACCAGGCGGAGATAGTCGCGGACGTGCTCGGCCAGAACTCGGCCGCGCACTGAGCAGGCGCGGCGCCGCCACGGCGCCGGGTGCGAGACCGGTGAACCCACTATATAGAGATATCCAGAATGCAAGGTCTAAGGATGGAATTCGGCAATGGCGGCAGGGCGGGAACCGGAAAGCCGAGGCAGATCGGCTCGAGCTTGATGTTGCCCATATTCATCGTAATCATGGCCGTGGGGACGTCGCTCGTGGAGCCGAAGTTCGCTTCGCTCGACAACCTGCGCAACCTCGCCACGCAGATGATGCCGCTGTTGATACTGGCGGTCGGCCAGGCCTTCGCGATCATCAGCGGCGGGCTGGACCTGTCGCTGGCGGCGGTCATGTCCCTGGCCGGCGTCGTCGGCGTATTGACGATGGAGCAATACGGCCCGGTCGCGGGTGTCGCGGTGATGTTGGGCACGGGTGTAGCCGTGGGCTCGCTCTCCGGGGCCATCATCGCCTGTTTCAGGGTCAGTCCGCTGGTGGTGACCCTGGGCATTCTTTCGGTCGCCCAGGCCACGGCCCTGATTCTCTCCAGCGGCGTTCCGATCTACAACATCAACCCCGCCTACGCGGACACCATCGGCTATGGGGCGTTGCTGGGCATTCCTTCCACGGTCTGGATCGGGGTGATCTGCGCGGCAACCGCCGGACTGGTCTTGCGCCACACCGTTTTCGGCCGCCACGTGTATGCCGTCGGTTCCAGCCTGTCGGCCGCGACCAAATCGGGCATCAACGTCAAGATGACCACGATCTTGACCTATGCGGCCAGCGGCTTGTGCGCCGCGATCGGCAGCGTGGTGTTGACCGCGTGGGTCGGGTCGGCGCAACCGGTGGCGGCGCCGAATCTGACGCTGGAGTCGCTGGCCGCCGTCGTGCTGGGCGGCGTGGCGCTGACCGGCGGCGCGGGCGGCATACGCCAGGTGGTATACGGTGTGGTGATACTGAGCATGCTGTCCAACATCATGAACATGGTCGGAGTGTCCGCCTATTATCAGACGCTGGTCATCGGCGTGGTCATCATCCTGGCGGTCATCCTGGACCGCCTGCGCACCGCCGCGGCGAGATAAGAGCGATCAGGGCGTGATGCGCGTGATCTTGGAGCCTTCCAGCCCCATGCCCGCCATCAGGCCCTGGGCGCCGAAAGGCACGGCGAAGACGTCCTGCGACAGCGTGGTCGTGGACACGCTGGACGCCGTGTATTTATCCCACAGAACCAGGCTGGGGCCGCTGCCGAGAGCCCAGCCGTCGCTCTGGTCCAGATACGCCAGCGACTTATGGTTCATGAAGAAAAGCGCGTAGCCGAAAGTCTGCGCGCCGGCCTGCAGGCCCAGCGAGACGGCGTCGATGGCGTAATGGCCGGTCGCCTCGCGGCCCTTGAATAGCGTGCCTTCTCCATGCTCGCCGCCAACGACGAAGCCGGCCTTGTAGATCTTTGGAAACACCAGTATCGCCACCGCCTTCTCGCCCAGTTCATGCGTGCTGGGTTCGGCCGCATAAAGATGCTGCAGAGCGCCCGCGGACGCCTCTCGGATCTGCGCCGCGCTGTCGGCGCGCGCGGCGCCCGCGCAGGCAAGAATACCGGCCAGCATCAACGCGATGGCGCCCAGGCTGCGGGCAAGGCGGGAAGAAGTCCTCGCAGGATTGTGTTGGCTTGCCATGGCATACATTAGTGAAAGCTCCTGATTCTTCGTTGGGCGCCCGAGTGTGTCAGCGCCGATGGAATATTGAGATCGAGGCCATGCTTGCCATCCCCAGGGCGCAAGCATCGCTGCAAAACGGTTTTCTGGCGTCCGCGCCCGCCAACTTCGAGGCGCCGCCCTGGATTTCGGGTTGTAAACCTCACTTTTTCTTGGCTGGTGTTTCGGAAATTTCAGGCCGCGTGCAGCGCGGAGCGGAAGCGGGATGGCGCGTTTCCGGTCCAGCGCTTGAATGCGCGGGTGAAATGCGCCGGGTCGCTATAGCCGACCATGTAGGCTATTTCGGTCGCCGTGTATTTACCCAGCCGAACCAGCCGAAGCGCCTCGCCGCGACGCGTCTCGTCCCGCAGCTCTTCGAAATCGACGCCGCTGGATTTGAGACGCCGCTGAAGCGTCCGGGGCGACATTCCGATTTCCCTTGCAACCGATTTGAGCTTGACGTCGCTTTGATCCGATATCCGCTCAATAAGCAGGCCCGCGGTATCAATCGTCGATTGCAGCGATTCAGTAATCCTCCAGGCGTCGTCCGTCAAATCTTGAAGGGGAACTTCCAGCAGCCCACGGTCGAATTCGACCATGTCATATTCAGCTCCTGTTTCGATATTCGGGCCCAGGCACTGTTCAAGCGCATCGTCGCCTCGCGCTCGCGACGCCTTCAGATGCACGCGTATGGCCGACGGCTCTCCAGCCATGAGAGGCACCTTTCGAAGCACGGCAAGGCTTCCGAGGATGAATTGCCGCGGATCCTCTTCGAGCCGCCCCGTGAAGCGATGAATAAGCTTCGTCTTACGGCCCTCCGTAACGATGTGGACCTCTCCCCCCTGATGCAGCAACGCCGCGTGGGTTGCTGCCATGGCACACGCCTGCGCCACATTCGCCGAGCCCAGGACCAGCTCACCCCATGCGCCGAGCGAACGCAGCTCCATCAAATGGCCCACATGGGCGCCGCCGAACGGGTCCTGCGCAACGGCCGCCATTTCGTTGGCAATGCGGAAGCAGTCAGCACGCGGCAGCCAGATGTCGGGGGTCTGGAAAATATTCGGGGAGATGCCGAGGCGCTTGAAGAATTCAAGGGAAGATACGCCTCGAGTTGCCAGGTAAGGGGCAATCTGCAAGAAACTTCTCAGTTTGATGGACGGCGTGGAATTCGACATGGGCTTAAGCGCTTGTTCACGCGCAGTATTATATTGACCGCCTGGCCATAATGAACCGGCTAGAACTTATACGTCAGGCCGATGATCGGTCCGCGCTGCACCATGTCGTAGATAAAGCCGCGATGGCTATAGTCGACGCCCATTGCCCGGTATCCGGCCGCCACGGAAAAATGGTCTCCAATCTTATAGCCGACCGCCCCGGTCAGATCCCAGTCCAGTTTGGCTCCGCCCCCGCCCGCGGTGGCCCAGCCCGTGACGTAAAACCTGTCGGTAATAAAGCGCGTTCCCCTGAAGCCCGCGACGGCATCTATCCAGGTGGCGCTATCGCGCCGTTTGGTTCCATTTAGCAGGCCGCCATCGAACGATAGGCGCGTGCTGACGGACCAGACCCGGGCGCCAGCGACGATATCCAGGTTGCCGTGCTCATTGGCCAACAGGCTATAGCCGCCGCCGATCAGGCCGGAGAATGTCTTCATGGTGACGTCGATGTCCTTTCTCAGATGGCCTTGCGGATTGCTGTCCGTATCCGACATCCGCGCGTAAAACAGGTCGCCAAAAACGGTATACCGGTCGCGCCTGCCCTCGAAGGCCCCCATGAAAGCGAAGTCCAGCTCGTGCCATATGTCTCCGAAACTCGACGTCATTCGGGCCGCGGGCAGATTGAACTGCCCCGCCTTGCCGCTTGCGCCTGTCGCCCAGACGTAGGGGCTGACCGAGAACTGCCATCCGGCCGATTCCGCGGTCGCGGCCTTGGGTTCGTCCGGCCGTGCGCCGTCGCTACCCGCATGGGCGCCTCCGCCGAAGAGCATGAACGTCGCTGCCGCCAAAAAAACACGCATATTCCACCTGGTTTATTCGATTCGGGATTCTGTTGACGATGCGGGCGGCTCCACGGAAGGGCTGCCCGATGTCGCGCTAGTCATTTCTTGGCCGAAAGCGCGATGGCCTCGGCGGAGCATTCGAGCTTCGCTGCCTGGCCGGCCGCCTTCGCGCGCGCAACCTCGTCGCGGGCCAGCTTTACGTCCTCGACAAATGCGGGATCGGAATGCAATCTCGCCACGGTCGCCGCACCCATGATGCGTCCCGCGTCGACGTCGCTTTGCCAGTGCGCGTTGCAAATGACACGGCTTTGCCCAAAAGCCAGTCCTCGGGCGAGCAGCTCGTTCTTGCGTTCGGGGTTGACCTCCGTCAGCACCAAGGCCCAGGCCCAGCCGGCCGCCGTGTGCCCGGAAGGATAGGATCCGTCGTTTCGAAGCAGAGGTTCCTGGTCCGGCCAGCAGGTGCCTTCATCGTGTACGACAAATGGCCGCGTCCGGTGCTGCGCGTTCTTGACGCCATAGGTGGAGAGGCCCGCATCCGTCAATATCCGTTGCATCAGCTTGTATACGTGGGGCGTCGCGTTCTCTTCGATAGGGACTCCCATCGCGCATGAAAAATTCTTCGCCGGCTGTGGAAAGTCGAGATCGGCATCCAGCCTCGCCAGTTCCCAGCGGGCGGTTTTCCGCAGTGGAATCGTGGCCTCCCGCGCTTCTTCATCACGAGCAAATCGCGCGCTTCCGGCGGGAGGCGGCGGTCCCAGCAGCAGGAGACTGTCCGGAAGCTCGGACTGCTTGATATATCCCGGGGCGAGTTGAAAATGGGGGTCGCTGACTTCGGGTTGCGGCGCTCCGTTATCCGCCGCATTGGCAGAGCATGCAAAACCAGCGCCCAAGGACAACAACAAAAAAACCCAACCGCGTGCGGACATGCGTTTACTCCTGATTTCGTTGAAACGATGCGCGGCGCCGGCCCGCAGTGCTTGCGCGGGACCGCCAATGGCTGGGCGGCAAGCGCTTTGGCGGGAGGGATCACGCGCGAGATGAATTCTTTATAAAAATTGCGCGATATCGCTCGGCCTTCCGAAGTAAAACCCTTGGAATGCGGAGCAGCCGACACTTTTCAGATACGTGAGCTGCTCAGCCGTTTCCACCCCTTCGGCCACGACACCCACCTCAAGCGCCCGGGCCAGCATGATGATGGCCTCTACGATCCCTTGGTCTTTCTTGCTCTTCACGACTTCGTCGATAAATATCTTGTCGATCTTTATTCGGGATACCGATAGATTCCGCAGATAGCCCATGGACGAAAATCCAGTGCCGAAGTCGTCCACGGCAATACCCACGCCGGCGTCACAGATTCGCTGGAAGCTGCCTTGAAGCCTGTTTCCCTCCGTATTCAGGAACACGCTCTCCGTCACTTCCAGGATGAGCCTGCCTGGCGCTATCCCATACTGTTCCACCAGGCGCACCAGCTCGCCGACGAAAGACCAGTGATTGAACTGGTGCGCGCTGACATTGACGCTCAATGTCCAGGCGGCGGATTTCGCGTTGCCGGCCCATTTCTCCAGTTGTTTACAGCTTTCTTCCAGGGCCCAGGCGCCCAGGCAAATGATCGCGCCGCTCCGCTCTGCCATAGGGATGAATTGCGCGGGAGGAATCTGTCCATACTCGGTCGAATTCCAACGCATCAATGCTTCCATGCCTATGACTTTCTGTGAACGGTCAACAATGGGCTGATACTGCAAAGACAATTCCCGGCGCGCCAGCGCATTGCTCAACGCATCCTGCAGCGAATGGACGGCCTGGAGGCCGGCGATTTGCTCCAGGACCGCGCGCTGGTCGCACAAGCCGGTTAACGCGGCGGAAACGATGCCGTGGGAAGCCGGGGCGGTTGCATCATCTGCGAATTCCCGTTCCAGCGGGGCGGCCTCAATGCCGGAACGGCTTTCTTTGAGAATGACGATCGCGCCGTCGATGACGTCGGAAACGAAAGCGGCGGGAATTATTGTTGCCATGCAAACAGCGCTGTCGGATGTGAATGCCGGGTCTTCGATGGGTTGCGATACCAATTCGCCGGCAAGTGCCTTGGAGAGAGATTCTTTCAACTGCCGATAATTCTGTATTCCAAGCGTTTCAACGAGGCGACGTCCCAGTAGCGGTCCGCGGCCCAGGCCTCTCGATTCAAGCCATTCGCAGTTGGTGTGGCGCAAAACGCAATTGCCATCGATCAAGCATGCGGGGAATCTCAAGCTCCTCAGTAATCGCTTCAGCCGAGCCAATTCAATACGTCGATCAGTTCCTGGTTTTTCAGTTTCAAGATCTTCCATCCCTTCCTCCCGCGCGCACTCAACAAAGCAGTCGAATGGAGCAGTATCAAGGCCTTGGATATCTTTGGCCTTGTCCAGCCAATGGCGGCATACATGCCAAAGATCAGTCCGAATGGTTGAGCTAGGTTAAGAGATCGCGCCGACGGAAACTTGCCATTTGGTGCCAAGTGCGGGCTGACTGCCCGCTTCACAGGGTTTCCCCTAAATCAAATTTCCTTGCGGAAAATCAATGTGCTATAGGACACTTTGTGTCATGGCGGAATCGATCCGCGACACACAGGGGAACGAAGATGAGGTTTCGGGGCATGGCGGGCGCATTGGCGCTGGCGGCGGGGATGGCGGGCGGCGGGGCCCAGGCGGCGTATCCGGAGCGGCCGATCCGGCTGGTGGTGCCGTTCGGCGCGGGCGGGATCACGGACATCGTCGCGCGCCAGGTGGGCAAGGGCATGGGCGACGTGCTGGGGCAGGGAATCGTGGTCGAGAATCGCCCGGGCGCGGGCGGGGTGATCGCGGCGCAGTTGGCCGCCACCGCGCCGGCGGACGGCTATACGATCTTCATGGGCACGGTGGGCACGCAGGTAGTGAACCCGTTGATCTACAGCAAGCTCGGCTACGACGCGGACAAGTTCGCGCCCGTGGGCATGGTGTCCGGTTCGCCGTACCTGCTGGCGGTGCGGGCGGGCGTGCCGGCGGCCACGTTCGGCGAATTCGTGGCCTACGCCAAGGCGCATCCCGCGAAGCTGAATTTCGGCTCGGCGGGCAACGCGAGTTCGCCGCATCTTGGGCTGGAACTGTTGAAGCTGACGGCGGGCGTGGACATCGTGCACGTGCCGTTCAAGAGCGGCAGCGAGGCGGTGAACGCCGCGATCGGCGACCAGGTGGACGTGGTGATGGACGCCAGCCCCGTGATCATGCCGCACGCGGCGTCGGGCAAGCTGCGCGCGCTGGCGGTGGCCGCAGACAAGCGCCTGCCGTCCGCGCCTGGAGTTCCGGCCGCGGGCGAGGTGGGCGATGCCGGCCTGCAGATCAGCTCCTGGAATGCGTTCTTCGCGCCGGCGGGCACGCCGCCCGCCGTGCTGGAAAAGCTGAGCGCCGCCTTGCAGAAGACCTTGTCCTCGGCGGAGCTGAAGGACCGGCTGGCCTCGCAGGGCACGCAACTCTACACGGGGACGCCCGGCGAGTACCAGCGCTTCATCGCCGGCGAGAAGGCCAAGTGGGCCGAGATCGTGAAGCGCGCCAACATCAGGATGGACTGACGATGGGCCGGACACCTCACCCCCTGGCGGGCAAGCCGCTGGAACTGGCCGATACGCTGCGTTCGGGCAACGCCTGGAAGATCCGGCTGGCCTGCGGCTATATGGGCCTGCCGATCGCGCGGCGCACGTTCGACATCGTCCAGGGCGACCTGGAGACGGAGGCGTTCGCGCGCATCAATCCCTGGCGGCAGGTCCCCGCCCTGCTGACCCCGGAAGGGGAATGGCTGGCGGAGTCGCAGGCCATCCTCTGGTATCTGGGGCAGGGCACGCCGTGGCTGCCCGCGGACCGCCTGGCGCAGGCGCGGGTCAGCAGTTGGCTGAGCTTCGAGCAGACGCAGCATATGCACGCCTTCGCGCAGCCGCGCCTGCTGATCCATTTGCGCCGGACGGCGCGGGCGGACGACCCGGCCATGCGGGCATGGCGCGAGACCGGCATGAAGGCGGCGGCATGGATGGATGCGCACCTGGCGGGCCGGACCTATCTGGTCGGGACGGCGCCCACCATCGCCGACATCGCGCTGTTCCCCTACACGAGCATGGCGGCGGAAGGCGGCTACGACCTGTCCGGCTTTGCCCATATCGACGCCTGGCTGGCGCGCATGCGCGCCTTGCCGGGCTTTACGCCGTTGATTGAAACGGCATGAGCGACTCAATCCGATGGAGAAATGATGGCCGATACGATGCACCTGGGAAAAGACGAACTGATCGCGCGGGCGAAGGCCGAGATGCAGCGCCAGTTCGAAACGCCCGACTGGAGCCTGCGCGAACGCCTGGCGCTGACCTGCCGCATCCTGTTCGACGGCGGGCACGATTCGGGCCTGGCCGGGCAGATCACGGCGCGCGCGCCGGAGCCGGACCGCTATTTCACGCAGCGGCTGGGCCTGGGCTTCGACGAGATCACCGCCAGCAACCTGCTGCTGGTGGACGAGGACCTGCGCGTGCAGGAAGGCGGGGGCATGCCCAATCCGGCCAACCGCTTCCATTCCTGGATCTATCGCGCGCGCCCGGACGTGAACTGCATCATCCACACGCATCCGCTGCATGCCGCGTCCCTCTCGATGCTGGAGGTGCCGCTGGAGATTTCGCACATGGACAATTGCCCGCTGTACGGCGACGTGGCCTTCCTGAAGGATTGGCCGGGCGTGCCGGTGGGCAACGAGGAAGGCGAGATCATTTCGGCGGCGCTGGGGGCCAAGCGCGCCATCCTGCTGTCGCACCACGGCATGCTGGTCGCCGCCGGGTCGGTGGAAGAGGCCTGCGTGCTGGCGCTGCAGTTCGAGCGCGCGGCCCGCATGCAGCTTCTGGCCATGGCCGCCGGCAAAATCCAGCCGATCCCGCCGGCGCTGGGCCGCGAGGCCCACGACTGGATCCTGACACCCAAGCGTTCGCAGGTGGGCTTCTCGTACTACGCGCGGCGGGCGTTGCGGGCGCATCCGGACGTTCTGTCCTAAGTCATGGAAGAGGCGGGAGCGGCTCGACGGCCGGGCCGGTTTAGGGCATTCTTAGCGGTTGTATTGTCGCAACCCCCTTCTCCATGATCGACCTGCCGCACCGCTTGCGCGCCCTGCGCCGCCAGCAAACCCTGTCCCTGGAACAGTTGGCGCAGCGCACCGGATTGACCAAGAGCTACCTCTCGAAGCTGGAGCGCGGCTTGAGCGAACCGTCCATTTCCACCGTGCTGAGGCTGGCCGAGGCCTATGGCCTGGGCGTGTCCCAGTTGGTGGGGTCGGACGACGCCGCGCAGGAAGAGGTCGTCAGCGTGGTCCGCGTCGCCGACCGCGAGGCGCTTCAGCGCCGGGGCCTGGGGAGCGAATACCATTACGAATCGCTGGCCGGGCGCCGCAAGGTCAAGGCGATGGAGCCCTTCGTGGTGCATCCGCCGCGCGAATTTCCCGATGCCGCCGCCGTGTTCCCGCATCCCGGCGAGGAATTCCTGCTGGTGCTCAAGGGCGCCATCGAGGTGCAGGTGGGCGAACGCCAGTTCCGCCTGGAAACCGGCGATTCGGTCTATTTCGATTCGGAACTGCCCCACCGCATGCGCACAGTCAGCCGCGCCATGGCCGAAGTGCTGGTGGTGGCGGCGCACTGAGCCCGCGCCGGCGCGCCGCATAATGCCCATACAGATACAGGAACTGTCTTCACATGAAAAATGACCAATCGCGGCTCGTCCGCATCGATGCCGGCCCCATGAAGAACCCGGTGCCCGGCAAGCCGCGGCGCCCGATTTCAGGCGACGCGGCGTTCCGCACCGTGACCGCCTTCGAGGGCAACGGCGGCAAGGCCGAGGCCGGCGTGTGGGAAAGCACCGCGGGCGTCTTCCAGTCCAACACCACCGGCTATATCGAGTTCGGCTACATCGTCGAAGGTTCGGCCCGCCTGGTCGACCCGGACGGCACCGTGCATGAACTGACCGTGGGCGAGGCTTTCGTCATGCCCGAAGGCTATACCGGCCGCTGGGAAGTGGACCAGTTCGTCAAGAAGATCTATTTCATCACCCGCATGGCGTAGAGCCTGGCGCGCGCGAAGGCGCCGCCTCCCAGGAGCAAGCGATATGACCGCAATTCCCGCTGCCCCCGCGCCGGGCGCGGCGCTGCCCGCCGTCACCGCGCAGGTGGACGTCATTTCCATCCAGTCCCAGGTCGTCTATGGCTACGTCGGCAACAACGCCGCCATGCCCGTCTTCCGCAAGGCGGGTGTGCGCGCGATCGCGGTGCCCACCGTCATCCTGAGCAATACGCCGCACTATCCGACCCTGCACGGAGGCGCGACGCCGCTGGACTGGTTCCAGGGGCTGCTGCAGGGGCTGGACGAGCGCGGCGTGACGCGGGTGGCGCGCGCGGTGGTCTGCGGCTACCTGGGCCAGCCCGGGCAGGCCGATCTTCTGGCCGGCTGGCTGCCCGCGCTGCGCGCCGCGCGGCCCGGCCTGAAGGTGCATATCGATCCCGTCATGGGCGACCGCAACGACGGCCTATACGTGGACGAAGGGCTGGTCGCGCAATACCGCGGCCTGCTGGTGCCGCTGGCCGACGGCATGACGCCCAATCATTTCGAACTGGAACTGCTGGTGGGTCGGGCCCTGTCGTCCATCGACGAGGTGGTGGCCGCCGCGCGCGAGCTGATCGCGCTCGGGCCCGATTGGGTCGTGGTGACCAGCGCCGCGCCCATGGCGGCCGCGCCGGGCACGCTGCAATTGGTGGTGGTGACGCGGGACGAGGCCACCGTGGTGACCCATCCCGAAATCGCCATCCCGCCGTCGGTGCATGGCACGGGCGACGTGTTCATGGCCAGCGTGACGGCCCGGCTGCTGAATGGCACGGACCTGGTCCAGGCCGCGCGCGAGGCGGCCGCCCAGGTCACCGTCGCGCTGGAGCGCACCCGCGAACTGGCCTGGGAAGAGCTGGCCGTCGACGAATAAGAGGTTTACGGCACCAGCGACAGGCCGATGCGGAACTGCGATTCGTTGCGCTGGTTGTAGCCCAGCAGCGTTTCGCCGTATCCGTTGAAGTACTGCAGGTGCAGGTAGCCGTTCATGTTCAGCCACGTGCGCCGCAGCGGCCAGGCGAAATCCAGTTGCGTGGTGCGGCGCTTCTGGTCGCCCTGGCGGTACAGGGCCGAGACGACGGCGCCGTTGTCCTGAGCCCAGCGCAACTGCCAGTCGACGTGGCCGGCATAGTCGGAGTAATCGCGGTTCTCGTCGGCCACGCTGAAATAGGCCTTGACCCTGGGCGCGAAGGTAAGCGTGCTGCCGCCGTCGAAACGGTAATGGAAGCGCGGCTCGATGTAGCCGTCGTTGAGCGAGCGAGAATCGTCGCCGTCCTTGCCGTTCGAGTTGTGCTCGACCCCAGTGTTCATGCCGAAGCGCCAGTTCTGGCTGGCGGACGACCAGATATTGTCGGACAGCCAGAAGGCGCTGGGGTTGAACGTCGTGTCGATGAAGGGCATGGAGTCGCCCTGCAAGTCCCACAGCGAGGTCTGGGTATAGGCCAGGTAGAAGTTCTCGTCCCAGGTCGGCGGCTGGCCGCCCGCGGGGCTGAAGAGGCGGTACTTGGCGCTGATCTGGAAGCGGGCGGTGGTCTGTCCGCGGGTGCCGATGTCGAAATACACCGGTTTGTATTCGGAAATGGAACTGCGGAAGCGGTCGAACGCGGTCTGCTGCTGCACGGTGGGCACGGCGCTGGCGTCGGGCGACGGGCCGCCTTCCGGCGACGCGCCGACCGCGGTGACGGCGGCCACGGGCACGGGTTCGCCGCTGCGCGCGTCCACCACGGGCCCCTGGGCGGGCGTGCTGGCCAGCGTGCCGCTGTCGCGTCCCGTGGCGTCCAGCGCCATCATCGCGGGCTGGCCTTCGATGGATACGGCTTGCAGGCCATGCGCCGTGGCCGGCACGATGGCCGTCCACGCCATGCGCGCGAAGTTGTTGACCGGCACGCTGAAGCTGGCGGGGCCGCCGCGCAGCTTGGCCAGGCTGCGCACGATCTGGCCGTCCTGGCCGCGCCATTGCAGCACCAGTTCGGGCGGCGCTTCCCAGTTGACGCGGGCGGTGTCTTCGTTGAAGTACACCGCCTCGATGGTGACGGTTTCGCCGGGGGCGGCCGAGGGGCGGTCCAGCCGGTACGACACGCCCGCGGCGGCGGTGCCCGCGACGCTCATGGCGAGGGCGGCGGCCAAGGCGCGCAAGGGCGGGACGGGGCGTGCGGGACGGCTTGTAGACATTGGGACGTAACCTGGTTTTGTGACGAGGAAATGTAGCACCGACCACGGAAACAATTTGTAAGGCAGGCTAATCGTATGTAGAAAGCGCAAGTCCCCGCGCACCGGGCGATGCGCGGGGACTTGCCGGCCGGGCCCCCGGAGGGGGCTATTCGCCGAACTTGATGCCCTGGGCCAGCGGTAGCTGGCGCGAATAGTTGATCGTGTTGGTCGCGCGGCGCATGTAGTTGCGCCAGGCGTCCGAACCCGATTCGCGGCCGCCGCCGGTTTCCTTTTCGCCGCCGAAGGCGCCGCCGATTTCGGCGCCCGAGGTGCCGATGTTCACGTTGGCGATGCCGCAGTCGGATCCCGCCGCCGACAGGAAGGTCTCGGCCTCGCGCAGATCGTTGGTGAAGATGGCCGACGACAGGCCCTGCGGCACGCCGTTCTGCATCGCCAGCGCCTGGCTGAAATCGGTGTAGCGCATCACGTAGAGGATGGGCGCGAAGGTTTCGTGGCAGACCACGTCCGTCTGGCCTGGCATCTCGGCGATGGCGGGACGCACGTACCAGGCGTCGGGGTATTCGCCGGCCAGCACGCGTTCGCCGCCGGTGACCGTGCCGCCTTGTTCGCGCGCCGCCTTCAGCGCGGCCTGCATGGCGTCGAACGAGCCGCGGTCGATCAACGGGCCGACCAGCGTGGCGCCGTCCAGCGGATTGCCGATGGGCGCGCTGGCGTAGGCCTTGTGCAGGCGCCGCACCAGGTCGTCGGCCACGCTTTCGTGCACGATCAGGCGGCGCGTGCTGGTGCAGCGCTGGCCGGCGGTGCCGATGGCGCCGAACACGATGCCGCGGGCGGCCATGTCCAGATCGGCGGTGGGGCCGACGATGATGGCGTTGTTGCCGCCCAGTTCAAGCAGGACGCGGCCGAAGCGCTGCGCCACGCGCGGGCCCACCTGGCGGCCCATGCGGGTCGACCCGGTGGCCGACACCAGCGCCACCGCGTGCGAATCCACCAGCGCCTCGCCGATGTCGCGGCCGCCGATCAGCACTTCGGACAGGCCGGCGGGCGCGTCGCCGAAGCGTTGCGCGGCCAGGGCGAAGAGGGCCTGGCAAGCCAACGCGGTCAGCGGCGTTTTCTCGGACGGCTTCCACACCACGGCATTGCCGCAGACCAGCGCCAGCGCGGTGTTCCAGGACCACACGGCGACGGGGAAGTTGAAGGCGCTGATCACGCCGACCACGCCCAGCGGGTGCCAGGTTTCCATCATGCGGTGGCCGGGGCGCTCGGACGCGATGGTCAGGCCGTACAACTGGCGCGACAGGCCGACGGCGAAATCGCAGATGTCGATCATCTCCTGCACTTCGCCTTCGCCTTCGGCGACGATCTTGCCCGCTTCCAGGCTGACCAGGCGGCCCAGTTCGCGCTTGTGCTGGCGCAGGATGTCGCCGAACAGGCGCACCAGTTCGCCGCGGCGCGGCGCCGGGACGTCGCGCCAGGCCAGGCTGGCCTGGCGCGCGCGCGTGATGGCCGAATGGGCCTGCGCGACCGTGTGTTCATGGACCCGCGCCAGTTCGGCGCCGTCGATCGGGCTGCGCGCGCTCAGCGTTCCGCCGGTCAGCGACTCCGGGTTGAGCCCGAGCGCGCGCAAGATGTCTTGGGGGGTATCCATGCCGGTTCCTTCGCTTAAGGGTTATGCCTAAGTGGCTAGTCTGGAAAAAAATTTACTATACGAAACTCCAGCCTGAAATGCGAAACCTTTTTGATCGCCCCTCTTGCGCACGAATGCGCGGAGGCAGCCAGTCGCCAGGCACGCGCCAGTGTCCGGCGCCCACACTAATCCAGGGTGAAACCGTGGCGGAACCGTTGTTGGTTGTCCAGGCAGTCACCAAGACCTATCAGCGCGACGGGCAGGCCCCGCACCGGGCGCTGGACGGCATCGATTGCCAGCTCGGCCGGGGCGAGGTCATGGTGGTGGTCGGGCCGTCCGGCTCCGGCAAGAGCACCTTGCTGCGCACCCTGAACGGGCTGGAAAGCATCGACAGCGGCGCCATCCGCGTGGACGGCGTGTCGCTCACCGACCCCGCCACCGACGTCAACCGCTGGCGCACCGAGGTCGGCATGGTGTTCCAGCATTTCAACCTGTTCCAACACCGTACCGCGCTGGACAACGTCGCGCTACCCCAGCGCGTGGTGCGGGGGCGGGGCCGGGCGGAGGCCGAACGCTATGCCCGCGAACTGCTGGGCCGCGTCGGCATGGCCGACTACGGCGACCGCTATCCCAGCCAATTGTCCGGCGGCCAGCAGCAGCGCGTGGCCATCGCCCGCGCGCTGGCCATGGATCCCAAACTGATGCTGTTCGACGAAGCGACCTCGGCGCTCGATCCGGAAACCGTGGGCGGCATCCTCGAACTGATGCGCGCCCTGGCGCGCGACGGCATGACCATGGCGGTGGTGACCCACGAAATGGGCTTCGCCCGGGACGTGGCCGACCGCGCGCTGTTCATGGACGCCGGCCGCATCGTGGAAACGGGCACGCCCGACGAGGTGTTCTGCCATCCCAAGGAAGCGCGCACTCGCGCCTTCCTGGAGAAGATTCTGTAGTCCCAGCAGCAAAGAAGCAACGAAACGGGCTGTCCGCGCGCTGCGCGGCTTCCCGGAGTAACCAGGCCGGTCCGGCTTATCCGGGCGCTGCCGGCGCGATGTGCTTTGCCCGGAATGACATGGGTCCATTCACCACAAGGGGTTAGACATGCTGAAAATCAAACAATGGCTGGGCGTAGCCGGCTTCGCCCTGGCGGCGGCGGCCGTTGCCGCGCCGGCGCAGGCGGACGAACTGTCGGACATTCTCAAGCGCGGCGAACTCCGGGTCGCCGTGCAGACTTCGGGGCCGCTGATGAGCTTCATGGACAAGACGGGCAAGCGCACCGGGCTGGCCGTGGAAGTGGCCAAGCGCATGGCCGACGACCTGGGCGTGAAGCTGGTGCTGCAGGACTACGAGTGGAAAGGCCTGATCCCGGCGCTGCTGTCCGGCAAGGCCGACATGGTGGCGGCCGACATGACGCCCACGCCGCAGCGCGCGGCCCAGGTGCTGTTTTCGGCGCCGATGTTCTACGCCGACACCGTGGCCGTCGTGCCCAAGGATTCGCCCTACAAGTCCTACGGCGAACTCGACAAGGAAGGCGTGACCGTGGGCGTGCTGGGCGCCAGCACCTATGCCGAAGTGGGCAAGAAGATGCTGCCCAAGGCCACCATGAAAGAGTTCTCGGGCGGCAGCGCGCCGGTGGGGCAGGCCCTGTCCAGCGGCCGCCTGGACGCCGGCATCATGTCGCTGTCCACCGCCAACCAGTTCCTGGTCGACTTCGGCAACCTGCGGGTGCTGGACGGCATCATGGTGCGCGAGCCCCTGGCCTTCGCCGTCGGCCCCAACGCCTTCCGCCTGAAGTTCTGGCTGGACAACTGGCAGACGCTGAAGACCGCCGACAACACGCTGCCCGAGCAGGTGAAGTACTGGTACTCCACCGACTGGAAGAAAGACCACTGAGCCCATGGACTGGCTGATCGATTTCTATAACTGGCGCATCGTCAGCCAGTACGCGGGGCAGTTCGCCACGGGCCTGGGCAATACGCTCATCGCGGCGGGAGCGAGCCTCGTCCTGTCGGTGGTCGCGGGCGTTCCGATCGCGCTGGCCCATATGTCGCCGCGGGGGGCCGTCTGGCGTCCCGTGGCGGCCTATGTGCAGTTCATCCGGTCCACGCCGCTGCTGGTGCAGATCTACCTGGTCTATTACGCGGTGCCCATGCTGGTCCCGGGCGCCAAGGGCTGGAGCGAGATGCTGCTGGGCATCGTCGCGATGACGCTGCACCACGCCGCCTACATGAGCGAGATCATCCGCGTGGGGATCGAATCCGTGCCTCGGGGCCAGATCGAGGGGGCGAAGGCCTGCGGCATGAACTACCGCCAGCGCCTGCGCTATGTCGTGCTGCCGCAGGCCTTCGCCAATACGCTGCCGCCCCTGCTGGGCCAGACCGCCGTGCTGATCAAGGACACCTCGCTGTTGTCCCTGATCACGGTGTTCGAACTGGTCGCCGCGGGCGTGCAGATGAACAGCGACCGCATCGTGCCCAACGAAAGCTTCCTGACCATCGCGGCAGGCTATCTGCTGATCTATGGCGTCATGCTGCTGTTGTCCCGGAGCGTGAGCCTGTGGCTGGCGGGGCCGGCCTGGAACGCGAGGTAAGCATGCTGGATTCCTATCTTTCCACCGCCGGCGTCGTGCTGCCGTTCCTGCTGAAGGGCTTCTGGGAAACCCTGAAGATCTCCTTCATGGCGATCATCGCCGGATCCCTGCTGGGTTTCGTCATCGGCGTGATCCGCAGCTATCGCATCCGCGGCGTGCACCAGCTCCTGGGGCTGTACATCCACATCCTGCGCGGCACGCCGTTCCTGGTGCAGCTCTATATCTTCTACTTCGTGCTGCCCAGTTCCGGCATCGAGATGCTGCATTGGGATTCCGGCACGGCGGCCTTCGTGTCGCTGTCGGTCTACACGTCCTGCTACGTGGCCGAGATCGTCATGGGCGCCATCCAGGCCGTGCCGCGCGGCCAGACGGAAGGCGCGATGACGCTGGGCCTGAAACCCTTCCAGATCCTGCGGCTGGTCGTCCTGCCGCAGGCCATGCGCCTGATCGTGCAGCCGATGAGCGGCGTCTACGTCATGCTGATCAAGAGCACCGCCATCCTGTCCGTAGTGGGCATCACCGAACTGACGCGGCAGGGCGAGGTGTTCATCATCACCTTCCCGGCCAAATCGCTGTTCATCTACGGCATGATCGCGGCCATCTATTTCATCTACTGCTACCCGCTGCTGCGCCTGGCCAACTGGCTCGAGAAACGGTTGACCGGCGGCCTGCAGGGCGCAAGCCTGCACTGACACGGAGCATCATGGCATCCGAGTACATCGACACCTATTACCGGCGCACGCTGGGCGATACCGCCACCTACTATCCGCCGCTGGCGGGCACGGACAGCGCCGACGTCTGCGTGGTGGGGGCAGGGCTGGCCGGCCTGTCGGCCGCGCTGGAACTGGCCAGGCGCGGCCGGGGAGTCACCTTGCTGGAGGGGCGGCGCATCGCCTGGGGCGCGTCGGGCCGCAACGGCGGCTCGGTATCGCCGGCTTTCTCCGCGGGCGCGGACGCCATCCGGCGGCACGTGGACGAGGACCACTACCGCCAGCTCTACCGGCTTTCCATGGAAGGCGTGGAAATCATCCGTGCCAACATCCGCGACCTGGCGATAGAAGACGCGCACAAGGTCGACGGCCGCTTGCGCGTCGTGCGCTATGAAGCGACCGACGCCTTGCGGCAATGGTGCGATGACCAGCAGCGCGACTTCGGCCGCGATGTGCGCTTTCTGACCCGCGCGCAGGTACGCGAGCGCCTGGTGTCCGATGTGTACTTCCAGGGCATAGAAGACCCGACGTCCTTCCACTTCCATCCCCTGAACTACGCCCGCGCGCTGGCCCGCGAATGCGCGCGGCTGGGCGTGCGCATCCACGAAGACTCCGCCGTCACGCACGCGGAGCTGGATGGCCCGGTCAAGCGCTTGAAGACCGGGCAGGGCCAGGTCGACGCCCGCAGCGTGGTGCTGGCCACCGGCGGCTATACCGACGGCGTGGTGCCGGCCCTGCGCCGGGCGGTGCTGCCGATCGCCACCTACATCATGCTGACCGAGCCCCTGGGCGACCGGGTGCTGGATGCCATCCGCAGCACCGCCGCCATCGGCGACGACCGCCGCGCCGGCAACTACTACCGGGTGCTCGATGGCGGCCGCATCGGCTGGGGCAGTAGAATCACCACCCGTGTCGATGACCCGCCCGACCTGGCCGAGTCGCTGCGCCGCGAACTGCTCTCGGTCTACCCTCAATTGAAGGGGCTGCGGGTGGAGACGGCGTGGTCGGGATGCATGGCCTACGCGCGGCACCTGATGCCGCAGATCGGCCTGTTGGCGCCGGACGTCTGGTATTGCACGGCGTTCGGCGGGCATGGCATGAACACGACCTCGATCGGCGGCCGCGTCGTCGCCGAAGGGATCACGGGCGATACCCAGCGCTACAAGCTATTCGCACCCTTCGGGCTTGCCTGGAACGGCGGCGGCTTCGGCACGGCGGCGGTTCAACTTACTTATTGGTCTTACCAGGCGCGCGACTGGTGGCGGGAGCGGCGGTCGCGGGCATGACAGGGTGCACAGATGGAAGGCAACAAACAGAGCGTATTGGCACGACGGCTGCGAGCCCTGCGCCAGGCGCGGACCTGGACCCTGAAGCAGGCGGCCGCGGCCACCGGCGTGTCCGCGTCCACGTTGTCCAAGATCGAAAACGGCCTGCTGTCGCCCACCTATGACAACCTGATCAAGATCGCCGCCGGCCTGGAACTGGACGTGGCCGAACTGTTCACCGCGCCCGACGCCCACATGGGCACGGGGCGCCGCAGCCTGAGCCGCCAGGGGGAAGGGCGCCAGTACGAAACGCCGTATTACGACCACCGCCTGCTGTGCACCGCCTTGTCCCACAAGCGGATGATGCCCTTCCATACCCGGGTCAAGGCCCGCGCCTTCGAGGAGTTCCACGACTGGAGCCGCCATCGCGGGGAAGAGTTCGTCTACGTCCTGGAAGGCGAAGTCCAGCTCTATACGGAATTCTACGAACCCGCCCGCCTGAAGGCCGGCGAGAGCTTCTACATCGACAGCCGCATGGGCCACCGGGTGATCAGCCTGAGCCAGGAAGACGCGGTGGTGCTGTGGGTGTCCACGCACGCCGACATCGGCGAAGAATAGGGCGCGGCGCCGGCCGGGGCCGCCCAAGCCGCCCGCAACAAGGTAAAATGCGGCGCCCGGATCGCTTCCGGGCCATCGCCAGACCGCGCGGCAGTAGCTCAGTTGGATAGAGCACGGGCCTTCTAAGCCCGGGGTCGGGGGTTCGATCCCCTCCTGCCGCGCCATAAACAATAATTAAATCAATGGGGTGCTTTCGGTGTTTGGGCGGCGAGCTTGCGCCTGAATAGTCCCGATTCTAGTCGGCGTCTCCCCCTCAGACTGCGCAATCGTGCCTTCCTGGGCGGGCAGGCCGGCAGGCCAGATTAAGTTCACTTCCACTTGGAAAGTCGCGTCTTGCGCCGGTGCCGAAACGACGCCGGCCCACTCTCCGAAGCTGCGGGCACGGCTGATGATGCTACTTGCTTGCGTCTCGGCCAAAGCTCGCTATGTCGATCAGCGCTTCCAGGCAGCGGATAAGGACGACGAACATGAAACGCATGCGATCGTTTCAATTGAATCGATAACTACTGCAAAATAATACGGCACGTCTCGGTTAATTAAAAGGGACGGAAGATTTCAAGAAAAATCTCACGGCTGGATGCCTAGGTCGTGAGCAGAATCTTGTCCGCGGCCTCACTCGGATCGCGTGGACAAGAACCGCACACTTGCGATCTATCTGCGGAGCACTAAGCGTGCGCACGTTCACATGTGCACCGGCTGGCCGCAGTAATACCTAGCATCGCAGGCTGAATTCGATCAGTTACGCGCCAACGGCGGGTTGTTCTCTCTAGGGAGCGATCCGCTGTCTTCTCTCAAAACGGCGCTTATGCGGTGCATACCCCCCTTTGTTGATGTGTCTTCTGTCTTCCACTGGTGGACGCAGCCGGCCTATAGATCTTGAAAGGACGCGATGACATTACGTCAGAATGCGATCTACTTCGCGCTTGTTTCTTCGCTTCTACCCGCCTATCCGTCTCACGGCGCCGAGACGGACATTCCTCCCCGCAAGAAATCGACCATCATCGACACCGTCATAGCTGACGGTATCGATGTTGTTATCGACAGAGCTACGATCCGGACCGCGAATGACGGTACGTCCGGCCTGCATGTGCTTAACGGCGGCTCCGTCGCGACTGGTGGAAGTCTGATATCGACTGCGGGCCGTGGTGCATACGGGGTATGGGTGGACGGCCGTGGTGAGGCCAATATCTACAATAGCTCTATAACGACCCACGGTGACTATAGCCACGGCATATACGCGTCGGGCTTCGGCGGCAACAGCAAGATCTTTGTTGGCGATTCCTTCATTGAGACCACGGGCGAGGGTGCGTCCGGCTTTCAGGCATCTGGTGGCTCGGTGGACTTAAAAAACGTCAGTATCTCGACGCGTGGGCAGTATGCCAACGCACTGGTTCTTCATCAGGTCGATCTGTCTGCCAGCGACACTCATTTATTTGCCGAGCGGGGCGTTGGGTTGGTCGCCACAGGAGACAGTCGACTCTCCTTCATTGGGGGCAGCATTCGCGCCGACAAGTCCGCCGTAGTCATCAATGATGGCGGCTCGCGCTCTGTGGTTAGTTTTCGAGACACCGAGATATCTTCCGGCGCCTTAGGTCTTGTTATTCATGGAAGTTCCGATGCATCTCTTGAGCGAGTGCGGATCTCAATCAATGCTCCGGAGGATGATCTATCGCTGAAGGCTGGCGTGTCTATGACGGGGCCCTCCAAGGTCTCCTTGATCGATTCCGACATTCGAACTACAGGAGAAAACGCGAACGGCATTTTCAACTTTGGAGGCGACCTTGCGATAGAAGGCGGCTTTATCGGCACCCAGGGTTACGCCAGCATGGGCGTTGCTATGAACGGCTTATATGACAATGTCTTCATTGCCGCGAGAAATGTGGGTATATACACGTCCGGCGATTATGGCGCTGGCGCGGCAGCTTTGTTCGGAGGCAATCTGGTCCTGGATGGCAGCGCCATCTACACGCAAGGAAAGAACGCGTATGGCATCTGGGGGGAGGGCGGTTCGGTATTGGCCGCCAACACCGCGGTGACGACCAGGGGCGAAGGTTCCCACGGGTTCGTTGGCACCGACATTGCGCCACAGATGGATGGTGTCGCGATTCACACGTACGGCGCAGGTGCCAATGGTGTTTGGCTTTTCAGCACGGATGAGGATAGCCATAGCAGCTTTAGCCTTCGCGGAGGAAGCCGGGTTGAAACCGAAATTGCCGCAGCCATCAGAGTTAGCGGTGGCAGTCAAGACATTGCGCTTTCGGACGCCACCGTTATCGGGCGTGGTGGCGAAGGGATCTTGCTTCGAGTTGAAGCCCTAAAGGATTTGACGCCGGTTGAAATCCTGACGGATCCCAGCGCGGCCAGAGATAACCCCGTAATGGTGGGCACGGTCGCCCTGCAGGCCCAACGCAGCCAACTGATGGGTGACGTGATCGTGGAAAGCGGATCTACCACCATCGCCTTGGGCGAAAATTCCGTATTGGTAGGGGCCCTTAAGGGGCACGGAGGCCATTCGGTGGACAGGTTATCCATTGACCGGACTAGCACTTGGTATGTGCGTGACAACTCCGACTTGGGAAGTCTGGATACGGCAGGAACGGTTTCGTTCATTACTCCGGACGACAGTTTCAAGGTGGTGCATCTGAGCGGCGATCTCACCGGCCATGGTTTATTTGCCTTCAGAACCAACCTGGGTGCTGGTCAAGGAGATCTACTGCGTGTAAGTGGAACTGTCGAGGGCCAACATGAGGTATTTGTGGCTAACAGCGGCTACGAGCCTTCGAAAGAATCCGGAACCTTGCGTATCATCGAGTCGGAGGGGGGCTCGGGAACATTTGGCCTTGCAAATCGGGACCAGGTTGTTGACCTTGGCACCTATCGGTATGCATTGATGACCGACGACAACATCGGCGGGCGCGTCACCGATTGGAGCCTCATGCCATCGCCAAATGCGGGAAAAAATCAACTGTCGACCACTGCCAACGCTGCGATTAACACGTCTTCGGCCAGTACTATGCAGGCGCTTTGGTATGCGGAAACGGGCTCGCTCATGCGGCGCATGGGTGAACTGCGGCATGGAAACGCCGGCGAAAACGTTTGGCTGCGCACTTTCGGCGAACGGCAGAAGTTAGACAACGGTGGCGCCCGGCCGTTTGATCAGAAAGTGCGGGGAATGCAGGGCGGGGCCGACACACGTTTCGAGGGTCGGGACGGTTTCTGGCACGTCGGCGGGTTTGCCGGATTGAGCTATGGCGATCGCCGCTTTGCCGACGAAGGGGATGGGCGCAGCAATAGCTATCATGCAGGCGCCTACGCCACCTATCTGGCTGACAGCGGTTGGTACCTGGACTCGGTACTCAAGGTCAATCGATTCGCCAATCGTTTTAACGTCACCACCACCGATGGCCGAGAGGTCAGCGCCAAAACAAGAACCGCTGCTGCCGGTCTTTCGCTGGAAGTCGGTCAGCGAGTTGTATTTGGGCAGCGGTGGTTTGCTGAGCCGCAGGGCCAGGTAGCCGTGGTACGAACGGGCAGTGATCGGTACACCGCGAGCAATGGTCTGATGGTCTCGGCCGAGGGCGGGACTTCGGTGCAAGTGCGGACCGGCGCGTTGTTCGGGAAGCGGTTCGAGTTGCAAGGCGACGGCTTCATCCAGCCATATGTCAAAGTGGGCTGGGTCCAGGAGTTGGCTGGCAAGAGCAGCGTGCGAACCAACGGTATCGCCACTCGCACGGACTTGTCTGGCGGGCGGGCGGAACTCGGGTTGGGAGTCACTGCTTCCTGGTCGAATGCCCACAGGATCTACGCCGACTATCAATATTCAGGCGGCCAGCGTCTGGATGTGCCGTCCGCGTTTTCGCTTGGATATAGGTACGTCTGGTGAACTGGTACAGCCGGAGATTGCGGATCGTCTGAATCCGGTAGCGACGACCTAGGAGGCGGAAGACCGCGGTCGATGCCGGATTGCGCCGCATTGACAGCCCCGATACGGATGCTCCGGTCGGGGCTTTCTTATGCCGAACGGTTTGGATGCAGGCCTGTCCGGCTGTCAGGGTTTGAGCACCACCTTGACGCAGCCGTCGGCCTTGTCCCGGAACGTCTTGTATAGATCGACCCCTGCTTCAAGCCTGCCGCCGCTGCCGACGGAAGCCCGGCAGGGGCCGACGCCGTCGATCTGCTTGCCTGCATGCTCGGCCGGTTTGCCGCCGAGCTGAAGAGCTTGCGGGAATTGCAGACTGTGCCCGCGTCGCCGGACTGACCTGCGAGCGGATCCATGATTCGCTTCGCTCGAATTGAGAGGGCGGCCAACGAAAAGCGCCCCATGTGGGGCGCCTTCTCGGGACCGTCTTACTCCCTGCTTTCGTAGACGGCCTCGGCCATCTTCTTTGGCGGCCTTCGGATCTTCATCTCGCTAGCCCAACCAGCCTCCCATGCCTCAATCCTGGCGCGCCATTCTGCCGTCGATTCCCCCGTGTGGCCCGGCATGGCATGCGCCCTGAGATATGGGCAATCCCATAGAGTCAATCCTTGGCGGGCGGCCAGCGCTCCCTGCTTTCGGATGTCATCATGCATTTCAGCACCCTCCAAAAGTAGACGATCGGAAGAACAGTATGAAATAGAGGGGGGGCGGAAGCAATAGTGCTGCGGCACTGGGCAAGCAAGTGCAATAGCAAGGGGAGCGAAAAAAAGCGCCCGTGGAGTAGGGCGCGAAAGGAGTGTGCGACGACCAGTCGCGTGGGCCGCAGCGTTCGGAGGGTGAGATTCCTAGAGGCCTCCATACGCGGCGTCGAATAGAGGTTAGCAAGTAGCGTGCCGAGCAGCCCCTTATGTCAGCGGCTGCGATTCGTTGATGGGAGCTTTCCGGCTTGCTCCTGCGTCTTGCGGTCTCGGCCGTAGGCATCTTTTCCTTTCGGAAGCTCGCCTCCTCCGGCGGGATAGCCGGAGTTCGTGTTCGGGTTCGCGTTCTTGCGTCCCGCTGGAGGGGTCTCGGCCGTTGGCTGCGCCTTGCGCCTCTCATTGTCGGATTCAGCATGGAAAGGTAGTTTTGACATAGCGCGGTTCCTTGAGACTAGGACGAATGGCTACTCTGGGTGCAGGACCAAGTGCTGGTGTTGTGGGCGATACACGACTTCATGCTGGCCGAGCTGCAAAAAAAAAGCTTATCGTGACGCAGTTGGGGGCGGGCATCCAATAGGGAGGTGGCTTATTACGGGGGCGGGAACGCGCTGTGCTGTGGCGAGCTTCTCTTCCCGCTTGCCCACCGGAGCATTCGCCATGACCATCCCCAATTCGCAAGATCCCCGGCGCCAGGCCGTGCCCGGTGTCCGCAAGGCCCGGACGCGGCGCGGCCCCTGGGGGATGCTGGCGCTGTGGCTGACCGTTATCGCGGTGCTGTTCCTCGTGGGCGTCCTGGCTCGTTGGTTGCAGTAGCACCGCCGGCCGCCTTTGCTGGGCGGCCGGGGCTTGCGGGGGATTGCGATCACGGTCCGTTGAGCGGCACGCAGGAGCCTACTTCGACCCGCCCGTGTTGGGATATCCGGGGGGCGGCGTGGCGCCTCCGCTCGGTGTGCTTGGCACATTGTCGTTGGCTTCGCGGTGGTGGCCGGACTTGCCGTCCGAATGTTTGCCGGATTTCATCTGGCCCTGGTTGCCCAGGTTGGGCGGGTTGGTCGGCGTGTTGGGCGTTGCATTCGGCGCAGGCGGCTTCTGTCCTGGCGGCACCGGCTGGTTGGGGGGGACGGCGGTGCTGTCGTTCGGCGTGTTGGAGGGCGAGGTGGGCGCCGCCGATTGGGCAAGCGCGGCCGCCGATGCCAGTCCGGCCGACAGGGCCAGCGCATAGGTGAGGGCTCGAATCTTCATGAGTACGCTCCTTTGTGGGAATAGCGGGTCTAGCCCCGCAAGCGCCATGCCTGGCCATTGCGCCTTGCCGCCCGGAGGATAGAGGGAAGCGGCGCAGGAATTTCTTACCGCCTCTGCAATCGCCGCCGCCGCCGCGCTGGCGCCATGTCCATCCGCGTTGCTCGCAAGCACGTTTGTGGCAGGCGACTTGTCCTTTTCCGGAAAGGGCGACCCAATTGCCGGACCTCGGCATGGAGATTGCTGCGGACGCGCCATCCGAGATGAACGCCGACGCTGCCGGAACCGACATGCCTGCCGAAAACCTTCTCCCCACGGCCTTGGACGCCGAAACGTCGCGCGACCCGAGTCCGTTCGTTGTCGTTTCCCCACACCTGGACGATGCCGTCTTCAGTTGCGCCGGTCTGTTGCGGGCCCACCCGGGCAGCGTCGTCGTCACCGTCCATACCGGCTTGCCGGAAGCGTTGGACATGTCTACCGACTGGGATCGCCGTTGCGGCTTTTCGAGTGCGGCCGAAGCGATGGAGCGGCGCCAGGCGGAGGAGCGCCTGGCGCTGAAACTCGTGGGATGCTCGGGGCGGGGGCTGGGTTTCGTTGATTCCCAATATAGGGAGGGCGCGGACGGCAATTCGATGCAGCTTGCGGATAGCCTGCTGCATGCGTTGGCCGGTCTGTCGGCGGGGCGGGTGGCGCTCCCCTTGGGGCTGTTTCATAGCGATCACGTGAGGGTCAGTGACGCGGGATTGCAGGTACGGAGAGCCTGTCCCGGCGTTTGCTGGTTCTTCTATGAGGACGTGCCCTACTGCTACCGGGCGGGCGCGGTGCGGGAACGCCTTGCACAACTGCGCGCCCGCGGCGTCGTTGCGACGCCCGCGCGCTTGAAAACGGACCTGACAGGCAAGGCCGAGGCGGTATCCGCCTACGCTTCGCAATTGAGGGCGCTGGGCAGCCTGCCCGATGCCAGCGAGCGGGCCGAGAGCTACTGGCGCCTGGCCGGCGGGCGGCCGCCGGCATGACCGGTCCGCCGCCTCCGCCACGCGCCTCCATCGTGGTGTTGACCCATAACCGGCGCGGCGAAGTCCTGCGGACCTTGCGGCGGCTCGCCGCGCTGCCTGGCGACCACCCCATTCTGGTCGTCGACAACGGCTGCACCGATGACACGGCGCTGCGCGTGCAGCGCGAATTCCCTGGCGTCTTGCTGATCCGCGCGGGAGCCAACCTGGGCGCGGCGGGGCGGAACCTGGGCGTGCAGAGAGTTGTGTCCCCGTATGTCGCATTCTGCGACGATGATACCTGGTGGGTTCCGGGCGCTCTCGAAAGGGCCGCGGATATCCTCGATGCCCATCCGGACATTGCGGTACTCAATGCCCGCATCAGCGTGGGCGGGGACGAACGGGCGGATCCCGCGTGCGAGGCCATGGCCCGCAGTCCGCTGCCCTTCATCGCCGGCGTGGGACCGGAATTGATGGGATTCATGGCCGGCGCCTGCATCATGCGCGTCGACGCCTTTCTGCGGGCGGGAGGCTACTGGAAACCATTTTTTATCGGCGGCGAGGAGGCGCTGCTGGCGCTGGATATCGTCGCGCAGGGTGGGCGGATCGCGTATGCGCCCGAACTTCGGCTCCATCATTGGCCGTCCTTGGCGCGCGACCGTTCGCTGCGCAGCCGGATGCTGGCGCGCAATGCCCTGTGGACGGCATGGCTGCGGCTGCCTGCCTGGATGGCGATCGGACACAGCCTGTCCACGTTGCGCCGTGTGCCGGGGTGTCGCGCCCGGGTGCGCGCCTGCCGCGACGCGTTGGCCGGATGGCGCCTCATCCGCGAGCATCGCCGGCCACTGGATTCGGCTCTCTGCGAAAAGCTCAGGATAGTATGGTCCGCTGCGGCCGACGGCTGATGCCGGGAACGGCATTTGCGCGGGGCATGCGGGACCGGGCCAGACCGCCCGGAAAAGGAGGACTTCCGTCATGCAACCCATTCCTTTGTCGGCCTATTGGGAGCGGGACGCGGCCGCCCTGGCCGTGCGGCTGGCGCTTCCGATGCTGGAAGCCGCGAGAGCCGATCCACACGTCGGAGAAAGCGGTTTTTTCCACGTCGTGGTCATGAATCCGCTGGCCCGCCCTGGCGCCTGCGACTTCGCGGCAGCCATCCTGTATGAAGAGAGCATCGGCGATCCAGAGCAGTGGGACGCTGACTACGGCGCTTATGCGCGCGGCAAGGCGCGCCTGAGCTGGCGCACGGGACAGTCCAGCCATGAAATCCTGACCTTGAGGCCCCACTTGCTGCATGCAAAGGACACGCGGGTATGGGGCAGCGTGTCGGTCGACGGCATTGTGGTTGCGGTCAGCGGGGCGAATCCCTGGTTCGACGAGGCGTTCGCCGCCGCGATCGCGCATTTGTTCAAGGCGGTGGTCCAGGGGCGGCAGGAGCAGGCCTGAGCCGCAAGCCGAACGGCCGCGCGACCGCTGCCCGACGCAGGAAGCGCCCTGGTGCGGAATGGCGTTTGCTGGCCCGGCGCTCATCGCCGAGGAGGCCGCACCATGAAGGAAATCGAGAACAATGGGGCCGATTTCGCCCGCAAAGAGGTCACCCGAAGCATTCTGCGGGCGCTGTGGAAGTACCGGCGCCGCACGGCCGCGGCGGTGGCGCTGCTGGTCGCCGCGAAGCTGCTCATGGTGCTGGTTCCCGTCGTCCTCAAGCTCATCGTGGATACGCTCAGCGCGCCTGGTGCGCTCGCGCTGCCCGTGTTCCTGCTGCTGGGATATGCGCTCATCCGGTTCGGCGGGAGCGTATTCACCGAATTGCGCGACGTGGTGTTCGTGCGGGTGGCGCAGCGCACCGTGGCCGACTTTACCGTCCGGGTCTTCGACCAGTTGCAACGGCTGGGCGCCCGGTTTCACGGCGCGAGGCAGACCGGCGGCCTGGCGCGCGACGTGGAGCGCGGCACCGCCGGCGTCGGTTTCCTGTTGGGAACGGGCCTGTTCACGCTATTGCCGACGCTAGTGGAAATCGTGTCCGTAGTGCTGATACTGGTGATGGGGTACAGCGCGTGGTTCGCGCTGATCGTCACGGCCACGTTCGCTGCGTACTCTGCCTATACGACGGTGCTGGTGCGCAAGCGGGTGGCCTATCAACGGTGGTTGAACGAGCTGGATTCCCGGGCCAGCGCCCGGATGGTGGACAGTCTGCTCAATTACGAGGCGGTGAAACTCAACGCCAATGAGGCGCTGGAATCCGAGCGGTTGACGCGGGTGCTGCGGGAATGGACGGACGTGGGCATACGAAACCAGCGTTCGCTATCGCGCCTGCACGTGGGCCAGAGCGGCATCATTGCTTGCGGCGTGGCGGCGGTAATGGTGCTGGCCGGCCAGCAGGTGGTGAACGCGCAGATGACCGTGGGCGACCTGGTGCTCGTCAATGCCTACATCATCCAGATTTGCCTGCCCCTGAACACGCTGGGCCTGATCTTCCGGCAAGCCAAGGAAGCCTTCGTGAACGCGGAACGCGTGTGCGAACTGCTGCGCTATCCGCGGGAGATCGGGGATGATGCCAGTCTGCCGCCGCTGGCAGCCGGCGCCGGGGACATCCGTTTCGAGGGCGTGGGCTTCGGCTACGAGCCGGGACGCCAGATCCTGTGGGACATCGACTTCGCGGTTCCCGCCGGCACCACGCTGGCGGTGGTGGGCGGCAGCGGCTCGGGCAAGTCCACGCTGGCGCGCCTGCTGTTCCGCTTCTATGACGCCGACACGGGCCGCATCCTGATCAATGGACAGGACCTGCGCACCGTCAACGCACGCAGTGTCCGGCGGACCCTGGGCATCGTGCCGCAAGATACGCTGCTCTTCAACGAGACGATCGCCTACAACATCGCCTATAGCCGGCCAGACGCCACCCGCGATCAGATCGTCCAGGCCGCGCGCGGGGCGCGCGTGCACGAGTTCATCGAAAGCCTGCCCGCCGGCTACGAGACCCCGGTGGGCGAACGCGGCGTCAAACTGTCCGGCGGCGAGCGCCAACGCATCGCCATCGCAAGGGCGATCCTCAAGAATCCCTCCATCCTGGTGTTCGACGAAGCGACCTCGGCGCTGGACACGCGCACCGAACGTGCGATCCAGGCCGAACTGGAACGCATATCCCGGGGACGCACGACGTTGATCATCGCCCACCGCCTGTCGACCATCGTGCACGCTCACACCATCCTGGTGCTGGATCGAGGCCGCGTGGTGGAGCAGGGACGCCACGAAGACTTGCTGGCGCAGGAAGGCATGTATGCGCAAATGTGGGCCTTGCAGCGCCAGCAGTCCGCGCTGGAGGAAGCGCGGGGCCGCGATACGCGGCAGCCGGTCAACCTGGTGGCCGTCGTGGCGGGAGTGCTGGACGCCTTGCGCGAGGTCGCGCATGAAAAGGGCGTCAACCTTTATACGCTGATCGGCAGCGAAGCGGCGCGCATCACGGGCGACCCCAGCACCTTGCAGCAAGTGGTGTGGGACCTGTGCCTGCACGCCATCGCCGTCACACCGCCGGAAGGGCGTATCGAGATCCGCCTGCATCGCGAGGGGCCGATGACGCGTCTCGCGGTGACGGACGGCCGCTCGGAACGGGTGTCGGACGATGCGCCGGTTGAAGCTGACGTACCGCTGAATCCCCCCGATGCCTTGCGCGCCGCGGCGGCGCTCGATCCCGCTCAGTTGGCCGCGCAAGTGCAGCGCCAGGGAGGCACCTTCCACAGCGCGTCCGCGGCTTCGGGAGGATTGACGTACTCGGTCGACTTCCCGGTGCGGGCCGTGGAGGCGATGGCGCTTCGGACCGATATGCAACTGCCGGATCTGCAAAATGCCTTCATCATGGTGGTGGACGATCAGCCGGAAGCGCGCGAAATGCTGGCCGAGGTTCTGCGGACGAATGGCGCGAGGGTGGCCGAGCACAAGGACGGCGAGCAGGCATTGGCGGCGTTCGCCGCCTTGCCGATCGACCAATGGCCCCAGATTCTGATCTGCGACCTGTCCCTGGGCGACATCGACGGTTATGAGGTCGTGGGACGCATACGCGCCATGGAAGCCGAGCGCGGCGCGGCCTTGGCCCACAGGCTGCCGGCCATCGCGCTGTCCGGCCATGTCAGTCAGGAGTCGCGGTTGCGCAGTCTGCTGGCCGGGTTCCAGGTCCATCTTTCCAAGCCCGTGGATCCCAATGAATTGTTGGCGACCGTCGGGTCATTGTTGCCGGGCACTGCGCGCCAACGGCCGGATTCGGGCACTTCTTACACGCATCAGTAAGAAGTGCCCGGCAGGACGCGGCGCGCGCCATGCGGAACGAAGCGCGTCCGGAGAGACGTTTCGGCACATCACTTGCTTATCCCGTGAACGTAGGCAGGCGAGCCGCGCAGCGGCTCGCGCGCCATCGCAGATCCCGCAACAGGAGAGAGGCCATGAAGCACGATCCAAGATACGCTCCACGGCGCAACGCCGACGATTTGGACAGGGACCCCGGCCAGGACGCCGGCCGGGGCGGCCCGTATCGGCAGCCGCCGCAAGCTCCGGGTTCGCGCACGACCGGCGGCGGCGTGCGCAGCCGCAGCGCGGATCCCGGCCAGAGCAGCTATGGAGGCTTCAGCCATGAAGACCCGTCCTATCAGCGCCAGCAGGTATATGGTTCGCGCAATCCATCCTATTCCGGTCCCGCATCCTATGGCGACGAGGAGGGCGGCTATTACGGCGATAGGCCCGTCTGGGAGGACGAGCCGGAATTCTCGTTCGAAACCGCCGAACGCGGCGGCTACAACCGCGGGCCGCAGCCCTGGCGCGATCGCGGGCGGCGCCGCATCGATCCCAAGGGTTATGTGCGCCCGGACGAGCGCGTGCGGGAAATCGTGTGCGAGTACTTGGCGCACAGCGGCCTGGACGTCAGCGACGTTTCGGTGAGCGTCGCCGAAGGATGCGTGACATTGGAGGGATCTGTGCCCGACCGCCGCACCAAGCATCGTGTCGAGGACAGCGTGGATGCATGCGCCGGCGTCCAGGACATAGACAACCGCATTCGAATCGCCGGCGCCGCGACCGGCCGCGACGACGGAGCCGTATCATGAAGAAGATAGCCATAATCAGCGAGCATGCCTCGCCGCTGGCGGTCGCCGGCAGCGTGGACAGCGGCGGACAGAACGTCTATGTCGCGCACGTGGCGCGCGAGCTCGCCAGGGCGGGAGTGCTGGTCGACGTATTCACCCGCAAGGACAACCCGGCGCTCGAGCCGGAACTCGACTGGATGCGCGGCGTGCGCGTGATCCACGTGCCCGCCGGTCCCGAAGCCTATCTGCCCAAGGAGCGGATGCTCCCGTACATGGACGAGTTTGCGGCCTATCTGCTGCGCTACTTCGGCAGGCAGGGGCAGGGTTATGACGTTATTCATGCCAATTTCTTCATGTCGGCGATGGCTTCGCTGCCCGTTTCCCAGCGCCATGGGATTCCGCTGGCGGTGACGTTCCACGCCTTGGGAAAAGTGCGCCGCCAGCATCAGCAGGAGGCGGATCTCTTTCCGGACAGCCGCTTCGATATCGAGGACGACATCATCCGCCGCGCGGACCGCATCATTGCCGAATGCCCGCAGGACCGCCGCGACCTGATGGGGCTGTATGGCGCGGATCCTCGACGGATCGAGATCGTGCCCTGCGGCTACGACTCCGCCGAGATGGCGCCGCAGGCCTGCGCCAGCGCGCGCGCCGCGCTCGGATGGGACGACCGCGCCTTTACGCTATTGCAACTGGGCCGGATGGTTCCGCGCAAAGGCGTGGACAACGTCATCCGGGCGCTTGGCCGGCTGCGGCACCGGCACGGCGTGGATGCCCGGCTATGCGTCGTGGGAGGCAACACCGACGCCGCGGACGAGGCCGCCACTCCTGAAATCGGGCGCCTGCGGCGCATTGCCGAGGAGGAGCGCGTGATCCCCTGGGTGGAGTTCACGGGCCGCAGGCATCGCGACGAACTGGCCACGTACTACAGCGCAAGCGACGTCTTCGTGACTACGCCCTGGTACGAACCGTTCGGCATTACGCCGGTGGAAGCAATGGCCTGCGGGCGCGCCGTGGTCGGCTCGGACACGGGCGGCATCCGCAGTACGGTCGTGCACGGCAAGACGGGCTTTCTGGTGCCGCCGCGCGACCCCGACAGCCTGGCCGAGCGGCTGGCGCAACTCGCAGCGGATTCGGGCCTGCGGGCGCGCATGGGCGAAGCCGGGCGCCTGCGCGCGCGCCGCCTGTACACCTGGAAGCGCGTCGGCCAGGACCTCCTGTCCATCTACTGCCACATGGCGGCGGACGCGACGCTTCCCCAACGCCACGCCGCGCGTATCGCGGCCTAGAGGAGCGGAACATGCATGAATACGAAAGCCTGAGCGGAAGGGTCGTGCTGGTGACGGGCGGCGGCAGCGGATTGGGCGCCGCCCTGTGTGAGATGCTGGCCCTGGAAGGCGCCCGCGTGGCCGTAGCGGACATCGACGAGCAGCGCGCCCACGCGCTGGCCGAACGTCTACGGAGCGAGGGCGCGGACGTCATGGCGTGCATTATGGACGTAGGAGTGGTGGCGGACGTCCGCAACGGCCTGGACGCCGCTGTGCGCCAGTTCGGCAAGCTCGACGCCATCGTCAACAGCGCGGGGGTGGATGTGACAGCGCCCATCGACCAACTGGATGCCGACGTCTGGGAACGGGTACTGCGCACCAACCTGACGGGGCCCTTCCTGATGGCCAAGCTGGGCAAGGACCGGCTCACGCCGGGCGGACACATCGTGAACGTCGCTTCGACGGCCGCGCGGCGCGCATGGCCCAACGCCAGCGCTTACCACGCCAGCAAGTGGGGGCTTATGGGACTGTCGCACGCCCTGCACGCGGAATTGCGCGGGGCCGGCCTGAAAGTCAGCGCGGTGATCGCCGGCGGGATGCGCACGCCCTTCCTGCTGGATCGGTTCCCGGACATCGATACCGGCACGTTGCAGGATCCGGCCAACGTGGCGCGGGCCGTGCGATTCGTGCTGACTCAGCCGGGCGAGACAGTGGTGCCCGAAATCATGGTGCTGCCGATGAAGGAAACGTCATGGCCCTGAGGCCGGCGGTTTTCCTGGACAAGGACGGCACGGTCCTCGCGGACGAGCCCTATAACGTCGACCCCGGCCGCATGGCGTATGCGCCGCAGGCGTTTGCAGGGCTGACGCGCCTGGGAGCGGCGGGGGCCGTCCTGGTCGTGGTCAGCAACCAGCCTGGCGTGGCGAAGGGCCTGTTTCCGGCGTCCGCGCTGGAACGGGTGCATGTGAAGCTGGCGGCCATGTTCCGGGCGGCGGGCGCGCACCTGGACGGGTTCTATTGGTGCCCGCACCATCCGCACGGCGTGGTCGAGGGCTATGCGATCGAATGCGATTGCCGCAAGCCCCGGCCCGGCCTGCTGTTGCGCGCGGCGGCGGAAATGGCGCTGGACCTGCCGGCATCCTGGTTCATCGGCGACATTCTCGACGACGTCGAAGCAGGGAACCTGGCGGGGTGCCGGAGCATTCTGTTGGATGTGGGACATGAAACGGAATGGCGTCCAGGTCCGGATCGCCTGCCTTTCGGACGCGCGCCAGACCTGGACGCCGCCGCGCGGATCGTGTTGTCGGAACAGATTCCCGGCGGCGCGGAAAGGAAGGCATGACATGGCTTGGGATTGGCGCGAATGCTCCCACGTGCTGTGCGTGCGCCTGGACAATATGGGCGACGTGCTGATGTGCAGCCCGGCCTTCCGGGCATTGAAGCAGTCCGGCGCGCGCCGCCTGTCATTGCTGACTTCCGAGTCGGGGGGCCGGCTGGCGCCCTATGTGCCGGAGGTGGATACCGTGCTGGCCTATGACGCGGCCTGGATCAAGAACGGAGCGCGGGGCAGCGAACAGGACGTGGGCGCGATCGCGCGCCTGCGCGCCCTGCGGCCCGATGCGGCGGTGATATTCACGGCCTATAGCCAGAGCGCGCTGCCCGCCGCGCTGCTTTGCCACCTGGCAGGCGTGCCGCGCGTGCTGGCCCACAGCCGCGAGAATCCGTACCGTCTGATCACGGAGTGGGTTCGGGAGACCGAGCCCCAGGCAGGCATCCGCCATGAAGTGCGGCGCCAGTTGGACCTGGTGGCCAGTGTCGGCGCGCGGTGCGAGGACCTGCGCCTGTCGTTTCGCGTGCGCGAAGCGGACCGGATCTCCTTGCGGCGAAAACTGCATCATGAGGGCGTTACGGAACGAGGCGGGTGGATCTGCGCTCACGCGGGGGCCACCGCGCCGTCGCGGCGCTACCCCGCCAGGATGATGATGCAGGCGCTGATCGGCTTGCGGGGCGACGGCCGCCGCATTCTGTTGCTGGGCGGCCATGAAGACCCGGCGCTGGCCGGCGCCCTGGCGGATGCCCGCCGCCTCCTGCCCGGGTTGATCGACCTGTCGGACCGGTTGACGCTGGGCGAGCTGGGCGCGGCGCTCGAGGCTGCCGCGCTGATGATCTGCAACAACAGCGGGCCCGCGCATGTCGCGGCGGCGCTTGGCGTGCCGGTCGTGGACCTTTATGCCTTGACGAATCCGCAGCATACGCCGTGGCAGACGCCCGCGCGGGTGCTGAACCGCGACGTGCCGTGCAAGTACTGCTATCGCAGCGTTTGTCCCGAAGGGCATCAGGCTTGCCTGGCAGGCGTCGATCCGGGATGTGTCGCCGAGGCGGCGCACGAATTGTTGGCCCAGGCGCGCGGGGTTCAAGCAGGACCGCGCGCCGCCAAGGAGGAGTTCCCATGTTTACTTTAGGCATCAATGCGGCGTATCACGATTGCTCCGCCGCCCTGGTTCGCGATGGCGTAGTGCTCGCGGCGGCCGAGGAGGAGCGCTTCACCCGGGTCAAGCATGGAAAGCGCCCGGTTCCGTTCACGACCTGGCAGTTGCCGTATTACGCCATCGACTACTGCCTTTCGGTAGCGGACATCCGCCTGCGTGACGTGGACCACATCGTCTATTCGTACGATCCGGCGCTGCTTGCCGACGGGCGGGCGCCTTCCGCGGAGATCGCCCTGCCGCTGGAGCCGTCGCGCGCCGGCGCGCGCGAGGAGGGCCAGTCCCCTTGGGATCCACTTTTCCTGTCGTACCTCGTGAACGCACCGCGCCAGTTACTCGACGGCGCGCCTCATCACCTGAAGTCCCCGCGTTTCGATGACCTGACGCTGGAACGCATCATGGACCGCTGGGTCTATCTGGACCACCACCTGTCGCACGAGGCCAGCGCGTTCCTGGCGGCGCCGTGCGCGGAGTCCGCCGTGCTGACCATGGATGGCCGGGGAGAGCGCACCACCACCAGCTACGGCAACTTCGCCTCTGGCGAGTATGCGCGGCTGAAGCAGATCGACCTACCGCATTCGCTGGGCCTGCTGTACGAGGAGGTCACGCGCTATCTCGGGTTCCTGCATTCGTCCGACGAGTACAAGGTAATGGCGCTGGCCTCCTACGGCGACCCCGCGTTCCGCAACGAGTTCCGGGACATCCTGCGACTGGAGGAGGATGGCGGTTATTCCTTGCGTCCCGCCCGCCTCGCGGAACGCTTCGGTCCGCCGCGGCGGCGCGGCGCGCCCTTCGACGATCGGCACAAGAATATCGCCAGCTCCCTGCAGTACGTGCTGGAGGAAACGGCGCTGCACATGGCGCAATGGCTACACGACAAGACCGGCGCCTCCCATCTCAGCATGGCGGGCGGGGTGGCGCTCAATTGCGTCATGAACGCCCGGATCGCCCGCGACGGCCCGTTCGACGGCGTCTGGGTGCAGCCCGCGGCGGGCGACGCGGGAACGGCGCTGGGCGCGGCCCTGTATGTGGACTATCACCGGCGCGGCGGCAAGCGCGAATGGGCGATGGACCACGCCTACCTGGGACCTTCCTATCCCGATGACGAGATTGAGCGCTTCCTCTACGGTTCGCGGCAAGACTTCCGGCGGTTGGACGACGTGGCCGGAGAAGCCGCCGCCCTGCTCGCCCAGGAAAAAATCCTGGGTTGGTTCCAGGGGCGGATGGAATTCGGGCCGCGTGCGCTAGGCGCGCGCTCCATTCTGGCGTCGCCGCTGGACAGCGCCATGCAGGCGCGGCTGAACGGACTGAAGGACCGCGAAGACTTCCGGCCCGTCGCCCCCGTGGTGATGGAAGAGCGCGCGGCGGAGTGGTTCGACGGCCGGGGCGGTTCGATCTGCGCGCCGTTCATGCTATTCGTTTATGACGTACTGGCGCATCGGGCGCAGCAGATCCCCGCCGTCAGGCACATAGACGGAACTGCCCGCGTGCAGACGGTGCGCCGCGACCAGAATCCGCGCTACTACGATCTCCTGGCCGCCTTCGAGCGCTTGACCGGGGTGCCGGTGCTCGTGAATACCTCGTTCAACACCCGGGGCGAACCCGTTGTCTGTTCGCCGCGCGATGCCCTCGAGTGTTTCTGGACTTCGCCGCTGGATGCGCTGGTCATCGGCCCCTACCTGATCGAGAAACCCAGATGAACAGTATTCATGCGCCCATCAAGGTGTCCGTGGTGGTGCCGACCTTCAGGCGTCCGGAATTGCTGGCGCGTTGCCTCGAAGCGCTGGGGCGCCAGCGGTTTCCGCGCGACGACTACGAGGTGCTGGTGTGCGACGATGCGGTGAGCGGCGCCACGCAGAGCCTGGTCGGGGCGTGGCGGGACAGATGGGGCAACCGGCCGGCCCTGCGCTACCTGCCCGTTGCCGGCACGCGCGGCCCGGCGGGCGCGCGCAACCTGGGTTGGCGCAGCGCGAAAGGGGAGATCATCGCGTTTACCGACGACGACGCCATCCCCGAATCCGATTGGCTGGGGCAGGGCGTGCGCGCGCTGGCGCCGGATGTGGCGGCCGTGAGCGGTATTACCGAGATGCTTATTCCGGATCCGCCCAACGATTACGAACGGGATGCGGCCGGCCTGACCCGCTCGGAGTTCATCACCGCGAACTGCTTCGTGCGGCGTTCGGCGCTGCAGGCGGTCGGCGGCTTCGATCCGCGCTACACCATGGCCTGGCGCGAGGACTCCGATCTGCATTTCGCGCTGCTGGACGGCGGCCTGGTGGTGAAACGGGAGCCGCTGGCGCGCGTATCGCACCCGATGCGCGGGCTGCGGTTCGCGGCTGGACTCGGCATGCAGAAGAAAGCGATGTTCGACATGCTGCTACGAAGCAAGTATCCCGCCCTGTACCGCCGCCGCATCCACTCCACCGCCTGGCGCTACTACCTGGGCGTGACCGCGGCGTTCGCGGCGGCCCTCGTGCTGGCCGCTCTGGGGTATACGCCCGCGGCGCTGGCGGCCGGGGGCGTATGGCTGGCACTGACCGTGAACTTCTTTCTTCGGCGTCTGCGTGGGACACGCCGTTGCGTGTGCGACGTGGCCGATCTCGCCGTCACCTCGGCCTGCATCCCGCTGTTGTCGATCTGGTGGCGGTTCGTGGGCTGGATCCGTTTCGGAAGGCTCCGCTCATGACGCCCCTGTTCGACCGATCCCGTCCGCCCGCCCGGATCGCTGTATTTCGCGCATTGCAACTGGGGGACTTGCTGTGCGCGGTGCCGGCGCTGCGCGCACTGCGGCTGGCCTTTCCGCGGGCGCATATCGCGCTGATCGGCCTGGCCGGCGCGAGCGAATTCCGCAACCGCTTTGACGCCTATGTCGACGAACTGATCGAATTCCCCGGCGCCGCGGGGTTCCCGGAGCAGGCGGCCCGGCCGCAAGAGTTGCCCGCATTTTTCCGGCGCATGCGCCTTCGCCGATTCGACGCGGCATTGCAGATGCACGGAAGCGGCGGCCTGTCCAACCTCCTTGTCGAACAACTGGGCGCGCGCGGTTGGGGAGGCTTCGTGCCGAATGTCGGCGCGGAGATTCCAGGCCTGCGCCTGGCTTGGCCGGAAAGCCTGCCCGAACCGCGTCGTTATCTGGCGCTGTTGCACCATCTCGGCGTGAAGACCGGCGACGACAGGCTGGAATTCCCCTGCACGCAGGCGGATCGGCGCGACGCCGAGCGCCTGCTGCGGGAGCACTCGCTGGACCCCGCCAGATTGGTGCTGATGCATGCGGGTGCACGCCTGCCGTCGCGTCGTTGGCCGCTGGAACGCTACGCGGAAGTGGCGCACGCGCTGTCGCGCCAGGGCTGGCAAGTCGCATTGACGGGCACCGGCGTCGAACGTTCCATGACGGCGGAATTGCGGCGGCTGTCGCGCCTGCCGCTCGCGGACCTTTGCGGCGCGACCACCCTGGGAAGCCTGGCAGCGCTGGTGCGCGAATGCCGGCTACTGGTGTGCAACGACACCGGCATATCGCACGTGGCCGCCGCAGTGGGCGCCAGCAGCGTGGTCGTCGCCTGCGGTAGCGACGCCGCGCGTTGGGCGCCGCTGGACCGGCGCCGCCATATCGTGCTGGCGGCCGACGCGCCATGCCGGCCCTGCGCATTCGAAACCTGTCCCATCGGACATCCCTGCGCGCTTGCCGTGACCGTGCCGCAAGTGTTGGCCCAGGCGCAAGGGCAACTGGGGAGGGCGGCTCCATGACGCCACCGAACGCTGTTCCGCCGCCCCGGCGGCGCCTGCGCATACTGACTTGGCACGTGCATGGCAATTACCTCTACGCGCTGAGCCATGTGCCTCACGACT
Source organism: Achromobacter veterisilvae (assembly GCF_900496975.1). Lineage (GTDB taxonomy): Bacteria > Pseudomonadota > Gammaproteobacteria > Burkholderiales > Burkholderiaceae_B > Achromobacter > Achromobacter veterisilvae. The sequence goes on from NZ_UFQC01000011.1 coordinate 120,194, forward strand.
TCATCGTGCCGGGTCTGCCCGGCGGACCGCCCGGCTATGGGGCATTGGGCCGGCGCATTCCGTGGACCGGCAATGTGGCGCAAGTGCCGGCGGAGGACCTGCGCTCGCTGCGGTTCGACTGTGTGCTGTATCAGTCTCGCCAGAATCTGGACGACGCCCGGCTGCTGCTCGGCGAAGAACAGCGGGCGCTGCCGTGCGCGTACCTGGAACACAATCCGCCCGAACCGCATCCGACGGATACTTTGCATCCGTTCCGGCACGAGCGCGGCCTGATCGTGCACGTCACGCCGTTCAACGCGGCAATGTGGGATTCCGGCCCCATGCCGGTGCGCGTCGTCGAGCATGGAGTGCCGCCGCCTGCCGCCGCCTACGATGGGTCCCTCGAATGCGGCATTGTCGTCATCAATCACCTGGCGCGGCGGGGACGGCGGATCGGACGCGACATATTCGAGAGCGTGCGCGCCCGGACTCCTCTCGATCTGATCGGCATGGGATCCGAGGCATTGGGCGGACAGGGAGAAGTGCCCAACATGGAGGTCGGCGCCTGCCTGGCGCGGTACCGCTATTTCTTCAGCCCGATCAGGTATGCCAGCCTGGGTCTGTCGCTGGTGGAGGCCATGCTTTGCGGCGTTCCGGTGGTGGGCTTCGCCGCGACGGAACTGCCTACTGTCATCAGGAGCGGCGAGAACGGCTATGTGGATACCCGGCCTGGCCGCTTGGTGGAAGTGGCGCGCGAACTGCTGGCCCAGCCGGAGCTGGCGCGGGCCTGGGGCGCGGCGGGCCGGGAAACCGCGCGGCGGCGCTTCGGCATGGAGCGCTTCGTTTCCGATTGGATGGACGTCTTCGATACGATCCTGGAGGCAGCATGATGGACGATACTGTACGAACAGGCCGCGCGCTGGTCGCCGGCGGGGCCGGTTTCCTGGGCTCCAACCTCTGCGCCCGTCTCCTGGCCGATGGCTGGGAGGTCGTATGCGCGGACAACTTCCAGACCGGACGGGCGCGCAACCTCGCCGGGCTGGCCGGCCATCCGCGCTTTTCGGTCCTGCGGCACGACGTGATCGAGCCGTTGGCGGGCATCGAGGTGGACCGCATCTACAACCTGGCCTGCCCGGCGTCGCCCATCCATTACCAGGCCGATCCGTTAAAGACGTTGCGGACCTGCGTGCTGGGGGCCATGCAACTGCTGGAACTGGCACGGCGCTGCGGCGCGCGCGTGCTGCAGGCGTCCACGAGCGAGGTGTATGGCGATCCGCTGGAGCACCCTCAACGGGAGGGTTACTGGGGACACGTCAACCCGATAGGGCCGCGTTCCTGCTATGACGAAGGCAAGCGCTGCGCCGAGACCATTTTCATGGAGTACGCGAGGCATGAAGGTGTCGCCGTCAGGATCGCCCGCATCTTCAACACCTATGGCCCTCGCATGGCGCCGGACGATGGCCGCGTGGTGTCCAATTTCATCGTGCAGGCGCTGGCCGGGCAGCCGTTGACCATCTACGGCGATGGCACGCAGACACGCTCGTTTTGCTACGTGGACGACCTGATAGACGGCTTGGTGCGGTTGATGGAAAGCTCCAGCGAAGTCGGCCGGCCGGTCAATTTGGGTAATCCGGCCGAACTCACGATGCTGGAAATGGCCGAATTGGTGCGCCTGCTGACGGGCGCGCAGGTACCGCTAGTGCATCGCAGTCTGCCCGAGGACGATCCGACGCAGCGCTGCCCCGACATTTCCCTGGCTCGGCGCTGCCTGGGGTGGTGGCCGCGCGTGGACCCCGAGGAGGGCATCGCCCGGACGGTGGCCTACTTCAATTCGGAGCGGGACCGGGCCGGCCGCGGCCGCCCGCGGCGGGAAGCGCTGACCAATGCCGTCTAGCCCGTTAAGCTCATCGGAAAAATCTACCGATAGGTGGAATATCTGCGCGGGGCGCCGGACGCTAGTCGGATTGCCCTTCCTCTTCCAGCGTGGACGCACCTTCGCCGGTATTGCCCGGCGTCCGAATCACGCTGAATTCGCCAGTGGCCTCCAGATAGGCTCTGTCCACCTCCGCCAGGTTGGCGACGCCCTTGAGCCGAAGCTGTTCCATCAGTTCGCTGCGCGTGATGTGTTCGCGCTTGAGGCCGCTGGCCAGAACGCGGCCGGATTTGATCAGGCAGACGCGCTGCGGCTCGAGCAAGCGGCGCAAGAAGGGAACGTAGTAACTCAATCTGTCCAGCAGATAGCTCCACCCGACGATGGTGGCGACGACGATGATGCCGTCGCCCATGGAATAGGAGTCTCCGGACATGGCGTTGCCGGCGGCGTCCGCCACCAGCACCAGCACCAGCATGTCGGCCATGCCCAGGGACCCCATGTCGCGTCGGCCAGAAATCCGCAACAAGGCGTACAGCACCCAGTACATGGTCGTGCCGCGGATGATCATTTCGGCGAACCCCGCTTGCAGCGCGAAGATCTCGATGAATTTGTCCATGAACGCCGTGAAGCAAGCGCCGTGCCGAGGCCCGGGCCGTCCGGATCGATGCCACCGGGCATGCCGCTTGCGGGGAAAGGAGTCCGGCTTATCCGAGGAGGCCCGCCATGAAACCCAAAGAGAACAAGCCCAATCCTTCCAACGATGACACCGCGCGCGAAACCCAGGCCAGCCACCGTGACGTGCAGAACCGGACCAAGAAGGAGGGGCATGTCAGCCAGATCGGCTCCGGACAGGACCAGCAGAGCCAGCGCAACCGCGGCGGCGGCGCGCGCAGCAAAGGCTGACCGCCTCCAGGCGCGGCGCTGAGGGTCGTCCCGGCATGATGTCGGAAGCTTCCACGGACGCGCCCGCGGTGTGGGCGATCGGCGATGTGCACGGTTGTTGCCCATCACTGGAGGCGCTGCTGGCGCGCCCGGAAATCGCGCAGGATCCCGGCTGCCGATTCTGGTTCGTCGGCGACCTGGTGAACCGCGGAAGCGCGTCGGCACAGACGTTGCGCTGCGTCATGGACCTGGGCGAGCGCGCGACGGTGGTGCTGGGCAATCATGACTTGCGCGCCTTGGCCATCGCGGCGGGTTGCCAGCGGCCAGGGCAGGGAGACACCCTGGACGATCTCTTCCGCGCGCCCGATGCCGGCATGCTGCTGGATTGGCTCCGGAACCGGCCCTTGCTGCATGCGGAGCAGGGGCACGTGCTGGTGCATGCGGGCGTGTTTCCCGGCTGGGACCTCGCGACCGCGCAGGCATTGGCGCGGGAAGTCGAGGCCCTGCTGCGCCAGGACCGGTGGCGCGAGCATATGCGCGCCCTGTGCGGACGTGCGCCTTCGGCCTGGGACGCGGCATTGGAGGGACGGCGCCGGTTGCGGTTCATCGTCGCCGCGCTGACCCGGATGAAGCTCTGCTCGCGCCAGGGCGCGATGGCGCCCGGCGCCAAGGCGGCCCCGGGTTGCTGGCCGCGCGGAACGCTGCCCTGGTTCGACCTGCCCGGAAGGATGGGCGCAACGCACACCGTCGTCTTCGGCCATTGGGCCGCGCTGGGCCTCATGGTGCGCAAGGATGCGGTCTGCGTGGATACGGGCTGCGTCGGTGGCGGCGCCTTGACGGCCTATCGGCTGTCCGACAGGAAGCTCCTGCAAGTGAGCCGCGAGGCGGCGCCGCTAGTCCGCTGACGGCAAGGTGTAGAGAAAGGCGGCGATATCGCGCGCGTCCTGTCCGGTCAGGCCCAGGTCCGGCATCGCCGTCCAGGGCTTGACCCTGGCCGGCTGGCGTAGCCAGCGCTGCATATTGGTTGGAGTGTTGGGCAGCGTGCCGGCGATATAGGGCCGGCTGGCGATGCCTGCCAGCGGCGGGCCGACGTGATGGCGCGCACCTGCCACGCCGGGGATGACGTGGCAGGTCGCGCAGAGATACTGCGAGAGCGCGTCGCGCCCGGCCGCCGCGTCGCCCACCCGCATATCCGGCGCGGGCTTCGCCTGCTCCTCGGGGCGCGAAGGCTTCGCGCCGCCTGCCCGCTCCTGGTAAGCCTCCGGGGACAGGGACGGAAGGACGCGCATGAACGCCACCACGTTCCAGATCTCGGTGTCCGTCAACCGATATCGCCAAGCCGGCATGCCCGTCATCTTGACGCCTTGCCGAACGATCCAGAAGATATCGGCTGCCGGCCGGTCCCGCGCGGTTGCAACGAGGGCGGCGGGCGCCGGGTTCAGGCCCAGCGCAAAAGGCTCGGGAGCAATGCCGGGAGCGCCGTGGCATTGGACGCAATGCGTCCGGAAGAGTCCGAAGCCATTCTGGACGCGGCCGGGCGCGTCCAGGTCGGGGACCACCAGGTCCGTCGAGCGCCGCTGGACGGAACGCGTCTGTGCCGTATCCAGCAGTTCGTAGACAGGTATGGTGTGCGAGCCGGTTGCGCTGACGTCATACCAACCCCAATAGACCGCCGCGCTTCCCAGCGCCACGGCGCCGGCGGCGCAGGCCAGGATGGTCACACCGGCTACCTTCCAGTTTGTCATGGCGGAGGTCCATGGTTTCATGGGCGGGCAAGAAGAAACGCCGCGATATCCGCCGCCTCCGCGGGTGCCAGGCCCGTATTGGGCATGGCCGTGCGAGGGTTGACCGCGGGCGGGTCCAGCAGCCAGCGCACCAGGTTGGCGGGCGAGTTGGGCAGCGTGCCGCCCAGATAGGCGCGCCGCGCCAAGCCGTCCAGGGGCGGTCCCACGTTGGACGCCGGGCCGCGCACGCCGGGCATCGTGTGGCAGGCGATGCATCCATGCGCCGAGACCAGACGCCGGCCGCGCGCCGCGTCGGCGTCCGCCAGTTCCGCGCTCCGTTCGTCCCGGCCGGCAGATGCAAGCGGCGGCCGCTCCTCGCCGCACGTGCACAACAGTGTCACGGCAGCGGCGCCGAAGAGCGCCGCGGAGGGGCGGGCGAATCCGTGCAAGAGCTGGTCTCCTTGATTCCGACCGTCCAGCAATTTCCGTTCCTGCACCCGCGCCGCGGGCTTCTCCCAGCCCCCCGGGCACGCGGCGTGCTGAAGACGCCCACCGCGGCCCGCCGTCTCCCAGGCTGCGCCGTTCCGCCGGACGTTTCGCTTCCACTCCTTCTATGGCGCCGTTCATCCCATCCGTACTTGCCGCCACGCCGCCCATCGCATCCTGGGCGCAGACGCACTCCGCCCTGCATCCGCGAGGCGAGGACGCGGGCCGGATCGCCGACATCGGGTGGGTGCTTTACCTCGGGGCCGCGACCATCTTCGTGGCGGTGGCGATCTTGGTGGGAATGGCGATGTACGGGCCCGCGCGGGTGCGGCGCCTGCTGGGCCGGCCCGGCCTGGTAGTGGCCGCGGGCGTCGCGTTTCCCGTGGCGGTCCTGACGGCGCTGCTCGCCTATGCCTTGCAGGCCGCGGCCTCCATGGCGCGCGGTCCTGAACCGGCATTGCGCATCGAGGTCGCGGGCGAGCTCTGGTGGTGGCGGGTGCGCTACCGGGATCCGTCCGGCGGCCTGCTGTTCGAGACGGCGAACGATATCCGCGTGCCGGCCGGCGTGACGGTGGAGATCCTGCTGACTTCCGGCAACGTCATCCACAGCTTCTGGGTGCCCAGCCTCGCGGGCAAACTCGATCTGATACCCGGGCGTGTCAACCGGCTGCGCGTGCTGGCGCACGAACCCGGCGTGTTCCGTGGCTTGTGCGCGGAGTACTGCGGCGCGCAGCACGCCAACATGATGTTCGAACTGCACGCCCTGGCGGCACCGCGTTTCGCGGAATGGATGGAGGCGCAGCGCCGCCCCGCCGCGCTGGCGCAAGCGTCCTTGCGCCAAGGCGAGCACATCTTCCTGCGGGACTGCGCTCAATGCCATACCGTCAGGGGAACGGCGGCGGCCGGCACGGCGGGGCCGGATCTGACGCACGTCGGTAGCCGTCCCACGCTGGGAGCGAGCGTATTGTCCAACAACATGGGGGCGCTAGCCGGCTGGATCGCCGGCAGCCAGCACATCAAGCCGGGAAACCGCATGCCCGCCTTCGGCCATCTGTCGGGGGAAGAGTTGCGCGCGGTGGCCGCTTACCTGGACGGCCTGAAGTGATGCCGGAGCCAATGCCGTCCGGGGAGTCCCCGAGCCTTCCGAACCCGCTGCCGCGCCCGCAGGGGGAGCTGGAGCGCCTGCAGCGCGCCTGGCGGCGCCCCACCGGCTTGCGGGCGCTGACGGTCGTCAACAACACCTCCATCGGCCTGTTGTACATCGGCACCGCATTGTTGTTCTTCCTGCTCGCCGGCGTACTGGCCCTGCTGATGCGTACGCAACTGGCCGTGCCGGACAATCCTCTGATCGGGCATGCGCTGTACAACCAGCTTTTCACCATGCACGGCACGGTGATGATGTTCCTGTTCGCGGTGCCGGCGGTCGAGGCGGTGGCGGTGCTGCTGCTGCCGAACATGCTGGGCGCGCGCGATCTGCCCTTTCCACGGCTGTCGGCCTATGCGTACTGGGCCTACGCGATCGGCGGCATCGTTTTTTTCTGCAGCATTTTCTTGGGCCTGGCTCCGGACGGCGGCTGGTTCATGTATCCGCCCCTGACCAGCACGGCGTACTCGCCGGCGCTGAACGCGGATCTGTGGCTGCTGGGCATCGGGTTCATCGAGATATCGGCGATCGCGGGCGCGATCGAGCTGGCGATTGGCATCCTGCGCATGCGCGCGCCCGGCATGACGCTGGAAAAGATGCCGATATTCGCCTGGGTGATGCTGGTGTTCTGCGGCATGGTGATCGTCGCGTTTCCGGCGGTTATCGTCGCCACCGCGCTACTGGAGCTGGAACGCGCGTTCGACATGCCATTTTTCATTGTGGAGCGGGGCGGAGCGCCGCTGTTGTGGCAGCACCTGTTCTGGTTCTTCGGACACCCCGAGGTCTACATTATTTTTCTGCCGGCCGCCGGCATGGTGTCGATGATCGTTCCCGCCATGACGGGGACGCGCCTGGTCGGCTATCCGCTGGTCGTGGCGGCCGTGGTGGGGACCGGGTTTCTCAGTTTCGGCCTGTGGGTGCACCATATGTTCGCCACCGGCATTCCTGCGCTCTCCCTCAGTTTCGCCTCGGCCGCCAGCATGGCGGTGTCGGTGCCGACCGCCATACAGGTATTCGCCTGGGTGGCCACGATCGCCGCCGCCGTGCGTCTGCGGCCTCTGAAAACGCCCATGCTCTTCATTCTGGGGTTTTTCTTCACGTTCGTGCTGGGCGGGCTTACAGGCGTCATGGTGGCTGTCATTCCTTTCGATCTGCAGGTGCACGACACGTACTTCGTCGTCGCTCATCTTCACTACGTGCTGTTCGGCGGAATGGTGTTTCCGCTTTTTGCCGCGTTCTACTACTGGATGCCCTTCGTCAGCGCGCGGCCCCTTTCGGAGCGGCTGGGGCGGTGGGCGTTCTGGCTGATGTTCGTGGGCTTCAACCTGGGTTTCTTTCCCATGCACTTCACGGGACTGGCCGGCATGCCGCGGCGCGTCTATACGTATGCGGAGAGCCAAGGATGGGCGCCGCTGAACTTGGCGTCCACCGTTGGAGCCTACCTCATCGCGGCGGGCGTACTGGTGTTTCTCGCGGACCTAGCGCGCAACTTCCGGCCCGCCGTGGGCTCGGGCGCCGGCAATGTCTGGGGGGCGGGCACCCTGGAATGGCTGCCCAGCGGAACCTATGGCTTGCGCAGCGTTCCTCTCGTGACAAGCCGGGAACCGCTATGGGATCAGCCCGGCCTTGCGGCGGAGGTGGAAGCCGGACGCCATTTCCTGCCTGATGCGCCAGCGGGGTTGCGCTCGACCCTGGTCACCAGCGCCCTGGACGCGCGGCCCGACTATGTGCTGCCGTTGCCGGGGCCGGCGTGGTCGCCGCTCCTGGCGGCGCTCGGTACGGCGGGCTTCTTTCTTCTGCTGACGTTCAAGCTCCCCGTATTGGCGGCGGCCTTCGGCTTTCTCGCCGTCGCCGCCTTCTGGCGGTGGCTGTGGGATGCGGATACTGGCCCGGACCTGCCGGAGGTGCGCATCGGGGCGGGCCTGCGGCTGCCTATGGCCTGTCCGGGGAGCGGCTCCCATTCCTGGTGGGCCACGGTCATGCTCGCCATGGTTTGCGCCAGTATCTTCGGAGCGCTGATCTTCGCCTATCTGTTCCTCTGGACGGTCTCGCCAGGGAAGTGGATGCCGGCAGACGGGTTGCCCGAACCCTTCTGGGCCTGGCTATCCGGCGGCCTGCTACTGGGATCTGGCGCGATCGTGGCCCAGGCCGGGCGCCGCCTGGGCCGGGGCGGACAGCGGCTGCTGAGCTGGGGGCTGCCGTTGGCGGCCGCATTGTTGGCCGCTTCGGTCGGGTTGGAGATGTATGCGCATTGGCGCACAGGCTTGCGCCCGCAGGCATCGGCCTACGCGGCGTCGGTGTACGCGGTGCTCGGGCTGCAGTCCCTGTCCGTGGCCGTTTCCATCCTGATGGGCGTGTTTTCATTGGCCCGCTCGTTGGCCGGCAGGCTGACAGCCACGCGGCGCGCCTGCCTCGACAACATGGCCATCCTGTGGCAATACGCCGTGGCCCAGGGCGTTTTGGGCCTGGGCCTGCTCCATGTCTTTCCGCGGCTGGCGGGCTAGCGCCATGCAAAGACGGTTCTGGATCGAACTGCTGCTTATGGTCGCGGGACCGGTGATCTGGCTGGCGCACTTTCTCTTCATCTATATGGTCAACGCCGTTGCATGCGCCCATTTCCCTTCCGGCGGCGTGTGGATGGCGCTGCCCGTCTCGTCGTGGATCATCCTGGCCGCCAGCGCGTTGGCGCTGGCCGGCATGGCAGCGGTCAGCCTGTATCAGCGTAGGCGGGTCCGGACTCGCCGTTTGCCGAGATTCCATGGTTGGCTGACCGGCTCGCTGTGTCTGCTGTCGGCGGTGGCGGTCCTGTGGGAAACCTTGCCGGTACTGACAGCGGCCGCCTGCGGATAGCCGCCAGGCACGGGGTTTGCTGAATGTGCCGTCGCGAATCGGCGGTATCGCCGAAACCGAAGTTCAACGCGGGGACTGGCCCCGCACAGGAGACCAGCATGGAGCATCAAACCAATATCGTTGGCGGACCCAAGGGCTCGCCCACCGGCCCGGGCCCCGAGATCATGGCGGCCGACACCCTGGAAGGCAATGACGTCTACAACGCCGGGGGAGAGGAGCTGGGGTCCATCAAGGACATCATGATCGACGTGCCCCGGGGCCGCGTCGCCTACGCGGTCCTGTCGCGCGGCGGCATCCTGGGCATGGGGGACAAGCTGTTCGCCATTCCCTGGGCCGCCTTGACGCTGGACACGGACCGCAAGTGCTTCGTCCTGAACATCGACAAGGAAGTCCTGAAGAACGCGCCGGGCTTCGACAAGGACGACTGGCCCAGGATGGCGGACGAGACCTGGGCCCTGAGCCTGCACAAGTATTACAACCAGGATCCCTACTGGTAGGCGGCGGGTCCGGCGGGGCCGCGGCCATGTCCGCCTTGCTCTCGCCGGGTTCCGCCTGTCTGCGCGGAACCCGGCGTGTTCACTCCGCCGGAACTTCGTTTCCCCTGCACCCCTCGTCCCATGCCGGTCGGCCGGCCTTCCGCCATGCACGGTCATCTTCAATTCAATTCCTATTCCGCGGCGCGCGCCCGCAATCCCGTTGGGAAAAGCGTTGCCGCGCGCCCCGCGCGGCGGGATCCGCCGCTGAACGGCTTTTCCTTCGACGTGCCGCCGCCGTTGGCTCGCCGGGTCCGCCTGCGGCTGGCGCAGGCGGAAAGCGAAGCGTGGATGGCGCGCCTGTGGGAGCGCGACGCGACGCTGTGGACGGGCTCGGACGAAGGACAATGGCTGGGCTGGCTGAGGCCCGGAACGGCGCCCCGGGAACTCGGCCACCTGACCGCCGTGTGCCGCCGGCTGTGCGTCGCCGGATTTACGGATGCGGTGTTGCTGGGCATGGGCGGCGCCAGCCTGGGCGCCGACGTGCTGGCCCATACGCTGGGCGTCGGTGGCGGAGGGCTGCGGCTGCACGTGCTGGATTCCACCGACGCGGCGCAAGTGTTGGCGTTGCAGTCCGCCGTGGACCTGACGCGATGCCTGTTCATCGTGGCGAGCAAGTCCGGTTCGACGCTGGAATCGTGCATGCTGGCCTCCTACTTCCATGAGCAGTTGGCGCGGAAGCTCGGACGGCAGGAGGCGGGCAGGCGGTTCGTCGCCATTACCGATCCCGGGTCGGCCATGCACGCCCGCGCGCGGGAGGAAGGCTATGCCGCGGTGTTCGATGGAGAGCCGTCGGTGGGCGGGCGCAATTCCGTGTTGTCGCCCTTCGGTCTGGTTGCGCTGGCGCTTCTGGGCCACGATCCGGCCGCGTTTCTGCGCGGTGCCCGGCCCATGCTGCGCGCCTGCGCGGCGGGAACTCCGGAGCGCGCCAATCCGGGCCTGCTGCTGGGTGCGCTGCTGGGCGAGGCAGCGATAGGCGGGCGCGACAAGCTCACCATCCTGGCCAATCCCGAACTGGAAAGCCTGGGCTGCTGGCTGGAACAATTGCTGGCCGAGTCCACCGGCAAGGACGGGCGGGGCATCGTCCCGGTGGACCATGAGCCCGTCGGATGTCCGTCCGACTATGGGCGCGACCGCCTGTTCGTTCATCTTGCGAAAAGCGATGCGCCGTGCGCGGAACTGGACGCCCATGGGCGGAGCCTGGCGGCCGCGGGCTTTCCGGTGTTGCGCTGCGACCTGCCGTCGGCCCGCCTGCTGGGCCAGGAATTCTTCCGCTGGGAGATGGCCACCGCCGTCGCCGCCGCCGTCTTGCGCGTGAATCCGTTCGACCAGCCAGACGTGGAGGCGAGCAAGGTCCGCACTCGCGCCCTGGCGTCGCGCCATCAGACCGGCATCGGCGCCGCGGACGGGAAGCCGCTGCTGGTCGAGGGCGCGCTCGCTTTCCATGGCGAGTTCGAGGGCGCCGCATCGGCGGCCCAACTGCTGGCATCCTGCTTCGGCGGCCTGGGCGCCGGTGGCTACGCCGCGCTGCTCGCCTATGTCGCGCGGGACGCCGGGCACGAGACGTGGCTCGCGTCGATGCGGGGCCGGCTGAGACAGGCCACCGGGGCCGCGACGATGGGCGGCTTCGGCCCCCGCTATCTGCATTCCTGCGGGCAGTTGCACAAGGGAGGACCCGCGGGCGGACGGTTCCTGTTCATTACGGCGGATGCGCCGGCCGAACTGGAGGCGCCCGGCCAGGCATTGGGATTTTCCGCTACGCAGCGCGCGCAGGCGCTGGGCGACATGGAGGAACTGGCCGCGCGGGGCCGGCCGTGCCTGCGCGTCCACATCTCCGGGCCGCTCGAGGCGGGCCTGGCGCAACTGGCCGGCCTGCTGGAGCGGGCATTGCCGCCGGAGCCGGTCCGCTAGGCGTTCCGCTCGCCCAGCCCGTGGTATTTCCTGCCGATTTCCATGGTGGCCTGATAAAAGCCCGCCTTGCTGCCGCAGTCATACCGGGTGCCTTCGTACTCGTATCCGAAGACCGCGTTCCCGCGCAGCAGCGCGGCGATGGCATCCGTCAACTGGATTTCCCCGCCCACGCCCGGCTGCGTCCGGCGCAGGCAGTCGAAAATGCGCGGATCCAGGATGTACCGCCCGACCACCGCCATGTCCGAGGGCGCGTCGGCAGGGTCCGGTTTTTCCACCATGCCGTTCAGCTTCAGGACGCCGCGGGCCAGCGGCGATCCCGACACGATGCCGTATTGGCGCGTGCTGGATGGGGGGATTTTCTGGAGCGCGAGGACGCTGCCGCCGAACTCCCGCGCCACCTTCGCCATTTCCCCGATGACGGGGGCGGGCGCGTCGATCATATCGTCGGCCAGCAATACCGCGAAAGGCTCGTCGCCCACGATAGGCGCCGCGCACAGCACGGCATGGCCAAGACCCAGCGCGGTGGGCTGGCGGGTATAGACGCAGTTGACGTGCGACGGAAGGACATTGCGGACGGAATCGAGCAGCGCGACCTTGTTCTTTGCTTCAAGGTCCAGTTCGAGTTCCGGGACCCGGTCGAAATGGTCTTCTATCGCGCGCTTGTTCCGGCCGGTGACGAACACGAGTTCCGTGAAGCCGGCGGCGACGGCCTCTTCCACGGCATACTGGATGAGCGGCTTGTCGACCACCGGCAGCATTTCCTTGGGCATGGCCTTGGTGGCGGGGAGAAAGCGGGTTCCCAGGCCCGCCACCGGGAAAACGGCAATACGGATGCGCTTCATTTGAGCCCCTCGGTCTATGTGGTGCCGGGGTATAGCAAACGCCGTGCCCAGGACGGCGGGCGTCAGGCGGGGGCTTCATCGGACGGCGCGGCGGGCGGCAGGTGCACGATGCGTTCGGGCAGCGCCAGCGCGATTCCCGCGGCGTCCAGGTCGCGCATGATGCCCAGGTTGATGTTCTGCTGGATATCCATGTAGCGGTTGTAGTCGGCCGTCATTACGTAGTACACGGCCTCGTATTCCAGGGCGTTTTCACCGAAGCGGGCCAGATGCGCGCGGTCGAAGCGCGTGTCGGGCTGGCGTTCGATCTGCCCGCGGATCAGCGCCGGCACGGCGGCGGCGCGGTCGACATCGGTCATGTAGGTGATGCGGACGGTGAAAATAATGCGCCGCTGCTGCATGCGCTTGTAGTTCTGGATCGTCTGCTTGAGCAGCTCCGTGTTGGAGCAGACGATCTGTTCGCCGCCCAGGCTGCGGATGCGCGTCGTCTTCAGGCCGACGTGTTCGATGCTGCCGGCCACCTGGCCGAACACAATGAAGTCGCCCGCCTCGAAGGGCTTGTCGAGCCCGATCGAAATCGACGCGAAAAGATCGCTCAGGATGGTCTGCACGGCCAGCGCGACAGCGACCCCGCCTATGCCCAGGCTGGCGACCAGCGCGGTGATGTTCACCCCCAGGTTGTCCAGCATGGCGAGGAGGGCGATGACCGACACCAAGGTGCGCAGCAGGAACCGGAACAGGGTGGCCGTGACCGTGCTCACCTGCCCGCGCGAGGCGAGCGCGTGATCCAGCCCCACGTCCACCGCCCGGTCCAGCCACAGCGCGATCTGCAGCGTCAGCAGGACGAACCAGAGATGCTGGGCGTTCCTGCCGCTCCAGGGCAGGGGCGCGCCGACGATCGCGGCGCCGATCAGCATCGACAGGATCAGCAGCACGACGCTGTTCGTGCGGCGCAATACTTCGGACAGCGACCTCGCGAGCGGGTGACCGGGCGTCTCGGCGCGCTGTTGCAGGCGGGACCGCAGGATCCGCAATGCGGCGCCCATCGCGAAGAACAGGGCAGCGCCCGCCGTGAGCGCGAACGCCCACAGCATGATGGGATGATCCGGAAGCGCGGGGATGCCGGAAAGCCAGTCTGCGTGCATGCCGTCTCCAGGGCGGAAATCGGCGGTGCAGCAAGCGGCGTGCCGGCCGGCGCCCCGCGCCGGGACTTCCGGCGGCGGCGGGCACGGCGTTTGCTGATCCGGTCGGCTGCTGCATTCCCCAGCCTTTTCGGAGAGTCGTCATGGACAAGTTCGAGCGCAGTGCGATGGTGGAGCCTTCCGGTGAATTGAGCGAGGGAGAACTCAGGGCGCAACGCACGCTTGAGGCCGCCCGGCGCCTGATGGACCCCCAGTCGGTGGCGCCGGTCTTGTCGGTCGAGGCGGAGCTGAAGCGGTATGTGAAGCAGGCATACCGCCGGCATTCCTACGATTGAGGCGCTAGGGAGGAGGCTCGTCCCACACGGAAGCGCGCCGGTACTGTTCGGCGCGCGCCAGCGTGCGGTAGAAGTCCGCACCCGCCTGGATCAGCCTGTCCATTTCCTCGCGGCGGAGCCTGGGCTGGATCGCAGCCAGGCATTCCGCGTAATTGGCCAGTACTTCGGGCCAATCCTGAAAGCTTCGATCGGCCGCCGGGGTGGCGATCATTTGTGCCAATAGTTCCTCTCGATCCATATGCGTGTCCCGCAGCTACCCTATCGTTCTCTACACGCCTGCAGTGCGCGTGTCAGTCCCTCTTCCTGCTTTCTGCCGCCTTGGCCGGGCGCTCACTGCTTCGCCGCGTTGGCCCGTTGTTGAAGGGCCTGCGCCATCTCCAGGTGCTGCTGGAGGACGGGCAGGGTCTGTGTGGCGAATTGCTTGACGTCCGGGTCCTTGACCTCGTTCGAGGCCTCTTCGAAGAGCTTGACCGCGTCCTGGTGCGCGGATACGCCGATTTCGTCGATGTACGCCTTGTCGAAGCTGTCGTCGCGCAGGCCCAGCGCTTTCAGCTTCGCCTGCTGCACCAGGGACGGCTCGGTTGGCGCTTCGTAGCCCTTGCTTTGCGCGAGCGACGCAAGCTGCTGGCCGGCCTTGCCATGTTCTTCGATCATTTTCTGCGCAAAGGCTTTTACGTCCGGATCCCGGGCCTTTTCCAGGGCGAGCTTGCTGCCCGCGACCTCCATATTGCCGGCTTGCGCCGCGTTTTCCAGGAAGTCGCGATCGGCGCTGTCCAGTTTCGCTTCCGACGCCATGGGAGCCGCCGGCGGCGCCGTCTGGGCCTGAGCCGCGGGAGCGGCGGCCAGCGTCATCGTGGCGAGGAGGGTAGCGGTCAGGTAACGGGTTTTCATGGAAACCTCCAAGTTGGGCGCGAGGCGCCGTTGAGAGCCGGTGTTCAACCTCCGCCAGCAATCGTCGTTCCCGGCGAAGGGCCCGCTCACCCGGGGTTCGGGCCGCCGCCCAGTCCGGCGTAGTACTCGGCCAGGCGGACCAGCGCGTAGCGGGCGCTGGCCTGGCGTATGCCGTTCCGGCTGCCGGAGAATCGCCGGGTTTCGGAATAGACGGCAGGCGCCGCGTCGGCGCGGCCCGTCTTGAAGACCCAGGCGAAGCATTGCGTGCCCGCCGGAATGTCGCTGTCTATGGAGTCCGTGACGCCTGTGTTCGAAATGGCGACCAGCGCCGGGCTTTTCCGCGAGGCGCCTTGCGCCATTTCCCGCGCCACCGCTTCGCTGGTGAGGTTGTGCCGCGCGAGGGTCCGCGCCGAAACGCCTAGGCAGCGCGCCTTCGCTTCGGGCGAATAGACCACGAAAGCGCAGTCGAGCAGCGAGCCGGCGCCGGGCACGTCGGCCAGCGTGGCGGCGATCAGGCCCGCCGTGCACGACTCCGCGGTGACCAGGGTCAAGCCGTGTTCATGCATAAAGGCTGCGACCCGTTCAATGGCGTTCATGGCGAATGGCGCGGACCGCCCGGTGTCCGCGGCCTAGCCGCCGTTGCGCACCGGGTCGGGCCGCCTGCGCGAGACTCCGGCGTGCTCCGCGTCGGTGACGTGGTCGGCGCCGATGTCGGCGCCCTCATGGTCGCGGTCGCGCGGATTGGCGCTCTCGCGGTCGCCGGTGCCTTGCGAGTCGCTGTCGGTATGGACCAGGTCCGGCGGCAGGTCGCTGGCCGAATCAGAGGAATCGCTCGGCCCGAGGTCGGGGCGGGTCGACTCTTCGGACTCGAGGTCGGGGCGGAAGGGGGAGGGCGAGCGGGGCATGACGGTTCTCCGAATGGCTGAGCCAGCCAGGGATGGCCCAGGCTGTGCAGCAAGCGGCGTGCCGGCCCCGCATTCAGGGCGCGTCGTGGAAGAACAGTTCCAGCCCGACGCGCTCGCCGCCGCGCACGCGGCTGATGGCGTGCTTCAGGTTGACCCGGTAATCGCCGTGGGTTCCGCGGGCGGGGCGGTGCGCGGTGGCGATGAGGGCGGCGTCGCCCAGCCGCAAGGGCAGCACCATGGGCCGCGACTGCATGCGCGGCCGCTGTTCCGTCATCACGAATTCGCCGCCGGTGAAATCCAGGCCGGGTTCGGACAGCAGGGCGACGCACTGCAAGGGAAACACGTGCGCGCCTTCGCCGCGCTGGTGCAGCGCCACGTAGCCGTCTTCGCGCAGCAGGCTGAGGTGCGACAGCGCATGGGCCTGGCCCGCCTGCCGGCCGCGCCGCAGGAAGTCCGCCAGTTCGCCGGGATAGCGATAAGCGGAATCCAGCCGCTCGCTCCAGCGGTTGGCGATGGGAGCGAGATGGCGGTAAAGGGCTTCGCGCCACCCGGCCAAGGGCGCGGGCAGCCCGGCCGGGAAACGGCAGAGGTCGCCCTGGCCCAGTCCGCCGTGCGCCAGCGGCGCGCGCCGGAGGCCGGCGGCCTGGCGGCCCAGCGCGCGCGCCTGTTCCGGCGCCAGCCATCGCGGCAGGAACGCGTAGCCTTCCGCGTCGAGTTGCGCGGCGATGCCGGTCCAGTCCAGGCCGTCGATGACGGGCGCGTCCATGTCCAGGGGGATCGGGCTGTCCACGTCGGGGGGCGGCCCCAGGGGCAGTTCCGCCTGCATGGCCTCAGCTCGCGTCATGGAAGATCACCCCCAGCGTGTGCCGCCGCCCGCCCAGGAGCCGGCTGACCCCATGCCGCATGGCGGCCTTGCGCAAGCCGGTCCGCTTGCCGGCGACGGGGCGCCGGTTCACGGTGAATACCAGGGCGTCTCCCTGGCGCAAAGGGACCACCTCGGCCACCTGCCCGCCGGAGGAGGTTTCCGTCATGACGAATTCGCCGCCGGTAAAGTCCTTTCCGGGTTCGGACAGCAATATCGCGGTCTGCAAGGGAAACACGTGTTCGCCGTACAGGTCCTGGTGCAGGCAGTTGTAGTCGCCTTCGCGGTATTCGAGGATCAGGGGCGTCGGCCGATGCTGCCCGGCGCGGTGGCACCGCGCCAGGAAGTCGTCCAGCGCGCCGGGGTACTGCACGTCCAGGCCCAGTAGGCGGTTCCAGCGGTTGGCGATCGGCGCGAGCCGGGCATACAGCGCATGGCGCAGGGCATCGACGAGCGGCGGGAGAGGGTAGGAAAAATACTTGTATTCGCCGCGGCCGAACCCGTGGCGCGCCATGACGATCCGGGAGCGGTAGCCGTCCTCGCGCGGGTACAGCGCCGCCAGCATCCGGCATTGGGCGGGGCTGAGAAATCCGGGCAGCACGGCGTTGCCGTGGTGGTCGAGCGACCGGCCGATGGCTTCCCAATCCCGCCCCTCGACAGCGTCCAGGCCAGGAGAAATACTGGATTCCATGGTCTTTCACCGGATGTTCGTGGGCAACGCGTCCAGTGTAGATCGCGGGCGCGGGCCCGGGGCTCCGTTTCTTGCCATGGGACCGCCTGGGCAGGCCCCAAGGCGCGAGGCCGCGCCCTGGGGCCTGTCCGGGATCAGAACCCTACGGCCTGACCGTCGCGCCGCGAATCCGAGGCGGCCACGTATCCGCCCTGCGGCAGGCGGCAGATCAATTGCGCCGAACCGAACTCCAGGCTGTCGGCGGCCGCCACCGCGACGTTGTGGCCGCGGGCGCGCAGCGCGTCGACCACGTCCGCGGGCAAGTGCGATTCCACGTTCACCACGGGGCCCTTCTCCACGCGGAAGCGCGGCGCGTCGCTCATGGCCTGCGGATTCTGGCCGAACGCGGCCAGGCGCGTGACCATCTGCAAATGCCCTTGTGCCTGCATCGACCCGCCCATGACGCCGAACGACATCGCGGGCTGGCCGCCGCGCGTGACGAACGCGGGGATGATGGTGTGCATCGGCTTTTTGCGCGGCGCGACCTGGTTGGCGTGGCCGGGCGTGAGCACGAAGTTCAGGCCGCGGTTGTGCAGGCTGATGCCGGTGTCCGGCACGACGACGCCGGAGCCGAAGCCGTGGTAGTTGGACTGGATGAAGGACACCATGGTGCCGCCGGCATCGGCCGCGGTCAGGTACACCGTGCCGCCGGTGGCCGGCGTGCCCGCCACCGGCACGCTGGCGCGGTCCATGGAGATCAGGCGCGCGCGCTCGGCCAGGTAGGAACGGTCCAGCAGGGCGTTGGCGTCGGTGCGCATGTGGCGCGGATCGGCGACGTGCTGATGCAGGTCCGCGAAGGCCAGTTTCATGGCCTCGATGCTGACGTGATAGTAATCCGCGCTGTCGCGGCCCATGCTTTCCAGGTCGAACTGTTCCAGCATGCCCAGCGCCATCAGCGCCGAAATGCCCTGGCCGTTGGGCGGGATCTCGTGCAGTTCGTAGCCGCGGAACGACTGCGAAATGGGCGCGACCCATTCGGGGCGGTGTTCCGCCAGGTCCACCGCGCTGAGCGCGCCGTCGGTCTGGCTGGCGAAGTCGGCGATCTTGCGGGCGAGTTCTCCCCGGTAGAAGCTCTCGCCGCCGGTCTCGGCGATCTCGCGCAGCGTCTTGCCCTGCGCCGGAAAGCGCCACCATTCGCCGGCCTGGGGCGCGCGGCCCTGGGGCAGGAAGGCGGCGGCAAAGCCCGGTTCCTGCGCCAGCCTGGGCGCCTGCGCCGCCCACTGGCGGGCGATGGTGGGCGATACCGCGAACCCTTCTTCGGCATAGGCGATGGCCGGTTCGAACAGCCTGGCGAAAGGCAGCTTGCCGAAGCGGTCGGACAGCGCCTTCCAGCCGGCCACCTGGCCCGGCACGGTGACCGTGCCCCAGCCCGTGCCGGGCATGGCGTCGCGGCCGCTGAAATATTCCGGCGTCCAGGCGGCTGGCGCGCAGCCGCTGGAGTTCAGGCCATGCAGGCGGCCGTCGTGCCAGACCAGCGCGAACATATCGCCGCCGATGCCGTTCATGACCGGCTCGAGCACAGTCAGCGCGATCGCGGTGGCGATGGCGCTGTCGACCGCGTTGCCGCCGGCCAGCAGCATGCGCAGGCCGGCCTGCGCCGCCAGGGGCTGGCTGGTCGCGACCGCGTTGGCGGCCAGTACAGGCATTTTGCGGGAGGCGTACGGAAAGGACCAATCGAAGGGTGAGGACATGGGTACTGGAGCTCGTCGTGGAAATTACTGCGGGGTGATGCCGGCCTGGTCGATCAACTGCTTGGTGCGCGGGATTTCGGCCTTGATGAAGGCGGCGAATTCCTCGCGCGAGCCGCCGCGGGGTTCGGCGCCGGCTTCCGCCAGCTTACCGCGCAGCGCGGGATCGGCAAGCACTTTGTTGACGGCGCGGTTGAGCTTGTCGAGCACCGGGGCCGGCGTGCCTTCGGGGGCGACCAGGCCGTACCACGGCGCGATGTCGTAGCCGGCGTAGCCTTGTTCCGCGATGGTGGGGATGTCCGGCGCCAGCGCCGAACGCTTGGAATTGGACATGCCCAGCGCCAGCAGCGCGCCGCTCTTGGCCTGCGGCAGCCCCGTCATGATGGTGTCGAAGTACATCGACACCTGGCCGCTCAGCAGCGCGGGGATGGCTTCGCCCGCGCCCTTGTAGGGCACGTGCAGGATGTCGATGCCGGCCACCGACTTGAGCATTTCGCCGGCCATGTGCGAGGTCGTGCCGGTGCCGAAGGAGGCATAGGTCAGCTTGCCGGGGTTGGCGCGGGCATAGGCGACCATTTCGGGCAGGGTCTTGAAAGGCTGCGAGGGATTGGCCAGCAGGATGTTGGGCGTATAGGCCACCATCGACACCAGCTCGAAGGCGTCGGGATCGTAGGCCAGGCGCTTTTGCAGATAGCGGTTGGTCACGATGGCGGCCGGGCCGCCCATCAGCAGCGTGTAGCCGTCCGGCGCGGCGCGCGCGACCGAGGCACTGCCGATGGCGGCGGCGGCGCCGGGACGCGCTTCGACGACGAAGGGCTGGCCCAGTTCCGTCGACAGCGCCGCGCCCAGTTGGCGCGAGATCAGGTCGGTGGCCGAGCCCGCCTGGAACGGCACGACGATGCGCACGGGATGCTGCGGCCAATCGGTGGCCTGGGCGCCGGCCTGGGCCGCGAAGGCCATGGCCGCGGCGCCTGCCAGCGCCCGGATGAGACGAAACTTCATGGATACCCCTTGATCGCGTTATGGAAAGCGTGGAGGGGATTAGACGGGAATGGACCGGACGCCATCTATTGGTGTTTGCATCCATGGATCATTGGATCCAATTTGTGTTATTTTTGCGTTTATCTATCATGGCGGCTTTCCGAGCCGTGGGACGACGATGCTGCAATTCCAGAAGACAGCGATCAGCGCCGAAGACGAGGCGTACCTGCACCTGCAGCGCGAGATCCGGCTTGGGCGCTACGCGCCCGGCCAGCGCCTGGTGCCCGAGGTCGTGGCCGCCGAGATCGGCACCAGCCGCATGCCGGTGCGCGGCGCCCTGCGCCGGCTGGCATCCGAGGGCCTGGTCGAAATCCGCGCCAACCGCGGCGCGGTGGTGCGGGGCCTGAACCAGCAGGAAATGCTGGAAGTATTCGAAATGCGTTCCGTGCTGGAAGGCCTGGCGATGCGCAACGCGGTGCTGCACATGAATGCCGAGCATCTGCGCCGCCTGTCGAATTCACTGGAACTGCTGGAGCAGGGGCCGGGCGAGGACCTGGACTGGACAACCGCCCACCGCGAATTCCACGAGTACCTGTGCAGTTTCTGCCAGCAGCCGCGCCTGCTGCGCCAGATATCCGAACTGCATTCCGTCGTCGAACCCTATATGCGCCTGTGGGCGGCCCAGCCCGGGCGCGTCCTGCGCGTGCGCGAATCGCACCAGGAACTGATCGACGCCTTGCGCACGCGCGATCCGGCGCGCTGCGAGGCGGCGATGCGGCAACACGTGCTGAACACCGTGCCCGCCTTGCAGGCGTTCCTGGAACAGGCTGCCTGAAGGGCCGGGCCTGGCTTAGACTGGGGCCATCCGCAACGCGATGAGCCCTGCCATGACCGACTCCGCCGCCACCCTGATCCGCCGCCTGGACCTGCTGCCACACCCTGAAGGCGGCCACTACCGCGAAACCTACCGCGCCGCCGATTCCGTGACGCGCGCCGACGGCGCGCGCCGCGCGGCCAGCACCGCCATCTATTACCTCTTGTGCGACGGCGCGTGGTCCACCTGGCACCGCATCCGCGCCGACGAACTCTGGCATTTCCATGCCGGCGCGCCGCTGCATATCCATGTGCTGGCGCCGGACGGCGGTTACCGGCGCCTGCGGCTGGGCAACACGCTGGAGGACGCCGGGGCCGAGTTCCAGGCGGTCGTCCCGGCCGGTAGCTGGTTCGCTGCCGAATTGGCCGAACCCGGCGGCTACGCGCTGACCGGCTGCACCGTCGCGCCCGGCTTCGAATTCAGCGAGTTCGAACTGGCCGACGCCGCCGAACTGCGCCGCCAGTATCCGGCCCAGGGCGACCTGATTGCGCGCCTGGCGCGCTAGCTGGTCCGCGCCTTCGGCGCCGCGGCTGGCGGCTTTTTCCGGCGCGGAAGCTTGGCCTCGCTGGCGAGCACTCCCGCGACGATGAGGCCCGCGCCCACCAGCGCCAGCGCCGGCAGGCGGTCGCCGGCCAGGCGTCCGACGATGCCGCCCCAGACGGGCTCGCCCGCATAGATGACGGTGGCGCGGGTGGGCGACACGGATTTCTGCGCCCAGTTCATGGTCAGTTGGATGATGGCGCTGGCCAGCCCCAGGCCGATGGCCGCGCCGGCCCACAGCCAGGAGAACGCGGGCACCGATTCCCCCATGGCCGGCATCAGGGCGAACGAGACCAGGCCCGCCGTCAGTAGCTGCACGGCTGTCACGCGGCGGCTGTCCACCGACTTCGCGAACAGCCCGATCAGGATGATTTCGGCGGCGATGGCCGCGGCCCCGGCCAGCGTCGCGGCTTCGCCGGCGCTGAAATTCAGGGCGCCCGCCTGCGGGCCGGCCAGCAGGACCAGGCCGGCGAAGGCCAGCGCCACGCCGACCCAGCTCATCGGGCCGGGCGGCTTCTTCAGCACGGCCCATTGCAGCAGCGGCACGATGGGAACGTACAGCGCGGTGATGAAGGCCGATTGGCTGCTGGTGATGGTCTGCAATCCGTAAGTCTGCAGGAAGTAGCCCAGGAACAGGGCGCTGCCGATGGCGATGCCGGCGCCGATCTCGCGGCGGGTGATCGCGGCCATGTGCTTGCGGAACAGCAGCAGCGCCATGGCCCCGGCGATCGTGAAGCGGACGCCTACGAAGAACAGCGGCCCGCTGTGCTGCATGGCGATGTGGATGACGAGGAAGGTGCTTCCCCACAGCATGGTGACCAGCACCAGGGCGATTTCCTGGCGGGACAGGGCGAACATCGATGTCTTGGACGTCACGGCTTACTTTGAGTGCTACGAGTGGGGGCAAATATACTGCGCCGCGCCGGCCGCGGTGCCCGTTCACCGAACAGGTTCTGGGGGCTTCCGCCTGTTCGGCATATAGCCAGGAGTAATATGACGCGTCCGGCGGCCCTCGGTTGCCGGATCACAAGCCGATTCGCGCCTCGTCCTTCCCGCCTTGCCGTCAGCCCCGTCTTCCGCGCGCGCTTCCGGCGGCGTCTACGAACCTGGGCGCGCAAGCGGCCACAAGAAGACATCGAGGAGAAGCATACGTGGACAAGCAAGAGTCGGGCGGCTGGTATTTCGGCTGGAATATCGTAGGCGCCGCTACGGCACTCACCCTGTTGACCGTCGGCCTGCGCATGGGCATCGGGCCGTTTTTCCTGCCCATGGCGGAAAGCCTGGGCTTCACGCGCAGCACGCTGTCGGGCATCGTGGCGATCGGCATGCTCTGCTATGGCCTGGGCATGCCGCTGGCGGGTTATCTGGTCAGCACGCAGGGCACGCGCTTCGTGCTGCTGACGGGCGCGGCCATCGTCGTCGCTTCGTCGATCTGGACGGTGTTCGCCAGCGGGCCCATCGAATTCCTGCTGTCTTTCGGCGTGGCCCTGTCGATCGGCCTGGCCTTCACCAGCCCCGTGGCGCTGACGCCGGTGATCAGCCGCTGGTTCACGCGCCAGCGCGGCATGGCGCTGTTTTTCCTGTCCACCGGCTCGATGGCCGGCATCGCGCTGATGACGCCCACCCTGACCTTCGCGATCTCGGCCGTGGGATGGAAGGAAACGCTGCTGGGGTTCGCGGTCCTGTTCGCCCTGCTGACGGTGCCGGTGGCGCTCTTCGTCATGCGTGACGAAGCGCCCGAACACACGGACCTGCTGCCCCACCAGATCGTCGATAAACCCGGGGCCGCCAAGCCCGCGGCCAAGCGGCCCGCTCCCAATGTGCGCGACGCCTTGCGCACCTTGCCTTTCTGGCAGGTGGCGCTGGGCCTGTTCGCCTGTGGCTTCAGCATGAACCTGCTGGGCACGCACGGCGTGCCCATGCTGATGGACCATGGCTTCGACGCCACCACCAGTTCGCTGGGCATCGGCCTGATCGGCCTGGTGGCGATCTTCAGCACGCTGGTCCTGGGCCGGCTGTCGGACCAGGTCGAGCGGCGCAACATCCTCGCCGCGATCTACCTGGTGCGCGGGCTGGGATTCTTCGCGCTGGTCATGGTGGGCGCGCATTGGGAACTGTACGCCGCGGCCACCATCGGCGGCATCGTGTGGGCCGGCAGCGTCGCCTTGTCGTCGGCGATCCTGGCCGACGTCTACGGGATCCGCCTGGTGGGCGTGCTGTACGGCCTGGCCTACCTGGGCCACCAGGTGGGCGGCATGATCAGTTCATGGCTGGGCGGCTGGGCCTTCGAAGCCTTCGGCACGCATTGGGTCGCCTTCGGCTCGGCCGGGGCGCTGCTGCTGGCGGCGGCGCTGATCTCCCTGCGCCTGCCGGTGCGCGGCCTGCTGCGCGGGCAGGCGGCAGCCGCCGCCGGCGGACGCTGAGCCGGCTAGCGGTCTTTCAGCAGGGACACCAGTTCGGGCACGTAGCGGTCGCCGCCGCCCTGCGTCACGGCCTGGTCGTAGGTGTGCAGCACGGCCGCGCCGATTTCCCGCACGGCGCCCGTTTCGGCGGCCATGGTGTTGTAGTAGGACAGGTCCTTCTGCGCGTTCGACATGAAGAACCGCAGCGAGGACGGGTCCTGTTCCAGCAGGTACGGCTTGATGCGCTCCAGCGCCACGCCGCCTCCGCCGCCCTTGGCCAGCACGTCGGCGAACACGGCGGGATCGATATCCGCGCGCAGCGCGCAGGCCGCCGCTTCCGACAACAGGGCGATCACGCCCAGCGACACGTAGTTGTGCAGCAGCTTCATGCGGTGGCCGGCGCCCACGGGGCCGGCGTGCGTGATGTTCTCGGCAAAGCAGGCCAGCAAGGGCTTGCATTCCTCGAACAGCGCCGCCTCGCCGCCCACCAGCAGGTTGAGCCGGCCTTCGGCGGCTTCCTTGGGGGTGCGCGTCATCGGCGCATCCAGGAAGCGGCCGCCGGCTTGCGCCACGGCCTGCGCCACCTTTTCGGTGGAGGAGGGGATGGCGGTGGAGCAGTCGATGATGACCGTGCCGGGCCGCAGGCCTTCCAGCACGCCTCCCGCCGACAGCAGCACGGCTTCGACCTGCGGGCTGCCGGTGACGCACAGGATGATCACGTCGGACTGCGCCGCCAGCGAGGCGCCATCGGCGACGCTGGCCGCCCCGGCGGCCTTCAGCGCGTCCAGCGGCTGGTTGCCGGGGTGTTCGAGCACCGTCAGCGCGTGACCGTGCTTGACCAGATTGCTTGCGATGCCATGGCCCATGAGGCCGATTCCAACCATGCCGACTTTCGCCATCTTCCAGTGCTCCTGCCATGTAAGGGTGTTTGTTATCGCGTAAATCTTACTCCGACTCGCGGCGCTTCGAATATGCCGAAAGAAGCCTTCGAATCTTTCGGATGGTAAGCGGCGGGAGCCATTCCTAAAATCGTTCCACTGCCGCGGGCCATGCCTGGCGCGGATCGAAATACAACGGAGACAGCCGCCCGCCGGGCGGAACACATCAGCATGCCGCAAACCGAAAACGAGCCGGCCCCCAGCGCCGAACGACACTATTTCGAGCAGCTCGCGCAGGGCCGCTTCGTCATCCCGCGATGCCAGGCCTGCGCCCGGCACCATTTCTATCCCAGAGTGGTCTGCCCGCATTGCGGGTCCGACTCGCTTCGGTGGGTCGAGCCCAGCGGCCGGGGCGAGGTCTATTCCTCGACCGTCGTGCGCGGCAAGGGCGGCGATTACACCGTCTGCCTGGTGGACCTGGACGAGGGCCCGCGCCTGATGAGCCGCGTGGTGGACATGCCCGTGGAGGCCGTGGCCATCGGCCTGCGGGTCCGCGCAAGGATCGACGCCGTGGACGGCGCGCCGCTGCTGGTATTCGTGGCGCAGACGGAGGAACGGGCATGAGCCGAAGCCATCGCGGCGCGATCGCCGTCCTGGGAACCGGCATGGCCGGACTGGGCGATTGCCAAGGCCGTACCGAACAGGAAATCATCGCGCAGGCGTCCCACCGCGCCGTGGCCGCCAGCGGCCTGAAGATGCAGGATATCGACGGCATCATCACTTCCAGTCTGACCTCGCCATGGTGGGTGATGCGGATGGCGGAGTACCTGGGGATCCGGCCTCGCTTCTCCGACAGCACCATGTTCGGCGGATCGTCGTTCATCGCCGACCTGAAGATCGCGGCGATGGCCATCGAGGCCGGCCAGTGCGACCACGTGCTGGTCTGCTACGGAGCCAATCCGCGCAGCGCGCCCAGCAGCACGCAGATCAACCAGATGCGGGCGGCGCTGGATCCGCAGCCCTACGAGCACCCCTACAAGCCGTTCAACCCGGTATCCAGCTACGCGCTGGCGGCCGCGCGCCACATGCACCAGTACGGCACCACCCGGCGGCAACTGGCCGAGGTCGCGGTGGCGGCGCGCAAATGGGCGCAGTTGAATCCCGACGCCTTCCTGCGCACGCCGCTCACGATCGACGAGGTGCTGGGCGCGAAGATGATCTCGGACCCCCTGACCGTGCGCGATTGCTGCCTGGTGACCGACGGCGCGGGCGCCTTCGTGGTCGCGCGCGCCGACCGGGCCCGCGATCTGCATCCGCGTCCCATCTACGTGCTGGGCACCGGCCATGCGCACTGGCACCGCCAGATATCGTGCATGCCCGACGTTACCGTCACCCCGGCGGTGGACTCCGGCCGGACCGCGTTCGCCGAGGCGGGGCTGACGCCCGCCGATATCGACCTGGTCGAACTCTACGACGCCTTCACCATCAACCCCATCCTTTTCCTGGAAGACCTGGGCTTCTGCGCCAAGGGAGAGGGCGGCGCTTTCATCGGCGGCGGGCGCATCGAGCCGGGCGGCGACCTGCCGATGAACACCAACGGCGGCGGGCTGTCGTTCACCCATCCCGGCATGTACAGCATTTTCCTGGTGATCGAGGCCGTGGCGCAACTGCGCCGCGAGGCGGGCGAGCGCCAGGTGCCCAAGGCCGATGTCGCGCTGGTGCACGGCAACGGCGGGGTGCTGTCCAGCCAGGCCACCGCCATTCTTTCCCATTCCCTGTGATGCACGCCATGATGAACAAGACAGTCGATTCCGCCGCGCAGGCCGTGGCGGATATTCCGGACGGCGCCACCGTCCTGGTCAGCGGGTTCGGCCTGTCCGGACAACCCGTCGAATTGCTCGACGCGCTGGTGGAGCATGGCGCGCGCGGCTTGACCGTGGTGTGCAACAACAGCGGCGCCTGCGACAGCGGCCTGGCCCGCCTGATCCGGCTGGGCCGCGTGCGCAAGCTGATCGCCTCGTATCCGCGCGGCGCGGAGTCGCAGGCCTTCGAGTCGGCCTACGCCGACGGACTGATCGACTACGAATGCGTGCCGCAGGGCACGCTGGCCGAGCGCCTGCGGGCGGCCGGGTCGGGCCTGGGCGGCTTCTTCACGCCCACCGGCTACGGCACCTTGCTGGCCGAAGGCAAGGAGACGCGGATCATCAAGGGCGTGGGCCACGTGTTCGAGGAGCCCCTGCATGCCGACTACGCGCTCGTGAAGGCCTACTGCGCGGATCCCATGGGCAATCTCGTCTACCGCAAGGCGGGACGCAACTTCGGCCCGCTCATGTGCATGGCGGCGGCCACCGCCGTCGTCCAGGTCCATGCGCTGGCGGAGGTCGGCGGCCTGGATCCCGAGCACATCGTCACGCCCGGCATCTTCGTGCAGCGCGTGCTGCGCATTCCCGACGCCCAATTGACCGGAGCCCTGCAATGACCCAACGATATTCCCGCGAGGACATCGCGCGCCGCGCCGCGGCCGACATCCCTGCCGGTTCCTACGTCAACCTGGGCATCGGCCTGCCCGTCAGGGCGCTGGACTACTGGACGCCGGCGCATGGCGTCATCGTCCACAGCGAGAACGGCATCCTCGGCATGCGGGCGCGCTCGGACGCCGATCCGGTCGATCCGGACCTGACCAACGCGGCCAAGCAGAACGTCGCCATGGCCGCGGGCGGCAGCTTCTTCAACCACGCGGACTCTTTCGCCATGATGCGCGGCGGCCACCTGGACTATTGCATCCTGGGCGCCTACCAGGTCTCGGAGACCGGCGACCTGGCCAATTGGTCGCTGGGACAGCCTGGCGTCGCCGCGGCGGTCGGCGGCGCCATGGACCTGGCCGTGGGGGCCAAGCGGGTCCACGTGCTGATGGAACACCTGACCCGCGAAGGCGTGCCGCGCCTGCGCCGGGTATGCGACCTGCCGCTGACGGGCGCGGCGTGCGTGGACCGGGTCTATACCGACCTCGCCACGCTCGACGTCACGCCCGAGGGTTTCGTGGTGCGCGACATGGCCCCGGGCCTGACGCGCGCCGCGCTGCAGGCCGCGACCGACGCGCCGCTGCGTTTCGCGGAGGATCTGCGCGATGCCGAATGACGTTTCGCTGGAGGATTTCCGCGGCGAGGTCCGCGCGTTCCTGCGCGAGCGCCTGCCCGCCGACCTGCGGCGCAAGGTGCTGGACCACCAGCGGCTGGACAAGCAGGATTTCCTGCGCTGGCACCGCATCCTGCATGAAAAGGGCTGGGTCGCGCCGAACTGGCCGGCCGAGCACGGGGGCGCGGACTGGAGCATAGGCCAGCGCAACGCATTCGACGAAGAATGCGCGCTGGCGGGCGCGCCCGAAACCGTGCCCTTCGGGCTGCGCATGGTCGCGCCCGTCATCATGGCCTACGGCTCGGACTGGCAGAAAAGCCACTTCCTGCCGCGCATCCTGAGCGGGGAGGACTGGTGGTGCCAGGGGTATTCCGAGCCGGGCGCCGGCTCCGACCTCGCGTCGCTGGCCACCCGCGCCCGCCGCGAAGGCGACGTCTTCGTGGTGAACGGCCAGAAAACCTGGACGACCTACGCCCAATACGCCGACATGATGTTCTGCCTGGCGCGGACCAATCCCGACGCCAAGGCGCAGGAGGGCATTTCCTTCCTGCTCATCGACATGCGCAGTCCCGGCGTGTCGCTGCGGCCGATCCGGACGCTGGACGGCGGCGAAGAGATCAACGAAGTCTTCCTCGACGACGTGAGGGTGCCCGCGTCGCACCTGGTCGGCGAAGTGGACCGGGGCTGGACCTATGCCAAGTACCTGTTGTCGCACGAACGCTTCGGCGCGGCGCGGGTGGGGCGCGCCAAACGGGAACTGGGCCACCTGCAGCGGCTGGCGGCCAAGCGCAAGGCGGACGGCCGGCCGCTGGCCGAAGACCCCGTGTTCGCCCAGCGGCTGGCGCAACTGGAGATCGACACCCTGGCGCTGGAGCAGACCAATCTGCGGCTGATCGCGCGCGACCAGCGCGGCGCCGGACACGGCGCGGAAGCCTCGATACTGAAGTACCTGGGGTCCACGCTGGCGCAGCGCATCAGCGAGGCGCTGGTCGACACCGCCGGCACGCACGCGCTCGCCTATCGCTCCGACGCGCTGGAGCGCGATTATGCGCAAGGCGGCCCGACCCTGGAAGAAGAACTGGAAGCCATGCCCGGCTTCTACCTGAATCTGCGCAAGATCTCGATCTACGGCGGAACGGACGAGGTCCAGAAGAACATCATCGCCAAGCTCGCGCTGGGCGAGGCCGACGACTATACCGACGACCAGCGCGCGCTCGACGACGCCGTCGGACGATATCTGCAAGGGGAATACCCGCCGCCGGCGGCCCGGGCGGCGCTGCCGGCCGACGCGGACCCCGAGGCCTCGCCGCACTGGCGCGCCTTTGCCGACATGGGGCTGCTCGGGCTGGGGCTGCCGGCGTCGGCCGGCGGGATGGGGGGCGGGCTTGGCGACCTGTGCGTGCTGATGCAGCGTTTCGGCCGTCATCGGGTGACCGAACCGTACGACGCCAGCGCGCTGCTTTGCGGCCAGATGCTGTCGCGCCTGCCCGAGAGCGGGCGGGCGCAAGCCCTGCTGGCCGGTATCGCGCAGGGATCGGCGCCGCTGCTGGCCCATGCGGAGCCGGATTCGGATTGGCCGCTGGACGCGCCCTGCGCGACGGCGGAGCGCGATGGCGGCGGCTGGGTGCTGAACGGCGTCAAACGGCGCGTTCCCTACGGAGCGGGCGCCCGGCAGTTGCTGGTCACGGCGCGCGATGCCGAGGGGATGGCCGTATTCCTGGTCGAGGCCGGCGCGGCGGGGCTGGAGCGCCACGGCGCGCCCGGACTGGACGGCCGCCCCTACGCGGACATCGTGCTGAAGGGTTGCCGCGTCGATGCCGATGCCCGCCTGGGCCTGGCGGGCGAAGCCCTGGAACGGGCGGCCGACGCCACGCGGGTGGCCCTGTGCGCGGAAGCGCTGGGCGCCATGCAGGCGCTGCTGGACGCCACCCGCGATCACGTGGCCGCTCGCCGCCAGTTCGGCCAGCCGCTGGGCCGCTTCCAGGCGGTGCAGCACAGGCTGGTGGACATGCTGCTGGCGCTGGAGCAGGCGCGCTCGCTGACCTGGCTGGCGGCCGGCGCGGACCAGGCCGATGCGCGGCATTGGGCCCGTCTGGTGTCGGCAGCCAAGGCCAGTTGCGGCGCGGCCGCGCGCTACATCGGCCAGCAGAGCATCCAACTGCATGGCGGCATGGGCATGACGGACGAGCTGCCCGTGGGCCATTACGTCAAACGCCTGCTGGCCATCGAACACACGCTGGGCGACGCCCGCCACCATCTCAACCGCTATCAGCGGCTGGCGACGGCCTGAGCCGCGCCGCCGAAAGGGTATACCCATGAGCTTGACCGCCACCTCGCCGTCCCGCGATCTTTCCGACACCGTCCGCTACGCCCTGCATGGGCGCGCGGCCGTCATCTTCCTCGATAACCCGCCCGTCAATGGCCTGGGCGATACCGTGCGCCGCGGGGTCCATGAAGGCCTGGCCCTGGCGCGAGCGGATGCCGGCGTCGACGCCATCGTTATCGCCGGCGCCGGCAAGGCCTTCTGCGGCGGCGCCGACATCCGTCAGTTCAATACGCCGGCGGCGACCGCCAGGCCCATGTTGCGCGACGTGATCGCGGCCATCGAGGCGTCCGGCAAGCCGGTGGTGGCCGCCATCCACGGTTTCGCCTTGGGCGGCGGGCTGGAGCTGGCCCTGGGATGCCATTACCGCGTGGCGCAGGCGGGCGCCCGGCTGGGGCTGCCGGAAGTGAACCTTGGCCTAGTGCCGGGCGGCGGCGGCACGCAGCGCCTGCCGCGGCTGATCGGCGTGTTGCCCGCGCTGGAAATGATCCAGTCCGGCAAACCGCTGGATGCCGCGGCCGCCCTGGCCGCGGGGCTGGTGGATGCGGTCGCCGAAGGCGATCTGCTGGATGCCGCGCTGTCCTACGCCCTCGAGCGCGCGCACCTGGCATCGCATCCGGTCGCTTCGCGCCGCGCCTTGAGCGCGGACGGCGTGGATTTTTCAGCGGCGCGTGCCCGCGTCAATCCCAAGGCCCGCAACGCGATCGCGCAACGCGCGGCGGTCGACTGCGTCGAGGCCGCGACGCGCCTGCCGATCGAGGCGGGTCTGGACGAGGAACGCCGGTTGTTCGACGCGCTGGTCGAAGGCGACGCCTCCAAGGCGCTGCGCCGCCTGTTCTTCGCCGAGAAGGAAGCGCCGCGCGTTTCCGGCGGCGGCCGTGCGGGCGAGGTCGGACGCGTGGGCATCCTGGGCGCCGGCACCATGGGCGGGGGGATCGCCATGGCGTTTTCCAACGCCGGCTATTCCGTGACGCTGTACGAACGCGATCAGGCGGCGCTGGACCGGGGCATGGCGCTGATCCGCAAGAACTACGAGATCACCGCCGCCAAGGGCAAGCTCGACGCCGCCGGCGTCGAGGCCCGGCTGGCGCGCATCGCGCCCAGCCTGGACCTCCAGGACCTGGCGCCAGCCGATCTCGTCATCGAGGCCGTGTTCGAGGACATGGCGGTCAAGCAGGCCGTGTTCCGGCAACTGGACGCCGTGTGCAAGCCGGGCGCGATTCTGGCCACCAACACGTCGCGCCTGAACATCGACGAGATCGCGGCCTGCACGGCGCGTCCGGAGGCGGTGATCGGACTGCACTTCTTCAGCCCGGCCAACGTCATGAAGCTGCTGGAGGTGGTGCGCGGCGCGCGCACCGGCGCCGACGTCATCGCCACCTGCATGGCCGTGGCGCAGAAAATCGGCAAGATTCCCGTACTGGTCGGGGTGTGCGAAGGTTTCGTCGGCAACCGCATGCTGACGGGCTACTGGCGAGAGGCCGGCTTCCTGCTGGAAGAGGGCGCCAGCCCGCAGCAGATCGACGGCGCGCTGACGCGCTTCGGCATGGCCATGGGGCCATTGGCCATGGCCGACCTGGCGGGCATGGACATCAATTGGGCCACGCGCAAGCGCCTGGCCCCCACGCGGCCCGCGCACCTGCGCTATTCCAAGGTGGCGGACCGCATTTGCGAACTCGGCCGTTTCGGCCAGAAGACCCAGGCGGGCTACTACCGCTACGAGCCGGGCAGCCGGCAGCCGCTGCCCGATCCCGTGGTGGACGGCATCATCGAGGAATGCGCGCGCGAGGCCGGCATCGTCCGCCGGCCGGTGAGCGACGAGGAAATCGTCGAACGCTGCATGCTGGCGCTGGTCAATGAGGGCGCGCGGATCATCGAGGAGGGCATCGCGCAGCGTGCCTCGGACGTGGACGTGGTCTATGTCCATGGCTACGGTTTTCCGGGCGCGCGCGGCGGCCCGATGTTCTATGCCCAGACGCTGGGGCTGGCGGCGACGCTGGAGAAAATCCGGGCCTTGCAGCGCGTCCATGGCGGGCATTGGGCCCCCGCAGCCCTGCTCGAGCATCGGGTGGAAGAGGGCGCGACGGTTTTCTGACGCGTCCGCGCCATGGCCAGGGCCGCGCCCGGCGTCCAGCCGGCCGCGGCCTTCTTTGCGATACTGTCGTTTCCTAGACCTTGGCCCCAGCCATGACAGACTCCATTCCTTCCGGTTTCGCGCCCTGGCGCCCGAGCAGTCCCTTCATGGCGCACCTGGCTGAGCTCGGCGCGCTGTACAAGCGCGACGCCGACAGCGTGCTCGCCCTGCGCGTGGAGCACGCGCACACGAATATGCACTCCATCGCCCATGGCGGGCTGCTGGCGACCCTGGCCGACAGCGCCCTGGGGCACACTATCGCGCACCAGGCGCAGGTCTCGGTCGTGACCGTGCAGATGTCGGTGGAGTTCTTGAATCCGGTCAAGCCCGGCGATTGGCTCGAGGCGCACGTCCGGATCGACAAACAGGGCCGGCGCCTGATCTACGCCACCTGCCTGCTGCAGGTGGAGGGCCGCGTCATGCTCAAGGCCAACGCGGTGTTCGCCGTGCGCGCGGCGCACACGCCGGCGTCGGACGGCTAGGGCGGGCCGCGGGAGCGGCCCGCCCTAGCCCATCCCGTTTACTCCACCTTGACGCCGGTGGTCTGGACCACGTTGCGCCATTTGGCCGTTTCGTCCGCGACGAAGCCCGCTACCTGCTTCGGCGTCATGGGGCCGAGCGGTTCGCTGTTCTGCCCGGCCAGCCGCTGGACCATCTCGGGCGAGTTCATGATCTGGTTGGTGGCTTCGTTCAGCTTGGCCACGATCGCCGGGTCCGTGCCCGCCGGCGCGTAGAAGCCCAGCCAGGTGTAGACGTCCAGGCCCGGCGCTCCCGATTCGGCGAACGTGGGCAGGTCCGGGAAGAGCTTGCTGCGTTCGGCGCTGGCGACGCCGATGGGACGCAGTTGGCCCGATTTGATGAAGGGCGCCACGCTCATCGCGTCCTGCACCGCGACCTTCAGCTCGCCCGACACGACCGCGTTGGTGGCCGGGGACGCGCCCTTGTAGGGCACGTGTTCCATCGGCACGCCCGTGATCTTCTTCAGCCATTCGCCGCCCAGATGGGTGGAGCCGCCGAAGCCCGCCGAACCGTAGGGCACGCCGGGCTGCGACTTGCCCCAGCTAAGGAATTCCGGGATGGTCTTGACGGGCAGGCCCGCGTTGACCACCACCAGGTTCGGGGCGCGCGCAAGAATCGCGATGGGCTCGAAATCCTTTACCGGGTCATAGCGGACCTTGTCGTTGACCGCCGGGCCGATCACGTGGCCGGTGGCGCTGACCAGCAGCGTATAGCCATCGTTTTTCTGGCGCGAAACCAGTTCGGTGCCGACCTGCCCGGCGGCGCCGGGCTTGTTCTCGACCACGAAGGTCTGGTTGAAGCGCTTGCCCAGTTCGGCCGACAGCAGGCGGGCGACGATGTCGGTCATGCCGCCGGGGGCGAAGGCCACGACGACGGTGACGGGGTGGTCGGGATAGTCGGCGCGGGCGGCGCCCGCGGCCAGGCTGCTCACGAGCAGCGCGCCGAGCGCGCCGCGTCGCAGGATGTTGCGGATCATGGTTGTCTCCAGGAGTCTTATCGTGAGGGGGGCGCGACTGCCAATGCGCCTCCGCGAGGGCAGTATGGCGGCGCCTCGCGCAATACTCCATCCGAAATATTCGAACTCAACGTTCGCGGCTTTCTAACGCGGCGCGGCGGCCCGGCTGGGGCGCTCGCCGCTTGAACGCCGACGAACACAGCGTTCGAAACATTCGACTCCTCGCCGCGCAACGCGGCCGGCATAATTTTCCGGATCGCCTGAATCACGGAGACACTATGCTTCACAATGCCTTGCGCGGCGTCAAAGTCGTGGACTTGTCGCGCATCCTCGCGGGCCCCTGGTGCACGCAGAACCTGTCGGACCTCGGCGCGCAGGTCATCAAGGTCGAACATCCCGGACGCGGCGACGATACGCGCGGCTGGGGGCCGCCAGACCTGCGGTCGGCCGACGGCGGCGCGTCGATGTCGGCGTACTTCATGGCCTGCAACCGAGGCAAGCAATCCGTCGCCATCGATTTCTCCACGGAAGCGGGCGCCGCCCGCGTGCGGGAGCTGGTCGCCGACGCCGACGTCCTGGTCGAGAACTACAAGGCCGGCGGCCTGCGCAAGTACGGGCTCGACTACGCCTCGCTCGCGAGCCTCAATCCGCGCCTGATCTATCTGTCCATCACCGGCTATGGCCAGTCCGGCCCCATGGCCGGCAAGCCGGGGTACGACTATGTGTTCCAAGGCATGGGCGGCCTGATGAGCTACACCGGCCAGCCCGATGGAACGCCGGGCGCGGGGCCGCTGCGCACCGGCGTGGCGGTGGTGGACCTGATGACCGGCATGTACGCCACTTCGGCCGTGCTGGCCGCGTTGCGGCAGCGCGACCAGACCGGGCGAGGCATGCCGCTGGATATCTGCCTGCTCGACGTCGCGGTGGCGCTGAACGCGAACCAGGGCGCCAACTACCTGGTGTCCGGCGAGGCGCCCAAACGCAGCGGCAACGCCCACCCGAACTGCGCGCCGTACGAGGTTTTCGCCTGCGCCGACGGCCACCTCATCCTGGCCATCGGCAACGACGGCCAGTTCGCGCGTTTCTGCGGCGTGGCGGGGCGCCCGGAATGGGCGGCCGATGCGCGCTACGCCACCAACAGCGCGCGCCTGGCGCACATGGACAGCCTGCGGCCGCTGATAGCCGAAACGCTGGCGGCCGCCGCGCGCAAGCGCTGGACGGACGCCTTCGACGCCGCTGGCGTGCCCTGGGGGCCCATCCACACGCTGGACGAGGTGTTCGCGCATCCGCAGGTGCTGCACCGCGGGCTGTTGCAGACCGCCACGCATCCCGTGCTGGGCGAATTGCGCCTGGTGCGCAACCCGCTGCTGGCGGGGACTCCGCCAGCAGCGATGGGCGCCGCGCCGCCGCTGCTGGGCGAGCACACGGATATCGTGCTGCCGAGTCCCGCCACTTTGTGATTCATCCGAGGAGACAACAATGAAATCCATACGATTCCCTCTGGCGGCGGCATGCGCCTGCCTGGTATTGCCGGCAATGGCCGCCGCCGAGTATCCCGACCGGCCCATCCGCCTGGTCGTTCCCTATGCCGTCGGAGGCACGACGGACATCATCGCCCGCGTGGTCGGCAACAAGCTTGGCGAGCGGCTTGGCCAATCCGTCGTCGTCGAGAACCGGCCCGGCGCCGGCGGCAGCATCGGTTCGGCCTATGCCGCCAAGCAGCCCGCCGACGGCTATACCCTGGTGATGGCGGTCGAAAGCTCCCACGCCGTCAATCCGAACGTCTACGCAAGAAGCGCCTACGACCCCGTCAAGGATTTCGCGCCCATCAGCAATCTGGCCGACGTTCCCAACGTGCTGGTGGTGAACCCGGCGCTGCCCGCGCCGGACCTCGCGGCATTCCTGCGGCTGCTGAAGGCGGAACCGGACAAGTACGCCTTCGGTTCTTCCGGCAACGGCGGCTTGAGCCACATGAATGGCGAGCTGTTCCTGAAGACGACCGGCACCCGCATGCTGCATGTCCCCTACAAAGGCCTGGGGCCGGCGCTCAACGATCTGGTGGCGGGGCAGGTACAGGTCGTGTTCGACAATATCCCGTCGTCCAATCCCCTGATCCAGGCGCAGCGTATCCGCCCGCTCGCCGTGGCGGCGAAGCAGCGGCTGAAAGTCCTGCCCGACGTGCCGACCTACGCCGAAGCGGGCCTGCCGGCGATGAACCATCCTTCATGGTTCGGGCTGGCCGCGCCCGCCGGAACGCCGGCCGCCGTGCTGGACAAGCTGAACGCGGCGGTGCGCGAGGCGCTGGCCGATCCCGCCACCGCCGACGCCATCGAGAAGCAGGGCGCCATGCCCAGTCCGATGTCGCGCGACGAGTTCGGCGCGCTGATCGCGCAATCCTACGGCCACTGGAAGACCGTGGTCGAGGACATCAAATTCGAGAAAATGCAGTAACCAGGAACCCTCATGAGCACCAGATCCTTTACCGTTCCCCATGCCCGCGCCGAGATCGAGGCGTCCGGCATCGCCACCCTGACCATGCAGGACGCCGGCGTGCTGAATATCCTGAGCACGCCGGTGATCGATGGCCTTCGAGAAGCGCTCGCGCAACTGCGCGACGACGATGCGGTGCGCGTGCTGGTCCTGCGAGGCGCCAGCGACCGCGCCTTCGTGGCCGGCGCCGACATCGCGGAAATGGCCGCGCTCGACGAGCAGAAGGCGCGGACCTTCATTTCGAACCTGCGCGACCTCTGCAATGCGGTCCGCCACTTCCCGGTGCCCGTCATCGCGCGCATTCCGGGCTGGTGCCTGGGCGGCGGCCTGGAGTTCGCCCTGGCCTGCGACCTGCGCATCAGCGCCGACGACGCGCAGTTCGGCATGCCCGAGGTGAAGGTGGGCATTCCCTCGGTGATACACGCCGCGCTCATGCCGCCGTTGATCGGCGCCGCCAACAGCGCCTGGATGCTGCTCACGGGCGATCTGATCGACGCCAGGCGCGCGCGGGACTGGGGCCTGGTGAACGCCGCGGTGCCCCGGGCCGACCTGGACGCCGCCGTGCGCAAGCTGGCCGAGGGCTTCGCCGCGCTCGGCCCGGCGGCGCTGCGCCAGCAGAAGAAGCTGTTGCGCCGCTGGGAGACGATGTCGGTGGACCAGGCGATCGAGGACAGCGTCGCGGAATTCGGGGCCGCTTTCAATACCGGCGAACCCCAGAAGTTCATGAATGAATTCCTGGAAAGCAAGCGCCGCCGGTAGACCTGGCCCCCACGTTGAATACGTCCCCGGGGCGCCGGACCGCCGTTGGAACTTTCCCGCGCGCCCCGTTACTCAGACCATGAGCCTGGCGGGCAGTCCATGTCCGTCGCCCTTCGGACATCGATTCACGGGAAAGCCATGGTTACGCAAGTGCAGGGAGCCTCGGGCCAACTTCAAACGAATTTGCTCGCCCGCATCGGGAATCAGTTCCAGAATTTCGCCGCGGCGATCGGGCAGGGGCTGAGCCGCGTCCTGGCGCGCGCGCAGGACGATCCCGCGCCCCAGTTCGGCCGCCGCTACGCCCCGGTCAACGGAAACGCCTTCCAGGGCAGCGTGGCGGGCTACCGGGTCATGGGCGACAAGGCGAAGGGCGTCGAACCGGGTTTCATCGCCAAGCGCGACTGGACGCCGGGCGACTCCGTCAAACTGCAGAATCCGCAGCACAAGTTCCACCAGGACGCCCTGCGGATGACAGAGGAGTGGCTGGGCCAGCAACCCCCGCAGGGCGCGCCCGGCGACCAGGCCCTGCAGGCCATGCTGAACCAGGTGCTGACGTCCCTCTCCGAGTCCGATTCGCCGCATGCGGAAAATGCCCGAGAACTCTTGCAGTCCGTTAAGGACGGCGATGCGCCGGACGTGCTGGCAAGCCTGCGGGCCGACCAGGACCGGGATCCCGGCTTCACGAACGCATTGGTTTCGGGCCTGGTGCAGGAGGCCTTCGCCGGAAGCGCGCAGACCGCCGACGGGACGCGCGCCGGGCACGCCAACGAAATGATGGACAGCCTGCGCCACGGCATCATGGAAACGCAGCCGAAGTTCAACAAGAACCACTACATCAAGCTCGATTATTACGAGGCCGACAAATCCGGGGACCGCTACCAGATTCCCAGCGACAAGGCGAAGAACGCGCTGCATCGCTGGTTCACGGGCGCCACCGCCAAGGACCGCAACGAGGGCGCGGTGCGCGAGGCGCTGGCCAACGACCTGATGCGCAGCCTGGGCATCCAGAGCCAGAAGCTCAAGATCGTGGAGGGCGAATATGCCGACGGGACGCCCAAGCTCATGCTGGACGGCACGCACGTGGACGGCACGGACGAGCACTCGTTCAGCGACTTCGACGGCAAGCCCCTGCGAGGCGAACGCTATCTGAAGGATGGCGTGCTGGTGCGCAACACGAAGGCGCAGGGCGATGCGAACGGCGTATACAGCGGGCCGCCCACGCTCGATTCCAGCATGAAGGAACTGGGTCGCAACAAGATCCTGCTGCTGCTGATGGCCGACCGCGACGCGCTCGGCTCCAAGGGCGGAAACAAGGGTTACGTGGGCGACACCTTTGTCGGCATCGATCCCGGCCATGCGCTGGAGGGCGGCCTGCTGGGCCGGCGCGGCGACATCAATTCGGATTTCTCGTTCAAGCAGCCCAGTATCCTCCCGGGCCAGGGCTACAAGAATTTCTCCATGTTCGACCAGAGCCCGCTTTCCGAAAAAATGGAGGGAGTGCGGCAGATCGCCAGGCTGAAAGAATCCGGCGCCGACTCCCAACTGTTCGACCTGTATGCCCAGCAGTTCGGCGACCAACGGCCCGATTCCGCCAATTTTGGCCAGCACATCCAGGGCATCAAGGCTCAGTACGAGGGGCGCCGCGACGACATCCTGCAGATATTCCAGGAGCGGCTTGCGGTGGACGATTTCGATTTCGGCGTCCCGAACACCGGCATCGACCATACGAACCTGCGCGACATTTCCCTCAACCTGCTCGACGGCCTGGAGAAGCTGACCTCCCCGACGACCGCGAAGACCGACAGCGGCATTCCGTTGCGGCATCCGCAGATCTCCGATCCATCGAAGCGCAAGGAATGGCATATCCGCCAGGAAGCAGGCACCAATGACCTGCTGTTCACGTGTTCGGGCTCGAAGAGCGACGTCGCCAAGATGAACAAAGCGCTTCAGAGCTACCTCGGGCCGCTCATGGGCCAGGGGGGGACGGCTCTTACGACGTCCCCCAACGGCAAGGAGGTCTCGCTGCGCGTGCCCGTCGGCATGGTGCCGCATATCGGCGCGATGCTCACCTCCACCTCCATCCTCAACCACAAGCATTGAGCCGTCCCGGCTCCATCCTTTCCGCCTCCAAAGGAAATCCGCAATGTCCATTTCTCTGCCCGCCAAACTGGCGGCCTTGGCGAAGGCCCTGGGCCAGGACGCCACGCTTTTCGACGAGCAGGGCGCGGGCGCGCTGCGGGTCGGCGGCGTTACCCTGCTGTTGCAGTATTTCGTCGAAGGCGAAGTCCAGGCCCTGGTGCTGGCCGCCGACCTGGGCCCCGTGGCGCCGGACGCGCGCGCCCGCGTTTATCCCATGATGCTGGCGGCGAATACCTCGTGGCGCTCGGTCGCCGGCGGCGCGCTGGCCCTGGACGATACGCGCCATCACGCAATGCTGATGCTGCGGCTGGACCTTGCCGAGCTGGACGCCGAAGCCCTGGCGGGCAGGTTCCATGCCTTCAGCGATGCCGCCCTCAACTGGGGCGCCCGGCTGGGCCAGCCGGGCGACGACAATCCGGCCGAGCTTGCCGTTGCGCCCGAACAGCCGATTTTCACGCCGGCCAATTTCGCCTGATTCCGGACTTTCCAGCCGAACGTATCGCCACATGAACATCGACACTTTCCTCGCCCTGGTCAATGCCTATTGCACGCGGGCCGGCCTGCCCCCCGCCGTGCTCGAGAACGAACATTGCGTGCTCCTGCCGCAGCCCGGGCAGGCGGTCGTGCTGGCATGGGACGCCGCGGAAGAAGAGCTGCTGCTGCTGGCCCCCGTGGGCGCCGAGCCGATCGAGCTGGACGGGGAGGCCGCCGTCGAACTGCTGGGCGACGCCTACCTGGGGCAGAACCTGGCCGGCGCCGCCGCCGGCATCGACCCGCAGACGGGCGGGCTGGTCCTGTGGCGCCGCCTGCCCGGTTATGGCCTGACGGCCGACAGGCTGGAGCGCAGCATTCAGCGCACAGTCGCCGCGGCGCAGGCCTGCCTGGGCAGTTGAGCGCTCCCGCGTCCCGCGAGGACGCTCAATCCTGTTCGCGCGTGGCCGCCACGATAGGATCGTCGAGCAGGTATTCGGCCACCTGTTCGACGAAGGGCGAGGGCGGCACGCCGGCCTGGGTGACGAGCGTCAGTTCGCGCAGGGCCCAGGGTTCGCGCAGGGCCACGGCCGCGATCCGCTCTTCGCGCAGCGCGCTGGCGGCAACGCTGCGCGGCACCAGGGACACGCCTACGCCAGCCTCCACCATGGACAGCACGGCGTCGAAGGTATGCACGTGGATGCGCACCTTGGGCGCCTTCCCGGCCAGCTTGGCCATGTCGCGCAGGAAGACGTAATTGCTGCTGGTGCGGCTCATGCAGACGAAATCCAGGTCCAGCACCGCCGGGAAGCGCACCGGCGAGCTTTCCACCACGGGGTGGTTCAAGGGCGCCGCGATGATCAGTTCGTCGACCGCATAGCGCGTTGCGTTGACCCCGGCGGATTCCGCCCGGCCCGCGAAGATGCCGATGTCCGCTTCCTGGCCGGCGATGGCGGCCTCGATGGTATTGCTGGAACGCTCTTCGAGCAGGATATTGACGTTGGGGTTGGCCGACAGGAAGCGGCTCAGGCTGGGGACGATGAAGCCGTTGAGCGAACTGCTGTTGGCGAACAGCTTGACGCTGCCCTTCAGGCCGCTGGCGAAGCCGCTGACCTCCCCGTGCATGCGTTCGACGCCTGCCAGCAGCGAGCGCACGTGTTTCAGCACGAAAGCGCCTTCCACCGTGAGTTCCATGCCGCGGGCCTCGCGCTTGAACAGCGGCACGCCCATCGCGAACTCCAGGTTCTTCAGGCGATAGCTGGCCGAGGACGCGGTCAAGTGCACCGCGTTGGCTCCGCCGGACAGGCTTTTCGCCTCGGCGATCGCGAGAAACAGGCGGAGATCGGTAAGTTCATAGCGCATCGCGCAAGATTACCGTAGTTGCGGCGGCGGCGTCACAAATAGGGCGTTGCCAGCCAGATCACCTTGTTGCGCAGGCGCTTGGCGAAAGGCGCCTGCTGCAGGGTTTCCAGCGTCTCGCGCCGGGCCTGGCCGATCAGTTCGTCGACCCGCGCGGCGATCCAGCGCGCCACGCCGGCGTCGTAGATTTCGGTGTCCAGTTCGAAGTTCAGCCGCAGGCTGCGCGGATCCAGATTGGACGACCCAACATAGGCCCAGGCGTCGTCCACGGTCATCAGCTTGGAATGGTCGAACGCGCCGCGCGAGCGCCAGACCCGGCAGCCGGTGCGGATCACCTGGTCCAGTTGCGCCGTCATCGCGTAGTCGACCAGCCGCAGATTGTTCTTGCCGGGGATGACGATGTCCACCGCCACCCCTCGGCGCGCGGCCGTCGCCAGCGCGCCGATCAGCGTCTGGTCGGGCAGGAAGTAGGGCGACTGGATGCGGACATGGCGCTGCGCCACCGCGAGCGCGCCCAGCAGCATATTGTGTGAACTGCCCAGCGCGCGGTCGGGGCCGGACGGCACGCAGCGCATCGGCACGCAACCGGTGAGCGGTATGGCGCTGGGGTCGAACCAGGGCTTGGCGGGCAGCGATTCGTGCGTGGTGAAGTTCCAGTCGTGCGCGAACACCGACATCAACTGCGTCACGATCGGGCCTTCCACGCGGAAGTGCGTGTCGCGGTTGGTGGCGGGACCGGCCAGCGCGCTGACAAAGGCCGCGCGCACATTCATGCCGCCGGTGAAGCCCACCCGTCCGTCGATGACCAGCACCTTCCGGTGGCTGCGCAGATTGGCGTAGGGCATGCGCAGCACGCCCAGCGGATTGGT
The DNA here is from genome assembly GCF_900496975.1 of Achromobacter veterisilvae. Taxonomy (GTDB): domain Bacteria; phylum Pseudomonadota; class Gammaproteobacteria; order Burkholderiales; family Burkholderiaceae_B; genus Achromobacter; species Achromobacter veterisilvae. The sequence continues at coordinate 161,796 of NZ_UFQC01000011.1, forward strand.
CATGAAGCGCGCCACCGGCACGCCGCCGCGGGCCAGCATGCGGACGATGGGAGGGCGGGAGTACTTGGAGCCTATCGCATCGATCAGCACCCGGACTTCGACGCCGCGCGCCCGCGCTTCGATCAAGGCCTGCGCCATTTCGCGCCCGATCGGATCGTTGTCGAAGATGTAGCTCTGCATCGCCACGGCGTGGCGCGCGTCGCGGATCGCCCGCAGCATGGCCGGATAGGCCTCGTCGCCGCCGGCCAGGGGCTGCACCGCGTTGCCGCCCAGAAGGCGGAACCGGCTGACCCGGTCGCCCAGCACCTTCAGCGAGGCGAACTGCGGGCCGGAGATCGGCACCACGTCCACGGGCGCCGTCTCGACCTGTTCCGCGTCCACCACCATTGCTTCGTCGCGCTGCTGCGACAGCCGCGTCTTGCGGATGCGGTTGATGCCGGCCACGAAGTAGAACAGCGCCCCGAACAGCGGCGAAAACAGCGCCACCCCCACCCAGCCGATGGCCGCCCGCACGTCCTGTTTGGTCATCGCGGCATGCACCGCCGCGCCCGTCCCGGCCACGACGCTGATGGCAAATACCAGGTGGGGCCAGTAATCGATCAAGATAGCGTGTATGCGGTCCATGGCGATGGCGAAAGAGACAGCCTCCAGAGGGGATCAATGCGCAAGGATATCAACACGGCGGGGCCTGGCAAGTAGGCAGGCCCCGCCCGCTTCCACACCGTTCAAAAAAACGTGCTAGAATTCGGCCTCTTCGTTGATGAGCGTCTCTTTTCAGAGACAGCGCGGCGAAGAAAGCAGTACCAGAGGTGGCTGTAGCTCAGTTGGTAGAGTCCCGGATTGTGATTCCGGTTGTCGTGGGTTCGAGCCCCATCAGCCACCCCAAGAATTTAATGAAATCAGGCACTTACGCGAAAGCGAAGTGCCTTTTTTCATTCCATATTCCGAAAATTAGAACGAAAATCCAAATTTTAGAATCTACTCGGTCGCGTCGGCGCGCTTGACGGTGCGCCTGTCATAGTGGCGATGGGTGGTTTCAGGGTTTGCATGGGCCGCGAAGTCATATGCATCCGGCGCCCTTTGCGCAAGCTTTCTGGTGATCGCTGCGGGCCGGATATCCTGAAGGGCAAAATAAAGCGCATGATCGGTCACTAGGTCGCCCTCCTTGACCTTCGTGTCCCGAGTCCGGATCCATGCGTTCATGGCGTCCTGCCAGGATGATCCCCAGCCGGAGCGCGAGTAGCATGCTGACCGCGCGCGCGACGGTGCAAATAGGTAGGGCGAGAGGCGACCCGGGTCGGTTCGATCCAGCGCGCGCGCCACGACACAGCGCAGCTTGCGCGACCAGTTGCGCACCTTTTCGACGGGCTTTTGCCCCTTTTTTCTTTTGGCCGACAGCACCACCGCGCCGTCCGGCCGCAGGCCGGACTTTTGAAACGGTCGCACTTCGGAGGCGCGATAGCCTGTCAGATAGGTGAACATCGCTGCGCAGCCCAGCGTGCGATAGTTCTGACGCTGTCGGAGGGACCACAGGTAGAAGCGTAGAACTTGGCGGCGCGAGACGCTGCGCTGCGGCTTGCCGTCGTCCCCGTGGTCCGCGGAAGTCGAATACCGCATGTCGGTAAATGGGTTCCGTTCCATAAGGTCGTCGCGTACAAAGTAATGGCAGATGGTCGTCATCATGGCCATTTCCTTTTTGCCACGCTCTGGGGCTCCTGCATCCGCGCGTGCTGTCAGGTATTGATATCCGTGCGTTTGTCGCAGCGCCCTGGGGTTCATGGCTCCGAAAAACGAGGTCAGCGCCTTGAATTGCGCCTTCCGATCGTCCTTGCCGTTCTTGCTTTGGTCGATGAAATGTTTGGGCGCATACACAAGTTCGAATCGTTCGATGCCCTCGGCGACCGATCCCGCAGTGACCTTGCCCTCCAGCAGCGCCGCTGCTTTGACACGGGCTAGACGCCATGCCTCGTTTATAGCCGCACGGTCGCCCAGCGCCGCTGAAGCCAACGTTTCACTGGTGTTCAGATGCTTATAGATGAACGAAACGCGGCGGCTACCGACCCGTTTGTAGACGCGATCGAGCCCGGTCCTTTCCCACGCACGCGAAGGCGTCGAGGTTCGGCTCGTTCTTGAGCCTGCTACCTTGCGCGGCCGCTGCTTTTCCATCGCTGATTCCCATCCTTTTATCGTGATATGCACGCGCTACGCGCGGCAAGCCATTCCTTCCCCGTTCCCACTTCCAGGCGTTCGTATCCAGCCATCGCGCCATGATGCTTCGTTGGTTGGCTTGACAGCCGACCAGCTCGGCCAACTCTGATGCAGAAAGGTATCCGCTCATCGGACGGTCTCCCGCTCGGCTACAGGTGCCTGGACGCGGAACTCCACCACCCATACCCATGGGTTCGTGTCCCAGGCGCCAGCGCCGTTAATTTGCTCCCACAGTGCGCGGAACATCGCGCGCGGCATCGATTCGCCCGCTGGCGTGGTCATGGCCAGGTCGGCGGCGGACGGGTTCAGGCCGACACCTTCGGCGAGGGCATCCATGTGGTTGATGGCCTGGAGCCGTTCCACGCGCACGCGCGTGACCTCCAGCATCAGGCGGCACGCCCAGCGCGGCATGTGTATGGGAGGCGCGGTCGCGCCCCGCTTCCCCCGGTACCGGTGCAGGTCGAGCCACGCGTCCGCCGCCGCACTGGCGTTTTCGATCGGCAGGAAGGCGTTGTCGGCGAGGTAGCGGACGCCATCGAGGCCGCCAGGCTGTTCTTCCGCGCGGACAGTTTCCCGTATCCACAGGCGGTCGCCGGGCTGGCCGTAGGGGCAGAGGATAGCGTCGCCGGTTCGGGTGTGCCAGATCGCGGCCTGGGAGGGGGCGGGCGTGCCGTCAGAGAAGCGCACTCCAGGGCCGCCGACCGTGGTGGGTTCCCATTGGCCGAGCGGGTTGTGGTGCGGAAGCTTTACGGCGCGCCGCGTCTGCGTCTTGTCGCCGGCCAGCACGGCGCGCACCATGGCAGCGTTGAACAGGATAGGGCGTTCTTTCAAGGTTCCACCTCCCTGAACTCTTCGGGGATGACGGGGTAGTCGGCCTCTTCCCCTTTCAGCTCGACGACGACGGGCCCGTGGCGCATGTCGCCGGTCATCCGGCCATCCAGGCTCGCGCGTTCGTGCGGGCGCAGATTGCTCCATTTGGCAATGACGTAGGGGCCAACCGCCAGCCCGCGCGGCTGGGCTCGCTCCATTGCGCCGACCGAGATGTCGCGCTCGCGGCACCATTGCTCGGCCTCGCGGCAAGCTTCGAAGTTGCCGCCCAGGGTGTCGAATACTTTACGCATTTGCGCCTCCGTCCTTGTGGTCCGAGTGGGCCTGGGCGCCGATCTCGGCCGCGCCTCGGACGATGGCCCGATTTGGGTCAAAGTCCGTGGCCAAGGTGACCTCCTCGCCATGGTCCCAGGTGATGCAGCCCCAGCCGCCGCCCTCCAGCGGCACCAGGCCCAGGCCCAGCTTGACCTGTAGGCGGCGGTTGTCGCCGTCGTCGGTGAGCGGGTTCCAAACGAACTCGCGGTCGTGTCCGTTGTGGTCCTGGTTGTCCGCGTGCAGGTACAGGATGCCGTCGTTGATCTCGCAGTACCGCAAGGAGATTTCATCGTCGGCCACCTCTTGCGCCCAGTTCGCTCGCGCCGCCAGCTCCAGCAATTCGCGATCAGTTCGCATCGATCCCTCCTTGCTTCTGCGCTGCACCAAACCGCGCCAGCGTCTGCCGGGCAAAGCGCATTACCGTTTCCTTGGATTCACAGATGTCACCCGACGGCCAGAAGGCTTCCGCCCATAAGCCAAGAAGGGCCTCATCTGTTGGCGGACGGTCCTGGCGAGGCTGACTTCCCTCCGGCATTGCCTGGACCATGGCTGCCCAGCAAACCCGTGCGGATTCCGCGGATTGGCGGCAGCCCGATAGCGCCTTGTAGGTTTCCGTGTCTTGAAAGCAGGAGACGGCCTCGAATCCTGCCACAACCATGGATTCGGTCGGCAGCGGTTCTTGCTTCTGCGCTCCCGGTTGCACGACCAGCGCAGCGCGTGCCTCCGACTCGATGCAGTAGAGCTGCAGGATTTCGTCGACCACGGCGGTGTCGCCGGCATACCAGCGCTGGCCCAGCTCTTTCAGATGGCCGGTGAGCTGGCGCAGCATTTCCGCCAGGTCGGGCCTCGTCCCGCCCCGTTTGAGCGTGCCGATCGACTGTCCAAGCAGGCCGGTGTAGTCCACGCGGGTGCTGCTGTGGTCAGTGGTGAGCAGGCGGATGTGCGCCATCCCGTCCCCGGCGCGCTGCTGGCGGTCATGCTCGAATGTGCTGTCGTTGTGGTGGGCGGCATACCAGGCATCGAAGGTCGGCAAGCCGGCCGATTCGCACTGGGTGATGACGCCGGCCTGCCGAACGTCGGCGTCCAGCCGGTCAATGAGGTGGAGGGCGCTGCGCAGGTCCTCCCGGCGGACCTGGCAGATGTTCGGGTTGTCGCCCGCGGCCGGCGCGGCGAACGACGCCTCGCGCAGGCGCGCAATGGTGGTGTGAAAGCTCATGCTGCGAGTTCCCTCCAGGTGACAACGTTGCTGGCGGCATGCGTCATGTGCGGTTGGTCGGCCGCGGCTCGGGCCGCGATCGTGCGCATGGTCAAGTCGTAGCGCATTGGCTTTCGCGCAAAGGGCCGGTAGGGCGCCGGCGTGACGGCGGAGCGGCTCACGTCCAAGAATCGCAGCAGGAAGGGATACAGGGCATCGGGCGTGGTTTCCGGTGCCATCCAGCCCATGCGCTCCGCGATTAGTTCGGCCAACTGCGCGTTGCTGGTCGCCGGCTTCACCCGTACGCCCAGCAGGCGCAACTGCTCGGCCGTCATGCGTCGGGCCGTCTGCATTTCCGTGGAGTGGTGGCGGATGGTTGTCATGCCGCCTCCTTGAGCTTGGCCGGGCCGGCGTGGCCCTGTTCGAGCCAGTGGACGGTGAAGGCGTCGGAGGGCGCCGGCGGCGCTGCTTTGAGCGTGCCCAGCACCAGGATGGTGTCCATGCGGCCGTCGGCGGACAGCGCGTCGACCAGGCCCAGGGCGTCGCCGCGGCCCGGCAGGTCCAGCACATCGAAGCGGTCCAGGATCAAGCAGCGCAGGCCGGAGATCTCGGCAAGCGCCGCGCCGATCAGGGCGTCCACGCGCCAGCGTTCCGACTCCGACAGCAGGCGATAGGACCGGCCACCCCAGGTGATCCCCATGTCGGCAGCGATAGCGGGCGTCAACCAGCCCGCGAGCTCGGCCAGGTCGGCCAGCTTGGCGTTGAAGGGCTGCAGAGCCTCTGCCAGGATCTCGCCCGGGATGCCATCGGGCGAGAGTGCATCGCCGATTGCCAGCCAGGCCAGGACATCGGCGTGATACCGGGTGGCATTGGCGGTGCGCTCCGCAGCGCTGGTGGCGGCCTGTTTGGCGTTTAGCAGAGCCTGCACGCGATCGTCGACCGCCTTGCGCTCGGCGCGCAGCGCGGTCACCTTGGCGCGGGCCGCTTCGACGTCGGCGGGCCGGATCTCCTCCGGCGCGGTCTCGTCCTGAAGCTGCACCGCCGCTACTTCCGCCGCGCTGATGTCGCGGAGGTCGTTTTCGACGCTGCGCGCCATCAAGTCGCGGGCTTCGATGGCCTTGGGCAGTGCCGCGGACGCCTCGGCATCGCCGACCGCACCAATCTTGCCGAATTGGCGTTCATACTCGGTCAGGGCGACCAGCGACCTGCCGTGCAGATCCACCGAGAAATGCTCGTCGGCCAGGGTGTCGAAAGCCTCCGCCAAGCTATCGGCCAGCGCGTGCACCAGACCAACCCGCGGGCCGGTCCCCGCCTTCGCCTCCAGCGCGCTGACGCGCTCGGCCAGATTGGCGTGTTCGGCCCGGTCGAACTCCAACTTTTGGCGCAGGGCCGGCAGCTTTGCGGCCTGGGTCTGGCGTGCGGCCACCAGGTCGCGCGCGGCGGCATAGGCGGACGCCTTCTGTTCGAGCGCGCCCTGGGCCTTGACGTTCTGCTCCAGCTTGGCATCCACGCCGGCCAACGTCGCGCGCTCGCCCACCAGCGCCGCCTGGTCGAACGGCGGGATTTCCGCGGCCCAGCCTTCGGCCTTCTGGCTACCCCATTGCTCGCCAGCAACGGCCTTCCATGCGCCCTTGGCCTCGGTCGCCTGCTGTTTTGCGTACTCGGCGCCGGCGGCGAAGCCGCTGCGTAGGATGGGCTTGATCGACGGAACCAGGAGAGGGCTGCATCCGCGGTCCAGCAGCCGACGCTCGATCTCGTCGGCCTTCACGTTCGTGCCGCTCAGGGCGAACAGGAGGGTGCGGCGCTCATCCGGCTTGGCCGCGGCGAAGCGCTCGGGTGCCAGGACGTAGGGCAGGGCTGGCGACTGCGGCACCAGCACCTCGCCCGATTGCGTGCCCTTCGGCAGGCCGATGCCGACCGTGCCGTCGTCCAGATCCAGCGCGACGGCGCCGACCTTCGCGCCCTCCGTGACCAGCGCGCCGAATTCCTTCTTCAGGCCGACCCGCTCGGGCGTGCCCAGCAGTGCCAGGCGCACGGCCTCGGCGATGCTGGACTTGCCGGCACCGTTCGCGCCGGCGATAAGCGCGGCAGGCGTGCGCAGGTCCAGGTCCACGGCGCGTGCGCCCTGGAAGTTCTCGATGGTGATGCGGTTGATTCGCATGGCGGCTCCTTAGGCGCGCAGCTCGCGGCTGCCGTTGGACTGCATGGCCGTCACCAGGCCCGCCATCTCCATGGATTCCAGGAGGCGGGCGGCGCGGTTGTAGCCGATGCGCAGATGGCGTTGAATGAGGGAAATGGAGGGGCGGCCGTGCTTACGGACCAGGGTGACGGCCTCCATGTACAGTGGGTCGATGGCGTCGTTAGCGTCGTCGCCGTCGCCGTCGCCTTCGAGCGGCATCTGGCCCGCCGTCGGCGCCGCATTGGTGGCGGCGGATTCCTGGATTTGCTTCTCACCGCCCAGGGCATAGACCAGCTCGGCCAGCAGCTTGGCGATTTCCCCGGCCATCAACAGGAATTCCGCGTCGAAGACCTCGGCATCCGTGTCGTTGGCCGGGTGGTTCTCTTTCAGCACGTCCAGCGGCCGGATCTTTCGGATATCCAGATCCTCGGTCAGTTCGAACGAGATCTTGTCCGCCCAGGTCATGGCGAGGCGCGTGCACTGCTTGCCGGATTGGATGTGGCGGCGCACGTCGTCGGCGTCGATCGAGTGCTTGACGTAGCGGATGGCGGCACCGCTGGTGCCCGAAGCACGCAGCTCGGCGTCCTGGTCGATGCTGAAGTTGGCCGGCGCCTCGTTTTCGGCCAGCCAGCCGGTCATGGCGGACGCCGGCGACATGGCGACATACAGGTTTTCGAGCGGGAACGGCTCGATGGATTTCGCCAGGAGTCCGATGACCATGTCCGCCTTCGCGGGCGTGCTGGTGTCGATGATCAGCCAGCGCTCGATGGGGTCGATCCAAAGGCGAATATCGTCGTACTGCGTCAGGGCCGTGGGCAGCTTCTCGTCGATGATCTTTTCCCGGATCTCCTTCATCAGCTTCCGGCCGGGCTTGAACCCCTCGCGTTCCTCGAACTCGCGGGCGCGCGCGGCCGTGGCCTGGTTGATGGCCTTGCCGGGCAGCAGCTTGGATTGGACGCGCAGCGTCAGGATGATCTTGCCGCTGACGGCGTGGGCCAGGTCGGCGCCCTCGCGCGGCGGCACCCAGCCGAGCGTCTGGAGTTCCAGTTGGCCGCCGGGCACGAAGGCATGAGCGGCCAGCTTGTCGTTCAGCTCGTCCAGGTTCCAGAAGGGCGCGGCGGACGTGAGGCGGTAAATCTTGGCGTTCTTGAACATGATGGCGTCCTCTTATTCCGGCGCGGCCATACGGGGGCGGCGGGAGGCGCCGGCCGGGCGCTGTTGCTGTTGCTGCTGCTGAGCCTGCGCTTGCTGCTGGGCGTGCTGCTCGGACTGCTTGACCATGGCGGCGCGGCGCTCCTGATAAATCTGATGCAGGCGCGCGCGAATTCCGAGGTCGTCGACACCGTCGATGGAGTCGCTGGCCAGGTCCAGCACGTCCAGGGTCTTGGCGCTGACGATCTGGTGTTCGACCGCGGCCGGGTCCAGGCCAGGATCCGCGTCAGCGCCGGGCAGATTGCCCTGTTGCCCGTCGGCCGGCGCCGCCTGAGCGGCAGGGGCGGCCGCTGCCGCGCCCTGCGCCGGGTTACCGGCCTCGGCTTGCGCCTTCGCGCGGGCGGTGTTGGTGTTTGCGACGGGGTCGCGGGCCTCCAGGTCTGTCGCATCGGCCTGCGCCGCCGCCGGCTGGCGCTGGGCCGGCTGGGCGGATTGGCGCAGCTCATCCACGTTGACGCTGATGGTGCCGTCGGGGGCAGTGGTGGCCTCGATAATGTCCTGGGCTTCTTCAACCGTCTGCAGGCCCATCAGCAACTCGGGCGCGTAGAGCTTGCCGAAGAAGCTGGCGGTGCGGTACCGAAGCATGACCTCGTCCATGGTCTGCCACTTGCTGCCGTTCTTCGTGTACCAGCCTTCGAGCACGGCCATCTCGATCGACACGGGCGGCGACTCGATCACCTCGCCGGTCTCCTTCTCGATCGCCCAGGCCACGCACACCTTGTCGTCGATCTTGACCTTCTCGACCTTGGTGTGCCGCTGGTTGTTCTCCCAATAGCTCGACTTGTATTCGACCTCGCGCTCACCGCGGCTCTCGATGCGAAAGCGCAGGGGCGAAAAGCGGCCGCAGCCGTTGATTGCCGCAATGATCCACTGCGACGACCAGGACGGCCGGCCCTCGACGATGTAGAGATTCTGCATCACCATCAGCGGGTCGGCGCCCATGCGCTGCGCCATATTCAGCGCGACAACCGAATTCGCAAGGGCGTTCGGATTTTCGCGGCTTTCCTTGACATTGCCGTAGCGGTCCAGCTTCTCGATCGTCTGACGGTAGGCCACGGGCACAAGGGTGCTGCTGGAAAGCAGGCGGGCGGCCCGCTGCATCAGTTCGAAGCCTTGCAGGCTGCTGAAGCCGGGGGCGACCGCGGGCAGATTGGCTTCGGCCGGTGTGCGCAGGCCCTGGACGGTGTTGGTCTGAGTCATGATCAGTTTCCTTTCTGCTGGTTGCGGTAGGCTTGGTATTCGGCGGCCGTGGCCATGGCAACGGACTGGCGCTCTTCGGGTTTGGCCTTGGTGTCGTACTGCTGGACCTGGCTGACCAGGAAAGCGGCCGGATCCCAGGCCAGGTGCTGGGTGACGACCGTTTTGCCGGCCTGGTCGGTGCGCCGGACGTACACGTCGCGGCTGACCGGGTGGATAGACATGGCTCAGCCTTTAAATTTGCAGGTGGGGTGACGCGGGCAGTACTTTCCCGAGCAGAGGACGGACTTGGGATTGCCGTAGAAGCTGCCGCTGTGCACCAGGCGGGACGCGTGCTGGAGCAGGCCGGGGCTGTCGACGTCGCCGACGAGCGCGTTGCGCGCGCCAGCGATCTCGCCAGTGCCCACGCGCTGCGCAGTTGCCGTCTTGCCGGTTTGCAGGCCGATGATCTGCGCGGGCGCGGTGATCTGTTCGCCGATGGCGTGCTGGGCGAGGATCTCGTACACGCCCATCTGTGGGCCGTGGCCGGCGGTCGTGACCGTGCCGTCCGACCCGACGGCGCGGGCGCCGCTCTTGAGGTCGGTAATGCCAAGCTCGCCGCTGTCGGTGCGCCGGACGCGGTCGGTCGTGCCCGTGAGCGCGATTCCCAGGTCGGAGATCTCCATGCGATCGCACGTAAGTTCCACCGCAACGTAATCCTGGTGCGGCGCAATCTGCGCGCAGTAGCGCGTGTGCAGCGCCAGGCCGATGCGCTCGGCGTCGCGCGGCTGCGCATCGTCCCAATCGACTTCCTCCTCGGTGTCGTAAAGGGCCTTGATCAGTTCGCCGGCGGCGTCGTCGGGCGTGATGGGGCTGCCGTCCAGCTTCGCCTGGTCGAATGCGGCGGTGCCGGCGTGGATTGCTGTGCCGAGGCGCGCGGCGCCAGAAGACGGCATGCGCATGCCCAGCAGGTTCTTGGCTTCCCAGCGGGCAGGGCAGTCGAATAGCTCGGCCAGGCTGGACGCACGGATCGGAATGATTCGTTGCATTGTCGGGACTCCGGGATCAGTAGGGGGCGTGCGCCGCGGAGGCGGCGTTCGCGGAATGGGTGGTGGTGGCCACCGCCTGGGGAGCGGCGTCGAGCGTCGGGCCCAGCACGCCGGTCATGGCGACCAGGAACGCCGTGGCGCCGACGATCCCGGCGACATAGGCGACCAGGTCGAGGTCGCGGCCGGTGCGGCGCGCGCGGCGCCAAGTGATGCGAAGGCGGCGGATCATTGGACGTCCCCCTCGGCCGGCGATGGGAAGCAACCTTCGTCGTCGCGGCGCTCCTGATAGGCGCGGTACTGGCCGGTGCGGGCTTCCTGCTTGCGGGCCTTGCAGGACTTCGAGCAGAAGCGGGCCCAGCCGCGGGCGCGGTCCGCCGTCCTGGCGGTGAACGTGCCGCCGCATGCCTGGCACTGGTATTGGGCGGTGGAGGTCATTGCTGCTCCCCCTTGGCCTTGGCGATGGCGGCGCACCCGACAGCTACAGCAGCTTCCACGCGGGGCCCGCGTTGATAGGCCACGTCCATACCAAGCAGCGCTTCCAACGCCTCCAGCAGCTCCGGCGCGGCGACGGCCCGGAGCGCGGCCGCCGCGATGGCGTGGCTGGAACCATTGCCGTGGGCGTACTGCTGGCAAGCGGCCTGGAACTGGGCGTCCAGCGCGGCGCGTTCGATCATGGCGGCGGCGCTCATGCTTCCCTCGCGTAGTCGGAGTCCGGCACGATCACGACGTCGCCGCGGATCTGGTGGGGAACGCCGCGGGCGTCCTGATACAGGCGCGTGGCCGCCGGGTTGACGGGCAAGTTCTTCCGGATGCCGCCGTCATCGACCAGCATCACGTGCACGCGGTCGGCGAGGCTGACGGTGTCCAGGGCGTCGGCGCCGATCATCTGGCGGACGTCCTGCAGGGCATGCGGCCCGTGCAGCTCGGTTTCGGCGCCGTCGGCGCGGATCAGCTTGCGGATGGGCTTCATGCGCCGGCCTCCTGCTCAGCGTCGAGCGCGGCCTGGGCGATCTGCGCCAGCTCGAAGTCGCGATCGAGGATGCCGGTGGAGCCGCCGGCGATCTGTGCCAGCGCCGTGCGCAGGCGGGCATTGGCGATGCGCAGCGCCAGGTTCTTCCTCTGGAGAGCAACAGAATCGGTGACCATCTTCGGCTGGGCATGCTCGGCCGCGATGTACGGGCGGCCCTGCAGCGCGGTCTCGGCGCGGCTGGCGATCCAGCGCAGGCGGCGCGTCTGCGTCGAGCTGGCGCGCGCCGTGCGCCTGATGTGGTCCAGGGCGTCCTGGTAGATTTCGGCCGTGGACGGCAACGGGATAGGGGCGTTCATAACGGGCGGTTCTCCAAGGTGGGTGCCGCGCTAGCGCGGATCTGCCGGCTGGGCATGCAGTCGAAGGTGACGCGGGTGGTGGGCGGGAAGACGGCCAGGACGTCCAGGCATTCGGCCTGGGTGGCGAAGCGCTCGATCACCATGACGGGCGGACGGTCGGGGGTAGCGGGCAGGAAGGCCAGCAGGACCCAAAGCGTGGCGGCGGTCATGCGCGGCTCCCGAGCTGGGCGCGGCATACGTCGGCGGCGCGGTCGGCCTGGTCGTGGCCGAACATGCCGAAGTGGCAGATCGACGGCGCAATCCCCAGGGCCTTCGCCAGCCAGGCGTACGCGGCGGTGCGGTTGTTCGCGAAGCGCTCCTTCGTCAGGCGCTGGAACAGGAATTTCGCGTCCTTGCGCGCCTTGATGGTCTCCTTCGAGGCCATGACGCCCAGCGGCAGATCGGTATCGGGGTGCAGGCCCACGTAGGCGCCGCAGTGCGCGCAGCGGTAGACGAAGGGCCAGTCGCCGTACTCGCGACCGTAGATTGTCGCGTTGGATTGCAGGTACACGTCCCTGCCATCGCAGCAATGGCAGGCCGTGGGCGGCGCGATGCGATCGCGCACGCGCGCCAGGGCGCGGCGCGACACATGGGGGAGGGGGGCGGGCGCCGCCAGCTTTTGCTTGCTCCGGCTGCGCGGGTCCACGCCAAGAACGGTGATGCTCATGGTTGTGCACTCCAGGGGTCGGTGCGGCGGCGATACGCGGCATAGATGTCGATGCCGCGTGCCATCGCGTAGGCGACGGGGAAGAGAAGGAGGGCGGCGGCGATCACAGGACCACCTCGCCGGTGTCGCGCATGGAACGCTCGATCAACATGCGGGCTCGCTTGACCAGCTCGGCGCGCAGCGCCTGCACACCGCGGGCGCCGATGCGCCGGTGGTCCGGGTGTTGGCTGATTACCGTCAGGACAACGCCGGCGGCATCGCGCGGCGCCAGGTCGCATTGCAGCGTTTCAACCCACCAGTCCAGCTTTTCGCCGAAGGCGAGGCGAGTGCGACCGGCGAAGAGGTCGCGAAGGGCGCCGATGATCTGGCCATCCGAGATTTCTGACACGCGAGTTTTGCGTTCGCGGTGGTAGTAGCCGTGGTCGGCGGTGCGGGTGGGGTCGTCGGGCCGGGTGGCGTCTGACGGGGGGATGTGGACTTGCATGGCTTCTCCCGTATTGGCTACCTGTTGGGGTCAGGTCGGCAGCACCAGAGATTCCTAGCACTGTAATGCTAGATTCTAAGCATTAAATGGCTAGTGTCAAGCATTTTGATGCTAGATAGGCACAACAAAAAAGCCGCACTGGGCGGCTGTCGTGTGACGGGGAGGTGGGGCGCTACCGGTCTTCGATAGAAAAAAGGCTTTCACCCGAAGGAAGGAATTTGCAAAGCGCCCGTTGCGGCAGGACATTTCCAAAACCATTCTTGGCCTCAAAGTCCAAGCGAACCAGCACGGCGCCGTCGTTCAACGTCTGTACAGCGGCACCAAACACGCTGAAATTTACGGATGAGGGGAACTTTGCTGCCGCACGCGTCCTGGCCTGACAGGAGGCCATCGCATCATTTTCACTTATCACCGGTTTGACTTCGGGTGTGGCGTTGTCCGTTGATTGCTTCCCAGGGATGCTGGCCAGAATGCCGGATATGACTAGGAGGCCGAGAAACCCCACTATCTTCATGCGGCCTTGGCGGCGCAGGTCTGCGAGCGATGTAGGTTTTTTCATGTGTCCCAAACAAAATGATAATGCTAGACACGGATGGTAATTAACATGGCAAATTTTTTTGGCCCCAGCCGTTCACCCAAAGCACATTGCCGTCGACGTGCCACCTAGGCGGCTCCGCGCTTACTTTTAATATCTGGTCCATCCTGCGTGGCGGAATAAGCTGCGCTGTAGCCGCGAGCATTGAGCATCAGGTAGGTACGCTCAGGCTCGTTCAAGATACGAAAAATCGATAGCAGCTCTTGCTCATCGCTACGAAGATCTGTGACCGGCGGCTGGGCGGTACCGACAGATGATGAACTGGACGAGGTGTCCAATGCGGGCGGTTTGAGCGGATCGAATCCCGAGACCAACAGTTGCCACGCCTCGAACTTGAAAAACCTCGCGATCTGCTGGACCGTCTCGACGTTCGGGTTGCCAGAGCCGTACTTGATGCGCCCCAGCGTGCCGTCAGCGACGCCCATGAGTTTCGACAGGTTCAGGCGTGAGATGTCCTGTCGCGTTTCCAGCAACTTGGTGACGCTCTGAGCGAGGATTTCTTTCACATCTGGCATTGGATTGCTAGTTTATAGATCTGGCGTAGCCTTTTGGTGCTTGATGATCTAGCCACATAATGCTAGATTGGCGGCATACTTACTTATGAGTGACCGCCATGTCCATGATCACCACCGTTCGTTCGCAGTTGCTGGCGCGTAAGGGTAGCTGGCCCGCCATCTGTGACCGAGCAGGCGTCTCCTATTCGTGGCTGACCAAGTATGCCCAAGGCAAGATCACCAATCCCGGCTCGCGCCAGTTGGAGGCCGTAGCTCGCTGTCTGGAAAGCAGCAATGAACAAGCGGCTGCCGTTGCGCCGGTCGAGCATCGTGAGGGCGGCCATGCGTAAGACGGCGCTGGCTACCGCGTTGCGTGAGGTGTTCCTCAGGTTCCTGGAGATCCTGATGGCTGAACAAAGCCGATCGGACGACTCTCCCCGGGTTGCACCTGCATCACTGCCACAACTGATTGGTGCGGCACCCACGCTTCGTAATCCCTTGAAGGATGCAATTGCGTGGGAGACAGCCGCAGGCCGAGATAGTGCGTATTGGTCCAGTCGACGCGCGAACACTCCACTGCAGGATGACCCTCGAAATCTGTCGTCTGCTGCCTCGCAAGTACCTCTGCCGCGCCCGATTCTCGGTGCAGCACAACATGCCAATTTCCAGCCATGGTCAGTTCCTTCTCCGAAGTAGGGTTGTGTGAGAGCGCCCATTCTAAGGAGCTGGAACTGGCCGCCCATTCGAGCCGCCGTGCCCTAATGAAGCGTGGCCGGCGCCGAGCGCGCCGGTTCGGCGTCGGCGCGGTCGTCCGTTTCCATGCACAGCCGCTCGAACACCGCCCGCACCGTGGCTTGGTCAGCGTCGCCGACGACACCGTCGGCAATCTCCTTTGCCAATTTCAGCAGCGCCATCGTGGCCTGCGCCGCACCACCTTTTTCTCGCACATCCATTTTCGCTACCCCCGTTTCGACTGGCGTGCGGGAAATGTAACTGCCCGGAGTACCTGACGCATGCGACATGAATCGCACAAAACCCTGATCGCCATCCTGCGCGAGCACACCTCGGCGTGGCGCAAGTCCCAGGACTGGTCTCGCGAGACGATGGCGGAATACATCGTCGCCGCGCACGAAACTCTGAACGGCCCGGCCAGCACCGGCATCCGGTTCGAACCCCATACCCAGGACACGTTCGGGCGCCTCAAGGTGAACGCCGACCGCGTCTTCCGCTGGCTGGACGACGAATCCAAGGATACGAACCTGCTGCCGGCCAACTTCATCCCGTCGATCCTGGCGGCGATGCCGCACGACCGGCGCCGGCATTGCGTCGATGACATGCTGCGCCCGCTGGGTCTGGCCGTGCGCACGCTTGCGCTGGAGGCCGGAGACGCCCTCGCTCAGGGGCAGGTCACCAATCTCATGCGTGAGCAGACCGAAGCAGCCGCTGCCGCGGTGGCACTGCTCGACGCGAACGCCACGCCGGCTCAACTGGTGAGCGCCCACCGCGAGCTGTCGGAATCGATCGTCGCGGCCCGCGGCGTGCGCGCGGCGATCGAAGGCCAGATGTCGCGGGCCGGCATCGACGTCCCGGCGAAGGAGGCGGATCCGTCATGATCTCCGACATCAACCATTTCCATCTGTTTTCGGGCGCCGGTGTCGGCGCGGCAGGCATGCAAGACGCCCGGCCGGAAATCCCGGGCCTGACCGGCCGCATGGTTTGCCTTGGTGGCATCGACGTGGACCCAGCCGGCGCGGCCGACTTCTTCGGCTTCACCGGCGTGCGCTGCACTGTGCGCGACCTGTTCAGTCGCCAGCAGTACGTCGCCTTCCACGGGCGTGAGCCGCCCGGCGGCTGGACCGAGGCCATGCCCGCCGATATACGGGCGGCTGCTGGCGGTTGCCGGCCGCACATCCTATTCCTTTCGGCGCCGTGCAAGGGCTTTTCCGGCCTGTTGTCGCATTCGCGCAGTCTGACCGCCAAGTACCAGGCGCTGAACGAACTGACGCTGCGCGGAATGTGGCTGGCGATGGAGGCCTGGAAGGATGATCCGGTCGAGGTGATCCTGTTCGAGAACGTGCCGCGCATCGCCTCGCGCGGGCGCCACTTCCTGAACCAGATCGTCCAGTTGCTGCGCCACTACGGCTATATCGCGCGCGAAACCGCCCACGACTGCGGCGAGCTGGGCGGGCTGGCGCAGAGCCGCAAGCGCTTCCTGATGATCGCGCGCCACGCCGAAAAGGTGCCGGCCTTCATCTATGAGCCGCCCCAGCGTCCGCTGCGCGCCGTGGGCGAGGTCCTGGGCCGCATGCACCTGCCGGGCGACCTGCGCGCGGGTCCGATGCACCGCATCCCGAACCTGAGCTGGAAAACGTGGGTACGGCTGGCCTTTGTAGAAGCGGGCAGCGACTGGCGCAGCTTGAACCGCCTGGCGGTGCAGGACGGCTATCTGCAGGATTACATCCTGGTGCCGGAAATGCGCCGCGGTGCCCTGGGGGTGCACAGCATGCAGGACAACGCCGGCGTCATCGCCGCGCGCAACTACCCGCTGAACGGCGCTTTCTCCGTGGCAGATCCGCGTTTCGATCCGTCGGCGGCGTGGAAGGATGGCCAGGCCTACGGCGTGCGCCGCTGGGATGCCTCGACCGGCACCGTCGCCGGCCAGCAGGGCCCGGGCCAGGGCGCATACAGCGTCGCCGATCCGCGTCACCACGGCCCGGCCAAGCACAGCAATGAATTTCGCATCGTTCGCTACGAAGCCGCCGCGCGCGCCGTCACCGGCGCCCATGGCACGGGGCAGTGTGTCGCAGACCCGCGCACTGGTTGGCCCAAAACCGCCCATGGCAACAAGTTGGCCGTCACGGCCTACGAAGATCCTGCGAAGACCATCACCGGCGCGCGGTTCGGCAGTGGTGGGCTGTGCGTAGCAGACCCCCGCGGTGGCCCGGACGCCAGCAAGCTGCACGGGAAGTACCACACGGCGCGCTGGCACGAGCATGCCCACGCCGTTATCGCCGGCAACGCTAATGGCGCGTTTTCCGTGGCGGATCCTCGTCCGGGCCTGGCGCGCACGCGCGGCGACCACTATCTGACGGCCGGGCACTACGGTGTCGCGGCCTGGGACCAACACGTCGGCGCCGTCTCGGCTTCGGCATGCCACGACAACGGTGCGTGGTCGGTGGCCGATCCGCGCGTGCTGCCGGGGGCCAACGACAAGCTGGTCTGCCGCATCATCGCCGAGGACGGCACCTGGCACCGGCCGTTCACCACGTTGGAGCTGGCCGCCCTGCAGAGCCTGTACGACCCCGACGACTACGCCGAGGCCGAGGAGCAGGGCGCCCACTTCCAGATGCATGGCAATTCTGACAGCGCCCACCGCGAGCGCATCGGCAACGCCGTGCCGAAGAAAGCAGCCCGCGCCATGGCCGAAGAAATCGGCCGCGCCATCCTGCTGTCGCGCGCCGGCGAATCCTTCCAGCTTTCGTCCACGCCGATCTGGGTGCGGCCGATCGCCACGGCGCTGGCCGTGCGCGGCGGGGAGGGGGCCTGACATGCATCCCAAGGAGCAATGTCGCCTTTCCATGGAAGGGCAGTCGAGGCCGGATGTGGTGGCGCGCCGTCGCGCCCGGCGGGCGCTCGATCCTCTGTCGTATAGGGCTGGGTGCGCCGAGTTGTGGAAGTCCGGCCCGTGGCCCTTCGACGGCGTGTCGGCCTGGGTATTTTTCCGCAATCGAAGTTTTCGCCGGTACCTGATGCCCGGCATCCAGTCCTACCTGAACGAGCGCGCCGCGGCACGGCGGGCGCGGCACTCGGCTGACATGGCCGAAAGCGAGCGCCGGTGGAAGCTTGCCAAGGCGCTGAAGAAGGCGCAGCCGCTGCCCCTATTCGAGGACACGCCATGAGCACAGTCATCAGCTTTAGCGACGCGAAGGTCTCGCGCGATCGCCGCAACTACCGTCCCGGGGCCTGCCGACACTTGCACCTGTCGTTGGACGACGAGGGCGAGATTGTCCGCTGTTCGGATTGCCAGGTGCAGGTGGGCGCCTATTGGGCCCTGACGATGCTGATCGAGCGATTTCAGCGCGAGCGCGCGTCGCTTGACGCCCGGGATGCTGGCCTGAAGGAGTTGGCCGGCCGGACGCTGCACCTCAAGGCCGCGCGCGTGATTGAAAGCATCTGGCGCGGCCGCAAGATGGCGCCGTTGTGCCCGCACTGCAGCGAGGCGATCCTGCCCGAGGATGGGATGGGTTCGTCCATGGCCAGCCTGGATATGGTGACGCGGCTGCGGGCCGCGCGCAGGGGGAAATCATGAGCTGGTCCGAGAATTCCATCGCCCGCGCGCTGGCGCGCCAGACATTCAACCGCAAATACCTGGTGGTGGTGCCGAACTGCAACTGGACCGGCCACGAATGCGACCTCCTGGTCGTGACGGAGAACTTGCGCATCATCGACGTCGAGATAAAAATCAGCCGCGCGGACCTGAAGGCCGACGCCAAGAAGGAAAAATGGTGGCGCCGCGAGCACATCGGCTCCTGGCCGTCCGTGCCTGTGTTGCGGCACAGCGCCTGGTCGAACGACCTGCGGGTCGAGAGTATTGCCCGGCGCGCCCGTTACAAAAGCACGCCGAACGACTGGCCGACAAAGGTCTGGAAGCACTATTACGCGCTGCCCAAGGAGATCTGGCACCCGGATCTGCTCGCGGCGCTTCCGAGCAGTCAGAGCGGCATCCTATTGTTGGACCGCGACGGCTGCCCGGTCGGCCAAGCCATGCGCGTGGACTGCGTGCGCCGCGCCACGCCAAACCGCGACGCGAAGCCCATCAGCCCAGCGGCGGCCGTAGACATTGCGCGCCTGGCCAGCCTGCGCATGTGGGACGCCTACGCCCGGCTCGAGAAACGGGAGGCAGCATGACTCCTAAGCGTCCCTTGGTCCGCTACCACGGCGGCAAATGGCGCTTGGCGCCCTGGATCATCCAACATCTGCCGCCGCACCGCTGTTATGTCGAGCCCTTCGGCGGCGGCGCGAGCGTGTTGCTCCGAAAGCCGCGGGCTTACGCCGAGGTCTACAACGACCTAGACGGCGAGATCGTGAACCTGTTCCGGGTCGCGCGCGACGATGGCGAGCGGCTGGCCCGGGCCTGCGAGCTTACGCCATTCGCGCGGGCCGAGTTCGACACTGCGTACGATTCGGCCGACGATCCCGTGGAGCAGGCCCGGCGAACGGTGTTCCGAAGCTTCTCCGGCTTCGGTTCGGCAGCCGTGACGGGCCAGTCCAGCGGCTTCAGGGCCAACAGTAACCGGTCCGGCACCACGCCGGCGCACGACTGGATGAACTATCCGGACTGTCTGCGTCAGCTCGTGCAGCGTCTGCGCGGCGTGGTGATCGAGAACCGGGATGCGGTCGAATGCATGGCACGACATGATGGTCCCGAAACCCTGCATTACGTCGACCCGCCTTATGTGCACTCGACGCGCTCGTTCCGTGCGCGATCACATTGCTATCGCCATGAGATGAACGACGACCAGCACGAAGCGCTGGCCAGCGCCTTGCACAAACTGCAAGGCATGGTCGTCCTCAGTGGCTACCGTTGCGACCTCTACGACCGCCTCTACTCCGGCTGGACCCGGATTGACGGTCGCGCGCATGCCGATGGCGCCCGACCGCGCGTCGAGTCGCTGTGGTTGTCGCCATCCGTTCCCAGCGCTTCGTTATTTCCATCGGAGGGCACATGATCGAGCTGAAAATGCCCGCGCCCCTGACGCCGCCGGATTGCGACCTGCGGGTGGCGCTGCGCGTGGTGGAACGGGCCCTGCAGGACGCCCTGCAGGCACCGAACATCGCACAGGGGGCAAGGGAGGCTGCATGACAAATCCCGCGCCCTATCCGGCGGACACGCGCGCCAAGGGCTGGCGGTTCGAGCTTGACCACGAACGGATCCGCCAGTCCGATACCTGGGCCCTCGCGGCGCCAGAGATCCGGCCATGGCTGCTGATGCTGTGGATGACTGCCTGGGAGCAGACGCCTTGCGGTAGCCTGCCACAGGATGACGAACTGATCGCCGCACGCATCGGCATGCCTCTGGACCAATTCCAGGCCGCCAAGGCCCGCCTGCTGCGCGGCTGGTGGCTGGCCGATGACGGCCGCCTGTATCACGACACGCTCGCCGAGCGCGTGCTGGAGATGATCGAACGCCGCGACGGCGAGCGCAACCGCAAGGCCGAATACCGCGAACGGAAGAAGGCGGAACGAGCCGCAAACCAGGCGGATAAACGTCCCAATCCGTCCCATGGTGGTCCTGATTTGTCCCATGGGACAGGCGCGGGACTCCCAGGGGACTCCGGCGGGAGTGACGCCACCGGAACCGGAACCGGAACCAGTAATACAAAAGAAATAGCAGCGGCGGCGATACATCCTCCCGCACGCGACCCTGTGGACAACTCGCCGCCGCCGTCGGAAGCCCAATGGCTTGCCGCTCAGGAAGAATGCGCCGCTGGCTACGCCAAGCTGCTGAACAGCCTGGAGCAGGTGCGTGGCAAGCGGTCGAAATTCGTCAGTACCGACACCCGGCTGGTCGCCTGGGAACGGCTGGGCTTGACCCGCGAAAAGCTGGTCGAGGCGTACCACCTGGCCGTGGCCGAACGAGAGGCGGCGGAAGACCCTAGCCCGGTCAACGCGGGGTTCCTGGACGTCTTCGTCGCCAAGGTGCTGAATCCGCCCGAAGGCGAAAGCGTCGCCGGCGCCAGGCCCGCCACCGGTGCGGGTGCTGCGGATCCACTCGCCTGGGCGACCACGGCATCGGGTATCGCCGCAAAGGGCGCTGAGCTGGGCATCGTGCAGGACGAGGGCGAGCCGTTCCCGGCGTTCAAGCTCCGCGTCCACGCCGCGGCGAACCTCTCCGAGCAGGATAGGGCCCGCCTTCGCGCCGACTTCGGGGTGCACGCATGACCGCCACCGTCCAGTGCGTCGCATGCCTGCGCTTCACCCTGCGCGAATCCCCGAAGTACGCCGAGCTGGGCCTGGGCCGGTGCTCCGGCATGGCCGACCGTCCCGGCACCTTCGTCAGTCCGTTCTATCCCCGGCAATGCCCGGAACACCAACCTGCGCCGGCGGAAAAGACCGCGGCGCGTATCGAATGGCTGCGCGATCTGCGCAGCGAGGGAGTTTGATGTCGAACCAGATCACGTTCCACGTACCCGGCCTGCCCAGGGGGAAGGGGCGCGCGAAGTCCAGCTCGCGCATCGGCCGGGATCCCCGGACCGGCGCGGCACGCGTCTTCACGCGTCACTACACGCCCGAGGCCACGGCCGCCTACGAAAGCCTGGTGAAGCTGGCCGCCGCCCAGGTCATGGCGGGGCGCGAGCCCTATACCGGGGCGATACAGATGCATTTGCATATCGTGCTGCCGATCCCGCAATCCTGGTCCGGCGTGCGCCAGCGCCGCGCCGCGGCCGGCCTGATCGTGCCCACGGTGAAGCCGGACAGCGACAACGTCGAGAAGGCCGTCAAGGACGGCTGCAACGGCGTGGTCTACCGGGACGACGTCCAGGTTGTGCTGGACAGCAAGGCCAAGATCTACGGCCTGGTCCCTGGTGTCACGGCGACCATCACCTTCCGCGACGACCTGGAGCCCGCCCAAGGAGTACGAAAAAATGCGCCGTGAAGCCGGAACTTTCTCATGCCCCGAACACGCGATCGCCGTTGCGTTCCTGATGCTGGCGTACCCGATCGAGCCCAAGAATCCCACGCAGATCATCTGCGAGGCCCTGCAGGAGCGTTTCGACGTGAGCTACGAGCGCAAGGCGCTATCGGGCCTGACGCCGCACGATTGGCACGCGCAGGCGGTCTTCACCGTCAAGGTGCTGGAGCGCACCCTGGGCGATGCCATCGGCTTCCACATCCTGCAGGCGCAGTACGGCACGGGCGAGGAAGGCGCCGCCAGCGCGCGGCGGGTGTCGGAATGGTTGAACCCGGAGGCGCCGGCAGACAGCCGGGAGCGGGAAGTCACAGACATGCTGACGGCGCACATCCTGCGCGGGCGGCCGCGGCTGCGTGACCTTTGCGATCGCTTCGACCTGCCGTACTCGGCGCTGCAGCGTCCGGCCAGCGCGTACCGCGTGCTGGTCGAGGGCGCGCGCCGCGCGGCCCTGCAGCGCCTGGACATTCGGATGCGGGACGCCGACATCGTGGTGGACCTGGAAGGGGACGTGAAGCCCACCGCACTTGACAACGTGAATCAAGATCCGCAAAATTCGCCCAGACTCGTAGCAAGTACGACCTAATGAAACGCCCCGGCCAAAAGCCGGGGCGTTTTGTTTGCCATTTGCGCTTTAAGCGCGGCGCTATTCGTTGAAGTCGGGCGCGCCGGTGCTGTCGCTGATCTCGTCCTGAAGCTCGGTGTAGTTCAGTTCATCACCATTTCGCAGTTGCGGGAGGATGTCCTCCATGTAACGCTTCGCCGTTGCGGCTTTGGCTCCCTCCAGGCTTTTGCTCGAGACCAGGGCGTAGCCGCCTACGTCCAACTCGACCATATACAGACCATAGTCGGCCAACGCATCGGTCACGGCGACGACGAAAGCCGCACGCAGTCGCTCGCGGTAGGACACGAACTTGAGTGTAGTTTGGCTGATGCGGACGCGGCTCTGCCCGGAGCGGTGGAAGAGGGCTGCCAGAACAATAGCCGTTTGGTTTGCAGTACGCACATTTATCTCCGTGAGTGCGGGTTGGTGTTTGTATTTAATCCTAAAACAGGATTAATTATTCCTGATATAGGATTTTTTGGCAAGGGTGAAGATCGCCCCACTCGATTTTTTTTCTTGGACCGGCTATGACGTCGAATCTGCGCACGACACGGCCCAGACCACCTGACCAGGCTGATCGCGCTTTTATGCCGGCGCCCGAGCTGGCGCACTGGGTCGACCAGGCCATCCTGGCCAAGGGCGGAGAGCTGCACAATCCGGAACACGCCCACCTGGTGGATGCCGACATGGCATTCCTGTGGGCGCCGGCGGCGTTTGGCAAGGCCGGGCGCACGGTGCTAGGCCAGGCCGAGCAGGTCATGTTCCGGGCCGGCGGCTGGCAGAAGGCCCGCCAGGAACAGCAAATGATCGAATGGTTCGGCTGTGTCCCGGAGTTCCTCATCACGCTGGCGGCGGACTACTGCGCCACCTGCAGCGATGCGGAATTCTGCGCCTTGGTCGAGCACGAGCTGTACCACGTGGGGCAGCGTACCGACGAATTCGGCGCGCCGGCCTTCGACAAGCTGGGCCGCCCCAAGCTGCGCATCGTCGGCCACGACGTGGAAGAGTTCGTCGGCGTGGTGGCTCGTTACGGGCCGTCGGTTGATGTCCAGCGCCTCGTCGCGGCGGCTGGCGCCGCCCCGGCCGTACCGCGGCTGAATATCGCCCGGGCCTGCGGGTGCTGCCTGAAGGTGGCATAGCGCCGGGCAGGATCTGCAACATGGCAAAGCTCACAGAGGCCCACAAGCGCTTCATCGTCCAGGCCCTGGCCTGCTGGGACACCCCCAGCCAGGTCGCGGAAGCCATCAAGGAAGAATTCGGCCTGGACGTGCCCCGGATGCAGGTGGCGCAGTACGACCCTACCAAGGTGGCCGGGAAGGGTCTGGCCAAGAAGTGGCGGGAGCTGTTCGAAGCCACGCGCAAGCGCTTTCGGGAGGAAGTGGCCGAGATCCCGATCGCTGACCAGGCATTCCGCCTTCGGGCTCTGGGCAAGATCTACGAACGGCATTTCAACCGGGGAAACGTCGTCGGCGCCGCGGCAGTCCTTGAGCAGGCAGCCAAGGAGGTCGGCGGCGCCTTTACGAACAGACGGGAGCACACGGGCCTCGATGGCGGGCCGATAGAACAGAAAACGGTGGTGGTCGATGGGAAAGAAATCGCCGCCGCCGTCGCCGAGCTCAACCGCGACTATTGACCCCGCCGTCCTGCGCGCCACGGCCAAGGCCATGTGCGAGCAGGATCACCTGTTCTTCAGCCGGTACTTTTTCAAGCATCGCCAGGCCATCAAGTTCCGGGTCAACTGGCACCACGAACTGATCGCCGAGAAGGTGCAGGCCGTCATCGACGGCCGCATAAAGAACCTGGTCATCAACGTGCCCCCGGGGTCGTCGAAGACCGAGCTGGTGGCCATCAACTTGATGGCCCGCGGCCTGGCGCTGAACCCGCGCGCCCGGTTCCTGCACATCAGCTATTCGGACGACCTGGCGCTGCTGAATTCGCAGACGGCGAAGGAGCTGGTCCAGTCCGAAGAGTTCCAGGAACTGTGGCCGCTGAAGGTCGCTGCGGACGCGAAGAGCAAGAAGCGCTGGAACATCGAGGTCAACGGCCGGAAGGCCGGGGGCGTCTACGCGGTGTCCCTCGGCGGCCAGATCACGGGCTTTCGCGCGGGCCACATGGCGGAAGGGTGGCAGGGCGCCATCATCATCGACGACCCGCTCAAGGTCGGCGACGCCTACAGCAAGCCGCGCCGCGCCAAGGCAAACCGCGACCTGATCGCCACGGTGAAAAGCCGTCGGGCCAACCCCGACACGCCGATCATCGTGATCATGCAGCGCCTGGCGCAGGAGGATGTCACCGGCTTCATCGAGGCCGGCAACCTCGGCCCGGACTGGGAACAGGTCGTCATCCCGGCGCTGATCGACGACGCGTACGTGGCCGGCTTGCCGGCGGAGCTGCAGGCGAAGGTCGACAGCAGCGTCCGCGACGAGAAGGGGCGGTTCAGCTATTGGCCCTACAAGGAGCCGCTGGCGGAGCTGCTCGCCATGGAGGCGGGCGCGGGCACGGACAAGGAAGGCGGGCGCATCAGTCGCTACGTTTTCTCGGCGCAGTACCAGCAGCGTCCGGCGCCGCTGGGCGGCGATCTGATCCAGGGCGCCTGGTTCGGGCGCTACGTCGTTCCGCCGCGGATCGTCTCGCGCAAGGTATTCGCGGACACCGCGCAGAAGACCGCCGAGCGCAACGACTACAGCGTTTTCGAATGCTGGGGCCTGGGCGACGACGGCAAGATCTACCTGCTAGACCTGCTGCGCGGGAAATGGCAGGCGCCCGAGCTCAAGCGGCGCGCCGTGGACTTCTGGGCCAAGAACAAACCGTTCAATCCGAAGCTGTCCGCGCCGTTGAGGCAGCTCCTCATCGAGGACAAATCCAGTGGTACCGGCCTGATCCAGGAGATTGGCGCCGACGGCAAGATCCCTGTCAAGGGCGTGGAACGTGACCGGGACAGGTTCACTCGGCTCATGGACGTGCAGAGCTACCTCGAGGCCGGCCTGGTCTGCATTCCAGAAGAGGCTCCCTGGGTGGCCGATTTCGTGGTCGAGTGCGAGGCCATCACGGCGGATGACACGCACGCCCACGACGACCAGGTCGATCCGATGGTCGACGCCATCAACGACATGCTCGCCACGGCGGGCAGCAACCTAGGGCGCTTTCAGGCGCTGGCAAGCACATGATGAACCAAGATGGCTATCTCAGCGCGGTGCTGGGACCTGCGATGCACGACTTGGCCGCGGCTGGCTTCGGCGCCCTGGACGACCTGGCAATGTATGCGGAGGGGGGACTGCCGGCGCGCGTGGTGGACGTGATCCCGGACGTCGCGGTGTCGCGAGGCGTGGAGATCACGGGCGACGATCGCGTGGGCGCCGAGCTGGACCGGCTCAAGGTGCTGCCGGCGCTGGCTGATGCCTGGCGCTGGGCGCGCCTGACAGGCGGCGGCGCGATCGTCGTCATCGCAAAGGACGGGCGCGCGCTGCGCGACCCACTGAACCTGGAGAGCCTGGACCGACTGGAAGAGCTGAAGGTATTCACGCTGGACGACGTATCTGCCACGGAAAAACGCTATTCGGATCCGAACGAGGCCAATTTCGGCATGCCAGAGGTCTACCGCGTGCGGACGCAGACGCCCGGCGCGGTTGCGGCCGAGTTCTTCGTGCATGAAAGCCGGCTGATCGAGGTCCCCGGGGACCCGCTGCCGGCCAAGCTCAACCGCAAGGGCATTCCGTGGGCGGGGCGGCCGGCGGTGACCAGGGCTTTCCGCGCCATCCGGCGCTATGGCGAGGGCCTGCACTGGGCGTTGCGCTTGCTGGAGAAGAAGCAGCAGGCCGTTCACAAGATGAAGGGCCTGGCCGAAGCGATCGAGACCCAACTGGAGCATGTTGTCCGGAAACGGGTGGAGATGGTCGACGCGGTCCGCAACGCGCTCAACGGCGTGGCGGTGGATTCTGAGGACGATTATCAGATCCTCAGTTCCGACATGGGGGGCGTCAAGGACACCCTTGCCGAGTTCCAGATTGCTGTCGCGGCGGAAACCGGGATCCCCGTGCCTCAGATTTTCGGCCGGTCCGCTTCCGGCTTGAACGCCACGGGCGACGGTGATCTCGAAGGCTTTTACAACACCGTCGCCATGGGCCGCGAAGTGAAGATCAACCCCGCCCTGGAGCGTCTGGTGTCGCTGATCCGCGCGCAGCGCGGCCTGGCCACCGCTGGTGATGGGCAGGGCGAGGCCTGGTCCATCACCTGGCCTGCGCTCAAGCCGGCCACTGCGAAGGAAGGGGCAGAAGTCCGCAAAACCCTGGCCGAAGCGCAGGCCCGGGAAATGGACGCGCTCAGCGGCGCCGTGGACAACGGACTGAGCCAGGACCAGGCGTTCCGGTACATGAAACAGGAAGGGCTCTATGGCCTCATCCCCGACGCCGACGGCCAGTCGGCGAAGTCGTACGCCGCGGCCACCTAAGCAATGGCGCTATCCGCTGGGTGACGAGCAGGATTACCTGCGCGCGCTGCGCACGCAGGCGGAAGCCGCCATTCTGGCGGTCGAGCGGTATGTGCTGCCCGAGCTGCCCCGCGTGTTGCGCCAGGACGACCTCCGGAACACCCCGGAGGGCCCCGAGAGCTGGTTCGAATCGCTGCGCCGGGCGTTCATGGAGGCCCTGGGCGCGGCCATGGTGGATGACGGCAAGGCCCAGGGCCTGGCCGCGATGATTGCCCAGCGGGTGGAGAAGTACAACAAGGAGCAGTACCACCGGCTCCTGCGCCGGGCATACGGCGTCGACGTGTTCAAGGCCGAGCCCCGGCTGGCCGGGATCCTGCGCCCCTGGGAGGCCGAGAACATCGGCCTGATCAAGTCCATCCCGGAGCAGTATCTGGATACCCTGCACGGGCGCGTCGTCGCCGCGGTGCGCAGGGGCACTTCGCTACGCGACCTGACCCGCCAGATCCGCGAAACGTACGACCTGCCGCGCAGCCGGGTCGAGCTGATCGCCCGCGACCAGATCGGCAAGCTGAACGGGGACCTGACCGAATATCGGCAGACCAACATCGGCGTCAAGAAGTACCGGTGGCGCGGCGTCATGGACGAGCGCGAGCGCGATGAGCACGTCGAGCGGGAAGGGCAGGAGTTCGAATGGGACAAGCCGCCGCCTGACGGCCACCCTGGCAAGCCGATCCGCTGCCGGTGCTGGGCCGAGGCGGTCCTGCCGGCGCTTGATGACCTGGACGCCTTGATTATTCATTGACCATGACAAATTTATCGCTTGCCGAAAGGCTCCGAACGGTACTTTCCTACGATCCCAACACGGGAATTTTCACGAATCGAACAGATCGACCTCTTGCGAAAGCCGGGTGTCCAGCGGGCAGCCCGGATAAGTACGGCTATCTTCAGATCTTCTTCGAGGGAAAGAACTGCAAGGCGCATCGCCTAGCTTGGCTGTACATGGCCGGCGATTGGCCGGCGGGCAACATTGACCACGTAAACGGCTCGCGCAGCGACAACCGCTGGTCAAACCTGCGTGTCGGGTCTCAAGCGCTCAATGCGCAAAATCTGCGAGGGCCGCGGCGGGACAACATGATTGGGCTGCTTGGCGTATCACTCGATAAACGTCGGGGAACCTACCGCGCACAGATCATGGTGGACGGGAAAAGCCGCCACCTTGGCACATTTGGCGATCCTCAATCAGCCCACCAGGCCTACCTGAAAGCGAAGCGCACCCTACATCCGGGCTGCACCATCTAGGGAGAGGGATCATGGTTATGCGATATGACCGGGCGCCATTGAAGGCCACCCGGACGGATGAGGGCTACCTTGTCGACACGCCGGTGCTGACCCGGACCGGCGTTTTCGAGTACCGAGACGGCGGGGGAAACATCCGACGCGAGTTCCGGCCCCCTGAAGAGGTATTCAACGCCGACTCCATGGCAAGCCTGCGCGGCAAGCCCATCACCGACGGCCACCCCGGGAAGGTGACGGCCAAGAACGTGCGCCAGCACATGGTTGGCACGGCTTTGTCCGGCGGGCGCCAAGATGGCGAGAACATGGTCGGGGATATTCACATCTTCGACACCGGGCCAGTAGATGCGGGCAACAAGGAATTGTCGCTGGGCTACGAACTGGAGCTGGACGAGACTCCGGGGGTATCGCCGCAGGGCGAGCGCTACGACGCCGTCCAGCGAAACATCCGATACAACCACCTGGCGGTGGTGAAACGCGGCCGCGCCGGCAACGCGCGGCTCAACCTTGACGCGGCAGACGCCGTAACGAAAACCGAAGAGGAAGATGACATGAGCATGGTCAAAATCCGCCTCGATTCCGGCCTGTCGTATGACGCGGCTCCGGAAGTGGCGAACGAGCTGGAGCGCCTGCGCGCCGAGGTGAAGACCGCCACGACCAAGGCGGACACCGAAGCGGCTCGGGCCGACACCGAGAAGGCGCGCGCGGACAATGCCGAGGCCGGGATCGCCAAGGCCCGCGAGGACGCCCAGGGCGCCGCCCTGGCGCGCGTGAAGCTGGAAGCCGCCGCCACCCAGCACAAGGTGGATTTCAAGGCCGACACTGCCGATCGCGCGCTGCGCGAGGGCATCATCAAGGCCATCCGCGGCGATTCCTTCGACCTGACGGGCAAATCCGACGGTTACGTCGAGGCGGCGTTCGACCTGGCCGTCAGCGATGCCCAGGCCCGCCAGGACGCTCTCGCGGCGCAGCGTCGCGAGATGGGCGGTAGCCAGAAGCCGGGGACCGCCGGCAAGGAACGCGCCGACGGCGCTGAGCCGCCGGTGTCGGCGCGCTCGGCCCGCCAAGCCTATCTCTCGAACCTGACGAAAGGAGGCGAATAATGCCCCCCATCTATGACGACCGCATGGACGCTGCCTACGCCGGCATGAAGGCGGACCTGGGTTACGACGACGTCGAAACCTGCGCGGCCGCCGGCAACATCGCGCCGGGCGTGATCGTGGGCGACACCACGAACGACCGTATCGTCGCCGGGCCTGGCTCCCGCATTCGCGGCCTGGCCCTGCACACGCACACCATCCCCCGCGAGGGCGGCTACCGCGAATTCGACGCCGTCAGCGTGCTGCGCGTTCGCCGCGGCTGGGCGAGGGTCACCAGCGGTGGCGCTGTCACCAAGGACGGTCCGGTGAAGTGCGCCGCCGACGGCACGGTTTCTGATGCCGGCGCCACCGCCGTGCCGAATGCGGTTTTCCGCTCTGCGGCGGTGGACGTTGCCGGCGGCAAGATCGTCCTGGTCGAGCTTCACGCGCCGTTCGCGGTAGCTCCCGAGGCTCCCGAAGCTCCCTGACGCCCGGCACCCCCTCAAGAACAACCCAAGGCCCCGAAAGGGGCCTTTTTCATTGGGAACACCATGGAAAAGCACGAGCATTACGACGAGGCCGACCTGCCGGCCGTCAAAACCATCGTCGTGGCGCTGGCCGGCATGCGCGAGGACGAAGGCCTCTTCACCGCCCGCCAGTTGGACTACGTCAAGACCCGCACCTATGACAAGAAGCTGGCGCCCATGATTGGCCTGCAGCTTGTGCCGATCTCCACCGAGGTGCCGGAGTGGGCCGAAACCTTCACGTACTTCATGTACGACGAGGTGGGCATGGCGAAGATCGTGGCGAACTATGCCGACGATCTGCCCCGCGCCGACGTCAAGGGCGAAGAGAAGGTCGCCCAGGTCAAGAACATCGGCGACTCGTACGGCTACAGCGTCATGGAACTGCGCGCGGCCGCGGCCAACCGTACCGACCTGCCCACGCGCAAGTCGATGGCGGCTCGCAAGGCGGTCGAGATCAAGCTGAACCAGATGGCGCTCATTGGCGACACCAAGTTCGGCCTCTTCGGCCTGACGAACCACCCGAACGTGCCGCTGGTGGTGGGCCTGCACGGCGACTGGCTGAATCCGACCACGACCGCCGATCAGATCCTGGCTGACCTGGACATGATCTACGACGCGGTGCCCAACCAGTCGAAGGACGTGCACACGCCGACGCGCATTGTCATGCCGACCGAACACCGCAGCCGGATTTTTTCGCTGCGTGTTCCCGATACGAACGGCAAGACGGTGGGGCAGTTCTTCCAGGACAAGCACCCCGGCCTGCAGATCATGGGCGCGTCCGAATTCAAGGGCGCCGGCACCGGCGGCAAGGATCTGATCCTGGCCTACGAGTACAGCGAGGAAAACCTCGCCATGGAGCTGCCCATGCCGTTCAACCAACTGGCCGCACAGGCGCGTGGCCTGGAGCTGGTGGTGCCCTGCCTGGCGCGTGCCGGTGGGGTGGTCGTGTACTACCCGCTGTCGATGGCGAAGGGGGAAATCTGATGAAGTACTGCGTCAATACCACCAAGGCAGTCATCAACATCGGCGGCCACACGGTCATCGCGCCGACGAAAGCGGCCTGGGTCGACCCGGAGATCCGTGGCGTGCAGGATCTGATCGACCGCGGGCTGCTGGCCGAGAGCGAACCGCCGGCGGGGGGCGAGGCGCCGAAGAAGGGCGCCGAGGCCGGCCAAACGGGGGCGCCGGGTGCCAAAGAGCCGTCCACTATCAAGGAGCTGAAAGCCTGGCTCGATGAGCAGGGAGCTCAGTACTCGCCGTCGGCTTCCAAGCCGGAGCTGCAGGGTCTGTATGAAGCTCTGAAGGCCACAGCTTCGGGCGAGGGCGACGGGGACACGTCGGCTGGTGCCGGTTCGCAAGGAGCGTAAGCATGGCCGCCACCGTCGATGATCTGGATTTCCTGGCGCCGGCGGTGGCCGGCATGCCGCGCGACGAGAAGGAGCGGGCTCTGGCCTTCGCCGCAGACTACCGCCCGGCCTGCCTTCCCGAAAAGAAGCAGGACGAGGCGCAGCTCTGGTACGCGGCCTGGTTGTTGTATGGGATCAAACAGCAGCGAGCCGCGGAGAATGACGGCGTGCTGGCCAGGCCTGGTGTCGTCAGCGAAAAGGAAGGCGACCTGCAGCACACATACGGCAAGGTGGAAGGCGCGGACGATCCGGCCGGCTTCTATGGGCAGTACGAGCGGCTGGCGCGGCTGTGCCGTGTCGGCGCCGCTACGGTCAGGAGCAGGCCCTATGTCCACAAAATCGACTGATAAGGGATTCGACCAGTTCGTCCGGCTCACGCGCGCGATCAACGGTCGTGGCGTGAAGTTCGGAATCCAGGCAGACGCCGGCAAGGATCCGGAGACGGGCGCCGATCTGCTTGATATCGCCATCTTCAATGAATATGGGACAGAGACCATCCCCGCGCGGCCGTTCATGCGGGACTTTGCCGAGAAAAACGGCAAGGCCCTTGGCCAGGCCATGGAGCGCGTGGCCGGCGCCGTGCAGGACGGGCAGTTGGGCGTCGATGCGGCCCTGGATCAACTGGGCGCCTTCGCCGAGAAGCACCAGAGGGCGCATGTGCAGCAGTCCAAGAAGTGGGCCAAGCCGAACGCGCCGTCGACGGTGCAGAAGAAGGGAAGCGATGTGCCCCTGATTGATCAAGGCCTGATGGTGGGCGCCATTCGCTACGAAAAGGTGTAGGCCATGAGCTTTCGCAAACCGCATGTCATCCGCACGCGCGCGGTGGGCCAGTATGTCCGCGGTCGGTGGGAAGAAGGCGCGCCGGGGTCGGACCTGACCATTCAAGCATCGGTCCAGCCCGCCAAAACGGGCGATTACGACCTCCTGCAGGCGCACCCGGAAGGGCGGCGCGTTCATTCGGCGGTGCGCATCTACACCAGCGCGCAACTGAACGTCGCCGGGCAGGACTGGCGCAACGGCGATCGCCTGGTATGGGGGGCCGGTCCACTGGCTGGCGAGTACCTCCTGGTCGGCGTGGCGCCTTGGCAGTCGGGCGTCATCCCGCATTTTCGCTACCTGGCCGTCCTTCTGGCGGCCGCAGAACAGTAACAAGCCCAGGAGTTCCCCGGCAGTCTGGATCGGGGCCGGACGGGGCTAAACGTCCGGAAGGACTCACCAGACCCGGCTGGGCATTCCAGACAACCGGGGAGGGTAGTGCCGAGTCGGCGCGTACGCGCGGCGGTAGACCCATCGGCACGTAATTTTCGAGGTATGGGCATGGATCCACAGGACGCGATCTTCGAATTGATCGAAGCGGCCGCGGGCGGCGTGCCGGTCATATTCGCTGATGAAGACGGGCCGCGCCCGGGTGCCCCCTACGTGACTCTGGCAGTCCGTTGGGCCCAGGCAAGCAACGCCGAGGCTGTGCGCATGGGCAACGATGGCATTCAGAGCGTACGGCAGCACGATGACGCCACTGTGGAGCTGCAGGCCTTCGGGTCCGCCGCCTATGACAGGCTGGACGAATTGGGGCTGCGGTTGCGGCACGCGCTGTACCAGGAACGTGCCGAGGCCCTGGGCCTGGCCCTCTTCGAGGTCGGCCGCCTGCAGAACATCCCGGTGCTGAGGGATGCGACGCGCTTCGAAAAGCGCGGCGTCCTGGAGCTCGGCATCCGGTACGCGCGCAGCTTCGCCGCGCCAGTCGGCATGATCGAGGCCGTGGAGGGCACCTTCGCGGTGACCGGCGGCACGACCGAATTTCCGGAAGCCCCTTTTTCCATTCCAGATGAGGCCTCGCCGTAGCGCATCTGCATTTCGCCATCCGGCCGCCTTCAGGCGGCTTTTTCTTTGGAGCCGCAAATGGCAAATCTCGACCGGATCGTCAACGTGGCGATCTCTCTGAACACCACTGCCATCAAGGAGCAGAACTTTTCCGATGTCCTGGTGCTGGGTGCTCACGTCCTGGCCGTCAATCGGGTCCTGGTGGTTACCGAGGCCGCCGAGCTGTTGGGCCTGGGCATCAACCAGAACGACCCGCTCTATATCGCTGTCCGGGACGCGTTCAAGCAGATCCCGACCGTGCAGCGCGTTTTCGTGGGCCGGCGCCAGGTGGAAACCTCCCGCGTCACGGTGACCCGCGCGAGCGTGACGGTCTACAAGATCACCATGCAATGGCGCGCGGCCGACGGCAGCGTCCAGTCCGCCGATGCGACCTTCACGGGTCTGGCCGACAGCACCCCGACGACGATCGCCGCCGGCCTGATCGCGGCCATCACGGCATCGGCCGCGCCGGTCACCGCGACGGCGGTGGGGGCCGAGATCTCCATTACGGCGGACGACGAGGGCACGGCCGTGGCGGTCAGCGTGAAAGGCAACCTCTCGGTCGCCATTCCGACCAGCGCCGAGACGCCTACGGCGGCGCTCACGGCGTGCCGTCAAGAGAATGCCGACTGGTACGGGGTGGCCCTGGCCAGCCGTGACGAAGCGGACATCCTGGACGCTGCGGAATGGGTCGAGTCCAACGGTTGCCTCTTCGGCGTCTCCAGCAGCCAGGCGGGCATCATCGACGCGGCCATCGACACCGACTTGGCGTCGAAGTGCCAGCAGAAGCAGTACTTCCGCACGCACGTCTGGTACCACGGCAAGGCGGCCAGCGAAGCGCTGGAGGCCGCGGTGATGGCGAACCGCTTCACCTTCTACCCGGGGGGCGAGACCTGGGCGAACGTGCGCTTGGCGGGCGTCACCTACGACAACCTGGCCGAAGGCAAGGCCTTGGCCGCCCACGCCAAGAACGCCAACACGTTCGAGCAGATGCGCAACTTCGCCATCACGCAGAAGGGCAAGGTGGCGGCGGGCGAATGGATTGACGTCATCCGCGGGCGCGACTGGCTGGCGGAGCAGGTCAAGATCGAAGTCGCGACCCAGCTTATCAACGCCAACGGGAAGGTGCCGTTCACGGATGGCGGTATCCAGATCCTGGCCAACGGCCTGCGCAAGGCGCTGCTGCTGGGCCAGTCGCGCGGGCTCATCGCGCCTGATGAGATCGACGGCGCCGGCAACAAGATCCCGGGCTTCGTGCTCTCGATCCCGCGGTCGATGGACGTTTCGACCAACGACAAGGCAAACCGCATCCTGCGCGACCTGAAGTTCAGCGCGCGCCTGGCCGGCGCGATCCACGTTGCCGAGATCAAGGGCAACCTCACCTATCAACAAATCTAACGGGGCGACTATGTCCGTAAATACTTACGATCCCGGCCAGGTCAAGGTCATCATGGGCGCGATCGACCTGAGTGGCTTTGCCGAAGACACCTTTGTCAACGTCACCGAAATCGGGGAGGGCATTTCCTCGGTTTCCGGCGCGGACGGCGAAGTTGCGCGCTCGATGTCGCGAGATTCGCGCCTGCGCATCGTCGTGACGCTGTTGCAGACCAGCGCCAGCAATGCGTTGCTGACCGCTCTGCACCAAGCCGACAAGGCGACGGACGGCCAGGGCGTCGTGCCCGTGGCGGTCACGGACCTGCGCGGCAAGTCGCTGCATGCTGCCGATTCCGCCTGGGTCGTCAAGACGGCCGACGCAGGCTATGCCGCGAAGGTGGGAAGCCGGGAGTGGACGATCGAGACCGGCCCGTCCATCAACGTCGTGGGAGGTAACGCCTGATGAGCCGCACTATCTCGGTGCCGATCGGCGCCACCACCTTCCACATCTCCAAGTTCGACGCCTTCCGCCAGTTGGAGCTGCTGGGGGACCTGCAAAAGGAAGTGCTGCCGGCCGCCGGCGGGCTGCTGTCGGCTGTGTTCAGCGAAGGTGGGCCCGAACAAGCCCGCGACGATCTGGCCATGGCGCAGGCGCTGCGCGATCTGTCTGTCCGGCTCGGTGGCGGGGAGCTCAAGAAGTGGGCCAACCTGCTTATTGATCCCGAACTGGTCAGCTTCGAACTGTCCGGCCGGGACCCCCAGAAGCTCACCGAACCCCGTCGCGGCCTCGCGTTCGAGGACTTCTCCCAGATCCTTGAACTGATGTTCCACATTCTGATGCACAACTTCTCGGGCCCTTTCGCGCAATGGGCCGGCCGCTTTGGTCCGGCCCGCGCGAAGCTGGGGACGCTGTCGGCCAGTTTGAAGCCGCCTTCGAGCGAGAGCTAGTCATCTGGCGGCCCGTGCTTGCCGGGCACATCGGCGTGGACGCGGTCCGCCGCGGTGAGGTCGACCTGCTCGACATCATGAAGCTGAACGCGCTCATGGACGCGCAGGAAGCCGCCCAGGCACATGCACGTAGGAAAGCACAATGACAATCGCGCGCGAACTCATCACCCTCCTGCGGTACCAGGTGGACGAATCTGGCCTGAAAAGGTACCAGGACGCTTACCAGGCCACGCAGGAGAAACTGAGCAAGACCGGCAGCCAGGGCTTGCGGGCGATGCGCCAGGTGGTTACTGGATCGGGCCTGTCCGGCCTGGCCGCGCGCGCGCGAGCAGGCTTCGGCGCGGTGCGCGAGGTCGGTGCGGGCGTCTGGGAGGGCGCTCGCCTCGGGATTCAGGACGCGCGCCAAGCGCAGGAGCGGCTCACCCGCGCCCAATGGAATGGCACGCGAGCCGTCAAGGAGCAGGTCAGCGCGTACGAAGGCTTGCGCAAGATCGTCGGCGCCTACCTGGGCTTCTCGTTGCTGAAGCGGATATCGAATGGTATCGACGCCTGGGGGCAGATGGCGGCACGCATGCGCCAGGCGACTGCCTCGGCGCAGGAATACGGGGAGGTGGACAAGGAGCTCGCCCGGATCTCTCGCCTGACGTATAAGGCATACGACGACAACGCCGAGCTTTTCGTGCGGACGCGTCGCACGATGGCGGATCTGGGAAAGACGACGCAGGACACCGTCGACGTGACGGAGGGCCTGTCGCTGGGGATGGCGCTGTCTAGCACCAAGGCCCAGGACCAGGAGTCTGTCATTTCGGCCCTGACTGCCGCCATCATGCAGGGCAAGCTGGGGATGGAACAGTACGCCACCCTTATGCGGGCGGCGCCGCGCCTGCAGGTAGCCTTGGCTGACGGCCTGGGCATCACCACCGACAAGCTGCTCGAGCAAGTCAAGGCGGGCAAGGTCACCACCAACCAGTTCCTGCCGGCGCTGCAGGGCCAACTGGCAAAAATGCGGGTCGAGGCCGAGGCCATGCCGGTCACCGTGGCCGACGCGCTGACGGTATGGAACAACGCCTTCCAGCGGTTTTTCGGGCAACTGCAGCTCGGACGCGCGGCAGTCGGCGGCGTGACGGCCACCATCGAGGTGCTGGCCGACAACATCAGTACGGTGATCAAGCTGCTGGCCCTGGCCGGCGGCGCGTGGGGGCTTGTGAAGCTGCGCGACTGGCTGCGTCTGGCGACGTTCCAATCCGGCGGATTGATCCGTTCACTGGTGGGCGCCACGCGTGGCGCGCTGAAGTTGGACAGTGCCATGGCCATGCGCCGCGGGCCGGCCGGCGCGCTGCGCATGCTGGCGCTCTGGAATCGGTCACTGGCGCCGCTGTTGCGCATGGCGGCGATCCTGTATTCCATTTACCTGCTGGTAGATGACATTGGCGTGTGGTTCCGGGGCGGCGATTCGGTCTTTGGAGACCTCATCGGCCCGGTGGAGGAATGGAAAGGCGAGATCGAAGCGGTCAAGAATTTCGTCATCCAGATCAAGGACCTTCTTGGCGGGGCGGGGCAGGCCTTGGGCCCCTGGATCTCCAAGTGGGGAACCGTCACCGTATTGGCCTATGGCCTCTGGAGGATTCTGTCGCCGATCCGAGGTTTGCTCGTGTTCTTGGCCACGCGCGTCGTGCCATTGTTGTGGGCGGCGTTCGCCGCGCATCCGATCGGGCGCATCATCAGCTTGGTGCTGGGCGGACTGCTGCTGATCTGGCAGAACTGGGATCGCATCAGCAAGTTCTTCGGTGAAACCTGGGATGAGTTCAAGGCGAAAGGCATAGAGGCGCTGGACGGGCTTTTGGGCTTCTTCAACGACCTCGGCGGGCGGATGATCGCCAAGATTCAAGAGATAGGCAACGCCATCCAGACCTGGATTACCGACAAGGTCGAGGCCGCGACCAGGTGGCTAAAGGAGCTGTTGCCCGGGCAGATGCTGACAGACGACCAACGGGCGCTGATGACGAGCCCGCGGGGGGCGCTGGGCGCTCAGCCCCAGTGGCAAGCGTTCGCGTCCGGCGCCGGCGTTCCCACGGTGTCGGCCGGCGCGGCTGTGCGCGCGGGGGGCGTCGCTGGTCCCGCGCAGGTGGACATCCACAACGAGGTCACGGTCAACGCTTCTGGGGCCGACCCCAACGCCGTCGCCGGTGCGACTCGGCGCGGGTTGGAAAGCACTCAGCGCCGCAGCATTGACCGGATGTCGCGCGTTCTTGGCGCCCCTATGGGGGTTGAGGTTGCACCGTGAAGGGGTAGACGATGAGCTTTGTTTCTTTGGTTTTTGGGTGGGGGGGCGGTAGCAGCATCGGCGTCATCCCCCTTGATGCGCTCATCAGCGAAGCGACGGAATTGGAAAGCGAAGCCACCAGCTACGCCGTGGAGGATGGGCCGCCCGTGACGGATCACATCGCGCAGGATTCCGAGCGCCTGGCATTGGATGGCTGGGTGACCGCTGCAGAAGCGACTCTGCTGGGCGGATTGGGCAGGGACCTGGCCGGCGCGCCCAATTCACTGGGCACTGGGCGCCAGAAGCTGATCAGCGCCAAGGCGGCGCTGCGCAAGATCCATGCGGACCGCCTGCCCATCACCATTACCACGGGGCTGGACGTCTATGCGGACTTTGCCATGACTCGGTGTTCAATCGGGCGCACCAACGACGGCGGCGACAAGATCTCCATCACGGCCGAGCTTCGGAAGATTCGCAAGGTCACACTGCGCCAGGCCGACATTCCCCCCGAAAAGACCAGCGGCTCGGCCTCGGGAAAGGCCGGTGGCACGAAGACCAACGCCGGCAAGGCCAACGGCGCGGAGCCGACTCCGCGTGAGCAGTCGGAGCTGAAAGGCAAGGTCGGCACGATATTCGGGGGGTAGGCCAGTGCAGAAAATTCCCGTCATAGACGCCAATGACAGCTTGACCGAGGTGGAGCTCGAGGGCGTTACCTACTTCCTGCAACTTTCCTGGAACAGCGAGGCCGAGCAGTGGACGCTCTCGATCGAGAATGCCTACAGCGAAGTCATCATCGCAGGCATTGCCGTTGTGCCAGACAGGCCGCTGCTGACCTGGTACCGGCATCTAGCCGTGCCACCTGGCGAACTGGTCGCGCTGGCGCCGGACCGCCGGAACACCATCAGCCGCGAGGCGCTGCCGGCCGGTCAGGTGGCGCTGATCTATGTCGAGTCCTCGGAGGTTGCAAATGGCGCGGTTTGATCGAGTCTACCGGCTGCTGGTGGGCAAGCCCAAACAGAAGGGCATCGAGATCGTCCAGCCCATGCGCATCACGTTCGATGTCACCAAGGACGCCGCAGAGGAGCCGAACGAGCATGTCATCCGTATTTACAACCTGGCTGAATCCACGCGCCGCGCCCTCGAGGAGCCAGGGCTCATGTGTGTGCTGTACGCCGGGTACGCGGAAGAGGACGGCCCGCTGCTGATGGCTGCGGGCAGCGTCGTCTTCGCCTATACAAAGTTCGAGCAGCCCGACGTGGTCACCGAACTTATCGTGATGGATGGCTACGCCGAGGTGCGGGACACGGCGGTCTCCATCGGGCTTGGCCCGGGCGCGCAGGCGTCGTCGATCATCCGCGACATAGCGCGGCAGATGGGCCTGCCGCTGGTCATGGCCGACGACGTACCGGACCGGCGCTGGCAGCAGGGTTTTTCATTCTACGGAGCCGCGCGTACGGCGCTGCACAAGGTTACGCAAGGGACCGGCCTGGAATGGTCGATCCAGAACCAGCAGCTTCAGGTTGTGGCGCGCAAGGGCACGACGCGCCGGCAGGCCGTGGTGCTGGCGGCGGACACTGGCCTGCTGGGATACCCGGAACGGACGCGCGAGGCGGCGCGGGAGAAGGCCAAGGTAAAGGACAAGACCACGGGCGACAACGTAAACCTCGTCAGCGCTCGCCAGCAGCGCGATGGATGGCGCGTCACGTCCCTGCTATTGCCCACGCTGAATCCGGGCGATCCGGTGAAGCTGGAAAGCCGGACCGTGGACGCATTTCTACGCATAGAAACACTGCGCAGCACAGGCGATAGCGCCGGCGGCGACTGGCAAACCGGGCTCGAACTGGTCGACAGGCACGCGCCGCCAAAGAAGAAGGCAAAGTCATGAATCAAAATCTGGTCTCCGTGCTTCGCGCGCTAATCGCCAGCGAGCTGGCCGAGGTGTACACGACGTTGCCAGGCGTGGTTGTGGCGTACGACGGCGAGTTCGTCACTGCCCGGCCGGCGCTGGCGAAACGTCTGGCGAACGGCGAAGTGCTGCGGGCGCCCCAGATTGTTCGCGTGCCGGTCTGCTGGCCCGCGGGCGACATCAACGGCGCGCAGGCGCTTATCTCGGTACCTCTCAAGAAGGGTGATCCGATCAAGCTGTCCTTTTCCGCCCGCGCCCTGGAAAACTGGTTGGCGGGCAGTGATGGTCCGCCGGACGATCCGCGGCAGTTCGATCTTTCCGACGCCTTCGCGACGTCAGTGGTGCGGCCAGGCTCCGTATCGGCCGACACGGAGAACGTCTGCATCCGGTACGGGCCCGGAACGCTGAAGCTGACGCCGGAAGGGAACCTGATCATGCACGTCAATACGTGGACCGTCGACATGGCGGAGGGCGTATTCAATGGGCCGCTGACCGTGAACGGGCTGCTGACCTACACCCGGGGTTTGAGCGGCTCGGGAGGCGATGGCGGTGCCAAGACCAGCATCGATGGCAACGTGAACTTCCGCAACGGCACGCTGACTCACAACGACACTGACGTGGGCGCTCACCACAAGCATCCCTATGCCGGTGGCATCACAGAGGAGCCCGTCTGATGAGCCTAGATATTGCACTTTCCGACGATGGCGACCTGGCCCTGGACTTGATGGGCGCCACGCGGCTGATCGTCGGCGCAGACCGCGTTCGCCAGCAGATCAAGATCTCCCTGCAGGCATTCCTGGGCGAATGGTTCCTCGATACCTCCTTCGGGGTGCCTTACTTCGAGAGCATTCTGGTCAAGAACCCCGACAGGGCCTCCATCGAGGCCGTGCTGCGCGCACGCATCGTCGACGTCCCAAGCGTGACTGCCGTCCGGCGGCTCGGCCTGGAAATTGACCGCACCGCGCGCGAGCTGCGGGTGACGTTTGTGGCCGATACCACGGAAGGGCTGGTAGACGACATCGTGACGCTGTAGGCGTCTCAAACACAGAAAATTCAAGAGGTTACCTATGGCCTACGGTGTAACGCCGGACGGGTTCGTGCGCATGCGCCTGCCCGAAATTCGCCAGGAGATTGTTGCGGACCTTCGCGCGAAGCTGCTTGCGGCGGGCGTGGCTGAAAATGTGGAAACCCGGCCCGATAGCATCACCGGGCTATTGATCGACACGTTCGCGGAGCGCGAGGCGGCTTTGTGGGAACAGGCGGAAGGCGTCTACCTGGCCATGTACCCCGGATCCGCCAAGGGAGTATCTCTTGATCGCGCTGTGTCGTTCACGGGCGTCAAGCGCGGGGGGGATGAGCAATCCCGCGCCTACGTCGTGCTGTATGGAGTGAGCGGCACAAGGGTCCAAGAAGGTGCCCAGATTCGCCACCGCGTCAGCCAAAACCTGTGGCGACTCGATGGCGACGTGCAGATATTGCCCGGCGCGGCGGCCGACGTGACGCTGCAGCCGACAGTGCAGCCCAATGCGTTGTACTCGGTCACCATCGACGGGCAGGCCTATTCCTACACCTCCGCGGCCGTGGCGAATCTGCCATCCATCCTTGTTGGTCTCGTCGCGGCGCTTTCCTCCAGCAATCTCGATGTTTCCAGCGATGGCGCGGCCGTTCGAGTGCATACGGGCGGTCGGACAGCGGCCGCGTTTTCCTGGTCTGCGAACTTGGCGTTGGCGCGACTGGGCTCGCCGGGGCTGGCCTTGTCTGAGGATGCCTCCGAAGAGATCGCCGCGGTGGGCGACCTGAACGCCATTGTGACGGCCGTGGACGGCTGGGACGCGGTCGATAACCTGCAGGCGGGCACCGCCGGCCGGCTGGCCGAGAACGATGCGGAACTGAGCGCCCGCTATCCGTCCGGATTGTTTCGGCTCGGCGCGGGCACGCGACCGAGTATCGCGCCCAATGTCCGGGACCGAGCCCCTGGTGTGCGCGCTATCAAGGTGTTCGAAAACGATGCGGACGAGCCGGACGCAGCGGGCCGCGTGCCGCACTCCATTCACGTCGTCGTCGACGGCGGCCTGGACGAGGAACTGGCCGATGTGATCTTTCGGACGAAAGGGGGCGGAATTGACACCAACGGCGCCGTCGAGGTGATCGTCTTAGACGAAGAGGGGGCGCAGCAGCCCATCCGTTTCGACCGCCCGCAGCGGGTTTACGTGTGGGTGTCGGCCGAGTTGACGCTACTGCCGTCATCCGAACAAGTTTTTCCGCCTACGGGGCTCGACGACGTCGCGGACGATCTGGCCGCGGCCGGGGACAGCTTCTCGATTGGCGACGACGTCATCCGCCAGCGGCTGTTCGGCGCGATCTACAAGACGGCCGGCATCAAATCGGTGGTGCTTGCTCTGGCCTCCTCGACGGACCCAGCCTTTGTGCCGGGGCCCGACGACTTCGCGGAGGAGAACGTCGAGATTCTGGATGCTCAGGTGGCGGTGTTCGATCGCTCACGCATCAAGGTGACCTGATGGACCTTCAACAGAACCACGCCGCGGTCGCGTGGGGCCACTGGCTGGGCCAGTTCCAGTCGAAGCCGCGCTTGCAGGCCCTAGTCACGGCGCTACTCAAACCGGCAGACGGCCTGCAAGGCGCGCTGCGCGATATGTACGAAAAGCGCTGGCTGGACTCGGCCGAGGGCAAGCAGCTTGACGGCATCGGCGAGATCGTGGGCCTGCCGCGCACGATCGACGACACGGTCTACGTTCGGTTCTTCGGCTTCGATGGACAGCCGAATGTGGGCGGCTTCGGTGAGGCGCGGCTGCGCCGGGCCTACGAGCGCGCTGTTGGCGGCTCCACCACT
This sequence comes from Achromobacter veterisilvae, assembly GCF_900496975.1. Classification (GTDB taxonomy): domain Bacteria; phylum Pseudomonadota; class Gammaproteobacteria; order Burkholderiales; family Burkholderiaceae_B; genus Achromobacter; species Achromobacter veterisilvae. The sequence continues at coordinate 203,790 of NZ_UFQC01000011.1, forward strand.
CTCCTGGATCCCGAGTACCGAAAGCTCCTGTATTGGAAGATCGCGCTCAACAACGGACGCGGCACCACACCAGAAATTTCGGCGGCATTGAAGCCCATTTTCGATGTGTCGCGTGTCCTGGTCCAGGACGCGGGGAACGCCAAGATCCGGATCTGGATCGACCGGATTCCCGGACCGAACGATCCCCTCATGACCAACCCCTACAAGTGGGTCCCGAAGCTCGCCGGCGTGGGCGTGCAGTTTATCTCCGGCTCGACAGATAAGCCCTTTGGCTTCCGCGGGCAGGGTTTCTATGGTTTCGGCGTCGGCGTGCTGGCGCGAAGGATTTGATACATGGCCGCTCCTACCTTTTTTGAGCTGTTCGACGCCCTGTGGGCCGAAGCCGGCACTGTCGGCGACGTCACTTTGCCGCAGTACCGATCTGGCTGGGCCTTCATCGGTTCGCTGCCACCCACGGTCGAGCAATTTAACCTGGTGCAGCAACTGACCGATCAGAAGCTGGCGTGGCTGTTCCAGCAGGTGAAGGCGGTTGCCGACGCCACCGACCAGGAAATGGATGCATCTACCCTGGGCGTCCTGCTCCATGCGTTCCAGAACTTGAACATGGACAAGGCCACGGCGGGCACTCTGGAGGTGGCGCGCGGGGGTACCGGCCTGGCCTCCATCGGGGAGAACCAGCTTTTGGTGGGCACCGAGGACGGGAAATTTGCGCGGGTGTCGCCGGAAGAGGTCCGCATTTTGCTGGGCGCCCCTCGGGTGGTGTCCATTATGGAACTGCCGACGCAGGACGTAGGGCCGGTGCTGGTCGCCGAGTGCGGCGAGGTTTGGATCTGGTCCGAATCGCCCTACTTCACCGGCTACCGTTCGCCGCTGTGTGGTCGGCCTATTGACGGCCACACCGTGACGCCCCTGGCGAGCGAGATTGACGCGGTAGGTGGAGTGCTGCCAAAAGCGGCCTACGCACGGCTGTGGGGATACGCCCAGGAGAATGGTCTGGTGGTCACCCAGACGTTCTGGGATGCAAACAAGGGCGGTCATTACTTCGTCAACATCGACGCCAATACGTTCCGTGTACCGGATCTGCGCGATATGTTCCGTCGTTTCACCGGAACTGACGCTGACACTGCAAATGCAAGAGCTATGGGTAGCGGGCAAGCGGATGCGCTGCAAGGGTTCCGCGTGCGCTTTCGTTGGGGCC
>NZ_UFQC01000051.1 GCF_900496975.1 Achromobacter veterisilvae
CTCCGCGACATTGCCGGACGCGGCGTTGCCCGAGGGGCCGCCGGCCGACGCGGCGCGCGGACCGCGCCCCTGCCCCTGCCCTTGCCCCTTGCCGCCGGATTTACCGCCCGGCCGGCCGCCCGCCTTGCCGCCCGCGGCCGACGGACGTCCGCCGGCGGGCTTGCCGCCGCTCTTGCGGTTTCCGCCTTCTCCGGCGAGCGGATGGCCATTGGCATAACCGCCCGCGATCATCAGGCCGGTTCCGAAAGGATCGGACGGACACGCCGCCGCCTGGCCCGCGCTGCCCTGGCGGCCGCCTTGCAGCTTGCCGCGGCGGCCGATGCGGGCGCCGTTCATGCCATTGCGGTCCATCGTGCCGAAGCCCGGAGGCAAGGCGCTGTCATGGGATTGGGGCTGCTTGGAGCGGCGGCGGTTGCCGCCGGAATCGTCGTCTTCGCGCAACAGTCCAAGCTGGACCATCAGCGCGGTGACCAGCGAAGGATCCAGTTCGTCCCAGCGGCCGCGGCGCAGCGTGCGGGGCAGGACGATGTCGCCGAAGCGCGTGCGGATCAACCGGCTGACCGTGACGCCGACCGCCTCGAACATGCGGCGGACTTCACGGTTGCGGCCTTCCTGCAGGGTGACGCGGTACCAGCGGTTGCTGCCGTCGCCGCCCAGGTAGTCCAGGGAACCGAACGCGGCCAGGCCGTCGTCCAGCTCGATGCCATCGACCAGGGACTGGCGCTGCGCCTCGTCCATCTCGCCCAGCACCCGGACGGCGTACTCGCGTTCCGTGCCGTAGCGCGGATGCATGATGCGGTTGGCCATGTCGCCGGAGGTCGTGAAGATCAGCAGGCCTTCGGTGTTCAGGTCCAGGCGGCCGACCGACAGCCACTTGCCGGTGCGCAGCTTGGGCAGGCGCGCGAAGACGCTCGCGCGGCCGCCCGGGTCGTCGTGGCTGACGATCTCGCCGGCGGGCTTGTGATAGAGGATGACGCGCGGCGGCTTCTTGGTGTTCGTCCGCACGATGGGCTTGCCGTTGACGCGGACCTGGTCGTTGGGCGCCACGCGCTGGCCGATGTGCGCCGGTTCGCCGTTGACCGACACGCGGCCCGCGACGATCAGTTCTTCCATTTCGCGCCGCGATCCGATGCCCGCGTCCGCCAGCACCTTGTGCAGCTTGGGCATGACCGCTTCGCTGTTCAGGTACTTGCCCAGCCGCTGCTCCATGCGGTCCGCCGTATCCAGGTACGCCAGGGCCTGCTCGGCCTCCTGCTCGCTACCGCGGGAATCCGGGGACTCGACCGGGGCTGCGGCCTCGGCCGCGGCGGGCTGCGCATCACCGGCGGGCGCCTGCTCGGCCGAAGCGTCGCCGCGGCGGCGGCGGAAGGGCGTTCTCAGCTTGCGGCCGCGCCCGCGCGCGCCGGCCTCGCCTTCGGCCGCGGGCTCGCGCGCCGCGGAAGATTCCGGCTGGCCGCTCGAAACGGCATCATCCGAACGGGGATCGTCGTCCTGCATTGTTGTATTCGTTGTCACTGGGACAGCTCCGAATTTCAAACTTGGGGGGGCCTGCCGGGGGCAGGCTCGTCATCATCTGGGGACACCGGCTCTCGGTCGGCCTCGGGCCGCTCGGGGCCTGCCTCGTCCGATTCCGGGGAGGCGGCATCCGGGCCAGGCCGAACAGGATCGGCAAGACCGGAAGCGGGCTCATGCCCGGCAGCGGCAGGCGCCGCGGTATCGGTCTCGTCAATCGGGTCGGTCGGTTCCGCGTGTTTTGCGTTCTCGACGCTTTCCTTTGCAGCACCGGCCTCTGGGGCGTCGGCGGCCATATCGGAAATGTCGCTGCCAGCCTCGCCGTCGGGAAAACCGGGCATGGCTGGCGTATCGGACAAGCCTTCGGCTTGCTCCCGGACGGTGGATTCGTCTGCGGGATCCGCGCCTTCTTCTGTGCGCGAAGCAGCGAATTCTACGCTATCGGCCGGGTCTATGGGTATATCGTGTTCCGAAACAGACAATTCCGCAACCGGAATAGCGGCTGCCGACGCCTCTCCTTCGGCGGTTTCGGCAAGGGCCTCGCCCCCGCCGCCAGCGTCCGCGCCGGCCTCTTCATCGCCGCCGGCCGCGGATTCGCCTTCGGGCGCGGCGTCGCCGCCGGCCTCGGCGCCCTCTTCCACCGGCGCCTCGCCCATCACCTGCTGGACTTCGCCCAGGTCCAGGCCCGCAAGCGCCGCGGCCGCTTGCGCGGACTCCAGCGCGGGCAGTTCGTCCAGCGCGCGCAGGCCCAGATCGTCGAGGAACTGGCGCGTCGTGCCGAACAGGGCGGGACGCCCGGGCGCGTCGCGGTGGCCGATGACCTCGATCCAGCCCCGGTCTTCCAGGGCCTTCACGATCTGCGACGACACGGTCACGCCGCGGATGTCTTCGATGTCGCCCCGGGTCACCGGCTGGCGCCAGGCCACGATGGCAAGCGTTTCCATCACGGCGCGGGAATACTTGGGCGGCTTCTCGGGGTTGAGCCTTTCAAGGTAGCGCTGCATGCGCGGACGGCTCTGGAAGCGCCATCCCGTCGCCAGTTGCACCAGCTCCAGGCCCCCATCGGCCCAGTTGTTCTGAAGCGTCTCCAGCAGCGCGCGCAGCACGCTATTGTCGAATTGCTCATCGTCCCCGAATAGCTTGCGCATTTCGGACAGTTGCATCGGCTGCGCCGCGCACAGAAGCGCGGTTTCCAGCACGATTATTGCCTCGCTATCGTTCATCGACATTCAAATTCAAAAGGGCTAACTTGCGCCGGGTTGGAAATAAGGCTACTATTCATTTCTCAGACGCGGGGTGGAGCAGTCTGGCAGCTCGTCGGGCTCATAACCCGAAGGTCGTAGGTTCAAATCCTGCCCCCGCAACCAAATTGATCGAGGCCTGGCGAATTCGCCGGGCCTTTTTCATTTGCGCGGCCCGTGTACGCACAAAAACCCGTACACGACCCCACGCGCAGGTCCACGCACAGACCCGCGCACCGCCCGCACGCAAACCCGCAGCCGCCGCCAGGCGCACCGCCCCGATGGCGGGCCAGCAACAGACAGCGTTGGTTTGCGAAGTTCTCATGGATTCCTGTGTTTACCGCCACCCGCCCCGGCCGTGCGCCGAAACGGCCGCGCGATCGAGCCTGGGCGGAATGCCCGCCGCGACCGTGCGCGGCGAACACCTTAAGCAAATTCCGGAAAAGCTGGCACAAATTGCCAACAAGCCTGCGAAGCACGCCGGCAACCCGGCGCCGCCTTTCGCGGCAATCGATATCAAGGACCTGAATCGCCAGGCAACGGGCGCTGCGGCGCGGCGGGCGAACCGCCACAATCCGAAAAGCCCGATGCGCCTCCCCTCGTGCATCCGGAAACCGGTTCCGCGATGCCGCGGCTCATTCCCGAGCCGAACTACGATTCTTAGATGTTTTCCAGCCTGGCCAACCGCGCCAGGCCCGTTCAAGCCGTCGCCAAATTATACCGTCAACTACTCCGCCCTCAAGCGCCCGCCCCGCCGCCCGGGGGCGGGCAGTTACGCGGCGGGCTCATCCCACGGCGTGGATTCCAATCGCTCCACCAGGAAATCCAGCATGGAACGCAGGATCAGCGGCATCTGCCGGCGCGAGGCATAAATGCCGTAAATGCCCAGTTCCTGGGGCTTGCTGTGGGTCAGGATGGCCCGCAGGCGGCCGGCCGCCACGTCTTCGGCGGCATAGTATGTGGGCAGCATGGCTATGCCCGCGCCTTCCAGGGCAGCCCGCGCCAGGACGGACACCTCGTTCGCGCTGATGTTGCCGCTTACCGGCACGTCCACGGGTTCGCCGCCGCGCTCGAAACGCCACAAGCTCTTGCCGAAATACGAATGGGTCAGGCAATTGCGCAGGGACAGGTCCTCGATTCGCGCCGGCACGCCTTCGCGCTCCAGGTATTCCGGCGAGGCGCAGACCACCGAACGGCAAACCGCCAGCTTGCGCGCGATCAGGTTGGGATCCAGGTCATTGGTGATGCGCACGGCCAGGTCGACGCGTTCTTCCACCAGGTTGACGGCGCGATCGACCAGCATCAGGTCCACCGACGTGCCCGGATGCCGCTTGACGTACTCGGTGATGGCGCTGGCCAGGTGCCGGGAACCGAACGACATGCTGGTGGTGATGCGCAACAGGCCGCGCGGCGTATCTTCGGGCGTGGCGACCGCGCTGCGCAGGTCCCCCACCATGTCCAGCATCTGCCGGCACCGCGGCAATGTCTCGGCGCCGGCCGGAGTCAGGCTGAGGCGGCGCGTCGTGCGGTGCAGCAAGCGCACGCCGACCCACTGTTCCATTTCCGCCAGATAGCGCGACACCATGGCGCGCGACATGTCCAGATGCACCGCCGCCGCCGACAGGCTGCCCCTGTCGGCGACCTCGACGAACACCTGCATGGCTTTCAGACGATCCATGATTGTCTCGATTCTTGCACCAGACCGATCGGTTATACCGTATTTCCGTGCAACACCGACATCAGAAATCGAGAAGCGCCACCCGGCGGCGGTCAGGCGGGCGGTTGGTCCAGCGCCTCGCAAACGGCGTGCCGGACCTCGCCACCATCCAGCCCGCGCAGGATGCAGACCAGCCGCGACGAGCGATCGTCGTCGGGCCATTGGGCCAGGGTGAGGATCGGATAGAGCTCGCCATGCACACCATGCACCTCGCACGGCAGGGCTTCACCCTCGAAGCGCACCAGCCCTTTCATCCGCAGCAGGCCCGACCCGAAACGTTCCTGGATCCGCGAGATCCCAGCAAGAAAGGCCGCCCGGCCCACGGGCGCTTCCAGGACCAGCGAAAAGCTGGCCACCTCCGCATGGCCGCCCGGCGGCGTCGCGGAAAAGGGCCGCAGCCAATTCGAAAGCGCGGCGCCGTCGCGCCGGGCGCGCGCGCCGGGCCCGTCCCGCAGCACGCCGGCCAGGGGCGCGTCGAGCCGCTGCACGCAGCGCTGCGCGCCGGGATTGACGGCAACGACGGCCTGCTCGGCACGGCGCAATTGCCCGGCGTCGGCCAGGTCCGATTTGCTGAACACCACGGCGTCCGCCAAGGCCAGTTGCCGCGACGCTTCGGGCTGCGCGGCCAGTTGCTCCGCGCCATGGCGCGCGTCCACCAGCACGATCGCTCCCCGGTACGCGTAGCGTTCGGACAGGAAACGGTCGTGCTTGAGTGTGAACAGGATGGGCGCGGGATCCGCCAACCCGCTGGTTTCGATCAGCACGCGGCGAAACGGCTTGATCCGGCGGCCAAGCGCCAGCATGAACAGGTCGCGCAAGGCGTCGACCACCGCGCCGCTGACCGCGCAGCACAGGCATCCGCCCTCGACCAGCACGACGTTGTCCCGCGCCTGCCGGACCAGATGATGGTCGACGCCCACGTCGCCGTACTCATTGACGATCACGACCGCGTCGGCATAGGCGGGATCGCGCAACAGGCGATTCAGAAGCGTAGTCTTGCCGCTGCCCAGGAACCCGGAAATCACCGTTACGCCGATGCGCTTGTCGCCATCCTGCTTATCGTCTTTCATACGAACCCTCCGATGGGCCCTGCCCCGGCTCCGGCCACGAAGCGGCGAAAACCAAAAGGGCCATTCACTTGCGTGAATGGCCCTGAATTCTTTGGCTCCCCGAGCTGGGCTCGAACCAGCGACCTGCGGATTAACAGTCCGTCGCTCTACCGACTGAGCTATCGGGGAACTGCTAAGAAACGAGATTATGAACGAAATTTTTGGCTCGTGCAAGTTCGCACTTTTTTTGCATTTTCCGTCCGCCCGGTTTCACATCGGCAAAAAACTCTGATATGATTTCGGTCTTTCCAGATCGGGCCCCAAAAACAAGGGAACGAGAAAGAAAAAAGCAAGAAAACGAAGATGTTTTGCTTCCCCGTTTCGGGCATCGCCAGGAACGAAGCAAATGGTCTTGCCGGCATAGCTCAGTTGGTAGAGCAGCGCATTCGTAATCGCAACGCGATTGCTATGATGCGAGGCCCCCGAGGTAAGCACGACAAGGCTTTCGGGCCGCCAGCGGTCCGATGGCAAGATAGTACGGACACGGTTTAGAGTTTTAGGTTTCGCCGCTTTAGCTCAGTTGGTAGAGCAGTTCATTCGTAATGAAAAGGTCGCCAGTTCGAATCCGGCAAGCGGCACCAAAAAAGTGAGAAGGGCCACCCAAACGGGTGGCCCTTTTTGCTTTGCATATGGGGAATGAAAAGAGCCGCTGTCATGCGGCTCTTTTCACTGTATCAACGGTATCACAGCGTCAGGACGGACTGCTGGCGGTATTCGTCCAGAGGTATGGACTCTCCCGCAACGATCCGCTCATAGAGCTCTTTCATCGCTTCCGGCGTCATGCCCTTGTCGAGGAACCGGAAGGCGGAGGCCCCCACGTACTCAGGCAGGGCTTCGAACGTCATCCAGCGGCGCCCTTCCACCTCTGCCACCTGGCCCGTGGTGTTCGAGCCGCCGAAGATGTCCACGACGAGGTCGTCGGGATCAGTCAACATGCGGATGAAGAACTCGGGCAGCTTCGCGGGGAAGCGTGCCGGATGCCCCTTGATGCCGACGGCCTTGCAGCCCGATAGGTATTGCCCGTTGGACTCTGAGTTCGAGATTTGCAGGAGATTGGGCGGGATCGCTCCCCCGTTGTCCTTTGCAAAGCCTTTGCCTATGTCATGCCCCGAAGGCCGGACTTTCGGCGTGTAGAACTTATCCGGGTCCTCGATCAGCTTCTTCATGCGATCGCTGTACGGCGCGAGAACCTTGGTGATGTCAGACTTAGGCCACTCGGTTTTGCTGAACCACCACACCGTATTGACCGAGTCCTTCGCCCGCAGCTTCCGTTTATTCACCCACTCGATCGGGCTCGGCAGCTTGGAAGGATTGAACCAGTAGAAGTCTTCCGCCAAGAAGAATTCCAACTCGTCCACCATGCGGATCATCACGCGGAAGTTGTAAAGGCTGCGGGCGGGCACTCCCTTCATGTAGGCCCCACCGAAGTCCACGACGAAGCTCCCGTCATCCTTTAGCTTCTGGTGCACTAGCTTCGCGAACTCAAGAAACCAGTCGATGTATTCGTGCTGATCGAGGTTCCCGTACTCCTTCTGCCGTTGCAGAGCGAAAGGGGGGCTCGTCATCACTAGGTTGACGCTGTTGTCGGGAAGCGCGGCCAGGAGCTCGCGAGAGTCGCCGACGTAGGTTCCCCCCTTTTGGGTGAAGTAGGCCGGAGAAAAAGCGTCAATCATGTTGTGTGCTACTCATAGTCTGTAGATTCATCGTCATCATGTGTTGATTATCCCGCGTATGGAGAAAAAACAGAATTCCTCCGCATCGAGGCGATATGTCGCTTTGAACCTACGGAGGATGCGGGAGCAACTTGGTTTGTCGCAGGAGGCCCTGGCCGATGCGGCGGGACTTCATCGCACCTACGTCGGGTCGGTGGAGCGTGGTGAACGAAACATCTCCATCGACAACATCGACCGGCTTGCCATTGCTCTGAACGTGTCTCCCGCTTCACTGCTGGAGAAACCAAACCAATGACGCTCAAGCCGCACGAAGACTACCAACGCCTACAAGCCGCATGGCCCTCTGTCGAGGAATACCAGCGACTGGCAACCAAGCATGGCATCGATGACATCTTCCAGGACAACGGAGGCAAGCTGCTCCAGGTCCTTCTCCTGCTCGGCCTCCGCATCATTCCCGGCCGTGAGGGTAATGATGCCGTGGATGCCGACGGGCGCGAGTACGAACTGAAGTCGGTCAACATCGAGCTGACCAAGGGCTTCTCGACCCACCACCACATGAACCCCGTCATTATCGCTAAATATCGGCAGGTTCCGTGGGTTTTCGCCATCTATCGCCATATCGCGCTCCAGGCCGTGTACATCTTGGAGCCCGAGAACCTCGAGTTCTATTTCCAGAAGTGGGAGGAAAAGTGGCACGCGGATGGGAATAAGGACATCAATAACCCGAAAATCCCCGTCAAATACGTGATCGAGAACGGTAAGCTCCTGCACGGGGCGACTCCCGACCTGTCGGCCCGTCGCCAAGTGCAGCCGACCCCGCCGGATGCGGCGGGCTTCGAACCAGACGAAGTCTAGGATAGCCGCACGAACTCACCAGGCGGCCCGTGCCGCATCCGGGATGCGTCGGCCCCGATACCGAGCAGCTCGCCTAGCTGCACGCCCTCCTCGACGGCGCGCTCGCCACCGCCCAGGAGGCGGCCGCGCTCCTTCGCCTCACCTACCCCCCCGAAGTCGGGGGGCTGAACCTGGGCGTGCGCCTGCCCGCCAACGTAGTGGTCGTGGACGTTGACCTGTGCAACTTCGGCGGCGGCGACTCGCAGGTGGACGTACGGCGCATCCCCGTGAGGATCATGAACAGGTGCAGGTCGCGCCGGACGGGGCCGCTTCAGAACGGCCTCGCCCCACGCCTTGAGCCTGTCGGCGTGCCTGCTTGGCGTCGAGCGCCGGGCGGTCGCCGAGCTTCGTGCGGACCTGCTTGCCGTTAACTAGGGACTGAACATAGAAGCAGCTCCTTGTTGGTGGGCCACGGCACGAACACGCTTTCTGACCACAAGATGCTGTGTTCAGGCGTACCGTGCGGACCCGGTAAACGCCATTAAGTCATGCATTTTTCTGGTTGTAAGCGGCCCCAGAGCGTCTGATTCCAAATCATGGCAAGATACGCACGGCCCGATTCGTAATGCGAAGGTCGTAGGTTCGACTCCTATTGCCGGCACCAGAATTCCAAAAGCAGCCCCTCGGGCTGCTTTTTCATTTCCGCCCCTGCCCGCACCCGCCGCGGGAACTCCCGCCCGCCGCCGCGCGTCCAACTTGCCGGACCATCCCTGCGGACACCGCCATGCGCATTCTCCTAGTCGAAGACGACATCATGATCGGCGAAAGCGTCCTGGACTGCCTGCGCGCGGAGCACTATGCCGTCGATTGGGTCAAGGACGGCAACGCCGCGGATCTCGCGCTGCGCACCGACGCCTACGACCTGGTTCTCCTGGACCTGGGCCTGCCCAGGCGCGACGGGCTCGCGCTGCTGCGCGACCTACGCGGGCGCAAGGACCGCACGCCGGTGCTGATCGCCACCGCGCGCGACGCGGTCAGCGACCGCATCGCCGGGCTGGACGCCGGCGCCGACGACTACATCGTCAAGCCCTACGACGTGGACGAATTGCTGGCGCGCATGCGCGCGCTGATCCGGCGCAGCGCGGGCCGCGCCGAACCCGTGTTCGAGCACGAGGGCATCACCATCGACCCGCAGTCCCATGCCGCCATGGTGGACGGCGCCCCCGTGACGCTGACCGCCCGCGAATGGGCCGTGCTGGAGCCGCTGATCGCGCGCCCGGGCATGATCTTCTCGCGGGCCCAACTGGAAGAAAAACTGTATAGCTGGAAAGACAGCGTCAGCAGCAACGCGGTTGAGGTTTATATTCATGGCCTGCGCAAGAAACTGGGTCCGAACCTGATCCAGAACGTCAGAGGCGTCGGCTATGTCATCCCCAAAACATGAGCATTCCGCTTAGCTATTCGCTGAGGGCCCGGCTGCTTTTCTTCCTGTTGGCCGCCATCGTGGTCGGCGCGCTGGTGCAGGGCGCGATCGCCTATCGCAGCACGCTGGCGCAGGCCGACGACATTTTCGATTCGCTGCTGCAGCGCACCGCGCTGTCGCTGGGCACCGGCGACGGGCTGCTCAGCGCGGGGCCGCGCCATGCGCGCGGCGCGGGCTCGCCGGTGGCCGACGACCTCATCATCCAGATCTGGACGCCGGACGGCGTGCGGGTTTTCAATTCGCGCTCGCGCCGCCCGCTGCCCGACCAGATCGTCCTGGGATTCTCCGACGCCAGGATGGAAGGCAGCACCTATCGCGTGTATTCCCTGGCCACGCCCTTCCAGGTGATCCAGGTCGCCCAGGACATGGACGTGCGCAAGAACATGGCGCGCTCGCTGGCGCTGCGCACCGTCGCGCCGATCGCGGCCGCCGCCCCGCTGCTGATGCTGATCGTCTGGTGCGTGGTCAGTTGGTCGCTGCGGCCAGTGAAACGGGCGCGCGCGCAGGTGGCGGCGCGGCAGCCCGAGGATCTCTCGCCCGTCAGCGTGCAGGGGCTGCCCGATGAAATCCGGCCGCTGGTCCTGGAACTGAACCTGCTGCTGGAACGCATGCGCGGCGCCTTCGCGCGGCAAAGGCAATTCGTGGGCGATGCCGCGCACGAACTCCGGTCCCCGCTTGCCGCGCTGCGCCTGCAACTGCAGGCCCTGCAGCGCGCGGGCGACGCGGACGGGCGCCGGCTGGCCGAGCAGCGCCTGGCCGCCGGCATCGACCGCGCCACGCGCCTGGTGGAGCAACTGCTGTCCATGGCGCGCCATGAAGGCGCGGCCGACCAGGCGCCCGCCGAGCCCGTGGACCTGGCGGACGTGCTGCGGCAGTCGTTGTCCGAGACGCTGCCCCAGGCCAACGCGAAATCGATCGCCGTGGACCTGGACGGCGCGCCGCAGGCCTGGGTGCACGGCCACCGGGACGCGCTGGCGCTGCTGGCCCGTAACCTGCTGGACAACGCGGTCAAGTACACGCCCGCCGGCAAGCGAATCCGCCTGCGGCTGGAGCAGACGCCCGGGCAGGCCACGCTGCTGATCGACGACGAAGGCCCCGGCATCGCGCCGGAGGAACGCGAACGCGTGTTCGACCGCTTCTACCGCGTCGAGGGCAATACCCAGCCCGGCAGCGGCCTGGGGCTGGCGATCGCGCGCGCCATCGCCACCCGGCACGGCGCGACGATCGAGCTGCAAGACGCGCCGTCCGGCCAGGGCCTGCGCGTGAAGGTGGTTTTTCCCGCTTAAGATTCCCCTAAGTGTCAGGCCCGAACATAGCGCCATGTCCTTCAACATGAACGCAGGAGCCGACATGAAGACCTCCCAAATGAAACCCTCGCGCCTGGTGATGGCGCTGCTGGCCGCCGGCGCCATCGGCGGCGCCGGCGCAACCGCCGTCATCGGCGGCGTTTCGATGGCGGCCGGCGCGCCGGCCGTCTCCGCCCCCTTCCAGGCGGCCAGTCAGTCCACCCTGCCCAACTTCGCGCAGATCACGCGCGACTACGGGCCGGCCGTGGTGAACATCAGCGTCAGCGGCACCCGCAAGGTGTCCGCCGACGACGGCGACCCGTTCGCCCAATTCTTCGGCCAGTTCCCGGGCGGGCGCGGGCAGATGCCTTCGCGCGAAGTGCCCATGCGCGGCGAAGGCTCCGGCTTCATCGTCAACAGCGACGGCATCATCCTGACCAACGCGCACGTGGTGCAGGACGCGAAGGAAGTCACGGTGAAGCTGACGGACCGCCGCGAATTCAAGGCCAAGGTGCTGGGCTCGGATCCGCAGACCGACGTGGCCGTCATCAAGATCGACGCCAGGAACCTGCCCACGGTGAAGGTGGGCGACGTCGGCCAGCTCCAGGTGGGCGAATGGGTGCTGGCCATCGGCTCGCCCTACGGCCTGGAAAACACGGCCACCGCGGGCATCGTCAGCGCCAAGGGCCGTTCGCTGCCCGACGATACGTCGGTCCCCTTCATCCAGACGGACGTGGCGGTCAACCCCGGCAATTCCGGCGGCCCGCTGTTCAACGACCGCGGCGAAGTCGTGGGCATCAATTCGCAGATCTACAGCCGCACCGGCGGGTTCCAGGGCCTGTCGTTCTCGATCCCGATCGACGTGGCCTACAAGATCAAGGACCAGATCCTCGAACACGGCAAGGTGCAGCACGCCAGGCTGGGCGTAACGGTGCAGGAAGTGAACCAGGACCTGGCCGACTCGTTCAAGCTGGACTCGCCTTCGGGCGCGCTGGTGTCCAGCGTCGAAAAGGGCAGCGCCGCCGCCAAGGCCGGCCTGCAACCTGGCGACGTGGTCCGGCAGATCGACGGCAAGACCATCGTGTCCTCGGGGGACCTGGCCTCCACCATCACGCTGGCCTCGCCGGGCGAGAAGATCAAGCTGGACATCTGGCGCAACGGCGCGCACAAGGAACTGGTCGCCACGCTGGGCGGCATCCCGGCGGACAAGGCGCAGGCGTCGGCGGGAGACCAGGAAGTGCAGCGCGGCCAACTGGGCCTGGCGCTGCGGCCGCTGAGCCCGCAGGAACAGCAGGCGGCGGGCGCCGAGGGCCTGCTGATCGAACGGTCCGCCGGGCCGGCCGCCAAGGCCGGGATCGAGCCGGGCGACGTGCTGCTGTCCTTGAACGGGGTACCCGTGCACAACATCGGGCAGGTCAAGGAAGCCTTGTCCAAGGCCGGCAAGACGGTCGCGCTGCTGGTGCAGCGCGGCGAAGACAAGATCTTCGTGCCGGTGCAGATCGGCTGACGCCGGGCAGCCCCCTTCCCGGGGGCTGGCGCTATTCCGCGTCGGGCTGCTTGCCCGGCGCGGCCGCGTCGAAGGCCGGCAGTTCGCGGCAGGCGGCGTCGATGCGCACCACGTTGGGCATGGCCGACAGGTCGCAGCCGAAACGCTGCGCATTGGCGACCTGGGGCACCAGGCAGATGTCGGCGATCGTCGGCGCATCCCCGTGGCAGAAGCGGCCGGTGGCGCCGGAGTGCGCCAGTTGCGCTTCCAGGGCTTCCAGGCCCTGGTGCACCCAGTGCTGGTACCAGGCGGTCTTGGCGTCCTCGTCCATGCCCAGCGTGTGCTTCAGGTACTTCAGCACGCGCAGGTTGTTCAGCGGATGCGTGTCGCAGGCGATGCCCAGCGCCAGGTCCCGCACGCGCGCGCGGCCGATCGCGTCGGCCGGCAGCAAGGGAACTTGCGGGTGCGTTTCTTCCAGGTATTCGATGATGGCCAGCGACTGCCCGATGACGGCGTCGCCGTCGACCAGCGTCGGCACCAGCCCCGTCGGATTCATCTTGCGGTAGCCGGCCGACAACTGCTGGCCGCCGTCTTTCAGCAGATGCACCGGCAGGTATTCGTAGGACAGCCCCTTCAGATTCAGGGCGATGCGCACGCGGTACGCGGCCGAACTGCGAAAGTAACTGTACAACTGCATGAAGTCTCCTTTGTCCTGATCCGAGGCCGCCCTCGGCGGCGCCCGCCTTCCTATTCCAGCGATTCCGTCTGCGCCGACTTGCGCGACAGGCCCTTGGGCAACGGGAACGCCACGTTCTCTTCCAGGCCCGGCATGGTGCGTACCGACACCGCGCCCAATTCCTTGACGCGTTCGATCACCTGCTGCACCAGGATCTCCGGCGCGGAGGCGCCCGCCGTCACGCCGATGCGCTTGCGGCCGACCAGCCAGGCGGGGTCGATGGACTGCGCGCCGTCGATCAGGTGCGAGGGCACGCCCTTGCGCTCGGCGACCTCGCGCAGGCGGTTCGAGTTGGAGCTGTTGGGGCTGCCGACCACCAGCACCAGGTCGCAGTCCGGCGCCATCACCTTGACCGCGTCCTGGCGGTTCTGGGTGGCGTAGCAGATGTCGCTTTTCTTGGGCTCGACGATGCTGGGAAAGCGCGCCTTCAGGGCCCGGGACACCGCCGCCGCGTCGTCCACGGACAGGGTCGTCTGCGTGACGTAGGCGAGGTTCTCGGGGTCCGTCACCCGCAGGCCGGCGACGTCTTCCACCGTCTCGACCAGGTACATGCCGCCCTGGGCCTGACCCAGCGTGCCTTCGACCTCGGGATGGCCCTTGTGGCCGATCATGATGATTTCACGGCCCGCCGCGCGCATGCGCGCCACTTCGATGTGCACCTTCGTGACCAGCGGGCACGTGGCGTCGAAGACCTGCAGGCCGCGCGCTTCGGCTTCCGCCCGCACCGCCTTGGACACCCCGTGTGCCGAAAACACCACGATGGAGCCCGAGGGCGCGTCGTCCAGTTCGTCGATGAAAACGGCCCCCTTCGCGCGCAGGTCTTCCACCACGTAGCGGTTGTGGACGATCTCGTGGCGCACGTAGATCGGCGCCCCGTGCAATTCGAGCGCGCGCTCGACGATATCGATGGCACGGTCCACTCCGGCACAGAAGCCGCGCGGCTGCGCCAGCAGGACTTCGGCGTCGGAAGCGGTTACGGCCTGGCTCATCAGAGGACCCCCAGGAGCGCCACGTCGACCCGCAGGCTGATGCCCGCGAGCGGGTGGTTGAAATCGAACAGCGCCGATTCTTCGTTGATTTCCTTCAGGACGCCGGAATACCGCCCGCCGTTGGGCGCGGTGAATTCCACCAGATCGCCCGGCTCGAACGTGGCGTCGGCGCCAGCATGCTCGGAGAGCATCGCGCGCGTGACGCGCTGGATGAGCTCCGGGTTGCGCTCGCCGTAGGCATCGGCCGGCGCCACCGTGACGCTGAAGCGCTCGCCTTCGGCATGGCCGATCAGCGCCGCCTCCATGCCGGGCGCCCATTGGCCGCTGCCGAGCTGCAGCGTGCCGGGCCGGCCGTCGAAGGTGTCGGCGAACACCGAATCCTTGCCCGGGCCCGAGGCCAGCGTAATCCGGTAGTGCAGCGTCAGGTAGGAATCCGGACGGACCAAAACGTTCACTTCATTAGAGGCGGAGCTCAAGATCTGCCACCGTATAGGCAATTGAATAATCCTTGATTTTAGAGCCTCTTATGAAATTGTCCGTCCAGCCGCCAAAACACGAGCGTCCCCGGGAGCGGCTGCTGCGCCACGGAGCCGCCGCGCTCCAGGACGCCGAGCTGCTCGCCATCGCCCTGCGCACGGGCATTCCCGGCCTGCACGTCATGGAACTGGGCAACCGGCTGCTGAGGCAATTCGGCGGCTTGCGGGGCCTGCTGGGGGCCGCGCCCGAGGAACTGATGGCGGCCCCCGGCCTGGGCGCCGCCAAGGCCTGCATGCTGGCGGCCCTGCTGGAACTGGCCCGCCGGGCCATCGAGGAAGAACTGCCCCGGGCCAGCAGCCTGGACCACCCCTTGCAGGTGAAACAATATTGCAAGCTGGCGCTGGGCCACCGCAGGGTGGAACACTGCATCGCCCTCTACCTGGACAACCAGTTGCGCCTGATCGCCACCGGCGAACTCGCGCGCGGCACGCTGTCGCAGGCGTCGGTCTACCCCCGCGAGGTCGTGCGCGAGGCCCTGCGCCACCATGCGGCCGCCCTCATCGTCGCCCACAACCACCCCTCGGGCGTGGCCGAACCCAGCGCCGCCGACCACGGCTTCACCCAACACCTGAAAAAGGCGCTGGCGCTGGTGGACATCAAGCTCGTGGACCACCTCATCGTCGCCGGCGGCACCGTGGTTTCCATGGCCGAACGGGGCAGCCTGTAAAAGCAGCGCCGCGCGCCGGATTTCGTTAGACTACCGCCCGTTATTGCTTTAGGCTTGACCTAATTCCGGCATCACGCGACCTTTTCCGCCCGACATGAAGCGCCTGTGGGATATTTCCCCGCCCGTCTCCGCGGCTTCGCCTGTCTTTCCAGGCGACACGCCGTACCGCCAGCAATGGAAATGGTCGCTTGCGCCCGGCTGTCCGGTCAATGTCAGCGAAATCACGCTGTCGCCGCACATCGGCGCGCACGCCGATGCCCCCCTGCACTACCAGAATGGCGCCGCCGCCATCGGGGCCGTCGCGCTGGAACCGTTCCTGGGGCCCTGCCGCGTCATCCACGCCATCGACTGCGGCCCGCTCATCACGGTCGACCATCTTGCCCATGCCGCCCTGAACCTGCCGCCCCGCGTGCTGGTCCGCACGGCCAAGCATGCGGCCCAGGACTGGTGGACCGACGATTTCTCCGCCTACGCGCCCCAGACCATCGAATGGCTGGCCGAGCGCGGCGTCATGCTGATCGGGCTGGATACCGCCAGCATCGACCCCGCGTCCAGCAAGACCCTGGACAGCCACCACACGATCCTGCGGCGCGACATGCGGGTACTGGAGAACCTGGTGCTCGATGCCGTGCCGGAGGGCGATTACGAGTTGATCGCGTTGCCGTTGGCGCTGGTCCAGGCTGATGCCAGCCCGGTTCGCGCGGTCCTGCGCGAACTGTAGGGCCTGTAGACAGGCCCGAGGCTGGTCCGACGGCCTTTGGGCGGCGGGACGCAATCCCGCCGCTCCGTTCAGGAAGCACCACCATGAGACACCACCTCTCCCCGCGCGCGGCGCTCGCTTGCGCCCGCCTCCACGCGCCAGGCTGGCGCGCGCAGCCCGCGTCGGCCCGCCGCGCCGCCCCGCCCTGCCAGGGAGGCCGCGCATGAGCCAGACCGAACGCCCCGAAGACATCGTCCGCGAGGAAAAAGCGCAGTTGGATTTCGCGCGCGACATGACCTACGGCGATTACCTGCACCTGGACGCCCTGCTGGGCGCGCAGCATCCGCTGTCGCCCGAGCACAACGAGATGCTCTTCATCATCCAGCACCAGACCAGCGAGCTCTGGATGAAGCTGATGCTGCACGAGCTGCGCGGCGCCATCGCCAACGTGGCGGCCGACCGCCTGCAGCCCGCGTTCAAGATGCTGGCCCGGGTCAGCAAGATCATGGAACAACTGGTCCACGCCTGGGACGTGCTGGCGACCATGACGCCGCCCGAATACTCGGCGCTGCGCCCCTACCTGGCCCGCTCCAGCGGATTCCAGAGCTACCAGTACCGCCAGATCGAATTCCTGCTGGGCAACAAGAACGCGGCCATGCTCAAGCCGCACGGGCACCGCGCGGACCTGCTGGCCCAGGTGCAGAGCGCCTACGAGGCCCCCTCGCTGTACGACGAAGCGCTGCGGCTCTTGGCGCGCCAGGGCCTGGACGTGCCGGCCGACCATCTCCAGCGCGACTGGACGCAGCCCTACCAGCCGTCGGAAGGGGTCGAGGCGGCCTGGCTGGCGGTCTACCGGCAACCGGACCGCTACTGGGACCTGTATCAACTGGGCGAAAAACTGACCGACCTGGAAGACGCGTTCCGGCTGTGGCGATTCCGCCACGTCACCACGGTCGAACGGGTCATCGGCTTCAAGCGCGGCACCGGCGGCACGTCCGGCGTGGCTTACCTGCGGCGCATGCTGGAAGTGGTGCTGTTCCCGGAGATCTGGAAGCTGCGCACGGACCTCTGACGGCCGGAGGCGCTCCGGCCCCCTTTTACGCGGGAGGCGCCCGCCGGGGCCGGGCCGCCCATTTCCCCTTGGCCCAGGGAAATTTCCCATGCTAGAATTCAGGGTTACTTTTTGGATACGTGGCTAGAGCCGATGCCGGAAGCTTGGCATCCTACTAGGCTGGCGACCCTAACAACCGAGGAAGGCTCGCAGGAGCCCTAGGAAAGCACCATGAAAGAAGGCATTCACCCCGAATACCGCGAAGTCGTCTTCGCCGATCTGCAAACGGGCAACAAGTTCATCACCCGTTCGACCGTGCAAACGCGCGAAACCATCGATCTCGACGGCAAGACGTACCCGCTCTTCAAGTGCGACGTGACCTCCGAATCGCACCCGTTCTACACGGGCGCCCAGACCCGTATCGTCGAAACCGGCCGCGTGGAGAAGTTCCGCGCCCGTTTCGCCCGTACGGCCGGCACGGTCAAGTCCGCTTCCTGATCCTGTCGCTCCCGCAGGAGCCACAGCAAAAAGGCAGCCTTCGGGCTGCTTTTTTTTCCTCCCTGGCAGCCTATTCCCACGCTGGGGGCTAGCGCAACCCGACCACTCGGTTACATTAACGCCCGTGTCCCCACTATCCTTTTCCACACCGGCCCGGCTGACGTCCGTGGCCACCGCGAAACTGCCCAGGCTGATCCTGCTGGGCGTGTTGCTGGCCTATATCGTGGCCGGCCTGTTCATGCGCGACCCGTGGAAAACGGACGATGCGGTCGGGCTGGCGACCATGATCACGGCGATCCGCGAAGGCGGCATCACCTGGCTGCTGCCCCAGGTAGGGCTGCTGGCCCACGCCGAGGAAGGCCCGCTGATCACCTGGGTCGGCGCGATCTGCATCTGGCTGTTCGGCCCCTTCATCGGCGACATCACCGCCGGCCGCCTGCCCAATCTGCTGTGGTTCGGCATCACCACCACCAGCGTGTGGTACGGCACCTATCTGCTGGGCCGCCGCGCCGAAGCCCAGCCGCTGGCCCTGCCCTTCGGCGGCGAACCCGAGCCGCGCGACTACGGCCGCATGCTGGCGGACGCCGCCCTGCTCCTGCTGCTTGCCACGGTCGGCATCCTGCAGCGCACCCATGAAACCACCGTCGTGCCCGCCATCATGGCGTGGCAGGCGCTTGCCTTCTATTCGCTGGCGCGCAGCGTGGACCGCCCCTTCACGGGCTGCACGACCCTGGGCATCGCCCTGGCCGCCAGCTTCCTCACGCGCGGCTGGGTGGGCGCGACCCCCATCATGATCGGCGCGCTGCTGGCCTTCTACCCGCGCAGCCAACTGTGGCGCTGCCGGCGCTGGCTGCCCTGGGCGGCGCTGGTGACCGCGGTCCTGATCCTGGCCTGGTGGATCCCCGCCAGCCAGGGCAGCGCATACTGGGTCCGCAACTGGAAGATCTGGAACCTGTCGTCCTTCGCGGTGCCGACCTGGCACGACATGGGCCGCACGCTGCGCGACCTGCCCTGGTACCTGTGGCCGACCTGGCCCCTGGCCGTGCTGGCCGTCTGGCGCTGGCGCTCCTGGATCTACGCGCCCCACATCTGGCTGCCCCTGACGCTGCTGGTGTGCTCTACGCTGTTGCTGTTCGGCCTGGACGAAGCCTCGGACTCCGAGTACGTCCTGCTGGCCGTCCCCTGCGCCGTGCTGGCGGCGTTTTCGCTACCGACGCTGCGCCGCGGCGTGGTCAACACGCTGGACTGGTTCGCCGTCATGTGCTTTTCCCTGACGGCGGCCACCGTCTGGCTGGGCTGGGTCGCCCTGCACTTCCACTGGCCGGCGCAGATTTCGCGCAACATCGCCCGCCAGACCACGGGCTACGAGCCCGTCATCTCCTGGCTCGCCTTCGCGCTGGCCCTGGTGTTCACCCTGGCCTGGATCGCGCTGGTGGTGTGGCGGCTGCGCGTGAAGCCCCAGGCGCTGTGGCGCGGCACCGTGCTGTCGGCGGGTGGGCTGACCGTGACCTGGATCCTGCTGGTGCTGCTGTGGCAGCCGGCGGTCGACTACGCGCGCAGCTATCGCACCGTGTCGGGCCAACTGGCGCAGGCGCTGGAACAGAACCTCCGCCCCGGCGAGTGCGTCCGCGGCCTGAGCCTGGGCAGCGGCCAGCGCGCCTCGTTCCTGATCTTCAACAACCTGACGTTCACGTTCGACGCGAAGTGCACCCTGATCCTGCAGCAGACCAGCAACCAGAGCCTGCGCGACAACACCGCCGCCTATAGCGAAGGCGCCGACGTGCTGTGGCAAGGCGGCCGGCGGGCGGACCGGCAGGAAGTATTCCGTCTGCTGCGCGTCGGCTCGAACCGATGACCGCGGCCGCCGCCGCGCCGATATCCTTCGGCGCCACCCTGCGAGGCATCGCCAAGCAGGCCTGGCCGGTGCTGGTCAGCCAATGGGCCGGCATTTCGTTCGGCGTGCTGGACACCGCGATGACGGGCCATTCCAGCGCCGACGACCTGGCCGCCATGGCCTTGTCCGCGTCCATCTACATCACCATTTTCGTCGGCCTGATGGGCGTGGTGCATGCCCTGATCCCCATCCTGGCCCAGCACTTCGGCGCGGGCCAGAACCTCGAGGTGGGCCGCAGTTGGGGCCAGGGCGTCTGGCTGGCCCTCGGGCTGTCCGTCGTGGGCGCCGTCCTGATGCTGTTCCCGGACCTGTGGCTGTCCTTTTCGGGCAACGTCGCCCCCGGCGTGCGCGAACGCATCGGTTCCTACCTGCAGGCCCTGGTGCTGGCCCTGCCCGCCGCGCTGGTGTTCCGCACCATCTACGCGCTGGGCACGTCGGTCTCGCGCCCCAAGCTGGTCATGGCGATCAACCTCACGGCCATCGGCTTCAAGGCTTTCTTCAACTGGCTGCTCATCTACGGCAAACTGGGCCTGCCGGCCATGGGCGCCACCGGCGCCGGGCTCGCGACCGCGCTGGTTTCGTGGATCAGCCTGGGCCTGGGATTGTGGGTCATCACGCACGACCGCTACTACCGGCGCTTCAAGCTGCGGGTCGGCAAGCCCGACTGGAAGACGCTCAAGGAACTGCTGCGCCTGGGCATCCCGATGGGCGGGTCCTATCTGGTGGAAGTGTCCGCCTTCACCTTCATGGCCCTGCTGGTCGCGCGCGAGGGCACTTTCGTGACCGGCGGCCACCAGATCATGTCGAACCTGGCCGCCCTCTGCTACATGATGCCCATGGCGCTGGGCGTGGCCACCGCCGCGCTAACCGCGCAGGCCATCGGCGCCGGCAATTTCGCCCATGCGCATCGCACCGGCATGGCCGGCCTGACGCTCGGCCTGCTGGGCGCCCTGCTGACCGCGGCGGTGCTATTGGCCGGCCGGCCGCTCATCCTGGCGGCCTATACCGACAACCCCGACGTGGCCGCCGTCGCGACCACGCTGCTGGCCGTGCTGCCCTTGTTCCACCTGTTCGATTCAATGCAATGCATCAACTCGTACCTGCTGCGCGCCTACAAGGTGGCGGTGGTGCCCCTGTTGCTGCAGATGGTCGCGCTGGCGGGGGTGGGCCTGGTCGGCGGCTGGTGGTTCGGCTTCGGCCCGGGCCGCGGCGGCCTGGGCGGCATACGCGCGATCCTCGTGCCCGGTTCGCCCCAGGGCGCCGGCAGCATGTGGCTGATGGCGATGGCTGGGTTGGCGCTGTCGGCGGCCCTGCTGCACTATTGGTATCGGCGGATTGTGCGGGTTACTGGCGGGGTGTAGTTCTAGGGGGTGTCAGACACCCATGGGGCGCCGGCGTGCAGTGAAGGGCATCTCGTACGGGTGTCAGACACTGCACCGGTCTCAAGTGTCTGACACCCGTACGGGACGCTCTTCCACATCAAAGCAAGCCTTCCCGGGTGTCTGACACCCCCCATCGATTACTTCGGCCGCTTGTCGATCACCCGGCGCGCCTTCCCCGTCAGCGTGCGTTCGACATAGCCCGAATCCGACACCTGGATCCGTGCGCTGACGCCGATGTGCGTCTTGACGGCATGCTGGAGCTGCTTGCCCAGGTTCGCGCGTTCGGCGTCCGACAGGCCCGAGAACTCGGCCCGCAGCTCGGTCAGGATTTCCAGTTCGTCCAGGTTGCCCGTGCGCGACAGGACCAATTGGTAGTGCGGCGCCAGTTGGGCGATCTTCAGGACCAGTTCTTCCACCTGCGTCGGGAACATGTTCACGCCGCGCACGATCAGCATGTCGTCGCTGCGGCCGGTGATCTTGCCGATGCGGCGCATGCTGCGCGCCGTCGGCGGCAACAGGCGCGTCAGGTCGCGGGTGCGGTAGCGGACGATGGGCATCGCTTCCTTGGTCAGCGAGGTGAACACCAGTTCGCCGGGTTCGCCGTCGGCCACGGGTTCGCCCGTGTCGGGATCGATGATCTCGGCGTAGAAGTGGTCTTCCCAGACCACCGGACCGTCCTTGGTCTCGACGCATTCGCTGGCCACCCCGGGCCCCATCACTTCGGACAGGCCGTAGATGTCCACGGCGTCGATGCCGGCCTCGGTCTCGATGTCGGCGCGCATCTGGCCGGTCCAGGGTTCGGCGCCGAAGATCCCGATGCGCAGCGAACTTTGACGCGGGTCAATCCCCTGGCGGCGCTGTTCCTCCAGAATATTGCAGAAATAGGAGGGCGTGACCATGATGATGTCCGGGCGGAAATCGTTGATCAGTTGCACCTGCTTTTCCGTCTGCCCGCCCGACATCGGGATGACCGTGCAGCCCAGGCGTTCCGCGCCATAATGCGCGCCCAGGCCGCCCGTGAAGAGGCCGTAGCCGTACGCGACGTGGACCGTGTCGCCAGGCTTGCCGCCCGCCGCGCGGATCGAGCGCGCCACGAGGTTGGCCCAGTTGTCCAGGTCGCCCTTGGTATAGCCCACCACCGTCGGCTTGCCCGTGGTGCCGCTGGACGCGTGGATGCGCGAAATGCGCTCGCGCGGCACGGCGAACATGCCGAAGGGATAGTTGTCGCGCAATTCCTTCTTCGTCGTGAAGGGGAATTTCGAAATGTCGGATAGCTGCTTCAGGTCGTCGGGGTGCACGCCGACCTCGTCGAACGCCTTCTTGTAATGCGGGACGTTCTCGTAGGCGTGCTTGAGCGACCATTTCAGCCGCTCGAGCTGCAAGGCGCGCAACTCATCCTGGCTGGCATGCTCGATGGGGTCCAGCCCCGGCTTGCTCATGGTGTTGGACATGGTTATCTCTCTCCTGAAATTCTCTCTCTGCGCCGGGCCCGGCCGCGCGGCGCGCGGGCAATCCGCGCGCGCATGGCAGGGCCGGCGGCCTTGTCTTTGGTTGGTTGGGTGATTGGCTCAAGCGTCCGTGGGGACTCCGACGATCTGGCCCTTGATGCGATACGAGCGGCCGCGGAACAGGGCCACGTTGCGCCCGTCCTGGTTGGTGACCGTCACGTCGTAGACGCCGGTGCGGCCAGCCAGCGAGCGCTCCTGCGCCACCGCGGTCAGCAGGTCGCCCTCGAAGCCCGGCGCGAGGTAGTCGATGGTGCAGCCGGAGGCCACGGTGCTGACGTTGCGCGAATTGCACGAAAACGCGAAGGCGCTGTCGGCCAGGGCGAAGATGAAGCCGCCATGGCAGGTCTTGTGGCCGTTCAGCATGTCGGGGCGCACGCGCATCGTCAGGCGCGCGTAGCCCGGCGCCATTTCCTCGACCTTCATGTCCAGGCCTTGCGACGCGGCGTCGCCGGCGTACATCGCGGTGCCGACGGCGTGCGCCAATTCCTGGGGATCGCTCGGCACCTCGACGGCGGGAACGTGTGCGTTCATTCTTATTGCCCCTTGAATTGCGGTTCGCGCTTGCCCAGGAAGGCGGCCACGCCTTCCGCGTAATCCGCGCTGCGGCCCAGTTCGCGCATCATGTCGCGTTCCAGGTCCAGTTGGGTGGACAGGTCGTTGCCCAGGCTGGCCTGGATGGCCTGCTTGGTGAACGCCAGCCCCTTCGTGGGCGCCTTGGAAAAATGCCGGGCCAGCCGATCCAGCGCGGCGTCGAACTCCTCGTCCGGCACGCACTGCCAGATCAGGCCCCAGTCCTGCGCCTGCTGGGCGCTGAGCTTGTCGCCCAGCATGGCCAGCCCCATGGCGCGGGCGCGGCCGACCAGGCGCGGCAGCGCGAAGGTGCCGCCGGTGTCGGGGATGAGCCCCAGGCGGCAGAACGATTGGATGAAGCTGGCCGACGCCTTGGCGATGACGATGTCGCCGGCGAACGCCAGGTTGGCGCCCGCCCCGGCCGCCACCCCGTTCACCCCCACCACGACGGGCATGGGCAAGGCGTTCAGGCGGCGCACCAGCGGCGCGTAGAACTTGTCGACGGTCTCGCCCAGGTCGGGCGGCGTGCCGTCTTCCGCGGGCTTGCGCTCGCTCAAGTCCTGCCCCGCGCAGAAACCGCGGCCCGCGCCGGTCAGCACCAGCACGCGCGCGCCTTCGGTTTCAACGCGGGTCAGGGCATCAGCCACTTCACCATGCATGTTGGCCGTGAAGCTGTTCAGCTTGTCGGGACGGTTCAGCGTCAGGCGCGCGATGCCGTCCGACAGGTCGAATTGAATGTCTTGATAGGTCATATCATTTGTCCATAGCGGGCACGTCACTCGCATCAGAGATTATGCGTAACGCCCACCCCGGGCCGCAGCGGCGCCCCCTTGAGGGGGGCCCGCCTAAGGGGGGCCCGCCTAAGGGGGAAGCGCGTAGCGCTTCGGGGGTGGGATCAAACATGACGGCGGGTTTGCACCACGCGGAAGCGGTTCGAAACGAAGGCCGAGTCCGACAGCGCCGCGTTGGCGGCCGGGTTGGCGCCGGTGCCGTGGAAGTCGCTGAAGGCCGCGGTCTGGTTGACGAACACCGCGCCCGTCAGGTTGAGCGAGAGCGAAACGCCGGACACTTCCGCCGCGTCCTGCACCCGCTCGGCAACGGCGTTGTCGGTGGTGTAGGCGGAGAAGGACAGCGCGCCATGGCGGATGACGCTGTCGCGCGCCAACTGGATGCTGTGCGCGGTGGAGTCGGTGGCCACCACAAAGGCGATCGGACCGAACCATTCCTGGCCGATGGCGGCGTTGCCGGCCTCGGCGCGCAGCAGCAGCGGCGTGCGCACGCGCGCGTTTTCAAACTGCGGATGGGCGAGCGTCTTGCTATCGGCCACCACGGGCAGGCCCAGCGCGCGCGCCTTCTCGATGCGCTCGACGATGCCCTCGTTCTGGATGGCGCCGGTCAGTTCGACGGCACGCGCGGCGTCGGCGCCGAGCTTGTCCAGCGCCGTGCCCAGGGCGGCCGCGACGTCGTCGAAGCCGACCCGGCCTTCCGGCGTCTGGATGCCGTCGCGCGGCACATAGATGTTCTGCGGCGCGGTGCACATCTGGCCCGAATACAGGGCCAGCGAGAACGCCAGGTTGCGCGCCACGCCCTTCAGGTCGTCCGTGGAATCGATGATGACCTGATTCACGCCGGCCTTCTCGGTATAGACCAGCGCCTGGCGGGCGTTGTTCTCCAGCCAGTCGCCATTGGCGGAACTGCCGGTGAAGTCGATGATCTTGACGGCCGGATCCAGCGCCAGCTTCTGCGCGGTGTCGTCGCCGGCTTCATGGGCGGCCAGCAGCACGACGTCGGGGTCGAACCCCGCTTCCTGCAGCACTTCGCGCGCCACCTTCACGGTGATGGCCAGCGGCAGGATCGCGCCGGGGTGAGGCTTGACGATGACCGTGTTGCCGGTGGCCAGGCTGGCGAAGAGGCCGGGGTAGCCGTTCCAGGTCGGGAAGGTGGAGCAGCCGATCACCAGCGCGACGCCGCGCGGCACCACGGTGAACTGCTTTTCCATGCGGATGGGGTCGTTCTTACCCTGCGGCTTTTCCCAGATGGCCACGCCCGGAATGCGCGACATTTCCTGCCACGCGTAGGTCACGGCTTCGAAGCCGCGGTCCTGCGCGTGCGGGCCGCCGGCCTGGAAGGCCATCATGAAGCCCTGGCCGGTCGTGTGCTGCACCGCGTAGGCGATTTCGAAGCTGAGCTTGTTCAGGCGGGCCAGGATCTCCAGCGACACCCCGACCCAGGCGCGCGGACCGGCGCGGCGCCAATCCTCGAGCGCGCGCTTGGACGCCGCGACCAGCTTGTCGGCCGGGACGCGGGGATAGGTGATCCCGAGGTCGAAGCCATAGGGCGACTGCTCGCCGCCCACGGTGCCGTCGGCGTCATGCAGGTTCAGCGGGAAAGGCTTGCCGCGCAGGGCTTCGAACGCGGCGCGCCCGTCGTCGTTGGCGGTCTCGCCATAGTTGCGGGGGCTGGGCGATTCGGCGTAGGGGCTCCAGTAGCCGCGCAGCGCTGCCGCGGCCATGGCTTGTTCCAGCAGGGGCTGGTGGCGTTCGAAGAATGCTTGGGACACTGCGTCTCTCCAATGGGGATATGGTTTTCTGCCTGGCGCGGGCCAGGTCAGGTTTCCTGGTCGAAGTCGATGACCAGGCGGTCGCTGACCGGGAAGCTCTGGCAGCTCAGGATGAAGCCGCGCGCCACTTCGTAGTCTTCCAGGGCGAAGTTGGCGTCCATGTCCACCTCGCCCTCGATGACCTTGCAGCGGCAGGTGGAACACACCCCGCCCTTGCACGAATACGGCAGCTCGATCCCTTGCGCCAGCGCCGAATCCAGCACGCTGTCTTTGTTCTTGTCGATGACGAACATACGGCTGTGGCCGTCCTGCACCACGGTAACCTCGCACTGCCCCTTGCCGGGCGCCTGGCGGGCGTCCTGGCCGGTGCGCAACGCGCGCGGCCCCTTCGGCGCGCCGAAGAGTTCGAACTTGATGTTCGCCTTCGGGATGCCGCGGGCCTGCAGCCGCTCGACCACGCTTTCGGTCATGGTCTGCGGACCACAGACAAAAGCGTAATCGATATCCTCGGGACTCATCCAGGCCGACATGAGCTGGTCGACCTTGTCGCCGTCTAGGCGGCCGTTGAAGAGTTCGATGTCCTGGGTCTCGCGGCTCATGATGTAGACCAGCGAGAAGCGCTCCATATAGAGGTTCTTCAGGTCTTCGATTTCTTCGCGGAACAGCACCGCCGACGAGGCGCGGTTGCCGAAGAACAGCGTGAACTTGCTGCGCGGCTCGGTGGACAGCGCGGTCTTGACCAGCGAAAACACCGGCGTGATGCCGCTGCCTACGGCGAACGCCACATAGTGGCGTTCGTTCCCGGAAGAAAAATCGACGGTGAAATTGCCCGCCGGCGCCATGACTTCCAGCGTCTGGCCCGGCTGCAGCTCGTGGTTGGCCCAGCTTGAGAACGCGCCTTCGTCCACCTTCTTGATCGCCACGCGCAGCAGCTTGTCGTGCGGCGCGGAACAGATGGAATAGGAGCGGCGCAGCTCTTCGCCGTCGAGCCGGGTGCGCAGGGTCAGGTACTGGCCCGGCAGGAAGGCGAACTCGTCGGCCAGCGTCTCGGGCAGGTCGAAGGTCACGACGACGGCGTCGCGCGTATTGCGCGCCACCGACGCCACCGTCAAGGAATGGAATTGGTTCTGGCTCATCTCGAAACCGCTCTTAGTGAGTCTTGAAATAATCGAAGGGCTCGCGGCAGGACACGCAGCGATACAGCGCCTTGCACGACGTGGATCCGAAATTGCTGACCAGGCGCGTATCGCGCGACCCGCAGCGCGGGCAGGCGATGGCAGGGCCGGCGGCGCGCCGGCTGATGCCGGAGATGTCGACGGCGCGTTCGGCGGGCGCGGCGATGCCGTAGCCCTTGAGCGCCTCGCGCCCCTTCTCGCTCATCCAGTCGGTGGTCCAGGCCGGGGCCAGCCGGGTTTCCACGCGGACCTCGGCGACGCCATGGCGCGCCAGCGTCTGCTGGATGTCCTGGGTGATCTCGCGCATGGCCGGACAGCCGGAATACGTGGGCGTGATGACGACGACACAGGCGCCGTCGTCCCAGGACACGTCCCGCACCACGCCCAGGTCCACCACGGACAGCACGGGGATCTCCGGATCGGGGACCTCCTGCAGCCAGGCGTATACCTGGTCGGCGGAAACGGGCGCCAGCGCGTTCACCACTTGGCTCCCGGATAGGCGCGCGGCAGGAACTGCATTTCGGCCAGGACGTAGCCCAGCTCCTCGGTGTGCCTGCCCTGGCGGCCGCCGCGGTGGGCCAGGTGGTTGGCGGCGGCCTCGTCCGGCACCGCCAGGGTGGCTTCTTCCAGCACTTCGCGCACATGCGCCAGCCAGGGCTGGCGCAGGGCGGACAGTTCGCAGCCGATGCCGCGGGCCGCCACGTCCCGGTCGATGGCGTCGTCGGCGAACAGTTCGCCCGTGAAGCGCCAGGCGTCGTCGATGGCCGACTGCATCCTGGCATGGCTTTCCGCCGTGCCGTCGCCCAGGCGCACCACCATGTCCGAGGAACGGCGCACGTGGTAGGTGACTTCCTTGATGGCCTTGGCCGCGATGGCGGCGACGCGTTCGTCGGACGACTGCTCCAGGCGTTGCAGCAGGAAATAGTGCCAGACGTCGAACAGGAACTGGCGCGCCATGGTGTCGGCGTAGTTGCCGTTGGGCCGCTCCGCCAGCAGCGCGTTGTGGAACTGGTGCGCGTCGCGCAGGTAGGCCAGCGCATCTTCGTCGCGGCCCGCGCCCTCGACCTCGCCGGCCAGCGTCAGCCACATGCGGGCCTGGCCCAGCAGGTCCAGCGCGGTGTTGGTCAGCGCCAGGTCTTCTTCCAGGATGGGGCCGTGGCCGGTCCACGCGCCCAGGCGCTGCGACAGGATGAGCGAGGAATCGCCCAGGCGCAGCAGGTATTCAAACAGAGTCTTGTCCATGTCTCCCCCGCCGCCTTACATGTGCTTGATTTCTTCGGGCATCGGGAAAAACGTGGGATGCCGGTAGACCTTGCTGTTGGCCGGCTCGAACAGCGGGTCCTTGTCGCCCGGGCTGCTGGCCGAGATATCGGAGGCGCGCACCACCCAGATGCTCAGGCCTTCGTTGCGGCGGGTATAGACGTCGCGGGCGTGGTTGATCGCCATTTCGGCGTCGGAGGCGTGCAGGCTGCCGACGTGCTTGTGGGCCAGGCCGTGCTGGCTGCGGATGAACACTTCCCACAGGGGCCAGTCTTTGCTCATGATGGATGTCCTCGAATGCCGGGCGCGCGCCGCGCGCCCTGATCTGCAATGGTTAGAAGAGTGAGTCCCGAAACTCACCTACCGAAGCAACTGCGCGGCCGCGCGGAGCCGGCTTCGCCGGGCCGCCGCGGCGCCCCCGGGAGGGGGGAGCGCGCAGCGCTTCGGGGGTGGGCGTCATCCTTTTCAGGCTGCCTTGCGCTCGGCCTGCTTGTCGGCGTAGGCGACCAGGGCGCCGCGCACCCAGGCGCCGTCCTCGTGCGCCTTGACGCGCGCCGCCAGGCGTTCGCGGTTGCACGGGCCGTTGCCCTTGAGCACCGCGTAGAACTCGCTCCAGTCGATCTCGCCGAAATCGTAGTGGCCGCGCTCGGCGTTCCACTTCAGGTCGGGATCCGGAACGGTCAGGCCCAGGAACTCGGCTTGCGGCACGGTCTGGTCCACCATCTTCTGGCGCAGTTCGTCGTTGGAGAAGAGCTTGATCTTCCACGCCATGGACTGGGCGCTGTTGGGGGAATCGGCATCGCTCGGGCCGAACATCATCAGCGCGGGCCACCACCAGCGGTTGAGGGAATCCTGCACCATCGCCTTTTGCTCGGGCGTGCCATGCAGGCACATCTGCATCAGCAGGTCGTAGCCCTGGCGCTGGTGGAAGGATTCCTCCTTACAGACGCGCACCATGGCGCGCGCGTACGGGCCGTAGGAGCAGCGGCACAGCGGGATCTGGTTGATGATCGCCGAGCCGTCGACCAGCCAGCCGATCATGCCGATGTCGGCCCAACTGAGCGTGGGGTAATTGAAGATGCTGGAGTACTTGGCGCGGCCGGCGTGCAGGTCGTCGATCAGGTCGTCGCGCGACACGCCCAGGGTTTCCGCGGCGCTGTACAGGTAGAGCCCGTGGCCGGCCTCGTCCTGGACCTTGGCCAGCAGGATGGCCTTGCGCTTGAGCGAAGGCGCGCGGGTGATCCAGTTGCCTTCGGGCAGCATGCCCACGATTTCGGAATGCGCGTGCTGGGAAATCTGGCGCACGAGCGTCTTGCGGTAGGCCTCGGGCATCCAGTCCTTGGCCTCGATGCGGATGCCGTCGTCGATGCGGCGCTGGAACGCCTGTTCCTGGCCTTCGAGCTGGTCCGCGGTCTTGACCTGCTTGACGCCGGTTTCGACGAGTTGAGCGTACATGTATGTCTCCTTGAGACGGTTTGCGAAAACGCAAAGCAAACGTTCCGCAGTGCCGTCATGTCATACGAGGATTATTTAATACAAAAAAATCATTGTCAAACCCAAATCTGTATCACATTGGATTTATGTATCATATTGCCGAACCCGATACCGGCCGCCCGCGGCCCCTTCTAATGGCAAACCCTCAGTCGTCCCTGGACCGCTTCCTGTCCCGCCTGGTCAAGAACGATCCGCCGCGCGCGAAATCGCTCTGCGTCAGCCTGCTGGGCGACGCCCTGGCCCCACACGGCGGCGCCATCTGGCTGGGCGACCTGATCGAACTGCTGGCGCCGCTGGGCATCAATGAACGCCTGCTGCGCACCAGCGTGTTCCGGCTGGTCGCCCAGAACTGGCTGCAATCCGAACGCCACGGGCGGCGCAGCCTCTATCTGATCTCCGAACAGGGCCTGCGCCACACCGCGCACGCCTCCCAGCGCATCTATGAAGGCGCGCCGCAGGAATGGAACGGGGAATGGACGCTGGTCGCGCTGCCGCGCACCGGAAATGGCCTGGCCGAGCGTGCGGAACTGCGCCGCGAACTGGTCTGGGAAGGATTCGGCATGATCGCGCCCGGGCTCTTCGCCCATCCGCACACCGAGGCGCGCGCGGCCCACGACATCCTGGAAAAGCTGGGCATCCCGGACCGGGCGCTGGTGCTGTCGGCCCGCGACCTCGCCGGCGCCGGCGGCCTGCCGATAGCCAGCCTGGCCTCGCAATGCTGGAACCTGGAAGGCGTGGCCGAGCAGTACCGGCAGTTCACGAAGAACTTCGGCCCGCTGGAAAAGCTGCTGGAGACCCCGCCTTCGCCTTCCGAGGCGTTCATCGTGCGCGTCATGCTGCTGCACAATTGGCGCCGGATCGTGCTGCACGATCCGCAACTGCCCGGCCCCATGCTGCCCGACAACTGGCCCGGCCATGCGGCCCGCGAGATCTGCGGCCGCATCTATTGGCAGGTGTTCGATGCCTCGGAAGCCCACCTGAACGCCCTGGCCGGCCGCGACAACGAACGGTACGCGCCGGTGGCGGCCGACATCGCGTCGCGCTTCGGCGGCAGGCCCGCCTGAGGCGCGGGGCGGACGCCCCGCCTTTCCGCTGCGCTCAGGCTTCGCCGCCCGCGGCCGGCATCGCCACGCCCAGCGTGTCCACGTGCGATTCGCCGATGGCGCCGGCGCCGGACCCGGACAGGTCCAGCCCCCTGGCGCGGGCGATGAAGGACAGGGTCCAGCGCGCCCGGATCGGCCGCCCCAGGGCTTCGCCCGTATCCGCGTCCACGCCGCTGGGCACGTCCAGCGCCAGCACCGGAACGCCCCAGCCGTTGACCGTGTCCACCAGCGCCTGCCAGTCGGCCCCCAGCGGCCGATTCAGTCCGATGCCGAACAGGCCGTCGATGACCAGGCCGGGCACGAAGCCGGGTTCGAGCGCGGACAGCGTCGCGCCGCCCGCGGCGGTCCACCCCGCATGCGCGCGGGCCGCGTCGGCGGGCAGCCCCTGCGCGCCCGCGGGCAGCAGCACGCGCGCGTCGTGGCCCATCGCGCGCAGCAGGGTCGCCGCCACCAGGGCGTCGCCGCCGTTGTTGCCGGGGCCCGCCAGCGCCAGCACGGCCGTGCCGGGCTGGATCCTTTCCGCCACGAAACGGGCCGCGGCCGCCCCCGCCAAAGGCATCAACCGCCTGCCCTCGGCCAGGGCCTGGCGTTCGGCGTCGCGGATCTGGGCTACGGGATAGGAAGACGGCATGGCGGATACCTGGCGTATCGGGCGGGCTGCCCGCAAGGGAGTGCGTGAAATTCACGCAATGCGTGAAAATTTTCCAACATAGCGCAACCGGCAGCGCGCCTGCCCCCGCAAACTCGCGGGGCGCCCGGGCGGGGACCCGGCCATTTCGGGCTGGCATGCATTTTGCGTTATAGCCAGGGCCGGTACGAGCGATACCGGACGACCCAACCGAAGAGACTATACCAATGCGTTCCATGAGCATCATCTGCCCGAACGGGCACTTAGGATTCGCCCCGCTGCGTACCGAGAGTTTCCAGCGCGGCGTTGCCGCCGGGCCGGACTGCATCGCCGCCGACTCGGGCAGCGACGACGTGGGCCCGGTGCCGCTGGGCTCCGACACTTCCACCAGCCCGCAGGCGTGGCAGCGCCACGACCTGGAGCAGATGCTCCTGGCCGCGCGCAAGCTGGGCGTGCCCATGATCGTGGGATCGGCCGGCGATACCGGCTCCAACAGCCGCGTGGACCTGTACGTGCGGCTCATCAAGGAAATCGCCGCCGAACACGGGCTGGCGCCGTTCAAGATCGGCTACTTCTATTCCGAAGTGGACAAGGAGCGCGTGCGCAAGGCGCTGCGCGACGGCGCCCAGGTGGCCGGGCTGGACGGCTACGCCGACCTGACGGAGGCGGAGCTGGATGCCACCGACCGCATCGTGGCGGTGGCCGGCGTGCACCCCTATCTCGAACTGCTGCAAGCCGGCGCGGACGTCATCATCGGCGGGCGCAGCTCGGACGCCGCGGTGTTCGCCGCGCCCGCGCTGCACCGGGGCTACGACGCGGACAAGGCCTACTACCTCGGCAAGGTGCTGGAATGCGCGTCCTTCTGCGCCGAACCCTATGGCGGCAAGGAAACCGTGATGGGCGAGATCTCGGCGGAAGACGTGCGCGTCACCGCCATGCACCCCGACCAGCGCTGCACCATCGCGTCGGTCGCCGGCCACGCGATGTACGAGCGGTCCAACCCCTACGAAGAATATTTCGCGGGCGGCAAGCTGGACATGACCCATTGCAGCTATGAACAGCTAAGCGAAAAGACCACCCGCATCACCGGCTCGCGCTTCCACCCCGCCGACCAGGTGCGCGTGAAGCTGGAAGGTTCCGGCAAGGTCGGCGAACGCTATATGGGACTGTGCGGCATACGGGATCCCTACACCATCGAAAACGTGGACCGCGTCATCGGCTGGGCGCGCGAAAAAGTGCGCGAACGGTTCGGCGATTCCGGCTACGAGCTGCACTACAAGGTGTATGGGCGCGACGGCGTCATGGGCGACCTGGAGCCGCTGCGGGACCGGCCCGGCCATGAGCTCTGCGTCATGGTCCAGGGGGTCGCCCCCACGAGCGACATGGCCGAAGAGCTGACGTTGACGGGCTTGCGCCAGATGTTCTACGCCCGCCTGCCCGACGTGAAAGGCACGGCCGGCTCGGTGTCGTTCCCGCTGGACGAAGTGGTGCGCACGAGCGCGGCCTACCGCTGGACCCTGAACCATACCTTGCCGGTGGACAATGCCGGCGAACTCTTCCCGACCCACCTCACCGAGGCTGGCGCCTGAGCCGGCAAGACCATGAGCACCCAGAAACTCAGCACCCTGGCCAAGACCATCCGCAGCAAGAACGCGGGCGTGAACAAAATCACCTTCGACATCATCTTCCGGGATCCGTCGGTCTACGAGGCGGTCAAGCGCTCCGGCGCGGTGACGCGCGCCAGCGTGGCGGCCTTGTACCGGATCGAGGACGGCCGCATCTCCGACTTCGTGCATTACGATCCCGGCCTGGCCATCAAGTTCACGATCTACCGGCTGGCTCCCAGCGGATCCGCCGGCGACGGCGATATCTTCGGGGCGCAGCAATACGCGCCGCTGCTCGACATCGCGGTCCCCATGCCGGACTGAACGCCGCGGGCGCCGGGAACGGCGCCCGCCCCTTTCCGCTTCCTTCGAGAATCGATCATGAAAGCGCTAAAAGAAACCTTGTTGTTCCTGGCCGGGGCCGCCCTGGCCGGCGCGGCGGCCGCGGCCCAGCCCGACGTGCCCAAACAGGTCAAGATCGTGGTGCCGTTCACCGCCGGCGCCAGCAACGACGCGATCGCCCGCGCGATAGCGCCGCAACTCGCCGCCCGGTTCGGCAACACGGTCATCGTCGAGAACCGCGGCGGCGCCGCCGGCGCGATCGGCTCCGAGTACGTCGCGCGCTCGGCCAAGGACGGCTCGGTGCTGCTCCTGACGTCGAGCACCTTCCTGACCACCGCCGCCACCCAGCCGCACCTGCCCTACGATCCGCTGAAGCAATTCGCCCCGGTCGCGATGATAGGCCAGGGCCCGCTGGTCATCGCGACTTCGGCGCAGACGCCCTACGGGTCGCTGCAACAACTGCTGGAGGCGGCCCGCAAGCGGCCCGGCGCCCTGAACTACGGTTCGGCCGGCGTCGGCTCGCTGGCGCACCTGGCGACGGTCATGCTGGACGACGCGGCGGGCACGGCAATGACGCACGTTCCCTACAAGGGCGCGGCCAACGCGGCCTCGGACCTGGCGGGCGGCCTGATCGACGTCATGCTGTCCAACTACAGCACGCTGGCCCCCGTCGTGCAGGGCAAGAAGGTCAAGCTGCTGGCCACGACCGCGGAGGCGCCCCAACCCGCCTTTCCCGGCCTGCCCCCCGCCGCGCAGACCCTGCCGGGCTATTCGGTGCAGATCTGGGTGGGCGTGTTCGCGCCGGCGGGCACGCCGCAGCCGTACATCGATCGGCTCAATGCGGCGCTGAACGAGATCTCGGCTTCGCCGGAGATGTCGGCGCTGCTCGACATCGACGGCACCGTGCCGGCCCGCCAGTCCAGCGCCGAGTTCGGCGAGCGCGTGCGCGATGAACTATCCCTGTGGCAAGGGATCGCCCGCAAGCACGGCATCAGTTCGGAATAGCGTCGACGGGCCCCAGCCCCAGCTTGACCATCTGGTGCCGCAGGGCATGCCGCGTCAGGCCCAGGCGCTGCGCGGCGCGGCCCAGGTTGCCCTCCTCGGCCCGCAGGGCCGCGCGGATCAGGCCGCGCTGGAACTGCGCGGTCTGTTCCGCGTAGCCGCCGGCGGAGGGGGACGCCGGCGAAGGCGCGGGCTTGCCCGCGTCGCGCAGGATGCGCTGCGGCAGGTGTTGCGGCAGCACGGTGTCGCCGTCTTCCAGGATGCAGATCCGTTCGAGCAGATTGCTCAGTTCGCGCACATTGCCCGGCCACGCATAGGACCTGAAAATGCGCCGGACCTCGGGATCGATGGCGGTGAAGCCGCTGCCGTGGGTGGCGTTGTATCGCTCCAGGAAACGCTGCGCAAGCACCAGCACGTCGTCGCCGCGTTCGCGCAGCGGCGGCAGGTTGATCGACACGACCTGCAGCCGGTAATAAAGGTCGTCCCGGAACCGGCCCGCCTGGACTTCCCCCAGCAGGATCTTGTTGGTGGCGGCGATGAACCGGGCGTCGATCGAGACCTCCTGCACCGAGCCGATGCGCCGGAAGCGCCGGCTGTCCAGCAGCGTCAGGATCTTGGCCTGCATGACCGGATCCAGCTCCCGGATCTCGTCCAGGAACACGCTGCCGCCATTGGCGGCCTCGAGCAGGCCGGTCTTGCGCGCCACGGCCCCGGTGAACGCGCCCCGTTCGTGGCCGAAAAGCTCGGACTCGAGCAGATTGCCGGGAATGGCGGCGCAGTTGATCTCGGTATAGCCCTTGTCCGCGCGCGCCGACTGCGCATGCAGGCTGCGGGCGACCAGCCCCTTGCCGGTGCCGGTTTCGCCGTAGATGAGGACGATGCTGGCGCGGCTGCGCGCAACCCGGCGCACCAGATCGCGCAGCGCCGCCATCGACGGATGGTCGCCGATGAGCGGCTCGCAGGCGAACGGGGCGGTCGGCATGGACGCGGCCGCTACACTTTCAGGAAGTGTTCGCGGTAGTACTTCAGTTCGTCGATCGATTCGTAGATGTCCGCCAGCGCTTCGTGGCGGCTCTTCTTCTCGAACCCCTTGTAGACCGCGGGCGCCCAGCGGCGCGCCAGTTCCTTCAGCGTGCTGACGTCGAGGTTGCGGTAATGGAAGAACTGCTCCAGGCGCGGCATGTAAGCAAACATGAACCGGCGGTCCTGACTGATGGTATTGCCGCACAGCGGCGACTTTCCGGCCGGCACATGCTGCGCGAGAAACGCCAACAGCGTATCCTCTGCCTGCGCCTCGGACACGGTGGACGCCTTGACCTTGTCGATCAGCCCGCTCTTGCCGTGCGTGGACTTGTTCCAGTTGTCCATGGCGTCGAGCAGGCTGTCGGGCTGGTGCACCACCAGCACGGGGCCTTCGGCCACGACCGTCAGGTCAGCCTCGGTCACCACCACGGCGACCTCGATGATGCGTTCTTTTTCAGGGTCCAGGCCGGTCATTTCCATGTCCAGCCAGACCAGGCGGTTTTCATTCACAGCCATATAATTTACCTATAAGAGTGCCCCCACGCTGCGCCTTCGGCTTGCTGCCCCCAAGGGGGCGCTTTTACCTTGGGGCGGCCCGGCGGTAAAACACGCGATTTTCGCACACACCTACTAGAGCAATCCGCAACGCCCATGTTCACTTTGCTGTTCGTCGCCTTCCTGCTGACCGATATTGCCGTGCGCCTGTGGCTGGCGTCGCGGCAGATCCGCCACGTCGCGCTCAACCGCGGCCAGGTGCCGTCCGAATTCTCCCACCGGATCGGGCTGGCGAGCCATCAGCGCGCGGCCGACTACACCGTGGCGCGGGTCAAGCTGGGCATGCTGGAGCGCACCTACGACGCCGTCCTGCTGGTGTGCCTGACCTTGATGGGCGGGCTGCAATTCATCGACCTGATGGTAGGCCAGCTTACCAGCAACGACTTCCTCCGGCAGATGCTGTTGCTGGTCGCCGTGGCGCTGCTGCTGGGCCTGCTGGGCCTGCCCTTCACCTTGTGGCGGCAATTCCGGCTGGAGGCCCGCTTCGGCTTCAACCGGATGACCCCGCAGTTGTTCGCCGCCGACGCCTTGAAGGGCCTGGCGGTGGCCGCGGTGCTGGGCCTGCCGCTGGCGGCGGCGGTGCTGTGGCTGATGGGCAGCGCCGGCGCGTACTGGTGGATCTGGGCCTGGGCGCTGTGGACGGTCTTCAACCTGGCGCTGCTGATCGTCTACCCGATGTTCATCGCCCCGCTCTTCAACAAGTTCACCCCGCTGTCCGACCCGGAACTGGCCGGCCGCATCCAGCGCCTGGCGCAGCGCTGCGGCTTCGCGCTGAACGGGCTGTTCGTGATGGACGGCTCGCGCCGCTCTGCCCACGGCAACGCCTATTTCACGGGCTTCGGGCGCTCGCGCCGCATCGTGTTCTTCGACACGCTGCTGGCGCGGCTGAACGGCGACGAGATCGAGGCGGTGCTGGCGCACGAGCTGGGCCATTTCGCCAAGCGCCACATCGTCAAGCGCATCGTGTTCAGCTTCGCCGCCGCGCTGGCGTTCTTCGCCATCCTGGGCTGGGTTTCCCAGCAGCCCTGGTTCTACGTGGGGCTGGGCGTGCTGCCGCAACTGGGCGGACGCAACGACGCGATGGCGCTGCTGCTGTTCTTCCTGGCCATCCCCGTATTCACCTTCATGCTGACGCCCCTGGCCAGTTGGTACTCGCGTCGCGACGAATTCGAAGCGGACCGCTATGCGGCCGAACAGAGCTCGGCGGAACGCCTGGTCTCCGCGCTGGTCAAACTCTACGACGACAACGCCGCCACACTGACCCCCGACCCTGTGCATTCCGCCTTCTACGACAGCCATCCCCCCGCCGCCGTGCGCATCCGCCACCTGATGGCGCCCGCATGAGCGGCCCGAGCCGCCCCAAGGGCGCTTACCAGAACGGGCAACACGCCAGCGCGCAGGCCGCCGCGCCGAACGAGGGCCGCATCATCGCGGCACACGGGCGCCACTACACTGTGGAGCTTGCCGACGGCACGCTGCGCAAGTGCTTTCCGCGCGGCAAGAAGGCCGGGGCCGCCGTGGGCGACCTCGTGCGCATCACGCCCCAAGGCAAGGACGAAGGCGCCATCGACGCCATCCTGCCCCGGCGCAACCTGCTGTACCGTTCCGACGAAATGCGCTCCAAGCAGTTCGCGTCCAATGTGGACCAACTGCTGATCGTCATCGCCGTGCAGCCCACCTTCTCCGACGACCTGACCGGGCGCGCCCTTGCCGGCGCGTGGAGCGCCGGGATCGCGCCTATCGTCGTCCTGAACAAGACCGACCTGGCGGACGCGCTGCCGGCGGCGCGCGCGCGGCTGGCGCCGATCGCGGCGCTGGGCGTGGACGTGATCGAACTCAGCGCGCTGGAACCCGAGAAAGTGCACGCCGTGCTCGCGCCGCGCCTGGCCGGGCACACCAGCCTGCTGCTCGGACAAAGCGGCATGGGCAAATCGACGCTGCTCAACGCCCTGGTGCCGGACGCGGCCGCGCCCACGCGCGAACACTCCACCGCCCTGGACATGGGCAAGCACACCACCACCAGCACCCGGCTCTACCACCTGCCCGCCCCGGGCGGCGACCTGATCGACTCCCCGGGCTTCCAGGCCTTCGGCCTGCAGCACCTGAGCCGCGAGGACATCATCCGCGGCTTCCCGGAATTCACGCTGCCCATCGAACAGTGCCGTTTCTACAACTGCACCCACCGGCACGAACCCGGCTGCGGCGTGGTCGCCGCCCTGGAGGCCGGCGCCATCGATCCGGCGCGCTACGCGCTGTACCAACGCATCCTGGAAGAGAACCTGGCGGGGCAGCAGCGTTATTGAACGAACCCGGTGTCAGACACCCGGACGCGCTGGTTTCAGCTTGAACGGGCATCTCGTGCGGGTGTCAGACACCGCGCCGGGTAAAGGTGCCCGGCACCCGCATGCAATCGGCGGGTCAGCGCGGCGTGAAGCCGTGGCGCAGCAGGTGGTAGAGGTTGCGCAGCATGCCTGCCGTCGCCCCCCAGATGAAATGCTTGCCGTAGGGCATTCCGTAATACTGGCGCACCCGGCCGTCATCCAGCCGGGCCTCGTACAGGCGGTGGTTGCCGGGATCCATCAGGAACGACAGCGGCACCTCGAACACCTCGGCCACTTCGAACGCATCGGGCGCCAGATTGAAGCCGGGACGCACGAGCGACACCACGGGGATGATGGAGAATCCCGTCGCCGTCAGGTACGGCGGCATGCTGCCCAGCACTTCCACATAGCTGGCCGGCAGGCCGGTTTCTTCCTGCGCTTCGCGCAAGGCGGCCGCCTCCGGCGTGGAGTCGCTGAGTTCGATGCGCCCGCCCGGAAAGCTGATCTGGCCCGCATGGTCGTGCAGGTGGGCGGCGCGCTGCGTCAGCATGATGGATACGCCGTTGTCGCGCGTCACCAGCGGAATCAGCACCGCGGCCGGCACGGGCGCGCCTTCGCGGCCCGGATAACGCAGGTCGGTGTCGCGCGACAGCTCCAGCGTCCAGGTGGACGGCTGGCTGAGCGTGCCCCGCAGCGAATCCGGGGTCAGCAGGCGGGCAGGCACGGCCGGCAGGGACTCGTTGGCCAGCACCCACGGTTGCGTCGCCGGATCGAAGCCGGGACGCGCCAGCGGCCTCCGGGGCCGCGGGGAAGACGAGGAATCAGACATACGGCTTTTTGAAAAGAAAAAGGCACCCTCGCAGGTGCCTTTTTAACCCGGAAACCCGTGCCGGACGAAAACGCGGGAAGGCGTAAGCGTCCGACACTGGCAGGGCCGTGTACCGATAAGCGATCAAGCCGCCGAGGCTTGCTTGCTGACCAGCTTTTCCTTGATACGCGCCGACTTGCCCGAGCGGTTGCGCAGGTAGTACAGCTTGGCGCGGCGCACGTCGCCGCGGCGCTTGACTTCGATGCCGGCGATTTGCGGCGAGTAAAGCTGGAACGTACGTTCCACGGCTTCGCCCGACGAAATCTTGCGCACGGTGAACGCGGAGTTCAGGCCGCGGTTGCGCTTGGCGATGACAACGCCTTCGAAAGCCTGCACGCGCTTGCGGGTGCCTTCAACGACGTTCACGCTCACGATGACGGTGTCACCGGGAGCAAATTCAGGCTTGGCCACGCCGCCGGTCAGACGGGCGATTTCTTCCTGTTCCAGGATAGCGATAAGGTTCATGAGAACTCCTAGATCATCATGTCGTTGCGGACTGAAACTTTTGCCGTTCGATGTTGTTCACGCGCTGTGGTTTGCACCTAATCGCGTGTGCATGGCCGCCCAGCATGAAGCCGGACCCCCATACATGTGCCGCAAGCAGAGGATGAGATTTGGCAAACCAATGATTCTACACCAAAAATCACGGCAAGCCTCAGGTAACATGAGCCCGGCCCGCCCCGGTTTGGGGTACTCTTCCGTTCTCTGTAACAAACACGTCATACGGCGCGGTTTCCCCTCATGTCGTACTCGTCCCTGATTTTGGTCGTCCTGGCGGCGATGGCCCACGCAACGTGGAATCTGCTCGCCAAGCGCGCGGCCATGGTGGGCGCTCCGTTTGTCTTCGCCTATGGGTTGTGCGCCTCGGTGCTGTATGCGCCGTGGGTCGTCTGGGTGCTGATGCACGACGGCATGAACTGGACCTGGCCCGTGGTCGGCGCCATCCTGACCTCGAGCTTGTTGCATTTGGGCTACAGCCTGTGCCTGCAGCGCGGCTACCAGGTGGCCGACCTGTCGGTGGTCTATCCCATTGCCCGCGGCACCGGCCCCCTGCTCTCCACCACGGGGGCCTTTCTGTTGCTGCGCGAACCCGCCACCGGCACCGGCATCGCCGGCATGCTGTGCGTGGTGATCGGCGTGCTGCTCATCGCGACCCAGGGCCGGCTGGCCATCTTCAAGCAGGCGCAGGCCTGGATCGGCGTACGCTGGGGCATGGTGATCGGCCTTTTCATCGCGGCCTACACCGTCGTGGATGCCTATGGCGTGAAGGTATTGCTGATCAGCCCGGTGCTGTTCGACTGGTTCACCTGCGTGACCCGCACGGCCATGATGACTCCCCACATGCTGCACCGCCGGGCCCACGCCTGGGAATCCATGCGCGGGTATTGGCACCTGGCGCTGGCGGTCGGCCTGTTGTCGCCGCTAGGCTACATCCTGGTGCTGTACGCCTTGCGCAACGGCGCGCCGCTGAGCCTGGTTGCGCCTGCGCGCGAGATGTCCATGATGCTGGGCACCCTGGCGGGCATGTTCCTGCTGCGCGAAAAAGTGGGGCCGGGCCGCTTGGCCGGCTGCCTGTCCATCCTGGTGGGCGTGGTGCTGCTGGGATCCAGCTAAACGCCAGGAATCCGTTCCAGGTTCCAGCTTCGCCCGAACGCCGGGACGGCTCAGAAACCGGCGGCGGCGCCCAGCCACATCAGCCCGGGGATGATGGCGCCCCAGGCCAGCACCATCGCCACGTCGATCAGCATTGCCTTGCGGGTCATGCCAGCCGTTACGGGTTCGGCCGTGGCGTTGCCCAGGCTGCGTTCGCGCGCGGCGGGCGCCGCCGCCAGGCCCGGCGCGAGGGGTGCGGCCGGTGCGGCGGGACGGACCTCGGGCGCCGGCACGGACACCGGAGCCGGCCCCTTGCCAGCCAGCAGG
>NZ_UFQC01000094.1 GCF_900496975.1 Achromobacter veterisilvae
GCACTCCTGATGGCAAATACCTGCCGTCAAGAATACGAAAACTTGCCAAACCCCTCCACGCTATTGCGCGATGAACCTTTTTTTTTATTGGCCTTTCCTGATGGAAACGCCTTCCCCGCGCGGCGAGGAAGCGGGATTACCTGGAGGCCTGGGCCCGGGCCCGCTGGAAGGCGGGGCCCCACACCGGGTGGCCGGCCTCGTTGGGCGCCAGCACGAAAGCGGGGTCCAGGGCGAGGATGCGCGAGAAACTGTCTTCGCAAAGCTGCGGATACTGGCTCACGCAATAGCTGAAGGCCTGCAGCTTGTACGCTTCGATGCGCACGGCCTTGGTGGACGTGGCCAGGGCGTCGGAGGTGGCGACGCTGCGGATGACTTCGCCGTAGCGCCCCGCGCGGTATTGGTCGCGCACTTGTTGCAATTGGTCCAGCGCTTGGGCGGTGGGCGGGCCCTCCGGCTGCGGGGAGGTGACGCCGGCACAACCCGCCAGGAGGACGGATAAGCCAAGCAGACTACTCAGAACGCGAATTTTCATGGGCTTCCAAAGGGGTAGGGGGAGACGGCCATACGCTATCGTGCCACAGCCTGATGCGCTCGGACATTTTCGGCAATGTCCTTGCGTAGCGGATTCGATAATATTCGGCCTATTCACTTTTCAATCCGTATTCGCGCCGTGGCGCAGCTCTCGATCATGTCTCCTTCCGCCGGCTTGTTGACGCCGCGTGGCCCTTTTTCCGGCGCCGCGCCGCTTGCGCTGCGCCCATTGAGCGCCATCGCCGCCAGCGCGGCGGGAGGCGTGCCGGAAGCGCGCATCAAGCGGCTTCTGTCCGATCTTTTGCCGTCCCTCATGTCCCTGCACGCGCAGGGTGAAATCTGTGGCGACATTTCCCTGGAAACGGTGGGAATGGACGAGAACGCGCGGGCGCATCTGGTCCCGGAGCTGATCGTGGCGCGTTCCCGCCGCGCCAGCCGCAGCCCGACCTCCGGTTTTGCACCGTTCGAACTCTATACCGATTCCATGGAGTGGCCGCGCGGCCCGTGGAGCGACATCTACGCCTTGTGCGCAGTCATGCATGCGCTGGTCACCGGGCGGCGGCCGCCGCCAGCGCCCGAACGCCGCGCGGCGGACACCTACGAACCGCTCGCCTCCCTGGGCCTGCCGAAATACGGCCAGGATTTCCTGTCCGTGATCGACGCCGGCCTGTCGATGGCGCCCGCCGAACGGCCGCAAACGCTGGCCGAACTGGCGGAGATGCTGGGTGTCTCCGCGCAGCTTGATGCCGCGCCCGTCCCGGCTGACACCGGCGCGGGCGCCGCGGCCCAGGCCGCGCCGGCCGCCGCCGCCGCCACGGCG
>NZ_UFQC01000043.1 GCF_900496975.1 Achromobacter veterisilvae
AGGTGCGGATTCGAGGCTTAATCTTTCGAGCAAAGTCCAAGCTTTGGGTGTCAGAACAAGCTGCTCGAATCCGCTGTGGTGATAGCTAATCACCACGGGGACCAAGATACAAGGGTGTCAGACCACAATTTCTCAGTTCCTAGGGAGAAAAATTGTAGTCTGACTCCTATCCCCCCATTGGAGTAGCGCGGCCCGGTCTTCGCAGGGACGCACAGAAAAACCCCGCGGACTACATTACCAGAATCGGCAGATCAATCGCCTCGCATATGAGCCACCAAGCCGTGATGCCGGTCTGGCGATCCGCCTACACAGCCAAGGCTCATACCGTGCTAGAAATCCGAATCCTAGAACCGGCGACCAAGGAAATCTCCACGTGTAGCGAGCTGGGAACGCCCACGTCCTCACCCTGGATAGCGTAGATAGC
This sequence comes from Achromobacter veterisilvae, assembly GCF_900496975.1. Lineage (GTDB taxonomy): Bacteria > Pseudomonadota > Gammaproteobacteria > Burkholderiales > Burkholderiaceae_B > Achromobacter > Achromobacter veterisilvae. The sequence goes on from NZ_UFQC01000043.1 coordinate 425, forward strand.
GCCTGGATGCGGCGAAAACTGCCAGCCATTCAACGGCATAGCCCATGACCAGGGTCGATTCGGGATATGGGAGGCTGGCAAGTTCATCGGTACACTATCTATCATTCGCAAGTAACAGATTTAGTTCTGCTCGTACGTGAAAACGGTCAGGAATGGATGGACAACCGCCATTCAATCGCCCTCGGAGATACCTGGAATGAAATTCGCAATTGATGTGCAAACCATGCACATTTATATGGGTAAAGACTCAGCGAATCGCACAATGCCTTTTGGTTCCACTGTCACGCAGGCGACGCCTGTGACGGGAGAATTCCAAGCGAACGACCTTCCCTCCAGTGGGGTGTTGAGTAATAAGCACTGGATCTTCCAGGAATTGTCGTTCGATCCCACGTCCAGATTGAGGCGCGGCAACCTGTATCAGCCAGAGACGCAAAAACCTTGGCCCGCGGACCAGATTATTGACCACCCGCCCCAGGAACTTACGTCGGTTCCGAAGGCGGATAGAGTGGATGAGTTTAGATTCCGTCGGACGGTATATCCCTACGAGCCGTGCCGGGAATTGATTAGATTGCCCAGATCCGGTATCGGCACGACATTGGCGCTCGGAACGGCTGAATCCTGGTCGTTATGGCGAGTCGTCCAGACGGAATTTTCGGTCGGTGGTGCGGTGCTGGTGACGTTGAAATCGCGCAGCTACTTAGGCGCGCTGCCAGATGTCGACCTGGGGAAAATCAATGTGGATTTCCATGCCGATGTCACGCGCGCCCTTGACCGAGCAGCAGACGCCGCGCATCGGGAATCCCCCGTTTCGGTGGTCGATCAATGCCGCAATGCCCTGGTAGTCTGCCTCGCCCGTTGGCTGGTACAGGAAAACGGGAAGCCGCACTCGGTGTTTACCGAGGATCTAGGCGAGCTGACAAAAAAGGTGTCTGAGGATAACTATTGCATCAAGACCATTGCCGGCCTGATCGCCCGCTTGCACGCGCGTGGCAAAGACAATGAGCGCGTTCGCCGTCAGAGCCGCACACCCGACGAGGACGACGCAGACCTCGCGGTGCAGAGCCTTGGGTTCGCGTTACGCGAGTTTGGATGGATCGCCACGAATGCGCCGTAATGCTATGTCTGACAGGAGGAATCGCATCCATCGTAATCTGCCGAGTGATGCTATTTAGCAGCCTACTCGAATCGAGTCTGTTTCTCAGCATGACTTTTTAGGTGTTATGCGTCTACCCAAGGAATGAATCTTGAAATTTGAACGAATCTATAAAAATATTACTGGCCTTGGTTGCCCCATATTCGGGATTCAGTGGAATGCTCCAACAATAGAAGCCGACGAAGCGCAGAAAATCGTCACTCTCCTTGAGGACAAGCGAGTTCTTTTCAATCCTATCGCTATGGAGGGTGTTAGCCATTGCGCTCAGAGCGTTATCAATATCAGATCTGAATTGACTAAAGCCCTACAAAATTTGCCGAGCGATTCCAATTTAGCAAAACAACTAAGGCAATTGAGAAAGGCGTGTCAAGAATTCAGTGGCAAGCTTGAAGCCCATCAGCTTATCCTGCTTGATCAACCTGTTCAAGTATCTATGCTTGAGCGAGCGCTTTTTAAATTACGACAGAAGTGTGGTCTCTCTTTGGCAGAAATAGCTGTTTCCTACGGTCTTAATGTTGATGACGGATTGGCTAGCATTATCCCTTTCAATAATCCCAGCAACATATAGAAAATGGTTAAATGCCTCTCACGTCATTCGCCGGATAGAAATCCATGCCTTTTCTTGCGGGCTAGATAGATTTATTGTCATGCGGCCGGCGGCTTTGGGTCGAGGCTGTGTGAAAACGTGGGCTGGTCAAAGACGCCTGCAATCTCGATCCCTCAGATCGCTACGGGATCGATTTTCGTGAGATTGGCAAGGGGTGAAGGATCCTCGAAATCGCAAGTAAATCGCGATTTCACACAGCCTCGGTCGATAGCAGATCTAGCCTTAACGAGAATTCGGCATCACTGTCGTCAAATTGTCTCCCTTAGCCGCTAAGGCTCCGCCATCGCCGTATACTCCCCTCACTACCCCACAACGGTAGCCCGGTTTGGAAGCCGGTAATGTCTTTGGCGGACAGCCGCCGCTTCGGCGGCATTTTCACGTCCGAACGCCTTTGCACGTCCCTATGGGCGGGCCTTGGCGAGGGTGCGTTCGCGCACGCCGGTTTCCAAAGACGCCGGTCTTCCAACCTTGCCTTGTGCCCGCCCACCCCATTTGGAAGTGGGGAGCAGGCCTAACTTGTCTTTGGAGCCTGTCATGCAATCCCACCCTCTCACCCAAAACCCCTGGTCCGTCGACTCTGACCCCGAGCGCGGCCTGGTCCCCCTTTCCCCTCTCTACCAAATCGACCGAGCCCGCTACGCCATCGCGGCCATGGCCCGCATGGTGGGCAACAGCGCGTCCGAGCCTGACGCGACCGGCGGGCAGCCGCTAGATGCATGGACGGTGGCGGCATTGATGGGCGGGGTGGAAGGCTTATGCGACCACCTGGGGACCTTGACAGACGCCATGCTGGAGCAGGCGCGGGCTTGCGGCGGGGATGCGGACCCTTGCGGCGTGTTGCACGACGCGCCGGCTTCGTTGCAGTAGGCGCCCGACCAACGCAAGACCCGCCCACACCGGCGGGCATGGGGGACGAACACCGGGCTTAGGCCGGTATTCGTCTGGATATAATAGAAACAATTCCCATTCCCAAAATATCCCCATGCCCGCCACCCCCAGCGCCAGTCCCGACGCCGGTATCGCGACGCTGTACCGCGATCATCATTCCTGGCTGCACGGCTGGCTGCGGCTGAAGCTGGGCGATGCGCATCGCGCGGCGGATCTGGCGCAGGACACGTTTGTGCGCCTGCTGTCGGCAAACTCCCCCTCCCCGTCTGACACCGCGCTGCGCGAGCCGCGGGCCTACCTGCGCACCATCGCCAACCGGTTGCTGGTGGACCACTGGCGGCGGCTGGAGATCGAGCGCAGTTATCTGGCGGTGTTGCAGACCTATCCGCAGAGCCATTGGCCCTCGGAAGAATCGCGGCTGTTGATTCTGGAGTCGCTGGAGCAGGTGGCGCAGATGCTGGGCCGGTTGAAGCCGGAGGTGCGCGAGGTGTTTCTGTTGGCGCAGATGGAGGGGCATACGTGCCCGCAGATTGCGCGGCAGGTGGGGAAGTCGGTGGCGACGGTGGAGCGTTATCTGGCGCAGGCGTTGCAGCACTGCTATCGGCTGGTCTATGGGGTTTGATCGGGCGGGCGTGTCGCCAGGGGCGCCAGGCGCCCGTGCGGAGGACGGTGCGGAGGGCGCGGCGGATCGGGCGGTGTTGGACGAGGCCATCCGTTGGCGCATCAAGCTGCAATACAACACGGCGGACGCGTCGGCGTGGCAGGCGTTCGATGCCTGGCTGCGGGCGCAGCCGGCACATGCGTTGGTGTGGGAGCGTTTGCAGGCGTTGGGCGCGCGTTTGCAGCGGCCGGCGGCGGAGATGCCGGGCGAGGCGGCGGCGCGGATTCTGCGGCAGACGGAGGCGGCGCAGGCGCGGCGGTCGCGCCGCAAGGCCTTGATGTCGCTGGGTGCGTTGGCGGCGGGCGGTTGGGTGGCGTGGCGGGCGGGGGAGGTGCCGGCGGTTCGGCAGGCGCTGGCCGATGTGTCCACGTCGCGGGGCGAGCGGCGTCGCGTCGCGCTGCCGGATGGCGGGACGCTGGTGCTGAATACGGAGACGGCGGTCGATATCGATTACGGCGGGCCGGCGCGGCGCATTCGTTTGCTGGCGGGCGAGGTGTATGTGATTTCGGGGCAAGACCCGTTGTCGCGGCCGCTGTTCGTGGAGACGCGCGACGGGCGGGCGCAGGCGCTGGGTACGCGGTATCGGGTGCGGCAGTGGGACGACGGCAGCGAGGTGGCGGTGGATGAAGGCGCGGTGGCGTTGCTGCCGCGCGATGGCGCGGGCGAGGCGGGCGCGACGTTGCGGGCCGGGGAGTCTGCGCGGATGACGCCGCAAGGCGTGCGGGCGCTTGCGCCGGTGGATGTGCGCGTGATGGATGGTGGGGCCTGGGTCGAGGGGGCTTTGTCGGTGCGCGATATGCCGCTGGACGCCTTCTTGCAGGAGCTGTCGCGTTATCACGGGGCGATTGAGTGTGACCCGGCGGTGGCGCGGTTGCCGGTGTCGGGGGTGTTCCAGTTGGACGATACGCGCAAGGTGCTGGCGCTGCTGCGCCAGATTCTGCCGGTGGAGCCGCAGGCGGGGCGCTTGTGGTGGGGCGGGCGGGTGACGCGGGTTCGGGCCCGCGCACGGGCGCCGGAACGGGCGCGGGGCTGAACAAACAAAAAATGCCCCCACGCTGCGCCTGCGGCTTGCTGCCCCCCGAGGGGGCGCTTTTTGTCTTGGGGCGGCCCGGCAACAAAAAAATCTGAGGGGATGAGCGAATTCGTTCGTCATACCGGTTGTAGCCGTGCGCACGGCCCAGCACCGACCGACCCTCATTGGAGTATCCCTTTCGTGAAGACCCATCGTCTCCGGGCCGCGACGCCGTCGTCCGGCGCGCGGGCTTGCTTGCGCGCTTGCCCCCAACCCTTCTTTACCGTGCTGCTGCCGTTGGCGGCGGCCTTGGCTGCCATGACGGCGCCGCCGCCCGCTTACGCCCAGGCCGCGCCGGCCACGGCGGCGCAGTCCGAATCTGCCCGCGTGTACGCGATTGCGCCGGGGCCGTTGAATGACGCGCTGGCCGCGCTTGCGCGGCAGGCGGGGATTTCTGTGGGGTATTCCTCGTCGCAGTTGAGCGGGGCGCGCAGCGCGGGCCTGAATGGCCAGTACGGCGTGGCAGAGGGCTTGCGCGCGCTGTTGGCGGGCACGGGCTATCGCGCGGTGAATGTGGACGGCGGCATCCGTGTGGAGGCCGAGCCGCCGTCCGCCACCAGCACGCTGGCGCCGGTGCTGGTGACGGGCGCCTATCATGCGCAGACGGAAGGCACGCAGTCCTACGGGTCCAGCATGGCGACCATCGGCAAGACCGAGCAGGCGCTGAAGGACATTCCGCAGTCGGTCACGGTGGTGACGCGCAAGCGCTTGGACGACCAGAACCTGTCGACGATCAGCGAGGTGCTGGAGAACACCACGGGCGTGACGATCAGCGAGGTGGCCGACGGCGGCCGCAATTTTTATTCTCGCGGGTTCAAAATCACGAATATCCAGTACGACGGCGTGCCGCTGTCGCGCAGTTTCTATGCGGTGGGCAATAGCTTTACCGGCAGCACGGCGTATCTGGACCGGGTGGAGGTGTTCCGCGGCGCGCAGGGCCTGTTCGAAGGCGCGGGGCAGCCGGGCGGTTCGGTGAACCTGGTGCGCAAGCGCCCTACCGCCGAGACGCAGGTGTTGATGGAGGCGCGCGCGGGCTCGTGGGATCACGTGGGCGGCATGCTGGATGCGGGCGGGGCCTTGAACGCGGATGGCAGCCTGCGGGCGCGGGCGGTGCTGGATCTGGATTCCAAGGGTTCGTTCATTGATGTGGTGAAGGAGCGCAACACCAATCTATACCTCGCGCTGGATTACGACCTGTCACCCAGCACGACGGTGGGCGCTGGCGTGTTGGTGTCGCGCCTGCGGTCTACGCCGTTCTTCGGCGGGCTGCCGCGTTATAGCGATGGCAGTTCGCTGGGGCTGAAGCGGTCGACGTTTCTGGGCGCGGACTGGAACCAGTGGGACCGGGACGAGACGCAGGTGTTTGCGGACCTGACGCATCGTTTCAACAGCGATTGGCGCGTGAACGTGGCGGCCACCTACGTGAAGGAGACGAGCCTGACCTCGGCGCTGGACGCGACGGGCGCGGTGGACCCGGTGACCTTGATGGGGCCGATGCGCAACGCGTGGAATTACGACAAGTCGGCGGAGCACATCGGTTTTGATGCGAATGTGAACGGCCGCTTCACGGTGCTGGGCATGGCGCAGGACCTGACGGTGGGCGTGAGCATGTCGCGGCTGACGTCGAAGGACCGCATCGAGTATGCCTCCAACTATCTGCCGTTGGACGTGTTCCACCCCGATCCGCACGTGCCCAAGCCAGACAGCTTTCCGGATTCTCAGCGCACGTCGCGCTATGAGCCGCATGTGCAGAAAGGCATCTATGCGCAGTTGCGCAGCAGCCTGACGGAAGACCTGACTTTGGTGTCGGGCGGGCGCTTCAGTTGGTTTGAAAGCCGCTACACCACGCAGGCCGCGACGTGGGACGATGTTAGTACCGCCAAGGCCAGCGCGGAGTTCACGCCCATGGTGGGGCTGGTCTACGCGCTGACGCCGCAGTGGTCGGCCTACGCCAGCTATGCGGATATCTTCGAGCCGCAAACGGCCACCACGCTGGACGGCAGCATCTTGAAGCCCATCGTCGGCGCGAACTACGAAGTGGGCGTGAAGGGCGAGCTGATGGACGGCAAGCTGAACACGTCGTTCGCCCTGTACCGCATCGACCAGAAGAACCGCGCGGTGCAGGACTACGAGGCGGGGCCGGTGTGCAACGGCGGGTATTGCTCACGCGCCGCGGGCAAGGTGCGCAGCCAGGGCTTCGAGACGGAGATGAGCGGCGAGCTGATGCGGGGCCTGCAAGTGGCGGCGGGCTATACCTTCAACAGCAACAAGTACCTGAGCGACCCAGACCGCGAAGGCCAGACTTTCAGCGAGGAAACCCCGCGGCACCTGTTGCGCCTGTGGAGCGAATACCGCTTGCCCGGCCAGTTGAACCGCCTGAGCGTGGGGGCGGGCGTGAATTGGCAGAGCGCGCTGACCAACAGCATCTCGAAGGTGCGCCGGCCGTCGTACAGCGTGTGGAATGCCCGGGTCGCGTATGACCTGACGTCGAACTGGACGGCGGCGTTGAACGTGAACAATCTGTTCGACAAGGTGTATTACGAGTACCCGGGCTATGTCGAGAACCGCAACAACTACGGCGCGCCGCGCAACATGATGCTGACGCTGCGCGGGCGGTTCTGATGCTTGCGCGGGCGGGGGGGCGGGGCCGACGCGATATCATGGCCTGGCCTATCCCCGCCGGGGTATTGCCTGGCTCTGCCGCTTGCAATGTCCCGTTCCTTCCCGCCTCGGACACAGGAACCCAGAACGATGCCGTTTTTCCCCCCGCTTGCCCGCGTCAGCCTGCTTGCCCTTTTCGCCCCGGCGTTGGCGCTTGCCCAGCCCGCCGAGCCGGATTTCGCCGCGCGCACCGCCGCGTTGGTGGAGCGCCATCGCGTGAATGTGGATGAATTGCTGGGCAACGCGCGGCAGGAGGGAATGGCGCTGCTGGTGATTCCAACCCTGAACCTGGACGCCGGGCCCCAACGCGACTTCGAGGATGATGCGACGCGCGACCGCTTTGTGCGTCAGCGCAGCACGTTCGTGCACTGGAACCACAAGACGGAAGAGGGCTACGCGATCAGCGCTGGCGCGGGGGACCACAAGCTGGATCCGACGGACCCCGGACTGCAGTTCCAGACGGTGCGCGGCAAGCTGCTGTATCAGGTGATTCCGGTGTGGCCGGGCGAATACCGGCTCAACCGCATCACCTATCATCAGCCCCGCACCGAGCTGCCCGTAACGGTGCCGCCCCAGAGCGCCATGGAGAGGCTGAAGAAGATCGGCATCGCGACGCTGGATTACGCGGTGGATCGCGAGTTCAAGATGGCCACGCCAAAATCGCCATCCGGGAAAGAAGACGAAGACGGCTTGGGCAAGGGTTGCGAGGTGCTGTTGCGGGTGGGTGGCGGTTGCGACGAAGCGGCGCGCGAGGTGCGCTGGCGGATCAACGGCGAGATCGCGTTCAATGCGGGCCAGGCCGATGCCGCGCCTGCGCCCGGCATCGAAGCCGAACTGCTTTTCGCGCCGATCGCGGCGATCACGCTCGTAGCGGGCGAGGCCGTGCTGACGGATGGTTTCGTGTTGCCCGTCGATCAGCCTGTCATGACGCCGGATTCGTGCGAAGACACGTCCCTCGGCCCCACCTGCACGATGGACTCGTTGACGTTGACGCGGTTGCCCGCCAGCCTGGACGATTTCCGGCAGGCGCCGGGGGCAGCCAGTTTCAATTTGCCCAAGCTGGATGCGGCGCTGCGCGACCTTACGTATCGGGCGCCCACGCTGTACTACACGCCGGCGTCCGAGGCCGAGCCGAACGTGATCCGGGCCGTGGACAGGAAGTAGGACCCGGCAGGAAACGATATGGACGCGAAGGAATTCGCCGCCAACTGGAATGCGAAAAAAGAGTCAGACTACAATTCCCCGCTGACTGATCGTTAACGCCGCCAGTCGATGGCGGCAGGCGGTGTCCGGTCAGCGCGGCTTCCAGTTCAGCCCGTCTTTCGAGCGATATTCAGGTGTGCCCGTGCAGCACCCGCCTGCGCCAAACGCCTGGCGTCCGATGAAGGCCGTGATGAAGCCTTTGCCTTCGGTAAGCGATTGGCTGATGCACGACGTGGGCAGCGGATAGAAATCCCCCTCCAATACCAGCGTCCAGCTCACATTCTCGCCTTCGGCCGCGTCCACCTTGTAGACCTTGCAGTTATTGACGAGCAAGTGAATGGGCTTGCCGGCCAGCACGCCTTTGAACTGGCGTTCCGGCGGCGTTTCGCGCGTGGCGATGGTTTCGGCGGTAAGTGTCGACCCGGGCGGCGGCGGAGGCAGCGAAGAATCGCAACTGGCCAGCGCGCCTGCCGCGCACAGCGTCAGGGTCATTCGGAGGGCAAGGCGCGTCATCTGCGCGTACTGCCGTCAGGCAACGTTGGCGAAGCGCTGTTCCAGGTAGGCGATGATGTCGCTGGACTCGTACATCCAGCGCGTGCCGCCCGCCTCTTCGATACGCAGGCAAGGCACCTTGACCTTGCCGCCACCTGCCAATAACGCTTCGCGCGCTTGCGGATCACGCTTGGCGTCATACAGCGCCACGGGCACGTTCAGCCGATGCATGGCACGTCGCGTCTTGACGCAAAACGGGCAGGCGTGAAATTGGTAGAGCGCAAGCGAGGCCGCCTCGCTGTTCACGGCGGCCTGGCCTTGCGGCGTACGCTTTTGAGGACGCGGGCGCGTAAGCGCGTCGCCCGCGACGATCAATTGGCCCAGGCCGACACGCAAGGCTTTAACAATCATGGATAGGGACTCGAAGAGGCAAAGGGAAGGAGCCAGTCTACTCTCTGTGGGTCCTCTACACTTGAACCCTCTGGGTTCTGCCCTCGCCAGACCTCATGCCCCCCGCCCGCGCCGCCCACCCCGCAAGGCGCCGGCATCGCCGCCGGCCCGCCGCCTGATGAGCCGGGCGCTTAACGCGTCGTCGACTGCAGCAATTCAATGAATGCGCGGCTGAAGGCGGGGATGTCGTCAGGCTTGCGGCTGGACACCAGCGATCCGTCGACCACGACTTCCTCATCGACCCACTGCGCGCCTGCGTTCACCAGGTCGTCGCGCAGCGACGGCCAACTGGTCAGCGTGCGGTTTTGCACGACGCCTGAAGAAATCAGCAGCCAGGCGCCATGGCAGATGACCGCCACGGGCTTGTCCGCCTTGAACATCGCGCGCACGAATTCCTGAGCCTTGGGCTGCATGCGGATTTCGTCGGCATTCACCACGCCGCCCGGCAGCAATAGCGCGTCGAACACCTCCGGTTCCGACGCGGCTTGTAAAAAAGTCATGTCCACGGGGAAGCGATCGCCGGGTTTGTCGTGGTGCATGCCCAGGATCGGATCAGTCTTGGCGGAAATCAGCACCGTGCGCGCGCCTGCTGCCTGAAGGCTGTCACGCGGGCCGGTCATCTCTACCTGTTCGAAGCCATCGACGGCCAGAATCGCCACATTTCGTTCCTTGAGGGTTGCCATGGTTGCTCCTTGATCATCGGGCTCCGGCGTATGCATACGCGGCGCGCCGGAACCCCACGCGCCGCTGCCGTCGTGCAGCAAGCGCCATGCCGTCGCAGGGCAAGGAGGCGTGCGGCGGCGCTGTCCCTGCGCGCGGGGACGGATGGGCGATGTGGATACCATCCCGGGCGGTGTGACGCCTTTTTATGGATTAATCCCGCTCGGATCACGTCATCCCGATATCAAATGTGGCGGCGGACGCTCGTTCGCACCCATTGCTGGAAAGACGAGGTACATGCATGCTGAACCGTCGATTTCCGTTGAAGATCCTGGCGGCCATGGGCGCCGTGGTGGCGATGGCAAGCGGCGTCGTTCACGCCCAGGCCAGCGGCCAGACTGGCGTCGCCGCGCCTGAGCCGGCGCCCCTGAGACGCTGCGAATGCCCATTCGCATCGAAGCAATACCTGGCGTACAGCATTGATGGCATGTGCACCGTACAAAGACACAGCAGCGGGCGCGAATGCGAATTCGGGTTCTCGGGTGTCGGGGCTAATCGTGCGGTCGTCAATGCGCTGCTTGGCCAGGAGGCATTTGATGCGCAGTTGCGAATTGCGTCCGAGATTTTTGCGCGCTACGTGGCGTTTGCGCAATCCGGCGATCCGGCTTCCTTAAGCGACAGCAAATTCATTGAAACCGCCTTGCCCGTTCTGAGTCGGGCCAGTCTGTTCCGCGAGGCCGTCGTTCATGCCGATTTGCCGGTCAAGCAGATGGACGCGGAAATCGGGGAATTCTCAAGAAAGTACAGCCTGGTTATTTCCGAGGTATTTCGCGGCAAGCAGGCGCCTCAGACAATCAAGTGGAGTCCCAACAGCCAGTTCGAGATCGGGCAAGGTTTCGTGCTGATGGATTTTCGTCAGCAGTCGCAATTGCTGGTCTTGTTCTTTACCCCTGCGAAACGGTGAGCAACCATGGATCTAAGCTGCGTGCGCGAATTACCCGGGTTGGATTTGACCATGCTGGTCCTGCTTGTCGTGCTGGGGCTGGGGTTCCTGGCGCTAGGGGTGTACTTGTTGCTCCGTCGAGGCGCCGGGCCGGACGATCCGCCGATAATTCTGTGGATTGATAAATATCGCTTGAGAGCGCCCGTCGGCTTTTTCCTCATATTGATGTCGCTGGTGCTGTGGTGGCTGGCATATACGCAGCTCAATCAGCGATTCCCTGCCGGAGGGGAGGCCTTTTCCGGGGCGCCCCGAACACTGGGCTCCATCGCGGAAGGCCTGCGCCGCAACTCAAACGCCGATATTCAATTGAAAGGTGACGTGGACACGGTCGTCATTGCGCAACCGGTCAGCGGCGCGTGTGTGACGGCGTTGCTGGATGACCTGTGCGACAAGTATCGCGGCACGTTGACGTGCAGCCGGCAGGGAAATAGACGCGTGATCGAGCGCAGCCGCTGATGCGCGCAGGGTGGAAAAGAGTCAGACTACAATTTCCCAGCCCATCATTGCCGAAATTGTAGTCTGACCCCTTACTGGGCTTTCATCTCCTCTTCCTTCTCTTTCTCCTTCTTCTCCTTTTTTTCTCCATCGTAGTGAGACTTGATGGCGAGAAACATGCCCGTGCCCAACACGAGGAGCTTGAACGTACCGAAGACGACAGGGACCCAAAAATTCATTATTTCCTCAAAACGCTGCTTCAGCAGCTTCATTTACGACTCGTGGGCCAGGCAAAGAGAAACGAACGATAGCGGTGTGGGCATGACTGCCGACATGGCAGTTCGATGCCTTTCGTTGGGACGGTAGCGTCAGCGTCGCGGCCTGCGCCGGGCAATACGCTCCCAATCGTACCTGCGTTATTCGGCAAGCGACCGGATCAGTTTGGCCGAATTTCTAGAGATCAGTGTGTTCGCGGGTACGTTCCTGGTGACTATGGAACCCGCCGCGAAAGAAAGTCAGACCACAATTTCTCAGCACATAAGTGCCGAAATCGTAGTCTGACTTCAGGCCCTCCCAGGCCTCTGCCAAGCCCCTACGTGCGCGTCGCGTCGGGGTCTTCGCGCGCTTCGAGCTCGTTGCCCAGCACCTCGGCCGAATCCTCGCCCGGCGCTTCCGGCTTCAGGCGGCGGCGCGTGTGCCCCGCCGCGCGGGCATTGCCGCCCTCGTTGGGGCGCTCGGGCTGCACGAACACATTGGCCGGCGGCGCATACCCCCGCTTGTCCTGGCCGAAGTACACGACGGTGTGCGGGTACGGCAGCTCGATGCCGGCGGCGTCGAAGTGCTTCTTCAACAGGCGGTTGTAGCCGCGCTGCACGGCCCACTGCATGCCCGGCGTGGTCTTGATCAGGATGCGGATGGTCACGCCCTTCTCGTTGACCGCGGTAACGCCCGCGACCGTCATCTCTTCCAGGATCTCAGGCCCCAGCACCGAATCGGTCATCAGCTCGGCGAAGGCGGCGCGCAGGTGCGCGATCGCGTCGTCCACGCTCTCGCGGTGTGCGATGGTGTATTCCCCAAGGTGGTAGGAGAAATCGCGCATGTGGTTGGCCACCACGTCGACCGACGAAAACGGCACCAGGTGATAGCCGCCGTCCAGCGTGCGGATGCCCACCGAGCGTATCGTCATCTTCTCGACCGTGCCGAACACGCCCGCGACCTGCACCACGTCGTTTTCGTTCATGCCGTTTTCGAGCTGGATGAAGATGCCGGTAATGATGTCCTGCACCAGCTTCTGCGAGCCGAAACCGATGGCCAGACCGACCACGCCGGCGCCGGCGATCAGCGGCCCCACGTCGATGCCGATCTGCGACAGCAGCACCATGACCGTCATGGTCACAATGACGATCAGCGCGGCGTTGCGAAACAGCGCCAGCAGGGTTCGTTCGCGCGCGCTGGGCATGCCCCGCCCCTCGCTCTGGCTGAGACGGTGCTCGATGATGCTTGCGGTCACGGTCCAGGCCAGCGCCGCGATCAGCAGCACGATGCCGATGTTCACCACCATCTTGATGGCGGCGGCCCCGGCGTCCGAGGCCAGCCAGCGCGACAGGTCGAAGGCATGCCACGCATCGAGCACCAGCAGCAGCAGGACGATGCGGATGATCAGGCCCACCAGCTTCAGAATGGCCGGCACGTAGGCGTTGACTCGCGCCTCCAGCAGCGGCAGGCGCCGCCGCAGGTCTTCGGGCAGCTTGATCGGCTTGGACAGCACCGTGTTCAGCAGCAGGATCAGCAAGCTGCCCACGGCAAGAACCAGCAGCGTCTGCGCGGTGGCGCGGGCCATGAAGGGCAAGGCGTTGGTCGGGTCGACCTGGCTGACTACCAGCAGGATCGTGAAGTAGACGATGCCCAGCACGTGCCACACGCGCGACAGCACGCGCAGCCGAGAGCCCATGAAGGTTGTCGCGCCGGCGGCGCGGCGGTCCAGGCGCTCTCGCACCGACTGGCGGTTCTGCCAGATGACGCGCACGGCGTACACGTACACCGCCAGCATGATGACCAGGTTGGCCAGCCGGCCCAGGGCGGGCGAGAGTGTGGCCGTGATCACAGGGTCGACCAGCAGCGTGCCGTAGCCCGCCGCCATGGCGATGCGCACCAGCCAGGTGTTCCAGTACCGCGCCAGTTCGTCGGACATGGGCAGCAGGCGCAGGCTGGGATGCCGCACGGCGAACACCGTGCGGATCAGCACCTTGACGATCTCCACCGCCACGAACGCCTGCAGGAACACAAGGGCCAGGGTGTCCAGCGTGCCGCGCCCGGGCGTGCGCCAGAGGGCCGCGGCGGCGCCCGCCAGGGCGGCAAGCACCACGACGCCGACGTCGATGGCCAGCGCTCCCACGATGGCGCCCATGCGCCGGTACAGCGCGCGCAGGGAGGTCGGCGCGCCGCGCCTGGGCGTCGCTTCGGGCGCGCGGCCCTGTGCCGCGACCCAGCGATCGATGCGTGCGTAGATACGGACGGCGATCGCGCGCAGCAGGATGAAGGCAATAATCGTGGCGATGGCAGCCAGCGCCAGGGGCAGCAAGGCGTTGCTGGCGGTGTCGCCGTCCATCCGCAGGCTGCGTCCCGAGGCCAGCGCGCGCATGTCGTCCGCGCCCTGCCCCATATCGCTGGCCAGGCCGGTCAGAAAGCGCTGCACATTGTCGGCCACTCGCTCCCGCAGACCGGGCTCGGCCGGCTGCGCGGACGCCTTGGCGGCATTCGCGGCCTGGGACGCGCCGGGTTTCGCGCCGGAGGCCTGCGCCCGCAGCTCGTCCACCAGCGCCTTGCGCGCATCGGGATTCTCCAGCAGGTCGGCCAGCGCCGCCGGGGTCAGCGCCTGGGACGCCGCCGCCTCCTTGGCCGGCTGGGGCAGCAGGCCCACGGCCCGGGCCTGCCAGGCGAACATCATGCAACACAGCATCGATGCCAGCAGCAGTGTCGCCAGCCAGGGTCTCTCCCGTCGGCGCCGCCAGTAACCGGCGACATGGGTACGGGGAAGGAAAGAATTCGATGCTGTCGTCGCGGATCTAACCACTAGGGAACCTCCTTTGCGATCAAGGCCAAAAAACGGCGCGCGACCGCGGTCGCCACGCCGCTGCACCTTAGATCATAAAGGCTCGGCCAAGAGAGGCCCTTCCCCTGGGAGGGAGAAAGGAGCATGATGGTCTGTCTACGTCGGTGGAGGACTGACATGACCGACCCCTCAATCATCCAGATTGGCCAGTTGTCCATCCGCTACCTCGTGGACGGCTCCAACACCGGTAGCGTGGGTATGTTCGAGCTCACGGTTCCGCCGAACTCCAACGTTCCGCCACCGCATAGCCACGCCAATAACGACGAATGCGTCTACGTCCTGGAAGGCACGCTGCGGTACGCCGTGGATGCCGATACCCGCGACCTTGGCGCCGGGGAGTGGATGTACAGCCCGAAGGGAAGCGTCCACCAGTTCTCGAACCCGTTCGACGGACAGGCGCGGGCCCTCATCGTGCAGTCGCCCGACATCGGTGCCCAGTACTTCCTGGACGTGCAGGCGACGGCGAGCGCCGGCGGGCCGCCCGACAAGGCGGCCCTGGTTGCGGTGATGGCCCGCTATGGATTGGTTCCGCGTCCATAGTGTCAGGCTGCAATTTCACCCTAAGCGATCCCATAGGCAGCCAGACCCACGCCATGCCGGAGCAGGCGCGGACTGGCGCAGTTGATGCAGGCCAAGATGGCGGCGTGATGTACCGCGCGTCGGGGAGCCGGCCCACCACGGCGGGCCATCGGAGAAATGGCGTCCGACATTTTTCCGACCCGGGCCCGTTGCTGGACGCGGCCCGGGAGGGCCTGGGCATGGCGTCAATACGTCGCCCGCAGATTCAGCATCACGCTCCTCGGTTCGCCATAGTAGTTCGACCCATAGGCCGCCCACACGCGCTGGTAGTAGACCTTGTCGAACAGGTTGTTCACGGTCAGGGTCGCGTCCAGGTGCTTGTTGAAGCGGTAGCCGGCCTGCGCGGACACGGTGGTGTACGGGCGCTGCTCGAATTTCACCGGGCCGTTCAGGCGGTACATGCTGCTGACGCTGCGTAGCCCCGCGCCCAGCGACAGGCCTTCCAGCGTTCCGGTTGCGAAGGTGTACTTGGTCCACAGGTTGAAGGTGTGGCGCGGCGTGATGAAGGCGTATTGCTGCGACTTCTGTTCTTCCGTGCCCTTCAGGGTCTTGGTGGCGGTGTAGGCGTAGCCGGCGGTGACGTCCCAGCCCGGCGCCGGGCTGCCGCTGATTTCGGCCTCGAAGCCCTGGCTGCGCATCTTGCCGGCGGCCATCGAGAACAGCGGATTGTCCGGGTCGGTCATGGCGCGGTTTTCGTCTTCCATTCGGAAGAGCGCGGCGTGGCCGTTCAGGCGCTTGTCCAGGAATTCGCCCTTCAGGCCGATCTCGACCTGCTTGCCGGTGCGCGGGTCCAGTAGTTGGCCGTTGGCGTCGGTGGTGGTCTGCGGCGTGAAGATGCTGGTGTAGCTGGCGTAGGCGGACAACTGCTCATTCAGGTTCACCACCAGGCCCAGGTAGGGCGTGAACTTGCCGTTGATGTCGCTCTTGGTGTTGGTGAACTGGTTGAAGTAGGCGTTGCGGTTCTCGGTGCGGTTTTCCCACCAGGTCAGGCGGCTGCCGGCGATGATGGTGGCGGCGTCGGTCACGCGCAGGTTGGCGCGCGCATACACACCGTACTGCTGCGTCTTGCTGTCGTTGCCGTTGGTGAATTCGTAGTCCGGCTTGGGGACGTCGTTGTCGGGGTGGTACAGGTTGATGTCGGCGTTGTCGCCGCCGCCGTAGCGGAAGTTCTTGTGGATGTCGCGGTAGTCGGCGCCCAGGATCAGTTCGTGTTCGCGGCCGAAGGCCTGGAATGGCGTGGCGACGAAGGCGTCCAGGCCGTAGGTCTTCCAGTGGCTGCGGTATTTCCACGAGACCAGGCAAGTGTCGCCCGTGGCCGGGTCGACGGCGCAGTCGGACCAGCCGAATTCGCGGCTGGGTTCGTCCTGTTCGCGGTAGATGCCGCTGACCTTGATGCGGCCGCCGTTGGACAGGCGGTGTTCCACGTCGGCGAAGTATTCGGTGATTTCTTCGGTGATGTGGTTCCAGCCAGGGTCCAGGTTGGTGGAGCGGCGCACGTCCAGCAGTTCGCCGTCGGTGTAGCCGGGCAGGCCGAAGAACGGGCGGCCCTTGTATTGCTGGTAGGTGGCGCCAGCGGTCAGCACGGTGTCGGGCGTGAGGTCGAAGCTCAGGGTGCCGTAGAACAGCGGCTTTTCGGTGTAGACGCCGTCGACGAAGGAGCGGCGGTCGTCGTAGGACGCGACCAGGCGGCCTCGCAGCCGGCCGTCGCTGTCCAGCGGGCCGGTGATGTCGGCCTCGGTGTAGTAGCGGTCCCAGGACCCGGCCATGACCTGGCCGCTGAAGGCGAAGTCCTTCTGCGCGCGCTTGCGCACCAGGTTCACGGTGCCGCCGGGGTCGCCCGCGCCCTGGAACAGGCCCGAGGGGCCGCGCAGCACTTCGATGCGGTCGTAGATGGCCAGGCCGAAGCCCGAGCTCAGGTCGTTGCCGGTGCTGGCCGGCGTGTTCACGCCGTCCACCTGGATCGTGTCCAGCGCGTAGCCGCGCGAATAGAAGTTGCCGTGGTTGCCGCCGATGCTGCCCGCTTCCACCGTGATGCCAGTGACGGTGCGCATGGCGTCGTCCAGGTTCACGAGGTTCTGGTCGTCGAGCTGCTGGCGCGTCACGACGGAGATGGATTGCGGGATTTCGCGCAGGCTTTGCGCGTTCTTGCCCAGGGTGACGGCGGGGGTGGTGTAGGAACCCGTGCCTTCGGTGGTGGCGAGGTCGCGGCCGGTGACCGTGACCGGCGCGAGGGTCGTGGCGTCGGAGGCCGAGGAACCTGCCGTCGGCCGGACCACGAAGCCGGTGGCGCTGGGCACGGCGACCAGCCCGCTCTTGGCCAGCAGGCGGTCCAGGGCGGCCTGGGCGCTCATCTTGCCGGAGACGGCGGGCGCCTGCCGTCCGGCGACCGTGTCGGGGCTGAACAGCACTTGCACTTGCGCCTGGCGGCCCAGCGCCACCAGCGCGTCGGCCAGGTTTCCGGCGGGCAGGTCGAAGGCCTGCGCGGCCGCGCCCTGGGCGTGGGCCACGGACGGCGCGAGCGCCTGGACCGCCAGCGCGGCGTTCATCGACAGCGCGCACAGCAGCGTGTAACGGCCGGCGTTCAGCCGACGGCGGAAATGGCGTTGCGCCATGGACTTTCCCCAGTCTGGAAGTGGATCTTGATAGGGGAAGACGCGCCAGACGCCGGAACCCGTACGTCCCGAAAGAAAAATTATTAGCAAGCGAGGGGGGACGCCGTTTACCGGCTGGCGATCACCGCCGAGCCGTCGGGCCGGCGGGTCAAGGTCACGGGCAGCAGGCCGGGCAGCGTGTCCAGGAAGGCCTCGGGGTGGCGCAGGTCCAGCGTGCCGGACAGGCGCAGGCCGCGGGCGCGTGCGTCGGCGAAGCGCACCGGCGCGTCGCGGTACAGGGCCAGGTAGCCGGCCAGTTGCTGCAAGGTGGCGTCGTGCACCACCGCCACGCCGTCCTGCCAGGCGCCGATCTCGCCGGGCGGCACCTGCTGGCGGCCCAGCAGCCGGCAGCCGGCGCGCGACAGCAGCACGGTGTCGCCGGCCCGCAGCGTGTGTTCCTTGGGGCCGTCCGCGCCGCTGGCGTCCAGCATCACCTGCCCGCTGCGCACGCCGACCTGTAGTGTGTCGGGCAGCAGCAGCACGTTGAATTCGGTGCCGATGTCGCGCAGTTCGGCGCCGCCGGCGGTCACGACGAGGGGGCGGCGGTCGGACGCGGCGTCGATATAGACCTCGCCGCCGGCCACGTCGATGCGCCGCTCGGCCAGCGTGTAGCGCACGCTGACGCGCGTGCCGACGTTGGCGTGGATCCGCGTGCCGTCGGGCAGGTCCAGGCTGCGGGTCTGGGTGGACGCGTTGGCGACCGATTCATAGCTGACGGGCAGGTACTGGTAGGCCGCGCCGGCCACCAGCAGCAAGGCGGCCAGCGCTCCGCCCCAGCGCAGGAACGCCGGCCGGGGCGCGGGCGCCTGGGCGCGCGCCGTCGCCGGGCGCGGCAGGGACGCCATGTCTTCCCAGACCTGGACCAGGCGTTCGTACTCCTGTCCATGCAGCGGCGATTGCGCCAGCCACGCCTGGAACGCCTGTTCGGCGCCGGCATCGGACGCGCGGTCCCGGCGGCGCATGAACCATGCGCTCGCGGCCTCTTCGACGGCGGATAGGGGACGGGATCGGGTCATGATGCTTCGCCGTGGACATGGCGCTTGCAATGCGCCAACGCCAGTTGCAGGTGCTTTTCCACCGCACGCACCGAAATGCCCATGCGGCCGGCGATCTCCTCGCAACGCAGCTCATCATACCGATAAAGCAGGAAGGCCTCGCGCTGGCGCGGGGGCATGGCGTCGATGGCGGCCTGCAGCAGGCGCAGGCGCTGGTTCACGTCGGCGCGCGCCTCGGGCTGCGTTCCCGCGTCGGCGGCCAGGCTGCCGGCCTGCGGCGCGAAGTCCTGGTCGTCCAGGCTGGCCGCCAGGTGCTCGCCGCGCACGCCTTCGCGGCGCCAGTGGTCGCGCAGCAGGTTGCGCGCGATCTCGTACAGGTAGGCGCGGGGCTTTTCCGGCGGTTCGGCGCCGTTGCTGGCCGCCAGCCATTTGGCGAAGGTCTCCTGCGCCAGGTCCTGGGCGGTGTCCGGCGAGCGCTTGAGCTGGCGGTTCAGGAAGCCGACCAGTTCCGTGTTCCACGCTTTGTACGCCTCGGCGATCACGCCGAAGAAACGCTCCCCCATGGTGCCCCTGGATCCACGTTTGTCGCGCGGCCAGCGGAGCAGGCGCGTCGTCATGGGTTGAATGAAATGATAATGATTCCTATTGTATCAACAATCCTGGAAGCTACCGGCGAGGGGAATGGAGACCCTGTTGAACGGGCCTCCGTTTCATCCGCGCTAATGCAGACTATTAGATTTGCTTAAGTTGGCCGTATTTTTTGACCATGGGTTCCGGCATTCTTAGCATCCTTGATAGGAGACACCATGGGCGCACTAAAGAACGATTCCAGCCTAGACATACGCATGCTGCGCATTTTTGCCGCGGTGGCGTCGGCCGACAGCCTGTCGGCGGCGGCCCAGGCCTTGAACGTGACGCAGTCGGCCGTGTCGCAGACGATCTCGCAGATCGAAAGCACGCTGGGCATGCGCGTGCTGGACCGGTCGCGCAGGCCGTACCGGCTGACGCCGGCGGGGGTGACGCTGCACCGGCAGTCGCGGCAGATCGTGGACGACGTGGACCGGCTGATCTCGCAGGTGCGCGAGGCGGACCTGATGAACCGGCCCGCCATCCGGATCGGCATGATCGATTCCTTCGCGGCGACCACCGGCCCGGCCATCGTCAAGCGGCTGACGCAGAGCGCGAGCCAGGTGCTGATGTGGTCCGGCCTGGCCTACGGACACGCGCAGGCGCTGCTGAACCGCCAGGTGGACATCATCGTCACCACCGATGCGCTGGACGACGTGGACGGGCTGGCGCGGCGCGCGATTCTGACCGAACCCTTCGCGCTGGTGGTGCCGGCCGCGCGCGCCGACGAATTCGCGCGCATGGACCTGCGCCAGGTGGCCCAGGCCGCGCCGTTCATCCGTTTCAGCGGCCGTTCGCATTTCGGCGCCATGATCGAACGCCACCTGCGCCGCTGCAGCGTGACCGCGCCGCCGTTCCTGGAGATCGACACCAGCGACGTGGTCATGGCGATGATCGCGGCCAATCTGGGCTGGGGGCTGATGACGCCGCTGTGCCTGCTGCAAGGGCGCTCCTGGCTGGACCAGGTGGCCGTGCTGCCGCTGCCGGGGCCGGGCCTGGCGCGCACGCTGCACCAGGTGTCGCGGCAGGACGAATTCGAGGACATGGCGGACATGTTCTGGCAGATCAGCCGCAAGGCCCTGGAGACGGAGATCTACCCGCAAGTGAATGCGCATTTGCCCTGGCTCGGGCGGCAGATGCGGCTTTGTTGACCCGGCACAAAACGCCTGGGCAACGCGCCTTGCGAAAACAAGGCGCCGCGCGCAGGCGGCTTTGCGCCGCAGGATAGCCCGACGATAACGACGGCCCCCACGCTGCGCACACGGTGTGCGTTTGCTGCCCCCTAGGGGCGTTCTGGGACGGCCCGACGACAAAAAGGAGAAGGACATGCAGGAGACGAGACGCAGATTCATCAAGGGCGCGGCCATGGGCGCCGCGGCGCTGGCGCTGCCGATGGCCGGAAAGACGTGGGCCGCGGGCGCGCAGGCCGTGCGCTACGGCGGTTCGGCGTGGCTGGGCCACTACCCGGCCTGGCTGGCGATCCAGGCCGGCTACTTCAAGAACGAGGGGCTGGACGTGGGCTGGGAATCGTTCGGCACCACCTCGGCGCGCGTCAGCGCCCTGCTCTCGGGCAACATCGACATGGCGGTCACCGCCGCCCCGGCCGCGCTGGCGGTCATGTCGCGCGGTTCGCGCCATTTCGCCATCATCGGCGTGCCCGAGAACTTCGGCCGCGTCGAAGGGCTGATCGTGCGCGACGGCGTCCAGAACCTGCAGGACCTGAAGGGCAAGAAGATCGGCGTCACCTTCGCGTCCAGCGCGCACCTGCTGGTGCTCAACCTGCTGGACCAGGCGGGCCTGAAGGCCGGCAAGGAAGTCGCCGTGCTGAACGTCCCCGCGCCGGAAATGCCGGCGGCCTTCCAGGCGGGCCAGATCGACGCGGCGGCCGCATGGACGCCGCAGTTCAACGCCATCCGCAGCATGCCGGGCGCCCGCCTGCTGGCCGACGATACGCAGTTCTCGCTCTACAAGGACTACGGCGTCACGCCGGGACCGGACGTGCTGGTCGCGCGCCGGGCCTTCCTGGACAAGCATCCCGAGACGGTCAAGCGCTTCCTGAAGGCGTACTTCCGCGCCAACGAACAACTGCGCGCTCAACCGGAGAGCACGGTGGCCGCGCTGACGGAACTGACCAAGCTGTCGGCCGCCGACCAACTGGAAATGGTCAAGGGCGCCGACTGGTACGGCGCGTCGGAACAGGGGGCGCTGCTGGCTCCCGGCAGCAAGTACATCGACGGCCTGCAGCAACTGGCGGAAATGATGGTGCGCTACGGGCAGATCGACAAGACGCCGCCGGTGCGCGAATGGGTCGATTCGGCCTATCTGTAGCCGGGGCCTCCCGCCGCAAGCCGATATGCCGGCGGGCGCGCGCCGCCCGCCCTTCTTTCTGCCAGGAATTGAACGATGAATGCATCAAACCGTCAGCGCCGTCCGGACCTGCTGTTGATCAGCAGCGTGTCCGTGATCGCGCTGCTGCTGTTCTGGGAAGGCGTCTGCCGCCTGCAATGGGTGGATGCGCTGTTCCTGCCGCCGCCCTCGTCCGTCTTCGCCCGCATGGCCGGCATGTGGGAGCAAGGCGCGTTGATGGACCACATCCTCGCGTCCGCGCGCCGGGTCATGGTGGGTTTCGCCGCCGCCACCGCGCTGGCGATTCCGCTGGGCATTTTCCTGGGCACTTCGCTGCGCGCCCGGGCGGCCTTCGATCCCATCCTGTCCTTCGTGCGGCCGCTGCCGTCGATGAGCTGGATTCCGCTGTCGCTGCTGTGGTTCGGCATCACCGAGACCCAGAAGTACAGCATCGTGTTCATGGGCACCTTCGCGCCGGCGCTGCTGTACGTGATAGAAGCCACGCGCAACATCGATCCGCTGCTCATCCGCGCGGCCCGCAACCTCGGCGCCACCGGCCCGCAAGTCATGCGCATGGTCATCCTGCCGGCCAGCCTGCCGCAGATCTTCAGCGGCTTCAAGGTGATCCTGGGTCTGTCCTGGACCTGCGTCATTTCCGCCGAACTGGTCGCCGCCAAAGAGGGCCTGGGCTTTCTCATCATGAACGGCAAGGAGTTCTTCCAGACCGACACCGTGGTGCTGGGCATGGCGCTCATCAGCGTCACCGTGCTGGTGACCGACGTGATCTTCCGAATCATTGAAAACAGGGTGCTGGCATGGTCGCGATAAACCACGCGGAGAACGATACGATGATCTCCATTGAAGGCATTTCCAAGTCGTTCGGCGCCTTTCATGCGCTGCAGGGCCTGGACTTGCAGGTCAAGCGCGGCGAATTCCTGGTGGTGCTGGGCGCTTCCGGCTGCGGCAAGTCCACGCTGCTCAACCTCATTACCGGTTTCGAGAAACCCAGCGCCGGGCGGATCGTGGTCAACGGCCGCGAAGTGCGCGACGTGGATCCGCATTGCGGCATGGTGTTCCAGCAGTACGCCCTGTTCCCCTGGCTGACCGTGGCCGAGAACGTGGCCTTCGGCTTGAAGCTCAAGGGCGTGCCTTCGGCCGACAGGCGCGCGACGGCGCAGAAGTTCATCGAGATGGTGGGCCTGAAAGGCTTCGAGGACGCCTATCCCAAGGCCCTGTCCGGCGGCATGCGGCAGCGCGTGTCCATCGCCCGCGTGCTGGCCAACGATCCCGACGTCATCCTCCTCGACGAGCCCTTCGCGGCGCTGGACGCGATGACCCGGCAGGTGCTGCAGGAAGAGCTTACGCGCATCTACGAGCGCAGCGGCAAGACCATCATTTTCATCACGCACTCCATCGACGAGGCGCTGCTGCTGTCCAACCGCATGGTCATCATGAGCGCGCGGCCGGGCCGCGTGGCCTGCGACATTCCCAACGACCTGCCCTATCCGCGCAACGCCGACGCGCAGCTTTCGCCGCGCTACATCGAGCTCAAGTCGCAGATCTGGGGCATCGTGCAGAACGAAGTCATGCGCAGCCTGCAGGCGCGCGCCGACCAATGATCCGCCAACAGCAACACTGAAGCCATCATGTCTCTCCCATCAGGGCAACCGCAGACTTATCCTCTTTACCAGAGCGGCTCGGGCTGGAACGCCATGCTGCCCGCACGCGCGCCGCGCGCCGCCGCGCCGCCGCACACCCGCTACAGGCACGTGGTCATCGGCGCCGGCTACACCGGCCTGGCGGCCGCGCGCCGGCTGGCGGAACTGCAGCCGCAGGAGCGCATCCTGGTGCTGGACGCGACCGCGGCCGGTGAAGGCTCCGCGGGCCGCAACTCCGGTTTCCTGATCAACCTGCCGCACAACACCCGCATGAGCGGCCACCACAGTCCGCTGCAGGTCGCCCGCAAGCAGATCGCCATGTACCAGTCCGGGCTGGACTGGCTGGCCGAACTGGCGCAACGGGGCGGGTTCGATTGCGGCTGGGACGTCGCCGGCAAGTACCACGCCGCCGCCACGGAGCTGGGCCGCCGGAACCTGGGCACGTCGCTGGCGCAGTACCGCGACTGGGGCGTCGCGTATACGGAGCTGGACCGGGACGCCTTGCATGAACAGCTTGGCACCCGCTACTACCAGTTCGGGTACCACTCGATGAACAACGTCTTCGTGCAGCCGGCCGCGCTGATCCGGGGGCTGGCCGACACCCTGCCCGAGAACGTCTGGCTCATGGAGAACAATCCGGTGCTGGGAGTCGACGGCGCCGGGCCGTACACGGTGCGCACGCGCGGCGGCCAGTTCACCGCCGACAACGTGGTGCTGGCGAACAACGCGTTCGCGCGCAAGCTGGGTTTCCTGCGAAGCCGGCTCGTCACCATCTTCACCTACGCCGGCGTCACGCCCGTCCTGAGCCCGGCGCAGCAGGCCCTGCTGGGCCAGCGCGACCAGTGGGGCGTCATTCCCGCCAACCGCCTGGGCACCACGCTGCGCCGCATCCGCGGGGGCCGCTTCATGGTCCGCAGCGCCTATTCGTACGAGGCCGAACAGCCACTGGAACGCATGGCGCAATTGCTGCGCGATTCGTTCCAGCGCCGTTATCCCGACCTGGCGTCGCATGACTTCGAATACGTCTGGAGCGGGTCCACGGCCCTGACGGGCAACGGGGCGTCCTTCGTCGGCCAGATCCGGCCGGGCCTCTACGCCGCGGTCGGATGCAACGGCGCGGGCGTCATCAAGGGCACCATCCACGGCAAACTGCTGGGCGAACTGATGGCCGGCAAGCGCAGCCCGATGCTCGACGACCTGGAAGCGTTCGAGCGGCCGAACTGGCTGCCGCCCGATCCGCTGCGCCGTATCGGCGTCATGATCGCGATCGCCAGCCAGGCGAAAAAGGCGGGGCTGGAACGCTGAGGCGCCGGATCAGGGGGCGTGCAGGCTCTTGAGCTTGCGCAGCTCCGGGAACCACCACATCCACAGCCCCGCCACCGCCATGGTGCCGGCGCCGCCGATCACCACGGCCGGCACGGCGCCGACCAGGGC
Organism: Achromobacter veterisilvae; assembly: GCF_900496975.1. Classification (GTDB taxonomy): domain Bacteria; phylum Pseudomonadota; class Gammaproteobacteria; order Burkholderiales; family Burkholderiaceae_B; genus Achromobacter; species Achromobacter veterisilvae. Next base: position 25,112 of record NZ_UFQC01000043.1, read on the forward strand.
GGCCAGCATGCCGGACTCGAATTCGCCGAGCTGGTTGGACGCGCTGACGAAGAGCGTGTTCACCGCGCTGACGCGGCCCAGCATATGGTCGGGAGTGTTCAACTGCACCAGCGAGGACCGCACCACCACGCTGATGGAGTCGGCCGCGCCCAGCACCACCAGGGCGGCCACCGACAGCGGGATCGAGGTCGACAGGCCGAACACCGTGGTCGCCAGGCCGAACAGCATCAGCGCGCCGAACAGCAGCCGCCCGACGTGCTCGCCCAGGCTCAGCCGGGCCAGCGTCAGGGACATGAGCACGGCCCCGCAGGCCGGCGCGGCGCGCAGCGCGCCCAGCGCCCAGGGGCCGGCGTTGAGGATGTCCTTGGCGAAGATGGGCAGCAGCGCGGTCGCGCCGCCCAGCAGCACCGCGAACAAGTCCAGCGACAGGGTGCCCAGCAGCAGGCGGCGCTGGAAGATGAAGGTGATGCCCGCGAACAGCGTGCGCCAGGTGGTCGGTTCCTTGCGCGGCGGCGCGCGGTCGATGCGCATGCTGGCGATGGAGGCGAAGGCCGTCAGGTACAGCGCGGCGGCCACGCAGTAAATCCAGCCCGCGCCCAGGCCGTAGCCGACGCCGCCCAGCGCGGGCCCGGCGATCTGCGCCATCTGTCCGCCCGAGGACGACAGCGCGGTGGCGCGCGGCAGCCATTCGCGCGGCACGATGGCGGGGATCAGCGTCGTGAGGGTGGGCGCCTCGAAGGCGCGGGCGGAGCTCATGACGATGAGCGTGGCGTAGATCAGCGGCCGGCCGCCCAGGCCATGCAGCGCGGCCACCGCCAGGGTCAGCGTGGCCAGGGCCTCGATGGCCATGCAGATGGCCACGATCTTGCGGCGGTCGTAGCGGTCGGCCACGTGGCCGACCACCAGCGTCAGCACGGCCATGGGCAGGAACTGCGCCAGTCCGATCAGGCCCAGGTCCAGCGCGCTGCCGGACAGCTCATAGACCTGCCAGCCCACCGCGACGGACACGATCTGGAACGCCAGGGACGCGCCCACTCGGGCGCAGAGGAAATGCAGGAAGGCGGGGCGGGAAAGCGGACTGGGGGAGTCGGGGACGGGCATGGAGGGGTTGGATGGCGGGCGCGCGGCGGGCGCCGGAACCGGCATTCTAGGGACAATTCGCTGACGGGAAACTAAGAGGGCCCGCGAGTCCCGGCTCATTTATGCACGAAATGGCGGCTTGGTATCTATACTTCCATTTTCCGCATCGCCGCCTTCGACGGGCGAATCAGCCATGGCCGCGCTTCCCGACCTGAGTTCCCGCGAGTTGCAGGCGATCTGCACGGTTGCCGAGTGCGGCAGCTTCGTGGCCGCCGCCCTGACCATGAACATTTCCCAGCCGGCGTTGACGCGCACGGTGCAGCGCGTGGAAAAAGCGCTGGGCGTGGAGCTGTTCCATCGTTCCACGCGGCGGGTCGAGACCACGGCGGCGGGCCAGGAGTTCGTGTCGCTGGCGCAGCGGGTGCTGGCCGATCTGCGCATTTCCGTGGAGAACATGCGCGAAATCTCCGACGAACTGCGCGGCCGCAGCATTGTGTCGGCGGTGATGTCGGTGGCCTACACGCAATTGCCCCGCATTGTCGCCCGGTATCGCAAGTCGCGCCCCGGCATCGAATTGCAGGTGCGCGAAGGCGTGCACGGCACGGTCATGGACGACGTGCGCAGCGGCGTGGCGGATATGGGGATCACCTATATCGACGACGTGCCGAACGAGTTCTCGGTGGTGTCGCTGGGCCGCGAGGCCTTTCATGTGGTGATGCCGCGCAATCATCCGCTGTCCGCGCAGGCCGGCGTGACGCTGGAGGCGCTGGCGCCGTATGCCCAGGTATCGTTGCCCCGGGAGGCCCAGACCCGGCGCCTGATCGACAGCCATGCGGCGATCGCCGGCGTTCCCTTGCGCCACACGGTGACCGTGAGCCAGTTCGCTACCGTGATGCAGTTTGTCTGGGCGGGCGTGGGCGTCGCGATCGTGCCCGGCGGCGCGGTGCCGGCCGCGCTGAGCGCGGACCTGGTGGCGCGGCCGCTGACCCGGCCGGCGCTGAGCCAGGCGATCGGCGTGGTGTTTCTCAAGGAACGCGGCCTGACCCCAAGCGCCAACGGCTTCCTGGCGCAATTGCGCAGCGATTGGGTTCAGGTAGTTGCTGCGCCGCGTTCGCGGCGCCGCTAGGGCCTATTGCAGCCGGATGCCGGCAAGCTTCACCAGTTCCGCATAACGCTTGGCCTCGCTGCGGCAATACGCGTCGAAGTGTTCCGGCGTATCGCCTATCGGCATGGCCTGCGCCTCGATCAGGCGGGCCCGCACGTCCGGCTGCCGCAGTATTCCGCTGACGCTGTTGTAAAGGCGCGCGATCAGGTCCGGGGGCGTTTTCGCCGGAACCCACATGCCGTACCAGGTGCTGAGATTGACCGTGGGGTAGCCGAGTTCGGCGAAGGTCGGCACGTCCGGCAGCGCGGCCACGCGCTGCGGCGCGGTGACGGCCAGCGCGCGCAGCTTGCCGCCCTTCACCAGGGAGATCGACGACGGCATGGAGTCCAGCATGTAGGTGACCTGCCCGCCGACCACATCCGTCAGCGCGGGGGCGCTGCCTTTGTACGGCACGTGCGTGACGTCGAGTCTGGCCGCCGCCTTGAACGCTTCGCCGGCCAGGTGGCCGGGCGTGCCGTTGCTGGACGACGCGAAGTTGTGCCGGCCGGGCTGGGAGCGGACCAGGGCGATCAGGTCCGCCACCGAGCGCACCGGGGAATCGGCGCTGACGATCAATTGGATGGGCGTGGAGGCCAGGTTGGTGATGCCGCTGAAGTCCTTCAGCGGATCGTGCGACATGTTGGTGTACAGCGAAGGATTGATCAACTGCCCCGACACATTGATGAGCAGCGTGTAGCCGTCCGGCGCGGCCTTGGCCACCATGTCGGCGCCTATCATGCCGCTGGCGCCCGGGCGGTTCTCGATGACGACGGATTGGCCGAGCTTGTCGGAGAGCGTGGCCGAGACGATGCGGCCGACGATATCGGTCGGGCCGCCGGGCGGATAGGGGATGACGACCCGCAGCGGCTTGGACGGGTAATCGGTTGCGGCCAGCGCCCCGGCGCCGCCGCCGAGGGTGCCCAGCGCCGCGCCGGCGGCGCCGATAAGCAGGCGGCGCCTGGATGGATTGACGACTGCCTTTGCGTGAACGGATGGTTCCATGGTTTGTCTCCCTTGTCGCCTTCTTGTGTGGGAACAGCTCAGGGTCCGACTGCGATCGCGCCATTGCGCCGCAGTTCGGCAAGCGCCTGCGGCGCCAGTCCCAGCACTTCGCGCAGTACCGGTTCCGTGTGGGAGCCCAGTACCGGCGGAGCGCTGCGGTATTCCACGGGTGTCGCTGAAAGATGCAGCGGGTTGCCGACCAGGTCGGCGCAGCCCGCTTGCGCGTCCGGCATCGGCACGCGCATGCCGCGTTGCAGGACCTGCGGATCGGCGAACACCTCGGCCAGGCCGTTGATGGGGCCGCAAGGCACCCCCAGCGCCTCCAGCTCGCGCAGCCAGTGCGCGCTGGGATGCAGCGCCATCCGCGCCTGGATCAGCGGGATCAGCGTGTCGCGCGAAGCCAGCCGCGCGGTGTTGTTGGCGTAGCGCGGATCGTCCGCCACGTCCGGCAGGCCGAGGGCGCCGCAGAACTTGCGGAACTGCGTGTCGTTGCCCACGGTGACGATGACATGGCCGTCGCGGGTGGCGAAATCCTGGTATGGCACGATGTTGGGGTGGGCGTTGCCCAGGCGCGCCGGTTCGCGGCCGCTGGCCAGGAAGTTCATGGCCTGGTTGGCCAGCACGGCGACCTGCACGTCCAGCAGGGCCACGTCGACGTGCTGGCCCTCGCCCGTGCGGTCGCGATGCGCCAGCGCTGCCTGGATGCCCGCGGTGGCATACAGGCCCGTCAGGATGTCCGTGAGCGCCACGCCCACCTTCAACGGCCCGGCGCCGGGCTGGCCGTCTTCGCGGCCGGTGATGCTCATCAAGCCGCCCATGCCCTGGACCAGGAAGTCGTAGCCTGGGCGGCCGGCGTAGGGCCCGCTCTGTCCGAAGCCGGTAATGGAGCAGTACACCAGGCCCGGATGCCGGCGTTTCAGCGTGTCGTAGTCCAGGCCGTAGGCTTGCAGTCCGCCCACCTTGAAGTTCTCGATGAAGACGTCGCACTGTGCCGCCAACGCCGCCACCAGGCGCCGGCCTTCGGGCGTGGCGATGTCGACGGCGACGGATTTCTTGTTGCGGTTGGCGCCGGCGAAATAGGCCGATTGCGCCACTTCGCCCCATTGGGGGTCGCTGATCCACGGCGGCCCCCAGCCGCGGGTATCGTCGCCGAGGCCCGGGCGCTCGATCTTGATGACTTCCGCGCCCAGGTCCGCCAGCAACTGGCTGGCCCAGGGGCCGGCCAGCACGCGCGAAAGGTCCAGCACCCGCAAGTGCGACAGTGCGCCCATCTTTCCCCTCCCCGTTTACGCCGCGGCGCGAGAGGCGCGCCGCGACGGAACGCCGCCGCTATTGAAGCGCCACGCGCAGCGCCATCGGCGCTTTGGTGCCCAGCCAGACCTGTTGCGCCTGCTCTTTGATCTGCGCCACGCGCTGCGCGATTTCATCGGCCGTGATGGAGCTGACCGGATGCGCGATCACGACGGGCTCCAGCGTCTTCATGCCGATGGCCTGCCGCGTCAGTTCGGTTTCGCGCGCGAATTCGGTGGTGATGATGACCGCGCTGGGCAGGCCCAGGCGTTCCAGCGCGATCGAGTCGCGCACGCAGGCCGAGCAGCACGAGCCGCAATCGCCGATGGCCGTCAGCACGATGTCGTTCTCGGCCGCGATGCGCTCGATCAATTCAGGCGCGGCGTCCTTGGAGAAGCTGTGCTTGACGTAGTAGTTCACCTCGGCGAATCCGATCTCTTCGCCCAAGGCGGCGACGGCGCCGCGCAACAGCTTGTTGGCGTTCCATTTGGAGTTGTCCAGAATGCCCAGGCGCAGGCCGGCCAGGCCCTTTTTGCGCGCCGAGACCGGCGCATCCTCGAAGCGCAGCGCGCCGCGCGGATCGAACACCGCGACTTTTTCCGCGTCATTCATCAACATGTCTCTCTCCTGGTTTCGTAGGCTATGCCCGGCTAAATGGCGCAGGCGCCGCTGGTGCAATCGGAACTCTCGGCGTTCGCGCCGTCGATCGCGCGCAGCACCGGCGTGCTCATGCTGCCCCAGCCGGGGATCAGTACCGAGAAGCGGCCCGCCTCGCCGCCCATCACGAATAGATGGATGTGGTCGGGGCTGTGCACGATGGGGATGCGGGTGTCGTCTTCGCGCTTGTAGTACTTGGGCAGATTGCGGTTGTAGACCTTGCCGTAACGGTGGCCATAGGCGAGGTCGATGAAGCGGTTGCCGTGGTTGACGTACAGGTAGTTGCGCACGTCGGCGCGCGACCAGCCGTGCTTGCCGATGGTCTGGGCGTGTTCCAGGCCCAGCACCACGGCGATGTGGCCGCCCAGCACCGCGCTGTTGGAGGCGATCGTGCTCATGGCCGAGCACATCGTGTCGAGGATGCCCTCGGGGTCGTTGGAGATGTGGTTGGTGACGCTGTGCGGCGCCTCGGCCGCCATCGCGAAGACGGTGGAGTCCTCGGGCTTGTAGCCGTGTTCCACGTGATACGGCGCCAGCGGGCTTTGCAGTTCGTTCTCGCAGACGCAGTAGGTGTACTTGCCGGGGTGGCCCAGCGTGCTCTTGTCCAGGTCTCCGGGCCAGCCGCCGCCCACGTTGAGCATGATCAGGCGCAGCGCCCGGCCGATGGTGGCGTTGGCCCGGTTGCCGGACCCGAAGGCGTTGACGCCGCCGTTCATGCCGATTTCGCGGGCGATCGGCCCGTTGACCACCAGCAGGGGCGAGGCCACGTGCGTAGTCGCCTGCACGCCGTTGAGGTTGAAGGCCGGGTCGGTAATGGCCTTTACGCCCGCCAGCACCACCGGCGCGTATTCGGGCTTGCAGCCGGCCATCACCATGTTGATGGCCAGGACCTCGCGGGTCAGCTCGCCCCAGCGCGGGGCGACGCGGGCTTCCACGAAGCCGGCGTCCCCGCCCAGCCGCGCCACGATCTCGTCGATCTTTTCCCGGGTCGGCGGCACTACCGGCAAGCCGTCGGTGAAGCCCCGCTCGTAGTAGTACTCGACCAGGTCTATCCCGGCCGGCACCATGCTCACGGGCGATGCCTGGGTTTGCATAACCGCACTCATGGGAATCTCTCCTCGTTGCTGTCGGATGACGTTGAGAAGAGCATAGGAGCGCCCCGCTATTTATAACAAGGACAATCTATTTCGATAAATGATTGCGATAAATGCATAAATTGATTGGAGCGCGCCGGGCACGAACGGAACGGGGCGGCCCATGGGCCGCCCCGTTCCGTTCAGGCATCGGACGATGCCGTCGGCGATGGCATGGGCTATTCGCCGATCGCCACCAGTTCCGCGCCCTCCGTCACCTGGTCGCCCACCGCATAGAACACTTCCGCCACCTTGCCGTCGGCCGGCGCGGAGATAGTGTGTTCCATCTTCATGGCTTCCATGACCAGCAGGGGCTGGCCCTTTTCCACGGTGTCGCCGGCCTGGACCGAGATGGAGATGATCTTGCCCGGCATGGGCGCGGTCAGCCCGCCGCCGTGTTCGCCCTGCGTGTCCTGCGAATGCGCCAGCGGATCGTAGAGTTCCAGCGCGTGCGAGCCGGCGTCGGTGAAGACGTGGGCGCGGTCGGCGTGCAGCACGACGGTGCCCGCGCTTTCATGGCCGTCCAGCGTGATGCGCAGGCCGTAGGCGAGGTTCGGATTGGCGCTGGCGTGGGCGCGCCACAGGAAGGCCTGGGGGCCGTTGCCGCAGTCCAGCGTCCAGGCGGCGCCGTCGCGCGCGATGGTCGCCTTGCGGGCCGTGCCGTTGTCCACCCAGTGCAGTTCGCGGTGGTAGCGGCCGCCCAGGCGCCAGCCGTCGCGGGCGTCCCAGGGGTCGGCGCTGCCCTTGCCCGGCGCGCCCAGGCCCTGGCGCACCAGCACCGCGGCGCTGGCCAGCGCCAGCACGGCGGCGCCGGCGGGTTCGGGTTCGGGCAGCAGCGTGGCGCGCTGGCGCTCGATGAGGCCGGTGTCGAGGTCCGCCGCGGCGAAGGCGCTGTCCTTCATCAGGCGCGACAGGAACGCGACGTTGGTCTGCACGCCCACCGCCTGGGTCTGCGCCAGGGCTTGCAGCATGCGCGCGCGCGCCTGGTCGCGGTCGGCGCCGTGCACGATGAGCTTGGCGATCATCGGGTCGTAGAACGGCGTGATGGTGTCGCCCATTCGAACGCCGCCGTCCACGCGGATGTCGCCGTTGACGAAGGCGGTGTGCGCGGGCAGGCCCAGGTAGGCCAGCGTGCCGATCGACGGCAGGAAGCCCTTCTCGGGGTTCTCGGCGTAGATGCGGGCCTCGATGGCGTGGCCGTCGATGCGCAGGTCTTCCTGGCGCGCCGGCAGCGGCTGGCCGGCGGCCACGCGCAACTGCCATTCCACCAGGTCGTGCCCGGTGATCATTTCGGTGACCGGATGCTCTACCTGCAGGCGCGTGTTCATTTCCATGAAGTAGAAGCGGCCGTCGGGTTCGGAGATGAATTCCACCGTGCCGGCACCCACATAGCCCACGGCGCGCGCGGCGGCCACGGCGGCTTCGCCCATGGCGCGGCGGCGCTCTTCGGTCATGCCGGGAGCGGGAGCTTCTTCGATGACCTTCTGGTGGCGGCGCTGTACCGAGCAGTCGCGCTCGAACAGGTAGACGCAGTTGCCCTGGGTGTCCGCGAACACCTGGATCTCGATGTGGCGGGGCTTTTGCAGGTAGCGTTCGATCAGTACGCGGTCGTCGCCGAAGCTGGACGCGGCTTCGCGCTGGCAGGAGGCGAGCGCGTCGAGGAAGGCGCCCGACGATTCCACCACGCGCATGCCCTTGCCGCCGCCGCCGGCGCTGGCCTTGATGAGCACGGGATAACCGATGGCGTCGGCCTGGGTCTTGAGGAATTGCGGGTCCTGGTTGTCGCCGTGGTAGCCGGGCACCAGCGGCACGCCGGCCGTTTCCATCAGCGCCTTGGCGGCGGATTTGCTGCCCATGGCGGCGATGGCGGACGCCGGCGGGCCGACGAAGGCGATGCCGGCGTCGGCGGCGGCCTGCGCGAAGTCTTCGTTTTCGGAAAGGAAGCCGTAGCCGGGGTGGATGGCCTGCGCGCCGGTGTCGCGCGCGGCTTGCAGGATGGCGTCGGCGCGCAGGTAGCTGGCGCGCGGCTCGGAGCCGCCGATGTACACGGCCTGGTCGCAGGCGGCGACGTGGCGGGAGTTGGCGTCGGCGTCGGAATACACCGCAACGGTGCGTATGCCCATGCGGCGGGCGGTGGCGGCCACGCGGCAGGCGATTTCGCCGCGGTTGGCAATCAGCAAAGTGTCGAACATGGATGTCATCCAGGCTGAGATTATTCTTGGGCTGTGGTGGGGGCGGCTACGCCGCCCTACATCCGGAACACACCGAACTTGGTGTCCTCGATGGGAGCGTTCAGCGCGGCCGACAGCGCCAGGCCCAGCACGCGGCGCGTATCGGACGGCGCGATGATGCCGTCGTCCCACAGGCGCGCGGTGGCGTAGTAGGGATGCCCTTCGTGTTCGTACTGTTCGCGGATGGGCGCCTTGAAGGCCGCCTCTTCGTCCGCCGACCACTGGCCGCCGCGGCCCTCGATGCCGTCGCGCTTGACCGTGGCCAGCACGCTGGCCGCCTGTTCGCCGCCCATGACCGAGATGCGGGCGTTCGGCCACATGAACAGCATGCGCGGGGAATACGCGCGGCCGCACATGCCGTAGTTGCCGGCGCCGAACGAGCCGCCGATCAGCACGGTGAACTTCGGCACCGCGGCCGTGGCCACGGCCGTCACCATCTTGGCGCCGTGGCGGGCGATGCCTTCGTTTTCGTACTTGCGGCCGACCATGAAGCCGGTGATGTTCTGCAGGAAGACCAGCGGGATCTTGCGCTGCGCGCAGAGTTCGATGAAGTGCGCGCCCTTCTGCGCGGACTCCGAGAACAGGATGCCGTTGTTGGCGACGATGCCCACCGGCATGCCGTGGATGTGGGCGAAACCCGTGATCAGCGTGGCGCCGAAGCGCGCCTTGAATTCGTCGAATTCGGAGCCGTCCACGATGCGCGCGATGACTTCGCGCACGTCGTAGGGCTTGCGCGTGTCGGCGGGGATGATGCCGTTCAGTTCGCTCGGGTCGTAGCGCGGCTCGCGCACCGGGAGGGTGGCCAGCGGCTGGGGCTTCTTGCGGTTCAGGCGCGCGACCGCGTTGCGCGCCAATTGCAGCGCGTGCATGTCGTTGGCGGCCAGGTGGTCGGCCACGCCGGACAGGCGCGTGTGCACGTCGCCGCCGCCCAGGTCTTCGGCGCTGACTTCTTCGCCGGTGGCGGCCTTCACCAGCGGCGGGCCGCCCAGGAAGATGGTGCCCTGGTTCTTGACGATGATGGACTCGTCGCTCATGGCCGGCACGTAGGCGCCGCCGGCGGTGCAGGAGCCCATCACCACGGCGATCTGCGAGATGCCCTGCGAGGACATCTGCGCCTGGTTGTAGAAGATGCGGCCGAAGTGTTCGCGGTCGGGGAAGACCTCGTCCTGCTGCGGCAGGTTGGCGCCGCCCGAATCCACCAGGTAGACGCAGGGAAGGTGGTTCTGCGCGGCGATCTCCTGCGCGCGCAGGTGCTTCTTGACCGTCATCGGATAGTAGGTGCCGCCCTTGACGGTGGCGTCGTTGCAGACGATCACGCATTCCGTGCCCGCCACGCGCCCGATGCCGGTAATGACGCCGGCGCCCGGCGCTTCGCCGCCATACATGCCATGGGCCGCCATCGGCGACAGTTCCAGGAAAGGGGTGCCCGGGTCGATCAGGTGCTCGACGCGGTCGCGCGGCAGGAGCTTGCCGCGCGCCACGTGCTTGGCGCGCGCGGCTTCGCTGCCGCCCAGCGCGGTGTGCGCCAGCTTCTGGTTCAGATCGTCCAGTTGCGCCTGCATGGCCTGCGCATTGTCGGTGTAGTCCTGCGACCGCGTATTGATGCGGGATTCGATGATGGGCATGGGGTTCCACCCGTCCTGCTTGTTGGAAATTTGTGGGCGCTCGTCGAGCGGTTTGTCTCGCTGCCCGGTGCGCCGGGCATTCTTGTCGGAAATGGGAGAGGGATTCCGTTGCGCCTTTCCCGAACGGCGCGCGACCGACCCGTCGCGCACGACGCCATGCAGGAAAGGCGCAGCGCAATCCTTCTGGCGCGGGCAGGCCCGAAGGCCCTCCCGCGTCGGTGATGCTTTAGATCATTTCGATGGCCATCGCCACGGCTTCGCCGCCGCCGATGCACAGCGTGGCCACGCCGCGCTTGCCGCCGGTCTTGCGCAGCGCGCCGACCAGCGTGGCCATCAGGCGGGCGCCGGACGCGCCGATGGGGTGGCCCAGGGCGGTGGCGCCGCCGTGGATGTTGACCTTGTCATGCGGCAGCTTGAAGTCGGCCATGGCGGCCATGGTGACCACCGCGAACGCTTCGTTGATTTCGTAGAGGTCCACGTCCTCGGCCTTCCAGCCGGTCTTGGCGAACAGGTTCTTCAGCGCGCCCACGGGGGCGGTGGTGAACCAGTTGGGTTCCTGCGAGTGCTGGCTGTGGGCCACGATGCGGGCCAGCGGCTTCACGCCGAGCTTTTCGGCGGTGGAGGCGCGCATCAGCACCATCGCGGCGCCGCCGTCGGAGATCGACGACGAGTTGGCGGCGGTGACGGTGCCGTCCTTCTTGAACGCGGGCTTGAGCGTGGGGATCTTCTCCGGCATGGCCTTGGCGGGGGCTTCGTCGGTGTCGATCACGGTGTCGCCCTTGCGGCCGGCGACGGTGACGGGGGCGATTTCCCACTTGAAGCTGCCGTCTTCCGTGGCGGCGCGGGCGCGGCGCAGCGATTCCAGCGAGAAGGCGTCCTGCTGTTCGCGGGTGAAGGAATACTTGGCGGCGCAATCCTCGGCGAAGACGCCCATGGCCTTGCCCTTGTCGTAGGCATCTTCCAGGCCGTCCAGGGCCATGTGGTCGTACACGGTGTTGTGGCCGTAGCGGTAGCCCTGGCGGCCCTTGAGCAGCAGGTACGGCGCGTTGCTCATGCTTTCCTGGCCGCCGGCGACGACGACGTTGGCGCTGCCCGCGGCCAGCAGGTCGTGGCCGAACATGGCGGCCTTCAGGCCCGAGCCGCACACTTTGTGGATGGTGGTGCAACTGACGCCCAGCGGCAGGCCCGCGCCGAGCGCGGCCTGGCGCGCCGGGGCCTGGCCCTGGCCGGCCTGCAGCACGTTGCCCATGATGACTTCTTCGACCAGTTCGGGCTTGATGCCCGCGCGTTCGACGGCGGCCTTGATGGCGACCGAACCCAGTTCGTGCGCGGCCAGGCCGGACAACGCGCCCAGCATGCCGCCCATGGGCGTGCGGGCGACGGAAACGATGACGATGGGATCTGACATGACTAGCTCCTGTGAAGGTCGGGACAGCACGGGTTACGAGGCCGCGTCGGCGCCCGGCGGGCGTTCTGGACGCAAGCGTCTGTCTGTATCGTAAGGGAAAAATTCTTCAATCCGGCCTTGCGCCACGTGCGTCCGGCAGGCTTGCCACCATTCCGGCTCCAGCAGGTCCGCATGGTGACGCATGAAGGCGCCGCGCACCCGCGGGTCGCCCAGCAGGAAGCGGCCGAATTCTTCCGGGAACACGTCGTTCGGGCCGATGGCGTACCAGGGTTCCGACGCCATTTCCGCTTCTTCGTTGGGGGCGGCCGGAATGCGCCGGAAGTTCATTTCGGTCATGCGCTGGATTTCGTCGTAGTCATAGAAGACGACGCGGCCCAGACGCGTCACGCCGAAGTTCTTGTACAGCATGTCCCCGGGGAAGATATTGGCCGCGGCCAGTTGCCGGATGGCGTCGCCGTATTCGCGCACGGCCGGATCCAGCAGCGCGTCGGAAGCCTGTTGCAGGTACAGGTTCAGCGGCGTCATCCGCCGTTCGATGTAGACGTGGCGGATGACCACCGTGTCCCCGGTTTCCTCGATCAGGCTGGGAACCAGCCGGCGCAATTCGTCCAGCAGCGCGGGGGCGAACCGGCTGCGCGGCAGCGCCACCTGCGAGTATTCCCAGGTGTCGGCCATGCGGCCCACGCGGTCGTGCAGTTTCACCATCTGGTACTTGCGCCGCACGGTCGCGTGGTCCATGCCGTCCTTGTCGATGCGGTCCTTGATCAGCTTGAAGACGTAGGGATACGACGGCAGCGTGAACACGCACATCACCATGCCCTTGATGCCGGGCGCGATGTCGAAGGCGTCGCGCGAATGGGCCAGGTGGTGCAGGAAGTCGCGGTAGAACAGCGTCTTGCCTTGCTTTTGCAGGCCGATCATGGTGTAAAGCTCGGCCTTGGGCTTGCGCGGCAGCAGGCTGGACAGGAAGTTCACCACCGCCGCCGGCGTTTCCATGTCCACCAGGAAGTAGGCGCGGGTGAAGCTGAACAGGGTGCTGAGGTCGTCCGCGCCCAGGAGCAGCGCGTCCAGCCGGACCTGGCCGGCCGGATTGCGCGTGAGCGCCACGGCGAACGGATACACCGTGGACTGGTTGATCAGGCGGCCGACGATGTAGGCGCCCTTGTTGCGGAAGAACAGCGAGCCCAGCGCGTGGATCTGGCAATCGCTGGCGATGCGCCGGCCCACATCGCGCGGAAGCTGCGCGCGCAGTTGCTTGATCGCGGCGCGCGCGAGCAGCCGGGTGTCGCGCGGCAGGTCTTCGAAGGGCAGCGCCAGCCCGAAGTCGGCCACCATGCGGATCAGGCTTTTCCGCAGGCCCTCGGCCACCGGGTAGTACACCCGGTACGACGGCTTGTGGCTGTCCAGGTAGTCGGTGGCCACGGCCGGGCGCACGAACAGGAAATCGTTGTGGAAGTAGTCGCGGTGCAGGATGCGGCACGACACCGAATTGAAGAAGGTCTCGGCGCACTCGGGCTGGCGATGGTCGCCCAGCAGGCCCACGTATTCCTGCTTCACCAACTGCCAGAACGCGGTCTGCGCGTCGTCCAGCGGCGCGGGGGCGTCGGCGCCGCTGGCGCCATTCGCGCCCGGGGCGCCGCCCGGCCGGCCGCGCAGCGCGCCTTCCAGTTGCGAGGCGCATTCGCGCACCCGCATGTCGTAGTACTCGATGCGCTCGCGCGACAGGCGCTGGATGCCGTGCCAGTCGCCGGATTCGAACAGCGCCTTGGCGCGCTGGGCGCTGTAGCGGAACAGCGCGTAGTGGCGGTCGAAGCCCGCCAGGACCAACTGCGCGACGTCCAGCGGCGAGGGCCCCGGGGCGGGGGCCTGCTCGATGCGCTGGACGTCGGACATGCGGATCATGGCGGCGGGGTCAGGCGGTTTCGTTGAACAGTTCGCGGCCGATCAGCATGCGGCGGATCTCGCTGGTGCCCGCGCCGATCTCGTACAGCTTGGCGTCGCGCCACAGGCGGCCCACCGGGTACTCGTTGATGTAGCCGTTGCCGCCCAGGATCTGCACGCCTTCGCCCGCCATCCAGGTGGCCTTCTCGGCCGTGTACAGAATCAGCGCGGCGCAGTCCTTGCGGACCTGGCGCACGTGTTCCGCGCCCAGCTTGTCCAGGTTCTTGCCTACCTGGTAGCAGAAGGCGCGGCTGGCCTGCAGCGTGGTGTACAGGTCGGCGACCTTGCCCTGGATCAACTGGAATTCGCCAATGGCCTGGCCGAACTGCTTGCGGTCGTGGATATAGGGCACCACCACGTCCATCACGGCCTGCATGATGCCCAGCGGGCCGCCAGACAGCACGGCGCGTTCATAGTCCAGGCCGCTCATCAGCACCTTGACGCCGCCGTTGACCTGGCCCAGCACGTTTTCCTCGGGGATTTCGCAGTCCTGGAACACCAGTTCGCCGGTGTGGCTGCCGCGCATGCCCAGCTTGTCCAGCTTCTGCGCCACCGAGAAGCCCTTGAAGCCCTTTTCCACCAGGAAGGCGGTGATGCCGCGCTGGTGCGCCTCGGGATCGGTCTTGGCGTAGACCACCAGGGTGTCGGCGTCGGGGCCGTTGGTGATCCACATCTTGGTGCCATTGAGCACGTAGCGGTCGCCCTTCTTGTCGGCGCGCAGCTTCATGCTGACCACGTCCGAGCCCGCGCCGGGTTCGCTCATGGCCAGCGCGCCCACGTGCTCGCCGGAAATCAGCTTGGGCAGGTATTTGGCCTTCTGGGCCGCCGTGCCGTTACGGTTGATCTGGTTCACGCACAGGTTGGAGTGGGCGCCGTAGGACAGGCCGACCGATGCGCTGGCGCGGGAGATTTCCTCCATCACGACCATATGGGCCAGATAGCCCAGGTTGGCGCCGCCGTATTCTTCGTCGGCCGTCATGCCCAGCACGCCGAGTTCGCCGAATTTGCGCCAGAGGTCCATGGGGAACTGGTCGCTGCGGTCGACTTCGGCCGCGCGCGGCGCGATCTCGGCCTGCGCGAAATTGCGCACCGCGTCGCGCAGCATGTCCAGGTCTTCGCCCAGGTCGAAGTTCAGGCCGGGAAGATTCATCGATGTCTCCGTGATAGTAGGTACTTACATTCTTATCGGCGTGCGTGCTCGGCGCCATGCGTCGCCCGTGGGCCCATGATGCGCCGATCGGCCATTGCTGCGCAATGATGCACTGCAAATATTACGTTTACGTAAACGTAAAGTGGAGTCGGGTTATCCCTAGGGGAAACCCGGTTTCGCAGGGAGGGCCGGTGAGTAATATTCGACCCCTGTCCCTGAAATTCTGCGTTATCGCGACGGAGTTGCCGTGCTCGAACTATCCAATCTCGACGAAATTGTGGCGCTGCGGCGCGACATCCACATGCATCCGGAGCTTTGCTACGAAGAGCACCGGACGGCCAAGGTGGTGGCGGACACGCTGCGCGGCTGGGGTATCGAAGCGCACACCGGCATCGCCAAGACCGGGGTGGTCGGCGTGATCAAGCGGGGCGCGTCGGACCGCGCCATCATGCTGCGCGCCGACATGGACGCGCTGCCCATGCAGGAAGAGAACCAGTTCGAACACCGTTCGCGCCACGACGGCAAGATGCACGGCTGCGGCCATGACGGCCACACCGCCATGCTGTTGGCCGCCGCCCGGCACCTGCAGACGGCGGGCGGCTTCGACGGCACCGTCTATCTGTGCTTCCAGCCGGCCGAGGAAGGCGGCGCGGGCGGCCGCGCGATGATCCAGGACGGCCTGTTCACGCGCTTCCCGTGCGAAGCCGTGTTCGGCATGCACAACTGGCCGGGCTTGCCCGCGGGTTCGTTCGGCGTGTGCGCCGGCCCGATGATGGCGGCTGCCAACGGTTTCAAGATCACGGTCAAGGGCAAGGGCGGCCACGCCGCGGCGCCGCAGGACTGCAACGACCCGGTGCCGGCGCTGTTCGCCATCGGCCAGTCGCTGCAGACCATCCTGACGCGCAGCAAGCGCCCGCTGGACGCCGCCGTGCTGTCCATCACCCAGGTGCAGGCCGGCGGCAGCGTGATCAACGTCATTCCGAACACCGCCTGGATGGGCGGCTCGGTGCGCGCCTACAGCACCGCGGTGGTGGACCTGATCGAGCGCCGCATGAACGAGATCGCCGGCAGCATCGCGGCGGCGCACGGCTGCGAGGCCGAGGTGCTCTTCGAGCGCCGCTATCCGGCGCTGGTCAACACCGTGGCCGAGACGGAATTCTGTATGGAGGTGATGCGCGAGGTGGCGGGCGAGGACCGCGCGCTGACGATCGAGCCGGCCATGGCCTCGGAGGACTTCGCGTTCCTGCTGCAGGAAAAGCCCGGCTGCTACGTGTTCCTGGGCAATGGCGATGGCGAACACCGCAAGGCGGGCCACGGCCTGGGCCCCTGCATGCTGCACAACGCCAGCTACGACTTCAACGATTCCCTGATTCCGGCGGGCGCCTCGTACTGGGTCCGACTGGCGCAGCGCTACCTGGCGGCCTGAGCGCCGCGCTTGTGAAGGCCGTGGCCGCGCTTTCAGGGCTTCTGGGCAAGCAGTTCGCGGCATTGCCGTTCCTGCAGCGAGATTTCCTGCAAGGTGTCCTCGATGTCGCGGCGCTGCTGTTCCAGGGTGGAGCGATGCTGTTGCAGTACGCTCAGGTACTGGCGCAGTTGGACTTCCGTGTCGCCCGGCCCGTCGTACATGTCGATCAGGGTGAGGATTTCGGACAGTTGCAGGCCCAGGCGCTTGCCGCGCAGGGCCAGCTTCAGGCGCGTGCGGTCGCGCGGCCCGAAGATGCGGTTGCGCCCCTCGCGCGCCGGGCTGACGATCCCCTGGTCTTCGTAGAAGCGGATCGTGCGGGGCGTGACGTCGAACTCGCGCGCGAGTTCGGAGATGGTCCAGGTTGACGGGGACATGCGAGATGTGGCAGTTTACGTAAACGTAAATTATGATGACTTGACCGGAACGTCAAGCGTGGAGCGAGAGGCAATGAATCCCAACGAGCAGAAACTGCAATACCCCTGGGCCGACTTCCAGCCCGAGGCCGGCCGCGCGCACGTGGTGGCGGAAGGGGTCAAATGGATACGGATGCCCTTGCCGTTCGCGCTGGATCATATCAATCTCTGGCTATTGCGCGACAACATCGACGGCAGGGACGGCTGGACCATCGTCGATTGCGGCATCTCGCGCGACGAGGTCAAGGCCCTGTGGGAACAGGTCTTCGAGAACGAGCTGGAAGGCCTGCCCGTGCTGCGCGTGCTGGTCACCCACATGCACCCCGACCACGTCGGCCTGGCCCACTGGCTGTGCGAACGCTGGAACGCCGATCTGTGGATGACGATGACCGACTTCATGGTGGCCTCGCTGTGGTCGTCGCGCCGCGGCGACGCGGGCGCGGGCCCGGGCGGCCAATCGGCGGTCGATCATTTCGCCCGCCACGGCCTGACCGATCCGGACGCGCAGGAACAGATCCGCCAGCGGGCCAACTACTACCCCAATCTGGTGCCGTCGATGCCGTCGCGCTACACGCGCATCCTGCACGGTGACCAGGTCCGCATCGGCGGGCGCGACTGGCGCGTGATCGTGGGCTACGGGCATGCGCCCGAACACGCTTCGCTGTTCTCGCCGGACCTGGGCGTGCTGATCTCCGGGGACATGGTGCTGCCGCGCATTTCCACCAACGTCAGCGTGTTCGACTACGAGCCCGACGCGAATCCCCTGCCCCTGTATCTGCGTTCGCTGGACCGCTACGCGGACCTGCCGGAAGACGCGCTGGTGCTGCCCGCGCACGGCCGGCCCTTCAAGGGCCTGCACGAACGCATCGCCCAGCAGCACGACCACCACCGCGACCGCCTGGCGGAAGTGCTGGAAGCCTGTGCCGTCCAGCCGCAATCCACCTCGGACATCGTGCCGGTGCTGTTCAAGCGCAAGCTGGACCTGCACCAGTTGACCTTCGCCATGGGCGAAGCGCTTGCGCACCTGCACGCGCTCTACTTCGAAGGCAAGCTCAAGCGCGCGCAAGGCGCGGACGGCATCGTGCGGTTTTCGGCGGCCTGACCGCGGCAGGCAAGGCGGCGCGCGCCCGTCATCGCGTCGCCGTCGCCAGCCGCAGGGCCAGGCCCACAAACACCAGCGCGGCGATCCGGTTCAGCCAGCGCTTGGCGGTCGCCGAACGCTGCAGCAATTCGCCGAACGCGCCCGAGAAGAACGCGATGGCGCCGAACACCAGCAGCGTGGACACCATGAAGACCGCGCCCAATTGCATGGTCTGCACGCCCACGGACCCCCGCGCCGGCGAGGTGAACTGCGGCAGGAAGGCGAAGAAGAACAGCAGCACCTTCGGATTGGTCAGGTTCATCACGATGCCGCGCCGGTACAGCGCGCCGGGCTTCATCGGCTCCGGACGCGAGCCGGCATCGCCGCCGACCGGCGCGCGCAGGATCTGCCAGGCCAGGTACGCCAGGTAGGCGGCGCCCGCCAGCTTGAGCGCGGTGAAGGCCATGGGCGAGGCCGCGAACACGGCGGCCAGCCCCACGGCCACGGCGGCGGTATGCCCCAGCAGGCCCGTGCACAGCCCCAGCACCACGAACATGCCCGCCTTGCGGCCCCAGATGGCCGATTGCATCAGCACGAACAGGTTGTCCGGCCCCGGCGTCAGCGCCAGCAGGACGGCAATGCCGAAGAATGCGATCAGGGTGTCGAAGGGCAGCATGGGGTACGCCTGGAACGGGCCGGCCGGCCACGGGAAAGCTGGAGATGGCATCATAAAGGCAAAGCAGACCGACATCATGAGCGCCTCATGCGTCCCTTCGGGACGCTGCGGGCCTCGACCAGGAGAGACCAGGCCATGCCCCACACCGCCGCCCAGCCCCGCCCGCAAGATCCGCCGCAAGCCGATACGCGCCCCGATGCGGCGCTGGAAACCTGGCTGCTTGCGCGGCATAGCTGCCGCGCGTTCCTGCCCGATCCGGTGCCCCGCGCCACCGTCGAACGCATCCTGGAACTGGCGCAGCGCACGGCCTCCTGGTGCAACTGCCAGCCCTGGCAGGTGGCGATCGCCGAGGGGGCGGCCACGGACCGCCTGCGCGGCGCGTTGCTGCGCCGCGCGGAGCAGGCCGGTTTCACGCCCGATTTCCCGTTTCCGCGCGAATACCAGGGCGAATACCTGGCCCGGCGGCGCGAGTCCGGATTCCAGCTCTATGGCGCCGTAGGCGTGGCGCGCGGCGACCGCGAGGCCTATCGCCGCCAGGAAATGCGCAACTTCCAGTTGTTCGACGCCCCTCACGTGGCCATCATTACCACCGACGAGGCGCTGGGCGAGTACGGCGCGATCGATTGCGGCGGCTATGTCGCCAATTTCATGCTGGCGGCCCAGGCCAATGGCGTGGCGACCGTGGCGCAGGCCTCGCTGGCCATGTACCCGGAAGTGCTGCGCGAGGTGCTCGGCATCCCCGCCGGCCGCCGCGTGGTCTGCGGCATTTCCTTCGGCTACGCCGATACCTCGCATCCCGCCAACAGCTACAGAACCCGTCGCGCGGAGCAAGCCGAGACCGTTAGCTGGGTCACGGACTAGAGACAGGGCTTCGAGCTTGCGGATGTGAGGGTTCTTTAGCCGCCGAATGCGCGGCGTGGGGGGGCCTTTTTTTCTGCGATGGGCAGATGCCGTGAGCCGGGGGCCGGGCGGAGGGATCCGAAGCGCAGCCCCATTGGGGCGAGCATCGGAATCCCGCAGTCCGGACGCCGGCGGCTTAAGAACGAACCCCGGCCTCACAAAGCCAAACGTCAACAATCCAGGCAAAAATGCTCTAAGGTTCATCCTATTCGTTTCTCTTTCCCGCCTTTCCACTTGCCAGCCGTTCCCCCGAAGATGCCTACCAAACACATCGATACGCTTCTGCAGCACGCCGGTACCGCTCCGTTCAACCCCGAGACCGGCACGGCGCCGGTGCCGCTGCCCCCGATGCGGGCCAGCACGGTGCGCTTCGCGAATATCGCCGCGCTGGAACAGGCGCAGCGCAGCAAGGCCGCCGGCGGGCGCGCCACGACCTACGGGCGCATGGGCATGGACACGCACGCCGCCCTGGAGCAGGTCTTCACCCAGCTCGAAGGCGGCACGCACTGCTATCTGGCGTCCTCGGGCCTGTCGGCGATGACCATGGTCATGCTGGCCCTGTGCTCGGCCGGCGACCACGCCCTGATCTCGGACTGCGTGTACGGGCCGATGCGCGAGCTGGACGACGCCGTCCTCAAGCGCATGAACATCGACATCACCTATTTCGCGGCCGGCGAGGACCTGGAAGAACTGGTGCGCCCCAACACCAAGCTGCTGTACGTGGAATCGCCGGGCTCGCTGCTGTTCGAGATGCTGGACATGGGCGCCATGGCCGCGGTCGCGCAGCGCCACGGGCTGGTGCTGGCCACCGACAACACCTGGGGGTCGGGCTATATCTATCGGCCGCTGACCCTGGGCGCGCAGGTGTCCGTCATTGCCGGCACCAAGTACGTGGGCGGGCATTCCGACCTGATGCTGGGGGCGGTCGTCACCAACGACGAACAGATCGCCCGCAAGCTGAACCGCGCTCAGTACGCCATGGGCTATTCCATCAGCGCGGACGACGCCTGGCTGGCGTTGCGCGGCGTGCGCACCATGCCGATCCGCATGGCGCAGCACGCGCGCCACGCCATGCAGGTGTGCGAGTTCTTCAGGAGCCGTCCCGAAACCGTGCGCCTGTTCCATCCGGCCTGGCCCCAGGATCCGGGCCACGCGTTGTGGCAGCGCGACTGCACGGGCTCCAACGGCATGCTGTCGGTCGAGCTGCGCCTGTCGCCCGCCGCGGCGCGCGAGTTCGTCGATTCGCTGACGCTGTTCGGCATCGGTTTCTCTTGGGGCGGCTACGAAAGCCTGGTGCAATTGGTGTCGGGCAAGGACCTGGCCAAGCACCGCTACTGGGGCGAAGGCGACAACGCGCTGATCCGCCTGCACATCGGCCTGGAATCGCCCGAGGACATCATCGCCGACCTGACGCAGGCCCTGGAGAAGGCCGCGGCCGTCAAGGATTGAGCGGCCGGCGCGCGGCGCCGTCAGGCCGCCGCGCCGCGTATCCAGGCGCCGATGCGCGCCGCGACGTCGTCGCTGTTGTCGTCCATCATGGGCATGTGGGAATTGCCGGCCACGCCCATGTCGGCCAGGCGCCACGTCGTGACGCGCGCGCCCTGGCGCTCCAGTTCGCCGGCGTAGGCCCGGCCGGCGTCGCACAGCCGTTCCCATAGCGGCGTGGCGTCCAGATAGTCGCCGTAGACGAACAGGAAGGGCTTGCCGGCCACGCTGGCGGCGGCCACCTCCGGCGAAAAGCCCGAGGGCTCCACGCCGATCACGCCGCGCACCAGTTCCGGCCGGGCGTGCAAGGCGCGGTAGGCGACCTCGCCGCCGTGGCTGTGCGCCATCACCAGGCAAGGGCCGACCCGGTCGAGCACCGCGCAGAATCCCTCCAGGGCCGCATCGTTGTTGCCCAGCCAACGCGGCACCGCGTGGCGGATGAAGGCATCGAACGCGGAGACCGGAAAGCGCTGGCCGTCGAAGGCCCGCCGCGCCGCAAAGTCCTCGGCGCGCCCGAACCGGAACAGCGACCAGCTTTCCTCGGCATTGCGGATGATGGGCGCTTCCGGCCACACCTCCCGGAAAGGCGCCCAGCCCGCGCGGCCGCGCTCGACGTTGTCCACCACGTACACCGCAAAGCCCTGCCGCAGGAAATGCTGCAGCCAGCCCGGCCGGCCGTCGGGCGTCTGTTCCCACATCGCGCCCGTCATGCCGCCGCCGTGCAGCAGCACGATGGGCAGGGGATGCGCCAGCGCCGCCGGAACGAAATACTGCACGTAGGCCTGTTCGAAGTGGTACAGGCCGTTGGGATCGTAGGCCAGCGAGGCGGTCTGCGTGAACGCGATGTCGCGGGCCGGCAGGCCGGCGATGCGCACCTGCCGGCCGCCCGCGTAGAAGCTGCCGAAATCCGCCAGCGCCAGCGGCGGGTTCATTGCCTGGCCAGCGGGCATTGGCTTTCCGACAGCGGCCACGCCAGCGTGTCGCCGGGAATGCGGCGCACGATGTTGTAGTAGTCCCAGGGGCCCTTGGATTGTTCCGGCGTCTTGACCTGCGCCAGCATCATGTCGCGCACCACCAGGCCGTCCTGGCGGATGCGGGCGTTCAGGCTGAAGGGATCGTCGATGGGCAGCGCCTTCATCTTCGCCATGACGGCGTCGGCGTCCGCGGTGCCGGCCGCCTGCACCGAACGGAGATAGTGCCGCACCGAGCCGTACACGCCCGCCTGCAGGAAAGTGGGCGGACGGCCGACGCGGGCCTCGAACTTCTTGGCGAAGGCGCGGGTGCCGTCGTTCATGTCCCAGTAGGAAGGCACGGTCAGGTAGGTTTTCTGCGCCGCCTGCAGGCCCAGGCTGTGCACGTCGGTGATCAGCAGCAGCATGGCCGCCAGCCGCTGCGCGCCGCCGATGCCGAATTCCGCCGCCTGCTTGATGGCCGAGATGGTGTCGCCGCCCGCGTTGGCGATCGCGATGATCTGGGCCTTGGAGCCCTGCGCCTGCAGCAGGAAGGACGCGAAGTCCGAGGCGTTCAGCGGGTGGAAGACGGTGCCCACCACCTCGCCGCCGTTGGCCTTTACCACCGCTTCGGTGTCCGCCGCCAACTGCTTGCCGAAGGCGTAGTCCGAGGCCAGGATGAACCAGCGCTTGTTGCCTTCGTTCACCACCGCGGTCGCCGTGCCGCGCGACAGCGCGTAGGTGGTGTAGGTCCATTGCACGCCATAGGGCGAGCACTGCGCCTGCGACAGCGCGGTGGTGCCGGGGCTGGAGAACAGCACCAGCTTTTTCTTCTCGCGCGCGATGCCCTGCACCGCCAGCGCCACCGACGAATTGGGCACGTCCACGACCACGTCCACGCCGTCGGTGTCGTACCACTTGCGCACCATGCTGCTGCCGATGTCGGGCCGGTGCTGGTGGTCGCCCGACACGAGGGAGATGGGTTTGCCCAGCACGGTGCCGCCCATTTCCTCGATGGCCAGCCGGGCGGCTTCGACGGAGCCCTTGCCGGTGGCGTCGGCGGTAACGCCCGCCATGTCGGTGAGGACGCCGATCTTCACGCCGTCGGCGTCATTGGCATGGGCCAGGGTTGCGGCCAGCGCCAGGCACAGGCCCGCCGCCGCTGCAGCGCGGCCGCGCAGTAGTTGCTGTCTCATTTGTCTTCCACCCGTTGGATGCCGCCGTGGCGGCGATTTATTGTGTGGAAAGTGTAGCGTGGGGGGAAGCGGTCCGGCGGCAAAAAACAAAAACAAAAACGCCCCGGCCGGCAGGGCTCGGGGCGTTGCGGATCCTGCCGGGGGCGTATCAGTTGCGCGCCATCGGGATCAGGCGGTCCACTTCCTTCAGCGCGCCTTCGTAGCTGTTGCCCGCCATGACCGGCGAGGTCATGAACTTGCCGCCGACGGCGAACGACGGCGTGCCTTCGATGCGGTAAGCGTCGGCCAGTTGGGTGGCGCGCTGCACTTGCGTCTGCACGCTGAACGAATCGAACACCGAGTCGAACTTGGCGCGGTCCACGCCTTGCGTGGCGATCCATTCGCCCATGGCCTTCTTGTCGAACAGGCGCTTGTGCTCGCCGTGGATGGCCGTGAAGACCTTGGCGTGCAGGTCCGGGCGGTCCAGCGCCAGCAGCGTGTAGTAGAGCTGCTGCAGCGGCTTCATGCCGGCGTTGAACGCGATGGGAATCTGCTTGAGCACCACGTCGGGAGGCGCGGTCTTGACCCAGTCTTCGACCAGCGGTTCGATCGCCGCGCAGTGCGGGCAGGTATAGGCGAAGAATTCCAGCACTTCCACTTTGCCCGGGGTGTCCGACGGCAGCGGCGGATTGATGGGCACGTATTGCTGCGCGCCTTGGGCATGGCTCGCCGGGCTGAAGAACGCCGTGGCGGTCAATGCGGCCGCGGCCAGGATGCGGATAATCTTGGGGGACAGCATGGATGAGAGGTTCCTGAGTAAAAAGTTACAGACAGGGCCGGGGCCGGATAAGTTCAATGCCTGTGCCCGCGCGGGCGCGCATCATTGGCGCACCACCGCGGTTTCGATCTTGTTCTCGCCCAGCCTGCCGCGGGCGCGGTTCATGTCGTCCAGGCGGGCAAACGGCCCCACCCTGACCCGGTTGATGGGTTTGCCGTTCACTTCGGCCTTTTGCACGGCGACGGGCAAGCCCAGCAGGATGATCCGGGCCTTCAGGGATTCCGCGTCGTTCTCGCCGCGGAAGGCCCCTGCTTGCAGGTAATACGTTCCGGTGGCCGCGGGGGCGGCGGGAGCCGGCTTGGCGGCCGGGGCTGGTGCGGTCGCGGGGGCCGCTTTCGAGATGGGCGTCGGCGCGGTGCCAGGCGCGGCGGCGGGCGCCGGTGCCGCCGGGGCGGGCTGCCGGGTGGAGGGCAAGGTGGCGATCAGCGCGCCCAGGTCGTCCATCCGGGAGGGCGGTTCGTCGCCCTTGGCGGTGCCGGCGCCAGGCAAGAT
>NZ_UFQC01000019.1 GCF_900496975.1 Achromobacter veterisilvae
GTGACGATGACCGTCAAGCTGCTGGCCCCGATCGCCATGGAAGAAGGCCTGCGTTTCGCCATCCGTGAAGGCGGTCGCACCGTCGGCGCCGGCGTCGTCGCCAAGATCCTGAAGTAATCCGGATCACATAAGCAGCACCCAACCAGCGGGGGCGCAACGCCGCCCTCGTCTTTCGTTCTTTAGGAAACGCCATGAAAAACCAAAAGATCCGTATCCGCTTGAAAGCCTTCGATTACAAGCTGATCGATCAATCGGCCGCTGAAATCGTCGATACCGCCAAGCGTACCGGCGCCGTTGTCCGTGGCCCGGTGCCGCTGCCCACGCGTATCCGCCGCTACGACGTCCTGCGTTCGCCGCACGTGAACAAGACGTCGCGCGACCAGTTCGAAATCCGTACCCATCAGCGCCTGATGGACATCGTGGATCCCACCGACAAGACCGTTGACGCCCTGATGCGTCTGGACCTGCCGGCCGGCGTCGACGTCGAAATCGCGCTGCAGTAAGGCGTATATCGAGCCTGCTACCTTCGCCGGCAGGTTCGTGAAAAGATGGCCGCAATCCTTCGGGACTGCGGCCATTTTGTTTTTTCCGAGATCCGCTGCACCGGCCCACGGACGCCGAGGCGGGACGGGCCGCACAGGCGGCCCGGGAACAGCGCCGCCGCGGCTGTCCTGACAGTGGCTCCTATCTGCTTCGTTTATTGGTTCTTGCCGACCGCGCTCCGAGCCGGGACACTGCCTATCCCATAAACAACGACAAAAGGGAGACAAGGCGGAAATGCTTACGGACTATCGACCCGAGGCGCGGCCAACGGCAGTCGCTCTGCGTTCCTCGCAGATCCGCGAGGTGGCCAATGCCGGAATGGGCAAGCCCGGCCTGCTTCCTTTCTGGTTCGGAGAGCCGGACGAGGCCACTCCCCCCTACATCCGCCAGGCAGCCGTGCAGGCCATCCAGGAGGGAGACACGTTCTATGTCCAGACGCTGGGCATGCCCGTCTTGCGCGAGAGCCTCTCGGCCTATCTGACGGCATTGCATGGCGCCATCGGCCAGGACCGCATTGCCATCAGCAGCTCGGGCACCTCGGCATTGGCGGTGGCCATGCAAGCCCTGGTCGGCCCCGGCGACCGCGTCGTGGCCGTCACGCCGTTGTGGCCCAACCTCGTCGAAATGCCCAAGGTGCTGGGCGCGCAGGTGCATACCGTCGCCCTGGATTTCACGGCGCGGGGATGGGCGCTGGATCTACAGAAATTGCTGGATGCATTGACGCCGGACACGCGCGCCTTGCTGGTGAACGCACCGAACAACCCCACGGGCTGGTGCATGACGGCGTCAGAGCAGAAAGCCCTGCTGGAGCATTGCCGGGCTCGCGGGATCTGGATTGTCAGCGATGACGTCTATGAGCGTCTCTATTACCAAGATAATTGCGCGCCGTCGTTTCTCGATCTGACCGACGAACAGGATCGGCACGTTAGCTGCAACTCGTTTTCCAAGGCATGGCTGATGACGGGCTGGCGGCTGGGATGGGTGGTGGCGCCGCCTGCGCTATTGCCCGAAATCGGGAAACTGATTGAATTCAGCACGACCTGCGCGCCGCCGTTCGTCCAGCGCGCCGGGGTCGCCGCGCTCGCGCAGGGCGAGACGACCATCGCGCATACCGTGGCCAGATTACGGCGGGGCCGAGACCATCTGCGCGCGTCGCTGGCTTCGGTGCCGGGCGTTGAACAGGCCGCCGCGGCCCCAGGCGCGATGTACAACTTCTTCAGAATCGAAGGGGTCCGCGACAGCCTCGATTTCTGCAAGCGGCTGGTCGCCGAGACGGGCCTGGGCCTGGCGCCGGGGATTGCGTTCGGCCCCGAAGGGGAAGGCTATCTCCGCTGGTGCTACGCCAGCAGCCCGGAACGCATCGACGACGCAATTGTCCGCCTGGCCGGCTTCCTGGCCAACGCCCGCCTCCCTCATTGAGATCAGTATGGATATCGAGAACATCGCCGACGAACTGTGGAGCGCCGCAAGGCAAGGGCGCCATATGCCCGCGGAGTGGTCCGGGAAGTTTTCCCTGCGCCAAGGCTACGAAGTGCAATTGGCCATGCTGCGGCGCCAGCGCCTGGCCGGCGAACGGCAGTCGGGTTGGAAAGTCGGCCTCACGGCCGAGGCCATGCGGGTCCAGCAACAGGTCCATGAACCCTGTTTCGGATACTTGCTTCACAGCGGCGAACACGCCAGCGGCCAGCAATACCGATGCGCGGATCTGCTGCAGCCGGGCTTTGAAAATGAACTGTGCCTGACCCTGGGCAAGACCTTGCGTGGGCCGGGCGTTACGCTGGATGACGTCATGGCGGCGGTGAGCCATGCCGCGCCCGCCTTGGAGATCGTCGAAGTCAGAGGCCCGTTCGCGGGAAATCTGCCCCTTGCAATGGCCGACAACGCCCAGCAGAAAGCCTACGTCTGCGGCCAGGCGGTTGCGCTGACGCCGGCGAACCTGCGCCTGGCCGAGGCGGCGGTTCAGGTGATCGTGAACGGCGAGGTCCAGGAGCAGGCGACGGGGGCGGCCGTAATGGGCGCAGGCGGCCTGCTGTCCGTGCAGTGGCTGGCCAACAAGCTCGCGGAATTCGATTTACCCCTGGAAGCCGGCATGCGCGTCATGTCCGGTTCGTTTACGCGGCAATACCGTGCGGAGGCGGGCATGAAAGTCGTTTCCCGCTATACCCCATTCGGCGATGTAAGCGCGGAATTCATCTGATCGGGAGCAGCCATGGATCTGGAAATCAAAGGCAGGCATGCGCTGGTTTGCGCAGCCAGCAAAGGGCTTGGGCGGGCGTGCGCGATAGCGCTCGCCGAAGATGGCGTGCACCTGACCTTGGTGGCGCGCGGGCGCGAGGCCTTGGAGGACACGGCCCGCATGATCAGGAATCTTGCGGGCGTCATGGTGGAGGTGGTTGCCGCCGACGTAACGACCGACGAAGGGCGCGCCCGGATTCTTGCGGCGTGCTCCCAGCCTGACATCCTGATTACCAATGCGGGCGGGCCGAAGCCAGGCAATTTCCGCGAATGGTCGCGCGATGACTGGCTCGCCGCGCTGGACGCCAACATGCTGGCGCCGATTGCGCTCATCAAGGCAACCGTGGACGGCATGATGGAACGCGGATTCGGGCGGATCGTCAACATCACCTCCGCCGCCGTCAAGGCGCCGATAGACATTCTGGGCTTGTCCAATGGCGCGCGCAGCGGATTGACGGGGTTCGTGGCGGGCTTGGCGCGATCCACCGTCAGCCGCAATGTCACGATCAACAATCTGCTTCCCGGCCCCTTTACCACCGACAGGCTTGAAGCGACCTTGCGCGCGGATGCCGCGTTGTCGGGGCGCAGCTACGAAGAGGTCGTCGCGCAATGGAAGGCGAGGAATCCCGCCGGCCGCTTCGGCGTGCCCGAGGAATTCGGCCGCACCTGCGCATTCCTTTGCAGCGCCCACGCGGGCTACATCAACGGACAGAACCTGCTGCTGGATGGCGGGGCCTATCCAGGCACTTTCTGAGATGGCGCCCAGGCGATCAGAAACGCTTCGATCCGGAGACATGCAGTGAGTTCATACCGACACAGTTCCGCCGCGGATATCCTGGTCGCCGAAGGCATCCGTAAGCGCTTCGGTTCGATAGAAGTGCTGTCCGGCATCGACCTTCGCGCCCGTGAGCACGATGTCATCACGCTGATCGGGTCCAGCGGTTCCGGCAAAAGCACGTTCCTGCGCTGCCTGAATTTTCTTGAAGTGCCCGACGCCGGCTCGATCACGATAGGCGGCGAGCAGGTCGCGACGCGGCAGAACCGGCAAGGGGCCCTTGTTCCCCGCAGCGCCCGCCAGGTCTGCCGGCTGCGGGCAGGCATCGGCATGGTGTTCCAGAACTTCAATCTGTGGTCGCACATGACGGTGCTGGAAAACGTGATGGCGCCACCCGTGCACGTGCTGGGCATGAGCCGCAAGGAAGCCGCCGAGCGGGCGCAAGCGCTGTTGCACAAGGTGGGGCTGCAAGATCGCGTGCACCACTACCCGGGCCAGATTTCAGGAGGGCAACAGCAGCGCTGCGCTATTGCCCGCGCGTTGGCGATGGACCCGAAGATCCTCTTGTTTGACGAGCCGACCTCGGCATTGGATCCGGAGCTGGTAAGTGAAGTCCTGAAGGTCATCCGGCTGCTGGCGGAAGAAGGCCGGACGATGGTGATGGTCACGCATGAAATGGGATTCGCGCGCGAAGTGTCCACGGAGGTGCTCTTCCTGCATCAGGGGCAGGTCGAAGAGCGCGCGTCGCCGGCGGAGTTGTTCGGCAATCCGCGATCAGAGCGCTGCCGCAAATTCATCGCAAGCGTGTTGTAGCCAGTCCGGGGCTCGCTGGCGCGCTCATCGACAACTAACGGAACAAGGGGTGGCAATGAAAACATGGATCTCATGCGGTGTCGCGGCTATCGCGTTGAGCGCCGCGGCGGTGGCGACGGGCAATACGCTTTCCGAGCCGAGCGGCAACCGTTCCATCAGGGCAGGGGTGCAATGCACCTACCCGCCGTTCAGCTATCGCGACATGTCCGGGCAACTCAAGGGTTTCGAGATAGATGTCGTATCCGAAGTGGCTGACCGGATCCAGGCCAAGCTGCAATTCGTGTGCCTTGATTTCAATGGCCTCATTCCCGCGCTGCTGGCTCAGAAGATAGATGTGATCGCCGCCAGCCTGTCCATTACCGAAGTACGCAAGAACAGTATCGACTTCTCCATTCCCTATCGGGCATCCACCGCAAGGTTTCTGGGCGAACGCCGAGAGGGCATTAAGCCTTTCGACGCCGATGGCAAGCCTGACCCCGCTGCCTTGAAAGGGAAAATCGTCGGCGTGCAGCGCGCCACCACGAACGACACCTACCTCGCGGCGGTCTTCCCCGGCGTGCAGATTTCGCGCTATGACTCCGCCGAAAACCTGCTTCTGGACCTGACGGCGCGGCGCATAGATCTGGCCCTGGTGGGGCCGTTGAAAGTAGAGCGCGATTTCCTGAACCAGGACGCGGGCAAGAACTATCAGTTTGTCGGCCCGGAAATCGAATCCGTCCAGTATTTCGGCTCTGGCGTCGCCTTCGGATTGCGCAAGGACGCGCAGGCATTGCGCGAAGCCATCAATGCCGCGCTTCAAGGCATGTATGACGACGGCACTTTCAAGGCCATCAACCAGCGGTACTGGAGCTTCAGCGTCCTGCCATCCGTCTGGCACTGAGGGCGCACCGCCATTCACAGAAGCCGCTCCGGCGATGGCACGTCGGGGCGGAAACCGAAACCCGATTCATGGATAGTGGCGCTATGGATATCTTCGATGGCTGGGGACCGGCCCTTGCGCGGGGCGCCTTGTCCACGCTGGAAGTGGCCTTTGCTTCCGCGCTGTGCGGCACCTTGCTGGGCGCGGCGGCGGCGGCCGCCGCGCTCTCCCGGCACGCAATGGTCCGGAAGTTGATTCAAGGCTATGTCACTGCCATCCGCGGCATTCCTCCGCTCCTGCTGATTCTGCTGATTTACTTTGGCGGCACGGTGGCGCTCAGCCGCCTCTGGTCGTGGGTGAGCGCCACGCCGGCAACGATCGAGGTCGCGCCCTTGCCCGCGGGCGTGTTCGCGCTGTCGCTGGTTTTCGGCGGCTATGCGGCGGAGGTCTTCCGAGGCGCTTTCCTCGCGATTCCCAACGGGCAGATCGAGGCCGCCAAGGCGGCGGGCATGTCGGCATGGCGCATTTTCAGAGTGGTTACGTGCCCTCAGTTGTTGCGGTTCGCCTGGCCGGGACTCGGCAATATCTGGATCTCCACGCTGAAAGACACTTCCTTGATTTCCGTGATCGGATTGAGCGAATTGATGAATGTGTCCGCGCTGGCGACCAGCGACACGCGACGCGCCCTGTTTTTCTACCTGGCGGCGGGCGCGATCTACTTGAGCCTTACCCTGGTCAGTTCCTGGGGGCTGCATTGTCTGGAGCGGCATAGCGCTCGCGGCCAAAGGATGGTTCAGCCATGAATCTGGAGCTGATGGTAAGCAGTTTCCCCCTGTTGCTGGAGGGCGCGGTCGTCACGTTGGAGCTTTTCGCGCTGACGATGGTGCTTGCCACCTTGCTGGCCATTCCGTTGGCGATTGCCCGTGTGCAGCCCGCCTGGTGGCTGCGCTGGCCGGTCGAAGCGTTTTGCCAGGTGTTTCGCGGCACCCCCATGCTGGTACAGCTTTTTGTCGTGTACTACGGACTGGCGCAATTGGATGCCGTCCGGGAAAGCTGGGCCTGGCAGTATCTGCGTACCCCCTACTGGTGCGCGGTGGTCGCATTCACGCTCAATACCGCGGCCTACACGACGCATGTGTTGCGAGGCGCGATAGAGGCGGTGCCGCGAGGGGAGGTGGAAGCCGGCCGCGCGTTCGGGTTCTCCATCCGCGCCCTGTACCAGAACATCATCCTGCCCAGGGCAGTGCTGCTCGCGCTTCCCTCATACGGCAACGAAGTGATCAAGACCATCAAGCGCACGTCCCTGGCGAGCGCCATCACGATCTCGGATCTGACTGGCGTGGCCAATACGCTGGTGTCGCGCACGTTTTCCCCCTATGAGGTCTTCCTGACCGCCGCAGGCATTTATCTGGTGTTCGCCTATGCCGCCAACTACGTCTTGCGCGCACTGGAGTTTCGTCTGTCGCGGCACATGCATGCCGTGCATTGAAACGCATGGCCCATTTTTCACCACGTATTGCAACTGGAGTAGCCGTGCCCACGTCCGTCTCGCCCGCATTGATGACCGAGTTTCTGGCATTCGCGCATGAGCTGGCCAATGCCAGCGGCGCAATTCTGCGCGAAAACCTGCATAGCAGGCGCGGTTTCGACACCAAGGAGGACGACAGTCCGGTTACCGACGTCGATAAGAACATCGAGGAAACGCTGCGTACCTTGATTCAGCACCGGTATCCTGACCATGGCATCCTGGGCGAGGAATTCGACGGGAAGAATCTGCAGGCCGAGTTTGTCTGGGTCATAGACCCGATCGACGGCACCAAGGCATTCATCACGGGTATTCCCATCTACGGCACGCTCATTGCCTTGGCATGGCATGGCGCGCCTATCGTCGGGATCATCGATCATCCGGTGACGCACGACCGCTGGGCCGGCGCGCGCGGCATGCGTTCCACGTTCAATGACATGCCGATACAAAGCCGGGCATGCCCGGCGCTTGGCGAAGCGTTGATGTCCTGCAGCAATCCGGAGCCGTTCGGCCCCAAAGAGCGCGAGGCGTTCGATACCTTGCGCGCCTCGGCCAAATGGTGCGTGTATGGCTCCAGTTGCTATGCATACGGCTGCGTGGCCAGCGGTTCGATCGACATCGCCATCGACTGCGGCCGCCACCGCGAGGTGGACTACTGCGCGCTGGTTCCCGTGATCGAAGGGGCGGGAGGGGTGATCACCGATTGGGAAGGGCGCGCGCTGACCATCTACTCCGGCAATCGCCTGGTGGCGTCCGGCAGCCCGGAACGGCACCGGGAGGCGCTGCGGATACTGGAGACCGCGCTGGTGTAGCGGGGCTGCCGCCGTGCGCGACATTACAATGTGCACGGCGCGTAGAGGCGCGCTGTCCGGCGTTGGGGGCCGGCCTGCAAGGGGTGATTGATTTGACGCAGAAATTCAACTACCCGGTCTGGTGCGCGGTATCGATTGACCGGCAAGGCGCCTTGCCGTTGCACGTGCAGATATTCGACCAGCTACGTCAGCGCATCGTGGACGGAGATTTGAAAAAGGGTGCGCGCTTGCCGCCCAGCCGCAAGCTGGCGGCCGAACTCCATGTGTCGCGCAACACGATCATCCTGGTATACGACCGACTGCTCTCGGAGGGCTACGTCGAAGGAAAAATCGGCATCGGCACATTCATTGCCGCGGATCTGCCCGAAGACAGCCGCCCTCGGCGCGATACCAGCCCTTCGCCCGACGGCCAGCAGCACGCGCCTCCCCATGTTTCGCGCCGCGCGGGGGCGCTGCTTCGATTGCCGCTACCTTCGGAACGCAACGGCTCCTATAGCCTCAGTCCCACCGTGCCGGCCCTGGATCAATTGCCGTTCGACCAGTTCGCCAAGGTGTCGGCGCAGTATTGGCGCTCCGCTCCCACGACCGATCTGGGCTATGGCAGCCCGTTGGGCCTGCCCGATCTGCGCCGGGAGATTGCCCTGTATCTGCGCGAGGCCCATGGCCTGACCTGTTCCATGGAGCAGATCCTGGTGATCAGCGGAACGACGCAAGGATTTCTGCTGGCCGGCCATGTATTGGCCGACCCGGAAGACGAAGTCATCGTCGAAGATCCCGCGTACCTGACCCGGGTCGCGGCGCTGACCTGCGGCGGCCTGCGCCTGGTCCACGTTCCCATCGATCAGGAAGGCCTGGACTGCCAGCGGTTCGACGCGTATTCGCCCCATGCCAAATTGATCGTTGCGTCGCCGACCAACCAGTTTCCGTTCGGCAGCACGATGCCGTTGCACAAGCGCCTGAACCTGCTGGAATGGGCACGGGACAGGGATGCGTGGATCATCGAGTACGACTTCAACAACGCCTTTCATTTCAGCGGCCGTGCCTTGCCGCCGCTGGCCGCCCTGGATCGCGGAGGGCGGGTGGTCTACATCGGGAACTTCAATCGCTCCGTATCGCCGGCGCTGAATCTGGCCTACATGGTGGTGCCCGAAGCGTTGATCGAGGCCTTTTCGCGCGGCCATCACATCTTTTCCTTCCAGGCGGCGGTTCCAATGCAGGGGGTCATTGCCGACTTCATGGGCAGCGGTCAGCTCGCCGCCCACATCAGGCGCATGGGCAGCCGCTACCGCGAGCGCGCCAACCTGGTGGTGCAGTGCCTCAAGAGCCTGCCGGGCATCGAACTGGACATTTCCGCGACGGGCGCCGGGTTGCACCTGTCGGCGATACCGAAGGTCGCCGTGGACGATATGGCCGTCTCGAATGCCTTGCTGGCGCATCGCATCGACGTTCCGGCGATGTCCGGCTACTGCATGAACCAACCGGCCAGGACCGGCTTCGTCATCGGGTTCGGCAATACGCCGATCGAGCGTATTGCGCCCGCCATCCGGCGCTTCAGCGAGGAACTTCAGCGGGTGCGGGGGCACGGTTAGACCCGGGCCGCCGCGGCTGGCGGCGCGCAAGTTGTTGTTTCTCGGCAATAATTCCGCCGGCAAAGCGCGCAGTTAGTAGGCGCTTACTGCCGCATTGGCCCGTGACGGCAGCCGTTGCGGCCAATCAGGGGCGCGGATGCCGGCGGCGGCGCCGCCGCGACGGCCAAAGCGGGCTAAGTGCTTGTGTTGGCTGGAAAAAACATGCTAATATGCCAAGCTTGCCATTTTGTGGCATGACCAGCTATGGGAAGGCTGGCCTCTTTCGAGCGGCCTGATTCATTCCCTGGTTGAACATAGTCGTAGGGCAAAGGCCGTTACCTTTTGCCTGATTAGCCCCGACCAATCGCAGTCGGGAATGGAGAAAACGATGTCGAATTCGACACCCACGCCCGCCGCTCACCGGCTGGGGCTGGTGGGTCGCAAGGTCGGCATGACCCGCATTTTTACCGAGGAAGGTGAATCCATCCCGGTGACCGTGCTGGACGTGTCGAACAACCGCGTGACCCAAGTTAAGTCGCTGGAAACCGACGGCTACGCCGCGATCCAGGTGGCTTATGGCACTCGTCGTGCCTCGCGTGTGGCTCAGCCGCAAACGGGCCACTATGCCAAGGCCGGCGCTGAAGCCGGCAGCATCCTCAAAGAATTCCGCCTTGATCCCGCCCGCGCCGCCGAATTCGCGGCTGGTGCCGTGATCGCCGTGGAATCGGTGTTCGAAGCCGGCCAACAGGTCGACGTCACGGGCACCAGCATCGGTAAAGGCTTCGCCGGTACCATCAAGCGCCACAACTTCGGTTCGCAACGCGCGTCGCACGGTAACTCCCGTTCGCACCGCGTCCCGGGCTCGATTGGTCAAGCTCAAGATCCGGGCCGTATTTTCCCGGGTAAGCGCATGGCCGGTCACCTGGGTGATGTCACCCGCACCGTTCAAAACCTCGACGTCGTTCGCGTTGACGCTGAGCGCGGCCTGCTGCTGGTCAAGGGCGCCGTCCCCGGCCATGCTGGCGCCGACATCGTCGTGCGCCCGGCCATCAAGGCCCCGGCCAAGAAGGGAGCGTAAGTAAATGGATCTCAAGCTCCTGAACGACCAAGGTCAGGCCGCCGCGACTTTCAGCGCGCCCGACACGATCTTCGGCCGCGACTTCAACGAAGCGCTGATTCATCAGATCGTGGTGGCTTTCCAAGCCAATGCCCGTGCCGGCAACCGCGCTCAGAAGGATCGTGCCGAAGTCAAGCACTCGACCAAGAAGCCCTGGCGCCAGAAGGGTACCGGCCGCGCTCGCGCCGGTATGACTTCGTCGCCGCTGTGGCGTGGCGGTGGTCGGACTTTCCCGAACTCGCCCGAAGAGAACTTCAGCCAGAAGGTCAACAAGAAGATGTACCGCGCCGGGATCCGCTCGATCCTGTCGCAACTGGCTCGTGAAGACCGCATCGCCGTCGTCGAATCGTTCGATCTGGAATCGCCCAAGACCAAGGCTGCCGCTGCAAAGCTGAAGAGCCTGGGCCTGGACTCGGTCCTGATCATCACCGACAGCGTCGATGAGAATGTTTACCTCGCCACCCGCAACCTGCCGCACGTTGCCGTTGTCGAGCCCCGTTATGCCGATCCGTTGTCGCTGGTCCACTACAAGAAAGTGCTGATCACCAAGCCGGCCATCGCTCAACTCGAGGAGATGCTGGGATGAACGCTGAACGCTTGATGCAAGTCATTCTGGCCCCGATCGTGACCGAAAAGGCCACCTTCGTCGCCGAGAAGAATCAGCAAATCGCTTTCCGTGTCGTGGCTGACGCTACCAAGCCGGAAATCAAGGCTGCCGTCGAACTGCTCTTCAAGGTGCAGGTCGAGTCCGTGCAGGTCCTCAACCGTAAGGGCAAAGTCAAGCGCTTTGGCCGATTCGTTGGCCGTCGTCGCGATGAGCGCAAGGCTTACGTCTCGCTCAAGGACGGCCAGGAAATCGACTTTGCGGAGGTGAAGTAAATGGCCCTCGTAAAAGTTAAGCCGACTTCGGCTGGCCGTCGTGGCATGGTGAAGGTTGTCAGTCCCAACCTGCACAAGGGCGAGCCCTACGCGCCGCTGCTGGAAAAGAAGACCCGTGGTTCCGGCCGTAACAACAACGGTCACATCACGGTCCGTCATCGTGGCGGTGGCCACAAGCAGCACTACCGTGTCGTCGACTTCCGTCGCGACAAGGACGGCATCCCGGCAAAGGTCGAGCGTCTGGAATATGACCCCAACCGTACGGCGCACATCGCTCTGCTGTGCTACGCCGACGGCGAACGTCGCTACATCATCGCTCCGCGCGGTCTGGAAGTGGGCGCCACGCTGGTGTCGGGCATCGAAGCCCCGATCCGCGCCGGCAACACGCTGCCGATCCGCAACATCCCGGTGGGTACGACGATTCACTGCGTCGAAATGATCCCTGGCAAGGGTGCCCAGATGGTCCGCTCGGCCGGCGCTTCCGCCGTCCTGCTGGCCCGCGAAGGCGTCTACGCTCAGGTGCGTCTGCGCTCGGGTGAAGTCCGCCGTGTGCACATCGAATGCCGCGCCACCATCGGTGAAGTCGGTAACGAAGAACACAGCCTGCGCCAAATCGGCAAGGCCGGTGCAATGCGTTGGCGCGGTGTCCGCCCGACCGTTCGTGGCGTTGCCATGAACCCGGTGGATCACCCGCACGGTGGCGGTGAAGGCCGTACCGGTGAAGCACGCGAACCGGTCAGCCCGTGGGGCACTCCGGCGAAGGGTTTCAAGACCCGTCGCAACAAGCGGACGAACAATATGATCGTCCAACGGCGCAAGCGCAAGTAAGAGGCGAACACTATGTCACGTTCGATCAAGAAAGGCCCGTTTGTCGATGCTCACCTGATCAAAAAGGTGGACACGGCCGTCGCGGGCAAAGACAAGAAGCCGATCAAGACCTGGTCGCGTCGCTCGACGATCCTGCCCGAGTTCATCGGTCTGACGATCGCTGTGCACAACGGCAAGCAACATGTTCCCGTGTACATCAACGAGAACATGGTCGGTCACAAGCTGGGCGAGTTCGCGCTGACCCGTACGTTCAAGGGTCACGCCGCGGACAAGAAGGCGAAGAGGTAAGCGATGGAAACTACTGCCATTATCCGTGGGGTTCACATCTCCGCTCAAAAGACGCGTCTGGTTGCGGATCTGATCCGCGGCAAGTCGGTCTCGCAGGCGCTGAACATCCTCACCTTCTCGCCGAAGAAGGCCGCCGTCATCCTGAAGAAGGCTGTCGAGTCCGCCATCGCCAACGCCGAGCACAACGACGGCGCCGACATCGACGAACTGAAGGTCACCACGATTTTCGTGGACAAGGCCCAGTCGATGAAGCGCTTCTCCGCTCGCGCCAAGGGCCGCGGCAACCGTATCGAGAAGCAGACCTGCCACATCACGGTCAAGGTCGGAGCTTAAGGAGTCACGATGGGTCAGAAAATTCACCCCACTGGGTTCCGTCTCGCGGTCACCCGTAATTGGTCCTCGCGTTGGTTCGCCGACGACAAGGCCTTCGGCACGATGCTGGCCGAAGACATCCGCGTCCGCGAGTACCTGAAGAAGAAGCTCAAGAGCGCCTCCGTCGGTCGCGTGATCATCGAGCGTCCCGCCAAGAATGCCCGCATCACCGTCTACTCGGCTCGTCCGGGCGTGGTGATCGGCAAGCGCGGCGAAGACATCGAAAGCCTGAAGGCTGATCTGCAGCGCCTGATGGGCGTGCCCGTGCACGTCAACATCGAAGAAATCCGCAAGCCGGAAACCGATGCTCAACTGATCGCCGACTCGATCTCGCAACAGCTCGAGAAGCGCATCATGTTCCGCCGCGCCATGAAGCGCGCGATGCAGAACGCCATGCGTCTGGGTGCCCAAGGCATCAAGATCATGAGCTCGGGCCGTCTGAACGGTATCGAAATTGCCCGCACCGAGTGGTATCGCGAAGGCCGTGTGCCGCTGCACACCCTCAAGGCCAACATCGACTACGGCACCTCCGAGGCCCACACCACGTATGGCGTGATCGGCATCAAGGTCTGGGTCTACAAGGGCGACATGCTGGCCAACGGCGAATTGCCGCCGGAAACCGCCGCCCCGCGTGAAGAAGAACGTCGTCCGCGCCGCGCTCCGCGTGGTGATCGTCCGGACGGTGCTCGCACCGGTCGTCCGGGTGGTCGTGGCCGTGGTCCCCGCAAGGCGGACGCTGCTCCGGCGCCTGAAGGAGAATAACCATGCTGCAACCCTCTCGCAGAAAGTATCGCAAAGAGCAGAAGGGCCGCAACACCGGTCTGGCGACTCGCGGCACCCACGTGTCGTTCGGCGAATTCGGTCTGAAGGCCACCGGCCGTGGCCGTCTGACCGCCCGTCAGATCGAAGCCGCTCGTCGTGCCATCAATCGTCACATCAAGCGTGGCGGCCGTATCTGGATTCGCATTTTCCCGGATAAGCCCATCTCGCAGAAGCCTGCCGAAGTCCGTATGGGTAACGGTAAGGGCAACCCGGAGTACTGGGTCGCCGAAATTCAGCCCGGCAAGGTGCTCTACGAAATGGAAGGGGTTAGCGAAGAGCTCGCGCGTGAAGCTTTCCGCCTGGCCGCTGCCAAGCTGCCGATTTCGACCACGTTCGTCGCGCGTCATATCGGTGCTTAAGGAGTACTAAGATGAAAGCCAGCGAACTCCGTTCGAAAGACGCCGCCGAGCTCGGCAAAGAGCTCGAGAGCCTGCTGAAGGCACAATTCGGTCTGCGTATGCAGAAGGCCACGCAGCAGCTTGCCAATACCAGCCAGCTGCGCAACGTGCGTCGCGACATCGCGCGCGTGCGTACCTTGCTGACCGAGAAGGCAGGGAAATAAAGATGAGCGAAACTCAAAACACTCAAGTGGCCAAGCGCCAGCGTACGCTGGTCGGCAAGGTCGTCAGCAACAAGATGGACAAGACTGTCGTGGTTCTGGTTGAACGCCGCGTCAAGCACCCCATCTTCGGCAAGATCATCATGCGTTCCGCGAAGTACAAGGCGCACGACGAATCGAACCAGTACAACGAAGGCGATACGGTTGAAATCGCTGAAGGCCGTCCCATCTCGCGCTCGAAGTCGTGGCGCGTGGTGCGTCTGGTTGAAGCCGCACGTATCATCTAAGTAAAAGCAGGTCATCGGAACGGTTCGCCGTTCTGATATAAAACGGCAAGGGCTCATACCCTTGCCGTTTTTTTTGTGCATGGCATTCGCGCGCTTTACCCACACAGCGGACTTGGAGGTCGGATGCGGGATTCAAGAAAGGCATGGGCGCGCTCGTTCGCGCTCTGCCTGCTGGCCATGGCCGCGGCTCCGATCTGGGCGCAGTCCGAACGGGGAGACGGGGCGCCTGGCGCGCTGGAAGCGCCAACAGGCAGGAACGCCCTGACGGCAGGGCCGGAACCCAGGGTGCTTCCGGCCAATGGGTCGCGCGATCATGCCGCGATCTTCGGCACCGGCGACGAGGACGAACTCGCCCTGGCCGAACAGGAGCGCGCGCTCGAGGCGCAGCGCGAGCAACTCAAGCTGCTGGAGCGCTTCCTGGACAGCAAGCCGGCCTATGCCGATCCGAATCCGCCGGCCATGATTCCTCTGAATGCAGGATCGCCCAGCATGCCGCGGCTGGCGCCGGCGCCGGCCGGTTCGCGGCTGGACGGCGGCGGAACCGGAACGCGGCGCAGCCTGGACGAGATGCAGCGCCGGGTGGACGGCCTGCGGCGCGAAGCCGACGACCTGCGCCAGCGCGTCCGCTGAACGGGGCGCAGGGAGGCTAGCGCTTTTGCGCCAGTTCGCGCAGCCGACCGGCGATGCCGGTGGGGAAGTAGTACACGGACACGACGAACAGGATGCCCAGCCACAGCAGCCAGCGGTCCGGCTCGAACAGCAGGGCCAGGGGCGCGACGCCCGAAACCAGTTCATGGACGTGGTGCAGGCCGTCCTGCAGATAGCTCTGGGCGAACACGAACAGGCTGGCGCCCACCACCGCGCCGTACATGGTGCCCATGCCGCCGATCACGAGCATCAGCAGGATGTTGAGCATGATCTCGAACGACAGCGAGGTGTCCGGCCCGTTGTAGCGCAGCCAGAGCGCGTACATCGCGCCGGCCAGCGTGGCGAAGGCGGCGGCCAGGAGGTTGGACAGGCTGCGGTACAGCACCGTGCGGTAGCCGATGGCTTCGGCGCGGAAGGGGTTCTCGCGGATGGCCTGCAGCACGCGGCCGAACGGCGAATTCACGATGCGCAGCAACAGCAGGAACAGCACCAGGCAGACCGCGGCGATCAGATAGTACGTAATGATGCGGCCGTCGACCGTGACCCCGAAGACGGGCTCGGAGAAAGGCCGGAAGGCCGGCCGCAGTATCTGCGGCACCTTGAAGTTCAGGCCGTCTTCGCCGCCCGTCAGGTCGGATAGCTGGGATACCAGCGTCTGGAACGCGGCCGCGACGGCGAGCGTGATCATGGCGTAGAAAATGGCGCGCACGCGCAGGCTGGCCAGGCCGATCAGCAGCGCGAAGGCCAGCGACACCGCCAGGCCGGCGGACGTTCCCGCGAGAATGGCCGTCCAGCCCGGCTCCAGGCGCACGCTGGCGATCGCCACGCCGTAGGCGCCGATGCCGAAGAACATCGTATGCGCGAAACTGACGATGCCGGTGTAGCCGAGCAGCAGGTCGTAGCTGGCCACGAGGACCACGAAGACCAGGATCTTCGCCGCGACGGCCAGCGACTTCGGACCGGGAAAGAGGAAGGGCGCGGCGGCCAGGGCGGCCACGACCGCGATGAGCAACAGCGCCAGCACCGCGCTGCGCGGGGGATCGCCGGAGAGCAAGCGTACGGACATGTCGGCGGGCCCTAGCGGTTCGTGACCGGATAAACGCCCTGCGGACGCCACAACAGGATGGCGACCATCAGCGCGATGTTCGAGAACAGGGCGGCCTTGGGCAGCAGGAAGCCGGTGTAATTGGCCATCAGGCCCACGAGCAGCGCGCCGATCAGGCATCCCACGGTCGAGCCCAGGCCGCCGATCATGATGACGATG
The DNA here is from genome assembly GCF_900496975.1 of Achromobacter veterisilvae. Taxonomy (GTDB): domain Bacteria; phylum Pseudomonadota; class Gammaproteobacteria; order Burkholderiales; family Burkholderiaceae_B; genus Achromobacter; species Achromobacter veterisilvae. The sequence continues at coordinate 16,195 of NZ_UFQC01000019.1, forward strand.
AAGATCAGCACGTTCACCTGCGCGCCCAACTGCGGGACGACCGATTGCTGGTACATGCCCCAGAGCACGCCGCCCAGCCCCGCCAGCATCGAGCCCGCGACGAAGACCCCCACGAAGAGATGCCGGATCCGGTAGCCCAGGCTTTCCACCATCTCGCGGTCTTCCACGCCCGCCCGGATCAGGAGGCCCAGCTTGGTGCGGTTGAGCAGCCACAGCATGGCGCCCAGCACGAGCAGGCCCGCCGCCAGCGCGACGATCCGGAATTTCTCGATCGCGGCGTCGCCAAGCACGAACGCGCCGCGCATCGCCTCGGGCAGCGGCAGCGCGATCGTCTGCGGCCCCCACAGCATCTTGATGATTTCCTCGCCGATGATCATGCCGCCCATGGTGATGAGGATCTGCTTGAGGTGCTGCCCGTAGACCGGCCGGACGATGACGCGCTCGAACGCCAGGCCGACGGCTCCCGCCACCAGCATGCCGACGATCATGGCCGGCAGCACGGCGCCCAGGTTCACCCACAGGCTGCCGGATTGCGTCCAGTCGGCCATGGAGCCCAGCACGGTGGCCGCCATGTACGCGCCGATCGCGATGAACAGGCCATGCCCGAAGTTCAGCACGTCCATCAGGCCGAAGACGAGCGTCATGCCGGAGGCCACGATGAAAATGATCATGCCCATGGCCAGGCCGGCCAGGGTCAGGGTCACCCAGGTGGAGAAGGACCCCACCAGCGGCAGCGCGATGGCCGCCAGGGCCAGCACCAGCAGGGCGGGGCGCAGGTCCGCGCGCACGCGCGGCAGCGGGGTATCGAGTTCCAGGGTGCTCATTGGTGGCTTCCCAGCGACAGGCCCAGCAGGCGCGTCTGTAGTTCATCGTCCGCCGCGAGCTGCGCCATGCTGCCGGCATGGACGACGCGGCCGTTGTCCATCACGGCGACGCGATCGCCCACGAGGCGGGCGAAGTTGAAATTCTGCTCGACCAGCAAAATGGTGGTGGAGGCCTGTTTCAGTTCGATGAAGGCGTCGATCATGTTCTGCACGATGGCGGGGGCGAGGCCCTTGCTGGGCTCGTCCACCAGCAGCAGCCGGCGCGGCTCGATGATGGCGCGCGCCACCGCCAGCATCTGCTTCTGCCCGCCCGACAGTTTGCCGGCGGGATGCAGCCAGAACTTCTTCAGCGCGGGGAAGAAGCCGAAGATCCATTCCAGCCGGGCCGTGTCCAGTTGATCGGCGTTCCTGGCCTGGCGCGCCGCAAGCAGGATGTTCTCCTTGACCGAGAGGTCGGCGAAGATGCCCATGTTCTCCGGCACGTAGGCCATGCCCATGCGCGCCATGTCGGGCGGCGACGTGCGCGTGCCCGGGCCGCCCACCGGCGCGCCGTCGAAGCTCACCTGGCCATGCGACGCGCGCCACAATCCCATGATCGTGCGCAGCGTGGTGGTCTTGCCCGCGCCGTTGCGTCCGAGCAGCATGGTCACGGCCGCAGGCGGCACGGCGAGGTCCACGCCATGCAGGATGTGGTACGCGCCGATGTGCGTGTGCACGTCCTTCAGTTCCAGCAAGGGGCGCGTCATGCCGCTTTCTCCGCCGGGCTGACGCCCAGGTAGGCCTGTTGCACGATGGGCGAGGCGATGACCGACGCGGGATCGCCATCGGCCATGAGCTGGCCGTTGTGCAGCACCACGATGCGGTCGGCCAGCTCGCGCACCACGTCCATCTTGTGCTCCACGAGCAGGATCGTCTTCGACGGGTCCGCCTTTATTTCGCGGATCAGCTCCAGCACGACGGGCACGTCGTCCACGCTCATGCCGGCCGTCGGCTCGTCGAACATGAACACCCGGGGTTCCAGCGCGACCAGCATCGCGATCTCCAGCTTGCGCTGGTCGCCATGGGGCAGGTCGGCGGCGGACTGGTCGCGGCGCGCGGACAGGCGGGTGCGCTCGAGCAGCATGTCGGCGCGCTCGATCAGGGCGCGGTCATCGTTCCACGTGCGCCAGAACCGGATCTGCCGCCAGCCGGCGCCCTGTTGGCGGGATTGCAGCGCCAGCCGCACGTTCTCGTGCACGCTCAGGCGCGGGAACAGTTGCGTGAGCTGGAATGCGCGCCCCAGGCCCGCGTGCATGCGCGCCGAGGCGCCAAGCGCGGTGAGATCGCGCCCGTTCAGGCGCACCGTTCCCGAGCTGGCGCGCAACTGGCCGGAAATGAGATTGAAGTACGTGGTCTTGCCCGCGCCGTTGGGGCCGACGATGGCGGTCAGGGAGCCAGGCGCATAGCTGCAGCTAACGTCGTTGACGGCCACGTGTCCGCCGAAACGGATGGTGAGCGATTGGGTTTCCAGCATGGACGAGGCGCGGGCTCAGCGTTTGTTCTGGATAGGCACCGACATCTGGTCCGGCGCGATTTCCTTGACCAGGTCCTGCACGGCCCACGGCACCGACGGATCGTTCTTGATGCGGAAGTGGTACATGGACTGCATGGCCTGGTGGTCTTCGGGCCGGAAGGTCATCTTGCCCTTGGGCGTATCGAAGCTCATCCCTTCCATGGCCTTGATCAGCGTGTCGGTGTCGGAATTGCCCGCGGTCTTGGCCAGCGCAGCCGCGATCGCGATGCCGGCGGACATGCCGCCCGCGGTGAAGAAGTCGGGCGGCTGTCCGTAGCGCTTCTGATGTTCCGCCACCAGCCAGTTGTTGACCGGGTTCTTCGGGATGCCGTAGTAGTAATAGGTGGCGCCTTCCATGCCGGCCAGCGATTTCAGCGGCGTCATGGCCGCCAGCGTGTTGCCACCCGTGGCGATCTCGATGCCGAAACGCTTCGGGTCCAGATCGGCGATCTTGAAGGGATTGCCGGCTCCGGCCCAGAGGATGAAGATGATCTTGCGGCCGGGCTTGTCCTTCAGCGCGTCGAACAAGCGCTGCGCGCCGGCGGTGAAGTCGGTGGCATTGGCGGGCAGGTATTCCTCGTGCACGATCCTGGCGTTCTTCAGCGCGCCCTTGAACGCCTTGACGCCGTCGCGGCCGAACGCGTAGTCCTGCGCCAGCATGGCGATCGAGGTGCCGGCCTGGTCGAACGCGACCGCGTTGGCGATGGCGTCCTGAGAGGAGTTGCGGCCGGTTCGGAAGATGTAGCGGTTCCATTTGTCGCCGGTGATCGAATCGGCCACCGCCGGCTCGACCAGCAGGATCTTTTCGTATTCCTCGGCTATCGGCAGCATGGCCAGCGCGACGCCGGAGGAGGTCGGGCCCACGGCGATGTCGGCGTTGTCGTCGGCATAGGCCGAAGCCAGTTGCGCGCGGGCCACGTCGGGCTTGCCCTGGTTGTCCTTCTCGATGACGCGGATCTTGCGGCCGGCAACCGTCATGGTGCCCTGCGTCGCGTATTCCAGGCCCAGCATCAGGCCGTTCTGGGTTTGCTTGGCATAGGCTTCCAGGGGGCCCGTCTTGTCATAGACGTGGGCGACGACGAAATCCTTGGCCGTCGCGGCGGAACTCATGCACAGGCCGGCCAGCGCGGCAAGCAGAATGCGTTTCATTGGGAGTCTCCTGTTGTCAGTGGCGGACGGCCGCCGTGTGGTCCGGCGTGGCCAGGAATTGGCGGATGGCGTCGATCTGGGGGGCGACGTTCAGGGCGGGGGCGTGGCCGCAATCGGGGAAATCGATGCGCTGCGCGCGCGGGCCGCGCCGGGTCATGGCCTCCGCGACGTCGGGAAGCAGCAGGTCCGAATCGGCGCCGCGCAGCAGCAGGACCGGCATGCGCAGCGAGTCGTACCCGCTCCAGCGGTCGTAGTCGCCGGGGTGATGGCTGAACTGGCCGACGATGGCCGGATCGTAGTGGGCGGTGACGCGCCCGTCCGGCAGGCGGCGCATGGAGGTCTCGGCCATCCGGCGCCATTGCTCGTCGCTCTGCCAGCCATAGGGCTTGTAGGCGGCGCGCAGCCAGGCCTCCAGTTCCGTGACCGTGTCGAAGGCGGGCGGGGCGCCGACGTAGTCCAGGATGCGCTGGATGGCGGGTTGGGGCAGTTCGGGCCCGATGTCGTTGACCACCAGATGCGAGATCCGGTCGCGCAAGGTGGTCGCGGCGGCATGCATGCCGGTCGCGCCGCCCATGGACGTGCCGACCCAGCGCACGCGCGCCAGGGACAGGCCGTCGACCAGGGCGCGGGCCAGCGCCGCATAGAAGTCCAGCCGGTACTCGGCGACCGGGTCCGGGCTCCATTGCGACAGGCCGCGGCCGATGGTGTCCGGGCAGATGATGCGGTAATCGCCCGCGAGCGCCTGCGCCAGTTCGTCGAAATCGCGTCCGGTGCGGGCCAGGCCGTGCCACATGATGACGGCGGGCGCATCGCCGGCGCCCCATTCCGTGTAGTGCAGTTCGCGGCCCTCGCAGCGCAGATAGCGCGAAGCCGGCGCGGACGCGTTCGCCATGGGTCTCCTCCCGGGTTGTCCAGGTTGTGTGCTTATCGGGCTGACTATAGACTTGCGCCAAGCGCGCCAACAAGGCGCCGGACGCCCCGGATCAGGGTGAGTCAAGAATATGTAGACGCAGGATCACGAGCGCCCGGCGCCGATGCCCGCGTACAAGGAGACCGCGCCATGCCCGATACGGAATTCGCCATTTCGGCCGGCGCCGGCGCTGACCGGCGCGATGCGTGGCGCGCGGCCCTGTCGGACGCGTTCGGTCCGTTCGAGGTGCATCATGGCAGGCCCGGCAATTTCTCGGGGCACGTGCGCTATGCGCGCCGCGCCAGCCTGCAGTTCAACGACCTGCACTATCAGGGACAGAAGCTGGAGCGCACCGCCGGCAACGTGTCGCGGCTGGACCAGGAGTTCTATACCTTCGGCTTGCCGCTGGCGGGGCCTTTGGCGGTGCAGCAGCAGGGACGGGAGTTCCAGGTCGAACCGGGCTGTGTGTACCTGATGAACCAGAGCCTTCCCTACCAGGCGACGGCGCAGGGCGCTTCGGGCTACCGCAGCCTGAGCGTCTCGTTCCCGCGCAGCGCGCTGTCCCAGCGGGACTCCCGCATCGGCGCGTTCTATAAGCTGCGCGTGGACGACGGTTCGCCGCGGGGGGCGCTCCTGGCCGGCTACATGGACCACCTGTTCAAGGGCATGAACGCCTGGTCGGACGGCGAGGTGGCGGAACTGGGCGAACGGCTGATCGACCTGATCGTGCTGTTCCTCGTGCAGCCCGGGCAGGGGCACGCCTCGGAATCCGACAGCAGCGTGACGGTGGCGCACCGGCAGCGGGTGCTGGCCTACATCCGCCAGCACCTGGCGGATCCGGCGCTCTCGCCCCAGCACGTGGCGCAGGGCTGCGGCGTGTCCGTGGCCTATCTGCACCGCATCCTGCGCGCGGGCGGGCTGTCGGCGGAATCCTTCATTTTCGAGCAGCGGCTCGATAAATGCCGCGAACTGCTGCTCAGTCCGCGGCATCGCCATCGCAGCATCGCGGAACTGGCCTACCAGGTGGGTTTTTCGCACCCTTCGCATTTCAGCCGCCTGTTCAAGCGCCGCTTCGGCATGACGCCGCGCGACCTGCGGGCCGGTTCCCGAGCCGCGGCATCGGGCGCGGAATCACTGGATTGATTTCCGGGCGGCGGGCGCCGTATTGCGTCCCGCCGCCGGGCAATGTTTGGCGCTGGAGTGGATGTGGCATTCATCATTGCTTCTGCAAACCTAATTCCTTAACCAGATCTCCCAGCTCCGCGTATTCCTTGCTGATGTGATCGGAAAAAGCCTTGCGGCGCAAGATCTTCTTCTCCACACCGGCCGTCTCGAAAAACTTGGCCATTTCCGGCGAGTTGGCGGCTTTTTCAAAGGCGTCGGCGATGTGCTCGACTGTCGCATCGGGAGTGCCGGCGGGTACGACGATGCCGTGCCACAGAAGCGTTTCCTTTTCGGGAATGCCCAGGGTCGTCAATGTTGTGGCCTGCGGCAGCGCCGCCACTGGGCCGGCGCTCGTGGCAAGCAGGCATTTGACGTCGCCCGCCTTCACCATGGCGACCGCGGGCGGCACCGAACCTACATAGATGTCGACTACCTTGCCCATTAGGGCGGTCATGCTTTCGCCTGCCCCGCGATAGGGAATGTCGCGCGCCTTCGCTCCGAAGGCCTGGAAGACGCGCTCCGCCGCCAACTGGCCGGGGCCCGCCACGCCATCGGTGCCGAAGGTGTAGTGGCCTGGCTTGGATTTGAGCTGCTCGAGGAGCTCTTTGCCATTGTTCGCCGGAAAATCCTTGCGTACGCAAAGCACGTAGGGGGCAGCATCCAGTTGGATCACTGGAATGTAGTCGTTCAACCCGTAGGTAGTCGGTATGGAGTGCGGCGCGACGGTGATCGGGCCCATCCAGACACCTGCCATCGTCAATCCATCCGGCTTCGCGCGTGCCAATTGGCCGACACCTATGGCGCCGCCCGCGCCACCTGCGTTTTGCACGACGACCGTGGCATCCAGATACGGTTCTGCGTAGCGCGCCGCGGCCCGAAAAAGAGAATCCGTCCCGCCGCCGGGAGCCGTCGGAATAATCATCTTTACAACATCGCTGGCCAGCGCAGCATTGCCCACGCCCATGGCCGCCGTAAACAGTGCTGCGGCTAGAAGCTTATGCTTTCTCATTGTGTTGTCTCCTTCAAGGGGCCTGCAGTGAAGAATCGGCGAAGCCCGGACAGGGCGCGCCTTGCTACGCCCGGATTCCAAATGCTTCGTAGGCGTTCTCTGTCAGGATCCGGTTTCGTATCGTCTCGTCTGGCACGCATTCAAAAAGCGATTCGATGCATTGCCGGTAAGTCATCGTGTCTTCATGGCCCACCCAGGGCCAATCCGTGGCCCATACCGCCCGCTCGCCATTCGATTGCTGGATGATCCTGGCGGCCAGAGCACGCGGATCACTGCCGCGCAGGCGAAACGGCGCCGACAGCTTGACCCAGGTATTACCCGCTGCCAGTGCGTCCAGCAAGGCCGTAAAGCCCTCGCTGCGTTCGCCGTCGCTGCCGGGCGGATGCCCAAAATGATCGATCACCGCCCGCGCACCGCTGGCGCGAATTGCCGCCAGCACGGGCGGCAGGTGCTCGCCTTCCAGGTACACCTCGATATGCAGGCCCAGGTTCCTGGCCTTGGCCAGCAGGCCTTGGTATTCCCGCGATCGGATATCCGGAATCGCTTGCCGCTTCACCCAGTTCAGCCGGATGCCGCACACGCCGTCCCGCTGCATGGCCGCCAGCGCATCTTCACCGATATCGGGTTCCACGATCGCCGTCCCGCGCAAGCGTCCCTCCGACGCCCGCAATGCTTCCAGCAGCACCTGGTTATTGGCGCCGTAGAAACTGGGCGCCGTCAGCAGCCCATAAGCCACCCCATGCGCCGTCAGCGTATCCAGATAGTCCCGCACGCTGGCATCGCGAGCCGGCTGAGAATGTCGCTCGGTTGCCAGCGGCAGATTCTTCTTGATCACATGCGCATGGCAGTCGACCGAACCCTGCGGTAGGTCGCCAGGCGCGATGCCCGTATTACGCATGGACGGCTCCCTTGGCAGCGACGCGGACCGCCCCGACTGGTTCGTGGCCGTACTTGGCGGTCTTTTGTGCCTGCGTCAGGAATTTTTCTTCCAGGCTTTTGACTTCCGCCATGCCCATAATGTCATTAAGTTCCTCGAAACTCAGCGCGGCATCGGGGCGATCTTCGGGTTTGCCGCTGGTCAGCGACAGGCCCAATATTTCCAGGCCCCGCTTCATGCCCGCCAAGGCGCATGCCGTCAGCAGGCGCGGATAAATCACTACCGCCACGCCCAAGTCCTGCAGTTGCGCGGCCGACAACAGCGGAGTGGTCGAGCGCTGGCGAATACCGAACCCCATATTCACGCACAACGGCTTCGGCACATTGGCCGCCACCGTGCGGATCTGCTCGGCATCGAGCAGCGCATCGGCGAATAGCAAATCGGCCCCGGCTTCCGCGTAGGCGTTCAGCCGCCGGATGACTTCGTCCAGGCCATGCGTCGCCAAGGTATCCGTGCGCGACTTGATCACAAAGTCCGGGTCGGTGCGCGCTTCACACGCGGCGCGCAGCTTCTGTGCCATCTCGTCCTGGGGAATGACTTCTTTGCCGCGCATATGCCCGCAGCGCTTGGGCCACACTTGGTCTTCCAGCATGATGCCCGCGGCGCCGGCGCGTTCGAAGGCGCGCACCGTGTGATACGCGTTGATGGCATTGCCATAGCCAGTGTCGCCATCGGCCAGCAGCGCAAGATTCGAGCAGGCGGCAATACTGCGCACCGCGGCCACATTCTCTTCCATCCCCATGATGCCTACATCGACCTGGCCCAGGCGCGTTTCACTGACGCCGCTGCCGGTAATAAACGCGGTGGGGTAGCCCATGTGCTCCACCAGGCGCGTACTGAAGCCGTCGAAGACACCGGGTTGCACGAGTATTTCCGGGGCGTAGATCGCATCCCGAAGTTGTCTGGTCTTGGTCACTGCGCTGTCTCCTTGGGGGCTGGATCGCAAGCACATTGCGGTTCGCGAATCCGTGTTTCCGGCTTAATGTGGCTATCCTAGCAATGCGCTTCCTATTAAACTAATTAAACTTTTACGTCCTATTGCATAGGAAAATCTGATGCGTCGATATTCGCTGGCCCAGATCGAAGCGTTGGCGGCTATTGCCAAACTGGGCTCGTTCCAGGCCGCCGCGCGGCACATGAACGTCACGCAGCCCACGGTGTCATTACGGGTGCGCGAACTGGAGGAAGCGCTGGGCACCAAGCTGTTCGAGCGAGACGGACGCGCGGCCAAGCTGAATGCCGAAGGGACCGTCGCCCTGCACTACACCGACGAAGTGCTGAAGCTGCTGGACGAACTGGAAACCCGGCTGCGCACAGGCGACCCGCTACAGGGCACCCTGCGGGTGGGTTCTTCGGAAACCATCGCGATCGCCGTGCTGCCCAAGATCATCACGCTGCTGGGCGAGCGCTACCCGCGCTTGAAAGTCGAACTGACGGTCAGCAATAGCTTCGTGCTGTTGGACGGGCTGGCGCACAACCGGCTGGACCTGGCCATCCTGGCTGATCCAGGCCACTTGGCCAACATACACGTAGAGCCGCTGGCGCTGGCGCCGCTGGCCTGGATGGGCTGCCGGTCCGTGGCGCTGCCGGACCAGTTTGCCGATCCGACGTCCTTGTCCCAATCCACCATTCTTTGCATGCCCGAGCCGTCGCCGCTATACGAGATGATGGCCAACTGGTGGGAAAGGGAAGGCGGTCCCGCATTGCGGGTCAGCACCTGCAACAGCCTTGCGATGCTGGCGCGGCTGGTGGCGTCGGGCGTGGGGGTCGGCGTGCTGCCCACGTGCATTCTGCGCAATGAAATCCAGCGAGGCTCCGTCGTAAGTTACCGGCAAGAGACTCCATTCAGATCGCTGCAGATTTGCGCGGCGTACCGCAATGCACACACGTCCGAAGGACTCGAGGTGCTGGTCAGCATTGCGAGGCGCGTCATGCTTGATTCGCGCTACTTTGAGCGCCTGGAGTAGCGTCCAGGCTGCGGCGCGCCGCGCCAATTCGCGCAGCTTTCCAATTCCGATGACGAGTTGAGATGTTGCGCTGGAACCCCGGCAGCAATCGTCAGTGCGTTGCAGATCAACCGCGCCACCATCGCTGGTCGGCGCGGTTGATCGGGGCGCCCGGGGCTCCTATCCGATGCGCGGCGGGATCAGACGTGCGTGATGAACTTCGTGACCAGGTAGCCGTCGAACGTTTCCAGGCCGCCTTCGCTGCCGATGCCGCTATCCTTGATGCCGCCGAAGGGCGTCTCGGCCAGGGCGCTGCCGAAGTGGTTGATGTTGACCATGCCGGCTTCCAGGCCGTTGGAGACCTTGGTGGCGGTCTGCAGCGAGTTCGTGAACACGTACGACGACAGGCCGAAGGGCAGGCTGTTGGCGCGGCGCAGCACTTCATCGGTATCGGTGAAGCGGACCACGGGCGCGACCGGACCGAAGGGCTCTTCGGTCATCAGCATGGAGTTGTCGGGCAGGTCGGTCACGACCGTGGGGGCGAAGAAGAAGCCCTTGCGGTCCAGCGGGCCGCCGCCGACCACCACCTTGCCGCCGTGCTTCTTGGCGTCGTCGATGAAGGCGCTCATGGCGGGAACGCGGCGTTCATGCGCCAGCGGGCCCATGTCGGTGCCGTCTTCCAGGCCGTCGCCGACCTTGATGCTCTTCAGCACTTCGGAGAAGCGCGCGAGGAACTGCTCGTAGGCGCCGTTCTGCACGTAGAAGCGGGTGGGCGACACGCACACCTGGCCGGCGTTGCGGATCTTGAACTTGGCCAGCATGGTGGCGGCGCGGTCGATGTCGGCGTCGTCGAACACCAGCACGGGCGAATGGCCGCCCAGTTCCATGGTGACGCGCTTCATGTGGGCGCCGGCCAGGGCGGCCAGTTGCTTGCCCACCGGCACGGATCCCGTGAAGGACACCTTGCGCACGATCGGTGAACGGATCAGGTAGTCGGAGATCTTGGCGGGTTCGCCCCAGACGATGTTCAGGCAGCCCTTGGGCAGGCCGGCATCGTGGAACATGCGGGCGATCGCCATGACGGCGCTGGGCGAATCCTCGGGGCCCTTCAGCACCACCGTGCAGCCGGCGCCGATGGCGGCGGCGATCTTGCGGATGGCCTGGTTGTACGGGAAGTTCCAGGGCGTGAACGCGGCGCAGACGCCGATGGGTTCGCGCACGACGATCTGGCGCACGTCGGGGTTGCGCGGCGGGACCACGCGGCCGTAGATGCGGCGGCATTCCTCGGCGTGCCAGTCGGCATGCTCGGCGCAGGAGGTGACTTCGCCAACGGCTTCGGCCAGCGGCTTGCCCTGGTCCAGGGTCATGTTGCGTCCGATCTCCTTGGCGCGCTCGCGCGACAGCGTCGCGACCTTGCGCAGGATGGTGGAGCGCTCCATGGGAGAGGATTTCTTCCAGGATTCGAAGGCGCGCTGGGCGGCGGCCAGCGCGCGGTCCAGGTCGGCTTCGGTGGCGTGGGGCAACTGGCCGAGCACTTCCAGCGTGGCCGGGTTGATGACGTCCTGGGTGCGCCTACCCTCTCCGGCGACGAATTCGCCGTCGATATACAGCGCCAACTGTTCATACATGCCTGTCTTTCCTTGCGAAGTAGGAGTGGATAGCGATCGCATCGCCCATGCCAGTCTAAACCAGCTTGCGGGACGCGGGGAGGTCCAATAGCGGGCGGATCCTTGGAGCCAATCGGCGCCAAATCTTGCACGCGCGCCCCGGCATGGACAAAATGGTGCATCTTTGGCCGCCCACCCGATTCCCCATTGTGCAACCAGTCGATGCGCGTCCGTCCGGCAAGCCCAGCTTCTATTCGCGAGCCTTTTTCCGCTTCATAGACTGGCTGCGCCATCGCATCGCGCGGGCCTCGCTGGTGGGGGACAGACCCATTTTCCGGAACAGCCAGTTCCCCTGGGTGGCCGGACTCGAGGCGCAGGCGCCCGCCATCCGCGCCGAACTGGTGGAGCTGCTGTCCGAGCGGCAGCACCTGCCCGCCTTCCACGAGATTTCCCCCGACGTGGGCCAGATCACGTCGGACGACCAATGGAAGACCTTCGTGTTCATGGGCTACGGCCTGCGTTCCGACCGCAATCTGGCGCGCTGTCCCGCCACCGCCCGGGCGCTGGCGGGGATCCCGGGCATCCGCACGGCGTTCTTTTCCATCCTGGAAGCGGGCAAGCGGATCCCGCTGCACACCGGCCCCTACAATGGCGTCCTGCGCCTGCATCTGGGCCTGGTCGTGCCCGAGCCGGCCGAACGCTGCTGGATCGAGGTCGGAGGGGAACGCTACAACTGGCGGGAAGGGCAGGCCGTGGTGTTCGACGACCTCTACCCCCACCAGGTGCACAATGACACCGCGGGCGCGCGCGCCGTGCTGTTCGTGGATTTCGAGCGTCCCTGCCGGGCGCCGGTGCGCTGGCTGAACCGCCTGGTGCTGATGGCGGCGCCGTTCACGGACGAGATCCGGCGCGGCAAGGCCAACCATGACGCCTGGGAGCGCAACTACTACCGCGACAAAACGGGGGCGGATTAAAACGCCGGGAAACGGCCCTCGCGGGGAGTTTTCCACAGGCGCTGTCGCGTATTTGCTCACTATCTCAACAAAGGGCTTGCGCTCAAAATATAACCACGCTAGAATTGTCAGCTTTCCCAGATTGTCGATTGGCCAGGGATAAGCCCAGGCCAACGTGTTGGGGGAATACCCGCAGGATTTCAACCCAGGGTCGTTGCGTTGCCACCAGTTGCTGGTCTTTGGAGCGAAAGCTCGAGGCGCCAGCCACAAAAAGCAGGGCGGCTGACCTGACGGGACCAAAACTGGCAGGAATTGCAGAGTTCCCAAGGGGAAACCCCGGGAAAACCGTATTTCCAGTTAAGTTGGAACAGGAAAAATCATGATCCAAATGCAGACCACGCTGGACGTGGCCGATAACACTGGTGCGCGTCATGTCATGTGCATTAAGGTGCTCGGTGGCTCCAAGCGCCGTTATGCCGGTATCGGCGACATCATCAAGGTGAGCGTCAAAGATGCGGCTCCGCGCGGACGCGTCAAGAAAGGCGAAATTTACAATGCCGTGGTGGTTCGTACCGCCAAGGGCGTGCGCCGTAAAGACGGTTCGCTGATTCGTTTCGGTGGCAATGCCGCCGTGTTGCTCAACGCCAAGCTGGAGCCCATCGGCACCCGCATCTTCGGACCCGTGACGCGTGAACTGCGTACCGAGAAGTTCATGAAGATCGTGTCGCTGGCCCCGGAAGTGCTGTAAGGAGCCCTACGATGAACAACATTCGTAAAGGCGACGAAGTCATCGTCCTGACCGGCCGCGACAAGAAGCGTCGCGGTACCGTGCTGGCCCGCGTCGATGCCGACCACGTCCTGGTCGAAGGCGTCAACGTCGTCAAGAAACACGTGAAAGCCAACCCGATGGCCAACAACCCGGGCGGAATCGTCGAAAAGACCATGCCGATCCACATCTCGAATGTGGCGCTCTTCAACCCCGCTACCGGTCGTGGCGACCGCGTGGGCGTGCAGGAAGTCGAAGGTCGCAAGGTCCGCGTGTTCCGTTCCAATGGTGCCGTCGTCGGCGCCAAGGCGTAAGGGGCGATAGACATGTCTCGTTTGCAAGATCTCTACAAGAGCAAGGTCGCTGCCGACCTGCAGGCCAAGTTTGGCTACAAGAGCACGATGGAAGTGCCGCGCATCACCAAGATCACCCTGAACATGGGTGTCTCGGAAGCCGTCGCTGACAAGAAGGTCATCGAGCACGCCGTCTCGGACCTGACCAAGATCGCCGGCCAGAAGCCCGTCGTGACGAAGACCAAGAAGGCTATCGCCGGGTTCAAGATCCGCGAAAACTACCCGATTGGTTGCATGGTCACGCTGCGCGGCCAGCGCATGTACGAATTCCTGGATCGCCTGGTGGCGGTTGCGCTGCCTCGCGTGCGCGACTTCCGCGGCATCTCGGGTCGTGCTTTCGACGGCCGTGGCAACTACAACATCGGGGTGAAAGAGCAGATCATTTTCCCCGAAATCGAGTACGACAAGATCGACGCGCTGCGTGGGCTGAACATCAGCATCACCACCTCCGCCAAGACCGACGAAGAAGCCAAGGCGCTGTTGACGGCCTTCAGCTTCCCGTTCCGTAACTAAGGGGCTGATGACGTGGCTAAACTTTCCCTCATCAATCGCGACATCAAGCGCGCCAAGCTGGCTGACAAGTTCGCTGCCAAGCGCGCTGAGTTGAAGGCGATCATCGACGACCAGTCGAAGACCGACGAAGAACGTTACCAAGCTCGGCTCAAGCTGCAACAGCTGCCGCGCAATGCCAACCCGACGCGTCAACGTAACCGTTGCGTGGTCACCGGTCGTCCGCGCGGTGTGTTCCGCAAGTTCGGCCTGACGCGCCACAAACTGCGTGAAATGGCGATGAAGGGTGAAATCCCCGGCATCACCAAGGCTAGCTGGTAGGAGAAACAATATGAGCATGAGCGATCCCATCGCCGATATGCTGACCCGCATTCGCAATGCGCAGCAAGTGGACAAAGTTACGGTGAACATGCCCTCCTCGAAGCTGAAGGCGGCCATTGCCGCCGTGCTGAAGGACGAAGGCTACATCGACAGCTTTGAAATCAAGGGCACCCAGGCCAAGCCTGAGCTCGAGATCACCCTGAAGTACTACGCTGGCCGTCCGGTCATCGAGCGCATCGAACGCGTCTCGCGCCCCGGTCTGCGTATCTACAAGGGCCGTACCAGCATTCCTCAGGTCATGAACGGCCTGGGCGTGGCTATCGTTTCGACCTCGCGCGGCGTCATGACCGACCGTAAGGCTCGCGCCAACGGCGTCGGCGGCGAAGTGCTGTGCTACGTGGCCTAAGGAGAAATTCGAATGTCACGTATCGCTAAGTATCCGGTCGAACTGCCCAAGGGTGTCGAAGCTGACATCAAGCAGGATCAGATCATCGTCAAGGGCCCGCTGGGTTCCTTGACCCAAGCCCTGACTGGCGACGTCACGGTTGCGCTGGACGACGGCAAACTCACGTTTGTCGCCGCCAACGAAACCCGCCACGCCAACGCCATGTCGGGTACCGTGCGCGCGCTGGTGGCCAACATGGTCAACGGCGTGAGCAAGGGATTCGAGCGCAAGCTGAACCTGGTCGGCGTGGGTTACCGCGCCTCGGTTCAAGGCGACGCCGTTAAGCTGCAGCTCGGTTTCTCGCACGACGTTTTGCATCAGTTGCCGGCCGGCATCAAGGCCGAATGCCCCACCCAGACGGAAATCGTCATCAAGGGGTCCAACAAGCAAGTCGTCGGCCAGGTGGCCGCTGAAATCCGCGCGTACCGCGAACCCGAACCCTACAAGGGCAAGGGCGTGCGTTACTCGGACGAACGCGTCGTCATCAAAGAAACCAAGAAGAAATAACGGCGCACGCAAGGACGAATCATGGACAAAAAAGTTTCCCGTTTGCGTCGTGCGGTTCCGACCCGCCGGAAGATCAACGAGCTGCGCGTTCACCGCCTCTCGATTTTCCGCTCGAACCAGCACATCTACGCCAACATCATTTCGCCGGAAGGCGATCGCGTTCTGGTCAGCGCCTCGACGGTGGAAGCCGAAGTGCGTGCGCAACTGGCCGGCCAAACCGGACAGGGCGGCAACAAGGCCGCTGCTACGCTGGTCGGCAAGCGCGTGGCCGAAAAGGCCAAGGCTGCCGGTATTGAACTGGTCGCTTTCGATCGCTCGGGCTTTCGTTACCATGGCCGCGTGAAAGCGCTGGCCGATGCCGCGCGTGAAGCCGGCCTGAAGTTCTAAGCGAGGATCTGTCAAATGGCTAAAGTACAAGGCAAGAACGCCGCGGAAAAAGAGAACGATGACGGCCTCCGCGAAAAGATGATCGCGGTCAACCGCGTGAGCAAAGTGGTCAAGGGTGGTCGCACCATGAGCTTTGCCGCGCTGACCGTGGTTGGCGATGGCGATGGCCGCATCGGTATGGGTAAGGGCAAGGCGCGTGAAGTGCCGGTGTCCGTTCAGAAGGCTATGGAACAAGCCCGCCGCGGCATGTTCAAGGTCGCGCTGAAGAACGGCACGCTGCACCACACCGTGGTCGGCAAGCATGGCGCCGCTACCGTGCTGATCTCGCCGGCGGCTGAAGGTACCGGCGTTATCGCCGGCGGCCCGATGCGCGCTATTTTTGATGTGATGGGTGTGCGTAACGTGGTTGCCAAGAGCCTGGGCTCGAGCAACCCCTACAACATGGTTCGCGCCACGTTGAACGGCCTGCGCGCCTCCATGACCCCGGCTGATGTTGCTGCCAAGCGCGGCAAGTCGGTCGAAGAAATCCTGGGGTAAATCATGGCTCAGAAGCAGATCAAAGTGACCCTCGTGCGCTCGGTGATCGGTACCAAGCAATCGCACCGTGATACGGTTCGCGGTTTGGGCTTGGGCCGCATCAACAGCAGCCGCGTGCTGGTCGATACGCCCGAGGTGCGTGGGATGATCCGTAAGGTGGATTATCTCGTTTCCGTCTCGGAAGCCTAAGGAATCACCATGTCGGATATGCAACTTAATTCGCTGAAGCCCGCCGAGGGCAGCAAGCACGCCAAGCGCCGCGTCGGCCGTGGCATCGGTTCGGGTCTGGGCAAGACCGCCGGCCGTGGCCACAAGGGTCAGAAGTCGCGTTCGGGCGGTTTCCATAAGGTTGGCTTCGAAGGCGGCCAAATGCCGCTGCAGCGTCGCCTGCCCAAGCGTGGTTTCACCCCGCTCGGCCAGCACCTGTACGCCGAAGTCCGTCTGTCGGACCTGCAAGCCCTGCCCATCGACGAAGTCGACGTGCAAGTGCTGAAGGCCGCTGGCGTGATCGGCCAGGCGGTTCGTTACGCCAAGGTCATCAAGTCGGGTGAACTCTCGCGCAAGGTCGTGCTGAAGGGCATTACCGCGACGGCCGGCGCTCGCGCCGCCATCGAAGCCGCGGGCGGCTCGCTTGCCTGATCACGAGGTGACGAGTGGCTAACGCGCAGGCATTGGGCAAAACCGGAGGACGGTACGGCGATCTGAAGCGCCGTCTCGTTTTCCTGGTGCTCGCCTTGGTGGTTTACCGGTTGGGTACTCACATCCCGGTACCGGGCATCAACCCGGATGCGCTGGCGGACTTGTTCCGCCAGAACCAGGGCGGGATCCTCGGCCTGTTCAACATGTTCTCGGGCGGGGCGCTCTCGCGCTTCTCGATTTTTGCCCTGGGGATCATGCCGTACATTTCGGCATCCATCATCATGCAGCTAATGTCTGTGGTGGTGCCGTCGCTGGAAGCCCTCAAGAAAGAGGGCGAATCCGGCCGTCGGAAGATCACCCAATACACCCGCTACGGCACGGTCGTGCTGGCGCTGGTGCAGGCTGTGGGCATTTCGGTAGCGTTGGAGTCCCAGCAGGGACTGGTGATCGATCCGGGCATGCTGTTCCGCTTTACGACCGTCGTGACCCTGGTCACCGGCACCATGTTCGTCATGTGGCTGGGTGAGCAGATCACGGAGCGCGGTCTGGGCAACGGGATTTCCATCCTGATCTTCGCAGGTATCGTCGCAGGCTTGCCTGCCGCGCTGGCTGCACTGTTGGACCTGGTCCGCACCAACGCGATGTCCGTGCTGTCGGCACTGTTCATCGTGGCTCTGGTGGTGCTGGTTACCGCTTTTGTGGTGTTCGTGGAACGCGGACAGCGCAAGATCACGGTGAACTACGCCAAGCGTCAGGTCGGCAACAAGATCTACGGTGGCCAAAGCTCGCATTTGCCGCTGAAGCTGAACATGGCTGGGGTAATTCCGCCGATCTTCGCGTCGTCGATCATCCTGTTCCCGGCCACGATCACGAGCTGGTTCTCCAGCAGCGAGAACATGCGCTGGCTTAGTGACCTGGCTGCGGCCCTGTCGCCTCGTCAACCGCTCTACATCACGCTGTACTCGGTCGCGATCATTTTCTTCTGCTTTTTCTACACGGCTCTGGTGTTCAACAGCCGCGAAACGGCGGACAACCTGAAGAAGAGTGGTGCGTTTGTTCCGGGCATCCGTCCGGGCGAACAGACGGCGCGCTACATCGACAAGATCCTGATGCGTTTGACGCTCGCAGGTGCCATCTACATCACGTTGGTGTGCCTGTTGCCGGAATTCTTGGTGATGCGCTGGAACGTTCCCTTCTACTTCGGTGGTACGTCCCTGTTGATTATTGTGGTGGTGACGATGGATTTCATGGCGCAGGTCCAGGCCTACATGATGTCTCACCAGTACGACTCGCTGCTCAAGAAGGCTAACTTCAAGGGCTCGGGTTTGCCGATGCGGTAAGCAAAAGAATGTCCAAGGACGACGTCATTCAGATGCAAGGTGAGGTTCTTGAGAACCTCCCGAACGCGACATTTCGCGTCAAGCTCGAAAACGGCCACGTGGTGTTGGGCCATATTTCCGGCAAGATGCGTATGCATTACATCCGGATCCTGCCGGGTGACAAGGTCACAGTGGAGCTCACGCCCTATGATCTGACGCGAGCCAGGATTGTCTTCCGCTCCAAATAAGCGGAACCGGATTACGGAAAATTAGGAGTCAACCATGAAAGTAATGGCATCGGTTAAGCGGATCTGCCGCAACTGCAAAGTTATCAAACGTCACGGCGTGGTGCGCGTTATCTGCACCGACCCGCGTCACAAGCAGCGTCAAGGCTAACTCGGGTTAGCGACTACGCAACAGATTTATTCAAGGAATAGTCATGGCCCGTATTGCTGGCATTAACATCCCGCCGCAACAGCACGCCGAGATCGGCCTGACCGCCATTTTTGGCATCGGTCGTACGCGCGCTCGCAAAATCTGCGAAGCGGCAAACGTACCCTTTGACAAAAAGGTCAAGGATCTGAACGACGCTGAACTGGAACGCGTCCGCGAACATGTTGGTCTGTTCACGGTTGAAGGCGACCTGCGTCGTGAAGTACAGCTCTCGATCAAGCGTTTGATCGACCTGGGAACCTACCGCGGTATGCGTCACAAGCGCGGTTTGCCCGTGCGCGGCCAGCGCACTCGCACCAACGCCCGGACCCGCAAGGGCCCGCGTCGTGCTGCTGCGTCCCTGAAGAAATAATCGAGGAACTGGATTATGGCGAAAGCTTCCACCAGCGGCGCTTCGCGCGTGCGCAAAAAGGTCAAGAAGAACGTCTCGGACGGCATCGCGCACGTTCACGCTTCGTTCAACAACACCATCATCACCATCACCGACCGTCAGGGCAACGCGCTGTCGTGGGCCACGTCGGGCGGTGCTGGCTTCAAGGGCTCGCGTAAGTCGACCCCGTTCGCCGCGCAGGTCGCCGCTGAAACGGCTGGCCGCGTCGCGCTGGAGTACGGCATCAAGACGCTGGAAGTGCGTATCAAGGGCCCCGGCCCCGGCCGCGAATCGTCGGTCCGCGCTCTGAACGCGCTGGGCATCAAGATTTCGAGCATCGCCGACATCACGCCCGTTCCGCACAACGGCTGCCGTCCGCCGAAGCGTCGTCGTATCTAAAGGGAATCCACATGGCACGTTATATTGGACCCAAATGCAAGCTCTCGCGCCGCGAGGGTACTGACCTGTTCCTGAAGAGCGCCCGCCGCTCGCTGGATTCCAAGTGCAAGCTGGATTCCAAGCCTGGCCAACACGGCCGCACTTCGGGTGCCCGCACTTCCGACTACGGCCTGCAACTGCGCGAAAAGCAAAAGCTGAAGCGCATGTACGGCGTGCTGGAAAAGCAATTCCGCAAGTACTTCGCTGAAGCCGAGCGCCGCCGTGGCAACACGGGCGAAACGCTGATCCAGTTGCTGGAATCGCGCCTGGACAACGTCGTCTACCGCATGGGCTTCGGCTCGACGCGCGCCGAAGCTCGCCAACTGGTGAGCCACCGCGCCATCGAACTGAACGGCCACACCGCCGACATCGCTTCGATGCTGGTCAAGGCTGGCGACGTCGTGTCGATCCGCGAAAAGGCCAAGAAGCAAGGCCGCATCAAGGAATCGCTCGACCTGGCCACCAGCATCGGCATCCCCCAGTGGGTGGAAGTCGATACGACCAAGTTGACCGGTACGTTCAAGTCGGCCCCCGATCGCGCTGACGTCGCTCGCGACATCAACGAATCGATGGTCGTGGAACTGTACTCGCGTTAATCAGGCCTGCCGGCGCGTCCTTCGCGGATGCGCTGGCGAGCTGGTCTTCGCGATCCGTTTGCACGTCCCGCAGCAGCCCGCTTTCCGCCTTTTGGCGGGGCGGGCTTTGCGGTAAGTATCGGCCGGCGCTTTTCGCGCCGTCCATGTTTCAAGTTTCACCCTGTCCATCAGCCTTATCGGTGTAACGAGCCGAGGGTATTGAAAAGGAACACAGTAAATGTCCACTCAAGGTTTCCTGAAGCCGCGCTCCATTGAAGTCGAACCGGTCGGCACGCACCATGCCAAGATCGTGATGGAGCCGTTCGAGCGTGGCTACGGTCACACGCTGGGCAACGCCCTGCGCCGCATCCTGTTGTCTTCGATGACCGGCTACGCGCCGACCGAAGTCCAGATGACGGGCGTGGTGCACGAATACTCGACCATCCCGGGCGTCCGCGAAGATGTCGTCGACATCCTGCTGAACCTGAAGGGCGTGGTCTTCAAGCTGCACAACCGCGACGAAGTGACCCTGGTCCTGCGCAAGACCGGCGCGGGCACCGTGCTGGCCAGCGACATCGAACTGCCGCATGACGTCGAGATCATCAACCCCGGCCATGCCATCTGCAACCTGACGGACGCCGGCAAGCTGGAAATGCAGATCAAGGTTGAAAAGGGCCGCGGCTACGTGCCGGGCAACGTGCGCGCGCTGTCGGAAGACCGCACCCACACCATCGGCCGCATCGTTCTGGACGCGTCGTTCAGCCCGGTCCGCCGCGTGAGCTACGCCGTCGAAAGCGCCCGCGTGGAACAACGCACCGACCTGGACAAGCTGGTCCTGGACATCGAAACCAACGGCGTGATCTCGCCCGAGGAAGCGGTGCGCCAGTCGGCCCGCATCCTGATGGACCAGATCTCGGTCTTCGCCGCCCTGGAAGGCGCTGGCGATTCGTACGAAGCCCCGGTCCGCGGCACGCCGCAGATCGATCCGGTGCTGCTGCGCCCGGTCGACGACCTGGAACTGACCGTGCGTTCGGCCAACTGCCTGAAGGCCGAAAACATCTACTACATCGGCGACCTGATCCAGCGCACCGAAAACGAGCTGCTGAAGACCCCGAACCTGGGCCGCAAGTCGCTCAACGAGATCAAGGAAGTCTTGGCCGCACGCGGCCTGACGCTGGGCATGAAGCTCGAAAACTGGCCCCCCCTGGGTCTGGAGCGTCCCTAAGTCTTGAAAGGGGGCCATTCCTGGAAAGGGACGGCTCCCGCAAGCAGCCGGCCATGCGCCGGCCCGTTTGCGAAATCGTCGTAAAATGCACCGTTTTCTACCGGACCGCAGCCTGATCGCAGGCTGATAGAAGAGCCGGACAACCCGATGGCGGAAACGCCGTCTCTAGATTCAAAGGAAACTTATCATGCGTCACGGTAATGGCTTGCGTAAGCTCAACCGCACCAGCAGTCACCGTCTTGCCATGTTCCGCAACATGGCCGTTTCGTTGATCACCCACGAAGCCATCAAGACCACGCTGCCGAAGGCGAAAGAATTGCGCCGCGTCATCGAACCCCTGATCACGCTGGGTAAAGAACCCACCCTCGCGAACAAGCGTCTGGCTTTTGCCCGTCTGCGCGATCGCGACGCCGTGGTGAAGCTGTTCGCCGAAATCGGCCCGCGCTACGCGGCCCGCAACGGCGGCTACACCCGCGTGCTGAAGATGGGCTTCCGTCAAGGCGACAACGCTCCCATGGCTTTCATGGAGCTGGTCGACCGTCCGGAAGTCGATGAAGCCGCTGAGGACAGCGCTGCCGAATAAGTTTCGGCGGAGCGATAAGCGACAAGGGCGGGTCTTCGGACCCGCCCTTGTTTTTTTTCGCCCCCGGTTTGCCGCGGCGGCAGGCGCTTGGGGGCCCGCGCCTCAGGAGGTGTGCAGTTCCCCGCGCAGTTGCGCCGCGGTCGCCGCCAGCGCGTCGGGCGCGGCCTGGGGCGGCATCTTGAACGTCAGGTCCTGCTGCTCGATGTACTGGGTGGAGGTGACGTCCTGCGGATGATGCATGGGAATGACGTGTGCGTGCGCATGCGCCACGTGGATGCCGGTGAAGGCGAAGCCCACGCGGTCCACGCCGTACAGGCGCTTCATGTGGCGCCCCAGCTTCTGGCCGAGATTGAGGATGGTGCCCGCCAGGTCGGCCGGCATGTCCTCGTAATAGGGGTAATGCTGCTTCGGGATGATCAGCGTGTGCCCGGGCCGCACCGGCTGGATGTCGAGAAACGCCAGCAGGCGGTCGTCTTCGTGAACGATGTGCGCGGGGATCTCGTGGCGGGCGATGCGGCAGAACAGACAGTTATCGGACATGCGTGCCTCGGGGAAAACGGGTTGCATGGCGGCGCTTGCGGGCCCGGGGATCCGGGCGACGGCCGCAATACCGATAAAATACCCCGAGTTACGTCCTGTACGGGTATTCCAAGGAGGCATCATGTTGCGCGATGACGACGTTGTGCTGGTCATCAGCAATGCGCCCGACCTGCTCCTGGCCAAGCGGATCGCGCACGTCCTGGTCGAAGACGGGCTGGCCGCCTGCGTGAACCTTGGCGCGCCCGGCCTGTCCATCTACATGTGGAAAGGAGAGGTCGAAGGGGCCGAGGAAGTCCCCATCCACATCAAGACCACCTACGCGCGCCACCAGGCCGTTGTGCAGGCCCTGGCGCAGATGCATCCCTACGATGTGCCCGAGATCATCGTGCTGCCGGTCATCGGCGGCGCGGCGCCCTACCTGGACTGGGTGCGCGAACAGACGGCCGCCACGCAGAACAAGAGAGACTGATGTTGCAATTTGCCGGTATCGTCGGCGCGCCGGGGCACGAGCCCCGCGCGGTGCGCGCTTTCTTCGGGCGGAGCATCGCCCTGTTGGCCATGACGCTGCTGTTGCTGGGCTGGCAGACGGCCGCGCGCGCCGAGGCGGAATTCCTGGAGCCCGAGAAGGCCTTCGTGTTCAGCGCGGAGATGGTGGCGCCGGACATGCTGGAGATGCGCTACCGCGTCGCGCCCGGGTATTACATGTACCGCGAGCGCTTCGGTATCACGATCAGTCCCATCGGCGCCGCGACGCTGGGCGAAGCCGTCTATCCCAAGGGCGAGGTGAAGTACGACCCGACCTTCGAGAAGGACATGGAGGTCTTCCACCAGGACGTACGCATACGCGTGCCGATCGCCGCGGGCGGACAGCCGTTCACGCTGACCCTGACCGGCCAGGGCTGCGCGGATGCGGGCCTGTGCTATCCGCCCATGGACAGCAACGTCAAGCTCACCCCGGTCGAGGGCGGCTATGCGCTGGCCGGGCCGGCGGGCGCCGCGCCCGTCGAGGCGGGCAAGTCCGGCGGCCTGAGCGCGTTGGTCAATGCCGGCGATACCGGGCTGGCGGATGCGCTGGGCGGACTGGGCTGGGCCAAGACCGCCGGCGTGTTCCTGGTGCTGGGCCTGCTGCTGGCCTTCACGCCCTGCGTGCTGCCGATGATTCCCATCCTGTCGTCCATCGTGGTGGGCGGTTCGGCGCAAGCCCGGCCGAGCCGCAAGCGCGGCCTGGCGCTGGCTGCGACCTACGTGCTGGGCATGTCGGTCGTGTACACCGCGCTGGGCGTGGCGGCCGGCCTGAGCGGCGCCGGCCTGGCGGCCTGGCTGCAAACCCCCTGGATCCTGAGTCTCTTCGCCGTGCTGCTGGCGGTGCTGGCGCTGGCCATGTTCGACGCGTTCACCTTCCAGATGCCGTCGGGCATCCAGGCCCGGCTGTCGGAACGCGCGTCGCGCATTCCCGGGGGCCGCTACACCGGCGCGCTGGTGATGGGCGCCTTGTCCGCGCTTATCGTCGGGCCTTGCGTGGCCGCGCCGCTGGCCGGCGCGCTGCTCTACATCTCGCAGACCGGCGACGTGGTGCTGGGCGGGTCGGCGCTGTTCGCGATGGCGTGGGGGATGGGCGTTCCGCTGCTGATCGTGGGCGCGTCCTCGGGCGCCTTGCTGCCCAAGGCGGGCCCCTGGATGGACGGCGTGAAGCGCCTGTTCGGCATGCTGCTGCTGGCGACGGCATGGTGGATGCTGATCCCCGTGGTGCCGACCTGGGTGCAGATGACGGGCTGGGCTTTCCTGGCCGCGGTGTCCGCCGTGATGCTGCGCGCGTTCGACGCCTTGCCCGAGGGCGCGGGCGCCGCGCGCATGTTCGGCAAGGGAGTGGGCCTGCTGCTGGCCCTGGCGGCCGCCGCCTGGCTGGTGGGCGCGGCCAGCGGAGGCCGGGACGTCCTGCAGCCCTTGTCGCACCTGGCGGCGCGTTCCGACGCGTCCGCCGCCGCGGCGGGCGCTGGCGGCGAAGTGCGCTTTGCCCGCGTGCGCAACAATGCCGAGCTGGATGCCGTGCTGGCGCAAAGCCGCCAGCCGGTCATGCTGGATTTCTACGCGGACTGGTGCGTGTCGTGCCGCGAAATGGAGCGGTTCACCTTCACCGATCCCGGCGTCGCGCAACGCATGGCCGGCATGGTGCTGGTGCAGGCGGACGTGACCGCGAACAACGCCGACGACCGGGCATTGCTCAAGCGGTTCCGCCTGTTCGGCCCCCCGGGCATCATGTTCTTCGAGCCGGGAGGCAAGGAACTGCCCGATGCGCGCGTGGTGGGCTTCCAGGACGCGAAGCGCTTCACCGAGTCGCTGGACAAGGTGCTGATGCGCTGAGCGGAACCGGAGCGGAACTGTTGCGCGATCCCGGCGTGCGTGCGGCGTGCCTCGGCGCGCATTGAGTCCGCGCGCCAGGCACGCTACCATGTCCGCTGCGCCGCGTGGGCGGCGCGTCCAACCCCCTCAGGCCGGCGCCCGTGACGTCCCCTACCGTTGATGCGAGCCAGGACCGCGCAGGTCTTATCTATCTTCAATTGATGTTCGTCATGGCCACGTGGGGCCTGAACATCGTCTCGATCAAGTACCTGACGCTGCACATGGACATCCAGGCGCTGGCCGCCGTGAGGATCGTCATCGCCTTCTTCACCGTCACCCTCATCATCAAGGCCCGCGGCGGCCGCGTCCCCAAGCTGGGCCGCGCGGAGCTGGGCTGGGTCGCGCTGGCGGGGTTCCTGGTGGTGTACGCGCACCAGGTGGCGCTGGTGTCGGGCCTGAGGTTTTCGTCGGCCGCCAACGGCACGCTCATCATGGCCACGAGCCCGTTGCTGTCCGCGCTGCTCGCCGCCCTGTTCTATCGCGAAAGACTGACGCTGGTGCGCATTTCGGGAGCGCTGCTGGGGCTGTTCGGGGTCGGGATGGTGGTGGCCGGCAGCGGCGCGCGGTTCGGCCTGACGGGCTGGGGCGACGCCATCGTGTTCCTGGCCGTGCTGGTGTTCGTGTGCGGCGGATTGGTCATCCAGCGCATGTCGCGGGTGATGGATCCGCTGGGGATGCTCTGGTACATGTACCTGGCGGGCGGCCTGATGCTGGTCGCGCATGCGGCGCTGACGCCGGCGTCCTACCAGGCCGGCACGTGGCAGATGGCGTGGTGGCCGTGGCTGGTCCTGCTGTTCTCGGCCGTGATCGCCTCGGGGGTCAGCAACATCGTGTGGAACGCCGGCATCGCCAGGCTGGGCATCAGCCGCGCGGCCCTGTTCGTGAACTGGCTGCCCATCTTCGGCCTGCTGTTCGCGGCCCTGTTCCTGGAAGAGCACGTTACGCCCACGCATGTCGCGGGGCTGGCCTGCGTGCTGGGGGGAACGTGGCTGGGCTTACGCCGGACCGCGCCGCCGGCGCGCGGCGAGGCGGCCGCGAAGTGCTGATGCCCGCACGCGCCGCGGGTGCAGCCTTGAAGGCGGCCCGCAGCGTGCGGCGGGATCAGCGCTGGCTTTTCAGCAGCTTCGCGGCTTCGATCGCGAAGTACGTCAGGATGCCGTCGGCGCCCGCGCGCTTGAACGCCAGCAACGCTTCCATCATGACCTTGTCGTGGTCCAGCCAGCCATTGGCGGCGGCCGCCTTGATCATCGCGTATTCGCCGCTGACCTGGTAGGCGAACGTCGGCACGCGGAAGGTGTCCTTGACGCGGCGCAGCACGTCCAGGTACGGCATGCCGGGCTTGACCATCACCATGTCGGCGCCTTCCTGGAGGTCGGCGGCGACTTCGCGCAGTGCTTCGTCCAGGTTGCCCGGATCCATCTGGTAGGCCATTTTGTTGGACTTGCCCAGGTTGGTCGCGGAGCCCACGGCATCGCGGAACGGGCCGTAGAACGCGCTGGCGTACTTGGCCGAGTAAGCCATGATCTGCGTGTGGATGTGGCCGTTGGCTTCCAGCGCGCGGCGCACGGCGCCGATGCGGCCGTCCATCATGTCGCTGGGGGCGACCATGTCGACGCCGGCCTCGGCCTGCGTGAGCGCTTGCTTGACCAGGATCTCGACCGTGGGTTCGTTCACCACGTAGCCGTTCTCGTCGATGACGCCGTCCTGGCCGTGGCTGGTGTACGGGTCCAGCGCCACGTCGCACAGGATGCCGAGCTCGGGGACCTGCTTCTTCAGTTCGCGCACCACGCGCGGGATCAGGCCGTCGGGGTTGGTGGCTTCGATGCCGTCGGGTGTCTTGAGCGAGGGATCGATGGCGGGGAACAGCGCCAGCACTGGGATGCCCAGTTCCACGCATTCCTTGGCCACCGGCAGCAGCGTATCCAGCGAATAGCGGACCACGCCGGGCAGGGACGGCACCGCCTGCCGCAGGCCCGAGCCTTCCGCCACGAACACGGGGTAGATCAGATCGTTGACCGTCAGGGCGTTCTCGCGGACCAGGCGGCGGGTGAAGTCGTCGCGGCGCAGGCGGCGCGGGCGGGATACCGGGAATTCAGGGGAAATGATCTGCGGGTTCATGGTACGACCTTGGGAGAAATCCAGTTTTCAATGTGCGCGCCGGCCTCTTCCAGCCCGATGCGTTCGGGCGCCGAGAAGGGCACGGTGTGCAGGGCGCCGATATCGGCCAGGTCCTTGCGCACGGAGAAGACGGTGCGCATGCGCTGGCCGTAGGGCAGCTTGTCGGCCTTGGTCAGGAGCGCCAGCACCGGGCGTCCGGTGGGGGCGATGAAATTGGCGAGGCGGCGGTCCAGTTCGGTGACGCCGCGGCGGATGTCGATGAGCAGCACGACGCCGACCAATGATTCGCGGTCGCGCAGATAGCCGCCGAGGATGTCGGCCCATTTTTCCTTTTCGTCGCGCGCCACGGACGCGTAGCCGTAGCCAGGCAGGTCGACGAGAAAGCCGATGTGGCCTTCCGGATCCAGGGGGTCGGGCAAGCCGAACATATTGATCAAGCGCGTGCGGCCCGGCGTCTTGCTGGAGAACGCAAGACGGCGCTGGTTGCACAGCACGTTGATGGCCGTGGATTTGCCGGCGTTGGAGCGGCCGACAAAGCAGACCTCGGGAGCGCCGGCGGCCGGCAACTGGTCGAGGCGAGCCGCGGAAGTGAAGAAGGAGGCGCGATGTAGGAGGGACACGGATGGCTTCGGATACGGTTGGTTTCGAGCCCTATTGTATAATCCGGCGTTTGCAACAGTGGTCCCCGTGCGCGGAGCCGTCTTTTTTGCTTACTGGCCAGCTTGCTGAAGTCTGATCCGGCAAGTTCGCAGCAACATCGCAGGCAGGGTAGGCAAAACAGGTTCGTTACGGTATTCCAGGGTGTGCGGGCAGGCGTGGGCGCCTTTTTGCGCCTTGATCGATGCGATCGTCGAGGTCTTCATGAAGCGTGTGCTGTCCCGGATGTTGGTTGCGAGCGGGCTGTTGCTCGGCGCCTCCGCCCTATCTACTACGAGTTTCGCCGCCGAAGGCGCCGCGGGCCCGGTAAAACCAGATGCCGCCAAGGGTGGGCAACTGTTTGACCAGGGCGATGTGGCCAGAGGCATCATCGCCTGTGCGTCCTGTCATGGCGCGGCGGGTAATAGCACCATACCGCTGAACCCCAACCTGGCCGCGCAGCCGCACGAATACTTGGCCAAGCAGTTGGCCGACTTCCAGGTGAAGGCTGGCGCGAAGGTGCCGGTGCGCAACGGCCCCGAAGGCAACCCGACCGCGATGACGGCCATGGCGCAGAACCTGACGCCCGCCGACATGCAGAACATCGCGCTGTACCTGGCGCAGCAGCCCCTCAAGGAGCCGGCCACGGCGGGCCATGAGAAGCTGGTTGATCTAGGTCAAAAAATCTGGCGCGGCGGTTTGCCCGAACGCAATGTCCCCGCGTGCGCGGCATGCCATTCTGCCAATGGCGCGGGCATGCCCGCGCAGTACCCCCGTCTGTCGGGCCAGTTCCCGACGTACATCGAAGAGCAGCTAAAGCTTTTCCGCAGCGGCGACCGCAAGAACGACATCATGTTCGCCATTGCCGACCGCATGTCGGATGCCGATATCAAGGCGGTGTCGGATTACGCTGCCGGTTTGCGCTAGGCGGCTTGCCCGCAACGTGCGCGGCCGGTCCGCGTTCTGCAACCGAGCGTAGCGGAACCTCGTTCCGCCGCGCGCTGTCTATGAGGGGGGTAGCCGATAGCGCGGCCCCCCTTTTTTCATGAATTCGACCCGAACACACTCCCGACCCTCCCTGCGCGCCCTGCCCGGCGATTTCTTCGAATTGCTGGGCTCGATGCGCTTCGCCGTCAGCCTGCTGATGTTCATCTGCGTGGCGAGCCTGGTGGGGACGGTGTTGCAGCAGAACCGTTCATCCAGCAACTACATCGACCAGTTCGGCCCGTTCTGGTACGAGGTGTTCGACAAGTTCTCGATCTGGCACGTCTACAACAGTTGGTGGTTCCTGCTGATCATGGGGTTCTTGGTCGTGTCGACCTCGGTCTGCCTGATCCGCAACGCGCCCAAGATGCTGCGCGACGCGCGCTCGTTCCGCGAGCATGTGCGCGTCAGCAGTCTGCGCGCCTTCCCGCACCGCGTGGAAACGGAGGCGCCCGCCGGCGTGCCGCAGACCGTGGCCGGCCTGAAGGCCCTGCTGGGCAAGCTGGGGTACGCCGTGCGCGAACGCCAGGACCAGGACGGCGTGCTGCTGGCGGCCAAGAAGGGCAGCGCGAACCGCCTCGGCTACGTGTTCGCCCACGCGGCCATGGTCATCATCTGCATCGGCGGCCTGCTGGACAGCGAACTGCCCGTGCGCCTGCAGGTCATGTTCGGCGGCAAGAAGCCCATCGTCGAGAACATGCTGATATCCGAAGTGCCGGAAAGCGGGCGCCTGTCGGTCAACAACCCGAGCTTCCGCGCCAGCGTGCTGGTGCCCGAGGGCGGGCAGGCCAGCACGGCGGTCGTGATGGTGGGCGACGGCGCCCTGGTGCAGCCGATGCCTTTCACGCTGAAGCTCAAGAAGTTCGTGGTCGATTACTACTCCACCGGCATGCCCAGCCGCTTCCTCAGCGAAGTGGAGGTCACCGATCCCGACACCGGCAAGACCTTCGATTCCACCATCGAGGTCAACGAGCCGCTGCGCTTCAAGGGCATGACCGTCTACCAATCCAGTTTCGACGACGGCGGCAGCACGGTTGTGCTGAAAGGCTATCCGCTGGTAGGTTCCGATCCCGCGCCTTTCGCGGTTGACGGCACGGTGGGCAAGAAAACCGAAGTAACCGCTCACACGGCGTCTGGCCCGCGCGGCATGGGGATCGAGATCACGGCCTTGCGGCCGATCAACGTCGAGGACCTGACCCGCGGCGAGCCCAAGGGGGCCAACCAGAGCTTCGCCGACCACGTGGCGTCGGTGTCCGGCAGCGCCGCGGGCAAGAAGAACGAAAACCTGCGCAACGTCGGGCCCAGCATCGAATACAAGCTGATCGACGATGCCGGCCAGGCCCACGAGTTCCAGAACTACATGCTGCCCGTCGAACTGGACGGGGCCAGCGTGTTCCTGGCGGGCGTGCGCAACAACGCGTCCGAGCCGTTCCGCTACCTGCGCATTCCCGCGGACGAGGACAGCTCGATCGCCGAGTTCATGCGCCTGCGCGCCACCCTGGCCGATCCGGCGGCGCGCCAGGAGGCGGCCCGCCGCTTCGCGGAACGCAACAGCCCATCGGGGACGGATCGCCAGCCCTTGCAGACGGCCGCGGAGCGCGCGCTGGACACCTTCGCATCCGGCGGCCTGCAAGCGGTGGCGGCATTTCTCCAGGCCAATACGCCTTCCCAGGACCTGGAACGGGCGGCCGACGTGGTGATCCGCCTGATCGGCGCCAGCATGAACGAACTGCGCGCCATCGAGCGCGAACGGGCGGGTCTGCCCCCCGCGGCCGCCGAAGGGCCGGACGGCGAGCGCGCCGCGGTGTGGTCGCGCCTGGCCGTGGCGGCGCTGTCGGACCTGACGGTGTATCCGGCGCCGGTATTCCTGTCGCTGGCGGACTTCAATCATGTGCAGGCCAGCGTATTCCAGGTCAGCCGCACGCCCGGCAAGAACACCGTGTACCTGGGCAGCCTCCTGCTGGTCCTGGGCGTTTTCGCGATGTTCTATATTCGAGACCGCCGCATCTGGATCTGGGTCAAGCCGCAAGACGGCGGCAGCAGTGTCCTGGCGGCCATGACGTCCCAGAAGCGTACACTGGACTTCAACCAGGAGTTCGAACGCTTCAAGCAGGCGCTGCTGCGCCAGAAGAGGTCTTAAGGTTCCCCTATGTCCACGACGACCACCACGCATCCCTCGCCGCCGGAAACGCTGACCGCGACGCCGGACCTGCTCTGGCAGGACAGCCTGTCCGAAACCGGCGACAACCGCGCGCAGCGCGGCAAGCCCGACTGGACCGACATCGTCTTCTTCCTGTTGCTGGCGGTGGGCGCCGCCTTCGCGCTGACCCGCTACAGCGGCGCGATGGACTACTACGAAAAGATCATCCTGTGCGGCACCGTGCCGGCGCTGGCCTGGATGGGCTGGCTGTGGCGCCCGCTGCGCCGCCTGATGGTGGCCTGTGCCATCGCGGCCGGGCTGGCCCTGGTGCTGTATGGCAACGACCTGGCCCGCGCCGAACAGGTGTTCTTCCTGAAGTACCTGTTCTCGTCGCAATCCGCCATTCTGTGGATGTGCGCGCTGTTCGCGCTGGCCACGGTCTGCTACTGGATCGGGGTCTTCAGCCCCACCGCCGCCTGGCTGGGCACGGCGCTGACCTGGGGCGCGGTGTTCGCCGGCGTCACGGGCCTGCTGGTGCGCTGGCGCGAGGGGCACCTGATGGGGCCGGACCTGGGCCACATCCCGGTCAGCAACCTGTACGAAGTATTCGTGCTTTTTTCGCTGATCACGGCGCTGTTCTACCTGTATTACGAACGCAAGTACGCCACGCGCGCCCTGGGCGGCTTCGTGCTGCTGGTGGTGACGTCCGCCGTCGTGTTCCTGCTCTGGTATTCGTTCACGCGCGATGCGGGGCAGATCCAGCCGCTGGTGCCGGCGCTCAAGAGCTGGTGGATGAAGCTGCACGTGCCGGCCAATTTCATCGGCTACGGCACGTTCTCGCTGGCGGCCATGGTGGGCTTCGCCTACCTGATCAAGCAGCACGGGCAGACCACGTCCTGGGCCAAGCTGGCGCCGCTGTTCGTGCTGGGCGTGCTGCTGTGCGCCGAGCCCATGGTGTTCCGCACCGACGGCCTGTCGGCCACCTGGATGCTGTATTTCGGCGTGGGAGCCGTGATCGTGGGCGCCATCCTGCTGGGGCGCCGCCGCATCGCCGCGGCGCTGCCGTCGCTGGAGGTGCTGGACGACATCATGTACCGCGCCATCGCGATCGGCTTCGCGTTCTTCACGGTCGCCACCATCCTGGGCGCGCTGTGGGCGGCCGACGCCTGGGGCGCCTACTGGCAATGGGACCCGAAAGAGACCTGGGCGCTGATCGTCTGGCTCAATTATGCGGCCTGGCTGCACATGCGCCTGCTCAAGGGGCTACGCGGCACCATGGCGGCCTATTGGGCGCTGATGGGGCTGCTGATCACGGGCTTCGCCTTCCTGGGAGTGAACATGTTCCTGTCGGGGCTGCATTCCTACGGCGAACTGTGACCGCATTGCCGCGGGCATGACGAAAAAGGCCCCAAGGGGCCTTTTTTCGTTTCGGGGCCGCCGGGCGGTTCAGGGCAGGGTGGATTCGCCCTTGAGCAGATCGTCCAGGGTTTCGCGCCGGCGCACCACGTAGTATTTGTCCCCGTCGACCATGACTTCGGCCGCGCGCGGGCGGGCGTTGTAATTGCTGGCCATGGCCATGCTGTAGGCCCCCGCGGATTCCACCGCCAGCAGGTCGCCCTGCTCGATGGCCAGCTTGCGCTGCCTGGCCAGCCAGTCGGCGCTTTCGCAGACCGGGCCCACGATGTCGTAGAGGGTTTCTTCGCCGGCGCGGGGATGCACGGCGCGCACGCCGTGGTAGGCCTCGTACAGGGCGGGGCGCAGCAGGTCGTTCATGGCCGCGTCCACGATCGCGAAATTGCGCGCTTCGGCGTGCTTGAGGTACTGGACCGTCGTGAGCAGCACGCCGGCGTTGCCGACGAGCGAGCGCCCGGGTTCCAGCACGAGGTGCAGATGCCCCAGGCCGCGCGCTTCCAGGCGTTCGAAGACCCGGTCGATCAGGGCTTTGGGCGAAGGCGGGGTCTCGTCCGTGTAGCGGATGCCCAGGCCGCCTCCCAGGTCCAGATGGCGGATCCCGATGCCGTCCCGGGCCAGCCTTTCGATCAGGTCCAGCAGTTTCTCGAGCGCGTCGAAATAGGGGCTGATGTCGGTGAGCTGCGAACCGATATGGCAGTCCACGCCCACGATTTCCAGGGCCGGCAGCGATTGGGCGAGGCGGTAGACGTCCGGCGCCGATTCGATGGCGATGCCGAACTTGTTTTCTTTCAGGCCGGTGGAAATGTACGGATGGGTCTGCGCGTCCACGTCCGGGTTCACCCGAAGCGAGACGGGCGCGCGCGCGCCCATGTCCTGGGCGACTTCCGACAGCCGGCGCAATTCGGCTTCGGACTCCACGTTGAAGCACTTGACCTTGGCCGCGAGCGCATCGCGCATTTCCCAGGCCTGCTTGCCCACGCCCGAGAACACGATTCTCGACGGATCGGCGCCCGCCGCCAGGGCGCGCTTGAGTTCGCCGCCGGAAACGATGTCGAACCCCGCGCCCAGGCGGGCGAATTCCTTCAGGACGGCCAGGTTGGAGTTGGCCTTCATGCCGTAGCAGACCAGCACGGGGCGTTGCCTGACGGCGCTGCGGTAGGATTCCCAGGCGGCCTTGAGCGCGGCGCGCGAATAGACGTACAGCGGCGTGCCCAGCCGGTCGGCCAGGTGGTCGAGCGGCACGTCCTCGGCGTACAGGACATTGTTGCGGAACTGGAAGTACGGGTGTCCGGCCAGTTCAGGCTGCGCGGGGAATCGAGAGGTCATAGAATCGGAGGTGTCGGCGGTATCGGCACCGTTTGCTGCTGCGAGTCGGGAGGCGGCTTGCCGTCCGGCGTCGGCATGTACAACGGCCCCTTGTACCCGCAGGCCGCAACCATGCCGGTCGTCACTAGCGTGGCTACAATGCGAAGAGCCATGCGGCTGAATGCCAATTGGAACACTGGGAACTCCGTAATTCTTGCAGGCTCGATTATGACCGAAACCGAATTTCTTGCGTTGATCGACCAGGTGCTGGACAGCATCGAAAGCCAGGCCGATGACTGGGCGGCTTCGCTTGACGTCGATGTTGAAACCAGCCGCAGCGGCAATGTGCTGACTATGGTCTTCGAAGACAATACCCACGTCGTGGTGAACAGCCAGGCCGTCATGCAGGAGCTGTGGGTCGCGGCGCGCAGCGGGGGTTTCCACTACCGCTACGACGGCCTGCACTGGAACGACACCCGGGGCGGTCCGCAATTGCCGGACGCCCTGTCGCAAATCTGCTCCGCCGCGGCGGGCGTTCCCGTGACGATACGCCTGTAGGCGCCGCGGAGCACGCCTCAGGGCTTTGTGGCTCAAAAAAAAGGCCGGCCCGAATTTTTCGGGCCGGCCTTTTTTTCGCTTTGGCGTCAGAAGGGGATCTTCTGCGACCAGGGGGGGCTGCTTTGCGTGCCCACGCCCGGCGCGACCTTGATGCGGGTTTCCTCGCTGGTGCTGCCGTTCAGGCCGTTGAGGAACTCGCCCAGCGTGTCGGCCTCGGGCAGGCCCAGGCGCGCGACGGCTTGTCCGGGCGGGAATTCCGAGAAGTAGAACTCGCCGTTTTCGACGATGAGGCCGTCGGGACGGGGGCGGGGTTTCTCTTCGGGCACGCCCTTGAGCACGTCCTGCATGTAGTCGACCCAGATCGGCATGGCGACGCCGCCGCCGGTTTCGCGCGAGCCCAGCGACTTGGGCTGGTCGAAGCCCAGCCAAGCGGTGGCGACCAGCGACGGGGTGTAGCCGGAGAACCACGCGTCCACGGATTCGTTGGTGGTGCCCGTCTTGCCGGCGATGTCGTTGCGCTTGAGCAGGACGCGCGCGCGGGCGGCGGTGCCGTAGGTGGCCACGCCGCGCAGGATGTCGTCCATGACCCAGGCGGTGCGCGGATCGATGGCGCGCGCCGCGGCGTCGCCCGCCACCACCGGCTTGGACTGCATGATGACCTTGCCGCCGCTGTCGGTGACGCGGTCGATCAGGTAGGGCGTGACGCGGTAGCCGCCGTTG
Source organism: Achromobacter veterisilvae (assembly GCF_900496975.1). Lineage (GTDB taxonomy): Bacteria > Pseudomonadota > Gammaproteobacteria > Burkholderiales > Burkholderiaceae_B > Achromobacter > Achromobacter veterisilvae. The sequence continues at coordinate 50,488 of NZ_UFQC01000019.1, forward strand.
GCGAACACCGAGAAGGCGCCGGCCAACTGCAGCGGGGTCACCGAGCCCGCGCCCAGCGCCAGCGGCAGCACGGCCGGCTGGCGGGCCTTGTCGAAGCCGAAGCGGGTCAGGTAGTCCTGCGCGTATTGCGGGCCGATGGCCTGCAGGATACGGATCGACACCATGTTCTTGGATTTGTACAGGCCCTGGCGCAGCGTCAGCATGGGTTCGTACTGGTTGCCGTAGTTCTTTGGGTTCCAGGCCTTGGAGCCGGTCTGCGCGGCCGTCAGTTCGAACGGCTGGTCCGAGATCTGCGTGCCCGGCGTCAGGCCGCGTTCCAGCGAGGCCGCGTAGATGAACGGCTTGATGTTCGAGCCCGGCTGGCGCCACGCCTGCGTCACGCGGTTGAAGTTGCCGCGGTAGAAGTCGAAACCGCCCACCATGGCGCGGATGGCGCCGTCCTGCGGCGACAGCGCCACGAAGGCGGCCTGCACCGACGGCAGGTTGATGATTTCCCAGTTATCGCCGAACTTGCGGATGTAGACCACGGAGCCGCGCTTGATGCGCTGCTCGGGCTTGGCCTTGTCGTTCAGCGCGCGCGCCACCACGCCCAGCACCTTCTTGTCGGTGACGGTGATGATCTCGCGCGAGCTGCGGGCCAGCTTCACTTCCGTGGGGCTGGCCGACAGCACCAGCGCGGTCAGCAGGTCGCCGCTGTCGCTGAACTTGTCGAACACCCCGTCCAGGAAGTCGTCGAGCGCCTGCGGGTTGTTTTCGGTGCCCGCGGGCAGGTCCAGTTGTTCCTCGGGGCCGGGGTAGGGCGCGCGGCGCGTGTATTCCAGCACCCCTTCGCGCACGGCGCGATAGGCCGCTTCCTGGTCCTTGGACTGCACCGTGGTGTAGATGTTGATCCCGCGCGAATAGACGTTGTCCTGGTACACGTTGAACAGCAACTGGCGCGCCAGTTCGGCCACGTATTCGCCATGGATGGAGTAGCCGCCGGCCGGCGTGCCTTCGGCCGACTTCATGACGATAGGTTGCGCCATCGCCTGCTTGTACTCGGGTTCGGTCAGGTAGCCCAGGGAGTGCATGCGGCCCAGCACGTAGCGCTGGCGGAGTTCGGCGCGGGGGCGGTTCGAGATCGGGTTGAAGCGCGAGGGGGCCTTGGGGATGCCCGCCAGCATGGCGGCTTCGGCGGGGGTCACTTCGGACAGGGGCTTGCCGAAGTAGGTGCGCGAGGCGGCCGCGAAGCCGTAGGCGCGGTGGCCCAGGTAGATCTGGTTCATGTAGAGCTCGAGGATCTGGTCCTTGGTGAGCTCGGATTCGATTTTGAAGGTCAGCAGCAGTTCGTAGAACTTGCGCGAATAGGTTTTTTCCGACGACAGGTAGAAGTTGCGCGCCACCTGCATCGTGATCGTGCTGGCGCCCTGCGTCTTCGACATGTTGATCAGGTTGGTCAGGCCCGCCCGCACCACGCCGGTCCAGTCGATCCCGCCGTGCTGGTAGAAGCGGTCGTCCTCGGCCGCCAGCACCGCGGACTTCATTACGTCCGGGATTTCGTTGAAGCGCAGCACGTTGCGGCGCTCTTCGCCGAATTCGCCGATCAGGACGCGATCCGCCGTGTAGACGCGCAGCGGCACCCGCGGACGGTAGTCCGTCATCGCGTTCAAGTCCGGCAGATTGGGCCAGGCCAGCGCCAGCGCCATTCCCGCGAGCAGGACGCCGCACAGGAAGAGGCCGGCACAGAAGATGCCGGTCTTGACGAAGAATCGCAGTATCGGGGAGCCGCTCTTTGCGGGCTTGTCTTTCTTGGAGGAATTCTGGGGCTTGCTCATCGCGGCGATTTTACGGGTATCTCCGGTTCGGGCTTGCTGCGGGGAACCGGTATCTGTAACAAAATTGCTCAGTGTGGTGCGCGGGCAACTGGCGGCAAATGTGATAATGCCGGCATGAACGTTTCCGCTATTTCATGTCCGGAGGCTGCCCCGGACCCGGCGTCTCCCGGCGAGACGCCCGAAAACCCGCCCTGCGCCACGGAGTGCGCGGGCGGGACCGCGTCGCTGCCGCATGACCTGCCCGTCTTCCTGGTGGGGATGATGGGCGCTGGCAAAACGACCATAGGCCGTGGCCTGGCGCGTGCGCTGGGGCGCGAGTTTGTGGATCTGGATCATGAGCTCGAGGCGCGTTGCGGCGTGCGGGTGCCGGTAATCTTCGAAATCGAGGGAGAGGCCGGTTTCCGTCGCCGGGAAGCCGCCGCCTTGGAAGAGTGTACCCAACGGCGCAACATTATTCTTGCCACCGGCGGGGGTGCCATCCTTGCGGCGGAGAACCGCCTGCGCCTGCGCGAGCGCGGCATCGTGGTCTATCTGCGGGCCAGCGTGGACGAATTGTTCCGCCGCACCAGCCGCGACCGCAACCGTCCCCTCCTGGCCACCGCGGACCCGCGCGGCACCCTGCGCGAGCTGATGACCCTGCGGGAGCCCCTCTACAAGGAAGTGGCCGACATGGTCGTGGAAACGGGGTCCATGCCCGTCCACACCCTGGTCAAGGCCCTGCTGCCGCAATTACAAGTCTTTGAGAAGCGCATATGAACGTTGTTCAAGTCGATACCCCGGGCGGAAGCTACCCCATCCACATCGGCCCGGGCCGCCTGGACGCCCTGGACCAGTGCATTCCCGCCGACGCCACCGCGATCGCCGTGGTGACCAACCCGACCGTCGCGGCCTTGTATGGCGAACGCGCCGAAGCCGCGCTGGCGCGGACGGGCAAGCGGGTGCTGCGCATTGAATTGCCGGACGGCGAGGCCCACAAGGACTGGCAGTCGCTGAACCTGATCTTCGACGCGCTGCTGGCCCAGCGCCTGGACCGCCGCTGCGTGCTGGTGGCGCTGGGCGGCGGCGTCATCGGCGACATGACGGGTTTCGCCGCCGCCGTGTACATGCGCGGCGTGCGCTTCCTGCAGGTGCCCACGACCCTGCTGGCCCAGGTGGATTCCTCGGTGGGCGGCAAGACCGCCGTCAACCATCCGCTGGGCAAGAACATGATCGGCGCGTTCTACCAGCCGATCGCCGTCGAGATCGATACCGACGTGCTGGGCACTCTGCCGGCGCGCGAGGTGTCCGCGGGCCTGGCCGAAGTGATCAAGTACGGGCTGATCCTGGACCCGGCGTTCTGGACCTGGTGCGAGGAAAACGCGCAGAAGCTGCGCGCGCTGGACCCGGACGCCATCGCCCATGCCATCCGCCGCTCGTGCGAGCTGAAGGCGCAGGTGGTGGGCAAGGACGAGCGGGAATCCGGCCTGCGCGCCATCCTGAACCTGGGCCACACGTTCGGCCACGCCATTGAATCGGGGCTGGGCTATGGCGCCTGGCTGCACGGCGAGGCGGTCGGTTGCGGCATGGTGCAGGCCGCCGAACTGTCCGCCGACGTCACCGGCTTCGACCGCGGCGACGTGGCGCGCGTGCGCGCCCTGGTGGCCGCCATCGGCTGCCCGGCCGTGGCGCCGGACCTGGGGGCGGACCGCTGGCTCGAACTGATGCAGGTGGACAAGAAGACCGAAGGCGGCTCGATCCGCTACGTACTCATGACCCGCATCGGCGCAGCCGTCATGCAGCCGGCCCCCGACGATGCCGTGCGCGCCGTCCTGGCCCGCACCACCCAATAGCCGCGCGGGAGACGGTGTTGCAGATGAAAGAACTGGCTTCCTATGCATCCCATCCGTCTCAATCGCGCGGGCGGACCTACGCCGAGCCGCCGCCGGAAAATCGGACGGAGTTTCAACGCGACCGCGACCGCATCGTCCATTCCGGCGCGTTCAGGCGCCTGGAATACAAGACCCAGGTCTTCGTGAACCATGAAGGCGACCTGTTCCGCACCCGCCTGACGCACAGCCTGGAGGTGGCGCAGATCGCGCGCACCCTGGCGCGCAGCCTGGGCCTGTCGGAAGACCTGACCGAAGCCATCTCGCTGGCCCACGACCTGGGCCATACGCCTTTCGGCCATGCGGGCCAGGACGAGTTGAACGCCTGCATGCGCGAGCTGGCGCCCGAGGCCGGCGGCTTCGAGCACAATCTGCAAAGCCTGCGGGTGGTGGACGAGCTGGAAGAACGCTACGCGGACTTCAACGGCCTGAACCTGTGCTTCGAAACGCGGGAAGGCATCCTCAAGCACTGCTCGGCCGCGCATGCGCGCCAACTGGGCGAAGTGGGAGAGCGCTTCCTGAACCGCACGCAGCCGTCGCTGGAAGCCCAACTGGCCAACCTGGCCGACGAAGTCGCCTACAACAACCACGACATCGACGACGGCCTGCGCTCGGGGCTGATCACGCTGGAACAACTGAAGGACGTGTCGATCTTCGAGCGGCACCACGCCTTCGTGCTGGAACGCTATCCCGGCCTGGCCCCGCGCCGCGCGGTGGCCGAAACCATACGCCGGATGATCAACACGCTGATCGTCGACCTGACGCAGACCTCGCTGGCGCGCATACGCGAGTTCGCGCCCGCCACCGCCGCCGACGTGCGCCGCGCGCCGCCGCTGGCGGGCTTTTCGGACGAGATCCGGCGCGAGGCGGACGAGTTGAAGAAATTCCTGTTCGACAACCTGTACCGCCATTACCGCGTCCTGCGCATGACGACCAAGGCGCGGCGCATCGTGCGCGAACTGTTCGTCGCGTTCCTGGACGACCCGCGCCTGCTGCCGCCCGACTACCGCCGGTCGGCGTTCAACGAACAGGCCCGCGCGATCGCCGACTACATCGCCGGCATGACGGACCGGTACGCCATCCGCGAACACCGGCGCCTGTTCGACATGAGCTGACGCACCCCGCCCGCGCGGCGCCGAGGCGTCAGCCCGCCAGGTAGCGCTGCGCCAGCAGCACCCAGTACGCCGCGCCCACGGGCAGGCTGTGGTCGTTGAAGTCGTAGCCGGGGTTGTGCACCATGCAGGCGCCGTGGCCGCTGTTGAAGCCGTCCGGCGAGCCGTCGCCGTTGCCGACCAGCAGGTAGGAGCCGGGCACTTCCTCGAGCATGAAGGCGAAGTCTTCGCTGCCGGTGAGCGGCCGGGTCTGCGGATCCACCTTGGCGGCGCCCACCAGCTCCACCGCCACCTGGCGCGCGAAGTCTGTTTCCGCCGGCGTGTTCACCAGCACCGGATAGCCGCGCAGGTAGTCGATAGTCGCCCGCACCTGGTAGCTGGCCGCCTGGCTGTGGACGAGTTCGGTGATGCGCGCCTGCAGCGTGTCGCGCACCTCGCGGTCGAGCGCGCGGACGCTGAGCTTGAGCGTCGCGGTCTGGGGAATGACGTTGTTGGCCTTGCCGGCATTGAATGCGCCGACCGTGATCACGGCCATGTGCAGGGGGTCGATATTGCGGGCGACGATGCTCTGCAATCCCAGGACGATGGCCGATCCGGCGACGATGGGATCGGCGGCGCGGTGCGGCACCGCGCCGTGCCCGCCCACGCCTTCCAGCACGATGGTGACGTTGTCGGACGACGCCATGGCGGGGCCGTCGCGCAGCAGGAGGTGGCCTTGCGGATGGCCCGGCATGTTGTGCATGGCGAAGATGGCGTCGCACGGATACTTGCGGAACAGCCCGTCTTCCATCATGCGCTTGGCCCCGCCCAGGCCCTCTTCGGCGGGCTGGAAAATCAGGTTCAGGGTGCCGCTGAAATCGCCGTCCCTGGCCAGGTGGTGCGCCGCCGCCAGCAGCATGGCGGTGTGGCCGTCGTGGCCGCAGGCGTGCATGACGCCTTCGTTGCGGCTGGCATGCTCCAGGCCCGTGGCTTCCTGGATGGGCAGGGCATCCATATCGGCCCGCAGGCCCAGGCGCCTGGCGCCGGCGCCGCGGCGCAACTGGCCGACCACGCCGGTTCCGCCCAGCCCGCGCTCCACCTCGTAGCCCCACTGCGCCAGGCAATGCGCCACCAGATCGCTGGTGCGGAATTCCTGGAAGCCCAGTTCGGGGTTGCGGTGGATATCGCGCCGGATCGAGACGAACTCGTCGGCCTGGGCGGTCACGGTCTGCAGAATGGGATGCATGGAAGGTCGTTCCTGGTGGGGAGGGCGCGCGGTCACGGGTTGCCGGCCAGTTGCACGTGGCTGGAGATTTCTCGGAAGCGCTCGGTCTCGGCGCGGTACATGGCGTCCGCCTGCTCCGCGCTCATCGGCGCGGAGACTTCGATGTTCTGGTATTGCAGGCTTTCCTTCACCGCGGGGTCCTGCATGGCGGCGTTGAGCGCCGCGTGCAGTTGCAGGACCACGTTTTCCGGGGTGTCGCGCTTGACGAAGTAGCCGGTCCAGGTGGTGAAGTTGAAGCCCTTGAGCGATTGGCCTTCGTTCACGGACGGCACCGCCTTGAGCGCTGGCAGCGCGCTGCGTTGCGGATCCAGGCTGGCCAGCAGCTTGATGCGGCCCTGCTCGGCCAGCGCCACCTGCTGCTGCGACAAGGGCAGGATGGCGATGTCCACTTGCCCGCCGCCGAGGTCCTGCATCAGCGGCGCGCCGCCCTTGTAGGGCACGTGGACCATGTTGGCGCCGATGGTGCGGGCCAGGTGCTCGCCCAGGACGTGATAGAGGGAGCCCACGCCCACGCTGCCGAAGGTGAGCGGCTGCGAGCCCGAGCGCGAACGCGCCAGCGCGACGAGTTCGTCGGCGTTCGCGGCCGGCAGATCGCTGCGCGCCACGACCACCAGGGGCGCCATGCCGATCATCTGCACCAGGCGGAAATCCTCGCTCTTGAGCTTGACCGCGGGATTGGCGATGGGCGCGAGGATCAGTTCGTTGGGAGACCCCTGGAACAGGTAATAGCCGTCGGGCCTGGCCGTCAGGACCTTCTGCGCGCCCAGCGCGCCGCTGACGCCGCCCAGGTTTTCCACCAGCACGGGCTGGCCAAGCTGTTTGGACACGGGCGGCGCCACGACGCGCGCAATGGCGTCGGACGCGCCGCCGGCCGGGTAGGGCACCATCATCATGACGGGCCGGCTGGGATAGTCCGCGGCCTGGGCGCCCTGGCCCAGCAATGCGGCGCCCAGCGCCAAGGCACAGCCGGCCAGGCGCAGGCGGTTGAAAAGCATGTTCACGGGTTCCCCTTTTTGGCATGGTGGTGTCGTGATCGCATGCTAGGGACAGCGCTCGCTAGTTGTCTAACGAATTGTTATTCTGGAAGCTAGAAAAAAAACTCATACTTGAGTGGAGGCCGGGCCATGAACCTCAAGCAGCTCGAACACCTGCTGGCGGTCGCCGAAGCGGGGTCCTTCAGCCGCGCGGCCGAACGCCTGCACCTGACCCAGTCGGCGCTGAGCCGCAGCATCCGGATACTGGAAGAGGACCTCGGGGCGCGGCTGCTGGACCGCATGGGCAAGCGCACGGAACTGACGCCGCTGGGCCTGACCGTCGCCGGCCGCGCCCGGCGCATCCTGTTCGAGTCGGCCGAATTGCGCCGCAGCGCCGAATTGCTGACCCAGGGAGACCGCGGCGCCATCAGTATCGGCCTGGGTTCGGGGCCGGGCGCCATGCTCATGACGCCCCTGCTGGCGCACGTCGCGCAGCGGTATCCGCAATTGCGCCTGGAGGTGATGCGCGGCTCGCTGGAGGCGCACCTGGCGCTGCTGCGCCAGCGCCGGCTGGACGCGCTGGTGGTGGATACCCGCGGCATCGTGCCGGCGGCCGACCTGCGCATCGAGCCTGTGTCGCAGATGCGGGCCGGCTTCATCTGCCGCCCCGGCCATCCGCTGGCGCGCGCCGCGCGCCCGCCGCGTTTCGCGGAGATCGCGTCCTATCCTCTGGCGTCCACCTTCCTGGCGGCCGACACCGAACGGATCCTCGTCGAGCATTTCGGCATCGAGGCGGATCCGCAAACCTCGGTGCGCCTGCGCTGCGACGAAATCGGCAGCCTGCTCGAAGCGGTGCGCGTGTCCGACGCGGTGTTCCTGGGCATCGTGGGCGCGGCCCGGGCCGGCATCGAGGCGGGAGAATTGGCGGAGCTGCCGGCCGACCCGCCGCTGCGCAGCCACGCCCTGTTCGCGCTGGTGACCCTGACCGGCCGCACCGAGGCGCCCGCGATGGGGCTGCTGCGCGAATTCGTGGCCGAGCGGCTGCGCGACTGAGCCGGGCTTCAGCGATGCTTGCGGTAGGGCTCATCTTCGGGCACGAAGGTGGCTTCGGCGCGCGCGTCCTGCATCCAGGACTGCATGGCCGGCAGGGCCAGCACGGCGTCCATGTAGTCGCGCACGGGGCCCGCCGCCGGGATGCCGTAGGTGGTGAACCGGGACACCACGGGCGCGAAGAACGCGTCGGCGATCGAGAAGGCGCCGAACAGGAACGGCCCGCCGCCGCCGAATTCGGCGCGCGTGTCCTGCCAGATGGCGTGCATGCGGGAAATGTCCTGGCTTGCGGCCTCGGGCAAATCGATGCCCGGCAGATGGGCTTCGATGTTCATCGGCAACGCCTCGCGCAGCGCGCCGAAGCCGCTGTGCATCTGCGCCGCCAGCGAACGCGCCCGCGCGCGGGCGCGGACGTCCTGCGGCCACAGGCGGGCCTCGGGATGGCGCTCGGCGGCGTATTCGCAGATGGCCAGGGAATCCCAGACGGCGAAGTCGCCGTCCAGCAGCACGGGCACCAGGCCGGCGGGCGACACCGCGCCCAGCCGGCGCGAGAATTTCTCGGTGAACAGGCCGAGCTTCTGCTCCGTGAACGGGACGCCCGCGGCGCGCAGGGCGATCCACGGGCGCATGGACCACGAGGAGTAGTTCTTGTTGCCGATGATCAAGGTGTACATGCCGCTATCCCTCATGCGTTGAGTGCACGGGCAGCCGGCCCGGCGCGCGGCGCAGGAGCTTGCCCAGGTATTGCCCGGTATGGCTGGCCTCGGTGGCCGCGACGTCCTCGGGCGTGCCCTGCGCCACCACGTAGCCCCCGCCATCGCCGCCTTCGGGGCCCATGTCGATGACCCAGTCGGCCGTCTTGATGACGTCCAGGTTGTGTTCGATGATCAGCACCGTATTGCCGCTGTCGACCAGTTGGTTCAGCACCTGCAACAGTAGCTCGATATCCCGGAAATGCAAGCCCGTCGTGGGTTCGTCCAGGATGTACAGCGTGCGGCCGGTGCTGCGGCGGGACAGTTCCTGCGACAGCTTCACGCGCTGCGCTTCGCCGCCGGACAGGGTGGTGGCGCTCTGGCCCAGCCGGATGTAGGACAGGCCCACGTCGATGAGCGTGTGCAGCTTGCGGGAGATGGCCGGCACGGATTCGAAATATTCGAGCGCCTGTTCGACCGTCAGGTCCAGCACTTCGCTGATGTTGCGGCCGCGGTAGCGGATCTCCAGCGTTTCGCGGTTGTAGCGCTTGCCGTGGCAGACGTCGCAAGGCACGTACATGTCGGGCAGGAAGTGCATTTCCACCTTGACCACGCCGTCGCCCTGGCAGGCCTCGCAGCGGCCGCCCTTGACGTTGAAGCTGAAGCGCCCCGGGTCGTAGCCGCGGGTCCGCGCTTCCGGCACGCCGGCGAAGAGTTCGCGGATGGGCGTGAACAGGCCCGTGTAGGTGGCCGGGTTGCTGCGCGGCGTGCGGCCGATGGGGCTCTGGTCCACGCTGATGATCTTGTCGAAATTCTCCAGCCCCTGCATCGACACGTAGGGGGCGGGCTCGCTTTGCGCGTGGTGCAGTTGCCGCGATACGGCGACGGCCAGCGTGTCGTTGACGAGCGTGGATTTGCCCGACCCGGAAACGCCGGTCACGCAGACCAGGCGGCCCGACGGGATGCGGAGTTCCACGTTCTTCAGGTTGTTGCCGCTGGCGCCCGACAGCTCCAGCCAGGGCAGATCGTCGCTGACGGGGCGGCGCGCCGGGATCGCGATGGCGCGCGCGCCGCTGAGGTACTGGCCGGTCAGCGAGGCGGGATCGCGCTGCACGGTTTCCGGATCGCCTTGCGCCACGACTTCGCCGCCGTGTTCGCCGGCGCCCGGCCCCATGTCCACGACCCAGTCGGCCATGCGGATCATGTCTTCGTCATGCTCGACGACGATGACGCTGTTGCCGAGGTCGCGCAGGTGCTGCAAGGTGCCGATCAGGCGGTCGTTGTCGCGCTGGTGCAGGCCGATGGAGGGCTCGTCCAGCACGTACATCACGCCGGTCAGGCCGGAGCCGATCTGGCTGGCCAGGCGGATGCGCTGCGCTTCCCCGCCGGAGATGGTGTCGGCGCTGCGGTCCAGCGACAGATAGTTCAGGCCCACGTTGTTCAGGAAGCTCAGGCGCGCCTCGATCTCGCGCACGATGCGCTGCGCGATTTCCTGCTTGGCGCCGGTCAGGCTCAGCTCGCGGAACCACGACAGGCAGGTCGACAGCGGCATCGCCTCGACCTCGTAGATGGCCTGGCCATGGCGCTCGCCGCCGCGCGGATCCTGGCCGATCAGCACGTTGCGCGCTTCCGGGCGCAGGCGCGAGCCGGCGCAGTCGGGGCAGGTCTTGATGTTGCGGTACTTGCCCAGTTCCTCGCGCACGGTGGCGGAATCGGTCTCGCGCCAGCGGCGTTCCAGGTTCGGGATGACGCCTTCGAAGGTGTGGCGTTTTACCGTGCTGCGGCCCTTCTCGTTCAGGTAGAGGAACGAGATCTCTTCTTCGCCGGAGCCGTACAGCACCTTCTCGCGCAGCGCTTCCGGCAGTTCCTCGAAGGGCGCCTCGATATCGAATTCGTAATGGGCCGCCAGGCTGGTCAAGAGCGAATGAGTGAACGCGTTGCGGCGGTCCCAGCCGCGGATGGCCCCCGCGGCGAGGCTCAACTCCGGAAAGGCGACCACGCGCTTGGGGTCGAAGAATCCGACCTGGCCGATGCCGTCGCAACTGGGGCAGGCGCCCATGGGGTTGTTGAAGCTGAACAGGCGCGGTTCCAGCTCGGGCAGGCTGTGGCTGCACACCGGGCAGGCGTAGCGGCTGGAGAAAACCTGTTCGCGCCCGCCGTCCATGTCCAGCGCCAGCGCGCGGCCGTCGGCCAGTTGCAGGGCGGTTTCGAAGCTCTCCGCCAGGCGCTGCTTGCTTTCGGGCTTGATGCGCAGCCGGTCGATCACGACATCGATGTCGTGTTTCTCGGTTTTCTTCAACGGCGCCATGCCGTCGATTTCCATCATCTGGCCGTCGACGCGCAGGCGCACGTAGCCCTGCGCCTGCAGGCTGGCGCATTCGTCCTCGAAACTGCCTTTCTTGCCCCGGGCGATCGGCGCCAGCACGGCCAGGCGTGTCTCGGGCACCCAGGACAGCACCGCGTCCACCATCTGGCTGACGCTTTGCGCCTGCAGCGGCAGGCCGTGGTCCGGGCAATAGGGCGTCCCGACCCGCGCATACAGGAGGCGCAGGTAGTCGTGGATCTCGGTGATGGTGCCGACGGTGGAGCGGGGGTTGTGCCCGGCCGCCTTCTGCTCGATCGAGATCGCGGGCGACAGCCCTTCGATCAGGTCCACGTCCGGCTTGTCCATCAGTTGCAGGAATTGCCGGGCGTAGGCGGAAAGGCTTTCCACGTAACGTCGTTGGCCCTCCGCGTACAGCGTGTCGAACGCCAGGGAAGACTTGCCCGAGCCGGACAAGCCGGTGACGACCACCAGTTTGTGGCGCGGCAGGTCCAGCGAGACGTTCTTGAGATTGTGGGTGCGGGCACCCCGAATGCGTATCGCGTCCATCGGGCTCTTAAGCGGTTTCAAAGGCCAACTTGGTACTATAGCGCGCCGAATCCCCCCGCGTTCGGGGCAGTCCTTCAGCCCGGATTGGCCCGGGGCCGGCGCCGCACCGTCAAATCAGACCGTGAGCGTATGAAATCCACGCGCGCGAACAGCCCTAGTCATTGTTGAAATTTCCGCATGCCGGCAGATAAAAAACTGAAATTGACTCCTTCCGAGCGTCGCGCCAGTGTGGCGCTGGCCGGCCTGTTCGCCGCGCGGATGCTGGGACTGTTCCTGTTGCTGCCCGTCTTCGCCGTGGCCGCCAGCGGCATGCCGGGCGGGGACGATCCGGCGCGCGTGGGCCTGGCGCTGGGCATGTACGGCCTGACCCAGGCCTTCATGCAGATTCCCTTCGGCCTGGCGTCCGACCGCTGGGGGCGCCGCCCCGTGGTGCTGTTCGGCCTGCTGCTGTTCGTCGCGGGCAGCATCGTCTGCGCGCAGGCCTCGGACGTGTACTGGATCACCATCGGCCGCGCCATCCAGGGCGCCGGCGCCATTTCCGCGGCGGTCACCGCCTGGCTGGCGGACGCCACCCGGGACGAAGTGCGCACGCGTGCCATGGCCATGGTGGGCGGATCGATCGGCCTGTCCTTCGCCGTGTCGCTCGTCCTGTCGCCCGTGCTGGTGGGCTGGTGGGGCCTGTCGGGCCTGTTCTGGACCATCGCCTGTCTGGGCGTCATCTGCCTGGGCGTGGCGCGCTGGGTCGTGCCCGTGGTGCCGCGGACCCAGGCCCGCGCCATGCAGACGGCCAGGCCGCGGGAAGTCCTGACCCACCGCGACCTGCTGCGCCTGAATTTCGGCGTTTTCGTGCTGCACCTGATCCAGGTGTCGCTGTTCGTGGTGGTGCCCGCGCTGCTGGCGAAGGTGGGCGGGCTGGACGCGCGCGAACTCTGGAAGGTCTATCTTCCGGTCATCCTGGTGTCCTTCGTGCTGATGGTGCCCGTGGTGTTCGTCGCGGAAAAGCGCCGCGCCCATCGCGGCGCCCTGCGCGCCGCCGTCGCGGGGCTGATCCTGGTGTGCGCCTTGCTGCCCGCCGCCAGCCACGGCTTTTACACGCTGGCCGCCGCGCTGACGGGATTTTTCGTTGCCTTCAATGTGCTGGAGGCCCTGCAGCCGTCGCTGGTGTCCCGAGTGGCGCCGCAGGCCTACAAGGGCCTGGCGCTGGGCTTCTACAACACAGCCCAGGCCGCGGGCCTGTTCGCCGGGGGCGCGCTGGGAGGCTGGCTGGCCGCGCATTCGGGGGCAAGCGCGGTGTTCCTCGCCGCGGCGGTCCTGTCCGCGGTCTGGCTGGCGGTGACCTGGGCGCTGCGGCCGCTGGCCTGAGGCCGCGCGGCGCTTCGGCTGCCCCCGGGGCCGGGAAAGTCGAGGATCGCACGCCGAACGGCGCTCAACAGCCGGCAAATCCAGCGGAGGGGCGGGTGGTTTTGTCACTATTTCCGTTTGGCGCGGCGCCCCCTTTTCGTCGATAATAGACATCAATCTAGGGCTTCACCCGGCGTCGCCGGTCATCGTGATGATGACCGGCGTGTTTCATGAAGCCGGTCTTCAACATCGCTTTTATGTTGTTGCCGGCGCGCTCGCGGCAACGCACAGGCGCAGGCTGTCAACAACAGAGGGACAACGGCATGGCATCGGTTAACAAAGTCATACTCGTGGGCAATCTGGGACGCGACCCGGAAGTCCGCTACAGCCCCGACGGGGCGGCAATCTGCAATATGTCCATTGCCACCACCTCCACCTGGAAAGACAAGGCTTCCGGCGAACGCCGCGAAGAAACGGAATGGCACCGCGTCGTCATGTACAACCGCCTGGCTGAAATCGCCGGCGAATACCTGAAGAAGGGCCGCTCGGTCTACATCGAAGGCCGCCTGAAGACGCGCAAGTGGCAAGACAAGGACACCGGCGCTGACCGCTACAGCACCGAAATCGTCGCCGACCAGATGCAGATGCTGGGCGGCCGCGAAGACGGCGGCGGCGGTGGCGCCAGCTATGGCGGTGGCGGCGGCTACGACGACGCGCCGCGCCAGCAGCGCGCCGCCCCGGCGCAGCGCCCGGCGCCCCAGCAGCGTCCGGCTCCCGCGGCGGCCCCGGCCAGCGGCGGCGCCAACCTGGCGGACATGGACGACGATATTCCGTTCTAAGCCGGGAACAGGCCTGGTTCTGTAAAAAATCTGAGCCCAACCATTGATTTGGTTGGGCTTTTTATTCGTTCGTGAAAGTTTGCGCTTCGCGCTTCAGTGGATCTTTAGCGCTTCAGCCAGGACAGGTAGGCACGTTCCATGGCTTCCGCCATCGCTGCGACCGTGAACTTTGGCTCCGTCGCAATATGGCGTGCCCCTGCTGCCCCCATGCGCGAACGCAGGGCTGAATCTTGAATCAGTCTTCCCAGCGCCTGTTCCAAGGATGCGACGTCTCCGTAGGGCACCAAAATACCCGAAACACCGTGCTGAACAACTTCAGGCACTCCCCCGACATCGGTTCCCACTATTGGGAGGCCATAGGCTGAAGCCTCGATAAATGAGGTACCCAGTGCTTCAAATTGAGTCGGCAGCGAAAAGATATCGGCCCCGGCAAGAACGTTGGGGATATCGGTCCGCCGGCCCAAAAAATGTGTGCGGTTCCCTATCCCGAGCGAATCTGCCAGGCGGGTCAATGGCTGGAGTTGTGAGCCTTCTCCGGCGAATACCAAGTGGAGATGCTCGTGGCTCCGCATAAGGGTCGCCATGGCTTCGATCAACAGCGCTTGGCCTTTCTGTTGCCGAAGATGCCCAACGCAGACTACTACGATGGCGAACTGATCCAGACCGAGTTCGGCTCGCAATGTTGAGCTTTCGGGACGAGGGGGCAGATTCACCGCAGTGAATACCGTTTGTAGGTCTCTTTTTGCGACGCCACGCTCCCGCATCTGTTTGGCTACGTATTCGCTTATCGCCACGACCTTATGAGGGAGTCCCGTATAACTCCATAGCGACCCGGGAGGCTTGGCCAGATGACGTGTCCGGACAATCAACGGGGTTCCCGCCAATCTTGCAGCCAACGCGGCTATGACTGTATCCCGGCGGCTATGTGTGTTTAGCACGTCGTAGCCACCGCGCCGCAGTATGCGCCAGATCTTGCACACGGACCGCAAGTACCCTGCGGCGCCGTCCATGCGTACCGTATGAACGACAAATCCCTCGTCGGTCAGCTTGGCCTGCAGACCGCTTCCTGGCTGGCAGATGGCTTCGACCAAGTGCCCGCGTTCGCGCATTCCCATCATTTCCTTGAGGATCCGATGCTCCTGCCCACCAAAGGAGGTTGCCGCTTCCGAGTGAATTATCCTTAGGGCTCGCTGGGTATACATCAGTAGTCCGCATCCCTCAAGATAGCAACCAAAAGCGTCTCGATATAAGTGACGTCCGCCAGGGAGAATCGCCCTATGTTGGGCACCTCCTGCCCTTCGGTTACCGAGACGATGGCGTCTCCCTTCTTGGCGACCATTCCACCAGAATCGTCAATAAAAAATATCCAGCCATTACTATGGATTTGAGCGACTGTATTCGAAGGGGTAAGCAATGTAGCCGAATATGGGGCCACTGCTTGCGTTGCGTATGCAGGAATCTGATCCCGCAACCAGGCATCGACCAGCCTTAGCGCCCGGTTTTTGCCCGGATCAAAGGTGTATCTGCATACTGGGGGAAGCGAAGTGCGGTGGTTTTCATGCATCGAACTAACTAGCGCTCAATTGTGAACAACCGAATATGTTAACAAACGTCAATGATTTGAAACGGAATCCCAAATTGCCAGCCCAAGGTATTGGGACCGGATGAAGGGTGCGGGGGCGCATTTCACAGCATATTTCTAGCTGTTCGTGGTTTGGACGGCTGATGGCGTGGGCTGACCGAAAGGGTTCGATAACCACATGCAAGAAATGTTTGGTTTCACAATTCTGCTTGGTTCATCTATCTAGTAGTAGGTAAGATTCATCCATCGACGCAGCGAACCCAACAGACCCGCCGCCGCCGACACCAGAAATACAGTAGTCCGCTTTTTTATTTCCCCGTTCATCTACCTACAAGTAGATAGTTTATCTGAAACCCAACACGAATCCTTATCCGGAGATTGACCATGAAGACCCTCGTATCCGCCCTGATCCTGTCCGCCTCGTTCATCGGCGCCGCCCAAGCAGGCGAACTGGACTATCCGCCTGCCCTGAATACGCAAAGCACGGTCACCCGCGCCCAGGTACAGCAGGAACTGGCCGCCGCCCGCGCCAACGGTGAACTGGTATCCGGCGAAGAAGGCTACGCCGCGACGACCTTTGCCGCCGCTGCCGACAAGACCCGCGCCCAAGTACAACAGGAACTGGCGGCCGCCCGCGGCCAAGGCCTGACCGAAAGCGCCGAACTCGCCTACCCGCCCGTGCAAGGCTGATTTTTTCCCTGGATATCTATCTACACATAGATAGCACCACAAATCCCATACCGACCCTTTTGGAGATTGACCATGAAGACCCTCGTATCCGCCCTGATCCTGTCCGCTTCGTTCATCGGCGCCGCCCAGGCCGGCGAACTGGACTATCCGCCTCCCCTGAACACGCAAAGCACGGTCACCCGCGCCCAGGTGCAGCAGGAGCTGGCCGCCGCCCGCGCCAACGGTGAACTGGTATCCGGCGAAGAAGGCTATGCCGCGACCGCGTTCGCCCATGCCGGCGACAAGACCCGCGGCCAGGTGCAGCAAGAACTGGCGGCCGCCCAGGCCCACGGTTTGACCGACAGCGGCGAACTGGACTATCCGCCCGTGCAAGGCTGATCAGGATGCCGACGCATGCGGGCCCCGGGGGGCGGGACGATTCCCGGCCGGGGTCCGCGCGGGCGTTATGGCGGCGACGAGAACCGCCGGAACCGGTGACGAACCGACCTATTAGTAGGTAATATTCAGCCATGGACACTCCTACCCCCACCACCACCCGCGAACTGCTTCTGGCCCACGCCGAGAAGCTGATTCGCACGCGCGGATGCAACGGCTTCAGCTACCGCGACCTGGCTGAGCACGTGGGCGTAAAGACGTCCAGCATCCACTATTACTTTCCGGGCAAGGACGACCTGCTCTACGAGGCCGTCGAAGCCTATAGCGCGCGCGCCCTGGCCGGAGTGCGCGGCATCGATACGACGCAGTCCGCGCAGGCGCAGCTCGACGAATACCTGTCGCTGATGGAATCGCGCGCCTGTGGATCGGGCGAACTCTGTCTGGGCGGCATGCTGGCCGCCGAGGTCAATTCGCTGCCCGAACGCGTGCGCGGCGCCCTGCAGGGATTTTTCCGGGCGCATGAAGCCTGGCTGGCCCGTGTGCTGGCCGAAGGCGCGGCGCAGGGCACGATGAAATTCTCCGGCACGCCCGAGGCGGCCGGCCGCGCGGTGTTCGCCACGGTGCAGGGCTGCATCCTGGTGTCGCGCCTGTTCCAGCAGCCGGCGGCATTGTGCGAGGCCATCGGCGCCCTGTACGTGCAATGCGAAGGAAAGGCGGACAAGGCCGGCTGACGCGCCCGGTCCCGCCTGTTGCCGACGGCCGCCATGCGCACTGCAGGCGGCCGTTGCGTTTGCGTTTGCGCTTCCGCGATCAGGCCGCCAGCAGGGCGCGCGCCATGTCAACGCTGGTCCGCTGCTGCACGCCCAGATCCCGCACGCGCTGCTGGAATGCCGCCTGTGCGTCGGCGAAGCCGGCGACGGGGCTCATGCAGTCCGTCAACAGCACCAGGCGGGACAGGTCGCGGCCGGGCAGATGCTCGGCCAGGTGTTCGACGGTGGCCTTGACGCAATGGCTGCCGGCTTCGCCCGCGATGAGGATGAGCTCGGCGCGGTCCAGCGAATCCAGCAGCCCGCGGTTGAGCTGGCTGCGGGGATCGTCGGCATCGGGCACTTCGGCCATCAGCGCGCTGTAGTGCTCGGTCCAGGGATTCGTGCCCTTGGGCACCTTGCGCACGATGAACTGGCGCTCGTCCTCCCAGCGGCTGTAGGCGGCCCGCACGTCCGCGTGCACGTTGTGGCCCCAGGTGCCGATCTCGCAATGCACGGGCCAGACCATCAGCGTATAGCGGCCGCGCGCTTCCAGTTCATCGAGGTAGGACAAAGTGCGCGGCAGGTCGTCGACATGACGGGGCCGGAACGCGCCCGCGCGCACCTGCGCCGCGGTGATGGGCGTGAACGGCGCGACGGACTGGCCGTCTCCGGTGCTCCAGAACGTCGGGTGCGCGATATCCAGCCGATGGTGCGAATCGAGCGTGACCGTGATCGACGTCAGCACGGACGCGGTGGCGTCGATGAAGCGCGCCAGCCGCAGCATGTCGGCGTGCGCGCCCGCGACCGGCAAGGCGGGCGCGCAGGGGATGCCCGTGAGCGGGTCCGCCGGCAGATAGGCCGGCGGCAGATCGCAGAAGTCGTTCTGCGGGTCGATGATCAATAGATGATTGGAGCGCGGCATGACGGCGTTCGGCGAAGGCGAACTGGAAATATAGAACGGGACGGCCATGGCGATCTAGAAAAGTACCAGATGCTCGGCGCGGTCCGGCAGTTGGCGCAGGAGGGCGCGCCATTGCAGCCAGATTCTTGCCCCGGCCGAGACGGCGATGATTGCGATGACGATCCACATGGTCAGAGACTCCATAAAATTTCGCACGAGTGTGCGAAATCAAGGGAAAGCAATGCGCCCTGCGGCAACCGCTGTGCGGGCCGGCGGGCGCTACTCGATGTACTTGAAACTGCGGTAGGTGGAAATCAGGCGTTCATAGGCGGCCCGCACACGCTCGTGGGCCTTCGGATCCCGCAGGAAGCGGGCGTCGTGCATCAGGCCGATCATCAGGCTGTAGACCTCGAACACGAGCTGTTCGGGATCCGTGTCCGGCCGCAAATGGCCGGCTTCCAGCGCCTGGTTCACGGTACGCACCATGGCCGCGCGCCACCGCTTGAGGTTGCTTTCCAGCACCGAACGCAGCGGCGAATCCACGTCGTCGTATTCGAACGCGCCCGCCACGTAGATGCAGCCCGTCAGCATTTCGACGTTGCTGGCGCGCTCTATCCACAGCGAGACCAGGGCATTCAGGCGCGGCAGGCCGCGGGGAAAGGCCAGGGCCGGCGTGAAGACGGCGGCCACGAAGCGGCGGTCGTATTCGTCCAGCACCGCCTGCTGCAAGGCCTCCAGCGAGCCCACCCGCGAGAACACGCCGCTCTTGCTGATGCCCAGGCGCTTGGCGACCTGGCCGAGCGACAGGCTTTCCATTCCCTGCGCGGCGGCCATGTCCAGCGCGGCATCCACGATGGCCGCGAAGGTCAGCTCGCTTTTTTCAGTCTTGGCAGTCATTGGCGAAATTTAGCACGACCGTGCGAAATTGACATCGTTTTCTTGGAATCCGCGCGCAAAAAAAACCGGACAGCGCCGCTGTCCGGTCGTCTTGCCTCGGGGGCCGGGAGGTCAGGCCTGGGCGGCCTTGAATTCCAGGCGGTACTTGTGCAGCAGCGGTTCGGTGTAGCCGTTGGGCTGCGTCAGCCCTTCGAACACCAGCGCGCACGCGGCCTTGAACGCGAGCGAGGTGTCGAAGTGGCCGGCCATCGGACGGTAGAGCGCGTCGCCGGCGTTCTGGCCGTCGACCACCTTGGCCATGCGCTTGAACGTTTCCAGGACCTGTTCGCGGTTGGTCACGCCGTGGCGCAGCCAGTTCGCGATGTGCTGGCTGGAGATCCGCAGCGTGGCGCGGTCTTCCATCAGGCCGACGTTGTGGATGTCGGGCACCTTCGAGCAGCCCACGCCCTGGTCGATCCAGCGGACCACGTAGCCCAGGATGCCCTGGACGTTGTTGTCCAGTTCCTGCTGGATGTCCTCGGCGGACCATTTGGACCGGTCGCCGACGGGGACGGTGAGCAGGCCGCTCAGCAGATCGTCGCGCACGCTGTCCAGCTTGATGCCTTCCAGTTCCTGCTGGACGGCCTGCACGTCGACCTGGTGGTAGTGCAGCGCGTGCAGCGTGGCTGCCGTGGGCGACGGCACCCAGGCCGTGTTGGCGCCGGCCCTGGGATGCGCGATCTTCTGTTCCAGCATGGCGGCCATCAGGTCCGGCATGGCCCACATGCCCTTGCCGATCTGGGCGCGGCCGCGCAGGCCGGCGTCCAGTCCGACCAGCACGTTGTTGCGTTCGTAGGCCGTGATCCAGGCGGTGGACTTCATGTCGCCCTTGCGCAGCATGGGGCCGGCTTCCATGCTGGAGTGCATTTCGTCGCCGGTGCGGTCCAGGAAGCCCGTGTTGATGAAGGCCACGCGGGCGGCGGCGGCCTCGATGCAGGCCTTGAGGTTGATGCTGGTGCGGCGCTCTTCGTCCATGATGCCCATTTTCAGGGTGTTGCGCGGCAGCTTCAGCAGGTCTTCGACGCGGTCGAAGAGTTCGCTCGCGAAGGCGGCCTCGGCCGGGCCGTGCATCTTGGGCTTCACGATGTAGACGGAACCGGTGCGCGAGTTCAGCTTGCGCTCGCGGTCCTGCAGCGCGGCCAGGCTGGTGACCACCGCGTCCAGGATGCCTTCGGGAATCTCGCGGCCGTCGCGGTCCAGGATGGCCGGGTTGGTCATCAGGTGGCCCACGTTGCGCACGAACATGAGCGAACGGCCGTGCAGGGCCAGCGCGGAGCCGTCGGGGCGCGTGTACTGGCGGTCGGCGTTCAGCTTGCGGGTGAAGGTCTTGCCGCCCTTGGTGACTTGTTCGGTCAGGTCGCCCTTCATCAGGCCCAGCCAGTTGCGGTAGATCTGGACCTTGTCGGCGGCGTCCACGGTGGCGACGGAGTCTTCGCAATCCATGATGGTGGTCAGCGCGGCTTCCACCAGCACGTCCTTGACGCCCGCGGCGTCGGTGCCGCCGATGGCGTGGGCGCGGTCGACCTGGATCTCGAAATGCAGGCCGTTGTTCTTGAGCAGGATGGCCGAGGGCGCGGAGGCGGAGCCCTGGTAGCCGACGAACTGCGAGCCGGACTTCAGGCCGGTTGCGCCGTCGGCCAGCGCGACGCGCAACTGGCCGTTTTCGACGGTGTAGCCGCGCGCGTCGGCGTGCGAGCCCTGGGCCAGCGGGGCGGCGGAATCCAGGAAGGCGCGGGCGCGGGCGATGACGGCGGCGCCTCGTTGCGGGTTGTAGCCGCCGCCCGTGTCGCCGGGCGTGGCGGGGATGGCGTCGGTGCCGTAGAGGGCGTCGTACAGGCTGCCCCAGCGCGCGTTGGCGGCGTTCAGGGCGTAGCGCGGATTGGACATGGGCACGACCAGTTGCGGGCCGGCCTGCTGCGAGATCTCGGTGTCGACGTTGTCGGTGGTGGCGCGCACCGTGGCGGGCTGCGGCAGCAGGTAGCCGATGCCTTCGAGGAACTTGCGGTAGGCGGCGGGATCCGCGATGGGGCCGGGATTGGCGCGGTGCCAGGCGTCGAGTTCGGCTTGCAGGCGGTCGCGCTCGGCCAGCAGCGTCCGGTTCTTGGGGGCCAGGTCTTGCACCAGGGCCGCGAATCCTTGCCAGAAACCGTCGGCATCCAGGCCGGTGCCGGGCAGCGCTTCCTGTTCGATGAATTGGTTGAGATCGGCCGCCACTTGCAGGCCGTGGTGCTGGATGCGTTGAGTCATGCGGTTCTCTAGCGGTAAGTGAAGCTGGCCGGCGCCGCGCGCCGGGCGGATCTGTCGTGACATCATCGTTCGCGCCTGCCGCAATGTCCATATCAAAACCCGCTGGTCATACCAGTTTATTTTTGCCGCCTCAGGCAAAGCGTCGATTTTTATGTTTTTATATCAGCTACTTACCGAGGCTTGATTTGCTGGCTCCTGCTGGGACCGAGCTTGGTCATACCACTGGTCCGGAGAGCGAATGTACGCGGAAACAGAAGAAAAACCCCGCCAGGTGGCGGACGAGGTCGCCGAGCGCATCGAACGCCTGATCCTGGACGGCGTGCTCAAGGCAGGCCAGGCGCTGCCGTCCGAACGGCGGCTGACCGAAAAACTGGGCGTGTCGCGCACGGCGTTGCGCGAAGGCCTGAAGCTCCTGCGCGCGCGCGAGATCATCCATACCTCGCAGGGCAAGGGGTCGTTCGTGGCGCAGATCTCGAAGGTGGACGCCGGGCCGTTGATGCATCTGTTCAATTCGCAGCCGCGCACCCTGTACGACCTGCTGGAAGTGCGTTCCCTGCTGGAGGCCGAATCGGCGCGGCTGGCCGCCATCCGCGGCACCGAGGCGGATTTCATCATGATCCGCCGGCGCTATGACGAAATGGTGGCGGCGCAGGGCGCGGACACCGACACGACGACGCACGCCCACCTGGACCACGCCTTCCACCTGGCGATTTGCGAGGCTTCGCACAATCCGGTGCTGGTCCATACCCTGCAATCGCTGACGGACCTGCTGCTGGGGTCCGTGTTCGCCTGCGTGAACAACCTGTACCACCGCCAACCCGAAAAGCGGCAGATCGACCGGCAGCACACGCGGCTGTTCAACGCGGTGACGGGGCGCCAGCCCGAACAGGCGCGCAAGGCGGCGGCGGATCACGTGGACAGCGTGCGCCAGAGCCTGTCGGACATCGAGCAGGAAGAGCAGCGCCTGGTGCGCGCCACGCTGCGCCTGGAAGGCTGGACCTAGGCGCAGCGCGCGCCGGATCGGCCGACTCAGCGGTCGGCCGTGGCCCTGCCCGCCAGGGCCAGCGGCTTGCCCGCGTAGACCCGGCCGTAGCGGTTGTGCGCGAAGGTCTCCAGGTCGATGGCTTCCTGGCCCACGAACCCGCGTTGCGGCAGGACGCCCTGCGCCACCAGGTCGAGCGCGGCGCAGATGCCCGCGGCGGTGGATAGCTGGATCGCGCTGAGGCGATGGCCGTCGACGTCCGCGCCGAAGATGCGGACCGGGTAGGACTCTTCCTCCAGCCGGCCGTTGCGGCGGCCCGACGCCGAGGCCTGGATCACGATCACGTCCTGTTCGGTGGTGGGGATGGCCGCCTCGAAGATTTCCTTGAGCAGATCGCGGCGGTCGCGCAGGCGCAGATCGTTGAGCAGCAGTTTCATGATGCCGCAGTGGCCGGGGTAGCGCACGGACTTGTAGTCCACGTTGCGCGCGCGGCCGAGCAGGGTGGCGGGCAGGGTGCCCAGCCCGCCCGAGGTGTTGAAGGCCTCGTATTCCACGCCGTCCAGCGCGAAGGTCTCGTAGCCTTCCAGGGCCGGCACGCTCGTGAGCTGCCCGTCGACGATGGCCTCGCACGGGTTGCAATATTCGTTGATGAGCCCTTCCGTGCTCCAGGTCAGGTTGTAGCGCAGGCTGTTGGAGGGATAGCGCGGCAGGGCCCCGACGCGCATGCGCAGGTCCAGCAGCGTATCGAAGCGGCGCGCCAGCGCATTGCCGACGATGCCGATGAAGCCGGGCGCCAGGCCGCATTGCGGCATCAGGACGCTGCGGGCATCCTCGGCCAGCGCCTGGATGGCATGCGTGCTGGCCACGTCCTCGGTCAGGTCGAAATAGTGCACGCCGGCCTTTGCGCACAGGCCGGCAACCGCGATGGCGCGGTGGAAGGGCAGTGCGTTGACGACGGCGTAGCGGCCCTCGATGCAGCGCGCCAGCGAATCGTCGTCCGAAATCTGCCGGGTTTCGCAGCCCAGCTCGGCCACGGCGCGCAGCCGGGCCGGATCCTGGTCGGCGACCAGCACCGAGTAGTCGCCGCTGCGTTCCAGCATCAGCGCGATGGCGAAACCGATTTTTCCGGCGCCCAGGAGGAGGACAGGACGGGGGGAGGCGGTGGACATGGTGCGGGCTCCTGCGGGTAAGAGGGAGGGAGTGGCCTCATCCTATGCCCGCGCACTGTCGATGTGTAGATATCAAATAGTCGTATCGGCCATAGGTAACGTTGATTCGACTTAATTGGATGTCGAATCGTCAAAAACAAAACCCCCCGGCATATGCCGAGGGGCTCTGGGGGGCGCTTGCGTGGCCGTGGCGGCCACGGGGAATTAGCTGCCCAGGGGCGGGTAGTCCAGGTTGCCGAAGGTGACCAGGCCTTCCGACTTGGCTTGCGCCAACTGGGTCTGGACCTGGGAGCGGGTCAGCGAGGTGGCGTGTTCGGCAGCGGCGACGGGCGGGTAGTCCAGGTTGCCGAAAGTCACTTCGCCGGCATTCCTGGCCTGGGCCAGTTCGGCTTGGACCTGTTGCGAAGTCAGGCCCGACGTCTGGGCGATGGGGGCGGGATAGCCTTCTTCGCCGAACGTGTACTGGCCCGACACCTTGGCTTGTTGCAGTTCGGCCTGGACCTGAGCGCGCGTGGGGCCCTGGTCGGCTTCGGCGGCTTGGGCGCCGGCGGCCAGAACGGACATGGACAGCATCAAAGCGGTAGCAAGGGTTTTCATGGCAGACCTCCGATGTCTTGAGCTTGGGAGCCGAACCGCTGACGTGATTGCCGGGGGTTCGCTTGCTGTGTCCCGATGAGATGCATTCTGTGCCCAAATAGTCCTGGGATAAACCCTTATTACCTGAAAACATCTTTCCAAAATATAGGCTAATCGGTTTTTATCTTACCGATTGACACCATGTATGGTGATATTTCCATTTGATGACGCAATGGCCGCGGCCCGCGCCTGAAGGCGGGCGCGAGGCGGAGGAGGAGGGGGAAGAGGGGGGAAAGCGGCGCGCGGCCCGGGACGAGGCCCGGGGCCGGCAAAGGGGAAGGTCAGCGGTTCAGTTCGGCCAGCGCGGCGTCGTATTCCGCCTTGGCCTCATCCAGCTTGCGCTGGGCCTTGTCGATCTTGTCCTGCTTGCCCTTGTCGCGGGCTTTCTTGAGTTCGCTTTCGCGCTCGGAGACCTTGCTCTGTTTTTCCCGCACGTCTGCCTCACGCTGGGATTGCAGGCGGCTGTCGGTGCAGTTTGCCTTCGCTTCCGCCAAGGCCTTGCGCAAGCCGGCTTCACGGCGGGTATTGTTCTGCGCCTGCGCGGCGGCGATGTCGTTTTCGATGTGGCAGAACTTGGCGGCGCAGCCGCGCTGGGCCGAGCAGTCGCCGGCGGCTTGCGCCGGGACGGCCGCGATGGCGGCGGCGGCCGCGGCCGCCAGGGCCAGGGGTTTGAGCAAAGCGGGCATGCGGGCCTCCGTAAGGCGTTGAGGAAGGGCTATCATCGCCCGGGCCGGCGCGCCAGGCAATGCGCTTCAGCGGATCAGCGTGCCGGCCAGCGCCGCGGCCACCAGCAGCGCGCCCAGCCAGAGGTTGGCGCGGAACAGCATGAAGTTGCGGTCGGGGCGCTGGATGTCGAACACCTTCAACTGCCATGCCAGATGCGCCGCCACCGCGGCGATGCCGGCCTGGTAGGCCCACGACAGGCCGATGGCGTAGCCGCCCCACGACCACAGCACGACGGTCGCCAGATAGAAGCCGCCGATCCAGAGCTTGCCCCGGTCGCCGAAGCGCATGGCGGTGGAATGCAGGCCCAGGCTGCGGTCGTCCCGCACGTCCACATAGGCATAGATGCTGTCGTAGCCCACTTGCCACAGCACGGCCCCCGCCCACATCGCGACGGCGGCGAGCGGCACGTGGTTCTGGGTATCCGACCAGGCCATCAGCATGCCCCAGTTGAAGCAGATGCCCAGCACGACCTGCGGCCAGTACGTGACGCGCTTGCACAGGGGATAGATGAAGACGAACGGCAGTACCGCAACCGCCAGCCAGCGGCTCATACCGTTCAGGAAGAACAGCAGCGACCCGCAGACCAGCAATTGCCCGAGCAGGAACCAGACGGCGTGCTTCATGGTGAGCTGGCCGCTGGTCAACGGGCGGAAGCGCGTGCGTTCGACGTGCTTGTCGAAGTCGCGGTCGCACATGTCGTTGACGGTGCAGCCGATGCCGCGCATGAGCAACGCGCCCAGCGAAAACACGATCAGCCGTTGCAGGTCCGGCAGGCCGCCCGCGGCCTGGACCAGCGCGGCGATGGCGGGCAGCAGCGTCAGCCAGGTGCCGATCGGGCGGTCCAGGCGGCAAAGGCGGGCATAGGGCCGCCACGATTTCGGCAGCCAGCGTTCGACCCAGTCGGTGAAGACGATGTCGCTGAGGTCGACGGGAGATTGTTGGGGAGCGCTCACTGTCACGGCGAAACGGAGTGGGGAAAACCGACAGCATAAAACAATGGCGGCCCGGGCATTGCGCCGAGCCGCTCCGTATGCCGCGGTGCCCGTGCTTCGCCTGTGTCTGACACCCGAGGAGCACTGACGCAAGCCGTGGCATCACCCATACGGGTGTCAGACACTTGTTGCATCTCCTCCACATGCCGCCGTTGCGCCCCCAAGCGGGGCCGCACGGATCCGGCTCCGCCGGTCCGTAGCGGCGCCCCCCTGGGGGGGAAGCGCCGCAGGCGCTTCGGGGGGGGCCTACTCTTCTCGAAGCAGCTTGCCCAGGATGGCGATGCCGGTGCGGATCTTGTCTTCCGGCACGGTGGCGAAGCTCAGGCGCAGCGTGTTGGACTTGCCGGCGCCG
Source organism: Achromobacter veterisilvae (assembly GCF_900496975.1). GTDB lineage: Bacteria > Pseudomonadota > Gammaproteobacteria > Burkholderiales > Burkholderiaceae_B > Achromobacter > Achromobacter veterisilvae. The sequence goes on from NZ_UFQC01000019.1 coordinate 76,648, forward strand.
CAGTAGAACGGCGCGCCGGGCACGAACGCCACATTCTGCGCGATGGCCTTTTCCAGCAGCTTGGTGCTGTCGATGTGCTCGGGCAGCGTCAGCCAGATGAACATGCCGCCTTCCGGCTTGGTCCACGTGACGGTGGACGGGAATTCGCGCGTGATGGCGTCCAGCATGCAGCTACCCTGGGCGCGGTAGATTTCGCGCACGTTGGGCAGGTGTTCGTTCAGGAAGCCGTCCTTGACGATTTCGTACACGGCCATCTGGGTCAGCGTCGGCGTGTGCAGGTCGGTGGCCTGCTTGGCCTGCACCAGCTTGTTGATGAGCGGGCGCGCGGCGGCGATGTAGCCCAGGCGCAGGCCGGGGGCCAGCACCTTCGAGAACGTGCCCAGGCGGACGACGTTGGCGCCGTATTCGGCGGCCAGCGCGATCAGGCCCGGCTGCGGCTCGCCCGCGTAGCGCAGTTCGCCGTAGGGGTCGTCTTCGACGATCGTCAGGTTCAGTTCCGCGGCGCGCTTGACCAGCGCGATGCGGCGTTCCAGGTTGAGCGTGCGGCCGGTGGGGTTCTGGAAGTTGGGCAGCGCATACAGGAAGCGGGCGCCATCGGCCAGTTCGGGGGTGATGGCTTCCGGGATCAGGCCGCCTTCATCGGTGGGCACTGGCGTGAACTTCGGCTGGTACAGGCTGAACGATTGCAGGGCGCCCAGGTAGCTGGGGTCTTCGACGAGCACCTTGCTGTCCTTGTCGATCAGCACCTTGCCCAGCAGGTCGAGCGCCTGCTGCGAGCCCGACACGATCAGGATCTGGTCGGCGGCGACGTTCGCGCCGGCGCTGTTCAGGTCGTCGGCGACCCATTGGCGCAGCGGGGCGTAGCCTTCGGTCGGGCCGTACTGCAGGGCGGCGCGGCCGTTGGTGGCCAATACCTTGTCGAATGCCTCTCGCACCACTTCTACCGGGAAGCCACCGGGCGCCGGCAGGCCGCCGGCGAACGAAATGACTTCGGGACGCTCGGTTACCTTGAGGATCTCGCGGATGGCGGAGCTGGTGAGTTGCTGGGCGCGTTCCGAGAAGGAAAACGCAGGTTCGAGAGGCTTGTCCATGGAGTGCTTCTTGATCAAGAAGGGGTAGGAAGAGACGGGCTTTTTTTTCCCTTCGGGAGGCCCGGTTGAAAAAATCGGCGAAAAGTATTGTCCCATATGGAGGCGGCCCGGCCCCCATAATGGGCGAAACCCCTAAAATCACCTGCACCGATAATCGCCTGTACAGTTACATTTCCATGTTCGAAGCCGCCCCCATCACCGCCGATTCCAAGGCCGCCCTGTATGCCGAACTGGCCGTCCAGGCCCGCGCCCTGCTGGAAGGCGAGCGCGACCGCATCGCCAATGCCGCCAACCTGAGCGCGCTGGCCTACCAGGCCCTGCCTCAGTTGAACTGGGCGGGTTTCTATTTCTACGACGGCGCCGAACTGGTGCTGGGCCCGTTCCAGGGCAAGCCGGCCTGCGTGCGCATCCCGCTGAACCGCGGGGTGTGCGGCGCCGCCGCCAGCCAGCGCCAGACGCAACTGGTGCCCGACGTGCACGCCTTTCCGGGCCACATCGCCTGCGACGCCGCTTCGCGTTCCGAGATCGTCGTGCCGCTGGTGCTGGACGGCAGGCTGATCGGCGTGTGGGATGTGGACAGCCCGGTGCCGGACCGCTTCGACGAAGACGACCGCAAGGGGATGGAAGCGCTGTGCGCGGTGTTTCTGGCCAGCTTGGGGTGAGTGGCTGCTGGGCGGGTGGTGTCAGACACCCGGGGAGATAGGCTTCGGCATGGGCGGCCATCTCGTATGGGTGTCTGACACCGGCCTAATGTCTGACACCATCCTCAAGATGGCACGTGTCTGACACCCGTACGAGACGCACCGCATCCTGCACCAGCGCTTCCCGGGTGTCTGACACTATGTTTGCCAGCCGCCGTTGACACCGCCCTGCGCTCCCGGTAGATTTCCGTTTCTTGCGCCACCCGCAGTTCCCAATTCCATGATCCGTCAGGCCAGCCAATCCGCTTTCCCGTTCCGCGCCCTGGGCGCGGCGCTGGCTTGCGCTGGCCTGAAATCCAAAAAACAGCCGCTCGTCTGACCGGAGCATGCTGTTCCGTCAGATGGGCGACGGAACAGCGGCCTCCTGGCGGCGCTTGGCGCCGTCCGCGCGTCCCCCTGATATCCCGAGCACTTCTGTACGGTCCAACCACGGTCCGCTTACACCGAAGGAGTGTTCACATGCAATCTCACCAATCTCCGATCCAGGGCGTCTGGGTGCCTCTCGTCACGCCGTTTTCCGGCGGCGCCGTGGATGGCGGAGCCTTGCGCCGCCTGGTGCGCCACTACGCCGCGGCCGGCGTGGACGGGCTGGTCGTGTGCGGCAGCACCGGCGAAGCCGCGGCCCTGGACGATGCCGAACAACTGGCCGTGCTGGACGCCGTGCTGACGGAAGCGGGCGCGCTGCCCGTCATCATGGGCCTGGCGGGCAACCACCAGGGACACGTGCTGCAGCGCCTGGCCGCGTTCGGCACGCGCCCGCTGGCGGGCATCCTGGCGCCCGCGCCGTACTACGTGCGCCCCGGGCAGGAAGGCGCCGCCGCCTATTTCCGCTGCCTGGCCGATGCTTCGCGCTTTCCCCTGGTGCTCTACGACATTCCCTACCGGACAGGCGCGACGCTGGACACCTCGACCCTGCTCGCGCTGGCGGCGCATCCGAACATCGCCGCGATCAAGGATTGCGGAGGGGCGCTGGACAAGACGATCGCGCTGATCGCCGACGGCAACATGAACGTGCTGGCGGGCGAAGACCTGCAGTCCCTGACCGTGCTTTGCCTGGGCGGCGCCGGCATGATCGCGGCGGCGGCGCACATCCGTCCGGAGCTGTTCGTGGCCATGCACCGCGCCGTGCGCGCGCAGCAACTGGACCAGGCCAGGAAGCTGTTCCATGCGCTGGTCCCGGTGATCCAACTGACGTTCGCCGAGCCCAACCCCGGCCCCGTGAAGGCGCAACTGGGCCGCCAGGGCCTGCTGAGCGCGGAACTGCGGCAGCCCATGCCGCGCGCCAGCGAAGTCCTGGCCGCTCGCCTGGATGCGGCGGTAACCGGCTTGAACCGCCTGTATCCCGGCCAATAGTCCCTGCCACGCGGGAACAATCCGCCAGCTTTGTGGCGTTCAGATTCATTTGGTAATAAATGACCCGCCTGGAAGCTGACGGATTGCTTATGATGCGGCCATTCTCCGGGTAAAAAAAAACGTTCATGGCCCAAGCTTTTGAAGCCTTGTCCGCCTGGCAGGTCATGCTGGCGGGCTTGCTGTTTTTCGGCGGCATCTATCTGGTCTTCGGCGCGGCCACCTGGCTGTTGACGCACTACCTCCTGCCCGCACTCGGCATCGGGCGCGCGCTGGATCCGCGCCCGCTCGCGCCCGGCCAATTGCGGCGCGAGTTCGCCCAATCCGGCCTGTCCATCCTGCTGTTCGGCACCGGCATGATTTTCCCGTGGGGCCTGCTGCAACTGGGATGGGCGCGCCTGGACCCGGATGCCGGCTGGCGGCAGATCCTGGCCGAGATCCTGGTGCTGGTGGCCTGGAACGACGTGCACTTCTGGATCAATCACCGCCTGCTGCACACCAGGCCGCTGCGCCGGTTCCACCTGCCGCATCACCGTTCGGTCGTGACCACGCCGTTCTCCACCTACAGCTTCCATCCCATCGAAGCCCTGATGCTGGGCAACGTCATCCTGCTGCCCATGGTGCTGCACGATTTCAGTTTCTGGTCGCTGGTCTCGGTGCCGCTGTTCAGCCTGTTCTTCAACTGCATCGGGCACGCCAACTACGACTTTTTCCCCCGCGTGTCCTATGCGCACTGGTTCGCCGCCAGCCGCCGGCATCATCTGCACCATGCCTGCTACAACGGCAATTACGGCTTCCAGTTCACCTTCATGGACCGCCTGTTCCGCACCCGGCTCAAGGCCGAGGCGGCGGCGCCCCAACTGGATGCCTTCCGGCAGCGAGAGTCGCTTGGCGGGCGGGCCTGAGGCGCCGCGCCGGCGGCCAGCGCTGCGCAACCGGCGCGACTGGCAAAGCCTTGCCTACCTGGCCGCCCTGCCGGCGCTGGCGGCCTGGCAATGGGTGCACGGGTTCTGGTGGCCCCTGTATGGGCTGATGCTGTTCCTGACTTTGGGCATCGGCGTCATCCACCATAACCACACGCATCTGCGGATGTGGCGCGGCCGCCGGGCCAATCGCATCACCGACTTCTGGATCACCCTGCTGCAGGGGCATCCGACGTTCGTCTTCTATCCGGCCCACGTGGCGAACCACCACCGCTACCGGCACGGCGCGGGCGACGCGGCGCGCACCTACCGCTTCGGCGGCGACACGAATCATCTCTGGGGCTATCTGATCCACCCGCTGCAGGCGGTGTGGGTGCTGTATCCGCTGTTCTTCGCCTGGCTGGGCCGCCTGCGCCGCCATTGGCCGGGCGCATGGCGCTACTGCATGGCGCAGTACGGCGCGTGGCTCGGCCTGTGGGGCGGCCTGCTGGCGGTGAACCCCGCCAAGGCGCTGGTGTTCGTCATCGTTCCGCAGTTGCACGGCCTGCATTGGCTGCTGGCCACGAACTACCTGCAGCATGCGCACGCCGACGGCGGCCCCCGGTCCGTCGCCGGCCTGGACTACGCGCGCAATTTCGAAGGGCTGGTCAATCCGTTGTTGTTCAACATCGGCCTGCATACCGCGCATCACGAGCATTCGCGGGCGCACTGGTCCGAGCTGACCCGCCTGCATCGCGAGCGCTACCGCGGCCGCGTGCATCCGGCCTTGAACGAGCGCGGACTGACGCCCTATATGTTCCGCGTCTTCGTGCTGGGCACGTTCGTGCCGCGTTTCCGCAGCCATTCGCGCATGGCGCCCGAGCACGTCCGCTAGCGCCGCCACCCCATTCTTTCACTAGAGACCCGCCATGCCCATTGCGTTTCATCGTGTCTACCTGGAGAGCGCCGGCTATTTCATGCCGGGAGAGCCCGTGTCCAACGAGGCCATGGACAGCTACATCGCGCCGCTGAACCGCATGTCCGGCCGGATCAAGAGCCGCATCCTGGCCGAGAACGGCATCAGGCAACGCCACTACGCAATCGATCCCGAGGGCGCCACGGTATTCACCAATGCGCAGTTGGCGGCCAACGCCATCCGCGATTGCCTGCGGCGCGGCGACAGCGATCTGTCGGCGGTGTCGCTGCTGGCCAGCGGCTCGTCCGGCGGCGACGCGCTGATGCCGGGATTCTCGAACATGATCCAGGGCGAGCTGGCCGCGCCGCCCATGGAGACGCTGTCGGTGCACGGCATCTGCGCGGCGGGCGTCTCGGCCATCCAGGTGGCGGCGCAGGGGGTCGAGATGGGCGGGCACGCCAGCGCGCTGGCGGTGGCCAGCGAACTGCCGTCGCGGCTGTTCAAGCGCTCGCGCTTCGCCGCTCGGGGCTACGACGCGGATTTCGATGCGCACTTCCTGCGCTGGATGCTGTCGGACGGCGCGGGAGCGGTGCTGCTCGGCAATACCGGACGGCCGCTGCCCGGCGCATCGCAAGGCGTGCGCCTGCGCCTGAAGTGGGTGCACCAGCGCTCGTTCTCGGGCGACTATCCCGTGTGCATGCAACTGGGGCTCTCTGCCGACCGCAAGAATGGGCACCTGGACTATCCGTCGTGGCACGAAGCCGAGGCCGACGGCGCGCTGTCCCTGCGCCAGGACATCCGGCTGCTGCCGCACCTGTTCGATATCGGCATCCACGAATACGCCAAGCTGGTGCGCGACGGCTGGCTGGATCCGGACCAGGTGGACCATTTCCTGTGCCATTACTCGTCCGAGAAATTCATCCCCGTGGTCGAGGACCTGATGGAGAAGGCGGGCCTGGTGATCCCCCGCAGTCGCTGGTTCAGCAACCTGGCCTGGCGCGGCAACACGGGGGCCGCCTCCATCCTGATCATGCTGGCGGAGTTCCTGGAAACGCGCGAGGTGAAGCCGGGCGAGCAGATTTTCTGCTACATCCCCGAATCGGGACGCTTCATGGCGGCCTACATGCTGCTGGAGGCCGAAGCGGTCCATGCCAGCCCAGTCGCCGCCGGCGCGCCTGCCGCGGCGACACCGCGCGACGCTGCGAACAGCGGCGATGCCGAGGCGATCGCGCCGCCGCACGATCCGGACATGGCGCCGCAGGGGCTGGGCCAACTGCTGACCGAACTGGCCGCGATCTGGCACGACTACCGTTCGCGCGTCTGGCGCACGCCGGTGGTGCGGCGTTTGCGCAACCGCCAGTTCCAGACGGCCGACTACCTGAACTGGATGGAGAACTGGATTCCGCAGGTGCGCGAAGGCAGCAAATGGATGCGCGAAGGCGCGGCCTCGCTGTCGGAGCAATATGCGCCGCTGGCCGCGCTGATCGACATGCACGCCGGCGAAGAGCAGAACGACTTCCAGATCCTGTTCCAGGACTACCGCAACGCGGGCGGCGCGGTGGACAGCATCGACGCCCTGCGCCGCAATCCGGGCGGCGAGGCGCTCAACGCCTATCTGCACGGCCTGGCGGCCACGCGCGATCCGATCGGGCTGTTGGGCGCCATCTACATCATCGAAGGCACGGGCCAGCGCATCGTGCCGGCGCTGCTGCCGCTGCTCAAGGCCAGCCTGACATTGCCGCCCGATGCCTTCCGCTTCCTGGAATACCATGGCCACAACGACGAACACCACCTGGCGCGCTGGCTGTCGGCGGTGGAGCTGGCGCTGGACTGCGACGAGGACGGCCGGGCGGAGCAGCGCATCGTCGATACCGCGCGCCGCACGGCCGCGCTGTACCTGATGCAGTTTCATCACGTAATGGAGGACGAGGGGGCATGAACCAGGAACCGGAATTCCTAGCCCAGGGGCACGATCCCGCCGATCCCAGTCCCTGGCTGGCGCTTTACCTGGACCGCAGCACGCCCTTGCCGGACAAGGTGAAGAAAGCGTGGCTGACCGATTCCAGTTGCGCCTCGCGCCAGTACCTGCTGCCGTTCCTGCGGCCGCTGGCGCGCGCGTTCATCATCCTGATCCAGATCGTCAAGACCTTCCTGCCGCGGCGCTGGTCGCATTCCAGGCTGCTGCACCGCATCCTGGCCTGGGGACTCAAGCGCTTCGTCTCGCCGCAGGCCAACTGGCTCATCCTGCGGCACTTTCACCTGGGCGCGCAGATCCTGTCGTTCATCGCGGCCAATTCGCCCGTGCCCATCACGACCACGCCGCTGGAGCCGCGCGACATCGACGATCTGAAGGACGATCTTTTCGTCAAGCACGATCTGAACCTGTTCAACTTCGTCATCCGGCTGAACCAGGCGCTGCGCGACGCCGGCATGGAGATGCACGCGCCCGAGCGCGTCGACTTCTCGATGATCCGGGACCCGGACCTGTCGCTGGACGACATGCCCCGGGGCAAGCTGAACTTCCTCGACCTGCAAAGCGCCATCGAGCTGTTCACGCCGCTTTACCAGTTGCTGCTGACCGATAACGATTTCTGGCGCGCGGCCAATTCGCTGCAGCTCGACGAGACCATCGGCATCTATGCGGCCAAGCTGCTGGGGGCGCCGCAGCACCTGATCCTGGTCAACAACAACCATCCCCTGGTGCCGATGTCGACCCTGCGCGCCGGCTACCGCCTGGTGCTGCATGGGCTGTCGACCGAAATGCTGCACAGCCTGCTGATGGAGATGAAGGCGGCCCAGCAGGGCGGGGAATCGCCCGCGCCGATCGCGTAGGGCCTGGCTTCATCGGTGTTGACCCTGCGTTACACGGCGGGGTGCTTGCGCTATATTGCGACCCTTGTCCGCAGGCCCGGCGGACGGCGTCCGTGCGCTTCGAATCTTTCTACCGGAAGTCTTCCACATGCCCCAGACCCTTGAAGTCATCGCCACACTCCTGTTCGCCGTGGCGGTTCTTCATACCTTCTCGGTTCCCGTCTTCGCGCGGCTGGCGCATCGCGGCGGGCCGCACGCGGGTTTCTGGCATCTGTTCTCCGAGGTGGAAGCCGTCTTCGGCGTATGGGCATTCGTGCTGATCGTGGCGATGGCGGCGCTGGCGGGGCCGTCGCGCGCCATCGACTACATGGACACGCGCAACTTCACCGAGCCGCTCTTTGTCTTCGTCATCATGGTGGTGGCGGCCAGCCGGCCCATCCTGGAGCTGGTCGGACTGCTGGTGCGGCTGGTGGCCCGCGCGCTGCCCCTGCCGCGCGAGCTGGCCACTTTCTTCGTCGTGATGTCGCTCGTGCCGCTGGGCGGCTCGTTCATCACCGAACCGGCCGCCATGACGCTGGCCGCCATCCTGCTGCGCGACGCCTATTTCCGCGCGAGCGGCCGCGCGGGCTTCAAGTACCTGACGCTGGGGGTGCTGTTCGTCAACGTATCCATCGGCGGCGTGCTGACGTCCTACGCCGCGCCGCCCGTGCTGATGGTGGCCTCCACCTTCGGCTGGGACTCCGCCTTCATGCTGCAGCACTTCGGCTGGCGCGCCGCGTTGGCCGTCTGCCTGAACGCCGGCCTGCTGACCCTTGTCTGCCGCAAGGCGCTGCTGGAGCGCTCGCTGGGCACGGGCGGCGGCGTGGACGCCCCGGAAGGCGCGGATTCCCGTCCTCCGGTGCCCGTCGTGGTCATGCTGGTGCACCTGGCCTTCCTGATCGCCGTGGTGCTCAGCGCGCACCATCCGGCCATCTTCCTGGGCCTGCTGATGATGTTCATCGGTTTTTCGGAGGCCTACAAGCGCCACCAGAACCGCCTGATGATCAAGGAAGGCCTGATGGTGGGCTTCTTCCTGGCCGGGCTGGTGGTGCTGGGCGGCCTGCAGAAATGGTGGCTGCAGGGCCTGCTGGGCGGCCTCGAGCCCTTCGTCCTGTTCTGGGGCGCTACCGCGCTCACGGCCATCACCGACAACGCGGCGCTGACCTATCTGGGCTCGCTGGTGGAAGGCACCGGCGAGGCCTGGCGCTACATGCTGGTGGCCGGGGCGGTGACCGGCGGCGGGCTGACGGTCATCGCCAACGCGCCCAATCCGGCGGGCTTCGCCATCCTGAAGAACCACTTCCCGGACGGCAGCATTTCCTCCGGGCGGCTGTTCCTGTCGGCCCTGCTGCCGACCTTGGTGGCGGCCGCCATGTTCCTGCTTCCCGTATAGGCCGCCCGGCCCGCCGCCGGAGCCTCCGGGAAGGCCCGGCGGGGGCGGACACCGAGGGTTCATGAAAAACCGCTAAAATTCAAGACTTTCCCCGTATTTTTTTCCGGCCTCGCCCACCCGCCGCTTCGGCCCGGATCCGGTTCCCACCCGATCCGACCCCCGGATATTCCGTCCGGCGCCAGGCGGCTTTTGATATGCCGGGCCCGCGCCTGGGAGCCCTCGATGCCCATCTACGCTTACAAATGCAGCGCCTGCGGCCATGCCAAAGACGTCTTGCAGAAGATTTCCGATGCGCCGCTTTCGGTTTGCCCCGAATGCGGCCAGAGCACGTTTTCCAAGCAGGTGACCGCGGCTGGATTCCAGCTCAAGGGCTCCGGCTGGTATGTCACGGACTTCCGTGGCAACGGCGGCGGCCAGGGCGGTTCGGCCAGCCCCTCGGCGCCATCCGAGAGCGCCGCGCCCGCGGCGGCGCCGGCCGCGGCGCCGGCAGCCCCCGCGGCACCCGCCGCGGGCAGCTCCGCCTCCTAGAGCGCCCCGATGCGTATGCGCGTCATCAAGAAGTACTTCATCACCGGCCTGCTGATCTGGGTTCCCCTGGTCATCACGGTGTGGGTACTGGGCCTGCTGGTCGCCACCCTGGAAGGGTTCGTGCCCGGCTTTTTGTCGTCCGAATCGCTGTTCGGCATCGACATTCCCGGTTTCCGCTTCGTCCTGGTCGTGGCGGTGGTGCTTCTGACGGGCATATTCGCCGCCAACCTGATCGGCCGCACCATGGTGGACCAGTGGGAAAGCCTGCTGGGCCGCATTCCCCTGGTGCGGTCCATCTACAACTCGGTCAAGCAGGTCAGCGATACCGTGCTGGCGCCGAACGGGCAGGCATTCCGCCGCGCGGTGCTGGTGCAGTATCCGCGCGCCGGTAGCTGGACCATCGCATTCGTCACCGGCACGCCCAGCGGCGAAGTGGCCGACCTGCTGGCCAGCGACCACATCAGCGTGTACGTGCCGACGACGCCGAATCCCACGTCGGGTTTTTTCCTGATGATGCCTCGCGCCGACGCCATCGACCTGCAGATGAGCGTGGACGCGGCCCTGAAGTACATCGTTTCCATGGGCGTTGTCGCCCCGGCCCAGGCCTCGGCGCCCGCGGGCCGGCCGGTTCCGCCCGTCCCGGCGCCCGGCGTGCAAGACCCGCCTCGCGCCGATTCGTAACCCTTACGCTACAACCAAGCACATAAACGGAGTCATCCCGCATGCGTACCTGCTACACCGGCCAGGTTTGCCGTGACCATCTCGGCCAGACCGTCACCCTGTACGGCTGGGTGAACCGCCGCCGCGACCACGGCGGGGTCATCTTCATCGACTTGCGCGACCGCGCGGGCCTGGCGCAGATCGTGTTCGATCCGGACAACGCCGCCTTCGCCACCGCGGAGCGCCTGCGCAACGAATTCTGCATCCGCGTCACCGGCCTGGTGCGCGAGCGTCCGGCGGGCACCGCCAACGCCGAGCTGGCCTCGGGCGAAATCGAAGTGCTCTGCAAGGAAGTCGAGATCCTGAACGCGTCCGTCACGCCGCCGTTCCAGTTGGACGACGACAACCTGTCGGAAACCACCCGCCTGACGCACCGCGTGCTGGACCTGCGCCGTCCGCAGATGCAGCGCAACCTGATGCTGCGCTACCGCGTGTCCATCGAAGTGCGCAAGTTCCTGGACCAGTTGGGCTTCATCGACATCGAAACCCCGATGCTGACCAAGAGCACGCCCGAAGGCGCGCGCGACTACCTGGTGCCCTCGCGCGTGAACGCCGGCCACTTCTTCGCGCTGCCGCAATCGCCGCAGCTATTCAAGCAGATGCTGATGGTGTCGGGCTTCGACCGCTACTACCAGATCACCAAGTGCTTCCGCGACGAGGACCTGCGCGCCGACCGCCAGCCCGAATTCACCCAGATCGACTGCGAAACCTCGTTCCTGAACGAAGTCGAGATCCGCGAGATCTTCGAAAGCATGATCCGCCACGTGTTCAAGGTGGTGCAGGACGTGGAACTGCCCACGCCGTTCCCGATCATGCCCTGGACCGAAGCCATGCGCCGCTACGGTTCCGACAAGCCGGACCTGCGCGTGAACCTGGAATTCACCGACATGACCGACGTCATGCGCGACGTGGACTTCAAGGTGTTCGCCGCCGCCGCCACGGCACCGGGCAGCCGCGTGGTCGCCCTGCGCGTGCCGGGCGGCGCCGAGATGTCGCGCAGCGAGATCGACGGCTACACCCAGTTCGTCGGCATCTACGGCGCCAAGGGCCTGGCCTACATCAAGGTCAACGACGTGGCCAAGGGCCGCGACGGCCTGCAATCGCCCATCGTCAAGAACCTGCATGACGCCGCCCTGGCCGAACTGGTCAAGCGCACCGGCGCGCAGGACGGCGACATCATCTTCTTCGGCGCCGACCGCGAGAAGGTCGTCAACGACGCCATCGGCGCGCTGCGCGTGAAGATCGGCCACAGCGAATTCGGCAAGAAGACCGGCCTGTCCGCCGCCGGCTGGAAGCCGCTGTGGGTGGTCGACTTCCCGATGTTCGAGTACGACGAGGAAGACGGCCGCTACACCGCCGCCCACCATCCCTTCACCAGCCCGAAGGACGGCCACGAGGACTTCCTGGAATCCGATCCCAGCAAGGCCTTCGCCAAGGCTTACGACATGGTGCTCAACGGTTGGGAAATCGGCGGCGGCTCGGTCCGTATCCACCGCGAGGAAGTGCAGAGCAAGGTGTTCCGCGCGCTGAAGATCGGCGCCGAGGAAGCCCGCGAGAAGTTCGGCTTCCTGCTCGACGCCCTGCAGTACGGCGCGCCTCCGCACGGCGGCATCGCCTTCGGCCTGGACCGCATCGTGACGATGATGACCGGCGCCGAATCGATCCGCGACGTGATCGCCTTCCCGAAGACCCAGCGCGCGCAATGCCTGCTGACGCAGGCGCCGTCGGAAGTCGACGAGAAGCAACTGCGCGAACTGCACATCCGGTTGCGCAACGTTGAAGTGAAGTAGGCTATTTTCCCCCCCCCCGAAGCGCCGGAGGCGCTTCCCCCCCAGGGGGGCGCCGCTACGGACCGGCGGAGCCGGATCCGTGCGGCCCGGCTTGGGGGGTTGCTTGCTGGCGGCGGGGGGCCTCGAATGGCGAGGCGGTCCGCCGGTTTGCGGGCAACGGGCACGAATGCGGGAACGCGTCTTTGAATTGGAGTAATCTGGCAAACGCCGCCGGGTTGGCGGTGTCTGGCCGGGGCTCTCTCTTGGAGCGCGGCCGGCGGTTTTCCTGCTTAGAGAGGCGCCATTTCCTCTATGTCGCTCATTCGTGTCGTCAGCTACAACATACACAAGGGCCGTTCGGCGTTAGGCCGTCGCGACTCCCTCAATGAACTGCGCCTGGGCCTTTACGGCCTGCGTCCCGACCTGGTCTTCCTGCAGGAAGTCCAGGGCCGCAACGAGCAGAAATCCTTGCTCGACGCCCAGCACGAATCCCTTGCCGCCGCGCTTCGGCTGGATGTGGCCTATGGCCGCAACGCCATCCGCAGCGAGACGGACCACGGGAATGCGCTGTTGTCGCGCTTTCCCATTCTCGGCCACGAAAACCAGGATATTTCCGACCACCGGCTCGAGCAGCGCGGGCTGCTGCACGCGCGGATCGAACTCGATGGGCGCGCGGTGCATTGTTTCGTCGTCCACCTGGGCCTGTTCGCCGGCAGCCGCGGCCGCCAGATCCTGGCGCTGACCGAGCGCATCCGGCGCATGGTGCCGGACGGCGAGCCGATCCTGGTGGCGGGCGATTTCAACGACTGGGGCGACCGTCTTGCGCCCCTGTTCGTGCAGCAGCTCGGCCTGTACGAAGTGTTCTCGCATGCCCCGCGCAGCCATGGCGGCGAACTGCCGCGCCTGCGCGATTCGGTCAGGCGCCTGAGCAACGCCTTGCGCGGACTGCCCAACAGCGGCATTTCCGTCATGGAGCGCACCAACCAGTTGGGCATGGACGGCAGTTCGCGCCTGCTGCTGCCGCCGCCGCGCACCTTTCCCGCCGTGTTCCCGTGGTTCCGCCTGGACCGCATCTATCAGCGCGGCTTCGCGGTGCGCAGCGCGCGCGTGCTGCGCGGGCGGGAATGGGCAAGGCTTTCCGACCACTCTCCTTTGCTGGCTGAACTGGAACTGCCGTGAGGGCCGAGCAGGTCAAGCTGGATTGGACGCTGGGCAACGACATCCGGTTGCTGCAGAACGGTTCCGACTTTTTCCCCGCGCTGTGCGCCGCGATCGACACGGCCCAGGTCAGCGTGCACCTGGAAACCTACATCTTCATGCCCGACCGCACCGGCTCGCGGGTGCTGGACTGCCTGGAGGCGGCGGCCCGGCGCGGGGTCAAGGTACGCGTCGTGCTGGACGGCTTCGGCAGCGCCGAGAACGTCGATGCGCTGCGCACGCGGCTGACCAACGCCGGCGCGCAGTGCCGGATCTTCCGCCCGGAACCGCGCTGGTTCGCCCGCTACATCCCGTCGCGCAGCCGCCTGCGGCGCCTGCACCGCAAAGTCACCGTCGTCGACGGGCAGATCGCCTTCATCGGCGGCATCAACATCATCGATGACTACGACGACCGGGACCCGGCGGACGGCATAACCGGCCCCCGCTACGATTTCGCCGTGCAGGTGCGGGGGCCGCTGGTTACCTCGGCCGCCTATGCCCAGGAACTGCTGTGGGTGAGGCTGAACTGGGCGCGGCTGCGGCGCCATCCCCGGGACTGGAACCGCATGCGGCTGCTCAAGCCGCGCCATGCCTCCGTCGCGCCTTGCGGCCAGTTGCGGGCCGCGCTGGTGCTGCGCGACAACCTGCGGTTTCGCCAGACGTTCGAGCGCTCCTATCTCTACGGCATTTCGCAGGCGCGCCGCGACATCCTGATCGCCAACGCGTATTTCTTTCCGGGACGCCAGTTCCGCCGGGCGCTGGCGAAGGCCGCCGCGCGCGGGGTGCGCGTGCGCCTGCTGCTGCAGGGCAAGGTGGAATACCGCATGCAGTACCACGCCACGCGCTCGCTGTACGACCAGTTGCTGCGCGACGGCATCGAGATCTACGAATACATGCCCAGCTACCTGCACGCGAAGGTGGCCGTCATCGATAACGTCGTGACCGTGGGCTCGTCCAACCTGGATCCCTTCAGCCTGCTGCTGGCGCGCGAGGCCAACGTCGTCGTGGACGACCAGCCGTTTTCCTGGGACTTGCAGGAACGGCTGGAGGCGGCCATCCGCGACGGCGGGCGCTTCATCCGGCCGCTGGAATACCAGCGCCGCGGATGGGTGCGCCGCTGGGTCGACGCGGTGTCCTACACACTGCTGCGGATCGGGGTGGCGCTGACGGGGTCGTCGGACAAATACTGAGCCGGGCCGCTTCAGGCGCGCCGCTTCAGCAGGCCGAGCGCCAGCGCCGTGCCGGCCAGGATGATCGCGGCGCCCGCCGCGATCGACGGCGTGATGCTTTCGCCAAGGAACCACGCGCCCCACACCACGCCGAAAATCGGCACCAGGAACGTCACGCTGACGGCGCCGGTGGGGCCGACGTTGGCGATCAGGCGGAAGAAGATGATGTAGGCCGCGCCGGTGCACACCACGGCAAGCAGGATCGTGGCTATCCAGGCTTGCAGGGAGGCGGGGGATTCGGGCCAGAACCAGATCGCCAGCGGCAGCAGCGCGAGCGACGCGCCCACCATGCTGCCGGTTGCATTGGCCAGGGCGTCCACGCCGGTCAGGAAGCGCTTGGTCCAATTGGCGGCGATGCCGTAGAACACCGGCGCCGAGACCGCGGCGAGCACCGCGGGCCCCGTGCCGCCGGCGTTGAAATTCAGCTTGTCCCAGACGAGCACGACGATGCCCACCACGCCGATCATCAGGCCGAGCGAGCGCGCCCAGGCCAGCCTGTCCCCGAGCCACAGCCAGCCGATGACGGCGCCCCACACCGGGGTCACGGCATTGGCGACCGACAGGAACCCCGCGCCCAGGGATTGGGCGGCGTAGGCGTACAGCAGGAACGGCACGGCCGCGTTCAGCATGCCCACCATCAACAAAGCCTTCCAGTGCTTCGCGATCAGCGGCAGCTTGCCGCGCCACAACGCGGCGGGCAGCAGGAACAGCGCGGCCAGGCCCACGCGCAGTTCAATCAGCGCCACGGGGCCGAATTCGGCGACGGCCACGCGCATGAAGAGGAAGGAGCCGCCCCAGACGGCGGCCAGGAGCAGCAGGTCCAGCAGATTGCGTCCACGCATGTTCGGTCCCGGGCTTGCCTTATTTCCGGCTCGTGGCCAGGTTTTTCATCTTGACCCTGTGCGCCAGCAGGGCACAGGTCAGCGACAGGACGATACACAGGACCAATCCGGCACGCACTCCGTTTAGTACCGTGCTGTGCGAAATAACGATGCCGACCACCGCCGTGCCCAGCGCGCTGCCGATGGCGCGCGTGGTCTGGACCAGCGCGGACGCCACGCCCACGTCGCGCCGCTCGCTCAGCATCTGCATAAAAAGGGTCAGATTGGGCAAAAGAAAGCCCAGCGCGCAGCCGTTGACGAAGAACGCCGCCAGGATCCACCAGGCGGAGGTGCCCGGAGAGATCAGCAGCACCATCAGCGATCCGGCGGCCAGCAGGCCGCCGCCGAACACCATCAGGCGCTGCGGCTCGGACTGCTTGGGGAACAGCCGGCCGTTGATGATGCTGCCGACCGAGATCGCGGCGACCAGCGGCGTCAGCAGCAGCCCGGCTTCGCTGGGCGTGTAGTTCAGTACCTGTTGCAGCAGCAGGGGGCTGTAGAAAATCTGCACGAACATGACCGCGCCCACCATCATCGCCGCCATATTCAGCAGGCGCGATTCCTTGGCGGACAGCACGCGCAGCGGAAAAATGGGGGAGCGCACGCGGCGCTCGATGGGAATCAGGACGGCGATGGCCGCCACCCCCATCGCGGCCAGCAGCGCGCCCAGCAGGGGGTGCGCGTGGTCGCCGCCGGCAAAGGCCAGCTCCAGCGCGGCCAGCGGCGCGCCCACGGCGACGACGAGCAGGATCGCCCCCAGCCAGTCGATCTTGCGGCTGCCGTCGTGCACGGGCCGGATGCGGGGGAAATAGCGCGCCAGCAGAAAAAAGGCGCCCGCGGCGGCGACCGGCGCGATGAAGAAGGCCGCGCGCCAGCCCAGCGCCTGCGTGGCGGCGCCGCCCAGGACCGGGCCGATGCCGCTGGCCATGGCGAAGGCGGCCGACACCAGCGCCATCCAGCGCACCCGCTGCTTCGCGTCGGGGAACAGGTCGGCGGGCGCGGCGAACGCCGTCGCGATCATCATGCCGCCGCCGATGCCCTGCAGCGAGCGGAACACGATCAGTTGGGTCATGGTCTGGGACAGGCCGCAGGCGATGGAGCCCAGCGCGATGATAAGCACCGACAGCAGCATCAGGGGCTTGCGGCCGAACATGTCGCCCAGCCGTCCGAAGACCAGGATGGACGCCGCGGTGGCGAGCAGGTAGCCCGTTCCCACCCAGGCATACAGCGCCATGCCGTCGAGCGCCTCGGCCACCCGCGGCAGGGTGGTGCTGATGATGGTGGAATCCAGGGCCGCCAGGACGACGGTGGCGGAAACCCCCGCCATCCCCATCAGGAGGTCGCGTCGCGAATGGGCTGGGGGCGTAGGGGAAGGCGGTGAGTCGGGCGGCGTCGTCATGCCGCAGAGGATATCACCGGCGAGTCAGGGTTTTCACTTGTAGAACGTGTGGTAGCCCCAGAAAACCGCGATGACCAGGATCACCATAATCCAGGACCAGCGCGAATTCGACAGCCCGCGCGCCTCGGGTTCGGGCGGCGGCGGGGGCGGCGCGAGCCGGGGCTGGCCCGACATGTGGTCGATGAAGGCGGCGAAGAACTTCTGGATGATCTTGTCGCCCGCCTTCAGCAGCAGGCTTTCGCCGCATTCGGCCAGCTTGCCGCCGGCCATGCAGGCGACGGTGTAGGCCACCCGCGTGCCCTCGTCCTTCGTGCTGAGGTTGATCTGCGCGGTCCCGATGGCCAGGCAGGCGGCGCGCCCCTTGCCTTCGAAGGCAAGCGTACAACTGTTGTGAGGGTCCACATCGGACATCAGGATCTCGCCGTCGTAGTCGGTGTCGATTCCGGCGACCTTGGCGCGGAGCTTGACGGCGTACTCGGTCGGGCTGAGCCTGACCACCTCCACGCAGCCGGGGATGCATCGCTGCAGCACGGCCGGATCTGTCAACGCGTCCCAAGTCTGGTGCTGGGTAGAAGGAATCCACTGGGCATCGGCAATGCGCATGGCTGTCTCCTTGCTGGTGCTGCTTGTTTTTATTATGAACCCAATTTTTAAGAAACTCCATAACTCACCAAGCCGTGCAAGTTATATCAGGCCGATACCGGCTTATCGCGGCCTAATCCTGGCAATCGTCTGCCCAGGGCCTGAGCGGGCAATTCGACGCAGCGGTATGCCAGCCATGCTACGCAGATGCTGACAGCAATCGAAAACCAACGCCAAATTTCGACGGGCATGCCCAAACGATGACCAATCACGGATAGTTCCACAAATACGGGCGCATGCACGAGGTAAAGTGAATAGGACGCATCCCCCACCTTGAGCAACGGCGAAGGAAACTTCATGCCAGCTTTTTCCGCCGCGACCAGAAAAGATATTAGCGAGCCGAAGCCGATGGCGAAAAGGGGGTGTCGCAGCCAGCCGGGCAGTCCGATGACGTTGTAGATTAGGAGCAGCGCAATTGTCAGGACACATAGGCAAACAAGCCCCGATGCGGCTGGAAGTACATTGCGCAACCGGTACGCGGCGATACCTGCTGCGAAATAGATTTGTGCGTACGAAAACAGATGATAATCCCAATTCGTCCACCAAAGGCCGGCCGCCCATAAACAAGACAAGGCCACCAATAATCCCATCGTGCCGAAAAAAGGCACGATCAGCGCCGCGAGCAGGTAAAACAGCACTTCATGTTCTAGGGACCAGCCAGGTGAAAGCAGTGGATAGGGCTCCATAGGGAATATCAGGAAGCTCTGGACTATCCCGATAGCGCCCAAGGTGCCGATTTCTGTCGCGTAGCGATGCGTTATCAGCGTCCAAAGCAGGATTACTGTCAGGATTGTCCAATATAACGGTGCAATTCGCCAGACGCGTTTTAGCAGGAACCGGCTGGCGTTGAAATGCTGAGTAGACGACACGACGTGACAAATGATGAAACCGGATATGCAGAAGAATAGATCTACTCCTATGTACCCGAAATCAGAAACCAGGGGGATGCGAAATAGCCGATCGGAGGCCCATGATGACGCCCAATGCGAATGGAAGACTACGACAGTTAATGCTGAAATGGCCCGAAGCGCCTGAATAGATTGATATTGCATAGGTTGGAAACGCGGAAAAAGGTTGGGGAAAACATAGCCCGATCTCCTGGCTTTCCCACTGTACGGAGCCGGTTGTAGAAAGGAGACAATTCGTACATGCTATAGCACTTGAGTGCCTCACTACTCTTATTGGCATCCCAGCGCAGATTCGAACTCATCTACAATAGCCGTAGTCTTTCCTGTGATTCTCTCGATAGGTTTCTATGCCCCGGCCGTTTCCCGTTATCGCCATTAGAGCCGATGCTTCGACCCAGATTGGAGCGGGGCATATGATGCGCTGCCTTGCGCTGGCGGACGGCATTGCTCAGCGGGGCGGACAAGTCCATTTTCTTGTACGACGGCATCCATCCCATCTTGGAGACCTGATCGAGGCCAAGGGGTATATCCTGCATTGGCTTGTCGACGTGGGGAACGAGGTTGGCGAGGAGCTGGGCGGTTATGGCAAATGGCTCGGCGTCACGCAAGCGCAAGATCGGGATGCCTCCGCGCAGGTGCTTAGTCAGGTCCGTCCAGACTGGCTCATTGTCGATCATTACGCACTTGACGCCGAATGGGAGACGCCATTGCGTCGTTGGGTTGGCGGCCTCATGGCTATTGATGATCTGGCCGACCGCGATCATGATTGCGACGTGTTGCTGGATCAGAACTATTTTCGTGACCCGAATCGATATCAGGGGCGGGTGCCGGCGCATTGTATTCAATTACTGGGTCCAGGCTACGCGCTTTTGAGGCCAGAGTTTCACGATCTGAGGCGCCGCAATCGTGTTCGCGACGGAAAAGTGAGCAAGATCTTGGTAGCGTTCGGTGGCATGGATCAGGCCGACTATACCGGGCGCTTCTTGGAAGCCTTCGAGCCGCGCACAGATGAATGTTCCATCGATGTGGTTATCGGGGGAGGTAACCCGCAACGTGCCCGCCTGCAATCGTTGTGCGCATCTCGGCCGGACGTGCGTCTGCACATTCAGTCTGCCCGTATGGCGGAACTGATCGCCAAGGCAGATCTTGTGGTTGGCGCGAGCGGCACAAGCAATTGGGAGCGATTTTGTTTGGGGGCGCCGGCAATCGCTGTGGCGGTGGCGGAAAATCAGGTGCCTGTGCTGTGTGAGCTGGAACAGGATGGGCTGGTGCTTGGGGTGTCGCCAGAGTCGCCCGATCAGGTCGCGGACTGCGTGAACCTGGTGAAGTATGCCCTGCACCAGCCGGCATTGCTGCGAGGCTTGAGCCGGCGAGCGGCCGCTCTGGTAGATGGTAGAGGGGTCCAGCGACTCATCCGTCAATTGCTTCCTGCCTCCATTGCCTTGAGGCGTGCAGGACCGGATGATTGCTTGCGGATTTATGCATGGCGCAATGCACCTGAAACTCGCGAACATTCCCATGCGTCTGCGCCCATCGACCTAAGCACGCATCAGTCATGGTTCGACGCTACGTTGCGCCATGAAGACCGCGTGCTGCTGATTGCCGAAATTGTTGGGGAACCGGTCGCCGTGGTGCGATTTGACTTGGCTGGCGCTCGGGCGATGATCTCCATTTACCTTACGCCGGGCAATCATGGAAAGGGCCTAGGCGGGGCGGTCATTCGGGAGGCGACCCATTGGCTGTTTGAGTGGAGCGCCGAAATCTCGCATGTCGTGGCAGAGGTCCGCGCTGGAAATAACGCATCGCTCAACGTTTTCCGCGATGCACAGTTCAAGCTTGATTACAGCGTCTTTATCAAGACTCGAAATTGATCGACGCAGGGAAGTGCCCGCCATTCGGGCAAGCGAGGAATCATACCTAGGGCCGTCCTGCGCGAACGATCTGTCGAATCAACGCGTATAGCACTCCGACAAGCAGGCCAGCCAACAGCCCGGCGAGCAGCGTGATGCGAACTTTCGGCAATACGGGTGTATTCGATGTATACCAGGGCGCGAGCAAAGTGGTTGGATTACGATTGATAAAGGCAATATCGTTCTCGATCGAGTTCAGCCGATCCCGCTGTGCGTAGATGTCGTCACGTGCAATCAAATAGACGACAGACTTTTCCTGCGCAGAGTCCATCTTTTTGATCATGTCTTGGTTGCTGTCCATCCGGGCCACCGTGTTGGCTCGCTGTTCTTCAAGAGATTTGATAACCGGGGCGTTCAGGGCTGTCTGCTGTTGGCGCACCATTTCGAAGACGGCCTCCGCGCAGCGCTGGGCCACGGTCGGGTCTTGACGCCGAACGCGCAAATCAATGGCTCCCGCAGTCAGGCGGTTGACTGTGGGTCTGACGATATTCAACATCGCTTCGCGATTCAAGGCGCCTTCGTTTTCAGCCTCACACTGCTTTATGACTGCTTCAGGGTATGTTGTCGGTATCTGCAATCTGGCGATTGTTAAAGACGTATCTTCAACGGCGGCTTGGGGTGTCGAGGAGTCCTTGCGTGCATTTGTCGATGACGTCGTCAGCGCATTTTTTATTAGCCCGACTGTTTCGTATTGCCTGGGAGTAGTCCAGATATGCACGGCTCCCACTAACAAGCCAATAGCGCCACAGCTAAAAATGACGATTATGTTGTTTCTGAAAAACGTAATGATGTCACTAAGACTGAATTCGTTGCCTATGGGTGTCTGGACGCTGTGAGAATTGTTCATATCTTCGTTTAACGGCACGGATGGGGCATTGTAGACGTGGGCAGGGAATGCAGCTGTATCTGACTGTTGCTTTGTGAGGTTTCGCTGGAACCTAGGAGTCTGCCCGGCCGAAAAAGGTCGAGAACACAAAGGCTTGGCAAATTACAGGCATGCCCGAAAATTGCCTGCTTTACGAGCCGCAATAACAACAACTACTGCCAGACACCTCGTAAGACTGGCTGTCCGAAGGGCTCTCAGCGCACTTCATCAGTGACAGCGTCGACAGCCTGGACCTGAGCGCCATGCGCGACAAGCCAAGGGCGGGCCGCGCAACCAGCCCTCTCACCCAGGATGGCCAAGGTGCGGATCTATGGCTACGCCCAGGTGCCTTCAGCTTGCGCAAGCTGGCCGCGGAGAGCAATCTTGCAGGCCAGAGAGGGTCGAAGCAGCGAGTCGGGGCTAGGCTTGCTGCTTGCGGCACGCTGAGCGTGCCAGTTCAAAGTCGCTTCAACGCTCGCGAAATACGGCGCCGACGCTCTGGGTCGTCATCAAGTGCAAAACTGCGTGTGTAGAAATCCAAAAACTCCTGCCGCGCACACTCTTAGCGCGCCGCTTGCGTCAAGGCGTTCGGCGTTCCCCTGGGCTCGGTGGACACGCCTGGCATGAATATTTCTCGGGCAGGCCGATGTAGAATCGCTGCCCTGAGAGAACCACTACACAATAACGATGTTTGCCTATAGACGTGAACTTGATGGCTTACGCGCCATCGCCGTACTGACCGTGTTGTTTTTTCATGCGGGATTCAGTGCTTTTCCTGGCGGATTTGTCGGCGTTGATATTTTTTTCGTCTTGTCAGGCTATTTGATCGTGTCCCTCATTTCTGAGGAAATGTTAGGAGGGACGTTCTCATTCAGGGCATTCTATGAGCGCAGAATTCGGCGCTTGCTGCCGCCCTTGCTGCCTGTACTTCTACTGACAGGCGCGGCGGGTTTCATTCTCCTCAGCGACAAGCAGTTCGCCAATTTGACCGAGAGCCTGTTGGCATCTTTAGGCCTAGCTTCCAACTGGTACTTCCTTTCAAGCGTAGGCTACTTTGACGGCCCTGGAGAATTAACCCCGCTGCTTCATATGTGGTCTTTGTCTATCGAGGAACAGTTTTACCTGATATTTCCGTTTTTTCTGGTAATGGCCAACCATTTGAAAAAGCAATGGCTATTATCCGGGTGCCTGGTGTTACTGCTGATTTCTTTGGGTTTTTCCGAGGCACTGGTCAACGCAAATCAGAGGGACGCTGCATTCTACAATTCATTCGGCCGATTTTGGGAATTGCTACTGGGTGCATCCGTGGCATTGGCCAAGTTACCGGCTCCTCGCCGCGCGGTTGCTGATGTCCTGGAGTTCGCCGGGAGCGGTATGGTCCTGACCGCGGTTTTGGTCTATACGCCAACCACGCCATTCCCTGGCGTTTCTGCTGTTCTACCTACGGTCGGGGCGGCGCTGATCATTGCGGCTTCAGGTCAAGGGCGTGTCATATCTCCGCTTCTGAAATCAAGGATTCTCGTTGGCGTCGGATTGATTTCCTATGCACTGTATCTCTGGCATTGGCCGATTATGGTATTTGTAAAGGTGATGAATCCCGCCGCAGGATCGAAAGTAATGGGGGGCGCGCTTGGAGCCACCTTTTTGCTTGCCACAACATCGTACTTTCTGGTTGAAGCACCCGTTCGGCGGAAGGTTCTCTTTCCTATGCGTCGGACCGTGTATGCTGCTGCGGCGGCGGCAATTGCCACGATGGCCGTCCTAACGACGGTTGCGAACGGCGAGTTCTTCAAACCGTTAAGGGTGGTTGCAGTCGATAGAGCCCTCAGCGCTATGTATGACGTGAGGCGTGCGGACGCGATCGCTACTATTCAAGCATCGGGCGATTACTACCAGAAGAACTTGAATCTGAACTATAACGGAAATTCGGGCCCCTATGACGCGAAGACGTTTGCTGACTACACCTGCAGCTATGACGAGGGCAATACAGCCTCCCGTCTCTATGATTGCCTTGTCGGGCACGCCAAATCTCACAATGTGCTGGTATTGGGCGATAGTATCGGGCGTGACACTTTGTGGACATTGCGGCGTGCCTACCCTGGCCAGAATTTCCTGATGTTGCACCAGTCCGGCTGTCCGCCCAGTGACTGGCATCGTGAGGGCGATGCTGTCGGGTGCTTTACTGGCTCTGCCGATCTGCTAGGGCGGGTTCGAAGCGTGGTTCAGATTGATGGTGTGATTCTGGCATTCAGGTATCGGCCGTCCGATTGGGCCGAGGTCGAAGCAGGCCTGGATATGGCGCGGAAAGTGAGTCCCAACGTCATTCTGCTGGGAGTATCTGCCGTGTTTGCGCAGCCGGTGGGCAGTTTTCTCAGGTCGCTTCCCAAAGGGTCGCCGGTGCCTCGGTCGGTGGGCAAGCTCGATCCAAGCATGGTGGGCTGGGACTATGTTGCGATCGCTGATCAGGCGAGGCTGATGGCAGATCGTCATGGAGTCGCATTCGCAGACACGAGTCCGTTTTACTGCAAAGGTCAGGAATGTGCGCTTTGGAAAGATAATTCTTACCAGATGCCTATATATTGGGACAACCAGCACTTAACTGATTTTGGTATAGATGCATTTTCTCAATTTTTGCGCACGCAGGTGGATATGGTTCAATTTGCCGAGCGGGTAGGGATGCAGAGACGACCTTAGAGGCCTTTTTTGGGGTGGTAGGCGCACTCGTGCTATTTGTGGTCGTATTGCAGGTGCCCCGCTTAACGGCGCGCCATCTTCTTCACCGCGAACAAGGTCGAAGTTGTCACGGCTGGGTTCAGGCCAAGCAAGGTCGATGTTCTGTTGGTGACTGAATCCCAACCTCTTGGCTCGATCTAATAGACTTAAACGCGAGTCAGTTGACGCAACCGCCAAGGCAAAATGACTTGTTGCACAATACGCGACCGAATTCGGTCCAACAACGTGGCAGGCTTGGCTTGATCGAAAGTCGCCTTATAACGATTGCGCGCGAGACTGTCGTAGTTCTGCAGTAGACGCGCTGGCGCTCCCAGTTGGGCTATTGCCTCGTATTGCGCCGGCGAAAGGTCTTCGAACGGCTCAATAGGCGACATATATAGAGATGCGGCATACTCGAATTGCAACATGCAGCGATAGCCGCTCTTGACCGGCAATCCTTTATGGACGGCACTTGTGTCGCCAAAAATAATCGTGCCGGCGGGCCCGGTAACCGTCTTCAGACGGTGGGCATCAAAATATTCAAGCACGTTTTCATCAGTCAGCCGCGTTGAAAAGGGCACTCCGCGAGTAAACAACTCGTCAATATGGCTACCATCCACATAGCAATGCGGACCGTTGCTCTCACGAACATCAGTTAGGTAGATGAACACCTTGAGGAACTTGGTAAACTCTTTATCTTGGTGGTACAGTTGGGCACTTGCTGATAATTGGCTTTTATCGCCTTTGCCAGCGAAAGATAGCCAGATGTTTGTTTGCACATGCACCGGCGTACAACCAAAATAGTTGGTCACCATCGACAATATATAGGGATCAAATGCGAGGCTAGAAAGTAGCGGGTTGTGCGTCGCTTCATTCAAATCTTTCAGCCAAAACGTGCCACTTTCTGTCTCCTCTCCCATTGAGCCGAGACGATACAGTTCTTCACCACTCCGCAAGGCCGAGCCCGGCTTCTTCTCATAGAACGAAAACTTAGCGATCTCGTCTCTGATCGCCCCCTGCGTTTGAGCTGGAAGGCTATGATCGGAGACAAGATAGCCGTGGTTGCGTAGCAACGTGATTTGGTCATCAAGTTTGCCAAGCGTTCCAAAAATAGCCGAAGAGGGAGCTTGGTCGGGGACAGGATGCCGTAGTGCCAATATTTTTGCGGCAAGAGCATTTAACGAATGGTTGAACTGATAGAAGTCCATTTCGAACCTATTGCGCAGGGCGAAGCCGTCACCCCCATGTACCTCATACTGTAAAAAATTGGCAAGTGCCCGTTGCTGGGAAAGCTTCAGGTTTTCACATTCGGTAGCAATGTCATGGGGCACTGGATAGGCGTCAAGCAGTGCTTTCAATTTCGGATTCATTGTATTGACCATTGGAATAGGTGCCCCAGGTGAACCGGATTTTACCGTTCTTTCGCGGTGGCGGTTTAGGACCAAGCACCAGGGCTTGCGGGAGGGCGCCAGCAGCGCCAACGGCTAAGAGTCTGTGCGACAGAAGGATGTCGAGAGCGTAAAGACCTGGCAAATTACAGGCGTGCCCAAAAATTGCCGGCCTTACGCGCCGCAACAACGACTGCTGCCAGACGCCCTGCAAGACTGGCTGTCTGAAAGGTACCTGGCGTACTTCACCAGCGATAGCGTCGTGAGCTTGGATCTGATGGGCGCATTCCACGCGCGATACGTCACGGGCGGGCCACGCAACCAGCCCCTTCACCTGGTCATGATGGCAAAGGTGCGGATCTACGGCCATGCGACGGGCACCATCAGCTCGCGTAAGCTGGCCGCCAAGCTGCAGTGCCAAGGCGGCCGAAGATCTGGAGAAGAGCGGCCCCGAGGGTAGCCTTGCCCGGGGAGATCAAGCGCCGGGAAGACCGTCTCGACAAGCTACGGCAGGAGAAACCTCAGCAAGAGGCCGATGCAGCACGCGGGCGCAGCAGGGATGATGAGCGCAAACCGTGCAATAAGAACGGCAAGCCCAAGGGGCGCTACAAACGCGACTTCGGTGTTCCTAAAGACAGCGGCGAGGAGGGCTTCACCGACATGGACACTCGGATCCTGAAGCGTGCCGGAGGGGGGTACGACTATCGCTACAACGCGTATACGGCGGTGGAGGAGAAGGTGCAGATCGTGACCGGGTTGAAAATGCCTGAATGTCAGGTGGTGAATCAGGGACGTGCTGGGGTTCAGGCAGTTCGGCTTGCCGGGGGGGCACGCTGAGTGGCTCAAGCCTGCTTTAACGCTCGCGAAATGCAGTGCCAGACGCTCTGGGGGGGGGGGCGTCAAGTGCAAAACTGTGTACAGAAATCCCCAAACTTTTGTTGTGCGGGGTCTTAGGGACGAGGGTTTATTAGCTCGGCACTGTGCGCGCAATGGAATTTTTACGATCAAGTTTGTTCCCTTCACCTCCGAAGGATGTCTTGCGAATGTTACAATTGGAGTGTTGTGTAATGCTCGAATTGGGGAGCATACTCTTGCGCGCTTGCTGGCCCGTCTTCTTCAAGATTGGCCTCGCACAAGATTTGCGAACGTTGCGCGACAAGTGGTTACTCATATGAGGGGGTGTCTTTAGTTTATTCTAGATAGGCACGTTCAGTTTGTTCATGATTTGAACGAATGCCTTTTCTGTATTTGGGAAGAGCAACGGCAAACGAGTCGGTCCCCTCCTTTTCACTCCGCTTCTAGCTTGTATATGATCGATCACCGGCTCAAATCTCAGGAAGACACGAATTTTAGAGTGATGAAGTGTTTGGAAGAGAATCCGGACATTACCCAACGCGAGCTTGCGAAACAGCTCGGAATCAGCTTGGGTGGTGTCAATTATTGCATCAAGGCCTTGATGGAAAAGGGTTTGGTGAAGATGCAGAATTTCAGCCATAGTAAAAATAAGTTCGGCTATGTATATCTGCTGACGCCTGCCGGTATTTCTGAAAAGGCTGCGCTTACTACACGCTTCCTCAAGAAAAAGATGCAAGAGTACGAGGCTATCCGTATAGAGATCGAGGCTCTGAAGAAAGAAGTGTCAAAAATGAATGGAGCCAATGAATGAAAATTGCCATCGCGGGCAGCGGGTATGTTGGCCTGTCCAATGCAGTACTGCTGGCCCAACACCATGAAGTCGTGGCCCTCGACGTGGTGGCTTCGAAAGTGGATATGCTGAACCGGCAGGAATCTCCAATTGTGGACGCCGAACTCGAACACTACCTGAAGACCAAAAGCCTTAATCTACGGGCGACCTTGGATAAGGCGGACGCCTATCTGGGCGCGGACTTTGTAATTGTGGCGACGCCGACTGACTATGATCCAGAGTCGAATCACTTTGATACTCGAAGCGTTGAAGCGGTCATCAAAGATGTCATGACGCTGAATCCGGAGGCGGTCATTGTTATAAAGTCCACTGTTCCTGTCGGGTACACTGAGAAAACGCGCAGCGCACTGGGTTGCCGTAACTTGTTCTTTTCGCCAGAGTTTTTGCGGGAAGGCAAGGCCTTATACGACAATCTCTATCCGTCGCGAATTATTGTCGGTGAGCAATCGGCACGCGCCGAGATATTTGCAAATTTACTCAAAGAAGGGGCGTTGAAAAAAGACATCCCTATCCTCTACACCAATTCGACGGAAGCGGAAGCCGTAAAACTGTTCTCGAATACGTTTCTGGCGATGAGGGTAGCGTACTTCAACGAGCTCGACACCTACGCAGCTACACATGGTTTGGATTCACGCCAGATCATCGAAGGGGTGGGCCAGGATCCGCGCATCGGCAATCACTATAACAATCCGTCTTTTGGCTACGGCGGCTACTGCTTGCCCAAGGACACCAAGCAGCTGCTTGCTAACTACCGTGATGTTCCACAGAATTTGATCCATGCGATTGTCGAGTCCAACACGACACGCAAGGATTACATCGCTAATAGCATCTTGGCGCGCAAGCCGCGAATCGTGGGTATCTATCGCCTGATCATGAAAAGTGGTTCGGATAATTTTCGTGCGTCTAGTGTTCAGGGAATTATGAAACGCATCAAGGCCAAGGGCGTGGAAATTATCGTGTATGAGCCCGCTTTGATCGAGAATGAGTTTTTCCATTCTAGCGTGATACGAGATTTGGATGAATTCAAGCGACGTTCGGACGTAATTGTCGCCAATAGGATGAGTCCCAAGTTGGTCGACGTTGAGTCGAAGGTATATACCCGCGACCTATTTGGAAATGATTGAAATCAACGGGGTTTAATAAAATGTTTGAAAATAAAACCATACTAGTTACGGGCGGCACGGGGTCATTCGGCAATACCTTCGTTCCGATGACCCTGGCTAAGTACAACCCGAAGAAGATCATTGTCTTCTCGCGGGACGAGATGAAGCAGTGGGATATGGCGAAGAAGTATCAGAAGGATGATCGCATCCGCTTCTTCATTGGTGACGTGCGTGACAAGGATCGGCTTTACCGCGCGCTG
Source organism: Achromobacter veterisilvae (assembly GCF_900496975.1). Lineage (GTDB taxonomy): Bacteria > Pseudomonadota > Gammaproteobacteria > Burkholderiales > Burkholderiaceae_B > Achromobacter > Achromobacter veterisilvae. The sequence goes on from NZ_UFQC01000019.1 coordinate 105,067, forward strand.
GACGGTGTGGACTACGTTGTACACGCTGCAGCGACCAAGATTGTTCCGACTGCTGAATACAACCCGTTCGAGTGCGTGAAGACCAATGTCATTGGGGCCATGAACTTGATTGATGCATGTATCGATAAGGGTATCAAACGGGTTGTGGCCCTTTCCACCGACAAGGCGAGTAGCCCTATAAATCTGTACGGCGCGACCAAACTTGCATCGGATAAATTGTTCGTTGCGGGCAACTCGTACTCAGGCGGACACAACACACGATTTGCTGTCGTTCGCTACGGCAATGTTATGGGGTCGCGTGGTTCCGTCATTCCGTTCTTTATGTCCATCAAGGACAAGGGCGTGCTGCCGATCACCGACCCGCGGATGACACGTTTCATGATCTCGCTGGAAGAGGGAGTGGAACTTGTCTGGCATGCCTTCGAAGACATGGAAGGCGGCGAGATCTACGTCAAAAAGATTCCGTCCATGAAGGTCTCGGACCTGGCGCGGGTCGTTGCCCCTAACGCGAAGCAGGAGGTTATCGGAATCCGACCTGGCGAGAAGTTGCACGAGCAGATGATTAGCGCCGAGGACGCACACTACACGTACGAGTATCCTGAGCATTTCAAGATATTGCCAACGATCAACGAATGGGCAACTTGTCAGAAGCGCATCAAGACTGGGAAGAAGGTGGTTGAGGGTTTCGTTTATGCCAGCGACAATAATAGCGAGTGGATGCGGGACGAAGATCTGCAGGACTGGATCGACAAGAATCGTGAAAAGATCGGAGTCATCTGATGCAATCCATCCCGTATGGCCGCCAACATATCAATCAGGCGGATATCGACGCCGTCGTGCAGGTTCTGCAATCGGATTACCTGACGCAAGGTCCTGCAGTGCCGAAGTTCGAAAGGCTTCTGGCGGACTATTGTGGTACCGCACACGCGCTGGCCGTCAATAGTGCGACATCGGCGCTGCATATCGCATGTCTGGCACTAGATTTGGGGCCAGGTGATTGGCTTTGGACCTCCACGGTCACGTTTGTGGCATCAGCCAATTGCGGCCTGTATTGCGGCGCCCAGGTTGATTTCGTGGATGTTGATTCGCGGACGTACAATCTGTGTCCAGTTGCGCTGGAACGCAAGCTTGAGCAGGCCGAACGGGAAGGGAAATTGCCGAAGGTCGTGGTGCCGGTGCACCTAACGGGGCAGGCCTGTGATATGCGAGTGATCCACGCGTTGGGCCAGCGCTACGGCTTCAGGATTATCGAAGACGCGTCCCATGGAGTGGGCGGACGTTACCGGGACCGGCCGATCGGGGCATGCGAGTACAGCGATATCACGGTGTTCAGCTTCCATCCTGTCAAGATCATCACGACAGCTGAGGGGGGCATTGCGATGACCAATAACGACGGGTTGGCCGAGCGCATGGCGCTTTTGCGCAGCCATGGCATTACGCGGGATCCCGCGAAAATGACGCACGAGCCGGATGGCGGCTGGTATTACCAGCAAATCATGCTGGGCTACAACTACCGCATGACGGAATTGCAGGCTGCATTGGGTGTAAGCCAGATGGATCGTCTGGACGAATTTGTTTCTCGGCGCCATGTGCTTGCGCGCCGATATGACGCTTTGCTTGCGAATTGCGCCGTGACCGTGCCATGGCAGCACCCGGATACATACTCCGGCCTGCATCTCTATGTTGTCCGTGTGCAGTTGGACAAGATCCGCCGTACGCATCGGCAAGTCTTTGACGAGATGCGTGAGAAAGGCATTGGCGTCAATCTGCATTACATCCCTGTGCATCTACAGCCGTACTATGCCTCCATGGGCTTTCAGGCAGGCGATTTTCCCGAAGCCGAGCGCTATTACACGGAAGCGATTAGTTTGCCGATGTACGCGACTTTGCAGGAGTCCGAGCAAGACCGCGTTGTTGACGTGTTGCGTGAGGCGCTGGGCAACTGAGCGGGGGATCTGCGATGAATCAGCGTTTAGCATTGGGAACTGCGCAGTTCGGCTTGGCCTACGGCATTGCTAATCAGACCGGACGTGTCGCGCCGGAAGCAGTCGAGCGCATTCTGGCGGAGGCCAGGTCGGCGGGGGTCGATACGTTGGACACGGCTGTCGCCTATGGCGACAGCGAGTTGGCGCTGGGGGAGGCGGGGGTGGCAGGCTGGCGAATTATCAGCAAGCTGCCCGCGGTTCCCGACAATTGCGGGGATTGCGGCGAGTGGGTGCGCAACCAGGTCGACGGTTCATTGCAGCGTTTGCGCGTCGGCGCGTTGTATGGACTCCTGTTGCATAGGCCCGAGCAGTTGCTAGGTCCCCACGGCCCTGCGCTGGCGTATGCGCTTCGCAGACTGAAGCAAGATGGCGTCGTGGAGAAAATTGGCGTTTCGATCTATGCGCCGCAAGAGCTTGCGACCTTGTTGCAGGCCCTGGATATAGACATGGTGCAAGCGCCATTTAACTTGCTGGATCAACGCATGCTCGAGACGGGCTGGGCGGATCGCCTGAAGACTGCTGGTATTGAGTTGCACGTACGGTCTGTTTTTCTGCAAGGTCTGCTCCTGATACCGCGTGAGTGCCGGCCCGCAAAATTCGACCGCTGGGGTGGCGTATGGCAGGAATGGGAGCGCTGGCTGCGTGCCGAGGGCCTGCTGCCTATGGACGCTTGCTTGCGCTTTGCCTTGGCTGCATCGGCAGTAGATAAGGTTGTGGTCGGTGTGGACAGCGTGGAGCAGCTGCGCGGCATTCTGGATGTTTCACATACGCCATTACGGGATCTACCATCCTGGCCGACGCCCGTAGATACCGATTTGCTCAACCCCGCTCGGTGGACTTCACTATGAAGATCGTAGCGATTGTGCAGGCGCGCATGGGCTCTACGCGCCTGCCCAACAAAGTCATGAAACTCATTGGCGGCACGCCGATGATCGAGTTGCTGCTGGCACGCTTGTCGCACTCACAGGAGATCGATGAAATTGTCGTTGCAACCTCGAACACTAGACAGAACGACCCGTTGGTTAGCCATGTTCGAGCTTTGGGGTACCAATGCCATCAGGGAAGCGAAGAGGATGTATTGGATCGCTACTATCAGACCGCACGGGCAAGTTTGGCCACGACTGTGGTTCGGATCACGGGTGATTGCCCGTTGATGGATCCTGCTTTAGTCGATCAGATGATCCGGGAGTACAAGGCAGCAGGAGTAGATTACTTCTCGAATGTGAATCCTCCGACCTATCCGGATGGTCTAGATATCGAAGTTTTCAGCTTTGCCGTGCTGGAGCGGGCAGCTAAGGACGCATCGGAGCCATTTGACCGCGAGCATGTCACTCCTTATTTGCGAGTATCAAATCGCTTTAGTCAGGCTAGTGCTCAGGGCGAAGAAAATCTTTCGGGATTGCGTTGGACGGTAGACGAACCCGCCGACTTTGACGTGATTTCCCAAGTGTTCGCGCATTTCGCGCCAGAGATTCATTTTACGTGGCAGCAAGTGCTGGATTTACAGCGCACTCGGCCGCAATTGTTTTCTGCCAACAAACAACTTATCCGAAACGAGGGAGCCAATATGGGCACCGGTCAAAAACTTTGGAAGCGCGCCAAGCAGATCATCCCGGGAGGGAACATGCTCTTGTCCAAACGGGCAGAAATGATGCTGCCAGATCAGTGGCCGGCGTATTTCAGCAAGGCGAAGGGCTGCCGGGTGTGGGATCTGGACGGTAACGAGTACGTTGACATGTCGTTAATGGGCGTGGGCACAAACAGTCTGGGCTATGGTAATCACGAAGTCGACATGGTGGTGCGCCAAGTGGTTGAGCTTGGAAACATGACGACCCTGAATTGCCCCGAAGAAGTTTACCTGGCCGAGAAGCTGATCGAAATGCATCCTTGGGCCGACATGGCGCGATTTGCCCGGTCGGGTGGTGAAGCCAACGCGATCGCCATTCGCATCGCACGTGCGGCGTCCGGCCGCGACAAGGTTGCGGTTTGCGGCTACCACGGCTGGCACGATTGGTACCTGTCGGCGAACCTGGGCGAAAATGAGAATCTTGCGGGCCATTTGCTGCCAGGCTTGGAACCAAATGGTGTACCGCAGAACCTGCGCGGAACAGTATTCCCTTTCACCTACAATAACTACGCCGAGCTTGAAGCATTGGTAAGCGCCCACGATATCGGTGTCATCAAGATGGAAGTCGTGCGTAATAAGGGCCCGGAGGACAACTTCCTTCAGAAGGTTCGCAAGCTGGCCACTGATCGCGGTATTGTGCTGATTTTCGACGAATGTACCTCGGGCTTCCGGCAAACGTTTGGCGGATTGCACAAGATGTATGGGGTTGAGCCCGACATGGCTATATTCGGCAAGACGCTGGGCAACGGCTACGCGATTACCGCGACAATCGGCCGCCGCGAGATCATGGAGGCTGCTCAGTCCACCTTTATCAGCAGCACGTTCTGGACGGAGCGTATCGGCCCCGCCGCAGCGCTCAAGACGCTTGAAGTGATGGAGCGGACCAAGTCTTGGGAGACGTTAACCAAAATCGGCCTGGGTATCCGCGAGAGTTGGCAGAAACTGGCCGACAAGCATCGCTTGAAGATCGACCAATGGGGTCTGCCGGCCCTGACGGGCTATACATTTCAGAGTCCCAATGCGCTGGCCTACAAGACGCTGGTGACTCAGGAAATGCTTGCAAAGGGCTATCTCGCGGGCAACAGCGTGTATACCTGCACAGAGCATACCCCGGAGATCGTCGAAGGGTATTTCGCAGCGCTTGATCCGGTTTTCGCGCTTGTGAAGGAATGCGAGGACGGCCGAGATGTGATGGGATTACTAAATGGTCCGGTTTGCCATGGCGGGTTCAAACGACTGAACTGATCTAGCGCCGGGTTCCTCCGCTAACGCGCATGCCGGGCTTGATCAGATCAAGGCCAGCGTGAATTGTTGTGAAGTTTTCAGAGTAAATGCTATGTCTAGTACACCGAGCCTGCACATTGCCGGACGGCGCATCGCCGCCGATGCACCTCCGTATGTGATCGCCGAGCTTTCCGCCAACCACAACGGGCAGCTCGACATAGCACTACGTATCGTCGAGGAAGCGCACAAGGCCGGCGCGGACGCGGTGAAGCTGCAGACATACCGGCCAGACACCATTACGCTGGACTGTGACACCGATGATTTTCTGATTCACGGCGGTCTATGGGACGGCCGCAGGCTATACGACCTGTATGAAGAAGCGCACATGCCGTGGGAATGGCATGCGCCCCTGTTCGCCCATGCGCGCAAACTAGGCATCAGCATTTTCAGTTCGCCGTTCGACAGTACCGCCGTCGATTTGCTGGAAGACCTGGATGCGCCTGCATATAAAATCGCATCGTTCGAGGCAATCGACCTGCCGCTGATCAAGTATGTGGCCAGTACAAAAAAGCCCATGATCATTTCAACCGGGCTGGCCGACGCGCAGGAGATCCAGGAGGCCATTGATGCGGCGCGTGCGGGCGGCTGCGAGGAGTTGGCGATCCTTCACTGTGTCAGTGGCTATCCCGCACCGGCCGCCGACTATAATTTGCATACCATTCCGGACATGATGCAACGGTTCGGGCTGGTGACGGGCCTGTCCGATCACACACTGGACAACACCACTGCCATCGCAAGCGTGGCGCTGGGCGCAGCCATTATTGAGAAGCATTTCACGCTGGACCGCAGCGCAGGCGGGCCTGACGACAGTTTCTCGCTCGAACCGGTGGAAATGACGCAGCTCTGCCACGGTGCGCGAACGGCATGGGAGGCCATTGGCCGAGTCGAATATGGGCGCAAATCCAGTGAGCAGGGCAACGCCAAGTTTCGCCGTTCGCTATATTTTGTGCAGAATCTGAAGGCCGGTGATGTTATTTCGGCGGCGGCGATCCGCAGCGTACGGCCGGGCTTTGGATTAGCGCCCAAGCACACAGAGGCCGTGATCGGGAGGCGAGTCACGCGAGACGTGCAGTTCGGAACTCCGGTGAATTGGAGTTTGGTCGATGTGGCACCGCAGGACTGATTGAGCCTCGGACTTATGCGTATTGGTTATGCGAGCATCTACAGTTGGCGTCCGCACGTAGAGCATCTTTACTATTTGGCCGGTATCACACGCGATGCGGGTCACTCTGTGTCGTTTCTAGCTTGCGATGGCGATTTGAGCGGCTGCTACCCGAAGGCGCTCCATCCAGAGCGTAGCGGCTGGGTGCACTGCCTGCGTTGCCGCGCGGGCAATATCCGTTCCTTTTCGGCTCGCGACTGCTGTTCGATCGGCTCTCTCGCAGACGATACAGTGCCGGTTTCGGAGGGAGCCTACGAAGGGTGCCTGTCCAGTGCGAGCACGTTAGGGCGCTTCGAATCGGACTCCGATTTCCAAAGTCCGGCGTTCCACGCGATCGTGCGCAGTTTGGCGGCTGGTACGCAGAAGGCCTACTCTGCTGCGTTGCGCTGGATTGAACGGGAACGCCTGGAAGCCGTGTGCCTCTTTAATGGACGCATGGACGCGACCCGCGGTGTCATGGAAGCGGCGCGTAGTGCCGGAATCCCTTTTGTCAGCCTGGAACGCACGTGGTTTGGCGATGGCGTGCAGTTGTTGCCGAATGAGAATTGCCTTGGATTGAATGGCGTGGATAGGATGATGACGCAATGGCGCATGCGTCCACTTACGCGCGACCAAGCGCTACGCGCTACACGCCATGTTGCTGCGCGGTTCTTACGCCGCAACGACAAGGAATGGCGCGCTTACAACGTCTCTGCCCGGACCGTGGAATGGCCGCAGGCGGATTCTGCCCGGCGTGTCTTGCTGGTACCCGGCAGCCGCAATGAGATCTGGGGTCACCCCGATTGGGCTTCTGTGTGGCCGGAGCAGACAGCGGCCTATGATGCTCTGATTGACCGCTTTAATCTGAAGCCGTCTGAACTGGTATTGCGCTGTCATCCCAATTGGGGTGAGCGCATTGGAACTGCCGATGGTAGTAAGGCGGAGCGCTATTACACGGACTGGGCGGCTCGCCGTGGGGTGCACTGCATCGCAAGTACCGATACGGCAAGCACTCTGGGTTTAATTGAGAGGTGCGACGCGCTCGTAGTCGCGGGGGGATCTGCCGCCCTGGAGGGCGGGATCTTGGGCAAGCAGGTCATCGCGATGGGTCCGTCAATTTATCAGCAGGCAGGCTTTCAAAGCGACGCCATGTCGCCCGATGCATTGCAAGGCTTGACGTTGACCCCAGCCTCGGACACCCTGACTAGCGTGCGCATCGCGCGCCAGACTTTACGTTTCGCATATACCATGGCCTATCGCGTGCCGCAGTATGTGGAGTACGTGCGTAGCGTCACCGCGACTAGGTACGAGTATCGAGAGGGTGCCGACGCGGGTCGCCTGATAGACATGTTCCGCAATGGCGTTATTCCTGCCGACGATGCGACCTACGCCGCAGATGAGAGCGGCGAGGACGATGTACTGGCGATGGTCGCGCGTCGCGAGTGGGAGGCACTGCATGAATTGGGAGGTGCCAACGTGCAGGGATCAGCTATACCCCGTCATGTGCATCGCCGGTGGATGTACCGCCCCATAGACATTATTCGCGACGCGTTCCCGCGTGGCGATCGTTAAAGATAAGAATGAAGAAAATTCTGCATTCCTTGCGTTATGGCGCTATGTCGCACCTGTGGCCGTGGCTGTCGTCAACGATGGTAAGGCTGGGCGGCCCCAGAGTCGCCGCGTATTTGAGTTATCTGAGCATCGATTGGGGGCGGATGGACAAGGACAGGACGGTTCTATGTTTGTCCCGAGAGTCCTTTGTGAAGGATGTGGCTGAGTTGCGTAAGCGTTCGTCTTTTAACTATCCGATGGTGATGGGGGGATTCACGCGCTTCCAGATGGTATGGACGCCCGCTTCTATGCAGATACAGACCTTCTATCAACGCCACGTTGCCGATAACCCCCGTGCGTTGCGCCAGAGCGTCGCGTATGCGCGTCACCTCGTCCGCCTAGTCAGCCGAAAACGGCCTGTGAACGCGATTTTATCGGCCAATTTTGACTATTGGCAGGACAATGGTTTTAAACAGGTCGCTAAGGAACTAGCGATTCCGTTTCTAGTGCTTTCTCGAGAGCACCCCATTATTCCAAAGGTGTGTACGGAGGTGATTCGTTGGTATCGCGAATCCGAATACAGGTTTGAGGGCTCGGCGATCGCGGTCGCGGGGCGTTCTACTCGAGACGTCACGATGGCCGTGGGCACAATCTGCCGGCCGGACCAAATAACAATTACTGGGCTCCCTCGCTACGATGCATGGCAGGACGTAGATACTTCGTTGCCGATCAATGATCGGCCCTTGATTACGTTACTGACTTTTACTGAAGGGTACTACGCCGACAGCACATTCAAGGAGGTTCTGCAGCTATTTTGCGAGGCCGCAGTGGTGCATGGGGGCGCAGGGGTGGAATTCGTGATTAAGACGAAAGATGTAGGCGACACGGTAGCCGTTCATAAGATGATGGCCAAAATGAACCTGCATAGCGCCGCACGTTGTGACCATGAGCTGAATCTTTTCGATGTGCTTCCCAAGTCGCGCTTGGTCATAAACTACAACTCGCTATCGTTGGTGGAAGCTGTGATGGCGCGGGCCAATTCGGTGAGTCCAGCATGGGGTGAGTGTATGGATTGCGGCGACTTAGTCATGTATCCGTCGGACCGCGAGAATGTTTCCCGTGTACTGGGGTTCGCTCGCACGCCAGGCGAGCTGCTGGCGGCAATCGCCGCAAGCGTGCAAGGCGAAACACCGCCTATTCCGGTCGAATTCGTGCGGGCGTTCATTGATGAATACATCCATGTCCCTACCGATGGCAGCTATTGCGCCGAATTTGAGCGCTTTCTGGTCGCATACTCCGGCCCGGCCAGGTAAGGCTAAAGGGACACGCGTGTACTTTAGAAGCGTATCGATTTATCTGATCTTCAATGTCTTGTCGGCGATTGTGCCTATTATGGCGATGCCTGTCCTCACTCGCTATCTGACGCCGGCGGACTATGGCCTGTTCACGATATTCACCATTGTGAGTATGTTCGCTGGCAACGCGTTCCGGCTAGAACTGAACATGGCCTTGAAGCGGGAGTACGTAGAAGCACCCCAGAAGTTCTCGCCGTACCTTAGTAGTGCAATTGTGTTTTCGACGATTATGCTTGTGCCTTATGCCTTGCTTGTCCTTTTGTTGTGGCCATTTTTCGATACCTTTTATGGCATTGCATGGCAATGGCTGTTTTTGATTGTGCTTCTGGTGTACTTCCGATTTAGCGCAATAGTTTTGCATCATCTGTGGCAGATTACGAACCGAGCGCTCCCCTTCGGCATTTGGGGGTTGGCGGGGAATATACTATCGTATGGCCTAGCTATATTATTTATACTCCGGATGGGCGCTGATTGGCGGGCCAGAGCTTGGGGGGAGTGGATCGCCGCCTTGGTCGCGTTTCCGCTGGCCATTTACTATCTGCGTAACCAATATCAGCTTCGTTGGGCGTTTGATCCTACCTTAATGAAAAAAATGCTGCGTTTCAGCCTTCCGTTGCTGCCCAGCGGATTGATGAGTTATGTATTCATGGTTTCCGACCGCATGTTCATTGCTGAGTTCAACGGTGCGCACGAGCTGGGGCTGTACAGTGTCGCGCTGCAGCTGGCTGCTGCGGCCGGTCTGGTATTTAGCGCCGTCCTGCCGGCGTGGGAATCGTGGGTATTTACGCGTTTGGGCAGTGTGGATGGAAAAGCAATAAGAAAGATCGTGGCCCGCTTGTTCGCCATCTTCCTTGGCATGTGCATTTTGATTTTGATTCTACCGGGAATGCTCGGATTTTTGATGCCCTACCTCACCTCCAAAGATTTCTCGTCGGCTCGAGTATTCTTGTTTCCGTGTCTACTGGCGACAGCCTGTGCCGGTATGTTCAACATGATTTCCGCTGTCTTGGTTTTTATGCGGCAAACTGCCGTAGTGGCTTATGTTAACGTCGGTATGGCTATATTCAATTTCTTGTGTCTATATGTATTCGTATCTAATTGGGGAGCCGCTGGCGCGGCCTACGGCTTGGCGCTGACATTTGTGGTCGGAGGCGGAGCGCTCTTGTGCTGCATGGTCAAGCTGAGAGCACGAAACGTGCTGCATATGGGATCATCCACATGATTTCGGCTATAAATAAGGACAGCCGAGGGACGGTGGCATGAACGCGAGCGCCTTAGTGGTAACGCCGAAGACCTTTGTTATGAGGGCGTCTGTCCTGTACGCACTTCTTGGCCTGGTGCAACTATTGCACATCACTGTCATAGCCGATTTCGATATTCGCAGCCTTCTGGTGTGGGAAGGGACGGTGATACTCGGTACCACACTGCTGTTGCTTATCTACCTCCGAATGGGCGGTGGCGTCGAATGGCCGATGTTTAATGTGCGGATATTCAAATGGTTGTTTCTAATCGCTGCTAGCGTTACATTGGTATGCAGTCGAGCACCTTATATTTTCGTATATCTGGAAAAGGGACTGTATTTGACGCGATTGGATGCCTCCGTTGGTGGGGGAGGGTGGTACTCTGCATTCTCGATATTGTTTTATCCGCTGTGCATACTTCTCGCATTTATTGATATTCCGAGAAAAAAATACTACGGCTATGTCGCATTAATGTTAGTCGTTGTTGCGGTGGATTTCATCATTATAGGTACTCGGAATGCACCTTTATTTGTACTGCTTTTCCATCTGTTGATGCTGCGCATTCGTTTTTTTCGATTTGGACCAATCTGTATGATGGCCGGATTAATGGTTTTGATGGTGGTGTTGGTCGACTATCAGACGCGGGGGCGTTCGCTTGACGTAATGACGGTAGGCTGGGACTGGGGTGCCACAATTAAATATTCATGGATTTTCGACAATATGCCGGCTCGGTCTGATGTCGTGTCATCAGTCGAAGAGATGTTTCCCTCGCTGCTTCCTATGATTTACCTGACCCAGTATTTAACGCACTCGATGGCAGAATTCGGTGCCGTACTGTCTGATGCGTCTTTGCATATTCTTGGATCTGCTCTGTACTTTGAGGATCAAGTGTGTCTCGTTCTTGGCTGTAACCGCCAAGCCATTCAGGAGGCAATTCAGGGGATAAACCCGCGAGCCGGAACTTATCAGACTCTCTATGCATCGCTGTTGTTGGATTTTGGATTTGGTGGCGCCTTGATTTTAATTTTGCTGCTGCTTATTTACTTGCTGAGCGGCAAAATAAATAATCTGGCGTCTGGATTCGTGGTTTATATGGTGATGGTTGTATTGGTATCCGGCATCGACAATTATATCTATAACGGCTTGGGTGTATGGCGGTTCGGAATATTTATCGTGCTTTGGTACGTCCTGTCGCGGCACAGTACGCTATTGGCAGCGTACTCTCGCCCAAGCGGCAAGCCATCTAGTTATTGAATCTGTGGGGTTGATGTGAAAAAAATACTGGTTACTGGTGGATCTGGCTTTCTTGGGTCGCACTTGTGTGAGCGTCTTTTGGCGCAGGGTAATGAAGTTTTATGCGTCGACAATTTTTTTACCGGATCGAAGCAGAATATTGTTCATCTTTTTTCCAATCCGTATTTTGAATTATTGCGTCACGACGTGACCATTCCACTATATGTGGAGGTCGACGAGATCTACAATTTGGCATGCCCCGCCTCTCCGGTCCACTACCAGTTTGATCCGGTTCAGACATTGAAGACCAGCGTACACGGCGCGATCAACATGCTAGGTTTGGCTAAACGCCTCAAGGCAAAGATTTTCCAGGCATCGACCAGTGAGGTTTATGGTGATCCGGAAGTGCATCCGCAGAATGAAAGTTACTGGGGGCGTGTTAATCCAATTGGTATCCGATCGTGCTACGACGAAGGTAAACGCTGTGCAGAAACACTGTTTTTCGATTATCACCGTCAGCACGCTTTAGATATCAAAGTGGCTCGTATTTTTAACACCTACGGCCCCCGTATGCATCCCAATGATGGTCGTGTGGTCAGCAATTTTATCGTGCAGGCGTTGAAGGGTACGGATATTACTATTTATGGTGAAGGCCGGCAGACTCGCAGCTTTTGCTATGTGGACGATCTGGTGGAAGGGTTTATCCGGCTAATGAATTCACCAGACACCTTAACTGGCCCGGTGAACCTGGGGAATCCTGGGGAGTTTACTATTCGCCAGCTGGCCGAGAAGGTGCTGGAACTGACTGGCTCGTCCTCCAAGCTGGTTTTTAAGCCACTGCCGCAAGACGACCCGCAGCAACGGCAGCCCGATATTTCTTTGGCGCGCGAACAGTTGGGGTGGGCTCCAACGATTGAGTTGGAAGCTGGTCTAGTTAAAACAATCGTCTATTTCGATAAGTTGCTTGCGGTTGAACCGAGCGGAGCGGCGTGACCCCATGCCAGTCGTGAATGCTCATAGAGTTTCCATCATTACGCCTGCCTATAAAGCGGCGCAGATTATTGGAGAGACAATAGAGTCGGTACTCGGTCAGACATATTCCGACTGGGAAATGCTGATCGCGGAGGACTGTTCGCCCGACAATACCCGTGACGTAATTCGGGAATGGGAGAAAAAAGACCCCAGGATAAAGCTGGTAAGCATGCCAGCGAACGGCGGTCCAGCGATGGCACGTAACGAGGCTCTTGCCCACGCAACCGGTGGCTGGATCGCTTTTCTGGATAGCGACGACGTCTGGTTGCCCGAGAAGCTGGAGCGTACAATGGCGTACGCTAGGGCGAACGGCTCCGCGCTGACTTATACCGGATTCCGCCGTATGTCTGCCGACGGGGTGCGTACGGGCAAGCAGGTCCATGTGCCACGGACGTTGTCGTACCACGCCTTGTTGGGTAATACGGCAATCGCTACCTCTACGGTGCTCGTCAACCGCACCGAGGTGGGTGACTTGCGCATGCGAAAAACCTACTATGACGATTTCGATTGCTGGCTGCAGATACTAAAGCCGGGACGTATAGCATACGGACTGGATGAGGATCTGATGCGCTATCGCGTTCTGAGCCAATCGGTGTCGCGTAACAAGCGGCGCTCTGCCATGCATGTCTGGCGAGCATATCGGGAGCTGGAAAAACTCAGCGTGCTGAAGTCGGCTTGGTACTTCGGCCAGTATGCGCTGAGAGGCTTGCTCAAGTATCGTCAATTTTAAGAAGCCATGGATACGAGCAGGGTGTTGGTGACGGGCGGCACGGGCTTCGTCGGCCAAAGGGTGGTACGCGATCTGCTGGAAGGCGGGGGGCATTTGCGCCTGCTAACCCGTAGACCTGTGGCGGACCCGCGTTTCGAAGTTAGCAACCTCCCGGACATAGCGGACGATGTGGCCTTGCGCATGGCGATGGCGGGTGTGGACGTTGTCTGCCATCTGGCCGGGCGGGCCCACGTGCTTGGGAAGGCACCAGCGGACCATGAAGCCCAGTTCGAGAAGGTGAATGTCGACTGGACTCGCCGCCTAGCGAAAGCGGCTTTTGAAAGCGGGGTGCGCCGGTTTGTATTCGTCAGTTCTGTTGGGGCCGTGGCGAATTACAGCGTCCCGGGCGAGCCGCTGCACGAAAACAGTGCGTGCCGGCCTACGACACCGTATGGAAAATCGAAGCTGAAAGCTGAGGGCGAACTTGCGATTCTGGCCGGGCAATGCGGTGCGGAACTTGTGATTGTGCGTCCACCGCTGGTGTATGGCAAGGGAGCCCCCGGCAATATGGCGCGGCTAGCTCGCTGGGTGAACGCGGGAATTCCGTTGCCGCTAAGCAACATTTCTAATCAGCGCAGTCTGATTCATGTGGATAACCTATCCAGCGTATTGTGCGCGTGCATCACTAAGCCGCAAGCTGCTGGACATGTGTTTCATGTGCGAGACGCCTACGATTATTCTACCCCGGAGATCCTGCGGCGCGTCGCCCTAGCGTTGCATCGGCCTGTCCACTTATTCCCAGTTTGGCAGCCGCTTTTGCGTACCGCGGCAAAATTCGCGGGCCAGAGTGCCGCATATGAACAGTTGTCGGGATGGTTGCAGGTAAATGATTCCCTTGTACGGAAGATTCTTGGCTTCCAGCCCGCAGAGCTGCCTTTCGAACTGTCTGATGCCGTTAGTAAATAACAAATTCTCCATTCTCCTGTGAAACGCCTATTCGATTTTTGCTTGGCCTTGTTGCTGTCGCTATTGCTGGCGCTGCCGACCTTTATTGTTTTCCTTGCTGTCCGCCGGACTTCGCCGGGTCCTGCCCTTTACTGGTCCGACCGCGTAGGCCGGGGTAATCGGATTTTCCGCATGCCGAAATTCCGTACCATGCGGGTGGGAGCGCCTATTGTGGCCACACATTTGTTGCCCGACCCCAGCGCGCTGCTAACGCCGATCGGGTCGTTCTTGCGCCGAAGCAGTCTCGACGAGCTGCCTCAATTGTGGAGCATCCTTGTCGGAAATATGAGTTTTGTAGGCCCACGTCCAGCTTTGTTTAATCAGGAGGATTTGATTCAATTGCGTACCGAGCAAGGCGTGCACGAACTGCTACCCGGGTTGACTGGCTGGGCACAGGTAAATGGGCGCGACGAGCTTCCTATCCCGGAGAAAGTCAAATTGGACGTGGAGTACCTTTGCCGCAAGTCTTTCTGGTTTGATTTGAAGATAATCTGGATGACGGTGTCGAAAGTGCTTCGGCAAGATGGCGTTTCACACTAGGCATGACGGGGACAAGAGATGTTGACTAGCCTGGCTAAACCCATGCTTGGTATGCCGCGGGCGGCCAAGAGGCAATGTCCCAGGCGTAGTTGAAGGTTGAAGGCGGCGGTTCGCCAGTGGAATCCGAGAGAATCGGGTTTCCAGGAC
>NZ_UFQC01000095.1 GCF_900496975.1 Achromobacter veterisilvae
GATTCATTGAGCATTACCGGGGAAGGCGGCGCGGATTTTGAGGAAGAAGTATTCCTGGTCGCGGTAGCCGTAAGCGCGCCGCTTGATGACCTTGATGGTGTTGTTGATGCCCTCGACGATGCTGGTGTTCAGGCGATGTCGGCATCTGGCCAGGATGCCGTGCAGATAGCCTTTCAGTCGCTGAGCGAAGGTGTTCAAGGCGGCTATTCCGCTTTGCTCGGCCTGCTCACACCAGTGGTTCCAGGCTTGTTTTGCCCAGGCAGGTCTTCGGTAGAACCAGAGCCGTTTGAGTTCGTCACGCAGGACATAGACCGTCAGCAGCGGCTGGTTGGCTTGCAGCAATTCGTCAAGCCGGACGGCCTGCTGCCGATCCAGGTTGTCACGGTTGCGCAGCAGCAGCCAGCGGCTCGATTTGATAATCCTGCGTGCGGGACGATCCTGGCGTAGTTGATTGGCCTGATCCACGCGCACCCGATCAATGACCTCTCGTCCATACTTGGCCACGACATGGAACAAGTCATAGACGATCTCCGCCTGTGGGCTGTGGGCCTGGATCTCCAACTCGTAGGCGGTGGTCATGTCGATGGCAACGGCCTTGATGCGTTGGGCGACCCCAGGCGGCAATTGTTCGAAGAACGCCCGGGCCGTCTCGCGTGAGCGTCCTGGGCCGATCCACAGCACCTGCCTGCCGATCGGATCGACCACCACGGTCGCGTAGCGATGCCCTTTGTGCAGGGCAAACTCGTCCATCGCCAAATACTCGATCCTGGACCAATCCGGTTCGCGCACCGACGCACGGAGCCGAGCCTTGTCCAGCGTCTTGACGGTATGCCAACCCAGGTCGAAGAACCTCGCCACCGCCTGCACGTTGCTCGATTGCAGCAATTGGCTGCAGGCCTGCGCGAGCCGATCCGTCACCCGTTGATATCGCCCCAGCCAGGCAAGCCGCTCCAGGCGCGGGCCACCGCATTGCTCACACCACAAGCGCCGGCGGGGCACGTGCAGAACGACCCGATACTCGAATAGCGGCAGATCTCGTACCCGTCGGACCGTGGTCTCATGCACCTGGCGACACCGCGCGCCGCAATGCTCGCACAGCATTACCTTGGCCGTTGGCTTCAAATAGATCGACAGCGTGCGCCCTGTGCCTTCGGGCCACTCCACGCGTTCGACGCCATAGCCCTGCCAGCCTCCCAGCGACTCCAGCAACTTGCGATCCAGCATCTCCCTGCACTCCTGATGGCAAATACCTGCCGTCAAGAATACGAAAACTTGCCAAACCCCTCCACGCTATTGCGCGATGAACC
>NZ_UFQC01000014.1 GCF_900496975.1 Achromobacter veterisilvae
CCCACGGTCAAGGGAACGGCCAGCATCCTGGGCACGGCGCGCTGGGTCATCGACAAGAACGACCCGGTGGGCGCGGGGTTCCTGATCCGCTGAACGTTCGGCTCGATCCGGGTGTCGGGCACGACGGACATGCCGGCATGCCAGTGTCTGACACCCGTACGAGATGCTCGTCAAGCTGAAACGGCGTACCCGGGTGTCAGACACCCACGCGGCGCCGGAGCAGAGTGCGGGCCATCTCCTCGGGTGTCAGACACCTGGCATCATCTCGCACGAGTGTCAGACACCGGAATAACCACTACCGCGCGGCATCCTCCAGAATCATCTCCGCGCCGCGCTCGGCCACCATCATGACGGCGGCCTGCGACCAGCGCGATGATGGCCATGTTCGAGGCCCGCGGAAAGATGAGCCTGAACCAGCCGATCAAGTCGGAAGACCTGCTGGGCAGCGGCGTATTCGAAGGCTGCTTGCTGGGCGAGGTGGACCTGAACGGCACCCGGGCCGTGCGTCCCACGGTCAAGGGAACGGCCAGCATCCTGGGCACGGCGCGCTGGGTCATCGACAAGAACGACCCGGTGGGCGCGGGGTTCCTGATCCGCTGACCGTTCGGCTCGATCCCGGTGTCGGGCAAGATGGCGATGCCGACATGCCAGTGTCTGACACCCGTGCGAGATGCTCGTCAAGCTGAGGCGGCGTTCCCGGGTGTCAGACACCCACGCGGCACCGGAGCAGAGTGCGGGCCATCTCCTCGGGTGTCAGACACCTGGCATCATCTCGCACGAGTGTCAGACACCGGAATAACCACTACCGCGCGGCATCCTCCAGGATCATCTCCGCGCCGCGCTCGGCCACCATCATGACGGCGGCCTGCGTATTGCCGGACACCATCTTCGGCATGATCGACGCGTCCACCACCCGCAGGCCCGACAGGCCGTTCACGCGCAGGCGCGCATCGGTGACCGCGGCGGGGTCCGAGCCCATGCGGCAGGTGCCGATGGGATGGTAGATGGTCTGGCCGTTGCGCCGGGCGAAATCCAGCCATTCGTCGTCGCTTTCGACACCCGGCCCCGGGCTGATCTCCGCCTCCACATAGGGCCGCAGGGCCGGCTGGCCGACGATGCGCCGCGCCGCCCGCATTCCGCCCACCAGGCTGTCGCGGTCCACCTGGGCGGACAGAAAGTTCGGGCGGATCGCCGGCCCGGCAAGCGGATCGGCGGACTTGATGTGGATGGATCCGACCGATTCGGGCCGCAATTGCGCCACGCCGATCGTCATGCCCGGATGCCGGTCCAGGATGCGCTCGGCCGCGTTCGCGTAGCTGGCATGCACGAAGAAAAACTGCACGTCGGGCGCGGGCAGGTCCGGCGCGCTTTTCACGAAGCCGTGCACCAGCCCCGTGCCCAAGGTCAGGATGCCCTTGCGGCAGGCGTAATAGCGCGCCACCTGCCGCGCCAGCCGCCAGCCGCGTGACATTTCGTTCAGCGTCACCGTTCCCTTCACGCGCCAGTTCATGCGCGTGGCGAAGTGGTCGATATAGTGCTCGCCCACCTGCGCCTGCGCATGCACCACGGGAATGCCGAAGGATTGCAGCAGCGCCGGATCGCCCACGCCGGACAGCTCCAGCAACTGCGGCGACTGCACCGCCCCCAGGCACAGCAGGGTCTCGCGCGCCGCCCGGACCGTGTGCTCCCGCCCGTTCTTGCGGTACGCCACGCCCACGCAGCGCTTGCCCTCGAAGAGCAGCCGCGTCACGTGCGCCCCGCATTCCACGCGCAGGTTCTTGCGGCCGGCGGCGGGCCGCAGGTATCCGTCCACCACGCTCCAGCGCCTGCCCCGATGCTGCAGCACCTGGTAGTAGCCCACGCCCTCCTGGCTGCCGCTGTTGTAGTCCGCGTTCAAAGGCTGGCCATCTTCCTGCGCGGCGCGCAGAAACGCGTCCGACACCGGAAAGCGCTCCGCCACCTCTTCCAGGCGCATGGGTCCGTTCTTGCCCCGCCCCTCTCCTCCGCGCTCGTAGCATTCGATCTTGCGGAACACGCGCTCGGCCTGGCTGGCGCCCCAGCCGGTGGCGCCGGCGGCTTCCCAGCCGTCATAGTCCCGCGGCGTGCCGCGCACGTAGATCATGCCGTTGATCAGCGTCGACCCGCCGACGCCCTTGCCCCGGGGCACGGCTATCGTCCGGCCGTACACGTTGTCCTCCGGCTCGGTGGCGAAACGCCAGTTGTAGTCCGGGTTCACCAGGAGCTTGGAAAAGCCCGCCGGGATCGAAATCCACATGCTGCGCGCTTCGTGCCCGGCCTCCAGCATCAGCACGCGGTACTTGCCGTCCGCGCTCAGCCGGTTGGCCAGGATGCAGCCGGCCGTGCCGCCGCCCGCGATGATGAAATCGTAGTCGCCCATTTTTCTAGAGTCCGGATAGCTGCGCGGCCTTACTCGGCATCCGCCACGCCCAGCATCTGCGCCATCAGTTCGATCTGGCAGGCCAGCATGGGCGCGCCGTAGTGCACCTTGCAGCCGCGGGCCCGCGCCGCCAGCAGCAGCGCGGTATCGCGCGGCTGCATGATGACTTCGCACACCAACTGTTCCGGCGTCAGCCGGCCGGCGTCCAGCGGCAGCGCGTCGTCGGGCTTCATGCCCAGCGACGTGCCGTTGACGACCAGGTCATGCCCCGAGGGGTCGGGCGTGCCGATGGCGATGTCGGCGCCGGGATGCAGGGACAGGATCCGCGCCTTCAGGTTTTCGGCCTTGGCCACGGTGCGGTTGGCGATGGTCAGCCTCGACACGCCGGCCTGGACCAGCGCGAAGCCGATCGCGTTGGCCGCGCCGCCCGCGCCCGCCAGGTAGGCGCTTTTGCCTTCCAGGGACACGCCGGCCGTCTGCAGGCCGCGCACGAAGCCCTCGCCGTCCAGCATGTGCGCCACCAATCGCCCCTCCGCCTCGCGGCGCACCACGTTCGCGGCGCCGATCTTGCGCGCCACCGGCGTCGCGTCGTCGACCAGTTCCAGGATGGCGGTCTTGTGCGGGATGGTGACGATGACGCCGCCCAGGTTTTCCAGGCGGCGCAGCCCTTCGACCACGGCCGCAAGATCGTCCGGCCGGGCGTGGAACGGGACGCACACGCCGTCGAAACCGATCCTGGCGAAATGCTCGTTCATGCGCTGCGGCGTCTTCACATGGTGGATCGGGTCGGCCAGGATGCCGAACAGGCGGGTATTTCCGGTGATTTCCTTCATTGTTTTCTCCGTCGTTCAGGCCTTGACCAGTTCGCGCGCGACTTCGCCGATACCCGCGGCATCGAGTTTGTAGTGCGCATACAGCGTGGTGGGCGGCGCGATCAGGCTGTACTCATCGTAGATTCCGTGGCGGCGCAGGCGCGTGCCGGCGCCGGCGTCGGCCAGCACTTCGGCCACGGCCGAGCCCAGCCCGCCCAGCACATTGTGCTCTTCCACCGTCATCAGCACGCCCGAGTTGCCCGCGGCCGCCAGCACGGCATCGCGGTCCAGGGGCTTGATGGTGGGCATGTCGATCACGCCCACGGACAGCCCCTCCGCGCGCAGTTGCCCGGCGGCGGCCAGGGCGGCGTGCACGGTGATGCCGCAGGCGATGATGTTCAGGTCGCTGCCGGTGGAGTGGACGATGGCGCGGCCGAACTCGAAGGGCGCGCCGTCTTCATAGACCTGCGGATCGCGGCCGCGGCCGATGCGGAAATAAATGGGTTCCGGCCAATCTACCGAGGCCTTGATGGCGGACGCCAGTTGCGGCCCGTCGGCGGGCGACACGACCGTCAGGCCGGCCAGCGCGCGCATCGTCGAAATGTCTTCCGTGGCATGGTGCGAGGTGCCGTAGAAACCCAGGCTGATGCCGGTGTGGTGGCCGATCAGACGCACCGGCAGCCTGGTGTAGGCCACGTCCATGCGGATCTGTTCGCAGCACAGCAGGCCCAGGAACGAGGCGAAGGTCGCAACGAACGGCATCATGCCGGTCGTCGCCAGGCCGGCCGCCGCCGACACCATGTTCTGCTCCGAAATGCCGAACTGGATGTAGCGGTCGGGGTGGGCCTGCGCGAAACGATTCAGCCCGTTGGAATATTGCAGGTCGGCCGACCCGGCCACCACGGGATGCCCCTCGGCGGCCAACGCGATCAGCGCGTCCGAAAGATAGGAAAGCCCGGGATTCACCGCGTTCAGCGCGCGGTACTGCCAGGAATCGGGGGAAAGCGTCTGTGAATGTGCCATTCAGATCTCGCGGGACATGATTTCGTCGATGGCGCCCTGCGCGTCTTGCGGCGCCAGGTAGCCCAGGTGCCAGCCGGGTTCCGTCTCCATGAAGGAAACGCCCTTGCCCTTGACCGTCCTGGCGATCACGCAGGCCGGCTTTCCACGCCCCTCGTCGGCACGCAGGCGGCGCAGCAGCGCGGTCAGCGCCGGCAGGTCGTGGCCGTCCACTTCGTGCACTTCCCAGTCGAAAGCCTGCCATTTTTCCCGCAGCGATTCCACGCCCATGACGTCGTCGACCTTGCCGTCGAGCTGATAGCCGTTGCGGTCGACGATGGCGATCAGGCGCGACAGGCGGTTGTGCGCGGCGAACAGGGCCGCCTCCCAGACCTGGCCTTCCTGCATCTCGCCGTCGCCCAGCATGACGAACACGTTGAAATCGCGCTGGCCCACGCGGCCGCCGACCGCCATGCCCACGCCATTGGACAGCGCGTGGCCGATGGAGCCGGAACTGAAATCGATGCCCGGCACCTTGCTCATGTCCGGGTGGTCGCCCAGCGGGCTGCCCAGCCGGGTGTAGCCGTCCAGCAGTTCCCGTTCGATGAAGCCATGGTCGGCCAGCACCGGGAACAGGCCCACGGCCGCGTGGCCCTTGCCCATGAGGAAGCGGTCGCGGTCGGGCCATTGCGGTTCGCCCGGACGCAGGCGCATGACGCCGTAGTACAGCGCGGCGAAGATTTCCGCGCACGAGAACACCGAACTGTAGTGCCCGACCTTCGCGATCTCGATCAGCCTGATCGTCTCCAATCGGATGAAGCGGGCCTTTTCCCGCAATAGCCGGACCTCCTCTTCCGAGGGGGCCTCCCTTTCCTGGCGCATGGGCGTCTCCTGTTGCTGTTAAGATATATGATATATAATATACCCATTGAGCTTGAATTGGCCATGGCGGGCTAGAATTCATCCCGAATCCACCCGATCCATCAATACAGCAAGCCCGCAACCGTTATGTCGAGCCTTAAACCGGTAAAAAAAGAGAACCTCTCCGTCAGGGTCTACAACGAAATCCGCAATGCCCTGATCAACGGGCAGTACGAACCCGGAGAGCGCCTCATCATTGGCGAACTGGCCCAGGAAATGGGGGTGTCCATCACGCCCGTGCGCGAGGCCATCTTCCGGCTCATCAGCGAGCAGGGCCTGGAAATGCAGGCGGCCACCGCCGTCTACGTGCCCTACGTCAATTCGGAAAAACTGCGCGAAATCCAGCAGATCCGCTTCCACCTGGAAGGCATGGGCGCGGCCGAGGCCGCCCAGAACATCTCGCGCAAGCAACTGGACAACCTGAACGCCCTGCAGCGGGATTTCATCTCCTGCACGGCCACCGATCCCAAGCGCGCCAGCTACCTGAACCGGAAATTCCACTTCGCCATCCTCGAAGCCAGCAACAAGCCCATCCTGCGCAACACGGTGGAATCGTTCTGGGTGATTACCGGCCCCATCCTCAAGGTGTTCCACGTCAAGACGTCGGGGCTGGACTACTCGCAGGACGAGCACCGCCACGAGGCGGTGCTCCAGGCCCTGGAAGCGCGCGACTCGGAAGCGGCCAGGCAGGCCATCCAGGCCGACCTCGTCTGGGGCGGCAAGATCATGATCGATTGGCTGGTCGAGCGTGAAAAAGAGCTCGACTACCGCCCTCCTCAGCCCCGCAAATAGGAAGATCCGATGCTGAAGATTTTTGGCGCCCCCTGCCGCTACATACAGGGGGCCGGCGCCCTGGACACGCTCGGCCAGTACGCCGCCCTGTTCGGCCGCCGTGCCGCGCTGGTCATCGACAGCTATGTCCATGGCGTATTGGGACCAAGAATCGAAGCGCTTTGCGCCGCGCACCAGGTAACGCTGGTTCCGCTGCCGGTCGAGGGCGACCTGACGCCCGAGGTCATCGCGCAATTGCGCGCGCAGGCCGCGCCGGCCGGCGTGGACATGGTGATCGCGGTGGGCGGGGGCAAATCGCTGGACGCGGGCAAGGCGGTGGCGAAGTCCTCGCACTGCCACCTGATCACCGTGCCCACCGTCGCGTCCAACGACGCGCCGACCAGCAAGAACTACGTCCTCTACGATGCCCATCACAACCTCCTGGCGGTGGAGCACATGCTGTTCAACCCCACGATCGTGCTGGTGGACACCGCCGTCATCGCCACCGCGCCCGCGCATTTCTTCCGCGCCGGCCTGGGCGACGCGGTCTCGAAGAAGTTCGAGGCCGAGCAATGCCAGCGCAACGGCGGCAGGAATATGTACGACGCCGCGCCCCCGCTGACCGCGCAATTCATCGCCGACGGCTGCCTGCGCACGCTGCTGGCCGACGGCGCGGACGCCGTCGCGGTGGCCGGCAGCGGCCGGCCCACGCCGGCGTTCGAGCGGGTGGTGGAAGCGATGATCCTCATGAGCGGTCTCGGTTTCGAAAGCGGCGGCCTGTCCATCGCCCATGCGCTGACGCGCGGGCTGCCCAAGATCGACGGCCTGGCCACATCGCCGCATGGCCTGCAAGTTGCCCTCGGCCTGCTGGTGCAGCTTGACCTGGAACAGCGCGCCGACGGCATGCTGGCCGACCTGAGGCAGTGGTACGCGCAAGTGGGACTGCCCACCACCCTGCGCGAACTGGGCGCCCCCGGCACGCCGTCCGACGCGGAGCTGGCGCTGGCGGCGGAACTGAGCCTGAAGGCCCGCCACGCCGCCAACTTCGACCGCGCGCTGGATACCGGCGCCCTGGCCGCCGCCTTGCGGCGCCACGTCTGAACAGTCAGCGGCCGGCCAGGCGGAAATGCCTGGCCGCCGGGCCGTCAGAACGCGACGTTGTCCCTGCCCTTCAGGCCCAGCTTCGCGCGCGCCTCGTCCGGCGTGGCGATCTCCAGGTTCAGCGCCTCCAGGATCGTGCGGATGCGTTCCACCTGGACGCGATTGGACTCGGCCATCCGGCCCGGACCGATCCACAGCGAATCCTCCAGCCCCACCCGCACGTTGGACCCCATGGCGGCGCCTATGGTCGCCAGTTGCATCTGCGCGCGGCCGGCCCCCAGGATCGACCATTCATACTCGTCGCCGAAGAGGCGGTCCGCCGTGCGCTTCATGTGCATCAGGTCTTCGGGATGCGGGCCGATGCCGCCCAGGATGCCGAACACCGACTGGATGAAGGGCGGCGATTTCACCAGGCCGCGGTCCACGAAATGCGCCAGGTTGTACAGGTGGCTGATGTCGTAGCACTCGAACTCGAAACGCGTGCCGTTGGCGTTGCCCAGCGTCAGGATGGATTCGATGTCCTGGTAGGTGTTGCGGAAGATCAGCGACCGGCTGTTCTCCAGATGCTCGCGCTCCCAGTCGTGCTTGAACTCCTTGAAGCGGCCCAGCATGGGGAACAGGCCGAAATTCATCGACCCCATGTTCAGCGACGCCAGCTCCGGCTTGAAGGTGGTGGCCGGGCGCATGCGTTCTTCCACCGTCATGTGCGGGCTGCCGCCGGTGGTGATGTTGATGATGGCGTCCGTTTCGTTCTTGATCCGCGCCAGGAACGGCTTGAACAGCGCCGGGTCCTGCGACGGCTTGCCGGTCTCCGGGTCCCGCGCGTGCAGGTGCAGCACCGCCGCCCCGGCCTGGGCCGCCCCGATGGCCGCTTCCGCGATCTCGTCGGCCGTGACCGGCAGGTGCGGCGACATGCTGGGCGTGTGGATGGCGCCCGTCACGGCGCAGGTGATGATGACTTTCTGTTTGGGTCTAGCCATTGTCGTCTCCGTTTTCTTGCTTATGGCGCATCAGGCGCATCAGTTTTTCGTCGCGCCAGAAGCGGCGCTTGGCAAGGTCTTCCGTGGGCAGCAGGGAACGCCGCTCGTCCGACAGGGCGTCCACCAGCGCGCCCTCCCAGGCGACGCATTCGCCCTGGCTGGCGCCGATGGACCGGTACAGGCCGCCGTAGCGCGCGCAATAGTCGGCAATGCCGCCGGGCGCGTTGAGGTCTATGGTCTCGAACGGGCCCATGAACGACCAGCGCAGCCCCAGGCCGTCCTTTACGGTCGCGTCGATTTCCTCGGCGCTGGCAATGCCCTGGCTGACGAGCCGGAAGGCCTCGTGCAGCAGGGCGCCCTGCAGGCGGTTGAGCACGAAGCCTTCGATTTCGCGCTTGAGCAGCACCGGTTTCTGGCCGATGTCCAGCATCACGGCGCGCGCGCCGGCGAGCGCCTCCTGGCTGGTCCAGGGCGCCGGGCACAGTTCGACGACCGGGATCAGGTAAGGCGGGTTGACCGGATGCGCCACCAGGCAGCGATGCCGGCCCGGCAGATGTTCCGTGAACTCGCTGGCCGGGATGCTGGAAGTGGAGCTGCCGATAATGGCCTGCGGCTCGGCCGCGGCGTCCAGTTCCGAGAACAGCGCGCGCTTGATCTCCAGCTTCTCGGGCGAGTTTTCCTGGATATAGCTGGCGCCCTTCAAGGCGTCCGGCAGGCTGCCGGCGACGTGGACGCGCTCGATGATGGCGTCCGCGCCCGTCAGCAGCCCATGGCTTTCCAGTTCGTTGAGCTGTTGCCGTATCAGCCCTTTGGCCTCGGCCAGCATGGCGGCGTTGACGTCGTACAGCCGCACGTCCCAGCCCTTGCGGGCGAACACGATGGCCCAGCCCTGGCCGATCAGGCCCGTGCCGATGATGGCGGCGCAGCGCGCCGGTTCGCCGGCGCCCATCAGTAAAGCTTCTGCGTGAAGCCGTCCACCACGATGGCCTGCCCCGTCACGCTGCGGGCGGCCTCGCTGGCATTGAACAGCACCATATTGGCGATGTCGCGCGCCGTGACCATGCGGCCGAGCACGGCCTGGTTCTCGTACTGCGCCGCGATCTCTTCCACCGGACGGCCCAGCGTCTCGGCCTTCGCCGCGATCACCGCGCGGATGCGCGGCCCTTCGACCGCGCCCGGAAGAATGGCGTTGACCCGGATGCCATAGCCGCCCAGTTCGATCGCCAGTGATTTGGTGAATCCGATCACCGCCCACTTCGACGCCGAATACACCGAACGCCCGGCGAATCCCAGGTGGCCGGCGGCCGAAGACAGGTTGATCATCACGCCCGCCCGGGATTCCTTGAGCAGGCCGATCGCCTGCCGCGCGCACAGGAACTGCCCCGTGATGTTGACGGCCAGCGTGCGGTCCCAATCGGCCTTGGACAGGGTTTCCACGTACCCGGTGGGGCCGGCCACGCCCGCGTTATTGACGAGGATGTCCAGGCCGCCCAGCTTCTGGCGGACCTCGGCGAACAGCGCGGCCACGCTGTCCTCGTCCGACACATCGGCCACGGCGGTATGCACGCCGGGCAATTCCGCCGGCAGCGCGGCCAGGCGCGCTTCATTCACGTCGCACACGAACACCGTGGCGCCGGCATGGTGGAACACCTTGGCCATTTCCAGGCCCAGCCCATCCGCGCCGGCGGTGATCAGCACCTTTTTGCCGGCGAAATCCACTTCCTCGAACAT
Organism: Achromobacter veterisilvae; assembly: GCF_900496975.1. Classification (GTDB taxonomy): domain Bacteria; phylum Pseudomonadota; class Gammaproteobacteria; order Burkholderiales; family Burkholderiaceae_B; genus Achromobacter; species Achromobacter veterisilvae. The sequence continues at coordinate 9,714 of NZ_UFQC01000014.1, forward strand.
GCTTCTGTCTCCTGGATTCTTCTGAAAAGCGCGCGTTTGATGATATACGATATATGAACAAAAACGATATCTTCCGGCACTTTCGGCAATGATTCCGTCCACCGGAAGTTATCGCCCAAGGGCAGGCCAGAGCTAGTCGTTTACCCTGATTATTGCCCGCTAAGTCTTTATTCATGCGGCTTTAGGGAATTCCCCGATTCGGTGGGTTACGACCCCAACTAGAATCCAAGGCGGGGTTTCTTACCCGGCCGGCAGATATATCATATATTTAAAAAAAGACGGGCAATACAAAAAGTCCGCATCCCCATACCGACAAAGGAGCGTAGACAGTGTTCAAGTTCAACAAAATTGTTTTGGCGCTGGGCGTGTGCGGCGCGCTGGCGGCCGGCAACGCGGCGGCCGACATGAAGGTGGGCGCCCTCTTTCCGTTCAGCGGCGCTCTCGCGCTCCTGGGCCAGGAGAGCTATCGCGGCCTGGAGCTGGCCGTCAACGAGATCAATGCCGCGGGCGGCGTCAACGGCGAGAAGATCGAAATCATCAAGGCCGACGCCGTCGACCCGACGCAGGCGGTATCGGAAACCAAGCGCCTGATCTCCTCCAACGTCGCCGGCGTCTTCGGCAGCTACGCGTCCGGCATTTCGTACGCGGCCTCGCCCGTCACGGAACTGGCCGGCGTGCCGTACTTCGAACTGGGCGCCACCGCGCACAAGATCACCACGCGCGGCTACAAGTACCTGTTCCGCAGCAACCCCAACACCGCGCTGTACGGCGTATCGGTGGTCAACGCGCTGCACGACACGATCGCGCCCGGCATGGGCCTGAACCCCAAGGACATCAAGATCGGCATCATCCACGAAGACGGCCCCTACGGCACCGACGTGGCGGCGACCGAGAAGAAGCGCGCGCAGGAGCTGGGCTATACCGTGGCGGAGGTGCTGCCCTACTCCGCCAAGGCGGTCGACCTGTCCTCGCTGATCCTGCGCCTGAAGGGCGCGAAGGTCGACGTGGTGCTGCAGACGGCCTACCAGAACGACGCCATCCTGTTCTTCAGCCAGGCGCGCGCCGCGGGCTTCAAGCCCAAGGTGATCATCGGCGCGGGCGGCGGCTATTCGCTGGCCGACACGGCCAAGGCCGTGGGCGCCGACATGAACGGCGTGTTCGACCTGGACTTCCCGCAAGCGTCCATCAATCCGGCCGGCGCGCCGGGCCTGGACAAGTTCCTGGAAGCCTATAAGGCAACCTACAAGAGCGACCCGCAATCGGGCCACAGCCTGACCAACTACGTCGGCGCCAAGGCCTTCTTCGAAGCCATCGGCAACGCCAAATCCACGGACAAGGACAAGATCCGAGAGGCGGTCCTGGCCTACAAGAAGCCGGCCGGCCAGACGGCCAACGGCTGGGCCTTCGATTTCGGCGAAGACGGCCAGAACAACGCATCCACGTTCTATGTGATGCAGTGGCAGGACGGCAAGCTCGTCACCATCGCGCCCAGCAACCTCGCACTCGGCAAACCCGTTTTCAAGAAATAAGCCCAGTGCTCAGGCGCTCGGGGGCGCCTGACGTATCCCGGGGTCCGCGCGCCCCGGCCTCGCCGACAGCACGGCCGGGCCGGGGCCGCAACCCGCTCTAAGAGGTTGCAACATGGAACTATTCATTCAACTGGTCATCAACGGCCTGTTGCTGGGCGGCGCGTACACCATCATCAGCCTGGGGCTGACGCTGATCTTCGGCGTCGTGCGCGTCGTGAACTTCGCGCATGGCGAGTTCCTGATGATAGGCATGTACATGGTCTATCTGATCGCCGCGCAATTCGGCGTCCACCCGTACGCGGGGCTGGTGCCGGTCGCCGTCATCCTGTTCGCGCTGGGCGCGCTGACGCAGAAAGGCATCATCCAGCCGCTGCTCAACGCCGACCAGCACATCCAGATCTTCGCCACGGTGGGCGTGTCCACCATCCTCCTGAATCTCGCCCTGGTGATCTTCGGCGCCAACGTCTACCGCGCGCCGGTGGAACTGGGCACCAGCGCCATCGACGTGGGCCCGTTCACGATGGTGACGGGGCAGCTCATCACTTTCGCGGTCGGCCTGAGCCTGGCCGCGCTGCTGCACCTGTTCATGCACCGCACCTACCTGGGCCGCGCGTTGCGCGCGGTCGCGCAGCACCGCTACGCCGCCACCCTGATGGGCGTGAACGTCAACAACGTCTACGCCATCGCCTTCGGCCTGGGCACGGCCTTCGTCGGCATCGCCGCGGGCCTGCTGGCGCCGCAGTACCCGGTATTCCCCACCGTGGGCACGTACTTCGTGCTGACGGCGTTCGTCATCGTCGTGCTGGGCGGGCTGGGCAGCCTGTACGGCGCCGTGGCCGGGTCCATGATCATCGGCATCGTCGACACGCTGGCCGGCTTCTATATCGCCCCCGACCTGAAAGAGGTCGTGTATTTCGGGATCTTCCTCTTGATCCTTGTCCTGCGCCCGAACGGCCTGTTCGGCGTCGGCACCGAGTGATCAGAGCAACAAGGAGCGAGACGTGTTTCCCGATTTTCGACATCCCAAAGCCTACGTCAGCCTTATCCTGCTGATCGCGATGTTCCTCGTGCCGGTGGTCATGGGCACGCCTTTCTGGACCAACATTTTCGTCCTGCTGTTCGTGTTCTCGGCCCTGTCGGTGGCCTGGAACATCGTCGGCGGCTACGCGGGCCAGCTTTCCCTGGGCCACGCGGTGTTCTACGGCATCGGCGGCTATACGGCCACCCTGCTGACGCAGAACTTCGGCATTTCCCCGTGGTTCGGCATGCTGGCGGGCGCGGTTATCTCGGCGGCGGTCGCCATCCTGATCAGCTACCCCACCCTGCGGCTGCGCGGTCCCTTCTTCGCGCTGGCCACCATCGCCATTCTTGAAGTGGTGCGCCTGCTGGTCATCCACGAAGAAAGCTGGACCGGCGGCTCCAGCGGCATCAGCCTGCCGCTGAACATCGGCTGGACCTGGATCGTGTTCCGCGAAAAGATCAATTACGTGATCATCGCGTTCGGCCTGTTCCTGCTGGTGACCTGGGCGTCCTGGTACATCCGCAAGTCGCGCATCGGCCACTACCTGATCGCCATCCGGGAACGCGAGGACGCCGCGCTGGCGGTCGGCATCCACACCGTTCGCATGAAGATCATCGCCGCCGTGGTGTCGGCCGTGCTCACCAGCATCATCGGCACCTTCCACATCACCTACCTGACCTTCGTGGATCCCAGCTCCGCGTTCTCGCTGGAACTGTCGATCCAGGTCGCCATGTTCGCCCTGATCGGCGGCCTGGGCACCGTGACCGGCCCCATCGCCGGCACTTTCCTGGTGCTGCCCATCGCCGAACTGGCGCGGGGCTGGCTCAGCAGCGTGGGCAACGGCATGCACGGCCTGATCTACGGCCTGATCCTGGTGGCGGTGGTGCTGACGATTCCGCGCGGCCTGGCCGGCGCGTTCGGCCCCGCCATCGAGCGCTGGCTGTCGCGGCTGCCCTATCTGGGAACGCCCCGCGCCAAGCGCAAACTGGCGGACGAAGTTCGCCTGCACAACGCCGTCCGCTCCGAGCAGCCGGTGCTGAAGGCGGAAAAACTGTTCAAGAGCTTCGGCGGCCTGCGCGCCACCGACGACGTGTCGCTGACGCTAAACCAGAACGAGATCCTGGGCATGATCGGGCCGAACGGCGCGGGCAAGACCACGGTGTTCAACCTGCTGTCGGGCTTCCTGTCGCCCGACAAGGGCGGCATCTCCATGCTGGACGCGCAGGGCAACTGGGTCACCTGCAAGACGCCGGACGAGTTCGCGCACCAGGGCCTGGGCCGCACGTTCCAGATCGCCAAGCCGTTCACGGGCCTGACGGTGCTCGAGAACATCATGCTGGGCGCCTTCATCCGCACGTCGGACCGCGACGAGGCCGAGCACATCGCGCTCAAGGTCGCCGAACAGACCGACCTGGTGAAGTCCCTGAACATCGAGGCGCGCAGCCTGACGGTGGGCGGAATGAAGCGCCTGGAGGTCGCCCGCGCGCTGGCGATCAAGCCGCGCATCCTGCTGCTGGACGAGGTGATGGCGGGCCTGAATCCCACCGACATCGAGAAATCCATCCAGATGATCCGCCGCATCCGCGACTCGGGCGTGTCGGTGCTGCTGATCGAACACATGATGCAGGCCACCATGGCGCTGTCGGACCGCATCATCGTGCTGAACGAAGGCGCGGTGCTGGTCAGCGGGGCGCCCAAGGACGTGGTGGAGAACCCCGCCGTCATCGAGGCCTATTTGGGCAAGGAGTACCAGGATGCTTAAGGTTTCGAACCTGTCCGCCGGCTATGGCAAGAGCCAGGTGCTGAACGGCCTGAACTTCGAGGTGCGCGCCGGCGAGATCGTCACGCTGATCGGCGCCAACGGCGCCGGCAAGACCACCACGCTCAAGACCCTTTGCGGCGTCATCGGCGCCATGGAGGGCAAGGTCGAATTCGAAGGCCAGGACCTCACCAACCGCAAGCCCTACGACATCGTGGACGCCGGCATCACCATGATCCCGGAGGGCCGCCAGTTGTTCCCGCACTTCACCGTGCGCGACAACCTGTTGATGGGATCCTACAAGCGCGCCGCCCGCCCCATCGTGCAGCGCAAGCTGGACGAGGTGCTGGGCATTTTCCCCCGCGTCAAGGAACGGCTGGGCCAATACGCCGGATCGCTCTCGGGCGGCGAACAGCAGATGGTCGCGATCGCGCGCGGCATGATGGCCGACCCCAGGCTGCTGGTGTTCGACGAACCCTCGCTGGGCCTGTCGCCGCTGCTGGTGCAGCAGATGTTCGACATCATCCGCGGCGTCACCGCGCACGGCGTGACGGTGCTGCTGGTGGAACAGAACGTGTTCCGCACGCTGCGGCTGGCCGACCGCGGCTACGTGCTGGAGAACGGCGCCATCGTGCGCACCGGGACCGGCGCCGAACTGCTCAGCGACCCTCACGTGAAGAAGGCCTATCTGGGCCATTGAATCCAAGGAACGACCTTTTATGTCTTTACGCTGCACATTCATCGACCATGGCAAGGGCGGCGCGCCCGATTGCATGCGCGTCGCAGAACGCGACATGGAGTCGCCCGTCGGCCGCCAGGTGCTGATCGAAGTGGCCTACGCCGGGGTCAACCGCCCCGACGTGCTGCAACGCTCGGGCTCCTATCCCCCGCCTCCGGGCGCCTCGCCCTACCTGGGACTGGAAGTGTCGGGCACCGTCATCGCCACGGGCCCCGAGGCCAGCGCCTGGAAAGTGGGCGACCAGGTCTGCGCATTGACGCCGGGAGGCGGCTATGCGCAGTACTGCCTGGCCGATGAACGCCATTGCCTGCCGGTACCGCGCGGCCTGGACCTGCTGTCGGCCGCGGCCATCCCCGAGAACTACTTCACCGTCTGGACCAATGTATTCGACCGCGCCCGCCTCGCCCCCGGCGAACGGTTCCTGGTGCACGGCGGATCCAGCGGCATCGGCCTGACCGCGATCCAGTTGGCGCGCGCCTTCGGCGCCGAAGTCTGGACCACCGTCGGCAGCCAGGAAAAGGCGAAGGCCTGCCTGGCGGCGGGCGCGCACCACGCGCTGTTGTACCGCGACGCCGACTTCGAGGCCGAGGTGCGCCAGGGCAGCGGCGGGCCCGGGGTGGACGTGATCCTGGACATGGTGGGCGGCGCCTACATCAACAAGAATCTGCGGCTGCTCGCGGTCAATGGCCGGCTGGTGCAGATCGCCTTCCTGGAAGGCAGCAAAGCCGAAATCGACGCCCTGCCCATCATGACCAAGCGATTGCAGTTCACGGGATCGACCCTGCGGCCGAGATCGGACGAGGACAAGGAGCAGATCGCGCGGGCCCTGGCCGAAAAAGTGGTGCCGCTGATCGAAAAAGGGCAATGCCTGCCGCTGATACATGAAGTGTTCCCGCTGGCCGACGCGGCCCGCGCGCACGCGCTGATGGAAAGCAGCAGGCATATCGGCAAGATCATGCTGAAGGTGGGCGCATGAGCGGGCGTTTCAAGGACCAGGTCGCCATCGTGACCGGCGCGGTCGGCGGCATCGGCTCGGCCATCGTCGAAGGATTCCTGGCCGAGGGCGGCCGCGTGGGGCTCATCGACTTCAATTCGCAAGGCGGCCAGGCCTACGAGCAGGCATTGCGCAAGCGCGGCCACGAAGTCTGCTTCGTGCATGCGGACGTGGCGCGCTTCGAGGAATGCCAGGCCGCCTACGGCCGCATCACCGGCGAACTCGGCGCCGCCACCATCCTGGTGAACAACGTCGGCATTTCGCCGAAGACGGACGGGCGCGCGCTGAAGGTCTGGGAGATGCCGCCCAATGAATGGGAAACCGTGGTGTCGGTGAACCTGAACAGCGTCTTCTACATGACGCACCTGGCCACGCCTCACATGGTCAGGCAGCGGCAGGGCCGCGTGATCAATATGTCGTCGGTGGCGGGCAAGGCGTATTGCGATATCGTGGCCGCGCACTACGCGGCGACCAAGGCCGCGCTGATCGGCCTCACGCGCCACTGGGCCGCCGAACTGGGCGAACACCAGGTGACGGTGAACGGCCTGGCGCCGGGCCGCATCAGCACGCCGCTGCTGAAGACCGTGCCCAAGGAGATCAACGACGCGGTGGCGCAGGTGACCGCCCTGCGCCGCCTGGGCACGCCGGAAGAAGTGGCGGATGCCTGCCTGTTCTTCGCGTCGGACCAGGCCCGCTTCGTCACCGGCCAGGTGCTGGACGTGGCCGGCGGGTGGCTGATGACCTGAAGCGGATCAGGCCTGCGCGCCCAGGTGGTACACCACCGTATCCAGCCGGCTGACGCCGGCCGCGAGGAACTTGGGCTCTTTTTCAAGGATGTCGCGGCGGTCGATGATCCTGGCGGGCGAAACGCCTTCGAACATCGCCTGCACCTCGGTGTCCACCAGGGAAAACGGCGGCCCCGGCATCTCTTCCTGCGGATAGTCCAGCGTGATCAGCAAGCCCTGGTAGGCGGGCGACAACTGGCCGTAGACGTGGCGCACGTAGTCGGCGCGCATGGCCTCGGGCAGGGCCACGAGCGCGGCGCGGTCGTAGGCGCCGACGCAGTGCGACAGGATCTGCGCGTCCAGTTTGAAGATGTCGCCGCAGATGATCTCGATATTGCCCGCCACGTAATGCCTGCCGTAGACCGACTGGTGCGTAAGCGGCTTGAGTTCATTCTCCGCGAAGAACTGCTCCACCGCCAGTTGCGACAGTTCGACGCCCAGCACCGGATTGCCCTGCGCGGCGAGCCAGATCATGTCCAGCGACTTGCCGCATAGCGGCACCAGCACCCTGCCTTCCTTGGGCACGCCCAGCGCCGGCCAGTACTTCTGCAGCAGCGGCGTCACCCGCGTTTGATGAAAGTGCGTGCGGCCTTCGCGCCACCGCTCCAACCAGAATTCCGCGTCCATACCGAGTCTGCTCCTCCTATGAGTCCGCGCCGCGCCCGGTCCGTTCCGGACCGGCGGCCGCGGCGCTTTCGTCCCGCTTGCGCGATTCCCGCGCGCGGGTGTGGGGCATTGTAGTTCGCCGCGCCAGGGCGGCGCGCCAAATGCGCCGCAGGAAGCCGCGGATGTCGTCCACGACGGGCACCGCCGCCAACAGCATCAGCATCAGCGCCAGCGGCAGGGTCGAGCCGAACCCGAAATGGAAGAAGGAATAGGCGCCCGTCACGCCTCCGGCGAAGAACAGCGCGACCAGCAGGCTCAGCACGGTGAGCTTGCCGCGGTCCGCGCGCACGGGCGACGGCGCCTGCGCGTCGGCCCTGGCCAGGTTCCAGTAGAACAGCTTGCCCAGTTCGATTCCGATGTCCGTCACCATGCCCGTAATGTGCGTGGTGCGGATCTCGGACCGCGAGACCTTGGTGATCATCGCGTTCTGCAGGCCCATGATGTAGCAAAGCAGCATGACGGTGCCCGGCACGTAGAACCAGCGCAGGGTTTCCAGGTTGGCGCCCAGCAGGCCGAACCCCAGCAGCAGCACGGCTTCGTACAGCAGCGGCAGCGCGTATTCGCTGGCCAGCCGCGAACGGCGCCCGAAGTTGATCAGGAAGGCCGAGCTTGCCGCGCCGGCCAGAAAGGACAGCAGCGCCGCCAGGCCCTGCAGGACCACCACCACCCCGCCCAGCGCCATGTGGTCGGCCATCATCGAGACGATGCCGGACATGTGCGACGTGTACTGCTGGACGGCCAGGAAGCCGCCGGCATTGACCGCGCCGGCGGTAAAGGTCAGGAAGTAGGCCAACTGCCGGTTGGCCTGCGGGCTGCGGCTCACCGCCGTCAGCCGGCGAAGAAAGGGAATGGCCACGCTGGACTCTCGAAGACAAGAACTCGCTCACTGCGATGAGCCTGACATTCTAGTCTTCGGCGCGGGCCATCCCCCCGGGACGGGCTTACGCCCCGTCCGATTCGCTCAACTGCTTGCGGCGGTATTCGCCCTGGCGCGCGTGCATCCAGCCCGGGTACTCCGGCGGCAGGGCGCTGACCTCGTCGAGCGCGGCCAGTTCGTCTTCCGTCAGCCGGATGCCGGTGGCGGCCAGATTGTCGTCCAACTGATCCACGCGCTTGGCGCCGATGATGACGCTGGTCACCGCCCGCTGGTGCAGCAGCCAGGCCAGCGCCACCTGCGCCACGGACACGCCGCGCGCGTCGGCGATCGACCTCAAGGCGTCGATGCTGTCATAGGCGCGGTCCTGGTCCACCGGCGGGAAATCGAACACGGCTCGGCGGCTGCCGGCCTCGGCCTGGCCGCCGCGGCCGTACTTGCCGCTGAGCAGGCCGCCGGCCAGCGGGCTCCAGACCATCAGCCCGACGCCCTCGCTTTGCAGCAGGGGCACGATCTCGCGTTCCAGGTCGCGGCCCGCGATCGTGTAATAGGCCTGAAGCGATTCGAAGCGCGCCAGCCCCAGGCGCTCGGCGATGCCCAGCGCCTTCATGATCTGCCAGGCTGCCCAGTTGGACACGCCGACGTAGCGGACATGGCCGTGCTGCACCAGATTGTCCAGCGCCCTGACCGTTTCCTCGACCGGCGTCGCGGGATCGAAGCCGTGGATCTGGTAGAGGTCGATGTGGTCCAGTTGCAGGCGCGACAGGCTCTTCTTGACGCCGTCCATGATGTGCGCGCGCGAATTGCCGCGGGCGTTGACGCCGGCGCCCGTCTGGCCGAAGACCTTGGTGGCGATGACCACGTCGTCGCGCGCCACTTTCAGGTCGCGCAGCGCCTGGCCCGTGATGATCTCCGAACGGCCCTCGGAATAGACGTCGGCCGTGTCGATGAAATTGACCCCGGCGTCCAGCGCCCGGCCGACCAGCCGGTTGGCGTCTTCCTGCTGCAGGCTGCCGATCTTGCTCCACAACTCGCCCTCGCCGCCGAAGGTCATGGTTCCCAGGCACAGTTCCGATACGAACAGGCCGGTGCTTCCGAATTTCTTGTACCGCATGGTGGGCTCCTTCCAGGGACGCGGCGGGCGGTCTGCCTGCCGGTATCGGAGCAGTATGCGTCGCGGAGCGGACGCCGGCGCTGCTCGATACTGCCCTTTTTTTGCCTGATTCTCCGGCAATGTCCCGCCACCGGCCCGGGGACGCTCATTCCTCCGAATTTTTTGCCCATTCCTCCACGCCCCGCCGCGCCCGCAGCCAGGACGCCCGACTTGGGCCTACACTGGCAATCGCCTAATCCTCTGCTGCCCCGCCGGCTCCCGCGCCGAACGGCGCGCCACCGGAGTCCTCCCCATGCCACTGACCACCGCACTTCCCGCCGATCGCGCCCGCCCGCCGGCCGCCGTCGAATACGAGCCGGCGCGGCGCGAACTGCTCTGCACGCTGGAACGCATGACCGGCGACCTGGAAGGGTCGCTGGACACCCCCATCGAAGGCCTGTTCCTGCACCGCCTGTCGCAACCCACCGGCGCCAAGCCCGGGCTGCAGCGGGCCGCGCTGGCGGTCATCGCGCAAGGCTCCAAGCGCCTGCTCATCGGGGACGAGGCGTTCGAGTACGACCCCTTCCACTACCTGATTTCTTCGGTCGACCTGCCGGTGGTGGCCAAGGTATCGGTGGCCAGTCCGGCCCTGCCCTATCTGGGACTGCGGCTGGACCTCAACGCCGAGGAAATCACGGAACTGATCAGCGACGAGAACCTGCCCCCGCTGGTGCCGGCCGAGGCCTCGCGCGCCCTCAGCGTGAACCCGCTGGGCGGCTCGCTGCTGGACGCGGTGCTGCGCCTGCTGCGTCTGCTGGACACGCCGCGAGACATCCCCATTCTTGCGCCCATGGTCAAGCGCGAACTGCTGTACCGCCTGCTGATGAACGGCCAGGGCGTGGTGCTGCGCCAGTCGGTGCTGCAGGACAGCCAGCTCAACAGGGTGGCCAAGGCCATCCGCATCCTGCGGGACAACTACGCGCAGCCGTTGCGGGTCGAGGAAATCGCGCGCGACGTGCACATGAGCGTGTCGTCGCTGCACCATCATTTCAAGCAGGCCACCGCCATGAGCCCGCTGCAATACCAGAAACACCTGCGCCTGCAGGAGGCGCGGCGGCTCATGCTGACCGACGACGCCGGGGTCGCGCTGGCGGCGCACGCCGTGGGCTATGAAAGCTCGTCCCAGTTCAGCCGGGAATACAGCCGCCTGTTCGGGGCGCCCCCCCTGCGCGACAAGCAGCGCTGGAAGGACGAGACCGCCTTGGCGGCGGCCTGAAGCGCCCGCCAGGCATCCCGGAGGGCACGTTCCCGGCGCGCAGCGTCATTCCTCGAACGCGATCCGCATTCCCGGCAGGCCGATGCCGTCCAGCGCGGTGCTCCACGTCTCGCCCGGGTGCACGGGATAGGCGCGGGTCAGCGTGCCCGTGGTGACGAGTTCGCCCGCCTGGATCGCCTCGTCCGCGGGACGGTCGGCCAGCGCCGCCAGCAGATGGGCCACGGCCGCCAGCGGGCTGCCCAGCACGTTGGCGCCGCAGCCCGTCTCGCGAAGGACGCCATTGCACGACAGTTCCACCTGGAAGCGCGCCAGCCTGTCGGCCAAGCTCGGCCAGGTCAGGCCCGGCCGGGTCAGGCCCGGCCCGAGATCGGCCGGCTCCAGCCGCGGGCCGACGAACAGCGCCGCGTGCAAGGCGTTGTCCGCCACGGTATCGGCCGCCTGAAACTGCCAGGCCGGGTAATGCGACTGCACCAGTTCGAAGCCGTGGGCGATCCAGTCCACGCAGTCCAGGATGCGCGCCGGATCGTCCGTCCGCGGCGGCGCGGCGCCGAAATGCAGCACGATTTCCGGCTCGATGCGCGGTTCGACGTAGCGGTCCAGCCGGCAGCGGAACTCGCCGCCGTCGTCCTGGAAGAGCGTATGCGCATAGACGCGGCCCCATACCGGGAAATCCACGCCCAGCGCCGCCCACATCGCCGGATTGGTGAACCCGATCTTCCGGCCGACGGCCTGCGCGCCTTCCGCCAGCCGCGCCCGGTGGATCCGCGCGGCAACCTCGTAGGCCGCGTCCAGGCCGAAGCGCGGGAACCTGGCGGAGACCGGGGCGATGGAAGCGGCGTGGTCCTGCGCCGCCTTGATGTCGCGGGCGAGCGCCGCGGGGTCGGAAGCTGGCATGGAGGCTCCTGGAAATACCCGAATGTAAAGGGAAAACCGTCTCCGTTGCACGGGGCGCGAGGGGACTATTCGACCCATTCGCGCACACAATACGGCGACGACCGTTATATGCTCGCCCTGATGTCCCATTTTCAGAACGACCAGGAGCCGGCATGCACGACTTGAATGATCTCTACTACTTCGTCCAGGTCGTCAAAAATGGCGGATTCGCCCCGGCCGGCCGCGCCCTGGACATCCCCAAGTCCCGCCTCAGCCGGCGCATCGCGCTGCTCGAAGACCGGCTGGGGGTGCGGCTCATCCAGCGTTCCACGCGCAGCTTTGCCGTCACCGAACTGGGCCAGGAGTACTTCGAACAATGCCTGTCGATGCTGGCGGGCGCGGAGGCCGCCCAGGAGGTCATCGACCGCACCCGCGCCGAACCGCAGGGCACGATCCGCATGAGCGCGCCGCCCGCGCTGATCTACTACTTCCTGGGCGACCTGGTCGCCCGCTTCATGGTCCAGTGTCCCAAGGTCCACGTGTACCTGAAGAGCTTCAGCCGCCCGGTGGACGTGCTGCGCGAAGGCTTCGACATCGCCGTGCGCGTGCGCTTCGGCCCCATCGAAAGCAGCGACCTCGTCATGAAACCCTTGGGGATGAGCTGCCAGCGCCTGGTGGCCAGCCCGGTCCTGGCGCGGAGCATCGCGCTGCTGGCCGACCCGCAGGCCCTGAGCCGGCAGCCCACGCTGGCGCTGGGCACCGAGCAGCGCGAATCGCATTGGCACCTGGAAGGGCCCGACGGTTCGCGCCAGGTCGTGCCGTTCACCCCGCGCCTGGTCACGGACGACATGCTGGCCTTGAAGCAGGCGGCGCTGCGCGGCGTGGGGGTGGTCGCCCTGCCGCTCCTGATGATCCGCGATGAGCTGGAAGCCGGCGCGCTGGTGGACGTGGGCGCCCCCTGGCAGCCCGAGCCCGGCAGCGTCCATGCCATCTTCCCGTCCCGCCGGGGCCTGCTGCCCGGGGTGCGGGACTTGCTGGATTTCATGAGCACGGAGTACCGGGAGATTGCCCGGCGCGAACACGATGCGCAGAGGCGCCCGGGGCGTCCCGTCCCGGAATAGCCCGGACGCGCATCGTCCGACGAGTGGGACGCAGAAACCCGTTTTCCGTGCCTACCGGGCGGGATGAGCGATCCGGACGACGCCGCCATGCCGCTGATCGAAAGCTGCGGCAAGGCCCAGGACGTCATCAGGAATGCCGATGCGCGATGCCCGCCGCGCTATTTCTTGCGGGCGAACGGATAGGCCTGCTGCGCCAGGAAGGTGCCCGGCATGTCGTTGTCCAGGATGCCGTAGTGCTCGGGCAGGCGGTTGCGCACGCCGCGCACCGCGGTGCCGAACAGGTAGTCGATGAACGACAGGTGGGCGGCGTAGTTCCTGTCGATCGCCTCGGTGTCCGACGAATGGTGCCAGTGGTGGAAATCCGGCGTCACGATCACGTAGCGCAGCCAGCCCCAGGGCAGCTTCACGTTGGAATGGATCAGCACCGCCTGGAAACCGACGATGATGATGTAGGCGTCGAGCACCGATTTCGAAAAGCCCAGCGCGAACAGCACGCCCAGCACCGCCACGCGGGTGATCAGCAGTTCGACGATGTGCAGGCGCGAACCGGCCAGCCAGTCCAGCGTGCGCGTGCTGTGGTGCACGGCGTGGATGCGCCACAGGAACGGCACCTCGTGATAGGCGCGATGCGCCGCATATTGCACCAGGTCCGCCACCAGCACGGCCAGGAACAGTTCCGCCAGGTAGGGCAGCGACACGATCGCCTGTTGCAGGGGTTCGTAGGCCGCCCAGGAGAACAGCCGGTGCACGAAGAAATTGATGCACAGCAGCACCGCCCCCACCGACAGGTGGTTGAACAGGAAGTGCTTCATGTCCACCTGCCAGTCCATGCGGAACACCGGCTGGCCGGGATACAGCGGGAACAGCTTCTCGAAAATGATGAACACGGTGCTGGAAGCCAGCAGGTCCAGGATGAACCAGTCCAGTCCCAGGTAGGGATGATTGCCCGTGTTGGACGTGGTCACCACCACGTTGCTGCCGCCCGCGGCGACCGCGCCGCACACCAGCACGAAGGCCGCGATGTTCAGCCAGCGCTGGCGGCCCAGGACCGTATTGGCCAGCGCAATCGTGCCTGAGGCCAGCAGCGCGCCGAACAGCAGGGCCCGCATCGCGTCCACGGAATAGAAGCTGCGCAGTTCCGGGGTCGTCAGGTACGCCGGGAAATGGAAGGCCAGCACGCCCAGCACGGCAAGGATCGCCAGGAACAGCGCGATCACGCCGCTGATCATCCCCGTGCCCGGGCGGATGCGCCCGTCCTGCTTGAAGAGATCGAAAACCTGCCGATAGATGGGCGCGCGCTGTTTCATGTCACTTTTATGGCTGACCACGGGGAAGCGAGTGTATCCCCGGGCCAGAATCCCCATGTAATCACTCGTGACCAAACAGGACAAAATCACTTGGAGTGGGAATTCGGCCGCCGCGTCTGTTTGCGCCGCATCAACGCGCTGGCCGGCGCCGTCCGGGCGGACGGTTGACAACGGCTCGACGTTGGCGTGTCATGGAACCGAAGACACAAGGATCATCAGGCTCACAGCGCTTTCGCAGTACCCGCCAACCGGTTCTTTCAAGAGGCCCTTATGTTCCCTGAATACCGCCAACTCATCACCCGTCTGAAATCCGAAAACGCGCACTTCTCCGCGCTGTTCCAGCGTCACAACGACCTGGACCAGGAAATCAAGAATATGGAGGCCGGCATCCAGCCGGCCTCCGGCAACCAGGTCGAAGTGCTGAAGAAGGAAAAGCTGCAACTGAAGGACAAGCTGTACGGCATCCTGCGCGCGGCGGAGCAGGACGGTAGCTGAGGCTGCGCGCTACATCGGTTCCAACCCAGCCCCTTTGACGACCGTCGCGTATTTCGCCATTTCCGCGCGGAAGTACGCCACGGTCTGCTCCGGCGGCATCAGCACGATCTTGTTGTTCTGGACCGCCATGGCCTGCCTGACCTCCGGCGAGTTGAATGCGCGGTCCAGCGCGCCATAGACGCGGCGCACGTCGGCGGCGGGCAGCTTGGCCGGGCCCGCCGCGGCAAACCATCCCCCTATCTCGTAATCCGGCAGCCCCTGTTCCCGCAGGGTGGGCAAATCCGGCAGCGCCGCCATGCGCTCGCCGCCGCAGGCGCCCAGCGCCTTCAGCGCGCCGCCCTGCACCTGCGGCAGCACCGAAGGCAGCGACAGGACCCCGAAATCGACCTGTCCGCTCATCAGGTCCGCCATCATCGGCCCGACGCCCTTGTATGGAATATGCCTGGCTTTCACGCCCGCCTGCTGCACGTACATCTCGGCGGCCAGGTGCAGGACGGTGCCGTTGCCCGAGGACGCGTAGTTATAGCGGCCGGGCTGGCGCCGCAACAGCGCGGTCAGTTCCTGGATGCCGTTCGCCTGGATCTTCTGCGGATTCGCCACCAGCAGGAAGGGCGTCATCCCCACCATGCTGATCGGCGTGATGTCCGCCAGCGGATCGAACGGCAACGATTTGTACACGCTGGGGAAAATGACGTGATTGTTCGACAGCATGGCGAGCGTATAGCCGTCGGGCGGCGAACGCACCAGCGCCGACGTGCCGACGATGCCGCCCGCGCCGGGCTGGTTCTCGACGACCACGGTATGGCCCAGGGCGGCCGACAGGGCCGGCCCCGCCGAGCGGGTGATCGTGTCCACGCCGGATCCCACCCCGACCGGCAGGATGAATTTCACGGGCCGGTCGCCCTGTGCCCGCGGCAGGCCCGGCGCGGCCAGCATCGCGGCTCCGAACGCGCCCAGCACCCTCCTGCGGCTCCAACCCGCGCTTTGCTTGTCCATGCTTGTCTCCTTTCCGTTTTTTATGTCGCGCGAACCTGCCGCGCGCTTCCCCTTGCGGGTTCAATGCCCCATCAAGCCGCCGCCCCCTGTTCCCGCAGGGCGGCGATCTCGTCCGGGGCGTAGCCCAGACTTTCCAGCAAGGCGTCGGTGTCGGCGCCCAGCGCCGGCGGATGCTGCCTGACCCCGAGGCGCTTGCCGTCCATCATCAAGGGGAACAGGGCCGCGCCCGCCATCTGCCCGGCCCGCTCGCCATCCGGCAGCCGGATGTCCGCCAGCCCCCCGGTCGCGCGCAGGTGCGGATCGTCATACAGTTCCTCCGGCTTGACGATGGGCGCGAACGGCAGGCCGATACGCTCGAACACGCTTGCCAGTTCGGCGGCGCCGTAGCGCGCCAGGCGCTCGCGCAGATCGGCCAGCAAGGCGGGCCGCTGGCGCACGCGGTCATTGTTCGTCGCCAGCGCCGGGTCGTGCTTCAGATCGCCGAACCCGAACGCATCGCAAAAGGCCTGCCATTGCGAGTCGCTGACCGCCGCCAGGAATATCTGTTCGCCGTCCCTGACGGTGAACACGTCGTACAGGGCCCAGGCCGATACGCGGTCCGGCATCGGCGCGGAAGGCTGGCCCGTGATCGCATACTGCAGCATGTGCTGCCCCACCAGGAACACATTGTTTTCGAACAGCGCCGACTGCACCTCCTGGCCCCGGCCGGTGATGCCGCGCTGGATCAGCGCGGCCATGGCGCCGATGGCGCCGAACATGCCGCCCATGATGTCGTTCACGCTGGTGCCGGCGCGCACCGGGTCGCCCGGGCGCCCCGTCATGTAGGCCAGCCCGCCCATCATCTGCACCACCTCGTCCAGCGCGGTGCGCAAGGCATAGGGACCGGGCAGGAACCCTTTGTGGCTCACATAGATGAGGCCGGGGTTCTCCCTGGACAGGGACGCGTAGTCCAGGCCGTGCCTGGCCATCGTGCCGGGACGGAAGTTCTCGGCCACGACGTCGGCGCTCGCCGCCAACCGGCGCGCGGCCTGCGCGCCGGCGGGGGTGTGGATGTCCAGGGCGATGCTCTTCTTGTTGCGGTTGAACATGGGGAAAAAACCCGCGCCCACGCCCAGCAGGTGGCGCGTCCGGTCGCCTTTTACCGGCTCGACCTTGATGACTTCGGCCCCCAGGTCGGCCAGCACCATCCCGCAGGTGGGCCCCATGACCATGTGCGTGAACTCGACCACTCGCAGGCCGGCCAGCGGCAAGGCATTGGGGGGTGCAACAACGGAAGCGTCTGGCGTATTCGGCATGGAATGGCTCGGATGGAATTCGGCGGCGCGCTCAAGCGGCGCCGGAAGGCGCGGGATAGGTTCTGGGCAGGCCGGCGCGCCACAGCGCGCCATGCAAGGGCTGGTCCGGCAGCCAGCGGACCGCGGCCTCGCGCAGCGCCAGCAGGCGGGCCATGTCCACGCCCGTGCCGATGCCCATGCTCTCCAGCATGAACACCAGGTCTTCGGTGCTGACGTTGCCGCTGGCGCCCGGCGCATGCGGACAGCCCCCGATGCCCGCCAGGCAGGCATCGAACCGCGCCACGCCGCTGTCCAGCGCCGCCAGCGCATTGGCCAGCCCGAGTCCTCGCGTATCGTGGAAATGCGCGCAGCAAAGACGGTCGCCGGCGATGCGCCGCGCCTGCCCGAACAGGCGCCGCACCGCGGCCGGATCGGCGTAGCCCACGGTGTCGGCCAGGCTCACGCGGTCGGCGCCCGCCTCCAGCAAGTCCGCCACCAGCCGCAGGACCTCGCCGGGAGGCACCGCGCCCTGCAGCGTGCAGCCGAAGGCGGTGCCGACCCCGCCCTCGATCAGCATGGACGAACCGGCGGCATCGCGCGCGGCGCGCATCTCGCGCACCATGGCGACCGCCTCTTGCGGAGTCTTGCGCAGATTCGCCACGCTGTGGGCACGGCTGGCCGAGAGCGGCACCAGCATCAGGTCCGCGCCGCTTGCCAGGGCGCGCTCGGCGCCTTTCAGGTTGGGCACGAGCACCGAAACCGACAAGCCGGGCAGGCGCTTCGCGTGGGCGACCAGTTCGCCGGTATCGGCCAGTTGCGGCAGCAGTCGGGCGGGCACGAAAGATCCCACTTCGATCTCGCGCTGCCCGGCCGCATAGGCCGCGTCGATCCATTCGAGCTTGGTGGCCGTGGGCAGCACCATCGCCAGGCTTTGCAGGCCGTCGCGCAGGCCCACTTCTCGGACGATGGCGGCGGCGGGATGGGGGCTTGGACAATCAGGCGGCATCGCAGTGTCGGGTCGATCTGGGAGCAATCAGTTTAGATATTCCCATCCAATCCACAAGCGCTATTAAGGAACGTTTAAAATTCCAAACCGGAATATCAAGAGCCCCTACTGCGATGCGCGACCTGGACATCACAACGCTGCGCCTGTTCATCTCCGTGTGCGAGACCGGCAACATCGCGCGCGCCGGCCGGCATGCCAACATCGTGGGGTCGGCCATCAGCAAGCGGCTGGCGCAACTGGAAGACACCGTGGGAACCAAGCTGCTGACGCGCAAGCGCCGAGGCGTGGAACCCACCGCGGCCGGGGAAACGCTGCTCGAACACGCGCGCGCCATCCTGGCCAGCTCCGGACGCATCGAGCGCGATATGGCCGCCTACGCCAGCGGCGTGAAAGGCCAGGTGCGCATCCTGGCCACCGCCTCGGTCCTGGCCGAATCCCTCGCCGAGGACATCGCGGCGTTCCTGCAGGCCGCGCCCCATCGGAATATCCGCGTGGACATGGAGGAACGCGTCAGCCACGAGGTGGTGCGCGGCGTCAAGGAAGGCATTGCCAGCCTGGGCATCTGCTGGGACGCCGCCGATTTCCACGGATTGCACACCCGCCCCTACCGCGGCGACCGCCTGGCCGTGGTCACGGGACCCGACCACCCGCTGGCCCGGCGCGACGCCGTCTGGTTCGAGGAAGCGCTGGAATACGAACACGTCAACATGCCCGCCGCCGGCGCCGTGCTGAGGATGCTGCAAACCGCCGCCAGCGAGAGCGGCAAGACCCTGCGGCACCGGGTGACGGTCAGCAATTTCGACTCCGCCTTCCGCGTGGTGCTGGCCGGCCTGGCGATCAGCGTCGCCCCGATGGAAGTGGCCACGCCGTATGCCATGGCCCACGGATTGCGGGTGCTGCCGTTGAAGGACGAATGGAGCCGCCGCCGCTTCGCCGTCTGCATGCGCGACGAAAAAAACCTGCCGGCGGCCGCCGGACTGCTGCTGGAACATCTTGCGGCGGCGGGGCAGGCCGAAGCGACGGGCCGCGCGGAAGAATAATTCCGGAAAAGCCGGCCTCAGCGGCGCTTGCCCGCGCCCTTCCCGCTTCCGGACCCGGACGCCGAAGCGTTCGCATAGTCCTTCACGGTGCGGTCCTTGTTGAAGATCACGGTCAGCTTCTGCTGGTCGTCCATCGCATCGTAGGCGCCGTCGTAGAAATAGAACCAGGTCGCGGTCAACAGCCCTTCCTGGTTGAACTGCTGGGACCGGGGCGGGCCGTAATCGCGGACCATCTCGTCGTAGGTGGTGACGTTCAGCTTGATCGCCTGCACCTTGGCCTCGGTGATCAGATCGCTGGAACCGCTGGCGCATCCCGCCACCACGGCCGCCACGAACAGCAAGGACATTCTCATTCTTACTCAACCTTGTAGGATTCAAGCGGCCGGCGCCGTCACCACACGACGCGAACCCCCAGACGGCCGCTCACGCCGTGCCCGGCATAACCATCGATGGAGCGATTGTAATCACCCGCGGCGAATACATTGACGCGCTTGGACACGCGGCCGGACACCCCCACGCCGACCTGCGCCCAGGTGCTGCCGAGTTTCGTCTCCATCGCCACCGGGTTCTCTCCGGAAAGGTTGGAGAAGGTGGTTCGGCCATTCGCCCCGAATCGTTGCCACAGGTTCGCGCGCAGCCATGTGGTTGCCTCCTCGCCTTTGGGGTTGCCGGCCTGATGGGTCAGCCGGGCGCCCACACGGGCATGGCCAGTGTGGGTGTCGTCGAACCTGACCCGCCCATAACTGTCCTTGGCGCTGTCCAGCGATACATACTGGTAGATCATTTGCGCCTGCGGCTCCAGCGCCCATTGCGCCGTCAGGGGGATCGGGTAGCCGGCTTCTATCGACGCGGCGCCGCCATATCCGCGAGAGGTGGAGCGCTCTCCCCCGACGGAACGGGTCTTGACGTCGGGGTGATAGGTGCCCTGCACCACGCCATCGACGTACGCGCCCGATGCGCTCTTGCGCGTCCAATACCCGCCAAGCGATATGCCCGACATCGACGCCGACCCCGCGCGGCCTTCGGCCGGCGCCCTCACGTCCGCCGATGCGGTGGCCGCGCCCACGTATACGCCGGCGATATCGCGAGTGCCGGAAGGTTGCTCGCGGCGATACAGATCCGTGCCCACCTGGACGCCCGCGATGTCGTAGTCGTATGCAGGGCCTTGCCTGACCAGGGCGTCATAGCCGCGCTTGCCGGCGCTGCCCGTCTCTCCAAATACGCGGCCCCACGCGGATCTCCCGTGCGGCTGCGCCGGCGCCGCGTCGGCGTAGTCCTCGCCATTCCGGTCGTGATAGGTGCCCAGCATCGCCAGGCCAAAATGATTCGCCAGCGAGGGAAGCGCCATGTTCAAGGGAACCTCGACACGGTATTCGGGCGCGGGCCGCCCGGTTTCCCCGCCGCCCTGATCGGGGTCGGTTTCGAGGCTGGACCGCAAGTACCACGCATCGGGGTTTGCGCTGCCGCCCCGGTAAAGCCGATACTCGTAGGCGCCCGCGGCGGCGCGCCCCGCCAGCGAAAACGACGCGGCGTCGGAGGTGCCGCCGTTGACCGTCTCGACGACAGCGATTCCGTCGCCGGTCGTCAGGGCCCCGCCCCCGCCGGTGTTGCGCACGACAATCGAGGTCGTGCCGCTGGCCTGCCCGCCGTCTATGACCACCTTGTCGGAAGCCGAACCGCTACCTCCCAGCCACGTGTTCAGCGCGATGCTGCCGCCAGCCCCGGCGTAGTTTCCGACCGTCAAGGTCTTGTACTGCGCCGCGTCGGCGGGATTCGCGGGCGGGGCGAAGTCGATGTGGCTCGCGGCGTTGGACAGCGACGTCAACGAGGAAGACCCCGTGACATCCCATCGGCTCGCGCCGGCCAGACGCAGGTGCGAAACGCCCGTTCCCGGGTCCGTCAGGGCGGCGCCGGAAATGTAGGACCGGTCGTCGGCGACCATGTCCAGGCGGCCGATCACATTCAGCGCCACGCCATTGACGCCGATCAGGGCCGAACGGTTCAGCGATGCCTGGAGCGATCCGGCGGCCACTTCAAGCGCGCTGCCCGCGGCCTGGACCGCGCTATCGGTCATGCTCACCGTGTTGTCGGCGAATGACGAGAGGATCCCTTGCGAACCCGCGCCCGAGGCGCTGACCCGGGTCTGATTCAGCGTCACACTGCCCGCGGACAGCAATTCGACCCCGGCCGCCGCCGGCCCGTCGGTGGTGATCGTGGACTCCGTCGCGTCGATGGAGCTGGAAGCATTGGCGTACAAGCCGCTGGCGCCCGCGCCATGGGTGGCGACGATGGCGTTCTGAAGATTGATGGCGCCGTTGTAGTACGCCCGGGCGCCATAAGCCGTCGCGCCCCGCGTCGAAATGCGGGTCCCGTCGGCATTCACCGTCGCGGTCGCTTCCGCGGACAGGCCGTTGGATTTCGCGCCGTGGGTCTCCACGGACCCGCCGGTCAGCGTCACTGTCGACCCCTGTTGAAACGCCGCCACGCCCGCCGCGACGTCTCCGTGCGTAACGATATCGACGTTGTTCGCGACGGCCGTGGCCTTGACCCCCGACGCGTTCGCCGTGGCCATCAGGCCAGCCGCATTGTTGCCCAGGGTCGTGATCGCGCCCCCGTCCATCCGCAGCGCGCCGCCCGCTTCGGCACGCGCGCCCGTGGCGCCGTTGCCCGAAGTCTTGATATCGCCGAGGGCGAAGTTGACGACGCTTTTCGTGTGCGCGAAAACCCCATGCGCATTCAGGCCCGAGGTTTCCACCGAGGTGTTTATCGCGTCGATGCTTGCCGCGGCCACCGTCGGCGCATAGGTCGAAAACAAACCGTAGGCATAGGCGCCCGCCGTCTTCACGGCCGTCGAGTCGAGAACCGCGTGGCTGCCGCCGGTCACCCAGACGCCGAAGGCCGACAGGGATCCGTTGCCGTCCAGCGCCTTGGTTTCTATCGTGCCGCCGCTGAACTGCAAGGCGCTGGCGCCCTCCACCTTGACCCCGCTGGAGAGCGAACCGCGCGTTTCGACGCGGGTGTTGGACACCGTCGCGCTGGAGCCGATGCCGGAGCCGTCGCCGGCGATCATCAGGCCGGGCGCGTTCGCCCCGCTGGTCGTCAGCGTACTGTCGGATACGCTGATCGTGCCGCGTTGCGCGCTGACCGCGCGAGCGCCGTCTCCCGTGGTCGCGATCGTCGCGCGGGCCAGCTCCATCGCCGCCTTGGACGCCGCCACCGCGCCGTGCGCGGACGCGCCCGTCGTGGTCACGGTCACATCGTGGGCCACAATCCCCACCTGCGCCGGCGCGGGGTCCGTGTACGCGTACAGGCCATAGGCAAAGGCGCCGGAGGTGGACACCGAAGTTCCGTAGAGTTCCGCCAGGCCCTTGCCGGTCACCCACACGCCGTAGGCGGCGGAACTGCTGTTGCCCGCGGTCGTGGTGGTCTGGATCGAACCGCCCGTCATGACGGCTTTGCCCATCGACTCGAGCTTGATGCCCGCGGCGCCCTGCCCGCTGGTGCTGATGGTCAGGCCGTCGGCCTCGACGACCGAGTTGGCGTTGCGGACCAGCATGCCGAAGCCCGCCGTCGCATCCGCGCTGGTGCTCAGGTTGGTATCGACGGGCAGCACATGCGTCTGGCCATCCGTCACCGACAATGCCTGCGCATGCGCGGCAATCGGGGACATGGCCAGCATACAAGCCGCTGTTATGGGTTTCAGGCGAATGCTGGGGATAACGGTCTTCATGGTGGTTTTCTTCTCGCTTGAGGGTTAACCCCAAGATAACCACCAGCCGCACAGCCCAAAGTAAGACGATTCCTAAAAGGACGCGGCCTTTACAATCGTTGACGCCCCCTATATTCGATAACTCGCCATCGGGAAGCCGCGGGAAGATGAAAGACGCCGCTATCGAGTTTCGCGCAGCCGGCGCCAAAGCGTAGTGGCGCTGATTCCAAGAATGGCGCAGGCCTCCTGGCGATTGCCCCCGCAGCGCGCCAGCACCGTCCGGATATGCGCCGCGTCATGCCGCCGCGAGGTGTCGGCCAGCGACTCCGCATCCCCATCCGCCGGCGCGCCGCCAGCCAGTTCGGGCGCGACGTCGCCGACGACGCGCCGCATTTGCGCGTCCGTGAGATCCGCGGGCATCTCGACCAGATATACGGCCAGGCGCTCCAGCACGTTTTCGAGTTCGCGGATATTGCCGGGCCAGGCATACGCCATCAAGGCGGCCTGCGCGGCGGGAGACAGCGGCCGGTGCGGGTGCAGGCCGAGGTTCTCCTGAATGCGCAGGTAAAGCAGTTGCGCCAGCGGCCAGATGTCCTGCCTGCGTTCGCGCAAGGTCGGCATGTCGATGCGCAGAATATTCAACCGGAAAAACAGGTCCTGGCGGAAGTCCCCCGCGGCCACCATGACCGCCAGGTCCCGGTGGGTGGCGGCGATGATGCGCACGTTGACCGGCACGGCTTCGCTGCCGCCCACCGGCATCACCTGGCGTTCCTGCAGCACCCGCAGCAGGCGGATCTGCAACGCGGCCGGCATGTCGCCCACCTCGTCCAGGAAGAGGGTGCCGTTATGGGCCGATTCGAACAGGCCGGGCTTTCCGCCCCGGCGGGCTCCGCTGAAGGCGCCATCTTCGTAGCCGAACAACTCGCTCTCCAGCAGGCTCTCGGGGAACGCCGCGCAGTTGACGGCGATGAAGGGGAAACTGTGGCGCGCGCTGGCCTGATGGATGCCTTGCGCCAGCACTTCCTTGCCCGTGCCGCTTTCGCCGCCGATCAGCACGGTGGAATCCACCCTGGCGTAGCGCCGGCCCAGCATGCGCACTTTCTCGACGGGCGGCGCCGTGCCGAACAGATCGTCCAGCGTGTAGCGCACCGCGTGGGCGCGCATCCGGGCGCGAGTGCGCAGGTTGCGGTCGGCGCGGTGGATGGCGCCGGCTTCCTGCAAGGTCAGGACGGCGCCCGACAGTCCAGCCCCGGTCGCCAGGGGAATGCGGTTCACGACCACCATCTTGCCGGCCAGGCGATGGATGGATTCGGCCTCGCGCTTGCCGCTGCGCAGCACCTCGTCCAACGACAGCGCCGGCGAAATCTCCTCCAGCCGCCGCCCCGCCATGCCGGACGCGCTGATGCCCAGCAGGCGCTCGACCGCGGGGTTCAGGGCCTGGACCCTGCCCGACGCGTCGACGGCGGCCACGCCTTCGTCCAGATTGGACAGCACCGCGTTGAGGTATTCGCGCCGCCCCGATTCGATCCGCTGCAGCCGGGTGATTTCGATGGCGTCTTCGATGCACGCCCCGATCGTCGCCGGCGAATACACCAGCACGCCCGTCAGGCCGATGCGCTCGGCGTAATCCACGAGCAGGCCGGAGCCGACGATCACCTCGATGCCCTCGCCCTTCAGCGCCTGGACCTGCGCCAGCGCGTCGTCCGGATCCTGGTAGGTGCGGACCGGGATATCCAGGGAGAACGTACTCAGGAATGTGTCCAGCTCCGGATACTGGCCCGCCTGCCCCAGCAACGCCACCCGCGGCGAAATGCGGCGGGCCGTGGAGAGCGCGTTCATGACCTCGAAGCCGATGATCTTCACCTGCACCACGGGCACGGACACATGGCGCCGCAGATAGGCGCCATTGAGGCCCGCCGCCACGACCGCATCCACCTGCCCCTGCCGGGCCGCCTGGTTGATGGCGTTGGCGGCCGCCTCGAAGCCCGCCTCGATGAGCTTGAACTCTCCCCGTCCGGCGAAGCGCGGCAGTATCTGCGCAAAGCTGCGCGATATCCGCGCCATGCCTATGGCCCAGATGCGAGGCAACGAGGCGGAATCCGGTTCGGTCGATGGCGAGGCGGGGAGCATGGCGGGTCCTGTAGCGGTTGTGCCCACGTATATCACCATTGAAATCCATGTATTTCAATTTTGAAATTGAAACATCGCCCCGCCCGCCCCGCGACGGGCGGAGCCAGCCTGGTACGCAAATTGCGTGAGTAGGCATATCCCCTTCCAACGGAGCACCCATGTCCCTCCCCACCCCCTCCGCCCCCGCAAGCGCCGGCGCGCGCATGCGCCTGGCAATGCAGACCGAACGCCCCTTGCAGATCGTCGGCGCCATCAACGCCAACCACGCGCTGCTGGCCCAGCAAGCCGGCTTCCAGGCCATCTATCTTTCCGGCGGCGGCGTCGCCGCAGGCTCGCTCGGCGTCCCCGACCTGGGCATCGTCGGCCTCGAAGACGTGCTGACGGACGTGCGGCGGATCACGGAGATCTGCCCGCTGCCGCTGACGGTCGATGCCGATACCGGCTTTGGCGCGTCGGCGTTCAATGTGGCGCGCACCACCCGATCGCTGATCGCGGCCGGCGCGGCGGCGATGCAGATCGAGGACCAGGCCGGCGCCAAACGCTGCGGACACCGGCCGAACAAAGAGGTCGTGACCCTGCCCGAAATGGTGGATCGCATCAAGGCGGCGGTCGACGCGCGCACCGACCCCGAATTCGTCATCATCGCGCGCACCGACGCGCTGGCCAGCCAGGGCAGGCAGAGCGCCCTGGACCGCCTGGCGGCGTGCATCGAAGCCGGCGCGGACGTCGCCTTTCCCGAGGCGGTGCACGACCTGGAAGGATTCCGCGGCTTCGCCCGCGCGCTGCCCGCGCCCATCCTGGCCAACATCACGGAATTCGGACAGACTCCCATGCTGACCGTGGACGAACTCGCCGCGGCCGATGTCGCCATCGCGCTGTACCCCCTGTCGGCCTTCCGCGCGATGAACCGCGCGGCGCAGCGGACGTACGCGGCCATCCGCCGCGACGGCACGCAGCGCGCCATGCTGGACGAAATGCAGACGCGCCTGGAACTCTACGAAAGCATCGGATACTTCGCCTACGAAGAAAAACTCGACGCGCTCTACGCCGGCAAGGCAGCCTGATCCGCCACCTCCCGCCCGACGGCGGGAACGGAAAAATACAACTGGAGACATCGCCATCATGCATTCCTCGCCGGATGACCCGTTCCTGCTCGTGTACGACGACGATGCGGAATATGGATCCCATTTCTCGGTCCCCGCCTTTGCGTCCACCCATGGGCTGGACGCGCTGCGCCTGCCCTACGTCGCCAAGGTGCTGATCGAAAATGCGCTGCGCCATGAAAGCGCCCCGGACGATCGCCGCCCGCGCGCGCAGGCGCTGCTGCGGGCCTACCATCCGGATGCCCCCCAGTCCACTGCCGGCGAGCCCGCCGATGTCTGGCTGTACCCCACTCGCGTGCTGGCCCAGGATGTCAGCGGCATACCCAGCTTGATCGACCTGGCCGCGATGCGCGACGCCATACTGGCGCGCGGCGGCGACCCGCGGCGCATCAATCCGCACATTCCGGTGGACCTGATCGTGGACCATTCGCTGATCGCCGAGCAGGCGGGCCACGCCGGGGCGCGCGCCGCCAACGAGGCCAGCGAATACGCGCAGAACCGCGAGCGCTACGCCTTTCTCAAATGGGCGCAGGGCTCTTTCGACAAACTGCGCCTGGTCCCTCCCGGCAAGGGCATCCTGCATCAGATCAATATCGAATACCTGGCCGAGGTCGCCTCGGCGCGGATCACCGCGCAAGGCGCTCGCGTCACCTGTCCCGACACGCTGGTGGGCACCGACAGCCACACCAGCATGGTCAACGCGCTGGGCGTGCTGGGCTGGGGCGTCGGCGGCATCGAGGCCGAGGCCGCCATGCTGGGCGACGCCGTGGTGCTGCGCGCGCCGGAGGCGATTGGAGTGCGCCTGCGCAACCGGCCGGCGCCCGGCGTCACCGCCACCGACATCGTGCTCAGCCTCACCAGCATCCTGCGCCAGGCCAAAGTGGTTGCGCAGTTCGTGGAGTTCACCGGCGACGCCCTGGACGGCACGCTGACCCTGGAGGACCGCGCGACCCTGTCCAACATGGCCCCGGAGTATGGTTCGACCTGTGCGTACTTTCCCGTGGACGAAGAAACGCTGTCCTACCTGCTGCGCACCGGACGCAGCCCGGAGCACGTCGAACGGGTGCGCCGGTATGCCGAGGCGGCCGGCCTGTGGCGCGCGGCCGGAGCGCCGGAGCCGGGCTATAGCCGGATCGTGGACGTGGATCTGGCGCAAATAGGACGAGTGGCCGCCGGACCGGGCAAGCCCCAGGAAAGAGTGAGCCTGGCCGAACTGCCCATCAGCTTCAGGAAGGCGGCGTCCGCCATGCCCGCGGCCGCGGGCGACGCGCTGCCCGAGGGCGCGGTGGTGCTGGCCGCGATCACCAGTTGCACCAACACGTCCAACCCCAGGCTGCTGGTGGCCGCCGGCCTGCTGGCGCGCAAGGCGGTTTCCCTGGGCCTGCGTCCGCCGCCGTGGACCAAGACGTCGTTCACTCCCGGCTCCCGGGTCGTCACCGACTATCTGCGGGCCAGCGGATTGCAGACTGCGCTGGATGAACTGGGCTTCCATACCGCCGGCTACGGCTGCGCGACCTGCGCCGGACTGTCCGGCGCGCTGGCGCCCGAGACGGAGCGGGCCATCGCCGCGGGCAACACCCGCGTCGCCGCGGTTCTCTCCGGCAACCGCAATTTCCCCGGACGCGTCCACCCGCTGGCCCGCGCGAACTACCTGGCCTCTCCCGCGCTGGTCGTCGCCTTCGCCCTGGCCGGCACGGTGGAGCGGGACCTGGACACGGAGCCCGTCGGCTGGCGGCCGGACGGTACTCCCGTCCCCCTGGCCGAGCTGTGGCCCAGCGATGCCGAGATCGACGAGATGGTCTCCGCGCACGTGCGGCCCGGCCTGTTCACGCAGCGCTACCGCGACGTATTCGAAGGCGATCCCGCCTGGCTGGCCCTGCCCACCGACACCGGCGCCTGCTATGCCTGGGATGAACAGAGCCTGTACCTGCGCCGCCCTCCGTACCTGGATGTGCCGCGGCAAGAGGGCGCCATCCACGTCCAGGGCGCGCGCGCCCTGATGATCCTGGGCGACTCGGTCACCACCGACCACATCTCGCCCGCCAACGAGATTCCGCCTCAGTCCAGCGCCGGCCGTTACCTGCTATCCCTGGGCGTGGCGCCCTCCGACCTGCATACCTACCTCGCGCGCCGCGGCAATCACCGGGTAATGATGCGCGCCACCTTCGCGCAACCCACTCTGGCCAACGAACTCTTGCCGCAAGGACCCGCCGGCGCCACGCGCCACGAGCCGGGCGGCGAGACCATGCCCGTCTATGACGCGGCCATGCGCTACCGGGACGCGGGCGTTCCCGTCATCGTCGTGGCGGGCAAGGACTACGGCACGGGATCCTCGCGCGACTGGGCGGCCAAGGGCACCCGGCTGCTGGGCGTGCGCGCGGTGATCGCGGAGAGTTTCGAACGCATCCACCGCTCGAACCTGGTCAACATGGGCGTGCTGCCCCTGCAGTTTCCGGCCGGCGTCACGCGCCTTACCCTGGAACTCGACGGCAGCGAAACCTATGATCTGGACATCGACGCCGGCCTGGGCCCGCAGGGCTCGGTTTCCTGCGTGATCCACGGCGCCGGCGCGCCGCGCCGGCTGGCCCTGGCCTGCCGGCTGGACAACGAGCATGAAGTGGAAATCTGGCGGGCCGGCGGCATCCTGCCCGCCGTGCTGCGCCAGGCGCTGGCCGATTCAGGCGGCGCGCGGCAACCATAAGAAGCAGAAGCGAAGTGCCATCACCATAACCAAAGGAGACAACCATGTACGCAAAACGACTCTATTCCCCGCTGCGCGCCCTGGCGCTGGCGGCAGGACTGGCGCTCGCCTCCGGCGCGCACGCCGCCGACTGGCCCACGAAACCGCTGCGGCTCGTCGTACCGTTCTCCGCGGGGGGCCAACTGGACGCCATGACACGCATCTTCGCGACCGGGCTGTCGGAACACCTGAAGCAGCCCGTCGTCATCGACAACCGGCCGGGAGCCGGCGGCCTGATCGGTTCCGACGCCGTCGCCAAGAGCGATCCGGACGGCTATATCTTCCTGGTCGCGGGCAACGGCGCCATCACGAACAAGCTGTTGCGCGCCAAGATGCCCTATGAAGACTCCGACCTCGTGCCCGTCGGACTGCTGTTCGAATCGTCGTCGGTGATCGTCGTCAATGCGAAGAGCGATATCCATACGCTCAAGGACTGGCAGAAAAAGGCCGGCGCCGGCGGACACCCCATCCTGTTCGCCACCGCGGGATCCGGCAGCACCGGCCACTTCGTCGGCGAAATGCTGGGCCAGGCGCTGAACGTTCCCGTGACGATCGTGCCCTACAAGAGCGGCTCCGAAAGCTCCGCGGCGCTGATGGGCGGACAGGTCGACGCGGCGTCGGAAGCCAGCGTATCGATCCGGAATTACATCGCCGCCGGCCGGGTGCGCGCGCTGGCCGCGACCGCGGACCACCGCACGCCCTTGCTGCCGGACACGCCGACCACGGCCGAGCAGGGTTTCCCGCAAATCAATATCACGCATTGGGGCGGCATGTACGCGCCCAAGGGAACGTCCGACGCCGTCATCGAGGCGATGAACCGCGCCATCGCCCAGGTCATGGCGACGCCGGCGATCAAGAAACAGTTGAACGACGCCGGCTACGAGCCCATACCCAACTCGGTAGCGCAGTTCAAGACCTTCATCGCCGCCGAAGACAAGCGCCTGGGCGGCATCGTCAAGTCGGCCGGCATGAAGGCCGAATAGCCTTCGGGGAACGGCGATCGGATCGCCGTGAACCCTAGTCCGCCTTCATCTTGCCGATATCGGGCGCAAAGGCTTCGGGCGGATGCCTGGCGATGGAACGGCACAGCAGTTCGGACATGCCCTTGGCCAACTGCTTGTTGTTCCATTCGCCCGAATCGGAATACCACTTCGGCACCCAGTTCACCGCGCCGAAAATCGAGAAAATGGCCAGCTTGGGATCGCAGGGAATGACGCTCCCGTCTTCGATCCCCTCGCGCACGAAACCGCGCAGCTTGGCTTCGAAGCGGTCGCGCTGCCTGACGATCTCGGCCCGGTCGTCCGGCTCGAGCGCGTGCTCTTCCGTGATGATGACGCACCGGCTCATTTCGCTGAGCGTCACCTCCAGGTACTCCTTGAGGGCGAGCTGTAGTTTCTCCAGGCCGGTGCCGCCCTTGCGTTCCGCCTGCTCGATGGCGTCGAAGCCCACGCGCAACGCCTCAGCGAAGGCTTCGTACAGCAGCGCATGCTTGTTCGGAAAGTAGTGATACAAGGCGGCCTTGGTGACGCCAAGGCTGGTCGCGATATCGCCGAGCGACGTAGCGTGGAATCCTTTTTGGTTGAACGCGGCAATCGCCTGGCGCAACAACGCTTCGCGCTTCAACTGATGCATCGCCTTGTGCGTCGGCACCGAATTATTCCATGTTGCCACTGATCAAACCCTCCCGGTGAGTTGCGTGGACCGGCCGCATATTTAACTTTTTTTCCCATTGAGGTACAACTCGGTGAGCGTGCCCTCATACGCTTCGGCGGCGAACGCCAGTGTCTCGGACAAGGTCGGATGCGGGTGTATGGTCAGCGCGATATCGCCGGGCTCCGCGCCCATTTCGATGGCCAGCGCCGCCTCGGCGATCAGGTCGCCCGCTTGCGGCCCCACCATTCCCACCCCCAGCAAGGCATGGGTGCGCGGGTCGACCAGGATCTTGGTCAAGCCCTCGCCGCGTCCCAGGCTCAACGCCCTGCCGCTGGCCGCCCATGGGAAGCTGGCCGACTCGTACGCCACGCCATCCCGGCGAGCGGCCGTCTCCGTCAAACCTACCCAAGCCACTTCGGGATCCGTGTACGCGACGGCGGGAATGACCTTGGCGTCGTTGCCGGCCTTCCTGCCCGCGGCGACTTCGGCGGCCACCTTGCCTTCGTATGCCGCCTTGTGGGCCAGCATGGGTTCCCCGACGACGTCGCCGATGGCGAAAATGTGCGGGACATTGGTGCGCTGCCTCGCGTCCACCGCGATGAAGCCGCGCTCGTCCACCTGGACACCCGCCCGTTCGGCCCCGATCCCGGCGCCGTTGGGCCGGCGGCCGACGGCCACCAAGACGGCATCATACACCTGGGGCCCGGCGACGCTCGCCCCCTCGAGGATGACGTGCACGCCATCTTCGCGCGCCTGCGCGGAGACCACCCGCGTGCCGGTCAGGATCGCCTCGTAGCGGCCGGCCACGCGCGCTTCCAGCGGTTTGACCAGGTCGCGGTCGCAACCCGGCAGCAGGCCCTCGGTCAGCTCCACCACCGTGACCCGGGCGCCCAGCGCCGCGTAGACCGTGGCCAGTTCCATCCCGATGACGCCGCCTCCCACGACGAGCAGGCGCCCGGGAACGTCCTTGAGCGCCAACGCGGCGCTCGAATCCATGATGCGGGGGTCTTCCGGCAGGCCCGGCAGGCGCACGGGATGCGACCCCACGGCGATGATGGCCTGCTTGAAGTTCACCGTGGGGCCATCGGCGACCGCCAGGCGGTTCGGGCCGGTGAATTCCCCCCTGCCGGTCACCACCCGCAGCTTGCGCCGGCGGGCCAGGCCGGCAAGGCCGCCGCTCAGCTTGGCGACCAGCGCCTCCTTCCAGGTCCGCAGCTTGTCCAGGCGAATCCGGGGTTCGCCGAACTCGATGCCCAGTTCGGACAAGGCCCGGGCGTCCTCCAGCGACCGCGCGGCGTGCAGCAGTGCCTTGGACGGAATGCAGCCCACGTTCAGGCAGACGCCCCCCAATGTCTCGCGCGCTTCCACCAGCGTCACGGACAGGCCGAGATCCGCGGCGCGGAATGCCGCCGTATAGCCGCCGGGCCCGCCGCCCAGGACGAGCAATTCCGTATCGATGACGTCGCCCATCGGCCCTTTGTCCGCTTTTTCCGTTTTGTCCGTTTTCATGTCGCCTGTTCCGTCCTGCTTCCGCCCAGATAGGCGCTGGAAAGCTCCGTGCCCGCATTGCGCGTGAGCACGTCGCGCGTCCCTTCGAACACCGTCTGGCCATGCTTGAGCACATAGCCGAAATCGGCCACCTTGAGCGCCAGGCTGGCCATTTGTTCGCTGAGCAGGACGACCCGCTTGCCCTGCGCGCAATACTGCTTGATGAAGTCGAAGATCTGGGCGACCACGATGGGCGCCAGGCCAAGCGACGGCTCATCGAGCAGCACGCAGCGCGGCTCGTGCAGCGTGGCCATGGACAGGATCAGCATCTGCTGCTGCCCGCCGCTCAGCGTCCCCGCCTTGGCCGCCCGCCGCTGCGCCAGGACGGGGAAATTGCCGTACACCTGTTCCAGCGCGGCCTTGAAATTGCCCTTGGGCTTGCGGAAATGCCAGGCCGTGATCAGGTTCTCCTCCACCGTGTGCTGATGGAAGATCCGCCGCCCTTCCATGGCGTGCGCCAGGCCGCGGCGGGCTCGCTCGTGCGGCGGCAGCCGCGAGATGTCCTCGCCGTCCAGCAGGATCTGTCCGCCCTTGATGGGCGTGACGCCCGAAATCGCGCGCATCAAGGACGACTTGCCCGCGCCGTTGGCGCCGATGAGCGCGGTGATTCCATCGGGGCGCGCCGTCAGGCTGACGCCGCGCACGGCCTCGATCGCTCCGTAACTGACCTGCAGATTGCGTACTTCAAGCATGGACGGGCTCCTCAACGCCGAGATAGGCCTGGATCACTGCCGAGTCGGCGCGCATGCCGTCCATGTCGCCCCGGTAGATCTCTTCTCCGGCCTCGAACACCACGACCTCCTCCGCCAGTTCGGCCAGGAAATCCATGTGATGGTCGATGATCATGATGGCCACGCCATGGTCGCGCGCCAGGCGGACGAGCCTGACCAAATGCGCGGATTCCACTTCCGACAGGCCGGCCGCCGGTTCGTCCAGCAGCAGCAATTCCGGATCGCTCGCCAGGGCGCGCGCGACTTCGGCCAGCCGCTGGATGCCATATGGCAGCTCGCTCATCGTGGCGTCCGCCTGTTCGGTCAGCCCGGCCGCCGCCATCAGCGCATCCACTTGGCGCAGGAATGCGCCTTCCTCCCGCCGCGCAGCGGACGTATTGAGCGCCGCGGCCACGGCGCCGTGCCGATAGCGGCGGTGGGCGCCCATCAGGATATTCTCGCGCACGGTGAAGGTGGGCACGTTGCGCGGGTCCTGGAATGTGCGGGTGATGCCGGCCCGCGCCACCTTGTGCGCCGGCCAGCCGGCAATGTCCCGGCCCTTGTAGAGAATGCGGCCCGAGGTCGGCGTATAGATGCCGCTCACGACGTTGACCAGCGTGCTCTTGCCCGACCCGTTGGGGCCGACCAGCGCCGTGATGCTCCCCGCGCGCAGCGCGAGCGAGACCCCGGCCAGCGCGCGCAGGCCCGAGAATTCCATGACCACGTCCTCGATGCGTATCAACGGCTGGCCGGCGTCCTGCCCCGCCTTGGGCTCGCGCACGGACAGCGGAGGTTCGGCCGTGCCCGCGGCGGCGGCCCCCAACTGGTCGAACTTGCTGTAGCGCGTCTGCGTGCGCAGCAAGCCGGCCAGCCCCTTGGGCAGCAGCGTGAAAATGAACACCAGGATCAAGCCGTAAACGATGTATTGGTAGTCGTTGAAGGCCTGCAGCTTCTGGGGTAGATAGGTGAAGAGAATGGCGCCGTACACCTGCCCCGCCAACGTGCCCAGGCCGCCCACGATGGACATCACCAGTATCTCGATGGAACGCATGAGGCCGAAACTCTCGGGCGTGAGATAGCCGATCATGTGGGCGTAGAATCCCCCGGCCAGGCCCGCCAGGCCGCCGCTGATGGCATAGGCGGCGCGCTTGACGGCGGCTTGCGAAATGCCCAGCGAACCGGCGGCGATCTCGCTGACGTGCACCGCGTAGAAAGCCCGGCCGAAATGGCTTTTCACGAAATTGCGCAGCATCAGCATCACCAGCAGCAGCACCGCCAGCAGGATGCGGAAATAGGCGACCGTGTCGATGTGCCAGCCGAAGATCTGCAACGTGCCGATCTGCGACGACGGAATGCCCCGCATACCCATGACCCCGCCCGTGACGCCGCGCAACTCCCGCGCCAGCTCGTAGACGATGAGGCCGAACCCCAGCGACATCATCGCCAGGTAAAACTCGCGCACCCGGCCGGCGGGTCCCGCGAGCAGGAACCCCACCGCCGCCGCGGCGAAAGTGGCCAGGACCAGCGCGACCGGAAACGGAATGCCGAAGGACTTCAGCGCGATCGCGCTGGCATAGGCGCCGATGGCGAAGAAACCCGCGTGGCCGAGGGAAATCTGGCCGTTGATGCCCGTCAGCAGATTGATTCCCTGCGCGAGCAGGATGTTGATGATGACGAAGCTCCACATCTGCACCGTGCCGGTCGCGACGTGGCCGGCCCCGATGGCCAGCGCCACGGCCAGCGCGCCCAGCGTCCAGGAGTTCGTCAGGAGTTGCCCTAGCTGTTTCATCGTCGTCACACCTTCACTGTTTCGCGCTTGCCGAACAACCCCTGCGGCCGCACCGTCAACACGCCTATCAGAAGCGCGAAGGCGACGACCTCCGCGGCCGCGGGAGATACATAGCCACCCACCAGCTTTTCCAGGACGCCGAGGATCAACCCGCCCACCAGCGAGCCGAACGCGCTGCCCATCCCGCCCATCACGGCGGCGACGAAGGCCAGGATCAGCAGGTGCAGGCCGAAATTCGGATCGACGGTGCCCGACACCTGCGAGACCAGGATGCCGGCGACCCCGGCCAGCACGCCGCTGACCAGGAATGAGAAGACCACCACGCGGTAGACCGGAATGCCCATCAGCGACGCCAGTTCGCGGTCGTGAGCGACCGCGCGCACACCGTAGCCCCAGACGGAATGCCGCAGGAACAGTTCCATCAGGCAGACGATCAGAACGCTGATGGCGAACACGGCGATGTATTGGAGCGAGAGATAGGCGCCCATGAACTCGACGGTATCCGCGCTGCTGAACAGCACGTCCGGGAACGCCACCGCCTGCGTGCCGAACAGCCAGCTCGCCACTCCCTGGAGAAAAATTCCTATCCCCAGGGTGGAAACCACCCACCCCATGCTGCCGGCGATGCGCCGCGTGGGACGGACGCCGACCAGTTCGACCACCCACAGGATGAAGGAAGTCGCCAGCAGCGACACACCCACCGCGAGAAAGACATTGACCCCCGCGCCGACCATGACCGCCGTCAGCATCGCGCCGGCCATCAGCACCGAGCCCTGCCCGAAATTGAGCACGCGCGTGGTCCAGAACGTCAGGTTCAGGCCCAGGCCGATCAGCGCATAGACGGCGCCGACGCTCAATCCCGAAACGACCATTTGGATAAAGAAATCCATATCACCATCATCCATGCAGGCATGGCGCGCATCCGGCGCGATACGGCGCCGGATGCGCGGCGCGCCGATTACTGGGCAACCGGCTGCAGCCGGATCCTGTCGTCCTTCTTGACGTACTCGAACACCTTCACGCCGTCGGTCTCGATGCCATGGTGGCGGTCCTTCGAGAAGTTGTAGGTGGTGTTCACGCCCTGGAAGTCCTTGATCGACTCGATCGCGGCAATGATGGCCTTGGGGTCGCTGGAATTGGCCAGCCGTATCCCTTCGAACAGGACGTTGGCCGCGTCATAGCCGTTGGACACCGAGATCGCCATGAACAATTGCGGATTCTCCGGGTCGTTGCCCCACCAGCGGTCCGCGCCGTACTTGGCCTTGTAGGCCTTGGCGAAATCCGCCGCGGCCGGGCGCAAGGGGTTGCCGAACGCGCCTATCATCGTGCCCAGAGTTCCCAGCGTCAGGTCGCCGGCGCCTTCCTGGTAGGGCTGGCCCAACGCCCCGTTGGAAGCGACCAGCGGGACGTTCACGTTGAGCCGCGCCATGGTCCGGCGCAGGACGGCCAGGTCCTTGCCCAGGCCGATGGCCGCGATCGCGTCGACGTTGGCGCGCTTCATGCGCGCCACTTGCGCGGTCATGTCCTGCGCGCCCTGGTTGTAGGAGTCCGTGGCCACCGGCTTGGCGCCGCCGTTCCTGCCGATGGAGGCGGCCAGGTAATCGACGCCGGTCACGCCGTAGGCGGTGCTTTCATGCACGATGCCGACGCGCTTGAAGCGCTTCGCCAGGTATTCGCCCATGGCTACCGCCTCGATGTCGTTCTGCAGCGCGAAGGAGAACACATTGGGACGCGGTTTCTCGCCGGTCTTCTCGCCGGAGTAGGTCACTACCGGTGTCTGCGCGATGGGGTTCATGTAGGGCCGGCCGTCCGCCTGGGCCATGTCGATCACCGCCAGCGTCGGGCCGCTGCCGGCCGGGCCGATGATGCCGACGATCTCCTTGTTGTCCAGGATCGCGCGCATGTTCTGCACCGCGCGGTCGGGATTCAACTGATCGTCCAGCAGCATGGCGATCTCGATCTTCTTGCCGTTGATGCCGCCCTTGGCGTTCCACTGCTCGACAGCGAGTTCGACGGCGCGGCGGTTGCCTTCGCCGAATTCGCTGTAGGGGCCGGTCAGGGCTGACGTCATGCCGATCTTGACCGTGTCGGCAGCCAGGGCGCTTCCTGAAACCAGCATGGCGGCCGCCACCGCCAGCCACGTGGGCGTGGATTTCCTGTACCAGGACATATTGTCTCCTCCTAGGTTCTTGCTCGTCGTTGTGAGGCGCTCCGGGTTCGCGAAGCGCCATCCGCGGGCCTCTCAGCGGGCCGTCTGGATCTCTTTGAAAGCGGCCAGGACATCGTCCAGGTCCGCGTCCGGCAAAGCGGCCGCGAATCGTTCGATGCGGTCGTAGGCGCGTTGCGCCACGCCGGTTTCCTCGCCGATGCCGCGCACGAGCGTCGATACACGGGCCCGGTCGTAGCTGTATTCGGTATGGTCGGTGTCCATCCGCAGGATGGAGGGGGGCTCGCCATTGCCCGTATCGGCCTCCAGGCGGCAGGCCAGCAAACCCAGCGATTCGTCGGCATGGAGCGTGATCCGGGGGATCAGGCCCTTGACGGCCGCGTCGTCGAAATCCGCCATGCGCGCGATGGTCGGCGCGCCGTGCAGCAATGTCGTGGCCACGCAGAACTGCGTGCTCATCAGCGTCCCGGAAACGCTCTGGAACGGCCCTTCCTTGTCCATGCCCGCATAACCCACGACGGTGGGATTGAGGTAGACCCGCAAGCCCCGCAAGCCGTCCATCCGGTCGCCCAGCCGTTCGCGCAACAACAGGCTGGCGCGCACCGGCGTCTGGTTGAGCGCGCACACGGGATAGGGCTTGAACGTGACTTTGAGCAGGGACCAGTCCCTGCCCAATCCGCCGGCGATGGCATCGGCATCGCACTCGGTCCGGACGAAGGCGCGCGTGAAGCCGGCGTGCCCCTCGAAGGCGCCGGCCGCCGACACCGAACCGTTGGCCGCGAGCGTCGCGGCCGCCAGGCCGTTGCGCCCCGCCATGCCGACCTGATAGCGCCACTCGTCGGTGCCGTCTCCGAATGATTGCAGGATGCCGCCCGTGAACGAGGCGGCATTGGACAGGGCCGCCGCGGTCCGCTCCACGGACAAGCGCCACAGCCGCGCCGTGGCCGCCGCGGCCGCGATCGTTCCGTAGAGCGGCGACGCGCGCAGTCCCGCCGCCGTGGTCCGCGCCGAATAGGCGGACTCCAGCGCGCCGCCCACTTCATATCCCGCCACCAGCGCCGGCAGGAAATCCTCCATGCGCCCTTCCCCCCGCTCCACCAGCGCGGTCAGCAGCGGCAGCAGGATGGCGCCGAAATGCGCCACGCCGCAGGTGTCCTCCTGGGCCCGGCCATGGAACAACGCGGCGTTGGCCAGCGCCGCGCCGGCGACAGTGCTGCGGCGGCCGCTGCCCAGCAGCGTGGCGCCGTCCGGACGCTCGCCGTCCATGGCCAGCGCGGCGCGCTCGGCCACGCCGAAAAACGGCGTGGGATGCGAACCCAGCGCGATGCCGTAGCCGTTGAGCACGCAGGCCCGGGCTTTTTCGATCACCGATTGCGGCAGGTTCCCCATGGCAAGCTGCGCGGAAAATTCCGCGAATCGTCCGGCCAAACGCATGATGTCTTCCCCTTTTCTGTCCTGCCCGCTCCCCGATGGAGCGTCAGGCGTTGTACTGGTCCCGCAGCACCCGCTTGAGGACTTTCCCGGACGGATTGCGGGGCAGCTCCTCCACGATCTTCAACTCGCGCGGCACCTTGAAGTTGGCGACGCGCTTGCGGCAATGGCGATCGATCTCCTCCAGCGTCAACGTCTGACCGGGATTGAGCACCACGACGGCGGTGATGCGCTCGCCCCATTTCTCGTCATGCACGCCGATGACGGCGGCTTCGGCGATCTGCGGCATTTCGTACAGGACGGCCTCGACCTCGCTGGAAGCCACGTTCTCGGCGCCGGTCAGGATCATGTCCTTGCTGCGGTCGGTCACGAACAGAAAGCCTTCGTCATCCAGGTAGCCCACGTCGCCGCTGCGCAACCAGCCGCCGAAAAAAGCCTCGGCGGTTTTTTCGGGCGCGTTCCAGTACCCCCGGGTCACCTTGGGCCCCCGCACGCAGATTTCGCCTATCTGGCCGGCCGGCAGCCAGCGTCCTTCGTGATCGGCGATGCGGATTTCCACGTGCGGCAGGGCGCGGCCGGTGGAGCCGATCTTCTCGATCTCGCGGCCCGGCTCCATCAGCGTGTCCCCGCTGCAGGTCTCCGTCATGCCGAAACCGTCGATGAAGCGGCCATGGGTGAACACGCGGGTAAAGTCGCGGATGCGGGATTCGGGCGTCTTCTCGCCGCCGGCGATGCACCAGCCGAAGGTCTCCAGGGCGAACCGCTCGGGATTCGGCACGGCCAGCACGCGGCTGAGCATCACGGGCGCCATCCATCCGCAGGTCAGGCGATGGCGTTCGATCGACGCGAGCACGGCCTCCGGATCGAACTCACGGTGCACGCACAGCGTGCCGCCCACCCAAAGCACCGCGATGCCCGGCAGGTCGAACGCCCCGACGTGGTACAGCGGCCCGACCACCAGCAGCCGCTCCTTGCTGGTCAGCCCGAGCGCGATGACGTGGTCGATCGACTTCCAGTGGATGTTGCCGTAGGAATGCATCACCCCCTTCGGCCTGGAAGTGGTGCCCGACGTGTACATCAGGCGCACCAGGTCGTGCTCCGCCGTGGCGGCCTGCTCGGG
Organism: Achromobacter veterisilvae; assembly: GCF_900496975.1. GTDB lineage: Bacteria > Pseudomonadota > Gammaproteobacteria > Burkholderiales > Burkholderiaceae_B > Achromobacter > Achromobacter veterisilvae. The sequence continues at coordinate 48,662 of NZ_UFQC01000014.1, forward strand.
AACGGCCAGGCCAGGCTCGGCCAGGCGGCGCGAATCGGCCTGGGCCGCGGCATCGACAATCACCTTGGGCGTTTCCAGCGCCACGATTTCCGGAAATTCGTCATCCACGAACAACAGCTTGGCGTTGGCGTCTTCCAGTATGTAGCCGGCCTCCGGGGCCGCCAACCGATAGTTGATCGGCAAAAAGACCGCCCCGAGATAGCTGGCGGCGAAGGCGAGTTCCAGGAAGGCGGCGCTGTTCTTCATGAACAGGGCCACGACGTCGTTGCGGCCGACGCCGCGCGACTGGAGCAGGGCCGCCGCCTGGCGGATCCGCTCCTGGAAGTCGGCGTAGCTTATCGCCTCGTCCCGGTAGATGATGGCTGCGCGATCGGGCTCGCGCCGGGCGTGATACGCAATCGATGCGCTCAGGTTGAACATGTTGGGTCTCCCTTGGATGGCGGCTCAGTGCGCGGGTAGCGGCCGGAGCCGGTCCCGCGTCTCGATTGTGCAGGTTCAGTACGATTTCGGCATGCCGAGGTCGTGAATGGCGATGTAGTTCAGGATCATCTCCTCGGATACCGGCGCAAACTTGAACAGGCGGGCGTCGCGCCACAGCCGCTCGACGTGGAATTCGCGCGCATAGCCCATGCCGCCCATGGTCTGCATACTGCGTTCGATGGCATGGCTGGCCGCTTGCGAGCCGATGAGCTTGGCGATGTTGGCCTCGGTTCCGTACGGCAGCCCCTGGTCGCACAGGGCGGCGGCGTTCAGGTTCATGAGACGGGCGCACTGCAATTCGGCGTGCGACTGGGCCAGGGGAAACTGCAAGCCCTGGTAGGCGCTGATGGGCTTGCCGCCGAATACCTTGCGATCGTTGGCGTACTGCACCGCCAGGCGTTCAGCCAGGCGGCCCGCCCCGACCAGGCTGGCCGTCGTCACGATGCGCTCGGTATTGAGCACATCCAGAAGTTCGCGGAACCCCTTGTCCAGCGTGCCGACCAGTTCATGCGGTTCGATACGGACGTTGTCGAAGAACACCGAGCAGGCGCTGAGGGTCTGCGTGCCGACCTTGTCGATGGAAGAATAGGTCAGGCCCTCTCGCTCGACGTCGATGATGAACATCGAGATGCCGTCGGTGGGCCGCGCGCCTTCGACCGGCTTGGCGGTGCGGGCCACGACCAGCATTTTCTGCGCGGCGTCCACCGCGGTGATCCAGATCTTGCGGCCGTCCAGTCTCCAGCCGCCGTCCGGCTGCGCTTCGGCGAAGCTCTTCATGGCCAGCGTATTGGTGCCGGCGTCCGGCTCGGTGAGCGCCATGCAGAAATTGATCTGCCCGCCTATCAGCCCGGGCAGCAGCTCGCGCTTCATCCGTTCGCTGCCGAACCTGGAAATGGGCACGCCCCCGAATATCGGATTGATCATGAACAACTGGCCCAGCGTCGAACCACCGCCGCCCGCCGAAAGCTCTTCGACGATCAGCGCCAGTTCCACCATGCCCAGGCCGGACCCGCCATGCGCCTCCGGCAATGCGGCGCCCGCGAGGCCGGCGTCGCAAATGGCCTGCCAGCATTCCTGCGGAAAGGCCTTCTCGCGGTCCTGTTCGTACCAGTAGTCCACGCCGTAGGTTTCGCCGATCCGGCGCGCGGTCTCGACGATCAGCTTCTGCTCGTCCGAAAGCGAAAAATCCATGGGGTCTATCCTTGAGTCTGGGTGCGCAGCAGCCGGTACGGGTCCTGCAGCAGGTCGATGACGTAATTGAGGAATTTCAGGGCGCCGGCGCCGTCGTGCAGCCGGTGGTCCGCGGCCAGCACCAGGCCCATTTCGCGCTTGAGCGCCGGCGCGCCTTGCGCGTCGGGGCGGAAAACGTCCCGCACGCTGCCGACTCCGAGAATCGCCGACTGCGGCGGATTGATGATCGGCGTCATGTAGGTGACGTTGAACATGCCCGCGTTGGAGATGGAGATCGCGCCGCCGTTCATGTCCGCGTGCGTGGCGTTTCCGCTTCGAACGCGTTCGAGCAAGCCGTCGGACTGCCGGGCGATCCCGTCCAGCGTCGCCGCGGCCAGGCCATGCAGCACAGGCGCCATCAATCCACGCTCGGTGGAGACCGCCACCCCGACATCGACCTCATCGAACTGGACAATCTGGCCGTCGCTCCAGATGCGGTTCTGCTGCGGCAGCGCCGCCAACGCGCGGGCCACGGCCGCGATAACGAAATGGTTCAGCGTCAGCCTGGGCGCGCCAGGCTGATCGTTCAGGCGGCGCCGCAAGTCAAGCAGCTCGCCGATCTCGGCCTCCGCCGCCAGGTAGAAATGCGGAACCTGCTTGGCCTGCGTCATCCGCCTGGCCATGGACTGCACCAGCCCGCTGGCGGCGACGCGCTGCCCGCGCTCCTGGAGCGGGGCTTCCGGCGCCGGCGCCTTCGCGTGGCGGACGTCCGCCGCCTTGATGCGCCCGCCCGGCCCCGTGCCGACGACCCCGGCAAGGTCCAGGTCCATTTCGCGGGCCAGGCGCCGCGCCAGCGGCGTGGCCACGATCCTGCCGCCCGTAGCGGGCGCGGGCGGGACGGCCGGCACGCTCGCCGCGGGCGACTCGGCCGGGGCGGATCCGCCCGGTTCCTGCACGGCCTGCTGGCCCGGCCCCGTCCAGTGGGCGACCACCGCGCCGACCGGCACCGTTTCCCCCGCGGGAACGAGAATCTCGCCGATCAGGCCGTCGGCTTCCGCGGCGATCTCGTTGGCCACCTTGTCCGTCTCCACCACGAACAGGGGATCGCCAGCCTTGACCTGATCGCCGGCCGCCACGCACCATTCGATCAGCATGCCCTCCGTCATGGTCAGGCCGAGCTTGGGCATCAGGAGGTCGTTCAACGGGCTCATGGGTTACTGCCCCGTAAAGCGCGCTTCGCGCTTTTCGAGAAACGCGCCGACGCCTTCGTGCGCATCGCGCGTATCCAGCACCAGCCCTATCATGGCCTGCTCGTGCGCCAGCGCGTTGGCCAGCGGCATGTCCGCGCCGTCGCGCAGCGTGCGCTTGAGCAACTTGAGCACCAGCGGCGATTTGCCGGCGATCTGGCCGGCCAGCGCGAGGGTTTCCTCCATGAGCTGGCTTTGCGGCACCACCCGGTTGGCCAGGCCGATGCTTACGGCCTCGGCGGCGCCGATGCGCCCGCCGGTGAACATCAACGCCTTGGCCACGCAGGGAGAAACCTGCCGGATGATGCGTTGCGTCCCGCCCGCCCCCGGGAACAGGCCCAGGTTGATCTCGGTGAGCGCGATCATGGCGCTGTCCGCCAGGATGCGCAGGTCCATTGCGAGCAACAGTTCGGTGCCGCCGCCGAGGGCCCATCCATTGACCGCGGCGATCGTGGGCTTGTCGCTGATTTCGATGCGCCGGAATACGCGGTGGATGTCTTCGGCGAATTCCTGGTAGTGGGCCAGCCCCTGGCGCGAATTCAGGTCCGCCAGGTCGCCGCCGGCCACGAAGGATTTGTCTCCCGCCCCGGTAATGACGATGACGCGGCATTCGTCGTTGGCCTCCAGCGCGGCGAACGCCTGCTCCAACTGGAGCAGCGTCGACGTATCGAGCGCATTGTGCAGCTTCGGCCGGTTGATGGTGAGGATGCCGACGCGGTTGCGGATTTCGGCAAGGATGCTTGATTCGTTCATGCTGTCTCCTGGAGTCAGGCGCAGAGCTTGCGCGCGGCCGCGATGACGTCGGCCTCTTGGGGCTGATACTGTTCTTCAAGCGCTGGGGCGAACGGCACCGGAACGAAGGGCGCGGCGACACGGACGATGGGCGCGTCCAGCTCGTCGAAGCCGATATCCGCCATGCGCGCGGCGATTTCGGCGCCCACGCCGAATGCCTCGACGGCTTCGTGCACGATGAGCAGCCGATGCGTGCGGCGCAGCGAGGCAAGCACCGCCTGCTCGTCCCAGGGCTGGATGCTGCGCAGGTCCAGGACCTCCGCTTCAATACCGTCGGCGGCCAGCGCTTCGGCGGCGCGCAACACCTTGTGCACCGTCGCGCCGTAGCTGACCACCGTCAGGTCGCGTCCCGCGCGGGCCAGCCGCGCCTGGCCCAGGGGAATCGGTCCCGCATCCTCCGCCACTTCGCCCTTCAGGGCGTACAGGGCCTTGTTCTCCACGAAGACCACCGGGTCCGGATCCCGGATCGCGGATTTCAGCAGGCCATAGGCATCGGCGGGATTGCTGGGGCACACCACTTTCAGGCCCGGGATATGCGCGAACCAGGCTTCCAGGCATTGGGAATGCTGCGGGCCCGCGCTGATGCCGCCGCCGTGCGGCGTACGCACCACCATCGGCACGCTGGCCTGCCCGCCGAACATGAACCGCGCCTTGGCGGCCTGGTTGACCAGCGCGTCCATGGCCAGCGTCATGAAATCCATGAACATGATTTCGAGCACGGGCCGCAGGCCGGACAAGGCCGCGCCGACGGCGGCGTTGGCCATCGCCGCCTCGGAGATCGGGGTGTCCCGGATGCGGTCCGGACCGAAGCGGGCATGCAGGCCACGCGTCACGCCGAACGGCCCGCCCGCCTCCGCGATGTCTTCCCCGAACAGGAACACCGCGGGGTCTTCCTCCATGCACTCGGCCAACGCGCGGTTGATGGCATGGGCAAAACGAAGTTCGGCCATCTCAGTTCGCCTCTGTAGTGGTGTACACATCGTCGCGGGCAGCCTGCCAGACCGGCGACCGGCCCTGGCGCGCACGCTCGACGGCCCGTTCGACCTGCGCCTGGACCTCTTCGTACGCCTGCTGGCGCTGCGACTTGGCCACGCCCCGCTTATCGAGCACCGCCTCGAAACGCGCGACCGGATCGTGTTCGCCCAGGCCTTCGATTTCCTCGGAAGGACGGTATTTCTGGGGATCGCCTTCATAGTGGCCGCGCCACCGATGGGTTATGCATTCGAGCACCCGCGGACCGTTGCCCGCGCGGATGCTCTGCACGGCCGCGCGCGCGGCGTCCGCCACCCGCAGCACGTCATTGCCGTCGATTTTTTCGTGGGGAATTGAAAAGGCGGCCGACAGTTTTTCCAGCGGCGCCACGAACTGCTTGTGGGTGGGGGAAAACTCCGCCCAACCGTTGTTCTCGCACAGGAACAGCAGCGGCAGGCGCCACAGCGAGGCCAGGTTCAGGCTTTCGTGCAGCACGCCTTCGGCCATGGCGCCATCGCCGAAGAAGGCCACCGCGACGGCATCCTTTTTCCTGACCTGATGGGCCAACGCGCTGCCCAGGGCGATCGGGATGCTTGCGCCGACGATCGCGTTGGCGCCCAGCATGCCGATGGACATATTGGCCACGTGCATCGACCCGCCGCGTCCCTTGCAGATTCCTTCGTCGCGCGCCATCAACTCCAGGAAGAACTCCTCGATATCGATGCCCTTCGCCAGCGCATGGCCATGGCCCCGATGCGTGGACGCGACCGTGTCGTCCGGCCGCAGCACCATTCCCATCGCGGCGGCGACGGCCTCCTGCCCAATGCTGAGATGGATGAACCCGGGCACCTCTCCATCGGCGAACAAGCGTCCCAGCCTGAGTTCCGCCAACCGGATGCGCAACATGCGCCGGTATGCGTCCAGCAATTGCTCTTTGTTGGCGCTAGCCACCATTGCCTCCTCGTAACCACCGCGATTTCTGAATCGAAGCGCCGGCTTGCGGCTGCTTCGTTACATATTAGTTATCGGTCAGTTAATTTACTAACCGGACGGTTAAATGAATGATAAGCACGGTCCCGGCGGACGTCAATCATGTTTTTTACGGAGTCGGGCCAGGCGGCGGACAGCCGCCTTCCGCGCCTGCGCGGGCGCAAGGGCGCAACGTCAAGCCAGGCGGAGGATCAGCCCCGGCCGCCCGAGAGCGCGCGCGTGATCAGCGCGGCGCGATCGCGCAGGTCTACTCCCAGGCGCTTGAGCGCGTCGCCGGAAAACTGCGCGCTGAAGCCGACCGCGCTGATGGCCATGGCCGGTTTGCCGAATTCGTCGAGCACGGCGGCCGAGACGGTGCTCACGCCCTTCACGTATTTGCCGGCGTCGATCGCATAGCCGTTTTCACCCGCCTCCCGCACGCCCGCCAGGTATTCCCGGAAGGGGGGCTTGTCGTCCCAGCGCAGGCTGTCGAAACGTTGGCGCAATTCGTCCTCGTCCAAGCCCGAATGCGCCGCCATGCATCGGCCCAGCGCCGCGATGTACATGGGCAGGCGCTGGCCGACGCTCATGTGGACCCGCACCGAACTGTCGGTGTCGGCCCGGTCCACCAGCACGACGCGCTCGTTGGAGGTGCGCTGCCAGAGCGTCGCCGTAACGCCATGCACGCGCGCGATATCGCGCAGGTGCGGATGGATCAGCCTCACGTAGGAACCCTGCTCCAGCACCCCTTTGGCCAGCTCCACCAGACCCAGCGCGATGGAGTAGGTCTTGGTGGCTTCGTCGAACGTCACCAGTCCCTCGTAGACCAGCGTCTTGAGGAAGTTGTAGCAAGTGCTGGAATTGAGCTGAAGATCCCGCGCCACGCGAGTGACGCCCACGCCCGAGGGCGCCGCGCTGAGGTAGCGGAGCACGCGCAACCCGCCCACAAGCGCGCCCACGAGTTTTTCTGGCTGTTCGGTCGTCATTCGGAAGACAGAGAATTTCTCTGGATAGAAAAGGTCAAAAATTGTGGCATAGAGCGCCACCCGGCACAAACCGGGCCTGCCCTCAATCGGCGCGCGCGCCGCGCAGCCCGGCCAGGTAGGCGCGTATCGCCTCCTGCACGCCGGGACGGCTGAAGTTCTCGTGCATCAGCGGCTCGAGCGCTTCGATCCGCTGGACCACCGCCTCGGGCGGCTCCATCCGCAGGCGCGCCTTGCGGGCGATCGCGAGCGCTTCGCCGCGCGCGCAATAAAAGGCCAGGCGCCGGGCCGCGAGCGCGTCGAACTCCCCCGCCGCCAGCACGTCGGTCACCAGGCCCAGCTCGCGGGCCGCGGCCGCCTCCAGCGGCTGGCCGCTCAGGCACAACTGCCTGGCCCGCGCCGCGCTGATCTTCGTCTCCAGCGCGACCTGGACCATGACGGGGTACATGTTGAAGGCGATCTCCGGGCACACGAGACTCAGGTCCGCCGCGGCGATGACGATATCGGTCATCGCCAGCAGCATGACGCCGGCCCCGGCGGCTTTGCCCCGGGCGACGGCCACGATGGGCGCCGGGCAACGCGCCATCGCGGCCATGAGCTCGCGCAGGCCCGCGCCCTGCGCGTCCAGTTGCGCCGCGCCGCTGGCGAATTCCTCGATATCGCCGCCGGCGCAGAACAGCGTGGGCGAGGCGCTGCTGAGCACGACCATGCCGATGCCGTCCTCCGCCACGCGGTCGATCGAACGCCGCAATCCGGCAAGCATTGCCGCGCTGAGCGCATTTGCCTTGCCGGCGCGGTTCAGGACGAGGTTGCGGACGCCGTCCGCGTCCCGGACCAGCACATGGGCCGACGCGCCGGTCATTCGGACCTGCCCACCACGGCATCGAGCACCCAGGCCTGCCCGCCCCCCACCGCCAATGGGTTGATCTCGATTTCAGCCAGGTCGGGCCGCGCGAGAAAAGCGTCGCACAGACGGGCGACCTGCCTTGCCAGCGCGGGCACATCCACCGCCGCCCGCCCGCGAAACCCCCGCAGCAGCCGGGCCGACCGCAAGCCCTCGATCATTTCCTGGATGCTCGCGGCGTCGAGCGGCAACAGGCGGCTGGCCACGTCCGGATCGAGTTCCACTTCGACCCCGCCGCGGCCCAGCGTGAGCGTGGGGCCGAACTTCGGATCGCGGCGCAAGCCCAGCAGCAGTTCGTGGTCGAACGGCTGCATGGCCTCGATCAGGATGCTCCAGTCCTCGATGCGCCTATCGCGCGCGATCTGCCCCAGGCGCCGCAGCGCGGCCCGCAGGCTGTCGTCGTCCGCTATCCCGAGCACCACGCCGCCTATGTCGCTCTTGTGGAGCACATCGCTGGCCTGCAGCTTGGCGACGACCGGATAGCGCAATGGCCGGGGCAGGCTGTCGGGCGGATCCTCCCCCACCAGCACGCTTGCGGGAATGCCCTCTATGCCCATGTCGCGCAGCAGCGCCTTGCCGGCCCACTCCGCCATGAAGGCGGTCTTGCCGGCCGGCGCGGCCGGCGAGCGGCCCTCGGGCGGCGCCGGCATGGCCAACGCCGCCTCGCGCAATGCGTTGAGGCGCACCGCGGCGCCCAGGGCTGCCACGGCGGGAGGAATATCGCGGAACACCGGAATGCTGGCCTGTTCCAGGACGGCCGCCGACGTCTCCTTGACGCCGATCCAGATCACGATGATGGGACGGCGCGTGCGCTGGCGCGCATGCGCGATGGCGTCGGTGAAGGCCGTGGCGATGCTGTGCATCAGCCCGACGAACAGCACGATGGCATCGTTGCCCGGATCGCTGGCCACCGCCTCGAGCGCCCGCGAAATGCTGGGCGTGTCCTGTACGACGTTGCCCGTGAGATCCAGCGGATTGGCCGCCTTGACGAACGAAGGCAGCACCGGCGCCAGCGCATCGGCCGTTTGCGGCGCGAGCGCGGGCAGTTCCAACCCCCAGCGTTCGGCCTCATCGGCGATCAGCACCCCCGCGCCGCCGGATACCGACATGACCGCCAGCCGCTTGCCCCGCGGCACGCTGTCGAACAGGAATAGCCGGGCCACGTCCATCATCTGGCCCAGAGAATCCACGCGCAGCGCGCCGTGCTGGCGCAGGCAGGCGTCGTACAGCACGTCGTCGCCGGCCAGCGCGCCGGTATGCGAGGCGGCCGCCGCCGCGCCCGCCCGCGAGCGGCCGGCCTTGATGGCGATGACCGGCTTGCCGGCCGCCGCCGCGCGCAGCAGCGCCCGGCGGAATGCCGCCGAATCCCGGATGTCCTCGACGTACAGGCCGATGACGCGCGTGTCCGCGTCGTCGGCCAGGTAGGCGATGGCAGCGGCGGCATCCATGTCGCATTCGTTGCCGGTCGTGATCCATTTGCTGAACCCGAGCCCCGAGCGCAGGCAAATGTCCATCCAGTACGCCCCCAGGGCGCCGCTCTGGCTGACAAAGGCGAAGCCTCCCCGCTCGATCGGCGTTTCCTCCAGGGCGGTCGTAAAGGAAGCGATCAGGCCGGTGGCGCTATTCGCCACGCCCAGGCAATTGGGGCCGAGGATGGTGACGCCCTGGCTGCGGGCCAATTCGCCCAGCCTGCGTTGAAGCGCGGCGCCCTCCTCTCCCGATTCGGAAAAGCCCGAGGAAAACACGACGAACGCCTTGACGCCGGCCGCCGCGCCTTCGCGGACCACCTCCTCGACCATCGCCGCCGGCGTGCCGACGATGGCCAGGTCCACGGGCTCGCCGATCGCGGACAGCGAGGGATAGCTCTTGAGCCCCTGCACCTGGTCACGCGTCGGATTGACGGGGAACAGTTTGCCCGCGAACCCGCGGGACAGCATGTAGGCCAAGGGACGGCCGGCAATCTTGCCGGGGTCGGCCGACGCGCCGACGATGGCGACGCTGCGCGCTTCCAGCACCGCCGCCGCGCGCGCGGCCCCATCCCGTTGCGCCGATGCTCCGCGCTCGGCGGGCTCCGAGGTCATCGCTTCTTCCCTCATTTCAATTCGCCTGGATGCCCGCGGTTTTGATGACCTGGGCCCAGCGTTGGATTTCGCCGTCCAGGAATGCACTGAACTCCTGCGGGGCCGAGGCCACCGGGATGACGCCCTGGCCCAGCAGCCGCTTGCGCACCGCGGGGTCCTCGAACTCCGCGCGCACCGCGGCCTGTAATTTATCCACGATGCCCTTGGACACGCCGGCCGGCGCCACCAGCCCCAGCCACGTGTTGCCATTGAAGCCCGGCAGGCCCGATTCGTTCAACGTGGGATAGTCCGGGTAGGCCGGCGAACGCGTCAGGCCGGTGACCGCGATCAGCTTCAGCTTTCCCGCCTTGACGTAGGGCTCCGCCGAAAGCGCGTCGATGAACATCACGGACAGCGAACCGCCCAGCAAATCGGTCAACGCCTGGGCGCTGCCCCGGTAGGGCACGTGCACGAGCTTGATGCCGGCGTCCTGCTGCAGCAATTCCCCGGACAAATGGTTGGACTGCCCGACTCCCGCCGACCCGTAGGTCAGGGTCCCCGGCTTGGCCTTTGCCAGCGCGATGAGCTCCTTGAGATTGGATGCCGGCACCGATGGATTGGCGACCAGGAAATTGGTCAGTTCCACCATCTGCGTCACATTTGAGAAACCGTGCGCGGTGTCATAGAGCAGCTTGGCGTACATGCTGGGATTGATCGCATGGCTGGTGGCGACCGCCCCCAGCGTATAGCCGTCGCCCGGCGCGCGCGCCACGGCCTGGGTGCCTATGGTGCCGCCGCCGCCCGGCAGATTCTTGACCACGGCGGGCTGGCCCAGGCGTTCGATTCCATGCGCCGCGGTGCGCGCGATGGTGTCCAGGATCCCGCCGGCCGAAGAGGCCACGATGATCTCGATCGGCTTGGAGGGATAAACGGTGTCGGCCAACGCCGGAGCCGGCGCGGCAAGAACGACGGCGGCCGCGCAGGCCGCCCGCAATGATGGATGAAGCCGGCGGATTACGATTTTCATGTTGTCTCCGATATTCTCTATGGCGAATAATTATCTTTATAGAGAATAAAGTCTAGAATTGGCCATTGGGCTTGTCAAGGAAAAAAGGACGAGTCCTGCAATTGACGCTGTGCAAAAGCATGGCTATGATATTTTTTAACGAGAATTTAATTCTCTATATAGAATATTCAAAAACATAGCCGCCTTCCGTCCATCCCAGGCCGGGCGCCACCGACGGCGGAGACAAAAGGAGCATATCCGTGAGCTTGAGCTTTGCCTTTTCCAATGAGCACGAAGCGGTGCGGGACACCGTGCGGCGGCTCTGCCAGGAAGAACTCGCCCCGCTGGTTTTCGATGCGGAAGAGCAGGAAACCTTCCCCAGGCACGTTTTCGAACGCTGGGGGGATTTGGGGCTGCTGGGGGTGCGCTATCCCGAAGCCGACGGCGGCAGCGGGCTCGACAAGATCAGCGATTGCATCGTGCGGGAAGAACTGAGCTACCTGTCCCAGGCCTTCGCCTCGACCTGGTCGGCCCACACCCACCTGGGCATCTGGCCGATCTGGAAGGCCGGCACCGCAACGCAGAAGGAGCGCTTCCTCGCGCCCGCGCTGGCCGGCCGGAAAGTGGCCGGTTTCGGCCTGAGCGAGCCCGACGGCGGTTCGAACGTGCGCGCCATGAAAACCCGCGCCGAACGCGTCGACGGCGGCTGGCGCCTGCATGGCAGCAAGCTGTACATCACCAATGCGCCGTTCGCCGACTTCCTGCTGGTGGCGGCGCGCACCCGGCCCGAACTGAGCCCGGGATCGATCAGCCTGTTCATCGTCGAACTCCCCAATCCGGGCTTCGACATTTCCAAACTCAAGAAAGAAGGGATACGCGCCTCGGAAACCGCGCTGATCCATATCGACAACGCTTTCGTGCCCGACGATTGCCTGCTGGGCGAAATGGAAGGCACCTATCCCCTGATCCTGGAATCGCTCAGCGAAAACCGCGTGGGCGTGGCGGCCAACGCCCTGGGCATGGCGCGCGCCGCCTTCGATGCCGCCACCGCCTTCGCCAACGACCGGCTGGTCGCCGGCAAACGCATCGGCCAATACCAGGCGATCGGCCACAAGCTGGCCGAGATGTCGGCACAGATCGAGGCGGCTCGCTGGCTGGTCTATTACGGCGCGTGGCGCGTGGACCAGGGAACCCTGGACGCCGCCACCGCCGCGCGCGTGAAGCTGATCGCCAGCGAGACCGCCGTATCGGTCAGCGAGCAGGCCATCCGCATCTTCGGCGGCGCCGGCATCATGCGCGAGTACCCCGTGGGACGGATCCACCGCGATGCCCTGGTCTACGTCATCGGCGAAGGCACCAGCGAGATCCAGAAGAACATCATCGCCAACAGCCTGGGATTCAAGCCATGACCGATTTCGTATTGCGCGAGCGCCGCGGCGCGACGCTCATCATCACCCTCAACCGCCCCGAGCGGCGCAATGCATTCGACCTCGAGGTACGGCAGAGCCTGGCCGAAGCCGTGTTCGAGGCGCGCGACGACGACGCCGTGAAGGCGGTGGTCGTCACCGGCGCGCAGGGGGTGTTCTGCGCTGGCGGCGACCTGAAATCGCTGTCCGAGGCCAAGCGGCCTATCTACAAGGACCGCGACCGCATACGCCGGCTGCACACCTGGTTTCACGAACTGGTCAACCTGGAAAAGCCCGTGATCGCCGCCGTCGACGGCCCCGCCTTCGGCGCCGGCTTCAATCTCGCGCTGGCCTGCGATTTCATTCTCGGCACGCCGGCCGCGCGCTTTTGCGCCGTATTCGGACGCATCGGCCTGGTGCCCGACCTGGGCGGCTTCTTCCTGTTGCCGCGCATCGTCGGCCTGCAACGCGCCAAGGAGCTGGTGTTTTCCGCGCGCGAGGTCGATGCCGACGAGGCACTGTCGCTGGGCATCCTGTACCGGATCGTGCCGAGGCAAACCCTGCTGGACCAGGCGCTGGAACTGGCGGCCCGTTTCCATTCCGCCTCGACCGAAGCGCTGGGCATGTCCAAGAACATTCTCAACCGCTCCTTCAACCTCGACCAGAACACGCTGGCCGAACTCGAATCCCACGCGCAGGCGCTGGCCCTGCACACCGCCTACCACGACGACGCCGTGGCGCGCTTCCTCGACAAACAGCCGCTTGCATTCGCCTGGCCCGCCAAGTCCGGAAAGGACGGCGCGGCATGAGCATGAACGCGTATATCACCGGCGCCTGCGACACGCGCGTCGGCGAACTGCCCGGCTCCAGTTGCATGGGCCTGCACGCCGAAGCGGCGTTCGGCGCCATCCGCGACGCGGGGTTGGAGCCCGGCCATATCGACGGCGTGCTGTGCGCCTATTCCTTTACGGAACCCCACCTGATGCTGGGTTCCGTCTTCTGCGAGTACACCGGCCTGAGCCCGAATTTCTGCGCCGCCATCCAGGCCGGCGGCGCCAGCGCCTGCATCATGATCATGCAGGCGGCCGCGCTCGTGGCCAGCGGCCAATGCAACCACGTGCTGGTCGTGGCGGGCGACAACCGCCTGACCGGGCTGTCCAGAGACGGCGCGGTGGCGGCCCTGGCCGAGGTCGGCCATCCGCAATTCGAGCGCCCCTTCGGTATCAGCGTGCCGGCATCCTACGCGCTCGTCGCCCAGCGCTACATGCACGAGTTCGGCGTCAGCCCGGAACACCTGGCCGCCATCGCGGTGGAACACCGCCGCCACGCCGGCCGCCATCCCAAGGCGCACAAGCGCGAACCGATCTCCATCGACGACGTGCTGAAATCCCGTGAAATCAGTTCGCCGCTGCGCCTGCTGGATTGCTGCCTGGTCTCCGATGGCGGCGCCGCGCTGGTGGTCAGCCGCCGGCCGGCCGGCCACGATGGCCAGCGACGCGCCGTCGAGATCCTGGGCGCGGGCCAGGGCCATACGCACGAACACATCGTCGCCGCGCCCAGCCTCGTCGATTTCGGCTGCAAGGCATCGTCGCAGCGGGCGTTCTCGGCCGCCGGCTTGAGGCCGGCCGATATCGATGTCGCGCTCATCTACGACTCGTTCACCATCACGCTGCTGGCCGAACTCGAATCCATCGGCTTCTTCGCGCGCGGCGAAGCCGGGCCCGCGGCCCTGGAGGGCCAGCTCGGCCTGGACGGCGCGCTGCCGTGCAACACCCACGGCGGCCTGCTGTCGTACGGCCACTCGGGCGCGGCAGGCGGCATGTTCCATGCGGTCGAAGCCGTGCACCAGCTTCGCGGCCAGGCGGACCTGCGGCAGGTCGACGGCGCGAAGCTGGCCTTCGTGCACGGCGACGGCGGCATTCTCTCCGCCCATTGCTCACTCGTCCTGGGAGCCGCCTGACATGGAAAAGCCTCCTATTCGCCCCACTGCCGACACCCGCCCTTTCTGGGACGGCTGCCGGAACCGCATCCTGCGTTATCAGGCCTGCGAGGACTGCGGCGCGGTCCAACGCATTCCCCGTGGCGCCTGCGCGAATTGCCATGGCCTGCGGCTGTCCTGGCGCGACTCCGCCGGCCAGGGCACCGTGCTCAGCCACACCACCGTGCATCGCGCCCCCACCGCCGCCTTCAAAGCCGACACCCCCTATGTCATCGCCCTGGTCGACCTGGACGAAGGCTTCCGGTTGATGGTCAATGCGCGCGGCGCGCCGCTGGCCATCGGCCAGCGGGTGCGGATCGGGTTCGAGCCGCGCGGCGACCAAGCGGTCCCCATCGCAGAACCGGAGACGCCATGAGCGATCTGTACACCTATGAACGCTTTACGCCCGGCGCCGTCCTCGGCGATTGGGAAGAACCGCTGGACGCGAACCTGCTTGCCCTCTGGGATCGCCTGTTCGGCGCGCAGGCGCAAGACGCGCCGGCCCGCCAGGCCGGCCTCGCCGTCGCCTTGATGATGCGGGCCTACCTGAACATCGTGACGCCTCGGCCGCCCGGCAACATCCATGCGCGCCAGGAGCTCGCCGTCCAGAACCTGCCGCTGGCCGGCGAGGTGGTCCGGTCCCGCGTGCGCTGCCTGGACAAGGAAATGCGGCGCGACCGCCGTTATCTTCAATTGGAGGTCAGCGGCAAAGGCGCCGGCGGCCGGGCGCTCTATACCGGAAAGATGAATCTGATATGGGCCGCCTGATGACCGCCATGCCACGAACCCTGGAAACCGTCTCCATGACAGTCAGCCAGGCGGACATCGACCTCTACGCCGAACTGACCGACGATTTCAATCCCCTGCACGTCGATCCGACATTCGCCGCCGCGACGCCGATGGGCGGCACGATTGCCCACGGCACCCTGTCGGTGAACCTTATCTGGCAATCGCTGGCGCGCACGTTCGGCCCCGCGGCCCTCGATCGGTTCGATCTGGACATCCGGTTCCTGAAGCCGCTGCATGCCGGCGGCGCCATCATCGCCGGCGGCGAAAGCCTCGCCGGCTCCCCCGGACGATTCGGCGTCTGGGTCAAGGACGCCGCCGGCGCCACGCTGATCGCCGGCCAGGTCGCGCTGGCCGGCGCCCGCCCGGCCCCGGCGGCCAATTAATCCACGGAGGAAAGTCGTGCACTTCACCCATGAGCATCGCGAACTGGAGCGGACCACCCGGCGCATCATCGCCGAACACCTCGATCCGTATCTGGACGAATGGGAGGCGGAACAGATGTTTCCCGCCCATCGCGTCATGAAGGCCTTCGGATCCGCCGGCCTGCTGGGCATAGGCAAACCCGCCGAGTACGGGGGCATGGAGCTGGACTTCAGCTACGAAATGGTCTTTGCGGAAACCCTGGGAGAGGTCCGTTCCAGCGGACTGACCTCCGCCATCGGCGTGCAAAGCACCATGTGCACCCCCGCCCTCGCGCATCACGGCAGCGATGCGCTCAAGCGCGAATACCTGGCGCCGACCATCGCGGGAGACCTGGTGGGCTGCATCGGCGTCAGCGAAGCCTCCGCGGGTTCGGACGTTTCCCAAATCAAGACCTGGGCGCGCCGCGACGGCGGCGACTACATCATCAATGGCTCGAAGATGTGGATTACCAACGGCGTCCAGGGCGACTGGATCTGCCTGCTGTGCAACACCTCGCAGGAAGGCGGGCCGCACCGGAACAAGTCCCTCATCATCGTGCCCCTGAAATCCCCCGGCGTCAGCGTTTCGCGCAAGCTGGACAAACTGGTGCTGCGCGCTTCCGACACGGCGGAACTGTTCTTCGACGACGTGCGGGTGCCGGCAAGCAACCGCATCGGCGAAGAGAACATGGGGTTCATCTACCAGATGGAGCAGTTCCAGGAAGAGCGCATGTTCGTCGCGGCGCGCGGCATGCGGTCGATGGAGCGGGCCATCGAGGAAACCATCGACTATGCGGGCCAGCGGCAAGTGTTCGGCGGCACGGTGCTGTCGAACCAGGTGGTCTACCACAAGCTGGCCGAAATGCAGACTGAAATCCAGGCTTTGCGCTCGCTGCTGTATCGCGCCATAGAACAATACCTGGACGGCCAGGACATCGCGCAGTTCGCCTCGATGGCCAAGTACTACGCGGGCAAGCTATCCATGAAGATCCCGAACGAATGCCTCCAGTTCTGGGGAGGCCAGGGAGTCATGACGGAAAACTGGATCTCTCGCGCCTATCGCGACCTCCGGCAGACCGCCATCGGCGGCGGCGCCAACGAAATCATGCTGGAAGTCATCGCGAAGACAATGGGAATACACCCAGGCAGGCGCGGATAGCGCCGGACGCTATGACAGCTTGCGCGCCATTTCCTGGTACTTGCGCAGCAGGCGCCTGCCATTGAGCACCTTGCTCCAGGCATAAAGCGGCAGCAATTGCTTGGATCCGAAGCCGTCCACCAGATAGAGCCCCTTCCGTCCGTCGGCATTGAAGCCCAGGACGATGTTGCTGGCGCTGACGTCGTTGAAGATCACGTGCGCATCGATCAGCCCCATGAAGAATTCGTGCACCAGAATGCGAAGCTCCGGTCCGAAACCCTGCTGGGCCACCACCTGCCTGAGCGTGGGCGCGAGGTCTCCGCGCACATCCACGATGCGCTCCACCACCAGTCCCAGGCCCTGCGAGGTCAAGACCACGCCGGCGATGCGCGCCATCAGCGTATTGCCCTGGTCCGCCCTTTGGCGCACGGTCGTGGCGATGTACTCGACGATTTCCGCGATGAAGACGCGATGCGCGTCCTCGCGCTGGAAACGCTTGTGCCAGGGACGCTTGCGGCCAACCTCGTCGATGCGCGCCCGGTTGATGATCTTGATGAGCAGAGACCCGTCGGTAGGGTGCAGATATACGTCGCGCTCGCTGCCCGCCGCCGCGATGGTGACCTGCCTCAGGTCCAGGATTTCGAACGGCGCGCTGGCCCCCGGAAGGGAGGGCACTTGGGAAAGGACCTTCAACCCAAGCGCGCTGGGAGGGGGCTCGGCCACGCCATGCCGTACGGATACTTTGAACATGTGGCTGGCGTCTAATGCGAGCCCGGCGCGGCCGGGCCGTGGAAGCCGAGCTGCGCGAGCCAGGTGCGGTAGACCTGCTCCGTGCGTTCCGCCAGGCCAGCCAACGAGAACTTGCCCTCGGCATACACCATGCGCCTACCCGCCGCGCCCATGCGCGCCCGCAGGCCGTCATCGTCCAGCAGATTGGCCAGCGCGGCCCGGAGCCCCGTGACCTCGCCCGCCGGCACCAATATGCCCGTCTCCCCGTTCTTCACCATTTCGCTCACGCCGCCCACGTCGACGCCGATGACGGGCAGGCCCGCGGCGGCGGCCTCGACATAGACGGTGCCCGACGCCTCTTTCTGGGTCGCCAGGGCGAAAATATCGCTGCCGGCCAGGATGTTGGGCACGTCATGACGAAATCCCAGCATGTGGATGCGGTCGGCCAGGCCGATTTCTTCGATCATGGACTGCAACTGTTCGAACATGGGCGACCCGCTGCCCACCAGGACCAGATGCACCTGGGGCCGGTCCTTCATCAGGGGCCGCAAGGCTTCGATGAGTTCGCGGTGCCCCTTGGTTGCCCTCAGGATGGCCACACAGCAGACCACCACGGCCTCGGGCGGCAGGTTCAGTTCTTCGCGCAGCGCCGACCGGAGACCCGGCGGCGGCAGAGTGATGGGGGAATAGATCGTTTCCACGCGGTCGGCCGGCACGCCCCGCTCGATCAGGTATTCCCGGACATGGTTGCTGACAGTGGTGACCCGGTGCGGCACCCAGGTGTATGCCAGCATGGAATTGACCCGGTTGGTCAAGTGGCGGGTGCGCACGATCAGCGGCGTGCCCGCCATGCGCGCGCCCAATCCGGCCAGCAGGGTGTCGATGCGGCTATGCGTATTGAGGACATCGAAATGGCCCTCTCGCAATATGCGGCAAACCTTGGGCGCGCCGCGCAGCAAATTCAGCAATCCCCCCATGGGCAGCGTACGCACCGGAATACCGGCTTCGGTCGCGGCC
This sequence comes from Achromobacter veterisilvae, assembly GCF_900496975.1. Lineage (GTDB taxonomy): Bacteria > Pseudomonadota > Gammaproteobacteria > Burkholderiales > Burkholderiaceae_B > Achromobacter > Achromobacter veterisilvae. Next base: position 66,703 of record NZ_UFQC01000014.1, read on the forward strand.
TGGACGAGCTTTGCTTCTGGCCTGCATATCAGTTCCACATGGTGGCCGCGTTCTCGCATGGCCTGCATTTCTTTGAGGATTCTGCGTTCTTGGCCGGCAAAGCCGAGAGCCGCCTCGGCATGCGCAATGCGCAAGAGCCCGGATGTTTCGGAAGGCATAGGATGGGTGGCGCGGCGCTTTCCGCATGGAAAAGACCGCGCTATTGCTTGCTTGATCGATCAAACAAATTTATATGCGGGGCGGCGATAGCGCAAGCAATACGCCGCGCGCAAATCGATCGGATTTCCGGGAAAACCCGGTGATTCCGCCGGCTACGAACCGCTATTGCCTATAAGCGCGGAATCTGGAAATGTCTTTTCCACCGTCATGGCGATCCAATTTTGGGGCTATTCGTTGCGTGGACGCGACGGTTTCGCGCCAGGATCCCGGCCTCGGACGGCGCGAGGAGGCTTCGCATCCGGAGCGGCGGCAGGCCGGAAAATTCAAGCGCCGGCGTCGTGTTCCCAGGCGCGCATGCGGGTGCGGCAATGGCGCAACGCGCGCGTGAGGTGCTTGTTCACCATGTCGACGGAGATATCGAGGCTCTTGGCGATTTCGCCGTGGGACATGCCTTCGACCTGCCGCATCAGGAACGCTTGGCGGCAAGCGGGCGGCAGTTCCCGCAGGGCGCGCTCCAGGCGCGCCAACTGCTGACGGCGATAAAACCGCTCATCCTGCAGCGGCGCCTCGCACATGACGGCCTCGGCTTCGGCATCCAGCGGCACGGCCTGGGCACGGTGCCGGTTGCGGTGCAGGTCGGTGCAGAGATTGAGCGCGGCACGGAAAAGAAATGCCCGCGGCTGGGCGATGGCGCAGTCTCCGTTGCGATCGAGCACGCGCACGTAGGCCTCCTGGGCAACGTCGGCGGCATCGTGTGAATTGCCAAGTTTGCGCCCAAGGAATCGCAACAGATCTTTGTAGTACTGCTCCATCCGGGCCTTCCCCCGTGTGATCCCGACTGAGGCGCAAAAGGCGGGATCCTGCATAATGCCGCCTGGAACCGTGCTTTCCTTGAGAGCCATGCACGGCGCCTGAAGTGTAACAAATCTCATTTATATTAACAGCCATGGCCGTCCCTCCCACGATTTCCTCCGGCAAGCAGGATGACGTCCTGACCGAGCAGGCCGTGGAATGGTGCGTGCGCATCCATGACGAATCCTGTTCCGAACAGGACCGCGCGGCGCTGCAAGCCTGGCTCGAGGCGGACCCGCGCCATGCCCGCGAATACGAGGCGGTGCGCGATCTCTGGATGATGGCCCGGGACCTGCCGGCCGAGGAAACCGCGGCCGCGCCACGGGTGCGGCCGAGCCGTTCGCACGCCGCCGCCCGATGGGCCCTCGGCGCCTGCGCGCTGGGCATGGCCTGCTGGGGCGCGGGCTGGTGGTTCGCCCTGCTGCCCAGTTCCTACCACCGCTACGGCAGCGGCGCGCAGATGGCGACTGTCACGCTCGACGACGGCAGCGAGGTCGACCTGAATATCGACACGTCCATGGTGTACCGCAACTACCGCGACACGCGGCGCGTGCGCCTGAGCGATGGCGAAGCGTATTTCCGGGTCTCGCACGATGCCGCCCATCCCTTCGTGGTCGAAGCGGGCTCCGGCACGGTCACCGTCACCGGCACCGCGTTCAATGTCTGGAAATCGGGCGACACCGTCATCGTCACCCTGGTCGAAGGCAGCGTGGATCTGCGCGCCGGCGAAACCGGCAAAAAGGTGAGCCTTCAACCGCTGACCCAGGCGCGCTACACCACCCGCGGCGATCCCGTCACCCGGGCCGTGAGCGGCGCCGACTCGGCGGCCTGGCGCCATGGCAAGCTGGTGCTGGACAACGCCACGCTGCGCGACGCCATCATGCAGATCAATCGCTACTTGCCCGCCGACGCGCGCTACACGACGGTGGATCCCGCCGTCGCGGGCCTGCGCCTGGGCGGCACTTACGATGTGCGCAACGTGGCGGAACTGATCCGGGCGTTGCCGGACATTCTTCCTGTCCGTACCTTGCGCAAGGCCGATGGCAGCTTGGCGCTGGTGCCCAATCCTCCTCGATAAACGGCGGCGGCCCATCGCTGGCCGGCTCCCGGAACGACGCCGGACCGGCCCCGCGGCGGCTCGCCCGCGGGTGGTTTCATTTAGTTTCAACTCTGCGTTCCTAGTTCGCGCCGCAAGGCCGTCTTAATGATTGTCAGTCGTAATTACTCTCAATCCTTTTTCGGTTAGACAGCCCTCATGCGAGCCAGATCGAACGCCGCCCTCCGCGGCCAGCATTCCCCGTTCCACCCCCGCCGTTTGATCCTTGCGCTGCTGGGTGCGCTCGCCTCGCTAAGCGCCTCGGTACAGGCCGCCCCGGTCGACATCAACATTCCCTCCCAGAACCTCGCCCAGGCGCTGCACGAGCTTGGCCGGCAGGCCAATCTGCAAGTCTTGTACAGCCAGGACCTGATCGAAGGCCTGCGCAGCCAGGCCGTGCGCGGCCGGATGGAGCCCACCGAGGCGCTGGAGCGCCTGCTGAACGGCCGCAACATCCGCTACTCGATCCAGAACAACAACGTCACGCTCACGGCCGTGCCGCAAACCTCCACGCTGCCGGCGGTAAACGTGATCGGCGCCCTGCCGGACTCCGAGACTTACGTGGCTTCGGCGACGACCGCGGGCACCAAGACCGACACCCCCTTGATCGAGGTGCCGCAGTCGATTTCGGTGGTCACGTCCGCGCAGATCCGCGAACAGAACCCGCAGACCCTGGGCGACGCCGTGCGCTACACGCCCGGCATCGTCGTACAGGAAGGCTTCAATCGCACCGACGATCCCTTCATCATCCGCGGCTTCGACGTGCGCACCAATCCGGGCGTCATGTTCCGCGACGGGCTGAAAATGCCCCTGCCTCACTACAGCGTGATGTCCGAACCCTATGCGCTCGAGCGCATCGAAGTCGTGAAAGGCCCGGCATCGGTGCTCTACGGCCAGGCCTCGCCGGGCGGCATCGTCAACGTCGTGTCCAAGCGTCCGACCGAAACGCCCTTGCACGAACTGCAACTGAGCGGAGGTTCCCACGACAACAGGCAGCTCGCCGGCGACTTCGGCGGCAGCATCGACAACGACGGCCGGCTGACCTACCGCCTGACCGGGCTGGTGCGCAACGCCGACACGATGATCGATCATATCCCGGACGACCGCTACTACTTCGCGCCCGCGCTCACTTGGCGCATCAGTCCGGATACCTCGCTGACGCTGCTGGCGAGCTATATGAAGAACAAAACCGTCAACAACGCCGGCTACCCGGTGGAAGGCACCGTCAAGTACAACCCGAACGGCCGCATCTCGCGGGACCGCTTCACCGGCGAACCCGACTGGAGCAAATGGGACCAGGAGATGGGCAATGTGGGCTATCAGTTCGCGCATCGTTTCAACGACACCTGGCAGTTCAGGCAGAACCTGAACTACGCCCAATCGCGCAACCGCGCGAATCATGCGTACTGGTGGAGCTGGGTGGCCGGCAGCAATTTCTCGACGGCCGAGCGCGGCGCCTACCGGCGCGACGACGACGCCCACGGCGTAAGCGTCGACAACCAATTCGAGGCCAATTGGCAATCCGGCCGCTTCAAGCACAACGTACTGTTCGGCCTCGACTACACGGAGACCTCGCTCACCCGCAAGCAGTACGCCGGCTACAACAACCTCGCGCCGATCGACTTCTTCGATCCCGTGTACGGCTCCAGCGTGGTGCTGCCGGCGCGGCCCGATACCTACACCAACGAGAAGCGCAGCCAAGTCGGCCTGTACCTGCAGGACCAGATCAAATTCGACGACAAGCTCGTGATGGTGCTGAGCGGCCGCTACGACGACGCGGACGGCAAGACGCTGAACAAGCTCACGGGCGCCGATACGCGCACCGGAGACAACGCGTTCACGTGGCGCGCCGGCCTGCTCTATCTCGCGGACAACGGCCTGGCGCCTTACATCAGCTATTCCACCTCGTTCCAGCCGCAGGCCGGAACCACCTCGCCGGCCCGCGGCACCGCGCCGTTCGACCCGACCAAGGGCAAACAGTGGGAGGCGGGCGTCAAGTACCAGCCCAAAGGCTCGAACTCGTTCGTGACGGCATCCATTTTCGAGCTGACGCGCACCAACGTCCCGACGACCGACCTCGCCAACCCGATCTACAGCGTGCAAGAAGGCGAAGTGCGCTCGCGCGGCTTTGAATTGTCCGCCACGGCCAACGTGGCGTCGGGCTGGAACCTGATCGCGGCCTACACCTACACCGACGCCGAGATCACCAAGAGCAATTCCAATACCCAGGGGAACACGCCCGAGGCCGGGCCCCGCAACATGGCCTCGCTCTGGTCCGATTACACGGTGCAGGCGGGCGCGCTCGCGGGGCTGAATGTCGGCGCCGGCGTGCGCTATATGGGGTCCACCGTCAACAGCGCCAATACCGCCAAAGTCGGCGATTACACCGTGTTCGACGCGGCCCTGCGCTACGACTTCGGCGCGCGCAATCCTTCCTTCAAGGGCTGGACCGCCGACATCACGGTGCGCAACCTGTTCGACAAGGACTACGTGGCGTCCTGCACCTATGCCTGCTTCTACGGAGAGAGCCGCACCGTGCTGGGCCGGGTGACGTATAAGTGGTAGGAGTTCTCGACCCATTGGTCGACCTGTGCGGCGCGGGGCGTGATGCACTGCCTGGCCTGCACCATTCCATCAGGGCCGAACAGGTCAAGGCAATGGCGCAGGTCAATGATTGCACCAAGGACGAAGGGCGTCCTGATCTTGCCTTCTTTCTTGCGTTGAACCGCCCCCGGCGCGCCAGGCGCGCCTCGCTTCCCACGCGGATTCAATAGCTCTTCGGCGTGTTCACCCAAAGAAGCTCCGTCTCGCCTTCCCCATTGGCTACCCACATGTGGGGTTTGCGGCTGTCAAAGGAAATACTGTCTCCGACATGCAACCGGACAGCGGCATCATTGTCCACGGTGATGATGAGCTCGCCTTTCAGAACGTGGATGAACTCCTCGCCGGCATGCGAGTAGGCTCCCTCGCTGCGGACGCCGGGCGCGAGAATCCACCGTTGACAGTCCAATGCCTGCAATTGGTTCGCGAGCTGCAAAATCCTGATGCCGGGCTCGAATTGCGGCGCGACGATTTCCTCGCCGCGTCTCACGACTTCGGCCGCTATGGCCGTTGACCGCGAGCCGCTCGTCGACAGCTCGGTCACCGTGGTGCCATAGCTGGCCGCCAGCTTCTGGAGGCTCGCGACGGTTGCCCCTCGATTCGTTCGCTCAAACGTCGAAATGAACGAAATAGGCAAGCCGGATGCATCCGCCGCCTGTTTCAACGACATCCCGCCGCTTACGCGCGCCGCTCGAAAGCGAGCTCCCAAGGGAGTCACGTCAGGGGTGTAGCTGCCGGGGATGGAGGCGTCGTCAGAAGATGCCTGCGGGGGGGACGGAAACTGCGAGGCGATGACTCGCTTGATGGCGGTCATGTTCAGGCCTTCGACCCGCCTCAGCCTTTGAATAGTATGAACTTTCTGCAGTTGCGCATCGGTATAGACGCGCTGGCCTTTTTCTGTCCGTTCCGGGGTGATCAAGCCATGTTGTTCCCAGAGCCTCAGTGTTGAGATGCTGATACCGGTCAGTCGCGCAATGTCACCGATCCGAAAATTAGCTGTCGTCATCACTGATGTTTGCTCTTGCGCGCGTTCGCGCTGAGAGCGCCCCCGACGCAAGATTCTACAGAAAAGATGTAGTTTACACGGGCTTATGCCAGATTGCCGAGGGGCCTTGGCTCGCCTGATGGCCGGCTCGGCCAGCGTCTTGGCGCATCCGAAATTCGGCAAAACACGGCTCGGCGCCCTTAGAGCCAATGAACTTGCCCCGGGTAAACACCCATAGGGCGGAATTAAAAAATAACTATATTATTTCTGTAGACAGAAAATATGTAGTTTTTTAATGATTCCGACTTCCAACATGCGCATCCGAAGCATTCAACTCGGCTCGGCGGTGGCCATGCCGTCGCTCGCGAGAAGCCACTGGTTCAACGAGGCCGGGCTTGGCCGCTCTCCAAGGACGCGGTTGACCGGCCGCCAGCGCGCGGACGTCGCAATTGTCGGAGGCGGCTTCGTCGGGTTGTGGACTGCGCTCGCCATCAAGGAAGCCGCGCCCACTGCGGCGGTGGCGGTGCTCGAACAGGACGTATGCGGAGGCGGCGCCTCCGGCAGAAACGGCGGCTTCGCGATGTCTTGGTGGCCGAAAATCGGGACGCTGCTAGGAATTTCGGACCGTAGCGAGGCGCTGAGGCTGGCTGTCGAATCGGAGGGCGCTGTTTCCGCGCTGGGAAAATTCTGCGCCGAACATGGCGTTGACGCGCACTTCACGCAGCGCGGCTGGATGTGGACAGCTACCAACGAGGCACAGCAGGAAGCCTGGGCCGGGACGCTGGCAATGTGCCAACGCCTTGGGCGTACTCCATTCAAAAGCCTGACTCCCCGGGAGGTCGCTCAAAGATCCGGCTCGCGCTTTCACTTGGCGGGTGTCATCGAACCCAGCAATGCGACCGTCCAGCCCGCCGCGCTGGTAGCCGGGCTGCGGCGGGTAGCTCTGTCCAAGGGCATCCAGATCTTTGAGAGGACGCGCGTCGATTCCCTGCAGGTAGGCCCGCCTGCGGTGCTGGTCACGGCGGAAGGGGAACTATCCGCCTCGACCGTTGTGATCGCAAACAACGCTTGGGCTGTCGCAATTCCGGAGTTGGCGCGTCTGATTACGCCGGTAAGCAGCGCAATCGTGGTGACCGAACCCATCCCCGACAGGCTGAAACAGATCGGTTGGACTGGCGGAGAAGCGATCACCGACTCGCAACTCATGGTCGGCTATTACCGAACCACAAGGGACGGACGCATTGTGTACGGCAAGGGTACCGGGGCGATTGAGGCCGGCCGCCGGATCGGCAACACCTTCAGCCGGGATCCCAAGGCACTCGAACTCACGGAGGCCGATTTTCGCCGCGCCTATCCGGAGCTGTCGAACGTCGCCATCGCGGACAAATGGAGCGGCCCGGTCGATCGTACTTTCGACAGCCTGCCCGTGTTCGGCCGCTTGAAGGCGGCGGACCACATCTGCTATGGCGTGGGCTGGAGCGGGAACGGCGTAGCACCCAGCTACATCGGCGGAAAGATCCTCTCCAGCCTCGCGCTTGGGGTCCATGACGAATGGTCTTCATGCGCATTGGTAAATCGAAACTGCCGGACTTTCCCCCCCGATCTCATCCGTTTCATCGGCGGGAACGTAGTGCGCAATGCAGTGCTCCGCAAGGAGCGGTCGGAAGCTCAAGGAGTGAAGCCCGCCTGGTTGGATGTACGTCTGGCCAGCCTGGCGCCCTCCGGATTGGAAGATAAATCCTGATAAATGGAGCCGTAATGAAAAAGCCCGTCGTGATCAACACCGCAACCATCGCCGCCATGCCTGCGTTCGAGGCAATGCCTGAGATGCCCGGACGGCAACGTCCAAGCGCGCGCTCCGCCGCGGCCCCGATTCCCGAAGACCAGGGAGCAAGCTCGGGAATCTGGGAATGCACGGAAGGATCGTTCCGCCGTCAGATCACGAAACGCGAGTTCAGCCATTTCCTGGAAGGCCGCTGCACATTCACGCCCGATGGCGGCGAACCCGTCGAGATCAACGCCGGAGACGCGGTGTACTTTCCTGCCGACTGCTTCGGCACCTGGAACGTGCTCCAGGCAATCCGCAAGACTTTTATCGTGCTCGATTAACACGGGAAGCCCTCCCCGCTATTCGCATGCTTGCCCGTCCGCCTTGGTAGGGCGAGGCAAATCTGCGTGTTCTTGACTTTAGAGATCATTATGTCGGTCGATTCATTTAGCGCCTCAGCCGCTGTCGAAACAACCTATCACGCCCATCGCCCGGTCATTTCCGCCCGAAAGCACGTCGTGTCCAGCGGCCACTATCTGGCCTCGCATGCCGCATTCCAGATCCTGGAGGCAGGCGGAAACGCCGTCGACGCAGGCGTGGCCGCCGGACTGGTGCTCGGCGTCGTACATAGCGACCAGGTCAACATCGCCGGTGTCGCTCCCATGGCGATTTATCTGGCCGACCGCCGTAAAACCATCACTATCGACGGTCTGGGCGGTTGGCCGAAAGCGGCGACCAGCAAGCTGTTCGCCGAAAACCACGGCGGAGTTATCCCGGAAGGATTGCTGCGCACCGTCGTTCCGGCTGCCCCCGCGGCCTGGATCCTTGCGCTGCGCGAATACGGCACGAAGAGTTTCGCGGAAGTCGCGCAGTATGCGATCCGCTTCGCGCGCGACGGCTTTGTCATGTATCCGTTCCTTGCCGACCGGATGGAGGAAGCCAAGCACAAGTTCGCGCGCTGGCCTTCGAATGCCGCGATTTATCTGCCCAACGGCAAGCCTCCCAAGGTAGGCGACGTGTTCGTCCAGTCCGACCTCGCAAAGAGCCTGCAGTACATGGCAGACCAGGAGACGGCGATGGCGGGCTCGCGCGAACAAAAGCTCCAGGCTGCCCATGACGCTTTCTACAAGGGAGATATCGCGCGCGCCATAGTCAAGTTCCATGAGGAAAATGGCGGCCTTTTGACGGCGCGCGATCTTGCCGACTACAAACCCCGCATCGAAGAGCCCCAGCACACCCGATTCAACGGAATCGACGTCTATTCATGCGGATTCTGGTGCCAGGGGCCTGCTCTGCTGCAGGCGCTCAATATTCTGGAAGGCACCGACCTCAAGTCGCTGGGCCATAACACCCCCGCCTACATCCACCATGTCGCCGAGGCTTTGAAGTTGACGTTCGCCGACCGCGAACGGTATTACTCGGATCCCGATTTCATCGACGTTCCCGCCAAAGCCCTGCTCTCCCACGCCTATGCCGAAGAGCGGAAAAAAATGATCCGACCGGATCGGGCCTGGCCGGAGATGCCGCCGCACGGCGTCATCCCGGGCTACGAAGGGGAACCCGTCAAGGCGGCGAAGCTTGCGCCTGAAATCGATGCTCCTCTGGATACGTCGTATGTGGCGGTAGTCGACTCCTTCGGCAATGCGTTCTCCGCAACGCCGAGCGACGTCTCGACAGACACGATCGTGATACCGGGCACGGGGCTTTGCCCGTCGTCGCGCGGTTCGCAATCGAGAGGCATTATTGGCCACGCGGCGAGCGTCGAGCCGGGCAAACGTCCCCGGTTGACGCCGAATCCGGCTTTGGCGATCAAGGACGGCGAATTTGTCCTGCCATTCGGCAGCCCGGGCGGCGACAGCCAGGTGCAGGCGATGTTGCAGGTGCTTCTCAACATCGCCGTCTTCGGCATGGACCCGCAGACGGCCATCGAACAGCCGCGATTCATTTCCTATAGCCATCCGGATTCCTTTGCGCCCCATGCGTACTACCCGGGCCGCCTGAGCCTCGAGGGCCGCATCGCCGAGAACACCGAGGCCGCCCTTCGGGATTTGGGACACGACATCCAACGCTGGCCGGATTGGATCTGGCGCGCCGGCGGCGTGTGCACAGTCTTCGCGAACCTCCAGGATGGAAACCTGCATGCCGGCGCGGACCCGCGTCGGGCAGCCGCCTATGCGATCGGCTGGTGAACGACCAAATCAATTTGAACTAATAGAGAGAAGACAATGGGTATCCCCAAATCCGGCAAACCTCACAATTCCGCACGTCGTGCCATGCTGCTCGGCGCGACGGCAATCGCGCTCGCCTTTACGACGAGCGCATATAGCAAGCAGGACTATCCGACGAGGCCGATAAGGCTGGTCGTCCCTTACACGGCCGGCGGCGCGACCGACGCCGTCGCCCGCATCGTGGCATCGCAGCTTGCGAAGAAGATCGGCCAGCCGGTCATTGTCGAAAACAAGCCCGGCGCAGGCGGCAACATCGGCACGCAATTCGTCGCGGATGCCCCCGCGGACGGCTATACGCTGCTATTCGCCACCACCGCGAATGCGATAAACGAGTCGCTGTATCGCAACCTGCAGTTCAAATTCGCGACGGACTTCCAGCCCGTCTCTCAACTTGCCGAGCTGCCCAACGTCCTGATCGTCAGCAACAAATTGAATGTCAACAATGTGCAGGAACTGATCGACCTTGCTCGATCGCAACCGGGAGCCTTGGCCTATGGTTCGGCCGGCGTCGGGACATCGACGCACCTGGCGGCGGAACTGTTCAAGTCGATGGCTAAAGTCGATCTTATCCATGTGCCGTACAAGGGCAGCTCGCCGGCGATGACCGATCTGAGAGGCGGACAAATCCAGGTCATGTTCGACAATAGCTCGTCCGCCCTGCCTCAAATTCGCGCCAATGCCGTCAAGGCGCTCGCGGTTACGTCCGCGCAGCCATCCTCTCAGTTGGAAGGCGTGCCCACGGTATCGCAGACCCTTCCCGGGTATGAGGCTGTCGCATGGCACGGAATCGTAGTTCCCGCCAAGACTCCGGACGACATCGTCGCCAAGCTGTACGACAACATCGAATCGACACTGAAAATGCCGGAAGTCGCTCATCAGTTCGAAACGATTGGCGTGCGGCCGGTAGCCAGCGCGTCGCCGTCCGACTTCGGAAACCATGTCTCCAAGGAAATTTCGAAGTGGACGAAAGTCGTCAAGGATTCCGGCGCGACGCTTGATTGAGCGTTGAGCCGGGCTGGAACCGATAACACCCGGATGGCGCAATGATCGCCCGCGACTTGCAAGACGACAGCTTGGCTGTCGTCATTCGACCAGCCCCGGCCGCCCCGGCGACGGGGCGGGCCGCTATACGACGTAGCGTTCGTACTTTTTGATGGCTTCGCGATTGTTGCGATTCAATATGCCCATGAGCCGTTCGGCGTCGACGGCATCCGAACGCTCCAGCGCCGCCAGGACGGCGCGATAGTCGGCCACCACGGTTTCAGCGCGGCCGGGCAGCAGGGCGACGCGCCGCCTGACGATGCGGATGCGCTCGTGAACGCGTTCCGCATGATCGGCCAAGATGGGGTTGTTGGCCGCCTTTTGCAGCCGCTCGCGGAAGGTTTCGATCAGCGCGATCAACTGATCGACATCCCCCGTCTCCAGGGCTGTCTGGAAGGGTTCGCCGAATTGCTCGACCAGGTCGGCCCAATCTTCGGGGCGGGTATTGCTTGCGGCAAGCCGCACCATCATGCCGTCGAGCGCTTCGCGGACATCGTAATAGTGATAGATGGACTGCATGTCGACATGGGCGACGACAGCCCCTTTGTTTGGAATCCGGACCACCAGGCCGCGCTCTTCGAGAACCGCCAGCACTTCACGCGCCGTGGCGCGGGGGATGTCGTAGTTGTCGACGAGCTCGTCTTCCGTCAGACGGGCGCCAGGCAGAATGGATTGCAGGGAAATCTTCTCTCGCAAGTTGAGGATTACGGCCTGGAATGTACTGGCCGGGCGTCTGGCTCGAGTCATAAATGTCGGTAAGGAAAAATGCGATGGCGCTTTTGGCGCACGGCGTAGAAGCGGCGCATCATTATAGCCAATGACTTATACGATCAAGTACACGATAAAAAATACAATTTTATTAAGCTAAGGCTCCTTCTTCGTGCCTACGGGCACCAGTCCGCCCGGGGCCAGGCCGGCCAGCATCGTATCCAGCCGCGCGGGCGCGCGTCCCCGGTCTTCGGCAGCTTCCTTGCGTACCAGCGCCGCCTTGACCATGCGCGAGCCGATATAGCGGAACGGCTCGGGCGGAAACCGTCCGCGCACGCCGCGCGCCAGCGGCGAACGGCGCCATGCGTCGTCGCTTTCCAGCACCATCGAGGCCAGGAATTTTCCGCCCAAATAAGTCGGGCCGACGCCGTTGCCCGAATAACCGTATCCGTACACGATATCCGGATGCCCGCCCAGGTGACCGAAACACGGCAGCCCGTCGAGGCTGCGGTCGATCGGCCCCGACCAGCTACGCACAGTGCCGACGCGGGCCAGTTCCGGATAAAACCGGTAAAGAATCTCCGACACTTCACGGGCAAAGCGCGAAGCGCCTTCGTACAGATCGCCGATCCTGCCATTGAAAGCGAAGTCTCCGCCTCCCCTGCCGAAAACCATCGCCCCGTCCACGGTGTTCCGATAATAATTGGTGAACAGTCTGGAATCGGATATGGCCGCGCCGCTGGTCAAACCGATCTTCTCCAGCATCTCGGGGCAAGACGGCGTCGCGACCAGATCGCTGCCCACCACGACGACCCCGTTATTCAGTTCGCGAAAGTGGGTGCTCCAGGCATTCATTGCCAGCACGACCTTGGCAGCCCGCAGCTCGCCGTGCTCTGTCAACACCGTCGGCCCTGCGCGCGCGCGCAGGGCCCGCATGGGCGAATGCTCGAAGATGCGCACTCCTTTAGCCAGGGCGATGCGACGCAGTCCCCGCACGTACCTGCCGGGATGCACCGTCGCCGACGTGCGCGCGTATACCCCGGCCAGGTGCCGCGCGGAGCCGGACATGCGTTGAACGTCCTCGACAGGCAACTCGACGAACGGCTCCTGGCCGTGGCGCGCCAGCAGCTCGACGCAGGGTGCCCAGGAACCGATCTGCGCCGTATTGCTCGCCGTCCAGAGCCAGCCGTCCTGGCGCAAATGCGCGTCGACTTCGTGGCGCTGCAGGTAATCGGCCACATCGGACGCGATGCGCTCGGACTCGGCCAGCAGACGCAGGGCCTCGTCCTTGCCGCAGACCTTGAGCAAGGTTTCGAACTTCGCCGCCCAACTGAGCATGAAACCGCCGTTGCGGCCGCTGGCGCCCGAGCCGCACTCGCGCGCCTCGAGTAGGACGATATCCAGATCCGGCGCCCGTTCGCGTAATTGCAGCGCGGTCCACAAGCCGGTGTAACCCCCGCCGACAATGCAGACATCGGCGCGCACCGCCCCCCGAAGAGGGGACGACGCGGGCTCCTTGCCTCTTGCCTGATCCCACCACAGACTACTCATAGCGACTTCTCATGGAAAGAACGAACTCCAATCCGCCCGCCGGGCGGATTGGCTGGCTCAATGCCCGGCACATGCCTTAGACATCATGAACCCGGGTACCCAGGATGCTTTCGACGCAACGCGCCCAGTACAGGAATCGCGCGTCTTCCTTCTGGAAGCCCACCAGTTGCAGGCCGACCGGCAGGCCGCGCGGGCCCCGCGAAATCGGCAAGGTCAGCGAGGGGTTGTGCAGCAGCGTCCAGATCCGGATGAAGATGTTGCTGCCGGTATCGCTGACGTCCGGCGCTTCTCCCAGCGTGGCGGGCGTGGCCAGCACATCGACATCGCGGGCCACGTCCATGAAGGCGCGCCTGCAAGCATCGGCCAGGTCGAGCGTGCGCGCATAATCCTCGGCGGTATCGCGCTCGCCCTTGTCCAGGTATTCGAGCAGCGCCGGGTCGCACTTATCGTGGTGATCGCGCCGGATTTCCTTGAACGAGCGCGCCAGGTCGTACGCCATGATGATGTCGTGGTCGTCGGCGATCTGCGTAAAGATCTTCGGCATATCCAGGACCTTGACCCGGACACCGGCTTGCTGCAGGCGCGCGATGGCATCGTCGAAGGCCTCGCGGACGCAGGGCTCGGCGTCGTCCCACCCCAGCGGCCGCCACACCCCCACGGTGAAATCCCGGCGCACGGGCAAGGCGCTGTCGAACCGCGGATCGCCCAGCGCTTCGCCGAACAGGATCGACAAGTCGCCGACCGAACGGGCGATTGCCCCCAGCGTATCCAGCGGGCGCGAATAGCGCCGCAGCCCGGCATACGGCAAGGTATCGATGGTCGGCTTGAAGCCGACGGCGCCGCAGAATGTCGACGGCCGGACGATCGAGCCCCCGGTCTGGGTGCCCAGCGAGATCGGCGTCTGGAAATCGGCAACCGCCGCGGCCGAACCGGCCGACGAGGCACCCGGCGTGCGCGACGGGTCATGCGGGTTGCGCGCGGGGCCGGGCAGCATGATCGAATGCCGCGAGACCGTGTTCTTGCCGAGCAGCACGAACCCCAGGTCGTGCATCAGCCGGGTCACGGCCGCGTCAGCGGCGGGTTGGCGGCCCGGATAAATTTCCGGGTCGCCCAGTTCTGTGGGCATGTCGGCCGTGTCGATGATGTCCTTCAAGCCCAACGGCACGCCGTCCAGGCGCTGGCGGCGCCCTTCCCGGTCGACCTGGCGAGCGCGTTCCAGCGCCTTTTCGCCGTTGACGTACACCCACGCCTTGACCACGGGGTTGCGCAGCGCGATGCGCTCCAGGCAGGCCTGGGTCCATTGTTCACTGCTGAGCTTGCCCGCGTCGAGCTCGCGCAAGCCTTGTTCGACCGTCAACGCGGCAATGCGAGACGGAGCGGGCCGACGGCCCGCTGCCTGAACATCATTACGATCCGCTACCATCGAAACTACTCCTTAGGAAAAAAACAATCAAGAACGGCCCGACCTGGCGCCGGACCGACCGATGTAGAGGTCGGCCATTTCTTGATTCTGCAAAAGAGATTGCGCGGCATCCGCCAACACGATGCGGCCGGAATCGAGGATGTAGCCCCGGTCGCTGAACTCGAGCGCCTGGCGGGCCCGCTGCTCTACCATCAATACCGCCACGCCGAGCCGCGGCAGCTTTTTCACTTCGTCGAAAACCTGTTCCGTCAGCGCCGGCGACAAGGCAGCCGAAGGCTCGTCGAGCAGCATGAGGCTGGGCTTTGACATCAGGGCCCGGGCGAAAGCGAGCTGCTGGCGCTCGCCTCCCGACAGGTTTTCAGCCTGGGTTCTGCGTCGCTCGGCCAGTACCGGAAACAGGCTGAGCATCCGGTCGATCATGGCCTTTCGATCGTCGACCGCTTCGACGACTTGCAGGTTTTCCATGACGGTCAGCGTGCCGAACACGTTATTGACCTGCGGCACATAGCCGATGCCCTGGAACACCCTGCGCCGCACCGGCTGATCCTGCAAACTAGCGCCGTTGAGCTCGATGCGGCCCGTCAGTTTGGGAAGCAGGCCCATGACCGCCTTGATCAAGGTCGACTTGCCCGCCCCGTTCGTGCCGGCGATGGTGACGATCTCTTTTTCCGCCACGAACATGTCGATGCCGTTGACGATCGGCACATCGCCATAGCCCGCGCAGACGTTTTCCAACGTCAGTATTTTCTTCATACGGCACCGCCCATGTAGGCTTCGCGGACCCGTTCGTCCGACAAGACGCGATCCGGCGTGCCTTCGTTCAGCACTTTGCCCCGGTCCATGATGTACATGCGAGGCACCAGATCGGACAGGGCCTGCAGGTTGTGCTCGATGATCAATACCGTGATGCCTTGATCGTTCAAGTCGACGATGCGACGAGACAATTCGTCCACCAGCACCGGATTGACGCCGGCGAACGGCTCGTCGAGCATGATGAAGCCGGGCTTGATCATCAGCAGCCGGCCAAGCTCCAGCAGTTTCTTCTGCCCGCCCGATAACGCGCCTGCCGGCACCTCGGCCACTTTGGCCAGGTTGAGAAAACCCAGCAGATCCCGGGCCCGAGCTTCGATCTCTGCCTCCTGGCGCCGAACGCTGCCCGGCGAAAAAAACAGCGATCCCAGGCGTTCGCCCCGCTGGCCCGGCGCCGCGGCCATCATGTTGTCGAGCACGCTGAGCTGATCGAACTCGCGCGGCACCTGGAAGGTGCGCGCAAGTCCCAGGTTGACCCGGCGCTGCACTCCCATCCCGGTGATATTCACGTCTTCGAAACACACCTGGCCGCTTTGCGCCGGCACATAGCCGCTGATCACCGAGAACAGCGTGCTCTTGCCCGCGCCGTTGGTGCCGATCAGGCCTACGCGCTCGCCTTTTCGCACCGTGATCGAGACGTCGTCGAGGGCCAGCAGCCCGCCGAAGCCGGCGCGGATATTCTGGACAGAAAGCTGGGGCGTCATTGGCGCCCTCCCGCCGGCGCTCCGCCGAACAAGCCGTTGGGACGGTACAGCACGCAGCAGACCAGGCCCAGGCCGATGATAAGGAAACGCAGGCTCGCCATTTGGACCTCGGATATGTCAAGGAACAGGAATTCCCGGGCGAAGCGCGATCCTTCCAGAAAGACCATCAGGATGACCGTGCCCGCCACCACGCCCTTCAAGCTGCCGACGCCGCCGACGATGATCGCGATCCACACATAGAACGTGATCAGCGGCACGAATTGCTCGGGTGAAATAAAGGTCAGGTAGTGCGCCGTGAACGCGCCCGCCAGGCCTGCCAGCGCCGCGCCTATCATGAGCGAGCGCGTCTTGAACAAGGCAGGGTTTTTGCCCAGGGCCATGACGGCGACTTCGTTGTCGCGTATGGCCTTGATCGTGCGGCCGAACGGGCTGCGGATGATCTTTCGGATACCGAGGAACACCAGGATATTCGTGGCCAGCAGAGCGGCCAGGATCAGAACGTCCACCGTCAGACCGGAGCCATACCCGCCGAACAACCTGGGAATGCCCGGTATGCCATGCACGCCGCGCGTCAGCCACTCTTCCTTCTGGATGACCATGCGAACGGCTTCGGAGAACCCCAGGGTGACGATGGCCAGGTAATCCCCGCGCAGCCGCAGCGCGATGACGCCCAGCGGATAGGCGCTCAAGCAACTGACCAGGGCGGCCGCGAGAAAACACACCGCGAGCGGCACTCCCTGCAACGCCAGCAGGGCGGACGTATAGGCGCCGATGGCGTAAAAGCCGACATGGCCGAAGTTGATCAGGCCCGTGAAGCCGTACTGGAGGGCCAGGCCGCCCGCCAGCAGCATATAGATCAACACCGTGATGAATATCGCGATCAGATAGGCTTCCATCGTTTCACCTCACCGCCTGGATGCGGCCCATAATCCCTTGGGGCCTGAACAGCAGAACGACCAGCAGCACGGCGAACGCGATCACGATCTTGTAGGCCGAACCGACATAAAGCGTCGCGACTTCCTGGGCAATGCCGAAAATGACCATTCCGAGCAGCGCCCCGACCGGGCTCCCCACGCCCCCGAGAATGACCGCCGCGAACATGGGCAGCAGCAGCTCCCACCCGAGTTCCGGCAATACCGTGGCCTTGATTCCCAGCAGCACCCCTCCCAGCCCTGAAAACACGCCGACGATGCCCCAGAGAATCGCCATGACCCGGCGCACGTCGATGCCGCCGGCGGCCGCGAGTTGGGGGTTATCCGATACCGCCCTCATGCGCCGGCCTACCGGCGACAGATAAAGCAGCGCGAACATGAAGGCCAGGGCGCCCAACGCGGCCAGGACGATGTAGGCATCCAGGGGCAAGATGCGGATTCCGTCGAAATTCCAGGCCCGTTGCAGTGGAGCCTGGATGGTGTATTGCCCATGCCCGGCAAACAGCGTGATACTCGCCCGCACGGCAAAGGCAATGCCGATGGAAGCGATCAGGCGCGATACCAGCGAGCGCTCTTCCAGCTTCCTGAAGACCCAGAAGTAGAAAAACAAGGAGAGCAGACCCGTGGCCAGGGTCGCGAAAATCGCGCTGGCCGCGAGGGAGCCGCCCGACAACGCCTGGGCGGCCACCATCGCGTACGCGCCGAAAGTCATGTAGTCGCCCGCGGCGGCGTTGGGGAATCGGGCAATGCCGAACACCAGCGTGATGGCCAGGGCCGGCAACGCCAGCAATAGCCCGACAACCATGCCGCTGATGAGTGCATTGATCAAGAGCACCGAACTCATACGGTATTCATCCTAGAAATGCACCGGCCCGCGATCACAACAGCGATGCGCCGGAAATGACGTTCGTCAAGGCGAATTCCTTGCCGTCGAACTCGTAAATGCCGAAATCCGGCACGGTGTCGCCGTGCGCGTCGAAATCCAGCGAGGAGGAGGCGCCGTCGAAATCGATCTTGACCTTCTGGCGGAGCAGATCGCGGCCCTGGACGAACGAACTGACCTTCTGTCCAGGCGGGTTGGTGACGGCGCGTACCATTCGCGAAAGATCCTGAGGCTTGACGTCGGCCCCCGCGGCCTCGATCGCGAGCGCCAGGGCGATGACCATGTCGTAGGCGGCGGCAGCGAACATTTCCGGCGGATTCTTGGTGGCCGCCTTGAATTTCTCGACGAACGACTTGTAGGCGGCGTTGTCGCCGGCCGGCACGTTCGCAGTGGAAATGATGTTGCGCATCACGTCCGGCCCCAGGGCCTTGACCAGCGTGGGGGTCGCCGAATAGCCGGGCATGATGAACTTGCAGTCGTAGCCGGTCTGGTACCACTCCTTGAGCAGGATGGTCGCATCGGGCGTGTACGAACTGAGGATGATGACGTCGGGCTTGGCCGCCAAGGCCTTTTCCACCTCGGTGCGATAGCTGGCCTGATTGGGCTCGTAGATCGCCGAGCTGACGACCTGGTTGCCCATTTTTTCCCAGGCGGTCATGAAATGCTTGGCCTGGGCCCACATGGTCGCGTTGTTGTAGCCGAGTACGGCGGCGCGCTTGAAACCCTTGCTCTGGCCGATGGCCGCGAACGCCGCGCCGATGATGGCGTTCGACGCATAGAACTGGAACACCAGGTCGAGCTTGTCTTCCGTGCGGATTTCCGGCGCTCCGCAGGTATTGAAAGAAAGAATGCCCGCGGCGTTGGTAATGGGCAGCGTGGCCAGTTGCACGGCCGACGACCAGATCCCGATCATGGCATCGACTTTCACGATGTCGACCAGCTTGCGCGCGGCCAACACCGCGGCGTCCGGCCGCGTCTGATCGTCTTCGGCATAGAGCTTGAGTTCACGACCGGCGGCTCCGCCCGCCGCGTTCACCTCGGCGATGCCGATCTTGATGGCCTCGAGCATACCGGGCCCGTAGGTGCCGCCCGCGCCGGTAATGGAATTCAGTGAGCCCACCTTGAACGGCGCGGGACGGGATTGCGCAAAAACCGGGCCGCTCAGGCCCAGCGCCGCCAACGCCGCCATGGATTGGGCAAACTGCCGGCGCGAAGCATTGATTACGTTTTTCATGTCTCCTCCGATGAGGTTTATCGTTAACTGTCTTCACAGACTTCACAGTCTTGGCCAGCAGCGTGCGCGATCGGCCGGGTCATGCGGAAATACTTGTCAGAAAGCCGCTCCTCGAGCTTTGAGCGCCTCGATCCTTGCGTCGGAAAGCCCCACGTCGCGCAGTACGGCATCGGTGTCTTGCCCGAACAACGGCGCGGCTTTGCGTAATGCGCCCGGCGTTCGGGAGAACTTCGTTGGAATTCCGATGACGTCCATCCTGCCGATGACGGGGTGGTCGACGCTGGCGACCATGCCGCGCTCCCGGTAGTGCGGGTCTTCCATGGCCTGCTTGAAATTGTTGATCGGGCCGCACGGCACGCCCGCCGCATTGCAGCGCCGGATCCATTCCTGCGTTCCCGCCGTCGAGAACGACTCTTCCAACATCGGTTCGAGCAATTCGACGTTCCGCAGTCTGTCGGAATTGGTCAGAAAGCGCGGGTCTTCCGTCAATTCAGGGCGGCCCAGCACTTCTTTGCAGAGCGTTTCCCAGGTGCGCTGGTTGGCGCAGCCCAGCACCATGTAGCCGTCGCCCGTCTTGATCGCCTGGTATGGCGCGTCGACGCGATGCCGGCTGCCTGTCGCCTGGGGCACCGTTCCATTGGCAAAGTAGGCGGCCGCCTCCCAGACGAACCAAGGCAGGCCGCATTCGGCGAGACCGATATCGATGTGTTGGCCGTGGCCGGTCTTCAACTGGTGCACATAGGCGGCCAGAATGGCGTAGGCCGCCGTGATTCCGGCGCCGACGTCGTACACCGCGATACCGGATTTCAACGGCCGCCCGTCGGGTTCGCCGGTCATGCTCATGATGCCGCTCAGACCCTGGGCCACCAGGTCGAACCCGCCATTGCGGGCATAGGGGCCGGTCTGGCCGAAGCCCGATATCGAGCAGTAGATCAGCTTGGGGTTGAGCGCGCTTAGCGTGGCATAGTCGACGCCGAGCCGGGCGGTTACGCCCACCCGATAGTTCTCGACCACCACGTCCGCCCACTTCGCCAGCTCATGAACGACGTCGCGCGCCTCGGAGTCTTTCAGGTCGAGCGCGATACCGCGCTTGTTGCGGTTGATCTGCGCGAAGCAGGTCGATTCGCCATGCACGTACGGTCCCATCTGGCGCGAATCGTCGCCACCCGCCGGCTTCTCTACCTTGATCACTTCCGCGCCCAGGTCCGCGAGCACCATGGTGCAGTACGGGCCGGCCATGATCTGGGACAGATCGAGTATCTTCAGGCCCGCCAGGGGCGCTACGGCTTCACTAGTCATTGTTGTATCCAGATAAGCGGATGGAAAATCGGAGCCTCAGCGGCCCACGAACCGAGGACGCTGTTTGTCGAGAAACGCCTGCGAGCCCACGCGGTAGTCTTCGGTGTCGAAGCACGCATAGGCCTCGTCGCGCTCGGCCTGCGTCAGTTCCCGCCCTGACTGCAATTGACGGATGAATTTCTTGTGCCAGCGGTTCGACAGCGGCGCCAGCCGCGCGATGCGGCGCGCAGTGTCGCAGGCATCGGACCAGGCATCGTCGACGACTCGGGACAGCAGACCTTTCGCCAGCGCTTCCTGCGCGCCGAACACACGTCCTTCAAGCAGGATTTCAAGCGCCCCGCCATGCCCCACGACCGCAGCCAGGTCAGCCAGTTCGCAGTGGTCCAGGGTCAACCCGATCCGGTTGACCGGGATGCCGAAGCGTGCATCTTGCTGGGCGATCCGCAAGTCGCATAGCGCGGCGATCTCGAGTCCGCCGCCCACGCATACGCCTTCAATGCAGGCCACGGTCGGGTGGCGCAGATTCTTGAGCCTGTCGAACATGGCCACGGTGAAATCCGCATAGACCTTGGCCTGCTCTGCCCCGGCCCGGCTCTCGTCGAATCCGCCGATATCGCTGCCGGAGCAAAAATCGCCGCCCGCCCCCCGCAGGACGACGCAACGCACCGCGTCATTGCCCTGCAACCCGTCGCAGGCGGCGCCGAAGGCTTCATACATGTCCCAGGTGAACGCATTGCGCTTTTCCGGGCGATCCATCAGCAGCGTCACGACGCCGTCTTCGTCTGGCTGGCTGACCTTGATGGCCATGACCGATCTCCTTCCACATATGGCCCGGACGGCGGCTGCCGACCCCCTGGCCTCGTTCTGGTCAAAATTGTTGTATTTATTGTCTGCAATTCTATATTCAATCTTATCTTAAATTCAATATACATCATTTCATGCAATTTAAGAGAGGCCAGGGGTAATTGAATTGATGTCGTGTGTTTGGCCACCGCGCGGCCTGAACGTGACCGGCCTTCATCCGGCCGATCGGTTCGGCGCCGAAGGCTTGCGGGAATAACGCTAGATGCAAGGTTTGCCATCTCCACGGCTTGCCCCTGTGCGTATCTGACCGCGGGGCGAAGCAACGTTTCGGCTGACGAAAAGCTTCGGCGTCGAGCTTGCCCGCCACTTCCACCCGGCTCATCATCCAGCGATCAACAGCGGCAACAGGGACTACCCATGACAACTTCACGCGGGGGCGACGGCCAGTCAAGTGTCGAAGTCGGCACATTCATCAAGACGCCAAGCGCGCATATCGTTGAGATCCTCGCCGTGGCGGGGCTGGATTTCGCCGTGCTGGACGCGGAACACGCGCCGTTCGATTTCGGGACGCTGGACGCGATGCTGATCGCCGGCAAGGCGGCCGGCCTGCCTCTTTTTGTCCGAGTCCCGGACTTCCAGCCCTCGACGCTTCTGCGCTCGCTGGATCTCGGGGCGGCGGGCGTTCTCGTGCCCCATGTCGATACGCCGGAAGATGCGAGAAATGTGGTGGCCCGCTGCCGCTACAAAGCCGGAGTACGCGGCTACAGCGGGGGATCGCGGTCATCCGGTTATGGGGAAAAGGGCATGCTGGCAGCCGTCGCAGACGCCGAGAGCGTGCAGATCATGTGCCAGATCGAGAGCATAGAGGCGGTCGACAACACCCGGGCGATTGCCGCCACGCAAGGGGTGGACGGAATCTTCGTGGGCCGGGCAGACCTGGCGTTATCCATGGGGCTTGCGGACAGTCAACATCCTGATGTCTTGAAAGCCACGGAGCGCGCTATCGCCGCTGGCGTGTCACAGGGAAAACGCATTGGCGTGGTCGCCAGCAGCCTGGAGGAAAGAAAGCGCTACAGCGATCTCGGGGCGACCTGGTTCCTGCATGGATCAGATCAGTCCCTCCTCAAACAGGCTGCCCGCGCTCTCGTGCGCGCGTGAAACCGAAGCCCTTCACCACGGAGACTGCAATGACTTTTGGAACCCCCTCGTTGGAAGACTTTGCCGCTATCGCGCCGCAAGCCGACGAGCCCTTGCTCAAGGAATGGATCGCCCGCGGCGCCAACTTCGTCGCCTGTTACGTGCAAGCCCAGCCGGGCGCGCGCCTGGCCCGGGACGCGAGGCAAACCGACGAATACATGGTGTTCGTGGTCAGTGGCGCGGGGTCGATCGAGGCCGCGGATTCGTCGGCGGCGCTGGCGACGGGACGATTGGCGATTGTGCCGCCGGGACCCAGCGAACTGATCCTGACGGAGCCGAGCACCCTTTTCCTGCTGTTCTCGTCGCGCGCGGCCGATCTGGCGGCCCGGGCGGCCAACGCGGACGTCTACTCAACGAGCGCGCCCAACGTCGCGCCGCTGACGGCATGGCCAGAACCGGCCGACGGTTATCGGCTGCGAACCTATGACGTCGCCGCCCATGTCCGCCCCGACAGCAATATGCGCATCTTCCGCAGTTGCAACCTGATGCTCAATATCATGTTGCCGCGGTCGGCGCCGCGCGACACGACCAAGCTCAGTCCCCATTCGCATACGGATTTCGAACAAGGGTCCTTCGCGCTGCTGGGCACCTGGAAACATCATCTGCGCTATCCGTGGGGCAAGGATCTGGGCGAGTGGCGCGAGGATGAACACCGCGAAGTCGGCAGTCCTTCGATGCTGGTCATTCCGCCGCAGGTCATCCATACAAGCAGGAACATCAACGAGGGGGAGGCCTGGCTGTTGGATATTTTCGCTCCCCCGCGGCTGGACTTCTCGAACCGGCCGGGGATGGTGTGCAACGCGGAAGACTACCCCTTGCCTGCCGGCGTTGCCACGCCTTGAGCGGAATCAGCCAAAGGACAAGGCGTGATTCGCCTTGTTGGCCGCTTCCCGGAGCACCGGCAGGAATTTCGAGATCATTTGGTCCGCGGATGCGCGGGCGGAGACGGCGCCGACATTCATTGCCGCGATGACCTTCCCCGACCGGTCCCGCAAGGGGACGGCCAATGAACGCAAGCCGATCTCCAGCTCTTCGTCCACCAATATCCAGCCCTGCTCGCGCCCTTTGTCCAGGGCGGCGTAGAAGGCATCGCGGTCGACGATGGTCTTTTCCGTAAACGCCTGAAGCGGCCGCTCCCGCAGATACGCTTCCACCACGTGGCGAGGCTCGTAGGCGAGCAGCAGGCGCCCCATCGCCGAGACCGCGGCCGGCACCCGGCTTCCGACGCCAATGGCCATGTTCTGCACGATCCGCCGCGCTTGTGCGCGAGCCACGTACACGACGTCGGGCAGGTCCAGTACGCCGACGGATGAACTTTCGTTCAACTCCGACATGACTTCCTGCATGTACGGCTGCACGCGGTCCCAGAATTGACTGGACGACAGGTAGGCGTACCCGAGCTCCATGACTGGCGGCATCAACCGGAATGTCTGGCCGTCCGTCGCGGCATATTTGAGCCGCAACAGGGACCCCAGCAGACGGCGGGTGGAGGCTCGCGGTTGCTTCGTGATCTCGGCGATCTCGGACAGGGTGAGAGGCCGCTGTTCAGAGGCGAATGCGCGGATCACGTCCAGTCCGCGCTCAAAAGCCTGGACGCCGACCTGGTCGTCTTCCGTGCGCGCCAGAATCTCGTCGCGCTTTTTCTTTGAGCGAGGCCGCCGGGCGGCCGCTATCGTTTTATTCTGCTCTTGAGTCATGTATTGAGTGCGCAATGAGGAAAACCGCGTCGGCGCGGGCCGACGCGGTTCCAGGCGGCCTGATCAGGCCAGATATCCTATCACTTCATCCTTGCGCCGGTGTTCCGGATCCCGTTTTTCGGGGTCTCCAAATCCCCCTCCGCCCGGCGTCGCGAGATAGACCACGTCGCCCGGCGCAACGCGGTGTTGCCGTTTCTGCTCCGCGGGGGTGAGCGCGCGTCCGTTGATATGCAGCACGCCGGTACTGCCGTGCTGGCCGCCGCAGACGCCGGGCGCCGGCGTTTGGGTGCGTTCGGCATGGAAGCCGATGACGACGGGACGCTCGCCGGCGTGCCGCAGTTGGACCTCCTGGCCCAAGCCACCCCGGTATTCGCCGTCGCCGCCGGATCCGCCGCGCAGGCGTTTGAATTCGTAGCGCAGCGGCGACTGCTGCTCGGTCATCTCGATGGGCACGTTCGACACGTTGCTCGGCCAGCTCAGGCATGCATAGCCGTCCCGATTGTGCAGAGCGCCGACGCCGCCGTTGAAGAAAATCTTGTTCACGAAGGTGCGTCCGCCGTCGTCCTGGCCGGTGACCTGCATGCTCCACAGCGGAGAGCCGGCCCCCGACATGATGAGGTGCGGCGCCGCGGTCTCGAATGCGCCGAAAATCAGGAACGGCAGGAAGTGGCCCACCAGCGTGCGGCTCTGTCCCGATTGCGGATAGGTATGGTTGAGGATCGAGCCTTCAGGCGCCGTGACTTCGATGGGCAGCAGCGCCCCTTCATTGTTGGGCAGGTCCGGCGACAACAGGCATTTCAGCGCGTACGCCGTTTGCGAGGCGGTGTAGCAGAGGGCGACGTTGATGCCGCGGTCGACCTGATTGGAAGAGCCCGCATAGTCGACCTTGATGCGCTCGCCGTCGACGTCGATCGCGACCTTCAGCGTCAGCGGTTCGTTCAGGCCATCGGCCTGGAGCGAATACTCGTACTGCCCGTCAGGGAACTTCGCGATCGCATCGCGCATCGCCCGTTCCGTGCGGCCGATGATCTCGTCGGCCAGTTCGTCGAGCGTCTCGAACCGGTTCTCTCGCGCCAACTCGACCGAGCGCTGTTCGAGCAGTTGCAGAGCGGCGATCTGGGCCCAGAGGTCTCCGATTACCTGGTCCGGGACCCGCGTGTTCTTGCGGATCATGGCGATGAGGGTTTCGTTGGCGACGCCCGCATCCATCAGTTTCATCATCGGGACTTGCAGGCCTTCCTCGAAGATGTCGCGGACGTCGGCGGAGCCGGTCTTGCCGCCCATGTCGGGGGCGTGCGCGGTGGTGGCCACCATGCCGATGAAGCGCCCCTCGGCGAACATGGGTTTTGCCAGGGAGAGGTCGGGCAGGTGGCCCGTCCCCATCCAGGGGTCGTTGGTGATGAGGATGTCGCCAGCCTTCAAGGTCTCGACCGGAAAGTGCGCCAGGAAATGCTTGACAGTCCTGGGAAGCGTGCCGATGAAGGAGGGGATGCTCTCCGAGGCCTGGGCAATCGACCTGCCTTTCGTGTCGGTGACGATGCACGCGAAGTCATAGGATTCGCGGACGATGGTTGAAAAAGAAGAGCGCAACAGGGCCGCGCCGGCTTCGTCCGCGGCGGATACCAAGCGCTGCCACAGAATCTCGAGGGTGATGGGATCGAATTTCATGCACGGTCTCCGGTATTCAGTTCCACGGCGATGATGCCGTTCTCAAGTAGTTCAAAGCTGCCATGGCTGCCGACGATCAGGGTGGACACGGACTCTTCCACGATGGCGGGGCCCGCGACCGTCGCGCCGGCAACCAGATTGGCGCGCTGATGCACGGGCATGTCGACCGTTTTGGCCAGGTCGGGGCAATACGCCTTCCGGCGTACCGGCACCCTGGATTCGGTCGCGGCCTCGTCCCGCTGTTTTCCGAGCTTGGTGTCGGCCGCGCCCGATACGTCGATTCTCACGTTCACGATCTCGACGTCATTGACGGGGGGAGTGATCGCGAAAACGCGCTTGTACTCGTCCGCGAACAGTTCCCGGACCCGGTCGGGGGTCGAGTCGCCGTAGGGGCCCGCGGGCAGCTCGGTAACCAATTCGAAGCCTTGGCCGACGAATCGCAGATCCGCGTACCGACGGGTGACGAGCGCCGTGCTCGATGCGCCGCTTTCCTTGAGGGTCTGCACGGCCGATGCTTCCAGCTCCTGGTAGGCGTGCTCGAGCGCGTCGATCTTGATCTGGCTGAGACGGTTCGAGAATGTCGTCACGCGGGTGACCTTGGGCGGCGCGATCAGCAGGCCCAAGGCGGAAGCCACGCCCGCCGACGGCGGGCACAGCATGCGGCGAAGGCGCAGCTTCTTGGCAACGCTGTAGCCGTGCAGCGGGCCTCCGCCCCCCGTGACGAGCAACGAATACTCGCGGGCATCCCCCCCGCGCTCGGCGATATGGACGCGGGCGGCGGCGGCCATGTTCTCGTTCACGACGTCGGTGACGCCGGGGACGCACGACGCCGTATCCATGTCGAGTGTCTTGGCAACGGTGTCGAGGGCCTGTTTGGCGGCGGCTTCGCTGATCTTCATCGTGCCGCCGGCAAACGTGTCCGGATTCAGGTAGCCCAGGCACAAGTTCGCGTCGGTCACCGTCGGATGCTCGCCGCCTTTCTGATAGCACGCCGGGCCAGGCTGCGAACCGGCACTGCGCGGGCCGACTTTGAGCAGACCCAGATGATCCACGTGGGCAATGCTGCCGCCGCCCGCGCCGATTTCGATCAGTTCGATCGTGGAAATCTTGATGGGCAGACCGCTGCCCGTGCGGAATCTCTTCTGGCGGGCGGCTTCGAATGTGTAGGCCACCAGCGGCTCGCCGTCCTCGATCACGCTGAGCTTCGCGGTGGTGCCGCCCATGTCGAACGCCAGGATTTTCGTTTCGGAGACATCCCGGCCGAATTGCGCGGCAACCAAGGCGCCGGCGGCGGGCCCGGATTCGAGCAACTGGACCGGCAGGCGCTTCGCTTCTTTGGTATGCACGAGTCCGCCATTCGACTGCATGAGGAAAAGCGGGGCCGTGATGCCCTCTTGGCGAAGACTGTCCTCCAGGGACGAGATGTAGCGATCGGCCAGCGGTTTGACGTAGGCGTTGGCGACCGTGGTGGAGAACCGCTCGTATTCCCGGATTTCGGCGACGACGGCGGCGGAACTCGAGATGGCGATGCCGGGCAGTTGCGCTTGGAGCATCTGGACCGCGGCGGTTTCATGCTCCGGGTTGCGATAGGAGTGCAGGAACGCGACAGCGATGGATTCCACGCCGAGCGTCTTCAGCTTTTGCCCGGCCGCCAGGAGTTGGTCGCGGTCCAGGGGACGGGATATGGATCCGTCGGGCTCCGTGCGCTCGGCGACTTCCAGCCGGAGTTCCCGCGGCACGAGGGGTTCTATGAGCTCGAGGAAATTGTCGTACAGGTCATAGCGGCGCTCGCGGCCGATTTCCAGCACGTCGCGAAAACCTTCGGTCGTGATCATGCCCGTGACGGCGCCGCGCCGCTCGATGAGGGCATTCGTGAACAACGTGGTGGCGTGGACTACTCGCACGACTTGCTGCGGCTGCACGGCGCACCGCTTGAGCAGAATCCGGACGCCTCGCAGGACGCCCAGTTCCGGCTGGTCTGGCGTCGTCAGCTCTTTATGGCTGAAGTGGTCGCCGGACTGCACGTCCAACAAGACGATATCGGTGAAGGTGCCGCCGATGTCGACCCCTAGCGAATAGTGACCCATGGTCTTCTCCAAAAAAACGAACAAATGTTCAATTCAAAATTTCTCTTGGCGATTCTAGGCGAAGAATATCGGTTTTTTCCAGCTATAAAGAGTGATTATCCAACCTGGATTCGGTCCAAGTTTTGACTATTTTTTTATATTTATCAATAACTTGAATCAGTAACTTGAAATCGGAAAGTACAAAAATCGCCCATTTGTTCGTTTTTATGATAATTTTGCGTAAACCAACTCTAGGAACGATGAAAGACCATGGTTCACACCATTCAATCCCATCTGCTTGCGGGGGTGCCCGCGTCGCAAAGCATTGCTGCCGCACAACGGGCCCGCGATTTGAAGGCCGCCGGTCGCGACATCGTTGCCGTGACGGTAGGCGAGCCCGATTTCGCCACGCCGCCGGAAGTGATCGAAGCGGCGTTTTCCGCGGCGCGCGAGGGGCAGACAAAGTACACGCCCGTGTCTGGAACGACAGGGCTACGCCAGGCGATCGCGCGGAAGTTCCAGCAGGAAAACGCCCTCGCCTATGATCCGAGCACGGAGATCCTGGTAGGAACCGGCGCCAAGCAGGTGATTTACGACGCGCTGATCGCGACGCTGAATCCAGGCGACGAAGTCATCATCGTCGCCCCGTATTGGGTGTCTTACCCGAGCATCGCCCGGATGGCCGGCGCCACCCCGGTTTTCATCGAAGCCAGCCCGGAGCATGGTCTCGTGCCCACGGCGGCGCAGCTTGAAGCGGCGATCACGCCTCGGACGCGATGGCTCATGTTGAACTACCCCAACAACCCCAGCGGAGCGATCGCGAGCCGGGAGCAATACGCCGCGCTTGCAAAAGTGCTGGAGCGTTACCCGGACATTCTGGTGATGTCCGACGAAATTTATGAGCACATCCGGTTCGATGGCTCGGCGTTCATTTCCTTCGGAGCGATCACGCCCGAGATGCGCGAGCGCACGCTCGTGGTGAACGGCGTATCCAAGGCATTCGGCATGACCGGCTGGAGAATCGGGTATGCGGGAGGGCCGCGCGCGCTCATCGCGGCCATGACCAAGTTGCAGTCCCATGTGACCGGAGGGGCCAGCGCGGTCAGTCAGGCCGCGGCGCAGGCTGCCTTGCAGATGGATCCGGCGCTCCTGGCGCAGCGGGCCGCCACCTATGAGCAGCGCCGCGACCTGGTCTGCGGCCTGCTGGCGGCGTCGCCGGCGCTCGATGTGGTCCGGCCCAGCGGTGCATTCTATGTATTTGTCCGGGTCCGCGACACCGAAGTGCTGGGCGGGCGGCCTGTGGATGACTTCCTGCTGGATCATGGGGTCGCGGTGATTGCTGGCGAAGCATTCGGGTCGCCGGGCTGGTTCCGCATTTCTATCGCGACGCACGACGCCGACCTGCAGGCGGCGTGCACGCGTATTTTGTCCGCGTTCTCACGTTGAGCCGGGGGAGGGACCAGCCATGGCATCCGTTCAGCCTGTCAATGCCGCCATTCGGGTCATCGAGCTGCTACAGGCGATGAACCGCCAGCCGGTCTGCTCCATCCATTGGCTCTACCAGGCAACCGGAATGCCAAAACCGACCATCGTGCGCCTGATGCAGACGCTGGCATCGCGCAACATCGTCCGCCACGCTCCGCAATATGGCGCGTACATGCTGGCTTCGGAGGTCGCTTCGCTTTGCTCGGGCTATCACGGAACGCCCCGCCTGGTCGACGCCGGGGCGGCCCCCCTGGATGCGTTCACCGAGGAACATCGATGGCCAGCCGCTCTGGCGGTATTCGATCATGACGCAATGGTGGTGCGTTACAGCACCATCCCCCACTCCCCTTTGTCGCTGCATCAGTCCACGATAAACATGCGCTTGAGCCTGGCGAGCCGCGCGCTCGGCCGCGTCTATCTTGCGGCCTGCAGTCCGCAAGATCGCGCGACGATCCTGAAAATCCTGGAGGGGTCCACCGACCCGGAGGATGCGCCCGCCAAAGACGGGGCGACATTCACCACGGAGCTCGATCAGATCGCCGCCCTGGGTTATTCCCTCAGGGCGCCAGGCATTCGCCCGGTCTCCTCGACGCTCGCGGTGCCGGTCTATGACGGCGGCAGGGTTGCCGCCGCAATCGGCATGACATGGATCTCGTCGGCCTTGCAGGCGCAAGACGCCGTTCGGCGATACCTCGAACCCCTGCGGGACGTTTCGCGCGAGATCTCGGACAATCTCGGCAAGCGCGGCTCGGCGGCCATCGAAATTTCGGACAGCGGAAAGTCGTGACGGCGATGTAGGCGCGGCTCACCCTATCAGCTAGATTCTGAGCCACGCCATGCGATGTGCAGGCATAAACGTATATCAAGGGGAAAACATGTTCCGGAAAGTATTCGCGGCCCTGGCATTGGGGCTGTCCTGTTCTTCGATGACCATGGCCACTGCCGCGGCTGGCACCTGGCCAGAACGCCCCGTCACATTGATCGTGCCTTGGGCTGCTGGCGGCAGCACGGACACCTTAGCGCGGATTCTGAGTCAGGATCTCGGCAGGCGGCTGCACACCACGGTCGTCGTCGAAAATCGGCCGGGAGCCGGCGGGACGATCGGATCCTCTTACGTCGCGCGGTCTGCGGGGGATGGGTACACCTTCCTTCTGGGCGTATCCGGCGATCAGGTCAATGCCGAGTTTTTATACCCCAAGCTTCAGTACAGCCCGGAAAAGGATCTGGCTCCGGTGGGCCTGATCGCCGGCGAGGCGCTCGTCTTTGCCGCGCGCAAGGACTTCCCCGCGGACGATGTGCAGCAATTCATCGATTCCGCGAAGAAGGGCACGGTCTCTTTTGGCACTTCCGGTGTGGGGTCGACGGGCCACCTCGCCGGAGAACTTCTGAATCGAAAGATAAGTGGAAGCCTGCAGGCCGTTCCCTATAAAGGAGGGGCTCCCGCCGTGACCGACACGATGGCAGGCCACCTGGACGTCGTCATCGTCAGTCCGATTGCCGTGGTGCAGCAGATCAAAACGGGTCAACTAAAAGGCATTGCAACGACGTCTTCAGCGCGGCTTCCCGTGCTCTCTTCGGTGCCGACTTTCAAGGAATCGGGGATCGACCTTGAGGTGCACACCTGGTACATGCTGATGGCGCCCGCGAAGACGCCTGCCGACGTGATCGCCCAGATGAACACGGCGCTGAACGAGGCCTTGGCCGACAAGGAAGTCGAATCGAAGATTGCCGAACTGGGTGCCGCGGCCAAGGGTTCCAGCCCTGCGGAATTGGCCGAATTGCTTGCACAGGAACGCAAGCGGTGGGGTGGCCTGATCAACGAAGCAGGCTTGAAAGGCCAGAATTGACACCACAAGTCTGGCGGAGTTGCGAAGGGGGAGCGGCGAGCTTTTCGCCCAGGCCCGGCACCCACAAGGCTCCGACGACCGTAATCGCGCCGATGGCATCACGATTCCCGTCTGCGGAAAGTGCTTACGCCTACAGTGCCCGCCCCCCTCTCGCGCCCCTGTCTCCTGCAGTGCGCTCGAACGGGTTTGTATTCGTGTCAGGCACCCCCCCGCGCAGGCCAAGGCCATGAGCCGCAGCCCGCGCGCCATCGCGGACTACGACGCCAGCTTCAATCCCATCCGGCAGGCCCGATGCTTGATGCCGCCGCTTACCAGCGATAGGAGACCGAGCCGATGATGCGACGCGGTTCGCCATAGAAGCAGGCAGACTGGCACACCGCGACATAACGCTTGTCCGTCAGATTGCTGGCATTGAGTGCGAAGCGCCAGGGGCCGGTGCTATAGCTCACCATCGCGTCATACAGGGTGTAGGCCGGCACCTTTCCTGTGCCATAAAGGAAGTGCGTAGTGTCGACGAAGCGCAGTCCCGCGCCCACCTTCAGCCCCGCCAGGCCGAAGTCGCCAAAGCGGTAATCCGTCCACAGCGAAAACTGGTGATAAGGCACCTGCCCGACGCGCTTGCCTTCTTCTTCAGGGGCCAGCGGGCTGGCCTTGGTCGTTCTGGCATCGGTATAGGCATAGGCGGCAATCACATTGGTGTTGCGCCCGATCCGGCCGCGCGCCTCCAGTTCGAAGCCGCGCGAACGCACTTCGCCGACCTGGATGTTGTAGCTGGGGTCCACCGGGTCACTGACGGAGACGTTCTTGCGTTTGAGCTGGTAGACCGCGGCCGACAACATGAAGTCCGATCCCGGCGGCTGGTAGCGCAGGCCGGCTTCATATTGTTCGCCAGTCACCGGCTTGAAGCGGCCGCCCGTGCGGTCAGTTCCGCTCTCCGGCTCAAACGATTCGCTATAGCTCAGGAACGGCGCCAGGCCGTTGTCAAACAGATAGACCAGACCACCCCGTCCGGTAAACGCTCGACTTTTCTCGTCGTCGACCGGCTGGCTGACGCCGACGTTGTCGTGGCTGTTGTAGACCACCTCATCGTAGCGACCGCCCAACAACACCACGAGTCTGTCGGCGATTTTCAGTTGGTCCTGGGCATAGAAACCCAGCCGGCGATTACGGTCCGTGCTCTTGCCCTGAGTGCGATAGACGTCGCCAACCGGGAAGGAATAGTCGGGATCGAAATAATCGAGAGGCTGGGCGCGCCGCTGGTCACGCGCCGTCTGATGCTTCATGCGTGTGTAGTCCACACCAACGATGGCAGTGTGTTTGAACATGCCCTCACCCAGCTTGAACTGCAAAGAGGTGTCCGCCACCACGGCTTGCGAATCATCGCTGCGGTCCAAGGCGTAGCGCGTCGTGGAGGTCCGCTCGTCGCTCCCCAGGTTATAGGTCAGCGTCTCCGGGAAGGTGCTGCGAAAATCGTAGTAGCGCACGTTATTGCGCAGGGTCACCGTATCGTTGAAGGCATGCTCGAATAGCCAGCCCGCGGTGTAGCGTTCGGCCTCATAGCTGTCATAACCCGGGGTGCCGGTGTAGCGGCTGAGCGGAATCCGGCCGTACCGCGTGCTATAGACCGTGCCTTTGGCGGGCAGGCCCAGGTTTTCGGCGGTTTCGTCTTTTTGATAATCAGCCAGCAGCGTCAAAGACGTCCGTGCGCTGGGCCGCCAACTCAGTCCACCGGCCAGAAAGCGGCGATCGTCATCGATATAGTCCGTCGCCGTCTTGCTGTCGCGGGCGAGAAAAGTGGCGCGATACGACCAGACGCCATCGTCGGTCAGGGCACCGCCAAAGTCGCCGGACATCTGCTTGCGATCAAACGACCCGTATTCCAGGTTCAATTCACGCAGTGTTTCGGTGGTGGGGCGTTTGGTCACCGTGTTGACGATGCCACCGGGTCCGCTGGCGCCATAGAGCACCGAGGACGCGCCTTTGAGCAATTCCACACGCTCCAGGCCATAGGGTTCTTGCTGGCCGTTGTAGACGTTGACCGAGTATTTGCTGCCATCGCGATACATGCTGCCGGTATAGGCGCTGACCTCAAAGCCGCGTACCAGCAACTCATCACTCAAGCGAGTCTGTCCGGACTTGCGCCCCACACCTGCCACATAGCCCAGCGCTTCGTTCAGATCCTGCGCTTTGATGACTTCGATTTCCTGCGCGCCGACAATGGAAATGGACTGCGGCGTTTCGATCAGCGGCGTGTCGGTTTTGGTGGCCGTGGCGCTGACGGTGGCGACATAGCCGTCCAGCGGCCCGGTGGCCGTCTGCAAAACGCCCGACACCGTGACCGGCGCCAGCGTTTGCGCATCGGGGGAGGAAGGTTTGACCACGATGGCGCCCCCTTCCGGAACGGCATGCAGACCGCTGCCTATGAGCAGCCGATCGGCGGCTTGGCGCGGCGTCAGGCTGCCAGAAACAGCCGGCGCGTTTTTTCCGGCGACCAAGGCCGGCGCAAACAGCAGTTGCAGACCCGCCTGGCGCGCCAGCTCATTCAGGGCCTGGCCCAGCGGCTGCGCAGCGATCGAAAAGCTGATGCTGCGATTCGCATAGGCATCACCAGCCTGGGCCGCAGTCAGCGCCGGTGTGCCAAGGGCAAGCGCGAAGGTCAGCGTCAAGGGCGCCAGCTTGGGGTAGGAATGCCGCATGAAATGCAATCTCCGAACAGTAGCAACAAGAATCATTACTAGTGGAGTCGCATCAGCAGCCCAAACCCACACCCTGTTTCTGAAAAAAATTCGTGGCGCCGCGGATCAGCGATTGCCGACGATTTCGATGCCGTCCGGACTTCTCCGCAAGCGCACCGGCAACAGATGGGGCAAAGCCTGTGCAAAGGTCTGCGCCGCGTGCAGATCGAAGGTGCCGCCCATGCGCAAGGCGCCCACGGCGGGATCGCGCAGCGTCAGGCCGGTCGGTCCGTAGCGCTCGAATTCAGCCAATGCCTGCGACAGCGGGGTGTCGTTGAAACTGACCCTCCCCTGGCGCCAGACGGCTACGCTTTGGGCTCCCACCTGGACCACGGCATCGAGCCGGCCCTGTGCATCGGCGCTGACGCTGTCGCCAGCTCCCAGGAAGACCGACGCATCCGCAAGGCCTTGCCGCTGCGACCCGACCCGTACCCGCCCCGACTCGACCGCGACCACGGTGCGGCCGGCATCCAGCCCGGTTTCGGTATGACGAACGGAGAAACGTGTGCCAACCACCGTTACCCGCAGCGCGCCCGCCATCACATGAAAAGGCCGGGCCGCATCCGGCTCGACCGTAAGCATGACCTGTCCCTGCCGCACGCTGACTTCGCGCCGCCCTTGATACAGCGCCACCCGGATCGAGGTGTCTGCATCCAAAGCCAAGGTGCTGCCATCATCAAGCCGCACCTCGCGCAGCTCGCCGCGCGCCGTGGAGTAGCGCCGCGTATGGATCGGCCGCCCTGCCTGCGCATCCCACGCCAGCCAATGACCACCGACGACCGCAGCGGCCACGCCAGCCGCCGCCGCTGCCGGCACAAAGCGCGCCACATTCAACATCCAGGCTCGCCGCCCCGGCATGGAAGGCGGCACACCTGCGATTGCTGCCAGAGGTTGATCTGGCAAAACGGGCTCAGTGCGAGAGGTTCTGGACGGCAAACCGTCCCGCAAGCGCGCTTGGGCCGTGTCAGGCAGCGCGCGCACGGCGTCCAGGCCCGGCGCCAGATCGGCGTAGGCCTGTACGTGAGCGCTATCGGCCGCCAACCACTGTTCAAAACGATGTTGATCGTCGGCGCTCAGACCGGCTTCCTGGCGCGTGAGCCACAGGGCCGCTTCGAACGCGGCCGGATCCTCGTTGCGCAAAAACTCCTCGAGTTCGCGTTCGTCAGCATCTTGTTGTGATGGCTGATCAGCGTTCATGTCGGCCGGCTTGTGCAGCGTCATGACTGTCCTCCGACCAGAGCCTGCCCCTGCAACTGACGTTCGCAGGCGCGACAGGCCAGCCTGCCGCGGGCAATGTGCTTTTCTATCATGCTTACCGAGGTGCCCATGCGCGCTGCAATCTGCGCATAGGGCAGATCGTCGAAAACATGAAGGATAAACGCTTCGCGGCAACGCGGCGGCAAGGCTTCTATGGTGGCCAGATAGGCCGCTACGGCCTGGGCCGACGCCGCGGCGGACTCCGGCGCGTCGGCGGCCGGGGCCGTGGGCAGATCCGCCTCGTCGAGCAAGTCCAGGCTTTCATTGCCGCGCACCTGCGCACGGCGATACTGATCCACCATCACATTGCGCGCGGTTTGGAACAGCAACGCGCGGGGTTCGGCCACGGCCTGGCTTTGCTCGACTGCCAGAAAACGTGCATAGCTTTCCTGCACGACATCGGCGGCCGCATCGCGGTCTCGCAGGGCGCGCAGGCAGAAGTTCAGCAGTTCTCGGTAATAGCGGGCGACCAAGGCAGTCCGGGCATGGAAAGCCCGGCAATGAAATGCAAATAAGAATTATTACTTAAACAGAAGGGCAATGCAAAATGCGGTGGTCCGACGCCCTCCTCTCTCCACCGATTCAGACACCAGGATGAAGCGACCAGGCCTGGCGCGCCGTGAGGCGCAGGTCGTTAGGGCCGCAACCCTCGCGGCGAGGCCGTTCGTGGGACGACGGCGCAGGTTTGCGCGAGCCGTCCTCTTAAGTAATAATAAGATCCATTATCACTTAGACCTGTATGCGTCCTGTCGCGGACGCCGCAATCCGTCCGCCGTGCCGCAAGATCACGCCATCGCCACGCTCTATCGCGAGCATCATTCCTGGCTCCAGACCTTTCTGCGCCGCCGGCTCGGCAATGGCGCGGATGCCGCCGACCTGGCGCAGGACACCTTCGAGCGCATCCTTGCCGCGCCCGACCACATCGCACAGAAGCAGGCGGCCTGGCAGCTCGACGAGCCGCGCGCCTACCTGACGGTGATCGCCAGGCGCCTGGTGAGCAACCTGTTCCGGCGCCGCTCGCTCGAGCAGGCCTACCTCGATGCGCTCGCGCTCATGCCGCAGCCGCAGGCGCCATCGGAAGAACAGCGGTACATCATTCTCGAATCCCTGCAGCAGATCGACGCGATGCTGGCCGGACTGCCGGCGCGCACCCGCGCCGCCTTCCTGATGGCGCAGCTCGAGGGGCTGGCCTACGCCGAGATCGCGACAAGGCTCGCCGTGAGCGAGCGCACCATCAAACGTTATGTGGCCGAAGGGCTGGCGCGATGCATCTATCTGATGGCGTGAGCGGCGCCGCCGTGAGCGAGGCCGTGGCCCTGCAGGCCGCGCGCTGGTTCCTGTTGATGCGCTCGGGCGAGGCGTCGGCGGCGGACCAGGCACGTCTGCAGCGCTGGCGCGGCGCCGACGCCGCGCACGAGATCGCCTGGCAGCGCGCGCAGCGCCTGCAGGAACAGTTTGGTGACCTGCCGCCGGCCCTGGCGGTGCCGGTGCTCGGGCGCGGCAACTCGGTCGACCGGCGCGCGGTGCTCAAGGCCGTGGCGGCCTTGCTCATCGCGCCCTCGGCGGGCTGGCTGGCCTGGCGCACGGCGCCAGTGGGCGAGTGGCTGGCGGAGCATCGCAGCGGCACGGGCGAAACGCGCCTGGTGCGGCTGGACGACGGTACGCGGGTCTGGCTCGATACGGCCAGCGCGTTCGACGTGGCCTATGGTCCGGCCGAGCGGCTGCTGTACCTGCGTGCCGGGCGTATCCTGATCGAAACCGCGCCCGACGCGGTGCCGGAGGGCATGCCCGGTCACCGGCCCTTCGTGGTGGCCTGTGCGCACGGCCGGCTGCGTGCGCTGGGCACGCGCTTCGACGTGCGCGACACCGACACGGATCGCAGCCGGCTGGGCGTGATCCAGGGCGCCGTGGAGGTCCGGCCCGCGCAGGCGCCCGAGCTGTCCTTGGTGGTGCTGGCCGGGCAGCAGGCGGCGTTCTCGTCGCGGCGCATCGATGGCCCCCGCCCGCTCGAGGGTCAGGCGGACGCCTGGGCCCAGGGCGTGCTGCGTGCGCGCGACATGCGCCTGGACGCTTTTCTCGCCGAGCTCGGGCGTTACCGGCCCGGCGTGATCCGCTGCGGCGCCGAAGTGGCGTCGCTGCGCATTTCGGGCGCATTCCAACTGAGCGACACCGGCGCGGTGCTGGACAGCCTGCCGCGCGCCTTGCCCGTGACGGTGCGCTACCGCACCCGCTATTGGGTGAGCGTGGCGGGGCGGGACGCCTGAGCGCCGCGGCCGGCGGCCGCTGTTACAACTTTGTTTGCCGAAACGTGTCCCTTTCCGGGATCTGGCGTGTGAAGGCTAGCAGGAACCCTCACAACACGACACCGGAAAGAGATCACGCATCATGGCTCATCGTCGACTCCCGCGCCGCACCGCCGGCCTTCATCCCCGCGGCCGCCTAGCCCATGCCGTTCAAGGCGCGCTGATCGCGCTTGCATGCTCGAGCGGCGCGTTGCACGCCACGGCCAGCGCGCAGACGACTGCGGCGCAGGCCGATGGCCGCCAGGCCTACCGCATCGCCGCCGGTCCGCTGGACGATGCGCTGGCCAACTTCGCGTCGGCCGCCGGCGTCAGCGTGACGGTACCGCCGCAACTCGTGCGGGGCAGGTCGTCGGCCGACGTCGACGGCCGCTACACGGTGGAAGAAGGGTTCGCCCGGGTGCTCGCGGGCTCGGGCCTGTATGTGGAGGCGGTGCCGGGCGGCGCCTACGTGGTGCATCGCCTGCCCGACGCGCAGGGCGGCGGCGTGTCGACCCTGCCCGCGGTGACCGTGACCGCGCGCGGGCTCAGCACAGAGGGCTCGCATTCGTATGCGGCGCCGGGCGCCAGCATCATGAAGTCGGCCGAATCGTTGCGCGACATTCCGCAATCGGTGACCGTGGTCACGCGCCAGCGCATGGACGACTTCAACCTGAATTCGCTCGAAGACGTGCTGTCGCAGACCACCGGTCTGAGCCTGGAGACGCTGGGCGCGGGCAACAAGTTGTTCGTCGCGCGCGGTTTCGAGATCCGCAACATGCAGGTCGATGGCGTGTCCAAGGGTTTCTGGGGCGGCACCTCGGCGATGGGCATCCAGCCCGACATGGCCATGTACGATCGCGTAGAGGTGCTGCGCGGCGCGGCCGGCCTGCTGCTCGGCAACGGCACGCCGGGCGGCACCGTGAACTTCGTGCGCAAGCGCCCGCTGGCCGAAACCTATGTGGGCGTGGAAGCCCAGGCCGGCTCCTGGGACCACTACCGCACCATGCTCGATGCCACCGGCCCGCTCAATGCCGACGGCAGCCTGCGCGCCCGCGCGGTGGCGAGCTACGAAGACCGGGGCTACTACACCAGCAAGACCGAGACGCGGCAGCCGTTTTTCTATGGCGTGCTCGAATACGACATCACGCCGCAGACGCAACTGACCCTGGGGGGACGCTATCAGCACTTCCGCAAGGACGGCGCCTACTGGTATGGCGGCCTGCCGAGTTCTACCGATGGCTCCGATCTGAAGCTCAAGCGCAGTACCTCGTTCGGCCCTTCGTGGGCCTACTACAAGGCCGAGACCCAGGAGTACTTTGCCGAGGCGCGCCACGACTTCAACGATCGCTGGACGTTCAAGGTGGCGGGCACCTACCAGAAGACGCAGCGCTCCGACAGCACGCTCTGGGTACGCGGCAACGCCGATCCGCAGACGCTGACCGGCGCCTATCTGATTGCGAGCGCAACGCCCCGTGAACAGTTGGAGACCAAGGCCATCGATGCCAACGTCACCGGCAAGTTCGATATGTTCGGCCGCAAGCACACCGTGGTGCTGGGCGCGAATCGCCTGGAAGAACTGGGCAAGAGCGCGAACGTCTATGATTTCGCCAACCGGATTCCGCTCGATTTGAGCAATCCGCACCAGGTCGGCGTGGCCGAGAAAGACCTGGAGCCCAACCTCTCCGACGAACGCACCGTGAGCCAGGGCGTGTACGGCACGTTGCGGCTGCAAGTGGCAGACCCGGTGAAGCTGGTGCTGGGCGGGCGCCTGAGCTGGTACGACTACAAAGACAAGCTCGCGCCGGGCTCGGCCTTCAAGCAGACCCGTGAATTCACGCCCTATGCCGGCGTGCTGGTGGACGTGACGCGGGAGTGGACGGCCTATGCCAGCTATGCCGACATCTTCGAGCCGCAGAGCAACAACAAGACCGTTTCGGGTTCGCCGCTGCAACCGGCCATCGGTTCGAACTACGAGCTCGGCATCAAGGGCGAGCTGCTCGATGGCCGCCTGAACACCTCGCTGGCGGTGTTCTATATCCGCCAGAACGATCGCGCCATGGTCGATCCCGACAACGCCACCGGCTGCCCGGGTTCGGCGTCGGGCGGCCCGTGCTACGTCAATGGCGGCAAGGTCGAGAGCAAGGGAATCGAGACCGAGGTCAATGGCGAGATCGTGCCGGGCCTGCAAGCGTGGCTGGGCTACACCTACAACAACCAGGTGTATCTGAAAGACCGCGACAGTACCGGGCAGGCGACCAGCAACGAAGGCCAAGCATTCAGCTCGATCACGCCGCGCCATATCTTCCGCGCGGGCGCGAGCTACCGTCTGCCGGGCGACTTCAACAAGTTCACCGTCGGCGCCGGCGTCACCGCGCAGAGCAAGACCGGCTACTACAGCGGCGACATCTGGCGCCAGCAGACCGGCTACGCCATCTGGAACGCCTTCGCGCGCTACCAGATCGACCCGCGCTGGTCGCTCAGCCTGAACGTCGACAACCTGTTCGACCGCGTCTACTACACCTCGCCCGGACAGAACGTCTACGGCGAGCCCCGCAGCGCCATGCTGACCCTGCGCGGCCAGTTCTGATGCGGGCCGCGGCGCGCCTGGAGCGCCGCCGCGGCGCCCCGGAGGCACGTTCATGAAAAATGGATTCCGCCAGGTGGCGGCGTGGCTGCACACCTGGAGCGGGCTGACGGTGGGCTGGGTGCTGTTCTTCGTGTTCGTCACGGGCACGGCCGGTTATTTCCAGCACGAGATCACGCGCTGGATGCAGCCGGAGCTGCCTTATGCCGCGCCGCTGCCCACGGGCGAGGCCGCCGCCGTGGCCGACCGCGCGTCCGCGCATCTGCTCGCGCATGCGCCGCAGGCCACGCGCTGGACCATCTCGATGCCGCAATACTCGCCGGTGTCGCGCGCCTGGGAAGGCTTGTCGGTGCGCTGGGACGACACGCCCGGACCGGGCATGCGGCGCGCGCCCGGCGGCCGGGCCCGGCTCGACGCCGCCTCGGGCGCCGAGCTGCCGCCGGCCGCGGCGCCGCGCGCCACCGGTGGCGGGGCGGCGCTCTACCGGTTGCATTACGAGCTGTACTACCTGCCCAAGATCTGGGGCATCCGGCTGGTGGGTGCCTGTTCGATGCTGATGCTGCTGGCCATCGTGACCGGCATCATCACGCACAAGAAGATCTTTCGCGATTTCTTCACGTTCCGCCCGGGCAAGGGGCAACGCTCGTGGCTCGACGCGCACAATGCCGTGAGCGTCATGGCGTTGCCTTTCTTCCTGATGATCACCTATAGCGGGCTGGTGTTCTTCATGTATGAGTACATGCCGTTGGGCGCCAAGGCGGTCTTTGGCGGCGACGCGGGCGAGGACGCCTACTACGCCGAGCTGTGGGGGCCGCCCAGGCCGCCTCGCGAGGCGCTCGCGCTATCGGCCTTGCCGCTGGGTCCGATGGTGCAACGCGCGGAGGCGGCTTGGGGCGCCGGGCAGGTCGGCGCGATCACCGTGGAGCGGCCGGCGGGCGGCGGCGCCGAGGTCACGCTGGCGCGCGTGCAGGGCGGCGGCATTTTGTTCTGGGGCGTGGACAAGTTGCGCTTCGATGCGCACGGCGGGGCGCCGCTGGCGCCCGAGCCCGTCTATGGCGGCGCGCCGGGCCAGACCCAGAAGGCGCTGATCAATCTGCACGAGGGGCTGTTCGCGGGGCCGGTCGGGCGCTGGCTCTATTTCGCGTCCGGCCTGCTGGGCTGCGCCATGATCGGCACGGGCTTGGTGATGTGGACCGTCAAACGGCGCCGCCACCACCTCGGCAGCGGTCGCGAATCCGCCGAACGGTTCGGGCTGAGGCTCGTGGAAGGTTTGAACGTGGCGACGCTGGCCGGGCTGCCGCTGGCGCTCGCCGCCTACTTCTGGGCCAACCGGCTGCTGCCGATGGACCTGGCTGCGCGCGCCGGCTGGGAAATGCACACCCTGTTCGCGGTCTGGCTGGGCAGCGCGTTCTATGGGCTGGCCCGTCCGACAGGGCGCGCCTGGGTCGAGCTGCTGTGGGCGTGCGCAGCCGCCTACGCGCTGGTGCCCGTCCTGAATGCGCTGACCACCGAACAGCATCTCTGGAACACGCTGGCGCGCGGAGACTGGGCCCGCGCCGGATTCGACCTGACCATGGCGAGTCTGGCCGCCATGTTCGCCATCCTCGCACACCGGGTGAGTCACAAATTGCGCGCACAACCGGCCGCGCCATCTCGAAGACAAAGGAGCGCGCCTTGAGCGACAAAGACATTTCCCCGGCCGCGCTGCGCTGGGCCGTGGCCTCGCGCCTGCTGGCTGCCGTGTTCGGCGGCTATGCCTTCACCAGTCTCCTGACGGTGCTGCTGGCACTGATCCTGCCGATGCCGCGCGCACAGGCGGTGCTGACCGCCACCATGCTGAGCTTCGCCGTGTATGTGGGCGTGGTGCTGTGGGTGTTCAACATCCGCGGCAATGCGCGGGTCTGGATCCGCCTGGCCCAGGCGGTGGCGGGCGCATCGTTGCTATGCCTGGCCCTGCTGGCGCGGGCAGGTTAAAGGATGTCCTACTCCCTCATCCCCGTACTAAGCAAATTCTCCGCGACCCACCCTTGATCGCCTTCACCTATGTTGTCCCATATGCCAGGCAAAGAAAAAGGGTTAGCTCACCAGAAGTAAGCTAACCCTTTGATTTTCTTGGTCGGGGCGGCGGGATTCGAACTCGCTACCCTCTGCTCCCAAAACTAATAATTTATGGACTTTGTTGGATCATCTTGGAGCATAAAAAATCAACCACAACCACGTATCTATGCGGCTTACAGGGCTATTTATGTTCCAGAGCATGCCAAACTAGGCCACCAATAGCCGGGTGATCTGGTGGGGCAAAAGTGGGGCAAAAAATGGTATCGTGGCGGCATGAGCAAGATCACCGTTAAAGAACTCGAAGCCCTCGCCCCAGGCGACGATGGCCGCACCTTGCGCGAAGACGGCGGACTAACTGGCCGCGTCCGCTCCGGTGTCTTGGGCATTACTGTCCTGTTCCGGTACGAATTCAAACTGAACGGAGTCAAGCGCGATCATCGCCTTGGCTCCTGGCCCAAGAAATCCTTAGCCGAGATTCGAGCAGAACGAGATCGCGTCCGCGTGACCGTGAGCCAGGGCATCAACCCCACTGCTGCAAAAAAAGCAGCCCGCATCGAAAAGCAGAAAGCCATCGACGCGACCCTTGCCGAGGCCGAGCAACAGCGAGTCAAGAGTCTCACTGTGCAGGACCTGTTTGACGTCTGGATCGTGGACGGCATCAATCGCAAGGACGGAAACAAGGAGATGGCCAGAATGTTCAATCGGGACATTCTGCCAACCGTAGGGAGGACGCCTCTACAAGATCTCAGCGAATCCTCCTTGCGCGCACTGCTACGGAAGGTCATCGGCGCCGGCACCGTGAGCAAGGCCGCTCACATGTTGCTGGGAATCAAACAGATGCTGGCCTGGGCTGAAAAGCGCCGCCCGTGGCGCAGTTTGCTTATTGAGGGCAACCCTGCCGATCTGATTTCCGAAGACTCAATCATTCCGCCGGACTACGAGGAAGAGCGCACTCGCGTGCTCTCGCCGGCGGAGATACGAGAGTTGCGCGACATCTTCGTGCGCATGACCGACACGTACGAGGCGGCCGCAGCGGGGACCAAGTACCAACACGAACGCCCACTCAAGAAGGAGAGCCAGCTCGCAATCTGGATCAGCCTAGGGACGCTATGCCGCATAGGTGAATTGCTCATGTCCAAGTGGGAACATGTGGATCTGAAGGCCGGGACGTGGTTCATTCCTAAGGAGAACGTTAAAGGGCGACGCAGCAAGAAACAGGACCATCATGTCCGACTGTCACCTTTCACGCTGCGACAGTTCGAGGTCTTGCATGCGTTGACCGGCAATACGATTTGGTGCTTTCCTGCCCGCAACCTGGACGAGACTCACGTGTGTGTATCAAGCGTGTCCAAGCAGATTGGCGACCGCCAGGAAATGTTCATGGACCGCAAAAAGCTCCAGCGCCGCAAGCACAACAACTCCCTGGTGCTGGCCGGCGGCACAACCGGCAATTGGACACCACACGACTTGCGCCGCACTGGGGCAACCATGATGCAACAGTTGGGAATCTCGCTGGACATCATTGATCGATGCCAGAACCATGTGATGGCAGGCTCGAAAGTACGACGCCATTACCTGCATCACGACTATGCGGAAGAAAAGGCCGCGGCTTGGAAAAAGTTGGGAGGAAGATTGGACGAAATTCTAGCCTAGCCGGACGAAACCTCTTGCCAGTATGCGCCTACTGATGCGGAACACGCATAGAGCGCATTTCCTAATTAGGCACCCAAAGCACCTCCTCTCTCCCCCTTCGCCTGAAGAGTCGTCCTAGATACTCCGGTCATTTACAATTTGGCACTTCACGCCCAAAGGCGAAGTGGACTCAGGGGAGATCGATGACACAAGGCACCAAGAGCAAGAAAGAACTCGAGTTTTCTGACAACAAGCTGATCCCAATTCGGTCGATCGTAGGACTAGACATCAAGAAATTTCGCTCTATGGAAGAGCAGAAAGTTCAATTGGGCGACCATGTAACCGTCCTCTCGGGACGAAATGGAACCATGAAGACATCCATCATGGGCCTGATTGCACATCCCTTTGATGGAGAAGGTACGGACGCTTTTGGCAAGCCTCTCAAGACGGCGCTAAAAGACGTTTTCCGCCTTTCACCAAAGCACGATGATGGTAGATACGAGTACGATTTGATCCTACGCGTAGGCGAAGAGCTCCTTAGAGAGCCCGTATCAATTTATTGGGTAGCAGATAACACGAACCGGCATCGCGTAGTGGTTTCCGGAGCGGAAAAGGGCGATGGCAATTTTTCATTCAATACATCGTTTCTCAATCTTCAACGCCTTTTCCCACTAGTACACACCAATGCCGCCCCGGACAAATCAGCGTTGGTGCAATTGAGCGATATCGAAACGAAAGCCCTGAAAGACTTCTACGAGCGCATCTTTCCAAGTAGCGCATACGGGACTTTCGCGCCAATTCATCAAAAGAGAATAAAAACCACCTTTGCGCCGGAC
This sequence comes from Achromobacter veterisilvae, assembly GCF_900496975.1. Classification (GTDB taxonomy): domain Bacteria; phylum Pseudomonadota; class Gammaproteobacteria; order Burkholderiales; family Burkholderiaceae_B; genus Achromobacter; species Achromobacter veterisilvae. The sequence goes on from NZ_UFQC01000014.1 coordinate 111,125, forward strand.
GGAGACAGTGCCGAATATGACTGGCAAGCCATTTCATCAGGCGAAGACAATCTGGGCGCAATATTCAACCGCATGCTCGGATTTCAACGAACCTACGATCCAAAATCCGAAGCAGGCAATGGAATTTTCTGCATCGATGAGTTCGAGAGCAGCCTCCACCCTGTAGCCCAATTACGTCTATTCGACTATCTGTATAAATGGTCTCAACGATATCGAGTGCAAGTAGTAATATCAACACACTCTTTACATCTCATACAGCATTTATACTTACGCCATTCCGAAAACCTAGAAAACGGAAGAATTGCGATTAATTTTATTAGCAAATCGCAAGCACAAGGCAAGAATGCACCTATTATCCACAACCCTTCATACGAACTAGCATTTAAGGAACTTACACTCGAAGACCCCCAAAAAATAGCCGAGGCGCGCAAGGTAAAAGTCTTTTGCGAAGATGATTTTGCAATTCATTTTGCAAAAAGAATAATTGGTTCTCAACACATTCTAAATCTGGTCGAGTTTCACAGCTCACTCGATCCAGACTCAATGCGCCCAGGAACTAGCTACTCAGCTTTATCCGATCTTTGCATCCAGTACCCTCTTTTACTGCAGGGATCTTTTGTTTTGTTCGATGCCGATGTCCCTGACACAAAGCTAGATAAAATAAGAGATAAATTATTATTTTTGCGATTTCCTGACAAAAATTCCCTAGCCCTAGAAAGACGAATTGTCAGCTTCATTATCAGCCTCGACAATGCAGATCCCTTCTTTAAGAAATTCAATAAGGAACGCGACAAATTCCTTGATGAATTTAAGGAAGCTGATATTCAGTCGCTTACAATTTCAGATGTAGAAAATGATAAAATAGTAGCTATAAAAGCCTGCAAAAGATGGGCCGATAAACACCGCGCAGACTTCAAGAAATATGTTACTTATTACGCAAAGACCCTGGATACCCGCAACTGCTTTGCAGAAGAATTTCTAAAACGAATCAATAGAATCAATGCTGAACTCGGCCTTCCTTTGGTAGCAGCCAGTTGACTTCATCCAAGATGATTGGGCCTCCCACGGTAGCTTGGGAATAACGCTGAGCCGAAAATGCGAAGCCACTTCCCTACAGTGTCCGCCGTTATTCAGGTGATGGGGATTTTCTTTCTCACCCATATTCGCAGATCAAGTTTTGGCTGACCAGCCTTGAGCTTTACGGGTAGAGCACATGACAAAAAGGATTAATTGATGTCATTTCTTACACCTCTTCGATACCCTGGCGGGAAAGGCCGACTTGGCCCATGGATCGCAGAATTATTACGCCATAACAAAATCAGCGGTGGCTGGTATGCCGAACCATACGCCGGAGGTTGCGGGGCGGCTCTGTTTCTCCTAATTCATGGCTATGTGGATCGCATTATCATAAATGATGCAGACCCTGTGATTTTCTCATTTTGGAAAGCAGTTACTGAGCAAACCGATGAATTGATTGCGAAGATTAAATCCACACGAGTTTCAATGACAGCATGGAGAGCACAGCGCGAGATCCTTGCCGCACCATCAGAACATTGCCAGCTCGATGTCGCCTTTGCTGCATTCTTTCTCAATCGAACGAACCGATCAGGAATTCTTGCGGGAGGAGTGATTGGGGGAAAAAGCCAAAGCGGCGTATGGAAACTCGGTGCAAGATATAACAAGGACGACTTGGTCGAACGCATTCGAGCCATTGGGAAGCTATCTAAGCGAATCGATGTATATGGGCTCGACGCACTAGACCTGCTTGATGTCATTGAGCCCAAATTGCCAGAGAAAAGCTTGGTCTATCTCGACCCTCCCTATTTTCAGAAGGGCGCACAGCTTTATCGAAACTTCTATAGCCCAGACGATCATGCAGCGATCGCGCGACGCGTAGCTCAGCTCAAAGTACCGGTAATAGTTACCTATGACAAGGCGCAAGAGATCAGCGCCTTGTATCATTCATTCGACCAAGTCGAGTTCTCTCTTCGATACTCGACACATACTGCCAGACCGCAGGCAACCGAACTACTTATCTACAAAAATCTCAGCTTACAATCCCGTCCTGAGTTGACTCGGGGGCGCACCTTACGCCCAACACGCTCTCACAAAGCATCCAATGTTGTCCCACAGAGTATTCACGAACTGGCGGTCTAGATTGTGAGTACTACGATGCACCATCTTTTGCAAAGTTTCGATTTCAATCATGGAGCCGCCTGAATTACACAGGCGCTTTACTATATCTTCTTCAGATGCATTGAGCTTCCCATTGGTTAGCATGTGCTGCGCTGATTTTTTAATATTTTTAGCTAATCCTCCTTGATCAGTGAGCGTATTTGTTGACCTATAGTGAAGGTCACTCACCTCGATCAAAGCCCGTGTCAACATCGTTGCAGCAAGAGGGAACTTGCTGAGGTCAATTGCGCGAAGTTCCGATACAAGCGTTTGCTCCTTTGGATAACCCGTAGTGGGGATTCCAATGCCTGGAGCTTTGCTTCCAAAGATTTTCTTTCTATCAGCAGCGGACGTTACTGGTGTAGACACTGCTCGCGGAGGTTGAGCAGTCGTTGCTGGCGAAGGTGATTGGGAAGGAAATCCGCTAGGCCCACTCTGTGAGGAAGAGATCGCTGACGACGGGGAGGATGAGGACGCACTGACTAGTGCTGCTGGCGAGCCTGATGGCACTAAAGATGTGGGTAGGGAAATCCCAGCAGATGCTCGAACCTCGTCGATGTATCGCCTCGCTTGCTCAGGCGTGAAAACGTCATTGACGCTTTTCCCGCGCCCAAAATCACCAACAACCCGTGTTGCCATCTGTCGCACAGTTGCTAATGGCATGTTGAGCGTCAATTCGTCATTTGCATCGATATCGAAGCCGAGCAGCCGAAGATTGTCGATAGAGAAAAATCGCTGCAACGTCGAAATCGGAAATTCGTCTTCTACAAATACACCTTGACCTTCTGCCCAAAGAGCGTACTGTCCCGCACGCTTGTATTCGGCTGCATGACCGTGATTCAGCAAATACAACGTCCGCAAGTAGGCGGACCAATCCATCTGGCCAACTCCCCCCATCTCGCCTTGATGACGTGATAAAACCTCACGAATCATCGCCTGTTCATTATCAGTGACAGTTAGATCAACATGAGACGGAAATTCTGTGTATGTTGCCGCGAGCTTGGTAAGCTTCGGGACCAGATCGACATCTGGACACATCGCCGGTTTATTCAGGAGCTTGAGAGCCGTCGTACGACGGTTCCCATCTTTTACCGTGTATGTCCCGTCGCCATTGGGAGAGGCTAGTATAGGCATCGTCGTAAGCCCATCCTTGGCAATACTTTCGCAGATTGCCAAAAATTGGTCTCGCTTTCGCAGAATGCGGCGAATGCAGTCGTTCTGATCCGAGCCGGCCCGAATTCGCGCATTATGAACGTCCAGCAAGATGTCCTCTACAGCTACGCCGGGTATCAATTTAAAATCGCTGCGTGCCATAAACCCTCCGAATTATGCCCCAAGAGTGTAACCGACTCTTACCTTGGGTCAACCTCAATCCAGTTCTGAGGGCCTGATAGGTAAGAGCCTGTACGCCGAGAAGGGCTCTCCAGGGCTATCGGAGAGCGGTCCGCCCCCAAAATTCAGTTACGCATATCCTTTCCGGGCTACCCGTCGGGATACTCCCCAAACTCCTCCACTCTAGAAATTTTCACTCACATATCACCTCCCTGAGCACGCACCCGTGTGCCTTATCTCATGAGGTCGATATGTCCAAACCCTTTTCCGCCGCACATTTCCCTCCCTCCTGCCCCCGCTGCTACTCCACCCGCGTCATCACCCATGACTACGCACGCACCACGGGCAGCGTCGTCGGCGGTGTCGCTGGCGCGGGCAGCGCTGCCGCCGCAGCGATGGCTGGCGCAGAAACCGGCACCGTCGTCGGCGCGTTCGCCGGTCCGCCCGGTGCGTTCCTTGGCGGCATTGCCGGCGCGTTGATCGGCGTACTGATTGGCGCCGTCGCCGGCTCGACCGCCGGCGGTGCGGTTGGCGAAGTCATTGACGACACCGTGCTCGACAACTTCGAGTGCAAAGACTGCAGCCATACCTTCGGCCACAAGAAGCTGTCCCAAGGCTGACCCGCCGCCTTCTGTTTTTCCTATTCACATAGATGCCTACAGCCCCTACCGGGCTGTAGGCATTTTGCGTCGATGTACCTCATTTCAAGGAGCACACCATGCACCTCGTACATACCATGGCCTACCTTGGCCAACAGCCCTGGCACGGCCAGGGCAATCAGCTTTCCCCTAATTCGCCGCTAGAAGTCTGGGCGCAGCAGGCCGGGATGGCCTGGCACATCGAATCGGCGGATGTTCGCTACGTCGCCAACGATGACGGCATGGGCTCCATCCATGCCTTCCCCGAACAAAAAGTGCTGTACCGCTCGGACACCAAGGCCCCGCTGTCGGTCGTGTCCAAGCGCTTCCAGGTCGTACAGCCGCATGACGTCCTGGAGTTCTACCGCGACCTCACCGAGGCGGGCGGGTTCGAGCTTGAAACCGCTGGCGTGCTGAAAGAAGGCCGCAAGCTGTGGGCGCTGGCCAGGACCGGCCAAAGCGCTTGCCTCAAAGGCCGCGACCGGGTGAATGGCTATCTGCTGCTGGCCACCGCCTGCGATGGCACGCTGGCGACCACGGCGCAATTCACTTCCGTTCGCGTGGTCTGCAACAACACCCTTGCCATTGCCTTGCGCGACGGCGATGGCGTGGTCAAGGTGCCTCACCGCAGCCAGTTCGACCCGCAGGCGGTTAAGCGTCAGCTAGGCATCGCGGTCTCCTGCTGGGATGCTTTCATAGCCCGCATGAAAGCGCTGGCCGAATGCAAGGTGAAGAACGATGCCGTGGAGGCGTTCCTCAAGCGTGTGCTGACCTATCCGGTCAATCCGCAGGCTGACGGCATTCCTACAGCAATCAACGACCGCGCCATGAAGGCCGTGCAGGGACTCTACGTCGGTCGTGGCAAAGGTTCGGAAATGGCCTCGGCGTCCAGGACGGCTTGGGGCCTGCTCAACAGCGTCACGGAGTACGTCGACCACCACCGCCGCGCCCGTTCCAGCGATCATCGGCTAGATGCGGCCTGGTTTGGCGCGGGCGCTGCCCTCAAACAGAAGGCTTTGAACGAGGCATTGAAGCTGGTGGCGTGAATCAGCTCAGCAGGCATTACCTCACATCCCCATGAACCCGGCAGCGCCCATGCGCTGGCGGGTTTCTTCATTTTTGGAGTTTTCCATCATGGCTTTACCGAAACGAAAGTGTGAAAATCGGCCCGCTCTGCGCCTGATCGACACCCGCAAGATCGATCGCACCGACTGGCTGGAAGTGCGCAAGCAAGGCATTGGCGGCTCCGATGCCGCTGCAGCCGTGGGCCTGTCTCCCTACAAATCCCCGCTCGAACTCTGGATGGAGAAGACGGGACGCGATGCCGGCCTGCCCAAGATCGACCCGAAGGACACGGCCCACCCGACGTATTGGGGCACGTACCTGGAACCCATCGTGGCGGCGGCCTACACGCAGCAGACGGGCAACCGCGTGCGCAAGGTCAACGCCGTCCTGCAACATCCGCAATTTCCCTTCCTGCTCGCCAACCTCGACCGGGAAGTGACCGGCACACCGCTCGTACAACTGCTGGAATGCAAGACGGCGGGCGAGTTCGGTGCCAAGCTATGGCAAGACGGCGTGCCCGAATACGTGCAGCTCCAGGTACAGCATCAGCTTGCCGTCACCGGCAAACAGGCCGCGCACGTGGCCGTGCTGCTCTGCGGCCAAAAGCTGGAAATCCATCTTATCCGGCGCGATGACGAACTGATCTCCCGTCTCATCACGCTGGAAGCGCGGTTCTGGGAATACGTCACGACCGACACCCCGCCGCCCGCGGACGGCTCCGAATCGGCGGATCGAGCTTTGCGCGTGCTTTACCCCGGCAACGCCCCTGCCGTGGATTTCAGCGACGACCGCGACCTGTCGGCCAGGTTCGCCGATCTGGTCAGCCTGCGCGCCGACATCAAGACCAAGGAGGCACAGGCCGAAAAGCTCAAGCAGGTCATCCAGCGGGCGATGGGCGACGCCTCCGAGGCCCGATTCGAGACGGGCCGCGTGCTGTTTCGGCGCAGCCTGGACAGCACGACGATCAACATAGATCTCTTGTTGCTGAACCATCCCGATCTGGCCGTCGAGTATGCCACCACCAAACCCGGCACGCGCCGGTTTCTGATCCGCGATTGATCCACCCCAACTTTCACAGGAGAACACCATGCTCAAGGGCCTGGCGATCACCCCGCCCGTGGTTGGGCGGATTTCCATTGGCCGTATTGTCGAAAAGAATGGCAAACGACTCCCCGAGAAAGATGATCAGTTCACTATCACGACCCAGGTGCAAACGCGTGACGGCTGGCTACGGCATCCCCAAGACGAAGTGCAGCGCAAACTCCATGGAGGCGACAAGCTGCGTACTGTCTCTATCCGCCTCCCCTTCAATGATCCCGATCTGAACTTGCGAGCCAACTATTCCTGCTTTGACCGAGAGGACGGGCAACTGATGTGCATGGGCAACGGCGAAACTTGCCGTCGCAAGACCGAGGATGGGGTTCAGATGTTGCCTTGCCCTGCACCTGGTCGCTGCGACTTTCACCATGGAGGATGCAAACCCTATGGTCGGTTGCACGTCGTCATAGGAGATCAAGACGAATTGGGCACGTTCGTCCTGCGCACCACTTCCTACAACTCCATCCGGACGTTGGCTGCACGCATGCGTTATCTCCATGCAGTTTCGAGCGGAAATCTCGCTACCCTGCCCCTTGAATTGCGGCTACGCGGCAAGTCCACCACGCAAAGCTATCGGGCCGCCATCTACTACATCGATCTGGTGATCGGCAACGGCGCGAGTCTGGGAGCCGCCATCCAGGAAGCACGACGCCTAGCCGAAGAACGAGCGAAGATGGGCTTCGATCAACAGGCATTGGACAATGCGGCGCGCTTTGGATACGCCAATGGAGCGTACGAAGAATCGGAAGAGGACGCACCTGCCCTCGCTGAGGAATTCTTTCCCGAACTTTTGAACAAAGGTCCGCAGGCTACACCAAGGAAGAACACTGATTCTCGACACAGCACTCTGTCCGAAAAGCTAAGGCAGCGCGCCGAAACAGTGTCAACGTAAGCGCTGGCGTTTGATCTCGGGCGGTGACGCAGCGTTCGCCCGACGATCTCCCGTGGGAGCCAAGGACACTTCGTCAAGTGGGCCAAATAATTCGGCGAGCGTCACCCCTAGGGCGAAGCAGATATTCCCCAATGTCTCGATAGAGGGGTTCGCGACTCCCCGTTCAATTGCGGAGATGTAGGTCCGATCAACGTGGGCTTCGAAAGCCAAAGTTTCCTGAGACTTATCGGCCGCATGGCGGCATTGCTTAACCCGCTTTCCCAGGGCTTGGGAGAGCGAAGGAGCTGGAGGTGCGGGGCGTCTGGTAGCCATGACTGGGCAGGATGCCCATTCGTAGACTGATTCACGACGCTATACACACATCAATTTTTGTTGACTATACTCTACAACTGGAAACTGAGTGGTTTCTGAAAAGTAAGAACAGCCTGAACTTGGGGCACAGCCCCCTCTAACCTATTGATTAACGAGGAAAATATGGCAGCAAAATGTGGAGAGTGCGGCGGCAAAGGCCATACTGAATGCCCCTTGGAGTACGGCACGGATCGTCACCCCAGCGGCTGCCCGAGCTGCGGAGGTTCCAATCGCGTGACATGTTCCGAATGTGGCGGCACGGGCAAGTCCGACGAAACGGATGACTGATCTATACCCCCCAATCGTTCCAACAAACAAATGAAGTTCTTCAGCCTCAAGGATCGTCTTGATGACTTGAAGTGGTCATCAAGCGCCGGCGACAGGATCGTCAATGGCGCAAAGCTTCTTGGGGCGGTCGTTGCCAACACCGCCATCGGAGTCGGCAAGATCGCCACCGAGATCTCCCCCATCGTCAAAGAGCGGATCGAATCAGAAAAGCGAAAGCCCTAACTCAATTTCCCTCTAACCTCGGCCTACCTGTGTAGGCCGACTTTTTTTACGGCACAGGAAAGTCATGAACTACAAGAAAATCATCATCGCAATCGCCCTTGCAGGCTCGATCAGTTCTACGTTCGCGGGCGAGGCACCTTTCGAAGTCTCCTTGGGCACATCGCAGCGCATACCAAGAATTCTTCTTGAAACAGTGGTGAACCAAGTCACAGTGACGGGCTATAGCGTCAATCGCGGAAACTGCGACCCACGTATCAACCAGATGCTTTCCGTGCCGACCACCTTCAAGTTCGGCCAATCCTACGGAATCTCAGCTCCCGCGTGCAACGTGAAAGAAATTTCCATTGATACCAACTTGGGTACATACGTCTATTCGTTCGGGGCACAGGCAGCCCAAAGATCAAATCCGCCGGCCAAGTCCCCTGCGTCGTCCAGCAGCGGCAACGGCGAAGCATGCTTGAAAGCAAAGATTAAAGCTGCGAACGACGAAGGCTACCCGGTTTCAAATGACGTATACAACGAGTGGCGCGGAGAGTGTGGACTACCTCCCAAATCGCTGTACTGATTAACGTCCATAGAGGAAGTGTATCCATGCAGGCTCAGCAGGAATCATCTCCTCAGAGCCTGCAACCGCCTAGTCGCTTCTACGGGGGAAGATCCGAATGCCAAAAAGCTTGTCATCCTCACCTCGATCTCTCGGCACCTGATCACATTTGGCCATGTATTCGGCGATGAACGTACGCAATGCTCTGCGCATGACTTCGTCTTTCCGATTAACTTGCCCAAGGCCCACTCCCCACCGATACTCAAAGTGATCCTTGTGAGCATTCGAATTCCAGTAATCGCCCCAACCCTTGGTGACAACCCCTGCCCAGTATTCGCCGATATCCCGCGCTACCAGCACATCTGCCTTGCGCTCCGCTGAATAGAAGATCAAAAAGTGCAGGTGAAGGCCGCCCCCGCGATCACCCTCTTCCAAATGCCATATGCATCCACGTATTCGCCTAAGCAGGGAATTGGTTTCCATGTTGCGGACAAATCGGTCGCGGTGCCGCTGTATGGTCAGAAAACTGACATCCTCACGATAGGATTTCCGATAGTTCAACGTCAGAAATAGCACCAAATAGCGTGCGCTACGACCGAACATTTCCTCCTCGAAATCTAGTCCTCGCCTCCTGTTTCTACGCATCCTAGCCTGCGTTGCCTTTCGACTTCTAGCCTCATCATCGCGACTAATCTCGACTTGATAGTTTTCTTCATTGTTCATGATCGATCTCGTTGTAGATTCCAACAGATCAGTCATGCCTATATTTTTTTATTTTTCAAACACAATAGAACCACAACATTTCGACCACCTACTTCATTACATAAGAAGCATTAACCCACAGAGTAGAGATGGCAGATCAACAGTAAAAAACCCCGCCGCGCCTCCGTCGTCGCGCCGGGGATTGTCAGTTTTCATTATGGGCTTTTATGTCGCCGCGAGCGGAACATTTTGACTCATAGCCGCCTTGACTCCAAGTGTGCCAAAGCACGTCCGAATGCCTTTGCCGTTGCTTCACGATCTCCAAGGTCTAATTCCTGTGGCTGACCATGTGCTTGCCCTGCTTGCCCTGCTTGCCTCGAATGCCTTGCATGCCTTTCATCTGAGTCATACAGGCGCGACGGATCGACATGCGATGCAGCCCCCGGCAGGGACCATTCATTCCACGCCGCCCCTTCGCTATCATGTATCCGGGTAGAGATCACGCCCAGCCTCTCCCTGGCATTTCGCAGCATTTTTGTCGAAATTCCATCCTCTTCCGCCAACTCCTGAAGTTCCCTGACCGGCAACGGTCCATCAGCCAACACCTCCTTCAGAAATTGTTGAGCCCTGTTTTTAGGACTATCTGCCATTTCGGCCTTATCGCCTTCAGCCCACCGGCGGATGTCCGCCGGAGATCCAGGAAGCAGCTTTTGGTGCCAGATGAGCTTAGTCGTGTCAATCTCACGGCCATCGACGCTATCCACGCGCGCAGGATGAATTTCGTAACGCCGCCCTCCGCCCGATTTGCCAATGTTGGTCTTGGCGCGTATCAGAACCCCCATTGAAGGAGAATCCTCATCCTGTTCAGGAACGTTCACGCGCATGGCGATCAGCACATGCCGAGCCAAGTTGCTGAAAGCCTGACTTCCGGCGAGACTCTTGACCAAGTCACCCTTCTTCGCTTCTTTGACCAGATGCGCGATTCCGATGATGGTGATGCGGTACTTATGCGCGATCTCGACAAGTTTTATCAGGTCTTGACGGACAGCCTTGGCATTCGTGCCGGCTCCCGAAACGACCTCCATCACCGTGTCGATCACCAGCATCTTGACATCACCAATCTTCTCGATTTGTTCTACCAGACCAGGAAGATCTCTCTTAAAGTCGAAGCTGCGACGGCTACTGAGTTCGATAACATCGCCGACGAAGAATATCCGCCGATGATTAGCTTCGGCTGCGTCGAGGCGAGGCTTCAAGGTGCGCTGCCAATCATCTTCGCATGACCAAATCAGCGAACTACCACGCTGGGCTTGTGACCCGTCGGGGAAAATGCCACGCTTTGTTCCAGCATTACTCAGGGTGGCGATCCAATCCATTGCGATCAGCGTCTTCCCCGCCCCCCCATCACCGCCAAGAATGACCAACTCCCCTTCGGGAAGCCAGCCTTTCATGTGCCACTCTGATGCTACGGAGTCAACCTTGTCGGCACGAACCAGCAGGACCCCGTCCGAGGGTGAAGCATTGTCGATTACCTTAGACATGCCCCGCTCCTTACAGCTCGCGAGTGCGCCGACGTGACGCGACGTATGCCTCAATTTCAGAGCGAATCCAACGCACAGTCGTGCGCTTCGCGTCTGCACTGCCTGATACGCAAATCGGTACCGGAAACGCGGGGTCGTAGCCTTTGCCCTTAGTGTTGATTTTCGCGTAGATGGACGAGCGGCTGAGTTTCAGCATCGATTCCACTTCAGTGCGGCGCAAAAGGGTGAAATTCTGCAATTGAGCCATTTAGCTTTCTCCATAACGCCGGAACATACCGGTATGGATGAGAGCATCCTGGAATCACGTCCCAGCAGCTACGCCGTCAACCGGCTGACGACAGATGCGTGCCGGCAGACGGGGCACCCCTATTTGGCATTTCAGGCTCGCTCTTTCTTTTTTGGGAAATACTGATCTTTCTCGGGCATCGAACCCAGCCAACCATCAATTGTCTTCATTGCCTGGTCCCCGCTCATGCTCTTGCCTTGGGTTTTGGCATAAGCAAGTACTTTGTCTTTAATTTTTTTAACGGCTTGACTACGTGACTGCCAGCCACCGCTAGGCTTTTCGCTCTCCACCAATCCGAAAGCGTACTGCTTGATCGGCCCAAAGCTTGCCGCCCTACCCTTCCCTCCAGACCGCGACAAGTCCCCCTGCACTAGCTGAAACGCAGCATCAACTCCCTTCTGAGAAAGAGCAACCCCGCACCAGTACCGAGCATCGGCCAAATAGGACCAGGCATGATCTGCATGTCCCTCCTTCCGGGCACGATCGGCGCGGAAGAAGTACGTCGCCGACAGAGCAATCGGGCCAATTGACGAACGCGAAACGAACTCGGGGCCTTTCGCTCTATCCTCGTCACTTAGGTACTGCAGCAAGATATCCAGCGGCCTATCGGTCTCCCCCAAGTCATACTTCGCGACTGGCCCCAAGACCTGTTCTACAAAGCGTTCCCAAGGGACTTCACTCCTCTTTACGCTCTTGTAAGCTGCGTAGAGATTTCCCACCGTGATTTCCAGCAATTCATCCAAGGTGTACGGATGCCGATTCATCGAGTTCTGATCACGCACGTCTCATCTCCGTCATAACGCCTTCAAAGCCTTCAGTGGGGCAAAAGGTGGGGCAAAATCTGCGACAAGCAAAAGGCCTTACAGAGCAATCTCTGTAAGGCCTTGATTTTATTGGTCGGGGCGGTGGGATTCGAACTCACGACCCTCTGCTCCCAAAGCAGATGCGCTACCAGGCTGCGCTACGCCCCGAAGGGTGGCAACTATACCAGATACTGGCCGGCCAGACCTGCGCGCGGCGGCGGCGCGCAGGCCCTGCAGCGGCCTTGAATCGAAAACGGCGCGCCGCTCAGCCGAAACGGCCGGTGATGTAGTCTTCCGTTTCCTTGCGCGACGGCTTCACGAAGATCTGGTCCGTCTGGCCGAATTCCATCAGTTCGCCCAGGTACATATAGGCGGTGTAGTCCGAGCAGCGGGCCGCCTGCTGCATGTTGTGCGTCACGATGACGACGGTGTAGTCGTTTTTCAGTTCGGCGATCAGTTCTTCGATCTTGGCGGTGGAAATCGGGTCCAGCGCCGAGCACGGCTCGTCCAGCAACAGCACCTCGGGCTTGATGGCCACGCCGCGCGCGATGCACAGGCGCTGCTGCTGGCCGCCCGACAGGCTGTTGCCGCTCTGGTGCAGCTTGTCCTTCACTTCGTTCCACAGCGCGGCCTTGCTCAGCGCCCATTCCACGCGCTCGTCCATCTCGCCCTTGGACAGGCGCTCGAACAGTCGCACGCCGAAGGCGATGTTGTCGTAGATGCTCATGGGGAACGGCGTGGGCTTCTGGAACACCATGCCGACCTTGGCGCGGATCAGCGAAATATCGGTCTTGGCCGTCAGCAGGTTTTCGCCGTCCAGGATGATCTCGCCCTCGGCGCGCTGGCCGGGATACAGCTCGAACATGCGGTTGAACGTGCGCAGCAGCGTGGACTTGCCGCAGCCCGACGGGCCGATGAAGGCGGTGACCTTCTTTTCCTGGATCGACATGTTCACATTGCGGATCGCATGGAACTTGCCGTAGTAGAAGTTCAGGTCCTTGACCTCGATCTTGTTCTTGACGGCGGTGGCGGTGTTTTCCATTGGGTTTCCCTTGGCGCCGGCGCGCCCCGCGCGCCGGCATAGCGATCTTTATTTGCGGAACATGTTGCGGGCGATGATGTTGATGCCCAGCACCAGCAGCGTAATCAGCGTGGCCCCGGCCCAGGCCAGGTTGTTCCAGTCCTTGAAGGGGCTGGCGGCGTATTGGTAAATCACGACCGGCAGGTTGGCCATCGGCGCGTTCATGTTGAAGGACATGAACTGGTTGGACAGCGCCGTGAACAGCAGCGGCGCGGTCTCGCCCGAGATGCGGGCGATGGCCAGCAGCACGCCGGTGATGATGCCGGTCTTGGCGGCGCGATAGCACACCAGGGTGATCATGCGCCACTTGGGGCAGCCCAGCGCCGCCGCGGCTTCGCGCAGGCTGTTGGGCACCAGCAGCAGCATGTTGTCCGTGGTGCGGACCACCACCGGGATCACCAGGATGGACAGCGCCAGAGCGCCGGCCCAGCCGGAGTAATGGCCCACCTGCGCCACGTACACGGCGTAGATGAAGAGGCCGATGATGATCGACGGAGCCGACAGCAGCACGTCGTTCAGGAAGCGCGTGGCGGGCGCCAGCCAGCCGCGCTGGCCGTACTCGGCCAGGTAGGTGCCGGCCAGGATGCCCACGGGCGTGCCGATCAGCGTGCCCACGCCGGCCATCACCACGCTGCCGAAGATGGCGTTGATCAGACCGCCGGCCTGCCCGGGCGGCGGCGTGATCTCGGTGAACAGCGCGAGGGACAGCGCCGGAGCGCCCTTGGTCAACAACGTCAGAATGATCCAGAACAGCCAGAACAGCCCGAACGTCAGCGTCCCCAGCGACACGGTCAGCATGATGCGGTTGACCACGCGGCGCCGGCGGTAGATGCCGTTCTGCATGTTGAGTACGGATACAGCCATGATCTTTTCCTTGTGCTCGCGGCGCGTCAGGTTTTCTTGCCTTCACCGGCCGAAAGGCGAACCAGCAGCATCTTGGCCAGGGCCAGCACGATCGTCGTGATCAGGAACAGGATCAGGCCCAGTTCCAGCAGCGCCGATTTCTGGATGCCGCCCGCCTCGTTGAATTCGTTGGCCAGCGCCGAGGCGATCGAGTTGCCCGGCGAGAACAGCGAGCCCGACCACTTGAAGGCGTTGCCGATGACGAAGGTGACGGCCATGGTCTCGCCCAGGGCGCGCCCCAGGCCGAGCATGATGCCGCCGATGACGCCGGACTTCGTGAACGGCAGGACCACGCGCCACATCACTTCCCAGGTCGTGCTGCCCAGTCCGTAGGCCGATTCCTTCAGCATCGTGGGCACCAGTTCGAACACGTCGCGCATGACCGCGGCGATGAACGGGATGATCATGATCGAGAGGATCAGGCCGGCCGTGAAGATGCCGATGCCGAAGGGCGGCCCCGCGAAGATGCCGCCGATCACGGGCAGGCTGCCCAGCGTGGCGATCAGGAAGGGCTGCACGTATTGCTGGAACACGGGGACGAAGACGAACAGGCCCCACATGCCGTAGATGATGGACGGGATGGCCGCCAGCATTTCGATCGCGGTGCCCAGCGGACGGCGCAGCCAGGCCGGCGACAGTTCGGTCAGGAAGATGGCGATGCCGAACGACACCGGCACGGCGATGATCAACGCGATGGCCGAGGTCAGGAGCGTGCCGATGATAGGCACGACGGCGCCGTAGTTCTGGTTGACGGGGTCCCAGTCGTTGAGCCACAGGAACGACAGGCCGTACTTGGCCAGCGATTCGCGACTGCCGTAGATCAGGGACACCAGGATCGCCGCCAGCAGGATGAACACCAGGAAGGCGAACAGGCGCGTCAGATTCTTGAATAGCGCATCCATCAGCGCGTTGTTGTTTTGCTTCATAGGCGAAGGCGTGCCGGTAGTCACGGAATCCGCCACGCTGGGCGGAAGCGGCACACTATTATCCATTACCGCGCTCATGGATGGACTTTCCTTGGGAAACCTGAGGGAGAAACATCGGGGATTTGGGGCGGGCCGGCCCTGGCTTCCTTGAGGGGAAGGCCAGGGCGGTCGTGATGGGTTGCGCGCGCTCCGAGCCGGCATTCTTGCCGAGTCTTTGCCGCGCTACACCCATCCTACCAGACGGCCTTGCCGTCGGCGGCCTTGACCTCGCCCCAGGCGGCGCGGATTTCCTTGGTCACGGCTTCAGGCAGCGGCACGTAGTCCATCGTCTCGGCGGACTTGGCGCCGTTCTTGAACGCCCAGTCGAAGAACTCCAGCACGGCCTTGCCCTGGGCCGGCTTGTCCTGCGACTTGTGGATCAGGATGAAGGTGGCGGCGGTGACGGGCCACGAATCGGCGCCCGGCTCGTCGGTCAGGACCACGCCCATGCCCGGCGCGCTCTTCCAGTCGGCGTTGGCGGCCGCGGCGGCGAATGCCTTCTGCTCGGGCTGGACGAACTTGCCTTCCTTGTTCTGCAGTTGCGTCCAGGCCAGCTTGTTCTGCTTGGCGTAGGCGTATTCGACGTAGCCGATCGAGTTCTTCAACTGGCCGACGTAGGCGGCGACGCCTTCGTTGCCCTTGCCGCCCTGGCCGGTGGGCCACTTGACGGCCTTGCCTTCGCCGACTTGCGCCTTCCAGTCAGGCGACACCTTGGACAGGTAGTTCGTCCAGCCGAAGGTGGTGCCCGAGCCGTCCGAACGGTGCACGACGATGATGTCGGCCGACGGCAGCTTGAGGTCGGGGTTCAGCGCCTTGATGGCGGCGTCGTCCCACTTCTTGACCTTGCCCAGGAAGATGTCGGCCAGGACCGCGCCCGACAGCTTCAGCTTGCCCGGCTCCACGCCGTCGATGTTGACCACGGCAACGGTGCCGCCGATCACGGCGGGGAACTGCAGCAGGCCGTTCTTTTCGAGGTCGGCCGCCTTCATGGGATCGTCCGAGGCGCCGAAGTCCACGGTCTTGGCGATGATCTGCTGCTGGCCACCGCCCGAACCGATGGATTGGTAGTTCACGGCGTTGTTGGTGGCCGCCTTGTAGTCCGATGCCCACTTGGCGTAGATCGGGTACGGGAACGATGCGCCGGCGCCGGTCACGTCGGCGGCCTGGACGGCGAAGACGGCGGCGCTCAGCGCGACGCCCACGGAAACTTGTTTGAAGACACGTTTGAACATCTGGGTTCCTTCTGTGCTCGTTGGAGGAGGCTTGGCAGGCTTTGGTACTGCCTGTCTTTCAGCGACCCTCGCATCTTAGAAGCCCAAAATGACAGGATAGTGACAGTCATGATCCCCCCCGCAGGCGCTGCGCGCCTTCCCCCCCAGGGGGGCGCCGGTGGCGGACCGGCGGAGCCGGATCCGCGCGGCCTGGATTGGGGGCACTTTGCCTCGAATGGCGGTTGCGAGAAGGTCGGGGCGTCGGTGGCGGACCGCAGAGCGGATCCGCGTGGCCTGGATTGAGGGCGCTTTGCCTCGAATGCCGGTTGCGACTAGGCCGGGGCGCCGGAAATGAGGAGCCGGGGACGGATCCCCGGGGCGTTGCGCGGAAACGCCGCCCCTTTCGGGCGGCGGGTGTTACACGCCCAGCTTCTGCATCAGGTACTGGTGGACGTTGAAGGGTTCGCGGCGGCTCTTGACGCGGGCGTAGTCGCCGTCGGGTTGCTGCTGCCAGGCCAGTTGGTTGTCGCGCAGGGCGTAGGTGAAGGCCTCGTCGATCACCCGTTTTTTCAGGGTCTTGTCGTAGATCGGGAAGGCGATTTCCACGCGGCGGAAGAAATTGCGGTCCATCCAGTCGGCCGACGAAAGGTAGACGGTTTCCTCGCCGTCGGCATAGAAGTAGAAGACCCGGGAATGTTCCAGGAAGCGGCCCACGATGGAGCGCACCCGGATATTCTCGGACAGGCCCGGCACGCCGGCGCGCAAGGCGCACACGCCGCGCACGATCAGGTCGATCTTCACGCCGGCCTGCCCCGCCTTGTAGAGCTCTTCGATGATCTGCTCTTCCAGCAGGGAGTTCATCTTGGCCATGATCCGGGAACGCTTGCCCGCCTTGGCCGCCCGGGCCTCGGCGCGGATCAGCGCCACCATGCCGTCGTGCATGGTGAAGGGCGACTGCATCAGCGCCTTGAGCGAACGGCGAGCGCCCAGCCCGGTCAATTGCGCGAAGACCTTGTCCATGTCCTCGCACAGCCTGGGGTCGGCGGTCAGCAGCCCGAAGTCGGTGTACAGGCGCGCCGTGCGCGGATGGTAGTTGCCGGTGCCCAGGTGGGCGTAGCGGCGCAGGCGGCCTTTCTCGCGGCGCAGCACCACGGCCATCTTGGCATGCGTCTTGTGGGCCACCACGCCGTACACCACGTGGGCGCCCACTTCTTCCAGCTTGGAGGCCCAATTGATGTTGGTCTGTTCGTCGAAGCGGGCCATCAGTTCCACCACCACCGTGACTTCCTTGCCGGCGCGCGCCGCGGCCAGCAGGATCTTCATCAGCTCGGAATCCTCGCCGGTGCGGTAGATGGTCTGCTTGATGGCCATCACGTCCGGATCCAGCGCGGCGGCGGTCAGGAAATCGATGACGGGCTGGAACGACTGGTAGGGATGGTGCAGCAGCCGGTCCTGCTGGGCCACGGCCTCGAACAGTTCGGCCGGCTTGTCGCCCACCTTGTCGAACGGCGCCGGCACGGGCGCCCGGTAGTCGGGAAACAGCAGGTCCGGCCGCGAAGCCGAATTGCACAGTTGCATCAGGCGCGACAGGTTCACCGGACCGGGCACCCGGTAGGTGTCCTCGGGCTTCAGCGAGAACTCGCGCTGCAGGAAGGTTTCCAGTTCGACCGGCGTCAGCTTGTCGATCTCCAGGCGGACGGCGGCGCCGAAGTTGCGCTGCGACAGTTCGCCCTGCAGCGCGTGGCGCAGGTTGGTGACTTCTTCCTCGTCCACGAACAGGTCGCTGTTGCGCGTGACCCGCCATTGGTAGCAGCCCAGCATCTCCAGCCCGGGGAACAGCTCGCCGACGAAGGCGCGCAGCAGCGAGGTCAGCAGGATGTAGCCCTCGGGGTGGCCGGACAGCTCCTGCGGCATCTTGATCAGGCGCGGCAGGGCCCGCGGCGCCTGCACCACGGCAATGGAGGCCTGGCGGCCGAAGGCGTCGGCCCCCGACAGCGACACGATGAAGTTCAGGCTTTTGTTGTAGACGCGCGGAAACGGATGCGCCGGGTCCAGCCCGATGGGGGTCAGCAGCGGCATCACGTCGCGGTTGAACACGTCGCGCGCCCATTCCTGCTGCTGCGGATTCCATTCGGACGCGTGGTGCAGGGTGATGCCCTCGGCGTGCATCGCGGGCAGGATCTCGTCGTTGAGCAGGTTGTACTGCCGGCCGACCAGTTCATGGACGGCCTGCTGCACGTTCTCGAACGCCTGGTCCGGCGTCATGCCATCCGGCCCCACCAGGTTCGGCGACTGGCGCTGCTGCTCTTTCAGGCTGGAAATCCGGATCTCGAAGAACTCGTCCAGGTTGGAACTGACGATGCACACGTAGCGCAATCGTTCGAGCAGGGGCGTCTTCGGATCCTCCGCCATCGCCAGCACGCGTTCGTTGAATTTCAGCAGCGACAACTCGCGGTTCATGAGCAAGGGCTCGGCGGGAGGGCGTGAGGGCATACCGGGTTCCATACGTAGGGAGAGCGTGGAGTTTTACTGCAAAAAAGTGACGGTTCCATGACACGGCGGCAAAATCGTAGCGTACGCCAAAACCGGGACGCATGGCGGCCGGATATATCCTCCCAAGCCCCTGTTCCATAAGAAAAAACCCGCGATTCGGGGCGCTGTCACATGGGGTCTCTATAATCAGGCCACCTCACAGCCACTATTCACGAGCCGCATGGATCAACTTCTGGCCGCGGTGGACCTCGGGTCCAACAGCTTCCGCCTCTCCATCGGACGCATCGTTCAGCAGGACGGTACGCCGCAGATCTACCAGATCGACCGCCTCAAGGAAACCGTCCGGCTCGCGGCCGGCCTGGATACCGAAAAGCGGCTTGGCGACGACGCCATCGACCGGGCCATCGCCGTGCTGGAACGTTTCGGCGACCGCCTGCGCAGCTTCCACCCCAACCGCGTGCGCGCCGTCGCCACCAACACCTTCCGCGTGGCGCGCAACACCCGGGATTTCCTCCCCCGCGCCGAAGCCGCCCTGGGCTTTCCCATCGAAGTCATCGCCGGCCGCGAAGAGGCCCGCCTGATCTTCTCGGGGGTGGTCCACACCCTGCCCCCCTCTCCCAACAAGCGGCTGGTCATCGACATCGGCGGCGGCTCCACCGAGGTCATCATCGGCAAGGGGCACGAACCCTCGCTGATGTCCTCGCTCTATATGGGCTGCGTCAGCTACAGCCGCCAGTTCTTCTCGGACGGCATCGTGGACGCGCACCAGATGAAGCAGGCCGAGCTGGCCGCCCGCCGCGAGATCGAAGTCATCGCCAAGCAGTACCGGAAGATGGGCTGGAAAGAGGCCTACGGATCCTCGGGCACCGCCAAGGCGCTGTTCGCCATCCTGACCGAAAGCCGCTTCTCGGACCGCGGCATCACGCGCGCCGGGCTGAGCAAGCTGAAAGACCGCATCGTGCGCTCGGGCCGCGTCATTCCCTCCGAACTGCCGGGCATCAAGATCGAACGCGCGGACGTGCTGCCGGGCGGGCTGGCCATCATGAGCGCCCTCTTCGACGAACTGGGCATCGAGGTCATGCACACCGGCGACGGCGCCCTGCGCCTGGGGGTGCTGTACGACCTCCTGGGCCGCGACGACGAACACGATAAGCGGGACGAATCGGTGCGCCAGTTCATGAAGCGCTACCACGTCGACCCCAACCAGGCTCGCCGCGTGCGCCACGCCGCGCTGACCCTGTTCGACGCAATGTTCCCCGACGGCCCGGAACGCGCCGAGCTGCGCCCCGCCCTGGGCTGGGCGGCGGACCTGCACGAAGTGGGCCTGTCCATCGCCCACAATGCGTATCACAAGCACACGGCCTACGTGCTGGAAAACGCCGACATGCCGGGCTTCTCGCGCGCCGACCAGCAACTGCTGGCGCTGCTGGCGCTCGGCCACCAGGGCAAGCTGACCAAACTGGAGCCGCTGGTGCGCTCCCGTCCCCAATGGAAGGCCATCCTCAGCCTGCGCCTGGCGGTGCTTCTGTTCCGCCGCCGCAACGAGATCGAACCGCTGCCGCTGACGGCATCGGTGCGCGACAACTCCATCGTCGTGCGCGTCAACCGCGACTGGCTGGCCCAGCACCCCTTGAGCGACTTCACGCTGCGCGCCGAAGAAGCCGAATGGAACAAGGTGGGGTTTTCGTTCGAACTGCTGGAATTCTGAGGGGAGCTAGAACGGCGACAGGTCCGTCCCGCGGTCCAGCCGCTTGAGTTCCATGCGCAGCGGCCGCGTCGCCCGCCGTATCAGCCTGATCTTCATGCGGCGGAGCAGGCGGCGCATGGCGGTCAGCGCTGGGGGGTGGAGACGGCCGGCTGGTCCAGACCGAAATGGCGGCGGTAGCGTTCGTCCATGCGCTCCATCTTCAGCAGCACCGGGAAGTCCGCCGCATTGAAGTCCGGATCCCAGGCGGGCTCGCCACAGACCTTGGCGCCCAGTTTCAGGTAGCCCTTGATCAGCGGCGGCACGCGAGCCGGCAAGGTACTGTTGAGTTTTTCGACGGGATAGCGGTGCAGCGGCGTCACGCGGGGTTCGCCGCCCTGCGGCAAACTCTTGGAAATGGTGCGCCACACCTCGGCGGCCGTGACGCCGTCGTCGCGCAGGCTGACGCTGGCGCAGCCCAGCACGTATTCGTAGCCGCCGCGGCGCAGGTATTCAGCCAGGCCGGACCAGAGCAACATGATGACGCTGCCGCCCCGGTAGTCGGCGTGCGTGCAGGAGCGGCCGACTTCGACCAGTTCGTCCCGGATCGGGCCCAGCCCGGAAAGGTCGAACTCGGACTCCGAGTAGTACCCGCCCGCCTCCCGCGCCTTTTCCGGGGTCAGGATGCGATACGTCCCCACGACTCGGCCCGTGTCCAGCTCGCGAACCATCAGGTGTTCGCAGAACGGATCGAAACGATCGCGTTCGACGCCGTCCTGGGCATCGGGGAACACCGCGCCCATGTCCTCGGTGAAGACTTCGTAGCGCAGGCGTTGAATCTGCTCGATTTCTTCCGCCGTGCGCGCCAAGCCCACCACCAGCACCTTGGCGGCGCCGCCGGTCCAGGGTTCGCCGGCATTACGGCTCGGATTGATGCGTGCTAATTCCAGCATTGGGCGAAGCTCCTAGAGAGTCCAGCCAGTGTGGACGCCCTGTATGTCAAAGACTTGACCAATATGTTACGTGACTATGAAGTTTAGTTCGGGGCAGATAAGTCAACATTCCACCGAATTCGACAAAACTTTACAAACGAGTACAGGCCATTTACAAACAAAGGCCACCCGTCGCGCGAGGGGTGGCCTTTGCCAGGAATCGGACAGCCGGGCATCTACCCCATGCTGGCCGCAAGCTTCTCCGCGCACGACACGGCCAGCGCCTCGTCCTCGGCTTCCACCATCAGGCGCAGCTTCGGTTCGGTGCCGGAAGCCCGGATGAGAATGCGGCCGCGGCCGTCCAGCTCCGTTTCGACGGCCTTGCGCGCCGCCGTCAGGCCGGCGTGCGTCTTCCAGTCCTGGCCCGGCGTCAGCGGAACGTTGATCATCTTCTGGGGATACATGCGCAGGTCGCTCACCCATGCCGACAGCCCCACCGAGTTGCGGCGCAGGGCGGTCAGCACCTGCAGCGCGGCCACGATGCCGTCGCCGGTCGAGTGGCAGTCCAGGCACAGCAGGTGGCCGGAGCTTTCGCCGCCATACAGCCAGCCGCGCGCCTGCATCTGTTCCAGCACGTAGCGGTCGCCCACGTCGGCGCGCTCGAATCCCACGCCCAGGCGCTTCATTTCGCGCTCGAACCCGAAATTGGTCATCAGCGTGCCCACCACGCCGTCCACCTTGCCGCGCTGCATGCGTTCGCGGACGATGGCGTACATGAGTTCGTCGCCGTTGTAGATGCGGCCGTCGCCGTCCACCATCTGCAGGCGGTCCGCGTCGCCGTCGAGCGCGATGCCCAACTGGGCGCCGCGCGCGCTCACTTCCTTGGCCAGCAGTTCGGGGTGCAGCGCGCCCACGCCCTTGTTGATGTTGAAGCCGTCGGGGTGCACCCCGATGGCGTGCACTTCGGCCCCCAATTCGCGGAAGACGTGGGGCGCGATGTTGTAGGCGGCGCCGTGGGCGGCGTCCACCACGATCGTCATCCCGTTCAGGTCCAGGTCGTTGGGGAAGGTGCTCTTGCAGAATTCGATATAGCGGCCCTGCGCGTCGGCCATGCGGCGGGCGCGGCCCAGGGCTTCCGAGCCCACGCAGCCCAGCGGCTCGTCCAGCGCGGCCTCGATGGCGGCCTCGATCTCGTCGGGCAATTTCATGCCCTGCGCCGAGAAGAACTTGATGCCGTTGTCATGGTACGGGTTGTGCGAAGCGCTGATGACGATGCCCGCCACGAGGCGCAGGGCGCGCGTCAGGTAAGCAACCGCGGGGGTCGGGATCGGGCCGGCCAGCAGCACGTCGATGCCCGCGGCCGACAGGCCGGCCTCCAGGGCGGATTCCAGCATATAGCCCGAAATCCGCGTGTCCTTGCCGATCACGACCTGCGGGCGGCCGCCGCGCACGGCGTGCTCGCGCGCCAGCACGCGGCCGGCCGCGTAGCCCAGGCGCAGGGCGAACTCGGCATTGATCACCGGACCGCCAACCTCGCCGCGCACGCCGTCGGTGCCGAAATACTTGCGTCGAATCATGAAGTGATTGCTCCTTGTTCTGCCGCGTGCCATACCTTGAGCGCGTCGACCGTGGCCGCGACATCGTGCACACGCACGATGGAGGCACCACGCGCCACGCAGGCAAGCGCCGCAGCGATGCTGCCGGGCAACCTGTCGCCGACCGGCCGGCCGGTGGCCTGGCCGATCATGGTTTTGCGCGACAGGCCGATCAGCAATGGATAGCCGATGCTGCGCAGGCCGGACAGCCGGCGCAGCAATTGGAAGTTCTGGTCGCCGGTCTTGCCGAATCCGAAGCCCGGATCCAGCACGATGCGGCGAGGATCGACCCAGGCCGCGCGCAGCTTGTGCGCGCGAGCCCCCAGGAAAAGCCCGATTTCGCCGATCAGGTCGGTGTATTCGGGTGGAGCCGCCTGCATGGTGCGCGGCTCGCCCTTCATGTGCATCACGCACAGCCCGCAGCGCGATTGCGCCACGGCCTCGACGGCGCCGGGCTGGCGAAAGCCGTAGATGTCGTTGATCATGTCCGCGCCGGCATCCAGCGCGGCACGCATGACCTCGGGCTTGAAGGTGTCGATGGACAGCGGCACGCCGCAATCGCGCAAGGCCTCGATCACCGGCAGCAGCCGCGCCAGTTCGTCCGCCACGGACACCGGATCGGCGCCGGGCCGCGTGGACTCGCCGCCCAGGTCCAGGATCTGGGCGCCCTCTTCGATCAGGCGGCGCGCGTGCGCCACCGCGGAATCCGTATCGTCGTGCTCGCCGCCATCGGAAAACGAATCCGGCGTGACATTGACGATACCCATGACAAGCGGGCGCTCGAGATCGAACTCGAAGCGCCCGCAAAGAAAGTTATTTGCCATAACTCAGGATAAGCAGCCTCAAACAGCGGCAGCCGTATTGCCACCTGCCGCCAGGCCCGTGGGCGGCGTATCGGACGTGTCCGACGGACCCTGAGGCGTCTTCGGGGGACGCGGCGGGCGGCCCTCGACGATGTCGTTGATCTGGTCGGCGTCGATGGTTTCCCATTCCAGCAGCGCGGCGGTCATCGCCTCGACCTTGTCGCGGTTGTCTTCCAGGATCTTGCGCGCGACGCCGTACTGCTCGTCGATGATGCGGCGGATCTCGGTGTCCACCTTCTGCATGGTGGCTTCGGACATGTGCGTGGTCTTGGTGACGCTGCGGCCCAGGAACACTTCGCCTTCGTTCTCGGCGTAGACCATGGGACCCAGTTCGTCGGTCATGCCGTAGCGCGTGACGATGTCGCGGGCGATGGCGGTGGCGCGTTCGAAGTCGTTCGAGGCGCCCGTCGTCATCTGGTCCATGAACAGTTCTTCGGCGATGCGGCCGCCGAACAGCACGGCGATGGTGGACAGCAGGCGGCCCTTGTCCATGCTGTAGCGGTCGGTCTCGGGCAACTGCATCGTCACGCCCAGCGCGCGGCCGCGCGGAATGATGGTGACCTTGTGGACCGGGTCGGTCTTGGGCAGCATGCGGGCAACGATCGCGTGGCCGGACTCGTGGTACGCGGTGTTCTTGCGTTCCTCTTCGGGCATCACGATGGAGCGGCGCTCGGCGCCCATGATGATCTTGTCCTTGGCTTTTTCGAAGTCGGACATATCCACCGTGCGGCCATTGCGGCGGGCGGCGAACAGGGCAGCTTCGTTGACCAGGTTGGCCAGGTCGGCGCCCGAGAAACCGGGGCAGCCGCGCGCCAGGATGGTCGCGTCGACGTTGGGCGACAGCGGAACCTTGCGCATGTGAACCTTCAGGATCTGCTCGCGGCCGCGGATGTCGGGCAGCGGCACCACGACCTGGCGGTCGAAGCGGCCCGGGCGCAGCAGCGCCGGGTCCAACACGTCCGGACGGTTGGTCGCGGCGATCACGATCACGCCCTGGCCGGATTCGAAGCCGTCCATTTCCACCAGCATCTGGTTCAGCGTCTGTTCGCGTTCGTCGTTGCCGCCGCCCAGGCCGGCGCCGCGCTGGCGGCCCACCGCGTCGATTTCGTCGATGAAGATGATGCAGGGCGCGTGCTTCTTGGCGTTCTCGAACATGTCGCGCACGCGGGCCGCGCCCACGCCGACGAACATTTCAACGAAGTCCGAGCCGGAGATGCTGAAGAACGGGACCTTGGCTTCGCCCGCGATGGCCTTGGCCAGCAGCGTCTTGCCGGTACCGGGGGAGCCGACCATCAGCACGCCGCGCGGAATACGGCCGCCCAGTTTCTGGAACTTGCTGGGGTCGCGCAGGAAATCGACCAGTTCCTGGACGTCTTCCTTGGCTTCGTCGCAGCCGGCGACGTCGGTGAACGTGATCTGGTTGGTGTTCTCGTCGAGCATGCGGGCGCGCGATTTGCCGAAGCTGAATGCGCCGCCCCTGCCGCCGCCCTGCATCTGCCGCATGAAGAACACCCACACGCCGATCAGCAGCAGCATGGGGAACCACGATACGAAGATGCTCATCAAGAGCGATTGTTCTTCGCGCGGCTTGCCGGAGACCTGGACGCCGTACTTCAGCAGATCGGAGACCATCCAGAGGTCGCCCGGGGAAGTCAGCGTATAGGCGCGGCCCGCGTCGGGCGTGACGTAAAGCACGTCGCCCTGGACGTCGACCTTGCGGATGCGTCCCGCCTTGGCGTCGTCCATGAACTGCGTATAGGTCACGCCATCCTGTGTCTGAGCGCGTCCGTCGAACTGTTTGAAGACGGTGAACAGCACGAGGGCTATCACCATCCAGACAGCGACTTTCGAAAATGAATTGTTCAAGGTCGATCTCCTGCTTTCGATTCCGACCGGCAACCGCGCACCCGCATATGGCACAGTCACAAGTATGTCAATAGCCCATTCTACCCTGTCAGGCCAGATTGCGTCCTGGGATCCCTGGGCACGTTTAAGTTTCGTCTGATACGTAAGTTTTCTGGTCGTTGTCTCGGCAGGCGATAGGTTCTTCTTGGCCCTGGGGCGGCATGCCCCGGCGGGCCCGGGCTACTTCAGATCGCGCGCAACCAAAAAGGTTTCGGAGGATTTGTCCCGAGACGCCTTCGGCTTGCGTTCGACCACCCGCTTGAAGCGCTGCTTGTAGGACTGCACGATCTGCGAAAAGCCGCTGCCGTGGAAGGCCTTGACGATCAGCGCCCCGTTGGGCTTCAAATGGGCGCAGGCGAATTCCATCGCCAGTTCGCACACATGCTGGATGCGCGCCGAATCGGCGCTACCCACGCCTGACAAGTTGGGGGCCATGTCCGAAATAACAAGGTCCACCGCGCGGGATCCGACCATGTCTTCCAATTGTTTCAAAACTTCATCTTCGCGGAAGTCGCCCTGGATGAATTCGACGCCCGCCACCGGCTCCATGGGCAGCAGGTCCAGCGCGATGATGCGGCCGTCCACGACGCCGCCCGGACCCGACAGGCGCTCGCGCGCCACCTGGGACCAACTGCCGGGCGCCGAGCCCAGGTCCACGACCAGGTCGCCCCGGCGCATCAGCTTCTCGGCTTCCAGG
This sequence comes from Achromobacter veterisilvae, assembly GCF_900496975.1. Lineage (GTDB taxonomy): Bacteria > Pseudomonadota > Gammaproteobacteria > Burkholderiales > Burkholderiaceae_B > Achromobacter > Achromobacter veterisilvae. The sequence goes on from NZ_UFQC01000014.1 coordinate 137,391, forward strand.
ATCTCGATCAGCTTGAAGGCGGCGCGGGCCCGGTAGCCCTTCTGTTGCGCCAGCTTCACATAGGGATCATTGATGTGCTGGTGAATCCAGTCTTTGGAGAATTTATTCTTGGCCATTACCGTACAATTCCACGCATGCCTATATTAGAACTTACCTCTCGTGAGCGCAGCGACCTTCGGTCCGCCGCTCACCCTCTGCGCCCCGTCGTCCTGATCGGCGACAATGGCCTGACCGACGCCGTGCTCAAGGAAATCGACCTCGCGCTGACGTCCCACGGCCTTATCAAGGTGCGCGCCGGCGGCGGCGACCGCGAAGCCCGCGAGGCCATGTTGTCGGCCATCTGCGACTCGCTGTCCTGCGCGCCGGTACACCACCTGGGCAAGATCCTGATCCTGTTCCGCCCGCTGGCCGGCAACGTCAAGCCCGCCTCGCTGGCCGCCCAGGACCCCGAACGCCCGGCCAAGCGCCGCGCCTCCGAGCCCCATACGCCCAAGAAGCTGGCCGCCGAAGGCAAGACCCTCGCCAAGCGCCCGCGCCGCAGCGAAACCGAAGAGCCCAAGCCCAAGACGCGCTTCGTGCCCGCGGACCAGCTCAACAAGAACGGCAAGCCCATGCGCCCCAGCACCAAGAAAGCTTCCGGTAGCGACCACGGCATCCCTCGCCGCGCCGGCAGCGCGCTCAGCCTGCGGGCCGGAGCCCGCAGCGGCACCAGCCGCCGGTCTGCAAAAAAATAGCCGCAGGCACAAAAACGGGCGCTTTACGCGCCCGGCCCACCATAGCTGTCCGCATTAAACCGCGGAATCCATGCGAATGCACGGCTCGGACTAGGGTGTTTTGACAGTTTCCAGCTAATACTTCGGCGTCAGATGTAACGCACGCCCAAAACTTCATACTCGCGAACGCCAGCCGGGGCCTTGACCTCGACGACGTCGCCTTCGCTCTTGCCGATCAACGCGCGGGCCACCGGGCTCGACACGGAAATCAGATTCGACTTGATGTCGGCTTCAACGTCGCCGACGATCTGGTACGTCACGCGATCGCCCGAATCCAGGTCCTCGATCTCGACGGTTGCGCCAAACACGGCGCGGCCTTCGGCCTCGAGGGCGGAGGGGTCGATCAGGTGGGCATTGGAAAGCGTGCCTTCAAGCTCAGCAATCCGGCCCTCGATGAAGCCTTGGCGCTCGCGAGCAGCATCGTACTCGGCGTTTTCCGACAGATCGCCCTGCGCGCGCGCCTCGGCGATGGCGTTAATCACGGCGGGACGTTCCACGGTTTTCAGCCGCTGGAGCTCTTCTTGCAAGCGCTCGGCCCCGCGCACGGTCAAAGGAATGGCAGACATGTCGTTTCCCAAACAAAAGTAGAAAACGCCCCCGACGGAGCGTTCTCGGTGAAGGTCGCTAGGCTCGCGCGCGCATGCCGCCGGATACTTCAATAATGACGGTGCGGCGCGGACGACCAAAACAAAACCCCGGCTCGGGTCGGAACCGGGGCAATCAAGGTCATATTGTGGGCAAAGTCCACGGGAATTGCAAGCCGCCGGAGAAAACGTCGTTTTCGGCGGTTTTCGCCGCTGTAACCCACTAAAACCAGCCATTTTCGCCAACTGTCCTTGCTTTCGCGCAAGATGCGGCGGCAATCGCGCAGGCCGCGAGTTTTCCGCCCGCAGTTTGTTGCGCAAAAACTACTCGGGAATAACCTTTATTTCGGCGAGTGCCGGAAACGAGGCGAAAACGGCTGGAGAAAATCGCCGGCACCAGTATAAAAACAAATTGTTGAATTAATAACAAATTAATACATTCATTTTTCGCATTGCGGCGGGCGATCTGCCCGGCCGCGTGGAAAGCCGTTCGGACAACGAGATCGGCACCCTCTTAGCCGCGCTCAAGCGCATGCAGGAAGGGCTGACCCGCACCGTGACTTCCGTGCGCCGCGGCGTGGAGGAAATCAACGTCGGCGCGGCGGAGATCGCGGCCGGCTACGCCAACCTGCCGGTCTGCACCGAAGAGCAGGCCGCGGCCCTTGAAGAAACCGCGTCCACCATGGAAGAACTGGCGGTCACCGTCAAACAGAACGCGGAAAACGCCGCCCAGGCCAACCAGTTGGCCGCGGTCACGCTGGCGCTGGGGGCGGGTGGCTTACTTCCTGCGGCGCAGCAAGGCGTACAGGATGATGGCGCCGAAGGTGGCGGTGCCGATGCCGCCCAGCGTGAAGGTGCCCAGCCTGACGGTAAAGTCGCCCGCCCCCAGCACCAGCGTGACCGCGGCCACGATAAGGTTGCGGTTGTCGCTGAAATCCACCTGGTTGACCACCCAGATGCGGGCGCCGGCGATGGCGATCAGGCCGAACACCACGACCGACATGCCGCCCAGCACGGGCCCGGGTATCGTCTGGATCAAGGCGCCGAACTTGGGCGAGAAGCCCAGGACGATGGCGATCACGGCGGCCACCACGAACACCAGCGTGGAGTAGATGCGCGTGACGGCCATCACGCCGATGTTCTCGGCGTAGGTGGTGACGCCGGTGCCGCCCACGGCGCCGGACAGCATGGTGGCGACGCCGTCTCCCACGAAGGCGCGGCCCAGGTAGCGGTCCAGGTCCTGGCCGGTCATGGCGCTGACCGCCTTCACGTGGCCCAGGTTCTCGGCCACCAGGATGATCGCGACGGGCACGATCAGACCCATGGCCTCGGCCTTGAACACCGGCGCGGCGAACTGCGGCAGGCCGAACCAGGCCGCCGCGGACACGGCGGCGAAGTCGATCGGCTTGCCCAGGCCCAGGCCGTTGGCGAAGATGCCGTACACCACGCAGGCCAGGATCATGCCCACCAGGATCAGCAGGCGCTGCACCATGCCCTTGGTGAATACCGCGATGCCGCCCACGCAGAGGATCGTGACGATCGCCATCGCGCTATCGAAGCCCGATGCCCCCATGGCGCCCTTGGCGGCGATGGGCGCCAGGTTCAGGCCGATCACGGCGACCACCGCGCCCGTGACCACCGGGGGCATGAGCGTGTCGATCCAGTTCGCGCCGCCGCCGGCCCGCGCGTTGGCGAACCAGACGGCCACGCCGATCAACGTATAGGCCAGGCCGCAGGCGATGATGGCGCCCAGCGCCACGCCGATATTGGCGTTCGCGCCCCCGCCGGCATAGCCGGTCACCGCGATCACCCCGCCGATGAAGGCGAAGCTGGACCCCAGGTAGCTGGGGACCCGCCCCCCGACGAACAGGAAGAAGATCAGCGTGCCGATGCCCGACATCAGGATGGCGACGTTGGGATCGAAGCCCATGAGCAGCGGCGCCAGCACGGTGGACCCGAACATGGCCACGACGTGCTGGGCGCCCATGGCCACGTTCTTGGGCCAGGACAGCCTTTCATCGGGCGCGATGATGACGCCGGGCTCGGCGTCGTCAGCCAGGCGCCAGCGCGGAAAATAGGAATTGGACATGGATTCCCCGGGGAGTAATTCGAATGGAGGATTCAGACTGCGAGCGGGCGCCAGTGTAAAGGGGGCCGCGAAGGGCCGGCAATATTTAAGTTCTCCGCCGGAATGCCGTATTGGTAGAAACCCCGAAATTCCTACAGGAAACAGGAGCAACCATGGCGATCGATTCTCTCAGCGGCACCTCCCGGATCAGCAACCTGGCCGACCTGTGGGCCGAGAAGATCCAGGCCAACAAAGAGGCCAAAAGCTCGCAGTCCTCGCAAGCGTCGGTGACCTCCCAGGACGGCGGGCTGCGGGTCAACAATCCCGGCGGCATGAAGATCGGCGGCACGCAGGCGGCCGAAGAAACCGACAACGACGATGAATTCACCCGCCAGATCAAGGAATTGCAGAAGCAGTTGAAGCGGGTCATGGACCAGATCGCCAAGGTCAGGGCCAGCGGCATGTCCGCCGAAATGAAGGCCCAGCAGTTGCAGGCGCTCAATGCCCAGGCGGCGCAGATCCAGGGGCAGATCGCGCAGGTAATGGCGCAGCAGGCCCGGGCGCAGCAGGGCGGCGTGTCCACCACGGCGTAGCGCGCGGGGCCGGCCCCGCTGATGGGCCGCATCAAAATTTCTGATTGGACGCATCGCGGACCAGACATTACTGTCTCCGGACAAATCTAAAACCACGGAGACAACCATGCACGCAATGCGCACAGCCCTCGCAGGGGCGCTGCTGGCCGTTTGCGCCGCGCCGGCCCTGGCCGGCACGGTGACGGTGATCACGTCGTTCCCCAAGGACCTGACCCAGGCCTACAAGACCGCGTTCGAAAAGGCCAATCCCGGCATCACGCTGGAAATCCTGAACAAGAACACCGTGTCGGGCATCGCCTATGTGCGCGAAACGCCCGCCGGCCAGCGACCCGAAGTGTTCTGGGCCAGCGCGCCCGACGCGTTCGAAGTGCTGGGCCGCGACAAGCTGCTGGCCAAGTCGTCCGACGTGGCAAACAAGGACGTGCCGGACAAGATCGGCAACTATCCCATCAACGATCCGGGCGGCATGTACCTGGGGCAGGCGCTGGCGGGCTACGGCATCATCTACAACACGCGCTACATCGCCGCGCACAAGCTTCCCGCGCCGGTCGAATGGAAGGACCTGCTGGCGCCGCAATGGTTCGGCCACGTCGGCATCACGTCGCCGTCGCGCTCGGGCACCATGCACCTGACCGTCGAGACCATTCTGCAAGGCGAAGGCTGGGACGAGGGCTGGCGCACGCTGCTGCGCATGTCGGGCAACAGCAGCGCCGTCACCGAGCGTTCGTTCGGCGTGCCGGACGGCGTGAACAACGGCCAGTTCGGGGCCGGCCCCGTCATCGACTTCTTCGGCCTGTCCAGCAAGTATTCCAAGTTCCCGGTCGATTTCGTCTACCCGTCCGAAACCGCCATCGTGCCCGCCAACATCGCGCTGATCGACGGCGCGAAGAACACCGAAGAAGGCAAGAAGTTCATCGCCTTCACGCTCAGCCAGGCGGGCCAGGAACTGCTGCTGGAGCCGAAGATCTCGCGCCTTCCCGTGCTGCCCTACTCCGCGCTTGCCGGCAAGATCCCGCCCGGCTATCCGGACCCGGCCGAAATCGCCAAGCGCAGCAAGGTGCAGTTCAATGCGGATCTCTCGCAGACGCGCTACTACGTGGTGCAGTCGCTGTACGACCAGACCGTCACGTTCCGGCTGAAGGAACTGCAGGCGGCCACCAAGGCCATCTACGACGCGGAAGCCAAGCTGGGCGACAAGGCCAGGAGCGGCAAGCCCGCGGAACTGCTGGACCAGGCCCGCAAGCTGGCCTGGGCGCCGATGGTCGACGGCAAGAAAGCCGCGGACCCGGCCTTTCTGGCCATCTTCGCCGGCAACAAGAAGGACGCCGCCGTGAACCAGCAGATCACGCAACTGGAAGGCGAGTGGAACGGGCGCGCCCGCGCCAACTATGAAGAAGCCGTGAAGCTGGCCAAACAGGCCGCGGCGCTCTGAACGGCAAGCCCTGCGTACGGCGGCGGCGGACCGGATCCGCCCGCCGCCGCGACTTGCAACGATTTCGGGATTCTCGATGAATTATTCGGGCCATTCGCGCCTGCCCGCCGGCCCTGTGCTGACGGCGCTCCTGGTGTTCGGCTTTCTGCTGCTGTTCCTGGCCATTCCGGTCGGCACGGTGTTCTATACCGCCTTCGTGAACGCCGACGGCAGTTTCACGATGGGCCACTTCGGCGCCTTCTTCAACCAACCGCTGATGCAGGAGGCGTTCTTCAACAGCCTGTACGTGGCGGGCTGGTCGGCGCTGCTGGCGTCGCTCATCGCGGTGCCGCTGGCGTACTTCACGGTGCGCTTCGATTTCCGCGGCGCGCTCCTGATCCAGACGCTGGGCGTGCTGCCGCTGATCATGCCGCCCTTCGTCGGCGCGGTCGCCATGCAACTGATCTTCGGCCGTTCCGGCAGCGTCAACCTGCTGCTGCAGGATTGGTTCGGCTTCACGCTGCCCTTCATGGAAGGCCTGAACGGCGTGATCTTCGTGGAGGCGCTGCACTATTTTCCGTTCATCCTGATGAACCTGGTCGTGGCGCTGCGCAACATCGACGGCGCGATGGAGGAAGCGGCGTTCAACCTGGGATCGCGCGGCTTCCGCCTGTTCCGGCGCGTGATTTTCCCGCTGGCGCTGCCCGGCTATGTGGCGGGCGCGTCGCTGGTGTTCGTCAAGGTCTTCGACGACCTGGGCACGCCGCTGGTGCTGGGCACCACCAACATGCTGGCCCCGCAGGCCTATCTGCGCATCACGCAGGTGGGCCTGGAAGATCCGCTGGGCTATGTTATCAGCGTCATCATGGTCGCGTTCTCGATCCTGGCGCTGTGGCTGTCGGCGCGCGTGCTCAAGGGGCGCGACTACTCCACCCTGCAAAAAGGCGGCAATTCGATCCACAAGCGCAAGCTGCGCCCCGCGGAAAGCGTGCTGGCCTATGGCTGGATCATCCTGGTCCTGATGCTGGTGCTGTCGCCGCACATGGGCGTGCTGCTGCTGTCCCTGGCCAGCGTCTGGAGCTTCGCGCCGCTGCCCGACGGATACACGCTGGCGCACTATTCCGCGGTGTTCTCCGAATCCCAGGGCATGATCGCCAATACCCTGCTCTATTGCGGCCTGGCCGCGGGCGTGGACGTGATCCTGGGCACCGCCATCGCGTACCTGATGCTGCGCACCCGGCTGCCGGCGCGCCAGTGGCTGGACTTCCTGGCGTCCGCCGCGCTCGCGATACCGGGCATCGTGCTGGCGATCGGCTTCCTGCGCACCTTCCGCGGCATCGAACTGCCCGGCACCGGCACGCTGCTGACCTCCTCGTGGATCATCATCATGATCGCGTACTCGGTCCGCCGGCTGCCCTACGCCCTGCGTTCTTGCGTGGCGTCGCTGCAGCAGATAAACATATCGCTGGAAGAAGCCGCGCAGTCGCTGGGCGCGACGCGCATGAGCACGATACGCCGCGTGGTCGTGCCGCTGATGGCCGGCGGCATGCTGGCGGGCTTCGTCACGAGCTTCGTGACGGCCGCCGTCGAACTGTCGGCCACGATCATGCTGGTCACGAAGGACAGCCAGGCGCCCATGAGCTACGGCATCTACCTGTACATGCAAAGCGCCGCGGGCCGCGGGCCCGGCGCCGCGCTCGGCGTCCTGGCGGTGGCCGCGGTCGCCATCGGCACGTATATCTCGCACCTGCTGGTGGAACGCGCCCAGACGCGCCAGCGGCCGGCGCGCCACGAAGGGGAAACGGAATGAAGAAGGTCAGCGTCGAATGCCGCAATATCCGGCTGTCCTACGGCAAGACCGAAGTGCTGAAGGACGTAAACATCAACATCGAGCCGGGCGAGTTCTTCGCCCTGCTGGGGCCCTCGGGTTCGGGCAAGTCCACGCTGCTGCGCCTGATCGCCGGCTTCAACCGCCATAGCGCGGGGCAGTTGCTGGTCGACGGCAAGGACATCAGCGGCACGCCGCCCTGGGACCGCAACATCGGCATGGTGTTCCAGAACTACGCGCTGTGGCCTCACATGACGGTCTGGGACAACGTGGCCTTCGGCCTGGTGGAGCGCAGGCTGCCGCGCGCCGAGATCCGCGCCAAGGTCGAGGCGGCCCTGGACCTGGTGGGCCTGTCCCAGTACGCCAAGCGCCGCCCCAACCAGCTTTCGGGCGGCCAGCAGCAGCGCGTGGCGCTGGCCCGCACCATCGTCATCGAGCCGCAGGTGCTGCTGCTGGACGAACCCCTGTCCAACCTGGACAAAAAACTGCGCGTTCAGATGCGCCAGGACCTGCTCAGCCTGCAGCGCCGGCTGGGCATCACCACCATCTTCGTCACGCACGACCAGGAAGAGGCCATGACCACCGCCGACCGGATGGCGGTGCTGGACCATGGCGTGGTGCAGCAGATCGGCGCGCCCAGCACCCTGTTCGACTACCCGGTGAACCGCTTCGTGGCCAACTTCGTCGGCACGATGAACGTGCTGGAGGGCGAAGTGCGCGAGCGCACCAGCGGCAGCGTGGTGCTGGCGGTGGAAGGCGTGGGCGACCTGCACCTGCCCCTGTCCGGCGACGCGCCGTCGGCGTCGCGGCTGGCGGCCAGTTTCCGTCCGCACACGGTGCAGATCGAAATGGCGGACGGCCTGGGGGACGCGCGCTACGTCTGGCTGCCGGGCATCGTCGAAAGCAGTGAATTCCTGGGCGAATTCACGCGCTACCAGGTGCAGATCGGCGAACAGCGCCTGACGGCCGACCAATCGCATCTTGCCGGCCTGTCGCCCTTCCCTGTCGGCGCCCCGGTGTCTATCGGGCTGGAACCCACCCAAGTGCGGCTGCTCGCGGCCTAAACTCGGGGCCATGGAAATCTATCAGATCCGCGCCTTCGTCACGGTCGCCCGGCTGGGCAACCTGACGAAGGCGGCCGAGGCGCTGTCCCTGACCCAGCCCGCCGTGACGGCGCAGATCAAGGCGCTGGAGCAAAGCCTGGGCGTGGCGCTGTTCGACCGCAGCGGCGGCCGGCTGGCGCTGGCCAAGGCCGGCGAAGTGCTGCTGCCCACGGCGGAATCGCTGCTGGTGCTGGGCGCGCAGTTCAAGTCCGAGGCCCAGCAACTGCAAGGCAGCCTGCACGGCGCGGTGGAACTGGGCGTGCCCAGCGAAAAACCCGATTTCCTGCGCCTGGGCGAGCTGGCCTCGGCGGTGACGCAGCGTCTGCCGCTGGTCGAATTGAAGACCCAGACGCTGCCCGCCGCCACCCTGGCGGAACAGGTCAGCACGGGCCGCCTGCCGGCCGCGCTGACCATCGCCTCCAACCCGCCTCGCGGCGTGCTGTGGCAGCCCCTGCGCAGCGTGCGCTACCGCATCGCCCTGCCCAAGGAACACGCCGCCGTGCTCAAGCGCGGCGGCTGGAAGGAGGTGGCGCAGTTGCCGTGGCTGGACGGCCCCTCCGGCAGCCACACCCACCTGCTGCTGCGCGATATGTTCGAGCGCCACGGCCTGTCGCCGCGCGTCGTGATGCAGAACGACGACCAGGCCAACCTGGACACGCTGGTGCGCGCCGGCGCCGGCTGCGCGCTGCTGCGCGAAGAAAACGCGCTGGCGGGCGCGGCGTCCAACGACTTCATCGTCTGGGGCCAGGCGCGGGTCGACGCGGTGCTGGCTTTCATCCAGCCGTACGAACGCGCTAGCGAGCCCGCGCTGGTCGCGTTAAGCTCGATCATTCAAACCATCTGGAAGCCGCGCGCGCCCATCGCGCCGGCCCAGCTCTAGGGCCTGCCGGTGGCAGGCCTCCACCCCGCATCACGATCGTATGACTGAAATCTGGTTCATCCGCCATGGCGAAACCGACTGGAACCGCCAGCGGCGCCTCCAAGGCTGGCAAGACATCCCCCTGAACGAATTCGGCCGCAACCAGGCCGGCCTGCTGGCGGCGCGCATGCGCGAGGAAGCGCGCCACACGCCCATCCACGCCATCTACAGCAGCGACCTGCAGCGCGCCCACGCCACCGCCACGCCCGTGTCCGAACAACTGGGGCTGCGCGTGCGCGTGGAGCCCGGCATCCGCGAACGCGGTTTCGGCGTGCTGGAAGGGCTGGACCACGACCGCATCGACGTGCTGGCGCCCGAAGCCGCGGCCGCCTGGAAAAGCCGCGATCCGCTGCGGCCGCTGGACGGCGGCGAAACGCTGGGCCAGTTCCAGTCCCGGGTGATTTCCACCGTGGACGATATCGCCGGCCGCCACGATGATGAACGCATCCTGATGTTCACCCACGGCGGCGTGCTGGACATTATCTGGCGCCATGCTTCCGGCGTGCCGCTGAACGCCCCGCGCGACGCGGCGCTGCTGAACGTCAGCATCAACCGGGTCGGCGTCCTGGGCCGCAAATGGCAGGTGCTGGACTGGGGCGACGTGGGCCACGTGGCCGATGAAGTCGGGGATGACGTGGTGCCGTGACGGTGCGAGGTGTCTGACACCCGAGGAGGTGTCCTTGGCTACGCCGGGGTATCTCGTGGGTGTCAGACACCCGGGCAGAGCAGCTCCAGTTTGACGTCCTGCCCATATGGGTGTCTGACACTGCCTTGAAGCAGGAGTCTCACGCCCGAGAAGATGGCCTTGTGTCTGACACCCGAGGAAGTGTCCTTGGCTATGCCGGGGTATCTCGTGGGTGTCAGACACCCGGGCGGGGCAGTCCCAGTTTGACGTCCTGCCCGTATGGGTGTCTGACACTGCCTTGAAGCAGGTGTCTCACGCCCAAGAAGAGGGCCTTGTGTCTGACACCCGAGGAAGTGTCCTTGGCTGCGCCGGGGTATTTCGTGGGTGTCAGACACCCGGGCGGGGCAGCCCCAGTTTGACGTCCTGCCCGTATGGGTGTCTGACACTGCCTTTGAAGCAGGTGTCTCACGCCCGAGAAGATGGCCTTGTGTCTGACACCCGAGGAAGTGTCCTTGGCTATGCCGGGGTATCTCGTGGGTGTCAGACACCCGGGCGGGGCAGCCCCAGTTTGACGTCCTGCCCGTATGGGTGTCTGACACTGCCTTGAAGCAGGTGTCCCACGCCCGAGAAGACGGCCTTGTGTCTGACACCCGAGGAAGTGTCCTTGGCTACGCCGGGGTATCTCGTGGGTGTCAGACACCCGGGTGGGGCAGCCCCAGTTTGACGTCCTGCCCGTATGGGTGTCTGACACTGCCTTGAAGCAGGTGTCTCACGCCCGAGAAGATGGCCTTGTGTCTGACACCCGAGGAAGTGTCCTTGGCTACGCCGGGGTATCGCGTGGGTGTCAGACACTGGGTCCGGCGCGGTAAGAGTGTCAGACACTAGACCCGGCGCGGTTTGCGCGGCGCGTTGCGCGCCAGGCGGTCGTAGACGGCGTTGGGCAGCAGCCGCATCAGCTTGGCCACCACGCCCATCTGCCATGGGATCACCACATAGGACGCGCCGCGGCCGATGGCGGCGCGCGCGCGCTGCGCAAAGGCGTCCGCTTCCATCAGGAAAGGCATGGAATACGGGTTGTGGGCCGTCATGGCGGTCTTGATGTAGCCGGGCGCGATCGTCACCACGCGGATGCCTTGCGCCGCCAGTTCCAGGCGCAGGCTTTCGCAGTAGGTCACCACGGCGGACTTGGACGCGCTGTAGGCGCCCGCGCCGGGCAGGCCGCGCACGCCGGCCACGCTGGCGATGCCCACCAGCCGGCCCGCCCCCGCCGCCCGCATGGGCGCGATGAAGGGCTCGAAGGTGGCGACGGTCGCCAGCAGGTTGGTGTCCACGATGGCCTTGAAGACGTCGTAGTCCTCGCCATGGTCCGTGAGCGTGCCCGCGCTGATGCCGGCGCTGGCGACGACAACGTCGACCCGCCCGCCGCAAAAGGCGATGAAATCCTCGGCGGCGGCATGCAGGGCCTGGCGGTCCCGGACGTCCACGGCGTAGCAGCGATGCTCGCCGGGCAGGCTGGCGGCCAGTTCGCGCAGCGCGTCTTCGCGGCGGCCCAGCAGCCCCAGGGTGGCGCCCGACGCGGCGTACTGCCGCGCCAGCGCGCGGCCCAGCCCGCTGCTCGCCCCTGTGATGAATACTCTGTCCATAGATGCCTGAAGCCCTTGTTCGCGTTGCAAAGAATTAGGGCACGCTCTCGCGTGCCCTACCCTGATGCTGGTTGCCGGCTTATCCGTGCAAGGAAGCGTGAAGCTCCTGCAGCGGGTAAACCTGCAAGCCCAGCCCTTGGCGCAGGTACTGCATGCCTTCGACCGCGGCGCGGGCGCCGGCGATCGTCGTGAAGAAGGTCACGCGGGCGGCCAGCGCCTGGGTGCGGATGGTGCGCGAGTCGGCGATGGCGTTGCGGCGCTCTTCGACGGTGTTGATGACCAGCGCGATCTCGCCGTTCTTCACCATGTCGACGATGTGCGGACGGCCTTCGGTGACCTTGTTCACCAGTTGCACGGGAATGCCGGCGGCCTCGATCTCGGCCGCCGTGCCGCGCGTGGCGACCAGCTTGAAGCCCAGCACGTGCAGGCCGCGAGCGACTTCCACGGCGAGGGGCTTGTCCTGGTTCTTCACGCTGATGAACACCGTGCCGGATTCCGGCAGGCGCACGCCAGCGCCGAGCTGCGACTTGACGAAGGCTTCGCCGAAGCTCATGCCCACGCCCATCACTTCGCCGGTCGACTTCATTTCCGGACCCAGGATGGTGTCCACGCCCGGGAACTTCACGAACGGGAACACGGCTTCCTTGACCGAGAAGTAAGGCGGCACGACTTCCTTCGTGATGCCCTGGTCGGCGAGCGTGCGCCCGGCCATGGCGCGCGCGGCGATCTTGGCCAGTTGCAGGCCGGTGGCCTTGGACACGTAGGGCACCGTGCGCGAGGCGCGCGGATTCACTTCCAGCACGTAGACGTCGCCGCCCTGGATCGCGAACTGCACGTTCATCAGGCCGCTGACGTTCAGGGCCTTGGCCATCATGGTGGTCTGGCGCTTGATCTCGGCGATTACGTCCGCCGACAGCGAGTAAGGCGGCAGGCTGCAAGCCGAGTCGCCCGAGTGCACGCCGGCCTGTTCGATGTGTTCCATGACGCCGCCGATGAAGACGGTTTCGCCGTCGGCCAGGCAGTCCACGTCCACTTCGGTGGCGTTGTTCAGGAAGCGGTCCAGCAGCACGGGCGAGTCATTGCTGACCTTCACGGCCTCGCGCATGTAGCGTTCGAGGTCCTGCTGTTCGTGCACGATTTCCATGGCGCGGCCGCCCAGCACGTAGCTGGGGCGCACAACCAGCGGGTAGCCGATTTCGGCGGCGTGGGCCAGGGCCTCGGCTTCGGTGCGGGCCGTGCGGTTGGGCGGCTGGCGCAGGCCTAGCTTGTTGAGCAGCTTCTGGAAGCGCTCGCGGTCTTCGGCCACGTCGATGGATTCGGGGCTGGTGCCGATGATGGGCACGCCGTTCGCTTCCAGGGCGCGCGCCAGCTTCAGCGGCGTCTGGCCGCCGTACTGGACGATCATGCCGACCGGGTTTTCCTTGTGGACGATCTCCAGCACGTCTTCGAGCGTGAGCGGCTCGAAGTACAGGCGGTCGGAGGTGTCGTAGTCGGTGGACACGGTTTCCGGGTTGCAGTTGACCATGATGGTCTCGTACCCGTCGTCGCGCAGCGCCAGCGCGGCATGCACGCAGCAGTAGTCGAATTCGATGCCCTGGCCGATCCGGTTCGGACCGCCGCCCAGCACCACGATCTTCTTGCGGTCGGTGGGCGCGGCTTCGCACTCTTCCTCGTACGTGGAGTACATGTAGGCGGTGCGGGTGGCGAATTCGGCGGCGCAGGTGTCCACGCGCTTGTACACGGGGCGCACGTTCAACTGGTGGCGCAGCTTGCGCACCTCGGATTCCGAGGAATCCAGCAGGAAGGCCAGGCGGCGGTCGGAGAAGCCGCGGCGCTTGAGTTCCCACAGCGTGGCGTAGTCGAGGTCGGCCAGCGTCTTCTGTTCCAGGGCCAGTTCGATGTCGACGATTTCCTTGATCTGCGACAGGAACCACGGGTCGATGTGCGTGATGTCGTGCACTTCGTCCAGCGAGAAACCCTGCGCGAAGGCGTCGCCCACGTACCAGATGCGTTCGGGGCCGGGCTCGCCCAGCTCGACCTGCAGCTTTTCGCGGTCGGTGGTCTTCTGGTTCAGGCCGTCGACGCCGACTTCCAGGCCGCGCAGCGCCTTCTGGAACGATTCCTGGAAGGTGCGGCCGATCGCCATGACTTCGCCCACGGACTTCATCTGGGTGGTCAGGCGCGCGTCGGCGGTGGGGAATTTCTCGAAGGCGAAACGCGGCACCTTGGTGACGACGTAGTCGATCGACGGTTCGAACGAGGCCGGCGTGGCGCCGCCGGTGATTTCGTTCTTGAGTTCGTCCAGCGTGTAGCCCACGGCCAGGCGCGCGGCGACCTTGGCGATGGGAAAGCCGGTGGCCTTGGACGCCAGCGCCGACGAACGCGACACGCGCGGGTTCATCTCGATGACGATCATGCGGCCGTTCTTGGGGTTGACCGCGAACTGCACGTTCGAGCCGCCCGTGTCCACGCCGATCTCGCGCAATACCGCGATCGATGCGTTGCGCATGATCTGGTATTCCTTGTCGGTCAGCGTCTGGGCCGGCGCCACGGTGATCGAGTCGCCCGTGTGCACGCCCATCGGGTCCAGGTTCTCGATGGAGCAGACGATGATGCAGTTGTCCGCCTTGTCGCGGACCACTTCCATCTCGAATTCCTTCCAGCCCAGCAGCGACTCCTCGATCAGGAGTTCGCTGGTGGGCGAGGCTTCCAGGCCGCGGCGGCAGATGGTTTCGAATTCTTCGGGGTTGTAGGCGATGCCGCCGCCCGAGCCGCCCATGGTGAAGCTGGGGCGGATCACGGCGGGGAAGCCGGAGGTGCCGACTTCGGCCGCGATGCGGCGCTGCACTTCCCAGGCTTCGTCCATGCTGTGGGCGACGCCCGACTTGGCCGATTCCAGGCCGATGTCGGTCATGGCCTGCTTGAACTTCTGGCGGTCTTCGGCCTTTTCGATGGCGTGCTCGTTGGCGCCGATCAGTTCCACGTTGTGCTTCTTCAGCACGCCGTGGTGCGCCAGGTCCAGCGCGCAGTTCAGCGCGGTCTGGCCGCCCATGGTGGGCAGCAGCGCATCGGGCTTTTCACGCTCGATGATCTTTTCGACGGCTTGCCAGGTGATGGGTTCGATGTAGGTGACGTCGGCCGTTTCCGGGTCCGTCATGATCGTCGCCGGATTGCTGTTCACCAGGATGGTGCGGTAGCCCTCGGCCTTGAGCGCCTTGCACGCCTGCGCGCCGGAATAGTCGAATTCGCAGGCCTGCCCGATGATGATGGGGCCGGCGCCGATGATGAGTATGCTTTTTAGGTCTGTACGCTTGGGCATGATGCAATCTTTACTTTTGGCCGGACATCAGGCTGATGAACTTGTCGAACAGCTCCAGGATGTCGTGCGGACCGGGGCTGGCTTCGGGGTGGCCCTGGAAGCAGAAGGCCGGACGGTCGGTGAGCTCGAAGCCCTGCAGCGTGCCGTCGAACAGCGAAACGTGCGCCACGCGCGTGTTGGCCGGCAGGCTGGCCGCGTCGACCGCGAAGCCGTGGTTCTGGCTGGTGATGAACACGCGCTTGGACTGAAGGTCCTGCACGGGGTGGTTCGCGCCGTGGTGGCCGGTCTTCATCTTGAGCGTCTTGCCGCCCAGCGCCAGGCCCATGATCTGGTGGCCCAGGCAGATGCCGAACACCGGCAGCTTCTTGTCCAGGAAGGCGCGCGTGGCGTCGATGGCGTAGTCGCAGGGCTCGGGGTCGCCGGGGCCGTTGGACAGGAACACGCCGTCCGGATTCAGCTTGAACACTTCCTCGGCGCTGGTCTGGGCCGGCACCAGGGTGACGCGGCAGCCGCGGTCGGCCAGCAGGCGCAGGATGTTGGTCTTGGTGCCGAAGTCGTAGGCGACGACGTGGAACCTGGACTGGTCCGGCTTGGAAAAGCCTTCGCCCAGTTGCCAGGTGCCTTCGGTCCATTCGGCGCTGGCCTTGACCGACACCACGCGGGCCAGGTCCTGGCCGGCCATGCCGGCGAAGCCCTGGGCCAGTTCGACGGCGCGTTCGGCGTCGGCGCCGACGAAGATGCAGGCGCCCTGGGCGCCTTTCTCGCGCAGGATGCGGGTGAGCTTGCGGGTGTCGATGCCGGAAATGGCGACGATGCCCTGCTCGGAGAGGTACTCAGGCAACGATTGCGTGGAACGGAAGTTCGACACGCGGGCGGGACAGTCGCGGACCACCAGGCCGGCGGCATAGACGCGGTTGGCTTCCACGTCCTCGGCGTTCACGCCGGTATTGCCGATGTGCGGATAGGTCAACGTGACGATCTGGCCGCTGTAGCTGGGATCGGTGAGAATTTCCTGGTACCCGGTCATCGCGGTGTTGAACACCACTTCGGCAACGGTATGCCCAGGCGCACCGATCGACACGCCTCGAAAAATGGTACCGTCCGCCAGAGCCAGAATTGCAGGAGGGAAGCGGTTGATCCCCTCGGGAAAAAGTTGCGGCAGCACAGTAAACCCCGGTTTTAGAATCGATAATCAAACCTTCGGATTATACCTTGAGCGGCCGTTTTTCCCCCGGAACCGCGCCAAATAAGGCCGGAATCGGCATTTTGGCCTGTTTTGCGCGTCCGGGGTCGGTGATACGCTTAGGGCACCTTCAACCTTAGCTAGCTGCGAGCCGTATCGTCCATGTCCAGTCAACTTGACGCCTTGCGCAACCACACCACCGTCGTCGCCGACACGGGGGATTTCGAAGCCATGAAGGCGTTGCGTCCCACCGACGCCACCACCAATCCGTCCCTTATTCTCAAGGCGGTCCAGCAGGACGCGTACCGCCCGCTGCTGGAAAAAACCGCCCGCGACCACCGCGGGGCCTCGACGCCCGAACTGATGGACCGCCTGCTGGTCGCCTTCGGCCGCGCCATCCTGGACATCGTGCCCGGCCGCGTTTCCACCGAGGTCGACGCCCGCCTCTCGTTCGACACGCGCGCCACCATCGAACGGGCGCGCAGCCTGATCGCCCTGTACGAGGCCGCCGGCGTGCCGCGCGAGCGCGTGCTGATCAAGATCGCCTCGACCTGGGAAGGGATCCAGGCCGCCCGCGCGCTCCAGTCCGAAGGGGTGCGCTGCAACCTGACCCTGCTGTTCTCCCTGCCCCAGGCCGTGGCCTGCGCGGACGCGCACGTGCAGCTCATCTCGCCTTTCGTCGGCCGCATCTACGACTGGCACAAGAAATCCGCCGGCGCGTCGTGGGTGGAGGAAGAGCGCTCGGGCGCCCAGGATCCCGGCGTGCAGTCCGTCACCCGGATCTACCACTATTACAAGCATTTCGGCATCGCGACCGAGATCATGGGCGCGAGCTTCCGCAACGTGGGCCAGATCCTGGCGCTGTCCGGCTGCGACCTGCTGACGATCAGCCCGGACCTGCTGACCAAGCTGGCCGGCACCCCGGGCGACGCCCCGGCGCAATTGCGCGCCGGCGACGTTCCGGCCGGGATCGCCCGCATCGGCGCGGACGAAGTCACCTTCCGCACCCTGCTCAACGACGATGCGATGGCCAGCGAAAAGCTGTCGGAGGGCATCCGCCTGTTCGTGGCGGACGCGGTCAAGCTGGATTCGCTGATCGAGGCGCAGCGCGCCTGACGCGGAAACGGGCCGTGCGCCGGCCGCCGGATGCCCGCGAAAGCGGGCCTACCGGTGGTCGTGCGAATGCACCTGCAGCGCTTCGAGGAAGCGCGACACCATGTTGTAGGCCGCGACCGTCGCGGTCAGCTCGACCATCAGCTTGTCCGAGCCCATCGCGGCCCGGGCCGCCTGGAACACCGGTTCCGGCACCTGCACGTGGCGCGTCATGGCGTCGGTGTAGGCCAGCACCGCCTTGTCGCGTTCGCCGAAGAGGCTTGAGCTTTCCCAGTCGGCCAGCGCGTCCAGTTGCGCCTGCGACACGCCTTCCTTGAGGGCGATCGGGGCGTGCTGGTCGGCCTCGTAGGGCGCGCCGTTGATGACGGCCACGCGCATGATCACCAATTCGCGCAGGTCGCCGGGCAAGGTGCTGAGCTGGCGGATCGACGTCAGGTAGTTGAGCCAGCCGCCCGCGACGGCGGGGCTGTGCAGCAGCATCTGGTAGAGGTGCAGAACGCTGCCGCGCTCGGCGACGATGCGGTCGACCAGAGGCTGTGCTTCCGGATGGGTCAGGTCGGCATAAGGCAGGCGGGCCATGGAAACTCCGTAGGGGTGATGGGGGCTTGCTAGAGCTTTTCGGTTTCGCCGGACCGAGGCTGCCATTTCATCAGGCGTTTTTCGCCCGCACCGACGATGGCGTCCAGGACCAGCGCGAAGGCCGTCAGCACGATGATGCCCGCGAACACGGTGTTCACGTCGAACGTGCCTTCGGCCTGGAGGATCAGGTAGCCCACGCCGCTCGCCGACCCCAGGTACTCGCCCACCACCGCGCCCACGAAGGCCAGGCCCACGGAGGTGTGCAGGCTGGAGAACACCCAACTGGTCGCCGACGGCAGGTACACGTGCCGCAGCAGTTGGCGCTGCCGCGCGCCCAGCATCCTGGCGTTGTCCAGCAGGGTCGGGCTGACTTCGCGCACGCCCTGGTAGACGTTGAAGAAGACGATGAAGAACACCAGCGTCACCGCCAGCGCCACCTTGGACCAGATGCCCAGGCCGAACCACATGCCGAAGATGGGCGCCAGGATGACGCGGGGCATGGAGTTGGCGGCAGTGATGTAGGGATCCAGGATGGCGCTGGCGTTCCGCGAGAGCCCCAACCACAGGCCGAAGGCGAGGCCGGCGATGGTGCCGATGAAAAAGGCCAGCACGGTTTCGGTCAGGGTCACGCCCAGGTGGGTGTAGATGTCCGCGTTGGTGACGAACCAGGCCCAGATTCGGCCCCACACCTTCAGCGGCTCGCCGAAGAAGAACGCCACCTTCGGATCGCGCGACGCGAAATGCCACACCAGGAGAATGACGACGAGCAGCAGCAACTGCCAGAAGCGCAGGCTGGCCGAACCGGGTTTGATCAGTTTGGGCATGGCTCAGGCTCGCTTTTGTTGGGCATAGCCCTTCAGGACTTCTTCGCGCAGCACGCCCCAGATGGCGGCGTGCAGTTCGACGAACCGCGGATCGGCGCGCACTTCGGCCACGTCGCGCGGACGCGGCAGGTCGATCGCGAATTCGCCGATGGGGTGCGTGCCCGGCCCCGCCGACAGCACCACCACGCGGTCGCTCATGGCGATGGCTTCGTCCAGGTCGTGCGTGATGAAGAGCACGGCCTTGCGCTTGGCCATCCACAGGTCCAGGACCTCATTCTCCATGAGCTGGCGCGTCTGGATGTCCAGCGCGGAGAACGGTTCGTCCATCAGGATGATGTCGGGATCGCGGATCAGGGTCTGCGCAAGCATGGCGCGCTTGCGCATGCCGCCCGACATCTGGTGGGGATAGCGGCCTTCGAAGCCGCCCAGGCCGACCCGGCGCATCCATTCGCGGCCGCGCTCCTGCGCCTCGGGCCGCGGCACGCCCGCGAAATCCAGGCCCGCCACCACGTTGTCCAGCGCGCTGCGCCAGGGAAGCAGCGCCTCGCCCTGGAACATGTAGCCCGCCCGCGAGTTGATGCCGGCCAAGGGCTGGCCGAACACTTTCACCTGGCCCGACGATGGCGCCAGCAGGCCGGCGCTGACGTTGAGCAGCGTGGACTTGCCGCAGCCCGTGGGCCCCACCACCGACACGAACTCCCCCGGCGCGATGGCCAGGGAAGTGTCGGTTACCGCGGTGTACCGCTGACTACGGTCATCACGCGAGACAAAGGTGCAACTGATGTTTTCCAGCGAAAGCGCGGCTTCAGCCATTGGGGTATTTCTCGTTGGCGCGGCGCGCGAAATCGTTGGTCCAGACCTTGGACGGGTCGATCTTCGAACCGTCGAAGTCCGCCTGGTAGGCGGCCAGCGCCTTGAGCGCGGTGGCGGCGCCGTCCTCGGGGATCAGGCCGTCGGGCGACAGGCCTTCCAGGCTCTTGCCGATGGCGGCCTTGTAGACCGCCGGGTCGCCCAGCAGGTAGGTCTCGGGCACGACCTTGGCGATCTCGTCCGGGCCGGCCTTCTGGATCCATTTGTCGGCGCGCACCAGCGCGTTGGCCAGCGCCTGGGCGGTATTGGGATTGGCGTCGAGGAAGGCCTGGGGCGCGTACAGGCAGCCCGCCGGCATGTTGCCGCCGAAGATTTCCTGGGTGTCCTTGAGGGTGCGCGTATCCACGATGATCTGGATGTCGCCCGGCATCTCCAGCATCGACACCAC
Source organism: Achromobacter veterisilvae (assembly GCF_900496975.1). Lineage (GTDB taxonomy): Bacteria > Pseudomonadota > Gammaproteobacteria > Burkholderiales > Burkholderiaceae_B > Achromobacter > Achromobacter veterisilvae. The sequence continues at coordinate 157,214 of NZ_UFQC01000014.1, forward strand.
GGGGTCGGTGTTGGAGATGGCGTCGATCTGGCCGCTGCGCAGGGCCGTCACCGCGCCGGCGCCGGCGCCCACGCCGATGATGGACACGTCCGAGGCCTTCAGGCCGTGCTTGGCCAGGAAGAAGCTGACCACCATGTTGGTGGACGAGCCCGGCGCGGTCACGCCGATCTTCTTGCCCTTCAGGTCGGCCGCGCCCTTGTAGTTGGGCAGGTTCTTCTTGGAGACGCCCACGCCGATCATCGGCGCGCGGCCCTGCAGCACGAAGGCGCGGTAGGCCTGCCCCTTGGACTGCATGGACAGCGTGTGTTCGAACGCGCCGGAGACGATGTCGGCGCTGCCGCCCACCACGGCCTGCAAGGCCTTGGAGCCGCCCGCGAAGTCCGCGATGCTGACGTCCAGCCCTTCGTCCTTGAAATAGCCGCGGGCTTCCGCGATGGACAGGGGGAGATAGTAGATCAGCGGTTTGCCGCCGACTGCGATCTGGACCTTGGTCTTTTCCAGTTTCTGGGCGCGCACGATGGCGGGCGCCATGCCCATGACGCCGGCGGCGCCGGCCATCTTGAGCAGATCACGGCGAGTGACTGACATGTGGTTGTCTCCTAGTTGTCGGGTCTACCGATAGCGCCGGTCTTCGCCAGTTCGTCGATAGCCGCTGAATCATACCCCAGCGATTTCAGGACTTCCTCGGTATGTTCCCCTAATACCGGGCCCACCCAGCGCGTCTCTCCCGGGGTTTCGGACAGTTTGGGCACGACCGCCGGCAGCTTGACCGGACTGCCGTCGGCGAAGCGGTGCTGTTCGATCATGCGGCGCGCCAGGAACTGCGGATCGCCGAACATGTCGGCCACGCTGTAGATCTTGCCGACGGGCACGTCCGCGCCCTTGAGGATGCCCAGCGCCTCTTCGATGCCGCGCCCGCCGCACCATTGCTGGATCGCGCCGTCGATCTCATCGACGCGCCGGGCGCGGCCGTCGTTGCGCGCCAGCCCGGGATCCGAGGCCAGGTCGTCCCGGCCGATCGCCCGCATCAGCCGGTTGAAGATCGCGTCGCCGTTGCCGGCGATGACGATGTTCTGGCCGTCGCGGGTGGTGTAGGTGTTCGACGGCACGATGCCGGGCAGCGCGCCGCCCGTGCGCTCGCGCACGACGCCGGCCACGTCGTATTCGGGCACCAGGCTCTCCATCATGTTGAACACAGCCTCGTACAGGGCCACGTCCACCATCTGCCCCTGCCCCGCCCGGCAATCGGCGCCCTGCTTGCCGTTCCAGCGCCCGCCCGTGGCGTCGCGGTGGCGCAGGGCCATCATGGCGCCGATGACGCCGTGCAGCGCGGCGATCGAATCGCCGATGGAGATGCCGACCCGCAGCGGCGGCCGGTCCGGATGGCCCGACACGTAGCGCAGGCCGCCCATGGATTCGCCGATCGCGCCGAAGCCCGGCTGGTCCTTCATGGGGCCCGTCTGCCCGTAGCCGGACAGGCGCACCATGATGAGCGCCGGATTGACGGCGCGCAGTTGTTCGTAGCCCAGCCCCCATTTCTCCAGCACGCCGGGCCGGTAGTTCTCGACCACCACGTCGGCGTCCAGCGCCAACTGGCGGGCGATCTCCCGCGCGCGGGGGTCTTTCAGGTTGAGCGCGATGGAGCGCTTGTTGCGCGCCTGCACGGTCCACCACAGGGAATTGCCTTCGTGCAGATGGCGCCAACTGCGGATGGGATCGCCGCCGCCCGTGCCGTCCGGCCCGTGGGGCGTCTCCACCTTGATGACGTCGGCGCCGAATTCGCCGAAGATGCGCGCGGCGAACGGGCCGGCGATTAGCGTGCCGAGTTCCAGGACCTTCAGGCCGGTCAGCGCTGACATCGTTTGTCTCCTCGCGGTTTTTTCTGGCGGCCTTCGATGCGTTGCCGAAGGCTCACGATTTGGTATTGGCGCCTCGCTGCCCGCGCCAGCGGGCAGGAGGTGGCTTTTTCCTTTAGGTTGTCTTGCGTTCCATCAGCGCCCAGGCGATGGTGCCGGCGTCCACGTATTCAAGCTCGCTGCCGGCGGGCACGCCGCGCGCCAGCCGCGTGACGCGCAGGCCGCGTTCTCCCAGGGCCTCGCCCAGGAAATGCGCGGTGGTCTCGCCTTCCGCGGTGAAGTTGGTGGCCAGGATGACCTCCTGCACCTCGCCGTCCGTGGCGCGCTTGATCACGCGGTCGAAATCCAGCTCGCGCGGGCCGATGCCCTCCAGCGGCGCCACCCGTCCCATCAGCACGTAGTACAGGCCGCGGTAGCCGTGGCTGGACTCGATCATGTTCTGGTCGGCCGGGGTTTCGACGATGCACAGCAGCGAGCGGTCGCGCTTGGGATTGCTGCACGTGCCGCAGACCTCTTCTTCCGAAAAGCTGTTGCAGCGCGCGCAATGCTTCAGGTCCCGCACCGCGCCCGCCAGCGCCCGCCCCAGCATGTCCGCGCCTTGCGGATCATGCTGCAACAGGTGATAGGCCATGCGCCTCGCGGAACGCACGCCCACGCCGGGCAGGCGCCGCAGCGCCTCGATCAGCGATACCAGCGGTTCGGGTTCGGGCAGTAAGGGATCCATTGCGGGCCAGAGCCTGTGGATGCGGCCGGCTTCAGAACGGCAGTTTCATGCCCGGGGGCAGCGGCATGCCGGCGGTGACGGACGCCATCTTTTCCTGGGAGGTGGCCTCGGCCTTGCGCAGCGCGTCGTTGAACGCGGCGGCGACCAGGTCTTCCAGCATGTCCTTGTCGTCGCCCAGCAGGGACGGGTCGATCGCGACGCGCTTGACGTCGTGGCGGCAGGTCATGGTGACCTTGACCAGGCCGCCGCCCGAGGCGCCTTCGACCTGGATCTCGGCCAGCGCGTCCTGCGCCTTCTTCATGTTTTCCTGCATCTGCTGCGCCTGGCGCATCAGGCCGGCCAGTTGTCCTTTCATCATGATCGGTGCTTCCTTGAACGAGGGGAATGAGAGATTGCCGCCGCCTCAGGCGGCGGCCGGGGGATCGACGTGGCGGATGGAGCCCGGGACGACCTGTCCGCCGAAATCGGCCACCAGCGCCTGCACGAAGGGATCGACGGCGACCGCGTCTTCGGCCGCCTGCTGGCGGGCGGCGCGTTCGGCCTGGGCCACGGCGTGCGCCGTGGCGTCGCCGGTCACGCCGACTTCCACGTCCAATCGTATGCCCTGGCCGAAATGCTCGCACAGCACGGTCTGGAGGCGGACGCGGCTTTCGCTTTCGGCCAGCGTCTTGACGGCCACGCGCAGGACGATCGCATCGCCCTGCACGCCGGCCCATTCGCTTTGGCGCGCCAGTTCCGCGGCCAGGCCGGTGACCGGCAGGCGCGCGGCCAGCTCGGGCCAGCCCGCCGGCGTCATGTCCGCCATGCGGGCGCGCGAGGAGCGCTTGCGGGCCGGCGGCGGGCCTTCGCGCCGGGCGGG
>NZ_UFQC01000055.1 GCF_900496975.1 Achromobacter veterisilvae
GTCCTGGAAACCCGATTCTCTCGGATTCCACTGGCGAACCGCCGCCTTCAACCTTCAACTACGCCTGGGACATTGCCGGGGAAGGCTTGCACAGATGTTAAGGGAGTGTGCCCCCGATGATGTGCGAGCTGGCGGAGCCTCCGTAGTAGTCCGAGACCGGGAAAGCCGGTCACATGGCGAAGGGAGGCAGTTGAAGTGGTTTGCTTGGTTGATTAACTGACCACAGTGAGGTGAAGACCTTTGATAATCAGTGAAATGCAAAGCAAACTGGCGGCATGGTCGACGGAGAACAAAGAGCGCAAGTTCGATCGTCTCCTGAGACTGATTGCTGACAGGGATTGGCTGAGCGAAGCGGCTCGCATTACGCTGGCATCCAGCGGAGCCCGCACACCGGGAGTGGACGGTGTTGACAAGCGCATGATGGAAGCGAATCTCCAGCATGAACTGGCGACGATACGCGACGAACTGTTGGCGGGCTCGTATAGTCCGCTGCCTGCGCGGCGCGTGTACATACCGAAGGCGAACGGCAAGCTCAGACCGCTCGGCATCCCTTGTCTACGGGATCGAATTGTGCAAAGGGCCATGCTGATGGCGATGGAGCCGATATGGGAGAGTGATTTCCATCCGGCTTCATATGGCTTCAGACCGGCCCGAAGCGTACATCACGCGATTCGCACGGTGAAGCTTCAGTTGCAGGATGGTGACGAACACAGTGTTGCCGGACGCTGGGTTATCGAGGGCGACCTCGCCAGCTACTTCGACACCGTTCATCATCGTCTGCTTCTGAAGGGAATCCGCAAGCGCATTGCCGATCAGCGCTTCCTTGCCCTGCTCTGGAAGTTCATCAAGGCGGGCTGCGTTGATCGCGATCTGTTTCGCGCTGCAAGCGAGGGGGTTCCCCAGGGCGGTGTCATCTCACCGCTCCTATCCAACATCATGCTGCACGAATTCGACGCGTGGATGGAGAAGAACTACCTGAGCAAGAAGGTGCGGAAGGATCGGTGGGCGTGGAACTTCGCCATTCTCAAGCAGCGTCCCATTACTGTACGAGAAAACCGGCAGTGGAAGCCAGCGGTTTCTTACTGTCGGTACGCGGATGACTTTGTGATCGTGGTCAAGGGAACGCGAGCGCATGCCGAGGCAGTACGCGAGGCGTGCAGGCAATTCCTTGAAGGCGAACTGAAGCTCACACTGAATATGGAGAAGACCCATATCACGCACGTGAACGACGGCTTCGTCTTCCTCGGTCACCGGATCATTCGTAAGCGCGGACCACGCGGCCGCATGCGGCCGGTGACGACGATTCCGTGGGAGAAGTATCGGGGCTTCGCCGAGCGGTTAGTCAAACAACTGTCGGGCAATTACGGCATGAACCGGATGGACCTGATGGAGAGCCTGAATCGGCAGATTGCCGGCTGGGCCGCCTTCTATCAATACACTGACTACACGGCCACCATGTTCAGAAAACTTGACCGGACCGTGTTCTGGAAGTTCGGATATTGGCTCGCGCGCAGGTATCGGCGCGGGTTCAGGTCGCTGATGCGCGATCATGTGCGGGCGCCAGAACCGGGACAGGCCAAGACATGGCTGCTTCATGGCCAGAATAGTCGGGGTTGGTACGGGGCGGTGGCGCTTCGGCGTCTTGTTACCAGCCGGAAGGGGCAATTCAGGTGGCGTAACCCGTCGGAGAATCCGTACATCCTGCGCGATGAGGCACGCAGTACCATCGAGTCACGCTATCCCGATGTCGCCTTTGCTATGAGCAACGCTTGAACGGAGAGCCGGATGCGCTGAGAGGTGCAAGTCCGGTTCGGGGAGGAGAGGCCGGGAGATAGCTCGACTACGCCCGGTCTCTTACTCCACTCTCGACATGGCAGGGCTGGCTGTACGTGGCCTTCGTCATCGACGTCTACGCCCGGCGCATCGTCGGCTGGCGCGTGAGCAAGTCCATGACGACGGACTTCGTACTCGATGCGCTGGAGCAGGCCCTGTATGCTCGTCAGCCCGGCAATGACGGTTCTCTGACCCATCACTCCGATAGGGGATCGCAATACGTGAGCATCCGCTATAGCGAACGGCTGGCCGAGGCCGGCATCGAGCCCTCGGTCGGTAGCCGGGGCGACAGCTACGACAATGCCTTGGCCGAGACGATCAACGGCCTGTACAAAGCCGAACTGATCCACCGTCGTGCGCCCTGGAAAAGCAGGGAATCCGTCGAGCTGGCCACCTTGGAATGGGTCGCCTGGTTCAACCATAAACGCCTGCACTCATCGATCGGCTATATCCCGCCCGCCGAGGCTGAGGCAAACTACTACAGCCAACTCGACAGAACCGCCGAAGAGGCCGGTTTACTTTAACCAAATGGCCTCCGCGAAACCCGGGGCGATTCAGCTATTGAGAAAAGAGCTATTTCCCTCAGCACTTTGAAGCAGGCAGGGAAATCTCCGCGACCAAGCCGCCACCTTCCCTGGGCTTTAATTCGAGGGTGCCGCCAAACCGCTCCGCGATCGCCCGCACAATCGAGATGCCCAAGCCGGAGCCATCCTTGCTTTTCCGGCCTTGGTCGCCACGCCAGAAGCGCTGCCCAATTTGGGATGCCTGTTCGGTAGTGAGTCCAGGGCCACGGTCCGATACAGTAACTAGGCACCGCTGCGCGCGATGGTCCAAGAACACATCGACATCGATCTTCGCGTCTTTGGGCGAGTACCGCATTGCGTTATCAACCAGATTGCGAATCGCCGTTTCCAACATCGACTTCGGCACGGGAGTTCCAATGTCCTCACCGTTGATGTTCAGCGACAAACGTTCGCCTTCGTCAACCCGCCACTGGTCCAGCACGCTACGGACGGACGTTGCAACCGAAGTGCAGCCATCTGCCTCGTCGGCGGGTGCCTCAGCACGCGCGAGGATCATCATCTGGTCCAGCGTGCGCCGCAGGCGTTTTACCCCTTCCTCCGCACTGGAAAGCGAGGACGCCACTTCGTCGCCCTCGCTGATCTGGGCTACCTGCAAGTGCGTGTCGATTACGGTCAACGGAGTGCGCAGTTCGTGCGCCGCGGCATCGGTAAATGCCCGTTGGCTGGAGAGCGCTCGTGCCAGGCGCCTGAGAAGCCCATTCATCGCATCCAGGACCGGACGGAGTTCAGAAGGCGAATGGTTGACGGCAATCGGGGAGGTATCGTCCGCGTGTTTGTCGCGCAACTGTTGTGAAAGAGCTTTCAGCGGGGACAGCCCCCGGCCGATGCCGATCCAAAGTGCCGCCAAACCGCCAAGAAAGGCAATCAGAAATGGCACGCCAGCCACGCTTAACAATTCGTTGATCAGCATGTCCCGTTGGTCCACGCGATCTGCCGTAGTGATCTGGTAGCCATTGGCGCGCAGAACGTAGACTCTCCACTGGTGTCCTAGAACGTCTCGTGTGCTGAAGCCCGCCGGGAGTGACTCGAATTCCGAATGAGGCCCAGTGGTCGTGCGTGCCAAAATCTCCCCCTGCAAGGATCGGATTTCGCACGCGATCCCTTCCTTGCCGCTGACGCGCACGGCCTCGGTGAAGTCGGCGGCCGCCGAGTTCGGAGCCAGCGCCGCGCGCTCAAGCAGCCCCGACACCATGCGTGCGGACATGGCAAGGCGGCCGTCGAGGGTTCGATCGAGATTAGAATGGACGCCGCGCATCATCCAGCCTGCGGCAGCGCCCCACAGAACCAGCAACGAAATACCGGCGATCAGAACGGCGCGTAGGCGCAGGCTCATGACGCGATCCTCCAGCCTAGCCGATAGCCGAGCCCGCGAACTGTCTCGATCGCGTCGGCGCCGAGCTTGCGGCGAATGTTGTGGATATGCACGTTGAGTGCATTGCTGCCGATCTCATCCCCGAGCCCGTACAAGCGCTCGTTTAGCATGTCGGGTGCCACCCACCGGCCATCGGCGTTGGCGAGATGGGCCAGCAGATCCACTTCGCGACGCGACAAGGTCACGGGCTCGCCTTGGAACCAGGCCATTCCGCTCTCCGGCTCCAATCGCAGGGGGCCAGCCGAGATCACCTGGGCCGCACGGCCTTGCGTGCGTCTGACCAGCGCGTGTAACCGAGCTGCCAGTTCCCGCAGATCGAACGGCTTGACCATGTAGTCGTCGGCACCTTCATGCAGCCCTTTGAGCCTGTGCTCGATGGCGTCCCGTGCGGTGAGGATCAGGACTGGTAGCTGAGGTTCGACAGCTCGCATGCTGGCCAGCAATTCCATGCCGTCCCGGTCAGGCAGACCGAGATCAAGCACTAGGGCATTAAAGGTATCTTCCGAGTGCGTGGCCTCGGCCTCTGCTGCCGTTCCGACGTGATGCACCGCGATGCCGTGCTTTTGCAAACCGGCCGCGATCCCCCGTCCGATGAGTTCGTCGTCTTCTACCAACAGTATTCGCATGGGGTCTACCAACCTGATTTTGCTCGTGTGACACGCTTATGTTAGGCCAGAAACGACAGTAAGGTGGGAGGTAAGTTCCTGCTAATTTTCAGTTAATCGGGAGAAGGCATGATGTCGAAGATTGCCCCTTGAGGGCGCACTTCGTGGCGAAACCCACGTGCATGAATTATTAACCGGCCCATGCTTGAAGCTCTTGATCTGGGTGGCGTCCGCGGGGGGCGCCGCTTGTTTGCATATTTGACTTTCCGGATTGCGCCGGGCGATTGCCTATCGGTGCAGGGCGAGAACGGCAGCGGGAAGACCACGCTGTTGAGGATGCTGGCCGGCCTCGCAACACCAGATGTCGGCAGAATTTTGTGGAATGGAGGCCTCCTGCATAGCCGGCGAAGCGAATACCAACGGGACGTGATTTATAGCGGCCATGGTATTGGGCTTAAAGAAGATATCAATGCCTTGGAGAACCTGCTCGCCGCCGCCGCAATAGCAGGTGAGTCAGTATCTACGGAACACGCGCTAGAAGCGTTAAACGAGGTTGGCTTAGCCGAGCACAAGAAGCTGGGACTATCAAACCGCCATCATGCACTGGCAGAAACTGCTGGAGATGATGCCGTCTGATTCCGAGGCGGCAAACGTGGTAGCGGCTGGTATTGAACGGGCTCGAACGGAGCAGGCACAGCTTGGCCATAGTCAATCAGCAGAGCCACATACACAACCGTAATAGCATCTCTGTGCTCTGAGTCTATACGGCTAGCCTTTAGTTTCGCTTAATCGGGTCGGCGCATGATCTAGGCAGCTTTGCTTGGAGGACTCAGATTTGGCTATTTATCGGCGCGTAGTAGCGATCTTTCTACTGTGTTGTTGTGCGGTAGGCAGTGCGTGGGCGGATGGTCTGTTTTCCTCCAGGGATAGTAGCGAACGTCAATTTCTGGACGTTACAGAGGTCTTTAAGCTGGACCCTGCGCAGCAGCAGGGCGATTCGTTCTCGGCCACCGGGCATGTCGCCGATGGTTATTACGTTTATCGCCATGCCATCAAATTGGTCGATGCGCAGGGCCATGAAGTCAGCCTGACGCTTCCGGCAGGAACAGCCAAACACGACGAATTCTTTGGCGATACGGAAATCTATACGGGCGATGCCCTCAATCTGCGCTTTCCCGCCACCGCCCCCGGCCCGCTGACACTGCATTGGCAAGGGTGCGCGGAGGCAGGTATCTGCTATCCGCCGCAGACCATGAATGTGGCATTGCCGGCAGTGGTGGCCGGCACATCCCCGACCGGCAATGACTCCGTACAGCGGAGTTCGGCTTTGACCTCCACCAACACAGTCAGCTTGGGCGGAGCTACCGAGGTGGCAGAGGATCAAGCGGCAGCGCAGCGCCTAGCAGCATTGGGCCCCGTGTGGGGAACACTGCTGTTTTTTGGCTTCGGCTTGCTGCTCGCTTTCACACCATGCTCGCTCCCGATGATCCCCATCGTCTCCACCATGGTCGTCGGCAGCCAGGCCAAGCCGCGGCGGGCTTTCTTCCTCTCTCTGTCCTATGTCCTGGCGATGGCGGGCACCTACGCCGCGGTGGGCGTGGCCGCTGGCTTGGCCGGGGCCAACCTGCAAGCCACACTGCAATCGCCTTGGCTGCTCGGAGCGTTTGCAGCCTTGTTCCTGGTCCTGGCGAGTTCACTGTTCGGCCTGTTCGAGCTGCAGATGCCCTCGGCGCTGATCAATCGGGTCGAATCCGCCGGTAGAGATCGCTCGGGCGGGAGCATCTCCGGCGCGGCGGCGCTGGGCTTCCTCTCGGCGCTTCTGGTCGGGCCTTGCATGACCGCTCCATTGGCAGGCGCATTGCTGTACATCGGGCAGACCGGCAGCGCGGTCTACGGTGGCATGGCCTTGTTCGCGCTGGGTTTGGGCATGGGACTGCCCCTGCTGGCCATCGCCGTGTTCGGTGCCCGGGTCCTGCCACGGCCTGGCGCGTGGATGGACCGCGTGCGCGTGGCATTCGGCTACGTCATGGTGGGCATGGCCGTGATGATGCTGACGCGCTTCCTGCCCGGCACGGTCAGCCTGGTTCTGTGGGGCGCATGGGTCTTGTCGGTGGCGATTGGCCTGATCGCGTGGGGCCAGGCCGTGGCAGCGAAGCATCGGCTGGCATGGTCGCTGCGGTCCGGCGCCGTCTTCGCCGGCTTGTGGTCCATCCTGATGCTGGTCGGCGCGGCCTCTGGCGGCGAATCGGCATTGCAGCCGCTGGCCCACCTGCGCGGTGGTTCGACTTCGCCAGCACCGGCGGCGGGCGGCGTCGCTTACCTGCAGGCGAAATCGGTCGAGGACGTGGATGCGCATTTGGCACAGGCCGCTTCGCGCGGCCAATGGACCCTGATCGACTTCTACGCCGACTGGTGCGTCAGTTGCCATGTGATCGAACGCAACGTATTCGGCGACCCCGCCGTCGCGTCCCGCCTGGCCCGGATGCAGGTCGTGCGACCAGATGTGACGCGCAATGATGCGACCGATCAGGCCTTGCTCAAGCATTGGGGTGTCATGGGGCCGCCCACGCTCATTCTGGTTGGCCCGGACGGTACGGAACGCCGGGACCTGCGCGTCGTCGGTGAGATCGATGCCCGCGCCTTCCTGGTGCGCTTGGACAAGGCAGGTTCCTGATGATCAGCGTAGGTCCGTTCTCCGTCCAAGTCGTTGCCGTCTTCCTGGCCGTCCTGCTGGCCTGGGCGGTGGCGCGCATGGTTGCCAAGCGGTTGCCCGACTCTCCGTACAAGGCGGCCGGCGGAATGTTGCTGGACGCCGCTTTTGTGGGGTTTGTGGCGGCTCGCCTCGGCTACATCGCGCAATGGTGGGAAGAGTACGCGCAGTCGCCGATGTCCATGATTTCCATTGGCGACCAAGGCTTTTCGTGGTGGGTCGGTGTCCTGGCAGCGCTGGCGCTCATCTGGTGGCGCACCCGTGCGGTTCGGGCATTGCGCCGGCCTGTATTGGCGGGAGTTGCGGTCGGACTCGCAGCCTGGTTTGCTACCGGGGGCGTACTGGCTCTGCTGCAGCGCTCGGCACCGCCGTTGCCAGCGTTGACGCTCGCAACGCTCGATGAACAGCCAGTCGTCCTGAATTCCTATGCTGGGCGGCCCGTCGTGCTCAACCTCTGGGCGTCGTGGTGTCCACCATGCCGTCGCGAGATGCCGGTGTTCGAGCAGGCACAAGCGCAGTATCCCGATATCGCTTTTGTCATGGTCAACCAGGGAGAGAGCGCCCAGCAAGCCCGCGCCTTTCTTGAGAGCGAACGCCTGCATCTCAAGGATGTGCTGCTCGACCCCGCTTCCCAGACCATGCAGGCCGTCGCATCGCGAGGCCTGCCCACCACCTTGTTCTTCGATGAGCAAGGACGCCTGGTGGATACCCATCTGGGCGAACTCACGATGGCCAGCCTCAAACACACGGTGTCGCGCCGATTCGCGCCAGCCCAACAGATCAAGACAGACAAGGAGTAACCATGTTTGCACAACGCTCGCACATTTCGTTCCTGCTGGCCGCCAGCTTCATGGTGGTCACCGGCTGCAGCAAGGCAGAGACGGCTGACAAGCCGGCCGTCCTCAAGGCGCTGGAAGGTCAGGGCCTGACCGTCACGCAGGAATTCAAGGTCGGCGGCGGTCTGCGCGCCTTCGCTGCCGTCGCGGGTGACCGGCCCATTGCCGTGTACATCACGAGCGATGGCAATGCCATCGTGGGAACTCGCCTGAACGCCAAGGGCGAGCCAATGGACGAAGCGGACCTGGAAAAGCTGGCCGCCAAGCCGGTCAGCGACAAGGAATGGTCGCAGCTGCAGTCGTCCACCTGGGTGCTGGACGGCAAGGCAGATGCGCCGCGCGTCATCTACACCTTCAGCGATGCCAACTGCCCCTATTGCAACGCCTTCTGGGAAGCTGCACGCCCCTGGGTGGATTCCGGCAAGGTCCAGTTGCGGCACATTCTGGTAGGCATCATCAAGGATGACAGCCCGGCCAAAGCCGCGGCCATTCTTGGCGCGCCTGACCGGAGTGCGGCGTTGTTGACGAACGAGCGGCAGTTTGGCCAGGGCGGGATTACGCCAGCCAAGAGCGTGCCTGCCGATGTGCGCAAGATCCTCGATGACAACCTGGCACTCATGGCGAGCACCGGCTTCCGGGGGACGCCCGGCATCGTTGTACGCGGCCCCAATGGGATCCTCAAGAAGTACAACGGCATGCCGCGAGGGGCGCAATTGGGTGAAGTGCTGGGGCCGCGCTGAACCAGCCGCCCAGGCGCCGAACCTGATGGCCGCTTCTCTCAGCCCGCATCTCAGGCTGCTCAACGGAAATTGCACAAAGGATCATTCACTATGCTCTCGCTGACGGGTGGAGTGCTGGGCCTCATCATCGGAGCCGTGCTGGGATTGACTGGCGCCGGCGGCGGCATCTTCGCGGTGCCGGCGCTGGTGTTCGGCCTGGGCATGGACATCCGTCAGGCCGCGCCCGTGGCGCTGCTCGCCGTGGGAGCAGCGGCGACCCTGGGCGCTTTGCAGGGCTTGCGCCAGGGGGTAGTTCGGTACAAGGCAGCGATGATGTTGGCGGCTGCCGGCGCCGTGACGGCTCCGCTGGGCGTGCAGTTTGCCCACTGGCTTTCGCCTCGATGGCTGAACCTGATCTTCGTCGCCATCATGCTCGTGGTGGCCTACCGGATGTTCATGTCATCTCGCGGCAGCCAGACGCAGGACGATCTGGCTGACGAGCCAGCCCGGGTCTGCAAGATCTCCAAGGACACCGGCCGCTTCGTCTGGAACGTGCGAACAGCGACCACGCTGGGGAGCATCGGCATCGTCTCCGGTTTGGCCACGGGCATGTTGGGGGTGGGCGGCGGATTCATCATCGTCCCGGCTCTGGCGCATTTCAGCGAGCTGCGCATGCACAGCATCGTCGCGACCTCGCTCATGGTGATCGCGCTGCTGTCCGCTGTAACCGTGTTCATCGCGTGGAGTCATGGCATGACGCTCACCGCGCCCGCCTGGACATTCGTTCTCACGGCGCTCGTGGGCATGTCGCTCGGCCGTGTTCTGGCACGCAGGATTCCCTCAAAGATGCTCCAGCGGGTGTTTTCGATCACCTGCGTGGCCGTGGCGGCCCTCATGCTCATGCGCAATGTTGGCTAGAGGTCCGATGTTCGATTAATTGATTGTGGACGGGAAAATTCAATGCAGACAAGGAAAGTAGATGTCGCCATCATTGGCGCGGGAACCGCTGGCAGCACCGCATTCCATGCGCTGAAAGCGACAGGCAAACAGGTGGTTCTGATCGATCGGGGGCCATTGGGGACGACCTGCGCGCGCGTCGGATGCATGCCCTCGAAGGCGGCCCTGCATGCCGGCATGCACTGGAAGGTCGCCAAGGCACTGGCAGCGAGCGCCACGCCATCGACCCAAGGGCCGCAGGCCTTATGGTCCCACGCCCGCCAGACCAGGGATGCGCTGGCCGGCGCCGCCGCGGAGCGCACGCGCAAGGCGGCTGGCGAGAGCCTGATCATGGCCGAAGCGCGCTTCGTCGCGCCGGGCATCTTGCAGGCAGGTGAACAACGGATCGAGGCCAGCGCCTTCATCGTGGCGACGGGCTCTCGCCCGGTGGTCCCCAAAGCGCTCGACGGCGTTGCCTCCCGCATCCTGACCACCGATACCCTGTTCGACCTGGGCGTCCTGCCCGCACGGATGGGAATCCTGGGACTGGGCGCCATCGGGCTGGAACTCGGCCTGGCCCTGTCTCGCTTGGATGTGCAGGTGGTCGCGGCAGACCAGAAAGACGCCATCGGCGGCATCCAGGACCCCGATGTCCTGGAGCGGGCGATCGCCAGGTTCGAGACCGAGTTGCCGATGTGGTTGGGCGCCGCCGTCGAAGTCAGCCTTGAAGGCGACCAGGTGCGCATGCGCGCCGGCGAGCGCGACGCGCTCGTGGATCGGCTTCTCGTCGTGACGGGACGACAACCCAATACCGAGGCGCTCGATCTCGCCGCGGCCGGCATCTCCTTGGATCAGGCTGGCCGACCGAGCATCGACCCCGCGACCATGCAGGCCTGCGGGCCGTCCCAGGTGCCGATTTTCTTCGCAGGCGATGTGCAGCCGGATCGCCCTCTGATGCACGAGGCCGCGGACGAGGGTCAGATGGCAGCGCAAGCCGCACTGGCGAGCTTGCGCGGCGAAAGTTGGCCGGGCGCATCCCGGCGCGTGCCGATCACGATCCTGTTCACCGACCCGGATGCGTGCGCAGTCGGCATGACCTACGAGGCGGCGGTGCAGGAAGGCGCGGTCGTCGGCACCGCGGAAGGCAGCGGCAACGGGCGCTCCAAGATTCTTGGTGCTCCGGAAAACCTGCTGCACATCTATGCCGACCCCGGCTCAGGCGCCTTGCTCGGTGCCAGCATGCTCCTGACGCAAGGCGAGCACCTGGCGCACCTGATCGCTTGGGCGATCCAGGCGAAGCAGACCGTCAACGATCTGCTGGCCATGCCGTACTACCACCCCTCCATCGAGGAGATGCTGCAAAGCGCCTTGAAATCCGCATCCCAGCAGATGCGCCCGTGAACAACCCTTCTGACTGCACCACCGACCGACCATGACCCAAGACACCCAGCGCCCCACATTGAAAGTGATCCTCCACGCACCGACGGCAGAAGCCTTTGAGCGTGCGCGAAGCAATGCAACCAATCTCAAGCGCGCGGCGCCCGATGCCGATGTGCGCATCGTTGCGAACGCGCAAGCCGTCGCCGCCGCCCTGGACACGGCACCTTCCGACCTCGACGCGCTCACCTGGGTATGCCCGAACACACTTTCGCGGATCGGCAGGGACAACAGAGAGCCGCTCGAAGTACTGGACGGGCCTGCTGTTATCGAGATGGCGCGCATGCAGCAAGCGGGATGGATCTACATACGGGCGTAGCACGCGACTGCCGGTTCGGCATGGGGGGGCTGAGACCATGGAATTACGACATCTGCGCTATTTCATGGCCCTGGCTGAAGAGTTGCATTTCACGCGCGCCGCCGAGCGCCTGCACATCGAACAGCCCCCCTTGTCCCGTGCCATCAAAGAACTGGAGGACGAGCTAGGGGTCGTGCTGTTCGACCGGAACCGCCGTGGAACCGTGCTGACGTCGGCGGGTGTTGTCTTTCTTCAAGATATCCGCAGATTGTTCACCGTGCTCGAACAGGCACGCGAAAACGCCCAGGCCGTGGCAGCAGGTTTGCGAGGCAGTCTGCGCATCGCGATTTCCGACGGGGCAATCGATGCTCGCCTGTCGGCATTTCTGGCCCGGTGCCGCGCGGAGGAGCCGGAGATCGAGATACGGCTGTCCGAGGTTCCGCTGGCCGAGCAGTTGCGCGGCCTGCGGTCCGGGGATTTCATGATCGGATTCGCGCATACGGCCGACGTCGGCGACGACATACGGGCTGAGCCCATCTGGCGAGATCCATTGGTCATTGCCGTGCCGGCACGGCACGCACTGCTCGCCCACAAAAAGGTCCCGCTCCAAGAAGTCGGGATCCATCCACTGGTCTTGTGCGATCCCCATGCGTGCGAGGGCTACTGCCGGGAACTGACACGACTGCTGCAGGTGCTTGAGCACAAGTTGAACGTCGTCGAGGAGGTGTCCTCGCTGGACATGATGCTCACCTTGGTCGGTGCTGGTTACGGTATCGGCTTTCTCGCGGCGAGCAAGATTCCGGTTTGCCAACGCCCGGACGTGGTGATCCGTCCCCTGGCCATCGATTCAGCCGTCATCACGACTTACTTGCTGCGGGCCGACAGCAGTGATTTGTCGGCTTCGCTGGAGCGGTTCATCGTTCGCCTACGTGACTCTGCGAGCGGCTGAAGGCCCCGCTGGCAGACACCCTCAAAGATCGGTTTCGGCACGAAGATTGCGCTCGGTGGCCGCCATCAATTCAGCCGCGCTTATCCCAAGTGCTACTGAAATTTTCAGTATGAGGGGCAGCGTGGGCACGTGCTCTCCACGCTCGATCTTGCCCATGTGCGAGCGCGAAATGCCTGCCCGAGATGCGAACTCGTCTTGCGCGACTCCTTGTGCGACGCGCGCAGCGCGCACGGCCTGTCCGAAAGCTGTCGCCGCTGCGGATTCATACGTTGTTGTGCCAGAAGGACGGCCTGGCTGAATGGTTGATTTCTGCATTAGCAGAAGCGTCAAACAATCTGCCAAAATTAACCACGTTAAAGATAACGGCGTTAAACTTCACTCTTGACCACGATGCAAGTTCACCTACTCGGCCAGAACACTTTTTGGGGGCTCGCATGCATGATGCCACCAGCCAGTTTCCCCATCTCAGGCTTGCGATAGCACCTGGGGTGCCATCCTCATGCTTCTCCTCGCTTCTCGCCCTGCAACGCGCGGAAGAGCCGGAAATCACTATCGCGTTCTTTGAGACATCAAGTGACGACCTGGTGACGGGCATTGATGAAGGTCGTTACGACGCAGGAATGTCGCTTCGGGCCGTAAGCGCTCCGTCTCTGAAAAGCCAACCCTTGTGGATCGAGAACATCGCTGTTGCCATGCCATTGTGGTCCCCCTTGCTCGCCCAGACAAAGCTTACGATCGCCGAACTTTTGGACTACCCCGTGTTTCGCTGGCCGGCAGAAAGCTGCTCACTACTGGATCAGCGGCTGTCATCCCTCCCGTCTTTAAGCCGGCAGAGCGTCCAGCATGTGACCTCGTTCGACATGTTGGCGCTATGGGTCGGCGCTGGCTATGGTGTCGGGATCACCGCGCAATCGCGCATCGAGCGCGCTGATGCATGGGGGATCACCGCCCGGCCGCTGGCCGAGGGGCCCTACGAGGTCGTGACTCATCTGCAGCGCCTCAAAGGACGAACTAACGCGGTTTCTGAGCGGTTCGAGCGCAGAGCGATGCAGGTAGCCAAGGATAGTGCAGTCCAATCGAATACCCGATAGCGCGCCCGCGCTGAGCGTTCCCTGATGTGCAGACGCCAGGCGTCCGGCGATCTGCTGGACATGCATGATCGTCTGCTCGATTTCTCGACGGCGCATACCGGCGCCGTGTCCTTCGCTCCCGCACAGCGTGCTGAGCGAACTCATGCAGGCGGTGCAGATGTAGCGCGGGGGCCGTAAGGCCCCCGCGAGGGCTGTAACCCTATGCGCCGTCCAAGGCGACAGCGCTCTCCATCAGCCGGCGAACACTCTGGCGCACCTCTTCGGAGATAGGCCGCGGCGGTACGACCTCGGGAGCATTCGCATGTGGCTCGCTGCCTGCGATGATCTGTACCACCATGCCCAGATTGCTTGGCGTCACGATGTCGATGGCCGCGCGGTCACCCAGGTCGGGATGTGGCTGGGTCAGCATGCGGTAAAGCTCCCATGAATCCGCCTGGGGGTACTGGCGCATGAGCACCTGGGCCAGCTTGTGTTTGAGCGGCACCAGTTGCCAATCGGGAACTCGCTGCCCCCGGTTGCCCAGGCTGATGGAGAGCAGCTTGCCCGCCTTCAACTCGCGGTTGATCTGGTCCTTGGACTTTCCAGCCAACTTGCCGAACAGGGGCACCGGCAGACTGCTCGGCGATTCGTAGATGGCCAGCATTTCCTCGCGCTCGCGCTGGATGGCCGACACCTCGGGTTCTGGCGCATGAGTCGGGGATGGCGGCACCTGCGACAACCGTTGGAAGGTGATGCCCCCTTCGTTCGGCGTCACGACGATGGGGGTGGCCACCACCGGCGGAACGGGAGGCGCAGAGGAAGCTGCAACGATGGCGTCGGGCTTGTCCTCCTCCGCCATGGCCGGTACGCCCTCGATGTGGATAGTGAGGTGCGCGCTGGCCGCTTCGACTTGGCCCTGTTCGAGCAAGTCGAGGCGGTCGGCCCAGTCCTGCATCATCCGGCGGCGCGGTTCCACGTACTTGGCGTGGTTGTAGGCCGAACTCACCTTGTTTGGGTCGGAATGCGAAAGCTGCGCGTCCACCCAAATCTTGGGATAGCCGATCTCGTTGAGTGCCGTCGAGATGGTTCCACGAATACCGTGGCCGGTCAGTTTGTCCTCGTAGCCCATCCGCTTCAAGGCGGCGTTGAGCGTGTTCTCGCTGATGCGCTTCTTGAGTTCGCTGCGGTGCGTCAGCAGGTGGCGCTGGGCGGGCCGCATCACCCCCAGGAGGTAGCGCACGATCTCGATGGCCTGAAGGGACAGCGGCACGATGTAGGGCGGTACGTCCTGCGGCCGCTTCCCCGCTTTGCGCATCTCGTCCTGAAGCTGCTTGACGATCTGCGGGGGGATGATCCAAAGCCCACGGTCGAGGTCGAACTGATCCGGGGTCGCCAGCCGCAGTTCGCCGGTGCGCACGCCGGTCAAGAACAGCAGGCGGATACCGAGCTGGGTTTGCCAGCCGCGCGGGTTGTAGAGCCTGAGCTTCTGGAGGAACTCGGGAAGCTCGGGCAGGTGCAGGTAGGGGTTATGGGTCACCGCGGGCTTGGGCTCGGCCACTACGTCCAGGTCCGTGGCCGGATTGGCCTCCATGCCCTCGACGATGACGAGCGCATAGCGGAATAGCTGCCCCAGCCAGGTCCGGACCTTTTCGGCAGTGGTGAAGGCCTCGCGCTTCTCGATCCGCGCCAGGACGCCCAGGAGTTGCGGCCTGCGAATGTCATAGATCGACATCTGCTTGAGGCTGGGCAGCACGTCTTTCTCGAAGATCCGCTTGATCTGCGACAGTGTGCTGTTCCGGCCTTCCTTGAGTTCCTTGGCGCGGTGCTCGACCCAAGCATCGAAGACTGCCTTGAATGTGTAGTCCGAGGCCAGCTTGACCGCATGCCGTTTCTGCTTGCGGTCGGTGTGGGGGTTGATGCCTTGGGCCAGGAGCGCCCTGGCTTCGTCGCGCAAGGTGCGGGCTTCGCGCAGGCCGATCTCGGGATAGTTGCCCAGGGATATGCGTTTTTGCTTGCCGAGCCAGTAGTAGCGCAGGTGCCACGATTTGCCGCCGGTGGGGGCGACCACCAGGCCGAGGCCATCGGTATCGGGGATGCTGTAGGTTTTCTTGGCGGCCTTGGCTTGCCGCACGGTCAGATCAGAGAGTGCCATCATCAAACTCCTAAGTCGTGAGACTTAGGCTCAATGCTGCTGGTCATCCCGATCCAACCCCAGCAACAACCCGGAACCGGCACCACCCGCATTCTCTGGCCTCAATTTTGGCCTCAAAAACGCTGGCTGTCGGTGGATTTCCGTGGCTTTGGCTGGAATGAAAAAAGGGGCCGAAGCCCCTAATTTCAATGACTTACAGACGTCAGTGGAAGTCTGTAGATCAAAACTTGGAGCGGGAGACGAGTCTCGAACTCGCGACCTCAACCTTGGCAAGGTTGCGCTCTACCAACTGAGCTACTCCCGCAATGCTGTGCCTCGGCCCGTTCGCGATCTTTGCGATCGGCACCGGCTTCTGGCAAGCGAGGCGGAAGTATACCCAATTTTCCGCGAAATGCCAGCGGCCTCCAGAGATACATGCGCAGGCGCGTTGGCCGCCTCGATTCGAGGTCTTTGGCATCGGACGCATTGGCGGCCCCGGGTTGATCTATATCAAGGTTTCGGCTTTGCGTTGATGGACACCGCCAAGGCTCTGGTTCCATACTCTCCACCAGAGTAAATGATACAAAAAAATCATATTTCCAATAAATTTAGTATCACTTAATCCGGTCGCGACGCTATGCGATTGAACTGTGCCAAGCACGATCAAGGAGGAGAGTAGACATGGAAAAGCAACGTTATGCAGCCACACAGGAATTGCCGCCCCCGATAGAGCAGCCCAACGTATATCCGTTGTCCTGGGTCTGTAAGACCAAGAAGCTGCAGGAAGTCTGGGAGGCATCCTTGCGGGAGAACTGGGACCCGGAGAAGCTGCCCTGGGACACCCTGGATCTCGAAAGCTATACCTGGGAAGAGCGCGAGTCGATCGCGTATTGGTGGACGCTGTTGTCCGTGTTCGACGCCTCGGCGCCGCCCGTGTTCGCGGAGGCCCTGATCAAGACCTACGAGGTGCACGAAGAGGACGTCGTCCGCAAATGCTTCTTCTCCGTCACGCGCGACGAGCAGAATCACGAGATCATGTGCGGCCTGGCGATCACGCGCCTGCTGGGCCATTCCGACCCCCTGACGTACACGCCCAAGACCGAATTGGGCAAGCGGCTGCAGAAGAACGCGCAGTGGCTGTACTTCAACGGCTCCCGCTACTGGACCGGCTACAAGAAGGCCGTGCCGAAATACGATCTCGCCGTGCTGTTCAGTTCTTTCCTGATGGGCGAAATCGCGGCCGCGACGATCTTCAAGCAGATGTACGAAAACTCCCGCGAAGCCGTGTTCAAGGAAGGCTTCAAGAACATCGGGCGGGACGAGGGCCGCCACATGGCCATTTGCATGGCCGTCATGGAGCGCGACTACCCTGGCCTCAAAGACGATATCAAGGCCGTGGTGACCAAGCAGATCCGCGCCGGCTACCTGTTCCTGTCCGCCGTGCTGTTCGAGCCGCCGATGGAGTTCTGGGACCTTCCCGCCGATTTCATCGCGAACCAGCGGGAGGCGGAGGAGGTGGCCCGCGCCGCGGGCTTCGGCATCCCCAGCTACGAAGTCAAGCTGGAGAACTGGCGCAACGCGATGATCAACCTGAAAAGCGTCCTGGACCGGTACAACATTCCGTTCCCCGCCATTCCCGAGGTCGGCATAACGGGCCAGGAAGTGTCGGACGTGGACCTGGAAGACATCATTCCCGTGTTCTGACCATATGGCGTGGCGGCCGGCGTGCGGATACCGCGACGCGCCGGCCGCACAGGGAGCGGCCGAAAGACATGGCAATCATTACGATACAGCCGTCCGGCAGGACGGTGGAGTGCTCGCCCGGGGACACGGTGCTTACCGCGCTGGAGCGGGCGGGATACGCATTACCGAACAACTGCCGGGCCGGCGCCTGCGGCGAATGCAAGGTGAAGGTGCTTGCCGGCGCCTTCGACCAGGGCACCGTGCTCGACATGGCGTTGACCGCCGAGGAGCGCGCCCAGGGCTATGGCCTGATGTGCATGGCCAAGCCGCTGGCGGACAGCCTCGAGATCGAATGGGGAACGGCCGATGCGCGGCCCAAGCTCTTTCCGCCTCGCGAAAACGTGTTGTTCGTCGTGACGGACAAGCGGCAACTGACGCCGCGCGTCGTGGAGTTGCGCTTGCGGCCATTGGGCAAGCCCCTGCGCTATTGGCCCGGCCAGTATGTGATGCTCGGGGATCCCGGCGCCGGAATCGCGCCGCGGGCGTATTCGATTTCGAATGCCCCGCGTCCCGACGGAGAACTGGTCTTGCAGGTCGCCCGGCTGGACGGCGGCGCCACCAGCTCATGGGTGCATGAAACGCTGATGCCGGGCGACAGCATCAAGCTCTCGGGGCCGTACGGCACGTTCATCGGGGATCCCGCCGTGGACTCTCCCATACTCTGCCTGGCCGCGGGAACCGGGCTGGCTCCGATCCTTGCCCTGACCGAAGCCGCCATGCGCCGCGGATTCCGGCAGCCGGTCATGCTGGTGGTCTCGGCGCGCACGCATGCGGACGTGTACGGACTGGGACTATTGGCGTGGTGGCGCACCAAGCACCGGAAATTCGATTACCGGGTCACGCTGACCCGGGAAGCACGCGACGGCTGCCTTGCCGGCCGCGTCGGCGAGGTGCTGCCCGGCGTGCTGGCGGACCTGTCGAAGCACACCGTATTCGCGGCAGGCAGTCCCGCCTTCGTTACGGCAAGCGTCGACGCGGCCTTGCGGCTGGGGGCGAAGCCGGACGCGATATTCACGGAAGGGTTCAATGCCCAGCAACGGCCGACGGTCGTCGACGATGAGCATCTGCTGGCGGCGGCCGGCGCGTCCTAGCCCGACGATCCTGTCTCAAGGATTTTCAGCGGAAATCGCCCGGGGGGACTGGGCGCCGCGCGGCATCACAAATCCAGCACGAGCCGCGCGGAATGGGCCCTTGAACAGCATAGGGCCATCTGGTCATGGCGCGCCCGTTCTTCCTCGGACAGCACGTAATCGCGATGATCCACCTTTCCTTCCAGTACCCCGGTCAGGCAGGTGCCGCAGATACCTTGCCCGCATGACGTCGGCACTTGCAGGCCGCTTTCCGCCAGCGCTTGGGAAATGGATTTTCCGGAGGGAACGGCGATGATTTTTCCGGTGCCGGCGATCTGCACCTCAAACGCCCGCTCATCCTGAGCGGGCGACAGCGGACCGAAGCACTCGTGATGGAGGGCCGCGGCGTCCCATCCGGCGCCGCGCGAGGCGTTCAAGGCGGCATCGACGAATCGCGCTGAACCGCAAATGTAGACATGACTCTCTCGCGGGCGCCTCGAAAAAAATGCGTCCAGGTCCAATCGCGATAGCCGCGCACCATCGCTGTCTCCGGTGTAGAAGCAAACCTTGTCCGCGAAGGGCGCGCGCCGCAGCCGTTCATAGAATGCCGTTTGCGCTCGAGAGCGGACGCAGTAAACCAATTCGAAATCGCCACCTCCGCTGTGCAGGTGTTCGGCCATGCTGATGATGGGAGTGATGCCGATCCCGCCCGCCAGCAGTATGCTGCGGCCGCTCGGACTCGCCAGCGGGAAATGATTCCGTGGCGGGCTGATGGTCAGCCGGTCTCCTTCGCCCACCAGATCGTGCATGGCGATGGAGCCGCCCGCGCCGGATGCGACCCGTTGCACGCAGATCTGGTAGCGGTGCCGCTCGGACGGCGAATTGCACAGCGAGTACTGGCGTACGCGGCCGTTGGGCAAATGGACGTCGATGTGCGATCCCGCGGAGAAGGGGGGCAAGCATTCGCCATTCGGCGCCACGAATTCGCAGGAAACGATATCGGCCGCCTCTACGGTCTTGCGCGATACGCGCACGGGCAAGGTGCCGGATTGGAGGTTGTCGGGCATGCCTACGTTTCCGTCGAGAATGCCGGCTTCGGATCGGCAGGATTGGGCTCCTGCTCGGCCAGCAGGCGTCTTTCCATGAGCCAGCGGAATTGGGCCAGGCCGGCGTCCGCTGCGATGGGATTCATCTTCCAACCGACCGCGAATTCCAGGTTTCGTGCCTGGGCTTCAATCATGACGCGGTCCTCCTCGAACGCCGTGACGATATCCAGGAAGACGGTCTCCGTGACCTCGGTATTGTCTATGGCGAAGTTTCTCGGGACCGCGTAGAAATAATGGGCCGAAGCGGTGGTTTCCGGCGTAACCGCCTGGCAGCTTCTGAACTCGAGCGCTCCGGCAATACGGCCCTCCGGCGCGCCCGTGCCGGTAGCCTGCACGCCGGAATGCATCACCAGCACGCCGGGCACGTGGAAGTCATAGAAATGCCATCGGTCCACTCGTCCGGAAAACTGGGCCACGCGTGTATGGAAAGGAGCCGGCACTTCATCGAGCAACCAGCGTTCCACGCGCACCGAGTTTGCTGCGCGCGTCACCTTGGGCCGGTTCAGCGCGATGTTCTCGGTGCCTCCCAATGTGGTCGGATGCACATACCCGATGTGGGAGAAGTCCAGCAAGTTGTCGCAGATGAGCATGTGCGGCGCGGCGTAGTGGTAGTAGCCCGGCCGGTATGGCCATGCCGCATTGCCGAGCGGCCAGGTATCGACAATGTCGGCCGCGTCCGCCATTTTCGGGTCGCCCATCCAGATCCAGATCCAGTTGTTGCGTTCGACGGTGGGATAGCTTCGAATGCAGAGCCCGGGCGGTGTTCTCTCCTGCGCTGGAACTTCGACGCAGACGCCGGACTGGTTGAATTTCAAGCCGTGGTACATGCATCGAACGCTATCGCCCTCGATACGTCCGAGCGACAGGGGCGCGCCTCGATGCGCACAGCGGTCCGCGACGGCGACGAGCGTGCCCTCTGTATTCCGATACATGCATATCGGTTCGCCCAGGATGGTGCGCGTGAAAAGCGAAGTCGTGATTTCGTGACTCCAGGCGGCCACGTACCAGCAATTGCGGACGAAGAGATTAAGCGGGGTCATCTCAGTTCTCCAGTCTGATTCCGCGCTCTTGAATCAGGGCTTGCCAAAGCGCTGTTTCCGATTCAATGAAACGCTGCATGGTTGCCGGCGTGCTGGGCGTGACCTCCAGCCCGAACTCGGTCAGTGCGGCTTTGACGCGGGGATTTTCCAGCGACTTCTGAAGCTCGCTGGCCAGCCTTTCGCGAATGGCCGGCGGAGTTGCCGCGGGAACCACGAGCCCTTGCCAGGCATAGACTTCGACGTCATAGCCGAGCTCCTTCAGGGTGGGGACACCGGGGTAGATCGGCAGGCGTGACGCGGAGGCGACTGCCAGGGGCCTGAGCTTTCCCGCCTGGATGTGGGGCTGGGCGGTGGCGGTATCCAGCATCATGGCGGGAACGCGTCCCGCCAGCACGTCCTGCACGGCAGGCGCCGCGCCTTTGTAAGGGATGTGCTCGGCTTGGAAGTCCGCGCGTGCTTTGAGCAGTTCCATCGCCATGTGGTGGGGGCCGCCGGCACCCGGGGAGGCGAATTGAATCAGCAAGGGGTTCTTCCTGGCGGCGTCTATCAGTGCTGCCGCAGTCGCATATGGGCCGGCGCTGTCGGTCACGAGCAGAAGAGGAAACCGGGCCATCAATCCGACGGGCGCAAAGTCGCCGGCTTTGTAAGACAGCCTGGAATGCAGGGCGGGATTCAGGATCAGGGATCCATTGTCCGCGGTGAACAGCGTGTA
The DNA here is from genome assembly GCF_900496975.1 of Achromobacter veterisilvae. Classification (GTDB taxonomy): domain Bacteria; phylum Pseudomonadota; class Gammaproteobacteria; order Burkholderiales; family Burkholderiaceae_B; genus Achromobacter; species Achromobacter veterisilvae. Next base: position 21,152 of record NZ_UFQC01000055.1, read on the forward strand.
GCCATCGGCCGGCGCGCGGGCCGCGGCTTGTGCCGCGATGATCGTGGATGCGCCAGGCTTGTTTTCGATGATCACCGGCTGCCCCAGTTGGCTGCCCAATTGCTGCGCCACTTTGCGCGCGAGGAAGTCGGAGCCGCCGCCGGCGGGATACCCCACGATCCAGGTCGGGGGCCGATCCGGATAGGACTCCGCGGCAAGGGAAGGGGCCGTCAGCCCTGTACAGGCGAATAGTCCCCACGCGACGGCGCTACAGGCTTTCCTGGCAATCATGTGCATCTCCACGGTCATGTCGTTGTTGTGGTGGGCCATTCTCATGCCGGCTATCGGGGAAGCCAATCTGCATTTACCATTGGTAAATGACGAAGAAAATTCAGCGAGGCGTCGCTTCCGTGGAGGTTGCCGGCGCGATCCTTCAAATCCTGCGTGGCTCGGCTCGCAGCATGGAGTTGCGGGAGCTCGCCCTGATAGGGGGGGTGAGCGCTTCGCGGCTGCATCATTATTTGGTGAGCCTGGTCCGCCTGGGGCTGGTCCACCGCGATCCCGCAACCGCGCGGTACGAGCTCGGCCCTTTCGCCATGGAGCTGGGCCTGGTGGCCGCGGATGAATTGCCTGCCCAGCATGCCAGCGCGCCCTGGCTGCGCAAGCTGTCCGAGGAGACTGGCGAATCCAGCTTTTTCGCCGTGCCTTCACCGCGTGGCGCCTTGATCGTCCGATGGGAGCAAGGGGCGCACCCTTTGACTGTGCACGCTCGCCTGGGAACGATCATGCCCATCCTGACTTCGGCCACGGGCCTGATCTGGCTCGCTTTTGCTGAACAGCAAAGCAGGGCGGTGTTCGAGGGAGAGCTTAGGCGGGTCTCGCCCGCGGCCCGGAAAAAAGTGCAGCGGGAACGGCTAGCGCAAGCCGATGAGGTGCGCCGCCAGGGCATGGCGGCAGCCAGGGGAACCATGATTGCCAACGTCAATGCCGTTGCATGTCCGGTCATGGGCCGTAGCGGCGCATTGATCGGCATCCTCACCGTGCTGGGGCTTGGTCCCGGCTTCGATTCGTCCGCGCAGGGCGATATTGCGAAGCGGCTCCGGCACTGCGCCCTGGCTTTCGGGAGCAGGCAGGCCTAGCGCTTTTCGTTACCCTGCCAGCGCAGATAAGCCGAGCGGGTCGCGGCAGACACCGAATCCAGGACTTTCCGATGATTGACCTGATGCCGCAGCATCAGCCGCGCATCGGCCACGGCGCGGGATTTGCAGAACCAATGGCAACTGTGCTGCAGCAGGTACAACTCCGCCGAGAGATGGTATGCGCGTTTTTTTGCATCCCACTGCGCTTCGTTGTCCACCACATGGCGCAAGCCGGCCGCATGGATATGCAGCAGTTCGCGAAAATCCCGTGTCATTGCAGGAAGAAAACGCTCGATGTACGGCACGCACAACGAAAGCGTGGACATGCGGACGGCCTGCGGGCTTTCCTTTTGCATGGCGTCGGCGAGCGAGCGCACCTGCGCCGCCACGGCGCGTTCGGTCGGGGCGAAGGTTTCCAGCACTTGTAGCTGGCGCGCTTCGGATTCCTCGCGGATGGCGCGGGTGTAGCCCTGCGTCAGCGTCTCCATGTGGCGCTCGAGCTGCAAGCCGCCCAGATGACGTCCCAGCAAGGCAATGCGGCCGCGCTGGTAGCGCACGCGCAGGGCCTGCCACACCACGACAACCATCAGCAGGGTTAGTGCACTATCCATCGCCTGCGTTCCTTTGCGTTCCTTTGTGGCCCTGCCGGCGCAAGCCGGCGCGCAAAACAAAAGGCCCAAACCGAAGTCTGGGCCCTTTTCGAATCTGGAGCGGGAAACGAGACAGGCACTAGGGCGCTAAATCCTTGTTTCCCAATCACTTTCTCCGCCGCCGTGAGCAGCGAAGGCCTGAATTATAGCCTTGTTTTTCGCCCTCGGCAACAGAGTTCATCCAACAACTTCCATCAGCGTCCAAGGACTGCTATCCATCCGCTGACACCGGACGCAGAACACATCGCTGCCAGAGCCCCGCCGCTGCAACGCCGTTGGCACGCCCAGGTCTTCTTGCGTCAGGAATGGCATCAGCATCGAGCGTTGAGACCGCGCTTGGTTTGTTGATGCAGTGCGCACCACAGCCCAAGGCTGGTCGTGATGAAGGTCATGCGGCGAGCGAAGAAAGATGGGGCGCATGTTCACATCGCCTGGTCGGCTGGCGACCGTGTGGGAGCGACGCGCAACAGCCTCAAACTAGCCACAGCCCATGATCGCTGGATGCTATGTCGATATATCAGGATGCCGGAACAAGCATCACACGCGTGGTTTTCTCTACGTCACTCTGGACGTTGAGCAACGACGGCGACCGCAGCGCGACTTGTGAAACCGTAGGGATATCAGACCATAGCGAATCGGTCTTGATCGGCTTGACGCACCCCATGACGCTGGCACCGTGAGCGCCATTGTCGAGCGTGCTTCTTCCTTTGTTACTCGACGGGCCGGCAACTGGTCGATTCTTGCACATCGAGCAAGACAGGACCACCTGTGCGGATGCCACGATTTCTTCCGCCCACGTTCCAGGGCATCAGCCTCAGGCATAACGACACAACAGCCCTTGGCAGGGCAAGAAAGGAGCCGGTGATGTAGCGCTTCCGAAAGGAGACGAAAGCATGCACAAGGAGCCACCATTATCAAAGGTGTTCTATCGTCCTATCGAAGCTGCCATACGGTGGGCTGGGTTGTTGCGGTACAAGGCGTCGATCCTCGCGTCGATCGCATCACCGCGGTGCCTGCCGCAGATGTTGGACTGCCCTCGATGGAACGAGTGTCGGCTGTACTCGGAACGCATCTACGACGGCATCCTCAACTCGGAGCTGCCCTTCGGCAAGGAAGGGATCACGCTCAACGACCCCGAGCTGGTGAGTTCACCCGATCTGACCGTCCGCCACGTCGATCTCAAACGCTGGATGCGCACCCACTATCCGGAGCATCGGCCCGGGTTCCTGTTCAGCCGCAGCGAGCGCATGGCGCATCCCTTCATTACCCTCGAAACAGGACAGGCGATCCTGGTGGAGCGGCTGGCTCTGCAGGCCGCGCTGGACCATAGCCGGCGTGAGATGCGCGAACTGCAAGCGCAGCACGAAGCCTTGCTCAAGCAGTCCGCCGTGCTCCTGGCGTCCACGCAGTGCGCGATCAGTGATCGAGCAGAGACCACGTACCTGAACATCATCGGCGGCATGCTGACGCTGATGCTGGGTCAATCTCCATCGGGCGTGCCGTACTCCAGCTTCAAGACGCAGGAGGCCATCGTCACTGCATTGCTCGCCCACTATGGCGGCACCATGGGCATCACGGAGCGAACCTTGAACGGCAAGTTCGCCAATGCCAGGAAGAATGTGCGTAGCGCAGCCGCTTGAATTCTTCCATCTTGTATGTGCAGTCGCGGAGATTGCATTTGCAATGTTTTTCCGCAGCCATGTCTATTGAATAGAGGTCACGCCAACAAACGCCACTGAGCGTTCAGGAGTGACCGCCATGTCGCAAGCACCTGTACTGCCCCCTTACGAGCGCCGCATCCTGCGGCTCGATGAAGTCGAAGCGAAGTCCGGCTTCAAACGCGCCCACATCTACAACCTGATGAAGAAGCGGCAGTTTCCACAGGCGTTGCGCCTTGGCGTGCGCGCGGTGGGCTGGGATTCGGTCGAGATTGATCAGTGGATCACCGAACGCCTCAACAACCGGACCTGACCCGCTCCCCCTCGGATTTCCCATCGCCAAACGGAGAGCGTCATGCAGGTTGTATCCATCATCTCAACCAAAGGTGGCGTCGGCAAGACGACCACGGCCGCCAACCTCGGCGGGCTCGCCGCGGACGCGGGCCTGCGCGTGCTGCTGCTCGATCTCGACGTGCAGCCGACCCTGTCCTCCTACTACGAGCTGACCCACCGCGCACCCGGCGGCATCTATGAACTGCTGGCGTTCAACGAGCGCGCCCTCGACCAGCTCGTATCCCGCACCATCATCGCGGGCCTGGACCTGGTGCTGTCCAACGACCACCGAGGTGAACTGAACACCTTACTGTTGCACGCGCCGGACGGACGCCTGCGGCTGCGGCATCTGCTGCCGACGCTGGCGCCGCTCTATGACTTGGTGCTGATCGACACGCAGGGCGCGCGCTCGGTGCTGCTGGAGATGGCGGTGCTCGCATCCGACTTGGCGTTGTCGCCCGTGACCCCGGAAATCCTCGCGGCCCGCGAGTTGCGGCGCGGCACTATGCAGTTGCTGGAGGACATCGCGCCATACCGGCACCTCGGCATCGAACCGCCATCCCTGCACCTACTCATCAATCGCGTCCACCCCGTATCCGCGAATGCGCGAATGATCCAGCAGGCACTGCGCGACCTGTTCCAGGACCATGCCGGCATCCGCGTGCTGGGCTCCGACGTGCCGGCCATCGAAGCCTATCCTCGCGCAGCGACCCGCGGCCTGCCCGTGCATCGCGTCGAGCATCGCCAGCCACCGGGCAGAGTTGCGCCCGCTGCGCTCGACACCATGCGCGCGCTCGCCGGCGAATTGTTCCCTCAATGGCAAGACAGATTCGCCCTCGTGTCCGGTCGTCCTCCACGTTCTATTGAAACCGGGAGGCCCCATGGCGAACGCACATGAACTGGCCCGCGGGCACAAGCGGCTGCGCACTCTGATCGAGTTTGCGGTGAGCGAAGGCTGGCACGTCAAGCGCACCCGGGGCGGACACCTCAAGTTCACCAAGGTCGGCTGCGCCGCCATCTACACCAGCTCGACCGCGAGCGACTACCGGGCAAACCTCAACGCCCGTGCGCAGATCCGCCGAGCCGAGCGCGAGGCGCGTATGGCCCGGCCCGCCAACGCCGAGGGATGCGGCCATGGCTGAGATGACCTCCCAGGACATGGCCGGCAAGCTGCTTGCCGCCGGGTTCGAGCGCAGCGGCCCATCGGCCACGGCCTTGAGCGACCCGATCGCCGACACACCGATGGTCGTGACGCTGGACCAGTTGCGGCCCTACGACCACGATCCCCGCAAAAAGCGCAACTCGGCCTACGATGAAATCAAGGCCTCCATCCGCGAGCGCGGCCTGGATGCGGCGCCAGCCATCACACGCCGTCCTGGCGAGGCGCACTACATCATCCGCAACGGCGGCAACACGCGCCTGGCAATCCTGCGCGAACTCTGGGCAGAAACGAAGGACGAACGCTTCTTCCGCATATCGTGCCTGTTCCGGCCGTGGCCTGCGCGCGGAGAGATCGTCGCGCTGACCGGGCATCTCGCGGAGAACGAACTGCGCGGTGGCCTCACATTCATCGAGCGCGCCCTGGGCGTCGAGAAAGCGCGCGAGTTCTATGAGGAAGAAAGCAGCACCACCCTGAGCCAGTCCGAACTGGCCCGTCGCCTGGGCGCCGACGGCTTCCCCGTCCAACAGTCGCACATCAGTCGCATGGCCGATGCGGTGCGCTACCTGCTGCCCGCGATCCCGACCGTGCTCTATGGCGGCCTCGGCCGCCACCAGGTCGAGCGGCTGTCGGTCATGCGCAAGGCCAGCGAACGCACGTGGGAGCACTATGCCAAGGGCCGCTCCCTGCCGCTGGACTTCGACAGCTTCTTTCTGGAGGTGCTGTCGCAGTTCGACGCCCAGGCCGATGAATTCTCGCCGCAGCGTGTGCAGGACGAGTTGATCGGTCAGATGTCCGAGCTGCTGGGCATCGACTACGACGTGCTCGCCCTGGACCTGACCGAATCCGAGAGCCGCCACCGCGCCCTGGTCAGCGACCCAACCCCGCCATCGGCGCCGCCGGCATTGCCTGAGCCTGGGGCCATCGCACGGCCGCCGATCGAACCGGCACCGTCCCCCGCTACAGCAGGACCTTCTGCAGGCCACTCTGCCGCAGCGCCGACAAGGCTCCAGGACGATGCGGCACCGAGCGAGGCATCCGCAGCCCGCCCTGCGGCAGCGGCTGGCGACCTGCTTGACGAGCACATCATCTCCCCGGCACCCACGACGGAGCGGCTCCAGTCCATCCAACGCATGGTCGCCGACCAGTTAGGCGATGCGCTGCCGCCCGACTTCTCGGCCAACGTCTTGCAGTCGATTCCCGTGCAGGTCGGTGGCCTCTATCCCATCTCGGACATCTGGCATATCGACCCTGGCCTCGATACGCCCGACCGCCTGCGCATCCACATCGCGCAGTTCGCGCGCGAGATCGCGGGCGAGGCCGATCTGGACGCGTGTGTCGAGGATCGTCCTGATGGCATCGGGTTCGCGTGTCGTGCCCCGGCCCAGGCTTCGTCGCCGCTCGCACGCGCCGTGCTCGCGTTGCTGGTTTCCCTGGCCGGTCAGCAGCCCGGCGACGTCGGCTTGGACAGCGGGCAACTCATCGTCGACCTGCCAGCGCTGTTGCACGGCCATGGCCAACGTCATGACGACGGGGCCCGGCAATTGAGCGACACCGCGCTGGTCAAGCTGTTTCGGCTGCTGCGGATGGCCCGGCGCCTGCTGGATCTGGAAGCCGGCGCTGTCGGTCCTGGGACCTGAGCGAGGGAGGCCCGCATGTCCGCACCGAACCCACTCAACCAGGCCGTCATTGCGCAGGCGCTCTACGACCTGCGCAACGGGCAACTGCGCCGCTGCAAGGCCATGGGGTTCGGGGAGGAAGAGTTGGATGCGCTCAAGCATCCCGCGCTGATCAGCGTGCTGGCCAATGCCAGCGTCTCGTGGTGCTCTGTCTCGGTGAACCGGGAAGTGCTCCGGCGATTGCTCCAACAGGCGCAGGACGTGGAAAAGGAGATCGCCACCGTCGATCGCATGCTGCGCCTGGGGGCCAGTACGGAAATGGTGAGCCGCTTCTACGGCCTGACACATCAGGAAGTCGCGCTTCGACGCGAAGTTCTGGGCCTGCCCAAACGCAAGGGGCGCCATCCGGTTCTGGACGAGGAGCAGGACACCGAGCTGTGGCGGCGCTGGAAGGCCGTGACCAGCAGCAGGAATGTCGAGCTGGAGGATGAGACCTCGGTTCTTTATGCGGCAATGGACCTCGCCGAAGGCATGGAACTGCCGCTGTCGGTGATCTGGGCTGCGATCAAGAACTGGATCGATCAGGGATTGGGCTGAATCATGGCCGTGGACGACGCTGCACCAAGAGCACCACGCCAAGGCCCTGTCGCCCTCGCTGATCTGTTCGACAGCGCGCTAAAAGACCTTGCGCCGAACCCTCGCCCGCCAGCCCCCGCGCCCACGCCCGCTCCGGCATCCGCATCCGCAACGTCTCCTGTGTCCGCAACCGGCGACGGCTTCCTTTTCAGCGGCAATCGGCACGAGAGCGTGCCGCGACGGCTGTTCCTGGACCGACGCCTGACGCCGCTGGAGCGCAATGCCTGGCAAGTCTTCCGGATGATGCTCAACGAGGATGGCGTCACGGCGTTTCCGACGTATGAGCAACTTCGCCCGTGGCTCGCGTCAATGCCCTGCGCCGGACAGGCCTCCCACGAGACCGTGGCACGGGCGCTGACGCTGTTGCGTCTGACGCGCTGGTTGAGTCTCGTGCGCCGCAGGCGCGACCCCAAGACCGGGCGCATCCTCGGAAACCTCTACGTCCTGCACGATGAGCCCCTGACCCCGTTCGAGGCGATGCAGCTCGACACGGACTACTTGCAGCTCGTCAGCCAAGCCCTGGGCCATTCGGCCAGGGCCGTTCAGGTCGTGGGCTTGCACACCCTCAAGGAGATCGCCGAAGACCCGTTGCTGTCCGGCCGCACGCTGCCCTCGCGACTGCAGGTCCTTGCCGAACGCCTCGCAAACCAGGGCATCGGGCCGCAGAAAAGTTATCCACAGGAGGACACGGTTCACGATTCCGAAGAAGGGGCACTGAGCCTTCTTCGGAATCCTGATCAGCCCTCTTCGGATTCCGAAGCAGGGCCGAAACCCGCGTCAGACGGCGCTCTTCGGAATCCGAAGCAGGACCGTACTGTACGTAGTAGTCGTAATAATGAAGTACGTACTACCGCGCGTGAGCGTGGGCAGGTGCGCGCGATGCCGGGAGTTCGTCTGCCTGATCGCTTCCTCGGCTTGAAGGATGAGCAGCAGGCCGGCGCCATGGTGGCATTGCAGCAGGTCGATGCCCCGCTACGCCAAGCCGTGCTGGACGAATGGGCGGATCGCTGTCGTGGCAGCACCATCCGCAACCCGGCAGGCTACCTGTTCGGCATCATCCAACGTGCCATCCGTGGCGAGTTCAACGCCTGGGCCAAGCAGGCCGGGTCAACACCGCCACCTGCCCCTGCACGAGATTCACCGCCTGAGCCACCGCGCAATGTGGTTCCACCCGAGGTAGCCCGGCAGCACATCGACCGGCTGCGCGACCTTCTGCGCAGTAGCTGAGCGCGACGAGCGACAAGGGCGTGAAGCAGACGTCGATGGCCGTCAGTAGAGCTATCCCCAGGGGATAGATGTACTACAAGGTGTAACGCCGACCGGCGCGGCCTGGTACTTCCGTCCACGGGCCCGTAATGGCGTCGGTTTCATGAGCGGCCCGCACCATCCGCGCGAGCAGCGCTCCATGGCGTTTGATGGAGCTATCCCCTGGGGATAGCTCGTGCCAGAGGCCACCGTTGCCAGGACAACCGGGGACTGGTTCATTTCGGTTTGTTGACTGACTGCCTTCCGCTGCGTGCCGATCCTGACCGCTCCTTTTCCCAAGCGAGCGGACACCATGGCAACCAACGAACCTCTGCAACTCAATCTCGGCTCTTTGCGCAGCGCGATGTCGCTGACGCTTCACACCCACCACGCCTCGCGCATCTGGCATGGCCGCGCCGCCGCCGAGGGGCGACCCGGCATTGTCGGCCTGAACGGCTACATCGCCGTGATGAACAAGATGAAGCGCGGCTCGGAACAGGACGACCCGTACAGCGACTGGTGGATGTTGCGCATTGAGGAAAAGCTCGACCAGACCAAGACCACGCTGCAATCGCTGCGCGAGCAGGTGGACCAGGCACTGGCCGGCGTGCCTGCGGCGTTGAGCCTGGGCGAGAACCTCAACGTGCAGCCGGTGAAGCTCCCCTTGTTCGTGAACGCGCAGCTCGGCTTTGCCGCCGTCTATCTTCTGGCCGACTACGACGACATCGCCCGCAAGCTTATCCTCGCCCATCACACCGCACTGATCGATCGCTCGACATTGGAGCGCTGGCTCAACGAAGGTGCCCACGCGCTGCGCAGCCTGTTCAGCCTGGCCCAGCAATACCGCTACTCGGG
>NZ_UFQC01000007.1 GCF_900496975.1 Achromobacter veterisilvae
CCGCATTTCTGCAGCATGAAGATCACGCAGGACGTGCGGGATTATGCGGCGGCGCAGGGCGTGAGCGAAAAGGACGCGCTGCAAAAGGGCATGCAGGAGAAGTCGGTTGAGTTCGTGAAGAAGGGGGCCGAGGTTTATCATCGGCAGTAGGTTTTGGACGTTGACATGTCGATGCTCCTGGGGCGCCCGGCACGTGGGCGCCCATGCATCGTGCTCGGCCGATTGAAACTTGACGTCGGCTGGGACGGACGGTGTGCCTAGGGGTCGCTCCACGGGCGGAGGTGGGTGGTGGATCTTGCAGGGCCCGCCCCAGGCCGGCCGCGCAGGCGGCCTCGTGGGGCGTACGCGGCGTCTTGCGTCGTGATGATGACGCTGCGCGTGTAGGGTGGTTTCTTTGTCAGGTGTCTTGTTTTTGTCAGGTGTCTGACACCCGTACGAAATGACGGCACGAATTGAAGAGATGCTCCCCGGGTGTCTGACACCCATGGGAAGATACTGTTGCCGCGGGTGGTGTCAGACACCCGTGGTGCGCTGCTTCAAGCTTGAAACGCCGTGCCGTAGGGTGTCAGACACCTGACTTGCAAGGACTCGATGAAAGTGGCGCACTTCTGCTCCATGTGCGGGCCGCATTTCTGCAGCATGAAGATCACGCAGGACGTGCGGGATTATGCGGCGGCGCAGGGCGTGAGCGAAAAGGACGCGCTGCAAAAGGGCATGCAGGAGAAGTCGGTGGAGTTCGTGAAGAAGGGGGCCGAGGTTTATCATCGGCAGTAGTTTTGGACGTTGACGTGTCGATGCTCCTGGGGCGCCCGGCACGTGGGCGCCCACGCATCGTGCTCGGCCGATTGAAACTTGACGTCGGCTGGGACGGGCGGTGTGCCTAGGGCTCGCTCCACGGGCGGAGGGGGCGGTGGATCTTGCAGGGCCCGCCCCAGGCCGGCCGCGCGGGCGGCCTCGTGGGGCGTACGCGGCGTCTTGCGTCGTGATGATGACGCTGCGCGTGTAGAGTGGTTTCTTTGCCAGGTGTCTTGTTTTTTGTCAGGTGTCTGACACCCGTACGAAATGACGGCACGAATTAATGAGATGCTCCCCGGGTGTCTGACACCCATGGGAAGATACTGTTGCCGCGGGTGGTGTAAACGCCGTGCCGTAGGGTGTCTGACACCTGACTTGCTTGCCCTGATATCACGGCTGGTGTCTGACACCCTGGATACTGTTGCCGCGGCTGGTGTCTGACACCCGTGGTGCGCTGCTTCAAGCCTGAAACGCCGTGCCGTAGGGTGTCAGACACCTGACTTGCCCTCGCCGCTGGTGTCTGACACGTGAAGAGAATCTTCCATCGTCGCGTCAACCACGGCGCCGGATGGGCGGCGCGCGGCGAGCTCTGCACGCGCAAGCAAGTGCCCAGCGCGCCGCCCATCACCGCCCTCCCCCCACATCGGCGGGACCCACCACCAGCAAACCCCTCCCCGCATTCGCGAAAGCGCACACCATCACGACGCACACGACCGCGTATGCCGATGTCGGCCGCCCGCGCGGCCGACATCGGCGGGCACGGCAAGATTCGACACCGACCACGGCTCCAGCAGCGCCACAGGCCTAGACGGCGGCAGCCCGTCGGCGCGGGCGACATGGACGCGAGCAACCTCGATGCGCCCGAGGGAATCTGAAGGAACCGCCGAAGGCGGTGACGAAGATGACGAAGGGGCAGTCCGGCGCCCGCGCGCCGGACCGCAATCGTGGGCGCGAGCGTCCATGTCGCCCGCGCCGACGGGCGACCTACGAAGACACCCAGACGAGCCTACGAAGACCTAAGCCCTAAGCCCTAAAGCAGCTTCCCAGGATTCATGATCCCCGCCGGATCCAGCACCGCCTTGATCTCCCGCATCAACCGCAACTCCAGCGGATCCTTGCTATGCAGGAAATGATCCCGCTTCAACTGCCCGATCCCATGCTCCGCCGAAATACTCCCCCCGTAGCGATTCACCTCGTCCAGCACCACGTCCGTCACCGCCGCGCCGTGCACCGCCGCCCAATCGCGGTCGGCGCCCGCGGGGCGCGACAGGTTGTAGTGCAGGTTGCCATCGCCAAAGTGGCCGAAGATGAATGGGCGGATGTCCGGGTAGAGCGCGCGCACGCGCGCCTCAGCGGATTCCATGAACTCGGGGATGCGTTCGATCGGCAGCGACACGTCGTGCTTCAGGTGCGGGCCGTCGGCGCGCTGCGCCTCGGAGATCTCCTCGCGCAGCTTCCACAGCGCCTGCAACTGCGCCAGCGACGCCGACACGGCGGCGTCCAGGCACAGGCCGCGCTCCAGCGCCGTGCCGATCACATTTTCCAGCAGGGTGTTCAGCGCGGCCTCGTCGGCGGTGTCGGCCAGTTCCACCAGCACGTAGCCCGGATAGCGCTGGGCGAAGGGTTCCTGCACGCCTTCGGCGTGCGCCAGCACCAGGTCCAGGCAATCGCCCGAAAAGTATTCGAACGCCTGCAGGCGCGCGCCGCATTGCTCGAACAGGAGTTCGAATAGCTGCAAGGCCTGGGCCGGCGATTCCACCGCGGCCAGCACCACCGAGCGCACGTCGGTGCGCGGGAACAGGCGCAGGGCGACGGCGGTGATGACGCCCAGCGTTCCTTCCGAGCCGATCAGCAATTGCTTGAGGTCGTAGCCGGTGTTGTCCTTGCGCAGGGTGCGCAGGCCGTGGAAGACCTCGCCGTTGGGCAGCACGGCCTCCAGGCCCAGCACCAGTTCGCGCGCCATGCCGTAGCGCACCACGTTCACGCCGCCGGCGTTGGTGGCGACGTTGCCGCCGATCTGGCTGGAATCCTCCGCCGCCAGGCTCAGCGGCAGCAGGCGGCCGGCCTCCTGCGCGGCGCGGCGCAGATTGCCGAGGATGGCGCCCGCCTCCGCCACCATGGTGTTGGCCACGGTGTCGATGGCGCGCACGGCGTTCATGCGGTCCAGGCTGAGCACGACGTTGGCCGCGCCCGAATCCGGCGTGGCGCCGCCGCACAGGCCGGTGTTGCCGCCGCGCGGCACGACCGGCACGCCGGCCTCCTGGCACAGCGCCAGGCAGATGGCGACCTCGTCCGTGGTGCGCGGGCGCACGACGGCCTGCGCCTGGCCCTTGTACAGGCCGCGCCAGTCGGACAGCCACGGCGCGATATCCGCTCCGGCGGTAAGGACGGTGTCGGGGCCCAGGGCCCGGACCAGGCGTTGTGTGAAGTCGGATGCGCTCATGATGTCTGCCTTGCGGCCGGAAAGAGGTGATCGAGTCGCAGGCGGCTGGCCGCCTGTTGTAGATGGCGGGTCGCCGCCAGCCGGGCGCGCTCGGGGTCGCCCGCGAGAATGGCCTCGTACACGGCCACGTGCTCCTGGTGCACGGCCGCGGTCAGGCCCTCCTGCAGGCGGCTGTTGCTGCGCGCGGTGCTGACGGCCAGCCGCAGTTGCAGGTTCAGGTACTGCAGCAGGTCCTGGTAGTAGCGGTTGTGCGTGGCGGCGGCGATGGCGACGTGGAACGAGATATCGTGCTCCACGCCCTGTTCGGGATGGTCGAGGTGCGCTTCCAGCGCGGCCAGGGCCTGGGCCATGGCCGCGAGGTCCGCGGCATTGCGGCGCACCGCCGCCAGGGCGGCCGCGCCGCCCTCCAGTTCCATCCGCAATTCGTAGACGCTGGCCAGTTGCTCGCGGTCCGCGATGCCGGCGGAGACCTGGAACCCCTGCGCGCCGGTGCGCGACAGCACCACGCTGCCCGAGCCCTGGCGGCTCTGGATCAGCCCCTGCGCCCGCAGGCGTTCGGTGGCCTCGCGGATGACCGCGGCGCTGACGCCGTACTGCTCGGCCAGGGCGCGTCCGGGCGGCAGCTTGGCGCCGACGGGGTGGACGCCCTCGGCGATGTCGCCCGCGATCCGGCGGGCGACCTGTTCGGTCAGGGTAAGGCTCTTGCTCAGCATGCGCCCATTATAGACAAACCTTTCAGGTTATCTGATAACTTTTGCCGGATGCAGGCCGGGATCGGCGCCCGCCGGCGCGTCAGGCCACGGCGCGCGCGCCGCCGGGCAGGATGCCGTTCTCGGCGTCGCCGGCCTCGTCGCCCCCGGCGACCGCGCAGCAGCGTCCACCGCGCGCCTTGGCGCGGTACAGCGCGGCATCGGCCGAATCCAGGGCGCCCTGCGGGCTGCGGTTGGCGCCCGACACGATGGAGATGCCGATGGACAGGCCCACGCTGACGCGCGTGCCGTCGGCCAGCCCGATCGGCTGCGACACGTCGTGCAGCAGGTGTTCGCCCAGCCGCAAGGCGGAGGTGGCGTCGATGCCGGTCACCAGCACGATGAATTCGTCGCCGCCGATCCGCGCCGCCACGTCGTCCACCCGCAGCATGGCCCGCATGCGCTGGGCGATGGTCATGAGCACCTGGTCGCCCGCGGCATGGCCGTAGGTGTCGTTGATCAGCTTGAAATCGTCCATGTCCATGTACAGCAGCGCCGCCGAACTGTCATGGCTGCGCGCGCTGGCGCAGACGCGTTCGAGCGCGGCCTGCAGGCCCGCCCGGTTCGCCAGGCCGGTGAGCGCATCCTCGCTGGCGCGGCGCTCGCTGTCGCGCTCGGCCAGCATCGTGGACACCAGGATGCGGTTGAGCCGGTGCGACGCGATGCTCATGCTGACCAGGTAGAACGGAATCTGGATGAAGACGATGGCCGTGACGTATTCGCCGGTGAAGGCCGCGCCCAGGCACATCGGCCCCAGGCTCAGGAAGATCATGGCGCCGACCAGCCTGGGCGCGCCGTAGTTGCGGAAGCAGATGCCGCCGGCCATGGCGCCGCAGGACACCCCCGCCAGCGTGGCGGCCAGCCAGTCGCCGTTGATGAACGTGACGAAGACGCCATAGCCCACGCTGAACGCCCACAGCAGCGCCAGCAGGATGTAGATGTCGGTATGCGTGTTGCCGCCCTTGGGCGCGGCCCGCAAGGCGGACCGCAGGACCGTGACGCGGACGGCGGCCAGGATCACCTCCATCGCCAGCCACGACAAGTACAGCGGCTCGGGCCGCCGCCAGGCGACGACGCCGGAAATCATGAGGGTGTTGATGACGCCGCCGGCAAAAATGGGAAGCGTGCCGAACAGGCTGGCGATCAGCGCCGCGCGGATGTCCGCGGGCGTATCGTGTCCGGAATGCGTCAGCCAGCGCGTGAGGCGCCATTTGGGTAAGCTGAACTTCAGTGCTGTATCCACGCTGTCACGTCCCTGGCCGCCTCTACCCGGATCAGATAGGCTGGCTGGCGTTATAGCAGGTATTTCAAGCCTTTAATATTGTCCGCCGGTTCAATATGCCGGGGCATTCAGTGCCCGCGGTGCCCGCAGACGGCGCATTCGGGATCGCGCTGGACGTTCACACTGCGCCACTGCATGGTGCGCACGTCCAGCCACAGCAGTCGGCCGGACAGGCTTTCGCCCACGCCGGACAGCAGCTTGAGCGCCTCTGCCGCCTGCATGCTGCCGATGATGCCGACGACCGGCGCAAACACGCCCATCGTGGCGCAGTTGGCCTCTTCGACGTCGTCGGCCTCCGGGAACAGGCAGTGATAACAGGGCGAATCGTCGTCGCGCAGGTCGTAGACGCTGACCTGGCCGTCGAAGCGGATCGCGGCGCCGGACACCAGCGGCTTGCGGTGCTGCACGCAGGCGCGGTTGATGGCGTGGCGGGTGGTGAAGTTGTCGGTGCAGTCCAGCACCAGGTCGGCCTGCGACACGGCGTCGGACAGGGCCTGGCCCTGGAGCCGCTCGACGCGGGCATGGACCCGCGCCTGCGGATTGAACGCCGCCAGCATGTCGCGCCCCGATTCGGCCTTGTGGCGGCCGACGCTGGCGGTGGTGTGCAGGATCTGGCGTTGCAGGTTGCTGAGTTCGACGACGTCGTCGTCGGCCAGGGTGATGTCGCCCACGCCGGCCGTCGCCAGGTAAAGCGCCGCGGGCGAACCCAGTCCGCCCGCCCCCACGATGAGCACACGCGCCGCCAGCAGTTTTTCCTGCCCTTCTATTCCCAGCTCGTCGAGCAGGATGTGGCGGGCGTAGCGCAGCAGTTGCTCGTCGTTCATTTGTCCTTGCTGGGCTCGACTCCGGTCGGCGTGATCTTCATGCGCTGGGCGGCGCCGCCGCCCGGCTTGGCGTCGGCCTTGGCCTGGGCGCGGGCCGAGCCCTTCTGCACCGGCTTGCCCGCCAGCAGGTTCAGCGCCTGCTGCAACTGGAAGTCGTCCTTGCCGCCGAATTCGAACACCTTGGCCGGCAATTCGACGTTGTCCTGGTCGGCGGTGGACTTCACTTCGTTGGCCGTCTGCTGGTTGGACAGGTGGCGCTGCAGGTCGGCTTCGCGCGGCAGGCGGAACAGGTCGCCGTCGGCCGTGTCGGCGACGACGTAGTCCGGTTCGATGCCGGTGGCCTGGATGGAACGGCCGCTGGGCGTGAAATAGCGCGACGTGGTGAGCTTGACCGCGGTGGTTTCCGACAGCGGCAGGATCACCTGCACCGAGCCCTTGCCGAAGGTGCGGTTGCCCAGGACCTTGGCGCGCTTGTGATCCTGCAGCGCGCCGGCCACGATCTCGGAGGCGGACGCGGAACCGACGTTCACCAGCACGACCATCGGCACCGTCTTGGTCCAGGCCGGCAGGCCGGACAGGTAGTTGCTTTCGCCGCGGGCGTATTCGGATGGCGTGGCCAGGTACTTGTGGCGGGCGTCGGGGGTGCGGCCGTCGGTGGACACCACCAGGGCGTCGGGCGGCAGGAACGCGCCCGACACGCCGATGGCGCTGGTCAGCAGGCCGCCCGGATCGTTGCGCAGGTCCAGCACCAGGCCCTTGGGGGCTTCCTTCGCGCCGAGGTCCTTGAGCTGCTTGGCCAGGTCGGCGCCGGTCTTTTCCTGGAACTGGGCGACGCGCACGTAGCCGATGCCGTTGTCCAGCATCTTGCTGCGCACGCTGCGCACCTTGATGATGTCGCGCACGATCTTCAGCACGATCGGCTGCGGACGGTCGGCGCGCATGATGGTCAGCGTGATCGGCGACTTGGGCGCGCCGCGCATCAGCTTGACCGCGTCGTTGAGCGTCATGCCCTTGGTGGGCGTGTCGTCGATCTTGATGATGAGGTCGCCGGCCATCACGCCGGCGCGGGCGGCGGGCGTGTCTTCGATCGGCGAGATCACCTTCACGAAGCCGTCTTCGGCGCCGACCTCGATGCCCAGGCCGCCGAACTCGCCCTGCGTGGCCGTCTGCATTTCGCGGAACGCGTCGGCATCCAGGTAGGCGGAGTGGGGGTCCAGGTTCGACACCATGCCGGAAATGGCATTGTCGATGAGGGTCTTGTCGTCGACGGCTTCGACGTAGTTGTTCTTGATGGCGGCAAACACGTTGCTCAGTTGCCTGAGCTCGTCCAGCGGCAAGGGGCTACCGCGCTGCGCGACCGCTGTCACGCCCACGCTGAGCAACACACCCGCCACCGCACCGATGGCAATCAGACCGAAACCGCGAAACTTACGAGTGCCCATGCACACTTCCCGAATTGTGTTTTCGCCGATGGGGTTTGGTAATTACCAACGACATCAATCTACTGCGCCAGCCACTGGGCCGGATCCACAGGAGCGCCACGATGGCGAATTTCAAAGTATAGGCCGGATTCCACTTGGCCGCCGGTTGCGCCCACCGTGGCGATCGTATCGCCACCCGTCACCGAATCTCCCACCCGTTTGAGCAGGCTTTGGTTGTAAGCATAGACCGTCAGGTACTGCTGCCCATGGTCCACAATGATGAGGTTGCCGAAGCCGCGCAGCCAATCGGCGTAGACCACGGTGCCCGGGGCCACCACCTTGACCGGCGTGCCCTCGGGCGCGCGCAGCACCACCCCGCGCCAGACGCCGCCGTCCGGGCGGTCGACCCCGAAACGGCCCTGCACCTGGCCGCGCACCGGCATGGCCAGGCCGTGGCGCAGGCCGTTGCCGCCGCCGGCCGGCGCGGCGCGCGCGGTCTGCTGGGCCGGTTCGCTGTGGGTTGAAGCGGGTTTTTCCTGCGCGGGCTCCGCCTTGGGGGGCGGTTCCGCGGGTTTGGCGGCAGGCGCCTCGCCGGGCGAGACCAGGCGGGACTGCCTTTGCTCGGCCGGACGCAGCCCGGCGGAGTCCGGATCGGCCACGGCGACGGGCCCGCGGCCCTGGCGCGAGGCCGCCTCGACCTGCTCGCGGGCCTGGGCCGCCTCGCGGGCGTCCCGGGCGTCGCGTTCGCGCCGCGCGCTGTCCGCGGCGACCTTGCGGTCGGCCTCGGCCTTCTTGCGGGCGTCCTCGGCGCGGCGCTCGGTTTCGGCGCGCTTGCGGGCCTCTTCGGCGGCGCGGCGCGCCTCTTCCGCCTTGCGGGCCTCTTCGGCCTTCCTGCGCGCCTCTTCGGCCTTGCGGGCTTCCTCGATCTGCTTGGCGATGGCCGCGTCCAGGTCGGTGATGAGGCGGGACAGGCGCTGGTCGTCGCGCCCCAGCTTGCTGGCTTCGGCCCGCTGGGCGGCGATCTGGCCTTCCAGCCGCGCCAGGAGCGTGGCGCGCTCCTTTTGCTGCCCGACCAGCGCGGTTTTCTGTTCGGTGGTTTCGGCCACGACTTTTTCGATCTCGGCGCGCCGGGCGTCGGCGCGCCCCTGGAGGGCGGCCAGGCGGTCGATGTCCGCCCTCAGGGCCTTCACGGCGGCGGCCCGGGCCTGCGAAACGTAATCCAGATAGCCCAGGTTGCGTCCCAGCACCTGGGGATCGTCGCCGGACAGCAGGGCCGTCCAGGGCGACAGGCCGCTGGTGTACTGGGTGCGGAGCTGTTCGGCCAGTTCGGTGCGGCGCTTGGCCAGCACGGCCTGCTGCGCGTCGATCTGCTTTTCCAGCCCGGCCAGGTCCACCTGGGCCTGGCGGTTGGCCTCGGCCAGTTCCCGCAGGCGCAGGTTGATCCCGGAAATGGCCGATTCCGACTGTTTGAGCGCGTCGGCCGCTTCCTTGCGGGCGGCCTCGCGGTCATCGATCTCCTTTTGCAGGTTCTCGATGCGGCCGCGCAGGGCGGCCTGCTGCTTTTCGGCGTCGGACTGGCGGCCGGCGAGGTCATTCGGCGCGGCGCCGGCCGGCAACGCCCCACCGGCCAGCATGACCGCCAACAACAACCCCGCCGCGCGACACATGGAAATATCAGTCCTTCTCAGGATGTCAGTCCTTCTTGGCCTTGCCCTGGGCGGCCACGGCCGCCATGGCCGCCTCGATCTCGGCGGCATCGCCCAGATAATAGTGGCGGATGGGGCGCAGGTCATCATCCAATTCGTACACCAGCGGCTGGCCGGTGGGAATGTTCAGGTTGACGATGTCGTCGTCGGACACGTTGTCCAGGTGCTTGATCAGGGCGCGCAGGCTGTTGCCGTGGGCGGCGATGAGCACCTTGCGGCCCGAACGGATGGCCGGAGCGATGGATTCGTTCCAGAACGGCAGCACGCGGGCCACGGTGTCCTTCAGGCATTCGGTGGCCGGCAGCTCGCCGGCCGGGATGCGGGCGTAGCGGCTGTCGAAACGCGGATGGCGCTCGTCGTCCAGCGACAGCGGTTCCGGGGCGATCGCATAGGCGCGGCGCCAGATCAGCACTTGCTCGTCGCCGTACTTGGCCGCGGTCTCGGCCTTGTTCAGGCCCTGCAGCGCGCCGTAGTGGCGTTCGTTCAGGCGCCAGTTGATGCCCACGGGGGTGTACATGGCGTCCATGGCGTCCAGGGCGATCCACAGGGTGCGGATGGCGCGCTTGAGCACCGAGGAGTAGGCCAGGTCGAAGGTGTAGCCTTCTTTCTTGAGGAGTTCGCCCGCCTTGCGGGCCTGTTCGCGGCCGGTGTCGGTGAGGTCGACGTCGGTCCAGCCCGTGAAGCGGTTTTCCAGGTTCCACTGGCTTTCGCCGTGGCGCATCAGAACAAGTTTATGCATGGTTTGGCGCGGATTTGCCGCGGGTTAAAGTTGGAAAATGGTCAGGGAATGCGCTCATTTTATAATTGAGTGATTTTGCCCTTGATTTTGCCCTGGCGCACCCGCCCATTTCGGTGGGGCTTCCCAGGGTTCGCCGATACCAGGCTAGCCGCCGCTCTTCAGGATGCCCCGTGGATCTTCTGCAATTCTTGCTCGATAAAAACAACATCTTCATTGTCGCCGTCGCGGTGGTTTCCGGCGTCATGCTGGCGATCCCCGCCCTGCGCAAGGGCCGTACCGGCTCCGCCGTCAGCACGGGCGAAGCCATCCAGATGGTCAACCAGCGCCAGGCCGTCTGGGTCGACGTGCGCCCGGCGGAACAGTTCCAGGCCGGCCACATCGCCCAGGCGCGCAACGTGCCGGCGGCCGACCTGGAGCAAAAGGCCGCCTCCCTGCCCAAGAACAAGCCGCTGGTCGTGGTGTGCGACAACGGCCGCGATTCCGCCCGCGCCGCCGCAAAGCTGCGCGCGCAGGGCTTCGCCGACGCGGTGCCGCTGGAAGGCGGCATGCGCGCCTGGGCGGCCGCCAGCCTGCCGGTGACCCAGAAGGGTTGAATTTCGGGGGCCTCGCCCCCATTTGCCTATTCTTGTACCCACAGGAGCGCCCATGAACAAAGTCGTCATGTACAGCAAGGACTATTGTCCCTATTGCGCGCGCGCCAAGTCGCTGCTGGAGCAGCGCGGCGTGACGGACCTGGAAATCATCCAGATCGACCGGGACCCGGCCCAACGCGACGTCATGATCGAACGCACCGGCCGGCGCACCGTGCCGCAAATCTTCATCGGCGATACCCACGTCGGCGGTTGCGACGACCTGATGGCGCTGGACCGCTCGGGCGGCCTCGCCCCCATGCTGAACGGCTGACCGCCCCTCCTTTTTGCCCTCCCACCAACGGAAACACTCATGGCTGATCAAGACCAAAACACCCAGCAAGAAGGCGGCAACGACGCTCCCTCGTTCAATCTGCAGCGCGTCTACCTGAAAGACCTTTCGCTGGAAATGCCGAATGCGCCTCACGTCTTCCTGGAGCAAGAAGCGCCCCAGGTCGAAGTGAGCATCACCGTGGGCGGGCAGCGCCTGGCCGAGACCGTGTTCGAAACCACGGTCACCGTGACCGTCACCACCCGCGTCAACGACAAGGTCGTGTACCTGGTCGAAGGCACGCAAGCCGGCATCTTCGAGGCCGCCAATATCCCCGAAGAGCAGCTCGACCCGCTGCTGGGCATCGTCTGCCCGACCATGCTGTACCCGTACCTGCGCGCCAACATCGCCGACGCGATCACCCGCACGTCGATGCCGCCGCTGCACCTGACCGAAGTGAACTTCCAGGCCCTGTACGAACAGCGCCTGGCCGAACTGCAGCAACAGCAGAACCCGGCCAACGGCAACGGCAGCGATTCCGGCATCATCCTGCCCCCCGGCGCGACCCGCCAGTAAGCCTGCCGCGGCGCCCCAATGGAAATCGCCCCCCTGCCGCCGCTGCGCGTCGCTATCCTGGGTGCGGGGAGTTGGGGCACCGCGCTGGCGGCGGCCGCCAGCCGCCGCCATGCCACCCGGCTCTGGGCGCGCGACGCCGCGCAGGCGGCCGACATGGCCGCCACGCATGAAAACGCGCGCTACCTGCCTGGCATCCCCTTGCCCCAGGCATTGAGCATCTCCTCCGATCTCGACGCCACGCTGCGCAGCCTGCAAGACGAAGGCGCGCAACGCCTCATCGTGCTGGGCGTGCCCGTGGCCGGCCTGACCGCCCTTTGCGGCGAACTGTCCCGCCGGCTGCCCGCGCTGGGATTGCAGGACACCCCTATCGTCTGGACGTGCAAGGGCTTCGAAGCCGACACGGCCAGGCTGCCCCACGAAATCATGCGCGAGGCCCTGCCCGGCGCAACCGGCGGCGCCCTGTCCGGCCCGTCGTTCGCGCGCGAAGTCGCGCAGGGCCTGCCCGTGGCGCTGACCGTGGCCAGCGACAGCGCCGCGTTGCGCGCCGCCACCACGGCCGCCTTCCATGGCGCGGCGCTGCGCGTCTACGCCAGCACCGACCTGGTCGGCGTGGAGGTGGGCGGCGCGCTGAAGAACGTCATCGCGGTCGCCTGCGGCATCTGCGAAGGCCTTGGCCTGGGCACCAACGCCCGCGCCGCGCTGATCACCCGCGGCCTGGCCGAAATGACCCGCTTCGGCGTGGCCCTGGGCGCGCAGGCCGAAACCTTCGCCGGCCTGACGGGCCTTGGCGACCTGGTGCTGACCGCCACCGGCGAACTGTCGCGCAACCGCCGTGTCGGCCTGGAGATCGGCGCCGGCCGCAAGCTGGCCGACATCCTGGCCAGCGGCATCACGGCCGAAGGCGTGCGCTGCGCCCGCGCCGCCCTGGAACGCGCGCGCGCCATCGGCGTGGAACTGCCGATCACCGACGCCGTCTGCGCCGTGCTGTTCGACGGAGTGGCCCCCATGACGGCCGTCTCCGCCCTGCTTGCCCGGGACGCCCGCTACGAAAGCGCGGCCGGCCTGCCGGACGACCCGCCGGACGGCCGGACCCACTGACCAACGACAAGACACCACGCCCCCACCGAGGAGACATCCTTCATGACGCAAACCCGCAAGTTCCGGGTCGGCCAACTGCTACGCGGCCTGTGCCTCAGCCTGGCCGCGATCCTGCCCGCCACCGCCCATGCCGACTGGCCCGACCGCCCGATCCACATGGTCGTGCCGTTCCCGCCGGGGTCCTCGCCCGACATCCTGGCGCGCACGATCTCGGAACCGCTGTCCCAGGCGCTCGGCCAGCCCATCGTGATCGACAACAAGCCGGGCGCGGGCGGCAACATCGGCACCCGCATCGTGGCGCAGGCCAAGCCGGACGGCTATACGCTGCTGTATACGATCAACGGCCCGCTGGTCACCGCGCCCACGCTCTATAAGAAGACGCTGGGCTACGACCCGCTGCGCGACCTGGCGCCCGTATCGCTGGTGGGCACCAGCCCCAACGTGCTGGTCGTGCCGGCCAGCCTGGGAGTCGACAACGTCCAGGACTTCGTCAAACTGGTGAAGGGCCGGGGCAATTCGCTGAACTACGGCTCCGTGGGCCCGGGCAGCTCGGCCCACCTGGCAATGGAGATGTTCAAGGAAAGCGCGGGCGTCGACCTGGCGCACATTCCCTATTCCGGCTTTCCGCAGGTGATCACCGCCATCATCGGCGGCGACGTCCAGGCCGGCTTCATGGTGCCCGCCATCGCCGCGCCCCAGGCGCGCGACGGCAAGGTGAAACTGCTGGCCGTGACCAGCCTGCAGCCCAGCGACGCGCTGCCGGGCGTTCCGACCATGGCGTCCCAGGGCTACCCGGACTTCGAGGCCATCTCGTGGAACGCCGTGCTGGTCCCCGCTGGCACGCCCGCCCCCATCGTCGAGCGGCTCAACAGCGAACTGGCGCGCATCATCGACAGCGAAGCCGTGCGCAAGCAACTGGCGTTGCAATACTTCACGCCCGCGCCCTCCACGCCGGAAGCCCTGACCGCCCGCATCAAGAATGAAAAGGCGCGCTGGGACCAGGTGATCGAAAAGCTGAAGCTGTCGCTGGATTGAGGGGGGGAACGTCTTTCCCTGGGTGCCTGACACTCGGGGAGGCTACACCTTCCACCGGTGTCTGACACCCGAGGAGACAAGCTTCGGCTTGCACCGGCGTTTCAGGGGTGTCAGACACCTGCATTGCACTGTCTGCCCACGGCAGCATGGGTTGCGCGCGCTGGATACTTGAGTTCTTCCTTAAGAACTCTCGCGCTCCACCCATCCTACACCCCGCCTTCGTACCCCTGCTGGCGCCAGGCCTCGAATACCGTCACCGCGACGGCGTTGGACAGGTTCAGGCTGCGCTGGCCGGCGCGCATCGGCAGCCGCAGCCGCTGCTGGGGCGGGAACATCGCCTGGTGTTCCTCCGACAGCCCGGCCGTTTCGCGGCCGAACACGAACACGTCGCCCGGCTTGAAGCCGATGTCCGCCACGCTGCGTTGCGCGTGCGTGGTCAGCGCATAGATATTGGACGGCGCGGCGCCCGTATCGGCCAGGGCCTCTTGCAGCGTATCGTGCACCCGGACCGGCTGCCATTCGTGGTAATCCAGCCCGGCGCGGCGCATGCGGGCGTCATCCAGTTCGAAACCCAGCGGGCGCACCAGATGCAATTGGGCGCCCGTATTGGCGCACAGGCGGATGGCGTTGCCGGTATTGGGCGGGATCTCGGGGCAGACGAGGATGACGTGGAACATGGCGGATGGAGTTCGGCTTGCGGCGCAGATGGCCGTATGGCGGGATTGTCGCCGATTTGCCGCCGGGCCGGCTCAGGGGGTGCGCGCCGCCACCAGCACCGTGACGCTCGCCGCCCCCGCGGCCAGCAGCGCGGCGGCGGCGGCATCGGCCGTGCTGCCCGTCGTCATGACGTCGTCCACTACGGCCACGTGCCGGCCCGACACCCCGCCCGCGCAGGCAAACAGGCCGACCGCGCCGCGCCGGCGGGCGCGCCGGCTTCTGCCGGTCTGGCGCGGCGCCTCGCGCCGCCGCAACAGCACGCCGCGCGCCAGGGGCAGCGCCAGTTCCGCCGCCAGGCTGCGGGCGATTTCGGCGGCCGGATTCATGCCGCGCCGGCGCAGCGAGGCCCGGCTGGCGGGGATGGGCACCAGCAGGACGCCGGCGGGCAAGGGGCCGTCGCGGGCGACGGCGGCCGCCATCAACCGGGCGAGCACGGGCGCCATGCCGAGCCGCAGCCGGGCCTTCAGCATCAGGATCAGCGCATCGGCGGGCGGTGCGTAGTCGAAAGCCGCCACCGTGCGCGCGAAGGACCGAGGCGCCCCCAGGCAGGCGGCGCAGCACGGGGCGCCCCGGGGCAGGCACAGGGCGCAGCGAGGACAGCGCGGCCGGGCGGCCGGCCCGGCGGCGAGAATGTCGGCCTCGCAGCCCGGGCAGAGCCGGGCTCCGGCCACCCGCGCGCCGCACAAGGGGCAGTCGCAGCCGATCCGGGACAGCAGCAGCCGCCCCATGGCCCGTAGGGACAATCGGGGCCCGCGGCCGGGATGCGCAATAATGGATGCCATTCCCCATGAAACCATGATCCGCTCCGCCACGAAGGCGCGGGCGCGACCGAAATGTCCCTGCCAGAACCCGCAACGCTCCCCTCCCTGCCCATCGTCGGCGCCGACGTGCCCAGGCAGTTCGCCCGCCGCGGCGACCTGTCCGGCGCCCAGTTCCTGTACGGAGAAATCGCCCGCCGCATGCTGGGCCGGCTGCAATACATCCGCATACAGCCCCAGGCCATGCTGGACGCGGGCTGCGGCGCGGGCGACAACCTGGCGCTGCTGCGCGAACGCTATCCCGAAGCCGCCTATACCGGGCTGGACAATTGCGCCCCGCTGCTGGACCTGGCGCGCAAGCGCCATGCGCCGGCCGGCCTGTCCGCCTGGATCGGCAAGCTGGCCCGCCGCGGCCCGGCCGCCCCGGTCTTCGTGGAGGCCGACCTGGCGGATACCGGGCTGCCGCCCGAATCGCTGGAACTGGTGTGGTCCAATCTGGCCATGCACTGGCACCGCGCCCCGCACGCCGTGCTGGCGGAATGGCGCCGCGTCCTTAAAGTGGGCGGGCTGGCCATGTTCTCCTGTCTGGGGCCGGCCACCTTGCGCGAACTGCGCCAGGCCCTGGCCGACGCCGGCCTGCGCACGGCCACGCCGTCCTTCGTGGACATGCACGACTTCGGCGACCTGCTGGTGGAAAACGGCTTTGCCGACCCGGTCATGGACCAGGAGATCCTGACCCTGACCTACCGCAGTCCCGAAAAACTGCTGGAGGACGTGCGTGCGCTGGGCGGAAACCCCGCCGAGGGCCGCCGGGGCGGGCTGGTGGGCCGGGATTGGCGCGACCGCCTGTGCGCCGCGCTGGAAGCGCAGCGCAGGCCGGACGGCGTCATCGCCCTGAGCATCGAAGTGGCCTACGGCCATGCCTGGCGCGCCGCCGCGCGCCGCACGACGGCCGGCGAAACCCACCTGTCCGTCAGCGCGATCGGCGGCCGGCACCGCGGGAACCCCTGAAGCCGGGCCCCCGGGGATACCGGCCCTAGTGCAGGCGCTCGGGCAGCGGCACGCTGACCCCGGGCTCCGAGGCCCGCAGAGGCTGCATGGGTTCGGAGGTGGCCCGGATGCGGCGCCGCAGGACCGCCGTGGGTTCGGCGGGCGCGGCCGCGCCCGCGGCCACGCCGCGCCATGCGTTCGACATGGCTTCCACGACCAGCGGCAGGTCGCGCAGGCGGTGGAACTGGCTGCGCAGCCAGCGCGAATCGTTGCCGCTGCGCAGGGATTCGTCGCGCAGGGCCGCGATCATGTCGCCGGTGCCCAGTTCTTCGGCCACCGGCATCAGGCGCTGGAACAGCGCCCGCAGGTGGTCCATCAGGCGCAGGCGCTGGCCGTCAGGCGTCACGTAGCTGCCCTGCAGGCCGAAGCGGCAGGCCTGGAAGTGGTTGCTGCGGTAGGACAGCCAGGCGCTGTCGCTGGGATCGTCCTCGCGCATCAGCAGCACCGCCAGGGCCTGGGCGAACGCCGCGATCTGGCAGGCCCGCTCGACCGTCAGCGGCGTGTCGCAGACGCGGATCTCGACCGTGCCGAATTCCGGCTTGGGGCGGATGTCCCAGTACAGGTCCTTGATGCTCTCGGCCAGGCCATAGGCGCGCAACTGGGCCAGGTGCGCCTCGAACTGGTACCAGTCCTTCACTTCGGGGGGCATGTGGCCCGCCAGCGGGAAGCTGTTGACCGCATTCAGGCGCGAGCACGAGAACAGTGTGTCCACGCCCTCGCAGTACGGCGACGAGGCCGACAGCGCGATGAAGTGCGGCACGTAGGGGGACAGGCGGCGCAGCAGTTTGATGGAGTCGTCGCCGCTTTTGACGCCCAGGTGGATGTGCTGGCCGAAGACAGTAAATTGACGCGCCAGGTAACCATACATTTCGGCCAGGTACTGGAAGCGCGGGGTGTCGGAAATGGAGCGCTCTTGCCAGCGCATGAAGGGGTGGGCGCCGCCGCCCGCGACCGATACGCCGACGGCGTCCGCCGCCTCGACCAGCGCGTCGCGCATCTCGCGCATTTCGGCCAGGAGGCCCATGGGGTGCTCGTGCACCGACGAATTCAATTCGATCATCGACCGCGTGATTTCGGGTTTGACGCGGTCTGCGATGGGGTGGTTGGCCATTTGGGCCAGCAGCTCGTCAGAGGCTGCGGTCAGGTCAAAACTGCGGGGGTCGATCAGTTGCAGCTCGAGCTCGATGCCCAGGGTGTTGGGGGCCGACGAAATGAACGGGATCTGTTCCATCTCGGACTCCTTTGAATGTTTGATGAGGGAATGCGCCGTTCGACCTTGAAGCCCGGCAACTTCCCGGGGGGCGCTAGACGGCGGCTTGTGCATGCATGATAGCCGCAACTTTGTGGCAAAACGATTGAGAATCGTGACATTTATGTGCAACATCGCGAAGCATCCGGTTTTCCCCTGCGAGAGAAAGTGAGCAAGCGCTTACGACATAGAAACGACGCGGGTTTCCGGCCCGCGCGGTCCGGATGGCCAGTCTGCAAGGGGCTTCCGGAGAGGGGTGGGATAACCCTATTTAGGGTTATTGCGGATCGAATCGGGGGGGCGGCGGGGGATCGAGGGGTGTCAGACACGGGGGGGGTGTCAGACACCCTTGCCGCGCCTGCGTGCCTTGGCGGTTGTCTCACCAGGGTGTCAGACACTTGACGGACGGTTGTCTCACAAGGGCCGCGGCCAGGTGTCTGACACCCCATGCGTTGCCGCCACGGCTTTGGGATCGTCTTCCCGGGTGTCTGACACCGATGGAATTCAGCCGGTGTCTGACACCCTTGCCGCGCCTGCGTGTATTGAAGGTTATCTCGCCAGGGTGTCAGACACCGGAAGAGGTTACTTACGCCAGAAGATCGGCGTGAACAGCACCAGCACGGTCAGCAGTTCCAGGCGCCCGATCAGCATCGCGAAGGTACAGACCCAGATCTGGAAGTCGGACAGTACGGCGAAGTTGCCCATGGGGCCGACGGGCCCCAGGCCCGGGCCGGTGTTGTTCACGCTGGCGAAAACGGCCGAGAACGCGGTGATAGGGTCCAGGCCGGACAGGAGCAGCAGGCTGGTGAAAACGGCGATGGAGAGGCCGTAGAACAGCATGAACGCCAGCACGGACGACATGGTCCGGCCCTCGACCGCCCTGCCATTGATCCGCACCGGGCTGATCGCGTGTGGATGCAACATTGTTACAAGCTCGTTGCGCGCCTGCTTGACCAGCAGGATCGCCCGGATCATTTTGATACCGCCCCCGGTCGATCCCGCCGACGTGGCGAAGCCCGAGAGCAGCAGCATCGTCAGCGGCGCGAACAGCGGCCACTGGGCGAAATCGGTATTGGCATAGCCGGTGGTGGTTGCCATCGAGATCGTGTTGAACATGCCGTACCGCAGCGCCTCCAGCGGTTCGGCGTAGACCCCTTTCAGGTAGAGGTACACGGAAATGACCAGCCCCACCCCCAGGACGACGACCAGGTACGGGATGGCTTCGGGGCAGCGCAGGTAGGCCCGCGGGCTGCGCTGGCGGAAGGCGTTGAAATGGGTGGCGAAGTTGATGCCGGCGATCAGCATGAACACCATCGCCACCATTTCCACGGCCACCGAATCGAAATGGGCGAAGCCGTCGTCCCAGGTGGAGAAGCCGCCCAGCCCCATGGTCGTGGCCATGTGGCACCAGGCCTCGAACCAGGACAGGCCGACGGCGCGGTACGCCAGGAAGCACAGGATGGAGAACACGAAGTACACCGCGTACAGCGCCTTGGCGGTGCTGGCGATGCGGGGCGTCAGCCGCTCGTCCTTCATCGGTCCGGGCGTTTCCGCGCGCACCACCTGGTGGCCGCCGACGCCGAGGAGCGGGAGGATGGCGACGGCCAGGACCAGGATCCCCATGCCGCCGATCCAGATCAGCGTGGCCCGCCACAGATTGATCGACGCCGGCAGGGTGTCGAGGTTGGTCAGGACGGTGGCGCCGGTGGTGGTCAAGCCCGACATGGCCTCGAAGTAGGCGCCGGTGAACGACAGCGGCGTCCCGGCGCCATGGAAATAGAGCAGCAGCGGGATGGCCGCCAGCAGGGGCAGGCCCGCCCACACGGCCGACACCAGCACGAAGCCGTCGCGCGCCCGCAGTTCGCAGCGGGCGCGGCGCGTCAGCGCGGCCAGGCCGCCGCCGATGCCCACCGAGATCAGGAACCCGTCCAGGAAGGCCTGGCGCGCCGCATCGCCGCCCACGTAGGCCACGCCCAGCGGAATCAGCATGGTGAGTGCGAACATCACCATCGTCAGGCCCAGGATGTAGAGGGTGCCCAGGACGCGCTTCATGGAGCTATCCGGCCGCGCGCGGCCCGCGAGGAAGGGAGGGGCCGGCGCGCATCAGAAGAAGGACGCCGAGACTTGGAACAATTTTTCCACGCGCGGCATCTGCCGGCGCGACGGCACGAACACGATGACGTGGTCGTCGGATTCGATCACGGTATCGGCGTCCGGCAGGATGATTTCGTCTTCGCGCACCAGCGCGCCGATGCTGGCGCCCTTGGGCAGGCTGATCTGCCCCACCGAGCGGCCGACCACCTTGGAAGTGGAGCGGTCGCCGTGGGCGATGGCCTCCAGCGCTTCCGCCACGCCCTGGCGCAGCCGGTGCACGGCGACCACGTCGCCGCGGCGCACGTGGCGCAGCAGTTCGCTCATGGTGGCCTGGGACGGCGACACGGCGATGTCGATATGGCTGCCCTGCATCAGTTCGCCGTAGGCCTGGCGGTTGATCAGGGCGATCACCTTGCGGGCGCCCAGGCGCTTGGCCAGCAGCGAGGACATGATGTTGTCCTCGTCGTCGCTGGTGAGCGCCAGCCAGGTGTCCATGTCTTCGATGTTCTCGCGTTCCAGCAGGGCTTCGTCGGTGCCGCTGCCATGCAGCACCAGCACGCGGTCGGGTAGCTGCGTGGCCAGGTATTCGCAGCGCTTCAGGTCGCGCTCGATGATGCGGACGCTGTATTTTTCCTCGGCGAGCTGGCGCGCCAGGCGCAGGCCGATGTTGCCGCCGCCGGCGATCATCACCCGGCGCACGTCGCGCTCGGCCTCGCGCAGTTTGCGGACCGCCCGGCGCGCGTCGCGCGAATCCACCACCAGGACCACTTCGTCGCCCGGGGCGATGACGGTGCCGCTGCCGGCGCGCAGCGGCCGCCCCCCGCGCAGCACGTCGATCACGCGGGCCTTCACGTCCGGCCAGACGTCGCGCAGCTTGTCCACGGGGGAATGCGCCATGGGGCTGCCATGCCCCACCCGCACGGTCACGACGCTGACGCGTCCCTCGGCGAACTCCACCACCTGCAGGGCCTCGGGAAACTCGATCAGGCTGTGCAGATAAGTGGTGACGCTGCGCTCCGGGCTGATCAGGGCGTCGATGCAGAAGCCCTCTTCGCTCATGAGTTCCGCGTGCTCGGCGAACTCGGCCGAGCGGATGCGGGCGATGCGGCGGGGAACATTGAACAGTTGGCGCGCGATCTTGCAGGCCACCATATTGGCGGTGTCGGAAGCGGCGCAGGCGATCAGGAGATCGGTGTCGGCGGCGCCGGCGGCTTCCAGCACCGATACCTGCGAGCCGTCGCCATGGACGACGCGCAGGTCGAAGTGCTCTTGCAGGTACTGAAGCTGGACGGGATCCGAATCGATGACGGTGATGTCGTTCTCTTCCGACACCAGGTTCTCTGCCACGCTGGTGCCTACGCGACCAGCGCCCATGATCAGGATCTTCATGTGCTCCGCTTGCGCGCGGACTCGATGCCCAATTGCTTGAGCTTGCGGTACAGGTGGGTGCGCTCCAGGCCGGTGCGCTCGGATACCCGGGTCATGCTGTGGCTTTCGCGGACCAGGTGGTATTCGAAATAGATGCGTTCGAACTCGTCGCGCGCTTCGCGCAGGGGCTGGTCCAGCGAGATGCTGCCCAACTGGCCGTTGGACGCGACCGGGATTTCGTTGGCGGGCGCGGCGGCCAGCACCGGGGGATCCAGTTCGTCTTCCAGCGCCACGGCGGGGCTGGCGGCGGCCGGATGCGCCGCGGCGGGCGTCGGGTGCGGCGCGCGGCCGCGGGCCAGGCCGGCGGCCACGGTCTTCAGCAGGCGCTGCAGCGTAATGGGTTTTTCGAGGAAATCCATGGCGCCGATGCGCGTGGCTTCGACCGCCGTATCGATGGTGGCGTGGCCGCTCATCATGATCACGGGCATGTCGAGCAGCCCTTGCGAGCCCCATTCCTTGAGCAGGCTCACGCCGTCGGTGTCGGGCATCCAGATGTCCAGCAACACCAGGTCAGGACGCATGCGCAAGCGTGCGGCGCGCGCTTGCGCCGCGTTTTCAGCCAGCTCGACCGTGTGTCCTTCGTCGTAAAGGATCTCCGACAAAAGCTCGCGTATACCGACTTCGTCGTCAACCACCAGAATTCTGGCCATAAAGCATCCACCTATTGCGTAGCCGCATTATCCTTTTCTTGCGCGGTCGCGTCCATAGTATCGGCCTCGGAAGCAAGCCGGGTCAACAAGATGGAGATCCGCGCGCCCCCCTCCTTGCGGTTTGCAAGGTCGATACGCCCGCCGTGTTCTTCCACGATCTTGCGGACGATTGCCAATCCTAACCCAGTCCCGTGGGACTTGGTGGTGACGTAGGGCTCGAACGCGCGCTGCATGACCTGGGGCGGGAAGCCGGGCCCGGTATCGGCCACGGTGAACCGGAGCGCCTTGTGGTCCGCGCGGTCGGGCTGTTCGCTGCGCATGAGCTGCGTCGTGACGCTGACCCGCCCCTGCCCGCCCTGCTCGGCGATCGCATCGCGGGCGTTGGACAGCAGGTTGTGGATCACCTGGCGCAACTGGGTGGGATCGCCTTCGATGTCCGGCATGTCCGGCCCCAGGGTCACATCCAGATTCAGGGCCTTCCCGCCGTGCCGCGGCGAACCGCCTTCGGGCTCCCAGCCGTACAGCGACAGCACGTCGGCCACCAGCGCATTGAAATCGATCCGCTGCATCACGGCCGGCGGCGTGCGGGCGTATTCGCGGAAATCGTCCACCATCTGCTTGAGCGAGGCCACCTGGTTGACGATGGTGTTGGTGGACCGTTCGACGATCTGGGCTTCGGCCGCGGGCAGTTTGCCCTCCAGTTTCATGGCCAGGCGCTCGGCCGATAGCTGGATCGGGGTCAGGGGGTTCTTGATTTCGTGCGCGAGCCGCCGGGCCACCTCGCCCCAGGCCACCGTCCGGTTGGCCGAGATCACTTCGGTGATGTCGTCGAACACCACCAGATAGCCGTTGCCGCGCCCGTCCACCTTCAAATGGGTGCCGCGCGCCAGCAGGGTCAGCGGCTGCGGCGCGACGGGCGCGCTGCCCTGGGCCGGACTGATCTCGAATTGCTGCTGCCAGTGCTGGCGTTCCGAACCCACCGCCGCGTGGGCGGAAAAGGCCTGCCGGACGATGTTGGCGAACTCCAGCATGCCGTCCGCCGTCTCCAGCGGGCGGCCGATCACCGAGCGCAGGTCGGCGCCCAGGATGGTCTGGGCGCCCTGGTTGACCGTGGTGACGCGGAACGACTCGTCGAACACCAGCACCCCGGAAGACAGGTTGGACAGCACGCTTTCCAGATAGACGTTGGAGCGTTCGAGCTGCTGGCGGTTGCTTTCCACCATGCGCCGCGCCTCGTCCAGTTGGCGCGTCATGGCGTTGAACGACCGCGTGAGCTGGCCCACTTCGTCGCGCTCCGGCGGCTCGGGCAAGGGCCGGTAGTCGCCCACGCCCACCGCCTGCGTGCCGCCCGCCAGGCTGAGCAGCGGACGCACCAGGCGCTTGGACAGCGACAGCGCCACCGCGATCGCGCCGAACGCGGCCAGCAGCAGCGCCAGGGTCAGGGTGATGCCGTACAGCTTGCGCAGCCCCAGCCGCGACAGCGCCAGTTCCTGGTAGTCGCGGAACCCCTGCTGCACCAGGTTGGCGTTGTGCGCGATCTGCTCGGGCACGGGTTGCAGCAGTTGCAGCCAGCGGGGCTCGGAAGCGGCGCCCAGCAGGTTGTCGTAGCGGTCCGGGCCGGCCAGCGGGATCACCACCCGCAGGTGCAGCCCCCCTTCGACG
Source organism: Achromobacter veterisilvae (assembly GCF_900496975.1). GTDB lineage: Bacteria > Pseudomonadota > Gammaproteobacteria > Burkholderiales > Burkholderiaceae_B > Achromobacter > Achromobacter veterisilvae. The sequence goes on from NZ_UFQC01000007.1 coordinate 23,177, forward strand.
CCGGGCGTCATGGGGTCGTCGGCCTCGGCGGCGGAGTAGCCGCGCGCCAGCCGTAGCTGGTTCATGACGGTGGACGGCGGCATCGCCGGCAGCAGTTGGCCGTACTGGCTGGTGGAAAACGCCACCATGCGCCCGCTGCCGGTGAACACCATGGCTTCCTGCACGCCGTTGGCCTCGCGCAGCCGCGTCAGGGTCAGCGCCACGCCGCTATCGCTGTTGCGGTTCAGTTCGACCGCCATGGAGCGGGCGCGCGCGTCCAGGTCGGCCAGCAGCGAATCCAGCGCCGCCCGCCCCAGGTTCAGGCCCGCCTCCAGCGCGGAATCAACCCGCACGTTGAACCAGGATTCGATCGAGCGCGACATGAACTGCACCGACACGGTGTAGATCAGGGCGCCGGGCACGACGCCGATCAGGGCGAACGCCAGCGAAAAGCGGGCGGTCAGCCGCGCCCCGAACTGGCGGCGGCGGATCTGCCGGGCCAGCCGCACGGTCAGCGCCACCACCCAGACGAAAAGCGCCAGCGCGAAAATGCCGTTCAGGACCAGCAGCGTGTCGTAATAGCGGGCGAAGCGCGAGGCGTTGCCGGTGGACCAGGCCAGCAGGCCCAGCAGCGCCAGGCCGCTCACAGCGCCGATCATCAGGGCCAGCCGAAGCAAAAGCCTCATGAGGGGTCTTTCTCCTTGTCGCTCAGCACGAACGAGAAGTCGGTCCAGGGCGTCGCCTGCACCCACGAACTGCTGTTCAGGGCGTTGACCTGGAAGGGCCGCGGCAGCAGCGAGGTATCCAGGCGCAGGCGCAACTGGCCGCCATAGAGCACGTCCGCGTCGAACTCGGCGGCGTCCGCCACCGGCCAGTTGCGGACGTGGCGGACGACGCCCATGGCGTCATCGAGCGACGCGACCGGGAAGGACAGTTCGCCCACGCCGGCGCGCCACTGCCGGGTCAGCGCGTTGTAGACGATGCGCCAGGTCCGGGAAGTGTCCACCAGGGACTTGTCGAACCACCACCAGCGCTCGCGCGTGATGGTGAGATCGGCGGTGAAATACAAGGGGACGCCGCGCTGGGCGGCGTCCCGTAGCTGATCGTTCAGCACGAATTCGATGTCGGCGTCTATCTCCAGCTTGCCGTCGCGCACCGCCGGGCGCACTTGGCTGATCTTGGGCTCGGCTCCATGGGCCTCTCCGCCCGGTGCGAACGAAAGCAAGGCAGATACGAGCAACAACCCAAGAAATAAGCGCGAAATAATGGACATACGACACCGAGACTACGTCATGCCCCTATTCTTGGCGATTCAGGACTGCTTGGCAAACAAGGCGTAGAAAAACCCGTCGTGCTGCGCCCCGGGTGTTGCGTCGACCGCAACTGGCAGCAATTGGCCCGGCGCGTCCAGCCGGACCGCCTCGGGATGGCGCTGCAGGAACTCCAGCGCCTGGCGCGTGCCCTCGATGGGAAATACCGAGCACGTTACATAGAGCAGCCGGCCGCCGGGCGCCACGGTGCGCCACAGCGCATCCAGGATCCGGGCCTGCAGCGTGGCCGTGCGCCGCACGTCGTTCTCGCGCCGCAGCCAGCGGATGTCGGGGTGGCGGCGCACGATGCCCGAGGCCGTGCAGGGCACGTCGGCCAGCACCGCGTCGAAGGGCTTGCCGTCCCACCAACTGTCCAGGTCGGCGGCGTCGGCCGCCTGCAGCCGGACATGGCCGCCGGCCAGGCCGAGGCGCTCCAGGTTCTGCTCCACCCGGGCCAGGCGGCCGGCGTCGGCGTCCAGGGCCAGCAGGTCGATGTCGGCCAGTTCCAGCAGATGCGCCGTCTTGCCGCCCGGCGCCGCGCAGGCGTCCAGCACCCGCATGCCGGCGGCCGGGGCCAGCAGTTCGGCCGCCAGTTGCGCGCCGGCATCCTGCACCGACCACCAGCCCTCGGCGAATCCCGGCAACTGCGTCACCGGCCGGGGCGTGGACAGCGCCAGGCCGGACTGGCCCGTGGGTTCGGCGTCCAGCCCCGCCGCCTGGAATGCCGCCAGCACCTGCTCGCGGCTGGCGCGCCGGCGATTGACGCGCAGGGTCAGCGGCGCCGGCACGTTGGCGCTGGCGAGGATCTCGCGCCATTGCTGCGGATAGGCCACCGCCAGTTGCCTGACCCACCAGCCGGGATGGTTCCACTGGGCTTCCGGGCTGTCGGCGACCGCCGCCTCCAGCGCCGCGCGCTCGCGCAGGAAGCGGCGCAGGCAGGCGTTGAGCATGCCTTTGAACGCGGCCAGGCCGCGGTTGCGGGACGCCGCCGTCACCGCCTGGTCCACCACCGTGTGGGGCGCGTAGACCGGCATGCCGGGCAAGGCCGCGGCGGCCTCGCCCTCTTCCTTCAGCAGGGTCAGGGACACCAGCAGCAGCGATTCGAACAGCACGCTGGGGTAGCGCTGCACCAGTTCGCGGCCCACGGCGTCGGCCCAGCCCAGGTAGCGCATCGCATGGAACGACACGGCCTGGGAGGCGGGCCGCAAGGACGATTCCACGTCGGCGAGCGCGTCCGTCAGGGAACGGCCGTCCAGCACGCCCTCCACCACCCCCGCGCTGGAAAGCAGGACGGAGGAAAGCGGGGGAGCCAGATGGGGGGAGTCGGAACGCGTGGGCATGATGCGGATTCTGTGGATAAGACCGCTATGGTAGCCGGACCTGGACGAACCGCGGCCGGGGCGGCAAACTGGGTCCAGTTCCGGAGCCCGCCCATGACCCTCGCCACCCTGCTGCTTTTCGTCCTCGCCTCGGCCGTCACGATCGTCACGCCCGGCCCCACCGTCCTGCTCGCCATGAGCAACGGCTCGCGCCATGGCGTGCGGGCGGCGTGCTGGGGCATGGGCGGCGCGGTGCTGGCCGACCTGATCCTGATCGGCGCGGTGGCCTCCGGGCTGGGGGTGGTGCTGGCGGCGTCCGAGATCGCCTTCCAGGCGATCAAGTGGGCCGGCGCGGCCTATCTGGCCTGGCTGGGCTGGAAGATGCTGCGCTCGGACGCGGCGCTGGTCATGCCGTCCGCCCGGCCGGACGCCGCGCGTCCCGGCGGGCTGGCCCTGGGGCTGCGCAGCTTCGCCGTGGCGCTTACCAACCCGAAGGCGCTGCTGTTCATGTCCGCCTTCCTGCCGCAGTTCATCGACCCGGCCGCGCCCCTGTTCGCGCAATACGCCATCCTGGCCGGCGTCATGGCGTTCATGAACGTCGCCGTGATGCTTGCCTATGCCTCGCTGGGCGCGCAGATGGTGCGCGCCTTCCGGGGCGCCGGCCTGCGCTGGCTGAACCGCGTCTGCGGCGGCCTGCTGATCGGGCTGGCCGGCACCCTGGCGCTGTACCGGCGCGGGGGCCCCTGATCCCGGATACGCGGGCCGGCAATCGGGGACGCGGCGCGGCGCCTGAATCCGCCGCGCGCGGCGCGCTTATCCCGGCAGCCGGTCCGGCACGACGGGCCGTTCGGGCGCGGGGCCAGCCCGCTCGAACGATTCGGCGGCGGACAGCAGGTCGCTGTCGGCGTGGCAGCGGCCGACCAGTTGCAGCCCGATGGGCAGGCCGTCCCGCCCCCGCCCGCAAGGAACGCTGATCGCGGGATTGCCCGTCAAGTTGAAGAGCATCGTCCAGGGATACCAGTGGGCCCGGATATCGTCGAACGCGCGGCCGTCGATGACGATGGAATCGAAAATATCGGTGCCCAGCGGCACGGCGGTCCGCGAGATCGTGGGCATCGCCAGCAGATCGGCCCCCTCGAACAGCGCCTGGACCTTGCGGTAGATCGCCGTGCGCGCAAACATGGCCTCCTGGTACTGCACCGCGCTGAACTGCGCCGCCGACTCGATCTGCCGGCGCAGGGACGCGCTGTAGGCGTCGGGCGCCTGCTCGATCAACGGCAAATAGCGCGCGCGCCAGACCGTGTGATTGATCACGCGCCAGATCGGCTCCACATCGAAGCCGGCCCCGTCGAAGGCCTCCACCTCCGCGCCCAGGCCGGCCAGGCGCTCGAGCGCGGCGTCGAACGCGCGCCGCACGTCGGCATCCACGGGCCGGCCGGGCGGCGCGGCGCAATAGCGCACGCGCTTGCCCCGCAGGTCTCCGGGATGATCCGCCCGCAGGTAGTCGGTCTTCGGAATGCCCAGCGACCAGGGATCGCTGGGATGGGGGCCGCTCATGGCGGCCATCATCAATCTGGTATCGGCGACCGTCCGCGTCGTGGGCGTGACGTAGGTCTGGTTGCCGATGGCGTCGAGCGCCTGGCTGTGGGGAATGGCCCCCATGCTCTGCTTGAAACCCACCACGCCGTTACAGGCCGCCGGAATCCGGGTCGAGCCCCCGCCGTCCGTGGCCACGGCCAGGGCGGTGATCCCGGCCGCGGTCGCCGCCGCCGCGCCGCCGCTCGATCCGCCGCAGGTGCGGCCCAGGTCCCAGGGGTTGCGGGTGTGGCCGAAGAGCGGGGAATCCGTCATCGACTTGGCCCCGAACTCGGGCGTCGTGGTTTTCCCGATCAATATCGCGCCGTGTTCGCGCAGCCGCGCCACGGCCAGGGCGTCCTCGGTGGGCACGTTGTCGCGGAACGGCACGGCGCCGAAGGTCGTCCGGACTCCCGCGGTATTGACCAGGTCCTTCACCGTGAACGGCAATCCGTGCAGCACGCCCGGCGCATCGCCCCGCATGAGCGCCGCTTCGGCCGCCCGCGCCTCGTCCAGGGCCCGCTCCGGGCAAAGCGTGATGAAGCAGTTCAGCACCGGCTGCAGGCGTTCCGCCCGATCGAGGGCCGCGCGGACGAGTTCGACGGGAGAAAGGGACTTGCCGCGGATCAGGCGCGCCGCTTCGACGGCGGTCAACTCACAAAGGGAATCGCTCATGGCTTCGATCCCGGCGTCATTCGTCGAAGACGATGCCGGCGGCCTTGACGATGGGAGCCCAGTGCGCCCGCTCCGTTTCCATGCGGCGCTTGGCCTCGGCGGCGGGCTTCGGGTCCACCAGGAAGCCGCTGGCCTGCAGCTTGGCGATCAGCGCCGGATTCCTGCCCGCGGCCAGGAACGCCTGTTCCAGCGCGCCGACGGCCGCGTCCGGCGTGCCAGCCGGCGCGTAGATGCCATACCAGCTAGAGGCGTGCTGGTACTGGGGATAGCCCTGTTCCAGCAGCGTCGGCACGTCGGGCAGCATGGGCAGGCGGCGGCTGCCGGCCACGCCCAGGAATTTCAGCTTTCCGCCCGTATAGAGCGGCATCATGCTGGCCACCGCGTCCCAGCCCATGGAGACTTCGCCGCTGACCACGTCGACCAGCATGGGCGCGGCGCCCCGGTAGACCACCGGCTCGACCTGAAGCCCGTTCTGCTTGCTCATTTCGATCGTGCCGAGCTGCCCGGGGCTGCCCAGCGTCGCCAGCCCGAGATTCGCCTTGCCCCGCGCCTGCCTGGCCCATTGGACGTAGTCGGGCATGTCGCCGTAGGGCTGATTCGCCCCCGCCACCGCCGCCGTCGGCACATCGGCCACCAGGGCCACGGGGCGCAGATCGCGGTCCGGATCGTATCCGAGCTTGCGGTAGGTCAGCGGGAAGATCACGAACATCGGCGATGAACCCAGATAAAGCGTCAGACCGTCCGCCTTGGCTCTTTTCACCGCGTCGAAACCCAGACGCCCCGAGGCGCCCGGCCGGTTCTCGACGATGACGTTGGCGAAGCCGGCCGTCTGCAATTGCTCGGCGTAGGCCCGGGCCACGGCGTCGGCCGCCCCGCCGGCCGCGTAGCCGACCACCAGCCGCAGCACTTTGGCGTCGCCGCCGGCAGCCTGGGCCGCGGCGTCGAGCGGCATCCAGCAGGCCGTCGCGAGGGCAAGGAAAAATGCGTGGAGACGATGTCGGACTATCAAGGCGATTCTCCGGTTGGCAGTGAATGAATGAATCGGCGACATATCGCGCGGCCGCCAGGCTGGCCGCCCTGCTGCCGATGCGGGCATGATCGTGCCAGCCGGACTTGCCGTATAGTGAATTTTTCTACAAACAAATTGAGCAAATGGTTAACCGTAAGCCCATCGACCTGCTGGCTGCCCGGATCAAGCTGCGCCATTTGCAGATCGCCCTGGCGGTGCGGGACGCGCCCACCGCCAAGGAAGTCGCCCGGCACGCGAACATCAGCGAATCCGCGGTCTCGAAGACGCTGGCGGAGCTGGAGGAGCGGCTGGGCTTCAAGCTGTTCGAACGATCCGGCAATTCCAGGCGGCCCACGGCGATGGGGGCTCAAGTGCTGCCGGTCATGGAGGCGCTGGTCGCGCGGGCGCGCTCGATGGCCGGGATCATCGTCGACGTGCGTTCCGGATTCCAGGGCAGCTTGCGGGTCGGGGTCGCGACGGACATGGGGAAACTGGGCCTCGCCCCGCTCATCCATGCGTTCAACCAGGCGCAGCCCGGCATCGGGCTCGATGTGCAGACCGGCGGATTCCGGGCCATGGCGGAACTGCTCCAGCAGGACGGGCTGGACGCGCTGGTGTGCTACGACGACCACACGCTGGTGTCGCCCGAACTGGGACGCCTGCGCCTGGCGCCGCCGCAGCCGCTGGTGGTGGTCGCCAACGCCCGCCTGTCGCCGCTGGCGTCGCGGCAAAGCGTCACGCTGCACGATCTGCACGGCCAGCCGTGGTGCAAACCCAGGCCGGGCACCATGATGCACGCCAAACTGGCCGACCTGTTCCTGCGGGCCGAACTGGACCTGCCGCCCCGCGGCATCCACGTAAGCGACCTGCTGCTGACCGACGAGTTCGTTCGCTCCACGGATTATCTGGTCATGCTGCCGGTTGCGGCGGCCCTGCGGCTGACCGCGGGCCTGGACGCGGTCATCCTGCCCATCGAACTGGGCGCGCACAACCCGCCGACCATCGTCGTCTGGCAGCGCGCGCACGAATGGCAGCCGCCCCTGATGCGGTTCCTGGATTTTTGCCGGCACCGGCTCGGCCAGGAGGCCGCGTCCGGCGCCGCCGCGCAGTGAATGCCCGCGGCCCGAAGACCCGCTTCTGTTTACGCGGCCAGCATATGCAGGCCGCTGCCGAGATGGGCGGCGCCGTCGATCTGCAGCAGTTGGCCCGTCATGAGATGGCCTGCGGGAGTGGCAAGGAAGGCGACCAGTTCGGCGACGTCATCGACGGAGGTGGCACGGCCCATCGGCGTGGCGGCGATCAGGCGGTCCAGCATCGCTTGCGCGGCTTCGCCGGCCAGCCCTTCGGTGATCACCGCGCCCGGGCCGATGCAGTTCAGCGCGATGTCGTCGGCGGCCCATTCCAGGGCCAGGGTGCGCGTCAGGCCCAGCACGCCGGCGCGCGCGGCGATCGAATGGGCAATGCCCATGGAGCCGCGCTCCACGCCGGACAGCGAAATATTGATGACCGCCCCCTGGCGCCTCTTGAGATACGGGTAGGCCGCCTTGGTGATCACGAAGACCGCGTTGAGGTTGGTGTCGATCACCGCGTCCCAGCCCTTCCGGCTGATCTCCGTGGCGGGAGCGAAAAACTGGCCGCCGGCGTTGTTGACCAGAAGGTCGATGCCCTGGCGTTCGCCCACTTCGGCGATCAGCGCTTCGATGGCGGCGGTGTCGCGGATGTTCGCGCTGGCGTAGCTGAAGTCTCCGGGCAGCCGTTCGGCCATCGCCGCCGTTTCGGCCAGGGGCGCTTCGCGCCGCCCGATGCCGAACACGTCCATGCCCAACGCCAGCAAACGCAGGGCGATGCCGCGGCCGATACCGGAGCCTGCGCCGGTCACCAGCGCGCTGCGGCCGATCAGCACACCCGGCCGCATGACCTGGGTGGAATCCGCACAAGGGGAAGTATTCATCGTGCTCACCTGAAAGTAGGGGTTCAAGAGAGGTGCCGCAGCGCGCCGCCGACGGCCGGGGTGGGGCTGCGGGGAATGCGCTGCCCGTCGAACAGGGCGGGAAAGGCCGGCACGTGCTCGCCGCTGGCGAGCGCCTGCGAGACGGCGCCCGGCCGCAGTCCGCGGATGAGCGCCAGCGCCTCGCCGGGCGGCCGGACATTGCCGGCCGGAATCTGCAGGTCGCGCATCCGCCTGAGCACGGCTTCGCGGGTTTGCGGCAGGGTCCAGGCTTCCACCTGCGCATCGAAGTGCGCCGCGCGCCGTATGCGTTCCTTGATGGGGGCGTCGTCGGCGCCGATGAGCGGACGCAGGCGCGCCCAATAACTGTCCAGCCCGCCCAGGATGTAGACGTGGCCGTCGGCGCAGCGGTAAATGCTGGACGGCGCCGAGGCGCGGTCGCGGTTGCCCATGGGCGGGTCCAGCGTCTCGCCTTCGCTCAGCGCCAGCGCCGCCGGGCCCAGCAGCATCGCCGAGGCCACCTCCATCATGGAAAGATCGATCAGCCGCCCGCGGCCTTCGAGCACCGCCATCGCGCAGGCCAGCCCCGCGTACATGCCGCTGAACATATCCACGGGCCAGCCGGTCGACAGGCGCGGCGAACCGTCCTCGTCGCCGTTGAGCAGCGCGAAGCCCGATTCGCACTGCGCGATGGTATCCATGCAGATGCGGTCGTCATGCTGGCCGTAGCCGGAAATGAGCACGACGGTCAGGTGCGGATGCCGCGCGCGCAGCGCCTCGCCCCGCAGGTCGAGCCGGGCCAGCGAACCCGGCGCCAGATTGCAGATGAAGGCGTCCGCGTCCGCCAGCAGCGTCTCCAGGGCCTGGCGCCCTTCGGGCGACGCCAGGTCCAGCACTTGGCTGCGCTTGCCGGTATTGAAGCTGCGCGCGTAGAAGCTGCCGAAGCCGTTGCCCGGCAGGGTGCGCACGCCGTCGCCGCGCGGCGGTTCGATCTTCAGCACGTCGGCGCCGAAATCGGCGAGGTACTGCGCGGCGGTGGGGCCGGCGATGAACTGCGAGAGTTCGACGATGCGCCTGCCGGCCAGCGGCCTGGGAGTCGCGGACTCAGACATGGATCACCCGCTTGGCCTTGTGGACCGTGCGCGGCAGCGTGCCGTTCTCGACCACTTCGACGTGGAAGCGCACCTTCAGGCGGTCGCGCAGCAGCCGCGACAACTGTTCGCCGAGGTCGGCGCCAGCGCCGGATTCGCGCTCGACGCGCAGTTTCACGCCGGTGAGGAATCCCGTCTTCGGATCCTTCACGCTGTCGTCGATGATGATGACGTACTCGTTGCTGACCCCGGCAAAGCCGCGCACCACATCTTCGATGGCGGAGGGGAAGAGATTCACGCCGCGCACGATCAGCATGTCGTCGGAGCGGCCGAGCACGCCCCCGGGCAGGCGGGCATGCGTGCGGCCGTCCGGGCCCGGGCGGCTGTCGCGCACCACGATGTCGCCGGTCCACCAGCGCACCAGCGGGCAGGCCTGTTTGTCCAGGTGGGTGAGCACCAGCACGCCGCGCTCGCCGTCCGCCACCGGTTCGTGCGTGTCCGGATGCAGGATCTCGACGTAGATGAAATCCTCGGCCAGCGTGGGGCCGAGCTGCGCGGCGGTGTCCCAGCCGATGGGCTGGCATTCCAGCGCGCCGTAGCAGTCGAACATTTTCGCGCCCCAGAGGCGTTCGATGCGTTCGCGGGTGCCGGAAACGCTGGCGCCGGGCTCGCCGCCGACGCAGACCATGCGCACGCGCGATTCGCGCAGGTCCCGGCCCATGGATTGGGCCGTTTCGGCCATATGGGCCATGAAAGACGGCGTGCCGATGACGCAGTCCGTACCGTATTCAAAGATGGTCTCGACCTGGCGCTGCGTGTCGCCCGAAGAGGCCGGGATCACGAGGGCGCCGACCCGCTGCGCGGCCAGGGTGGCGCCCAGGCCGCCCACGAACCACGCGTAATTGAACATGCACTGGAAGACGTCGCCGCGCCGCAGGCCCTGGCCGTAGAGATACCTTGCGTAGAGTTCGGCCCAGCGGTCCACGTCATGCTGGGTCCAGAGCATCGGCGCGGGCTGGGCCGTGGTGCCGGAGGAAAAGTGCACCCGGACGGCCTCGCCGGGCTGGACGGCGGCCAGGGTGCCGAAGGGCGGCGCGGCGCGCAGGCCTTCGAGATAGTCGCGCTTGTGGGTGAAAGGCAGGCGTCTCAGGTCTGCCAGCGTCTTGAGGTCTTCGGGCACGAAGCCCGCGTCCGCAAACACCTTCCTGTAATGCACGCTGGTGTCGGCCACGCGCCGCAATTGCCGGCGCAGGGCGTCGAGCTGGAAACTCTCGATGCGATCCCGCGACCAGGTTTCGACCTCATCCCAAATGGTATTGGAATAAGGGGGTTGCTCTTGCTGCTTCATCGTTGGAATCCTTGAGTAGACCCCGCAGCGCATAGGCCGCGAGGGTGTGCGCGATATCGTCGATCGCCGCTTCGCTCTGCAGGCGCCGCTGGCTGTACCACACGGTGGCCCAGTTCAGCGCGCCGAAGAAAGGTTTACTCAACAGCCTGGCGGGAAGGTCCACGAAGGAGCCGGCGCGGATGCCGTCGTCGATCACTTCGACGAACATCTGCTCGTAGTCGTCGCGCATCTTCACCACGGAACGCAGCCGCTTGGCGGCCGCGGACGCTTCGAGCAGGTGGCGTTCCAGCCCTTGCACCGCCACCTTCTGCATCGGCAGTTCCTTGAGCAGAATCTGGGTATGGCGCAGCGCCATGGCCGACAGGCGCTCGACCGCGTCGCCGCTGCTGCGCGCGATCGGCTCGATTTGGTCGGTCAGGCGCGTCATCGCCGCCACCTGTACGTCGAAGAACAGATCTGCCTTGCTCCGATAATGGTGATAGATACGGCCTTTGGTCGCGCCCAGGCGCTGGGCGACAGCGTCGATGGAGGTGGCGGCGTAACCGAACTCCATGAAAAGTTCGGCGGCCGCCTGCAGAATTTCCTCTCGCGACTCGCCGCCGCTCATCTCTGCCGGATTCTGTTGTGCACTCACCATTACTACCTCGTGTCGGATTCGGGTCAATTAGCCAGCTCTTCCGCCTCCTTGCGCACCGCTCGCGACAACACCAGCCGCTGGATTTCGGAAGAGCCCTCATAGATCTCGAGTATGCGCTGGTCGCGGTACAGCCGCTCGGCCACCGTGGGCTTGCAGTAGCCCAGCCCGCCCCAGATCTGGACGGTATTGTCCACCACCCGGTGCGAAACCTCCGAGGCGAACAGCTTGGTCATGGCGCCCAGGTTGGACACGTCTTCGCCCCGGTCATAGGCCTGGGCGGCCTGGTAGAGCATCATGCGGGCGGCCGAGATTTCGGTCGCCATGTCGGCCAGGCGAAAACCGATGGCCTGGTTTTCCCCGATGGGTTGGCCGAACGTCCGCCGCTCGACGGCGCGGGCCGCCGCCACGCGGTAGCCGGCGAGCGCCACGCCCAGGGACTGGGCGGCGACCATGATGCGGCCGACGTTCAGCGTCTGCAGCGCCAGGCGCAGCGCGCGGTTGAGTTCGCCGACCCGGGCGCTGTCCGGCACCACCAGGTCCAGCTTCAGGTTCGAGGTCTGGGTGCCGCGGATCCCCATTTTGTCGGACAGTTCGTCGATGACGGCCCCCTCCTGCTCCTTGTCGACCATGAAGGCGCTGATGCCGCGTCCGCCGGCCGAGGGATCGGTCTTGGCGAACACGACGTAGTAGCGCGAAGCGCCGCCATTGCCGATCCAGTATTTCTCGCCGCGCAGGCGCCAGCCGCCTTCCTCGCGCACCGCCGTGGCTTCGATGGCCGCGGCGTCCGAGCCCGCGATCCGTTCGGAGAGCGCGAAACTGGTGGCGCGGCCGTCGGCCATTTCACGCAGGTAGAAGGATTTCTGCTCGTCCGTGCCGGCCAACAGCAGCGGGAAGGCGCCCAGTTGATAGGCGCACATGATGGCGGCGGTGGACGCGCAATGCGTGCCCAGCGCCTCCACGGCCGCCACGGTGGTGACCAGGTCGGCGCCCTGCCCGCCCCATTGCGTGGGCAGGAACAGGCCGGTGAACTTGTGCTCGACAAGCGCGGAGATGGTTTCCCAGGGATAGCGTTGTTCGCGGTCCAGCTCGGGGGCGAGCGGCGCGAAGCGTTCGGCGCCCAGTCGATGGGCCAGGGCTTGCCAGCGGGTGGCGGTATCGTCCAGCGTCGGATTCCAGATCACGGTCACTTCGGGTTCTCCAGGGTGGTCGCCATGGCCCGGGGCTGTTTGCGACGCGTCGCCAGCAGCCCCATGAGCCCTTGCGGAAAAAAGGCCAGGACAAGGATCAGCAGGCTGCCGAGCACAATCTTGTCGACATAGCCGCCAAAAGAAAAAAACTTCTCCTGGATCAGCACAAGCGCGGTGGCCAGCAGCGGCCCGAGCAACTGGCGGCGGCCGACGAGCACGACGGCGGTCAGCATCAGGATGAGGAAATAGGTTTCCAGGATGTCGGCGCTCACGTAGGCGCGCTGATAGGCGTAGAGCCAGCCGGCGCAGGCGGTGATGGGCGCGGAGAACAGGAATACCTGCAGGCGCACCTTGAGCGGATCGATGCCGTTCATGGTGGCCAGGCGCGGGTTCAGGTGCACCATGAGCGCCGCCTGTCCAAGACGCGAATGGCGGAAGCGGTCCACCAGATAGAGCGTGACCGCCAGCAGCGTGAACGCATAGGGCCAGAGCGCCTGGTCGTTGCCCGCGGTCAGCGGCCAGGCGCCGATCGACAAGTCCAGCGTCGGCAGGCCCCTGATGCCATCCGAGCCGCCCAGGAACGCCCAGTTCGCGGCCAGGGCCACGGCCACCACCGAGACGGCGTACGTCACCAGCGAAAAGACGAATTCGCGCAGGCGCAGGGTAACCAGGCCGACCACGGCCGCCAGGCCCAGCGCCACCGCGATGGACGCGGCCAGCGTCAGCCAGGCGCCCGCCCCGGTGCGGGTGGCGAGCAGGGCCGTGACGTAGGCGCCGGCAGCGAAGAAAACGGTATGGCCCAGGCTGACCTCGCCCAGATCGGAGACGATGACGTCCAGGCCGTAGGCCATGACCGCCATGATCGCGATCAGCACGGCGGCGCTGTAGAGAGCCTGGCTGCCGCCCAGCCAGGCGGGCAGGAAGAACACCACGGCGGCGCCCGGCAGCAGCGCGAGGCGGGAGGCGGAAAACGCGGCCATCAATGGACTCCTTTCATGGCGCCGGCGCTCAGGCCGCCGGGGCGCAGCACCAGGACGGCTATCAGCACGGCGAACGCGGCGGCCGTGGCATAGGCCGGCGAGATCAGGGCGCTGAAGAGCGCGGTGAACACGCCGAGCGCCACGCCGGCGACATAGCTGCCGGTCACGCTTCCGATCCCTCCCAGCACCACCACCACGAAGGTGATGATCACCTCCTCGAACCCCATGGAGGTCAGGATGGGCGTGCGTGGAGCCACCAGGCCGGCCGCCAGCGCGACGGCCGCGCCTTCGAAGGCGAACACGCCGTAATAGACCCCGCGCACATTGATGCCCGCCAGTTGCGCGAGCTTGGGATCCTCGGCCACCATGCGCACCAGCCGGCCGGCGCGGCTGCCGTCGAGCGCCCGCTTGAGCAGCAGGAACAGCAGAATGGCGGCCGCCACGATGGCCGCGTCCTGCCAGGTCAGCCAGAGGTCGCCGATTTCGATGTCGCGCTGGGACCAGGCAGTGTCCAGGATCTGGCCGGTCGAGCCGAAGGCCAGCGACGCCACGCCGTGCATCACATAGCCGAAACCCAGCGTCATGATCATGATCGACACCAGATTCTGTTCGAAGGTGGCGCGCAGCATGATGCGCTGCATGAAGAGCCCGATCAGCGCGCCGGCCGCCATGGCGAGCGGCAAGGCCAGCAGATAGGGCAGGCCGGCGGTGGTGGTGGCCCACCACGTGACGAAGGCGCCCAGCATGTACATCTGGCCATGGCCGAAATTGACCAGCCGGGCCACGCCCAGCAGCAAGGTCCAGCCGATGGCGATGAGGGCGTAGGCGTGGCCGAGCACCAGGCCGTTGATCAACTGCTGCAGGAGGCTCATGCGGTATGTGCTCCCAGATAGGCTTGGGCGATGCGCGGATCCACCCCGACCTCGGCGGCGGGCCCTTGCAGCACCAGCCGGCCGCGCTCGAGCAGCAGCAGGCGGTCGACCACCTGCAAGGCGGCGCGCACGTTCTGTTCGACCAGCAGGACGGCCAGGCCGGCGCTGGCCAGGGCGCGCAGGCTTTGCAGCACCTGCGTCACCAGCATGGGCGCCAGCCCGATGGAGGGTTCATCCAGTAACAAGGCGCGCGGCCCCATCATGAGCGAACGGCCGATACCCAGCATCTGCCGTTCGCCGCCCGACAACTGGCCGCCAAGATGATGGCGGCGTTCGCGCAGGCGCGGGAAGAGTTCATAGACGTCGTCGCGGCGGTAGTAGCGGCGTCCGGGTTCGTCGACCGGCGCGACCGCGGGGGTGAGATTCTCTTCCACCGTCATCCGCGAAAACACCAGGCGCGACTCGGGCACCAGCAACAGGCCGGCACGCACGCGTTCGTGTGTCGGCAGCCGGCCCACCGGCCGCCCCGACAGCGTGACGTCGCCGGTGACGGCGGGGCGGCCGCGCGACCAGCCCAGCAAGGCGTTGATGAGGGTCGATTTGCCCGCGCCGTTGGCGCCGATCACGCCGACGATCTCGCCTGCCCGGATGTCCAGTTGGTCGAGCTGGAGCACACGGTTGCCGGCATAGGCGACTTCCAGCCGGCGCGCGCTCAGCACAGGGGATGCGGAGGTCATGGCTCGCCTCCCAGATAGGCCTGCAGCACACGCGGATCGCGCTGGATTTCCGCCGGCGTTCCGCAGGCCAGCGGCCGGCCCAGGTTGAGGACGCAGATGCGGTCGGCGACGGACATGATGAGATCCATGTGGTGTTCGATGACCACCAGGGCCACGCCTTCGGCCTTGAGCGAACGCAACAGCGCGCTCAGGGCGGCCATGTCGGCGCCGCCGAGGCCGGCGGCCGGTTCGTCCAGCAGCAGCACCTCGGCGCCCGCGCCATAGGCGAGCGCGATCGACAGCATGCGCTGCATGCCGTACGAGATTTCGTCGGGCCGCAGGCCATGGCATTCCGGCGGCAGGCCGAAGCGCGCCAGGCAGTCGCCGGCCTGCTCGCGCAGCGCCTGCGCATGGCGGCCGGCCGCCAACGGACGCAGGATGCTGGTTCCCAGGCTGGCCGTGCCGCCCAGCGCCGCCACCATGTTGTCGCGCACCGTCAACTGGTCGAAGAAGGCGTTCTGCTGAAATGCCCGCTTGATGCCCAGCCGCGCCAGGCCGTGCGCCGGCACGCCGCTGATATCGCGTCCGTGCAAGTACACGCTGCCGCTGCGGGGCATCAGCGCCGACACCGCGTCGTAGCAGGAACTCTTGCCGGCGCCATTGGGGCCGATGATCCCCAGCAGTTCGCCCCGGCTGACTTCCCAACTGACGTCCTCCAGAGCGACCAGGGCGCCGTAGCACACGCCCAGGCCCTCCACCCGCAAGGCGGCGGTCATGGCCGTGGACGTCATGGCTTGACCACGATCTTGCGGCCTTTGACCGTAAACAGGTAGTAGTGCGACTGCAACTGGCCGTTCGGATCGAAGGTGATGTCGCCCATGAGCGTGCCCTTGAAGCTGCCGCCGCGTATGCGCTTGGCGACGGGTTCGCGATCGAGCGTCTTGAGCTCGTTGGCCGCCTGGGCCCACACCTGCAGCGAGGTCGCGCCCAGCGCCATGAACTTGTCGGGCGTGAGCTTGAACATTTCCTCCGTCTTGGCCACGAAGCGCTTGTTGGCGGGGTTCGAGGCGAAGGGCTCCACGTCGGGAAAGTAGATGTCGGCGCCGATCAGGCCGTCCGAGGCATCGCCCGCCACGCCGATGACGCTGGGCGCCACGGTGCCGACCGCGCTCACCAACTGGCCTGGCAGCCGCGATTGGCGGGCCTGGCGGATGATGGCGGGCATGCCCAGCCCTTCGTTGGCGTTGATGGCGACCGTGACGTCCGGCCTGGCCGCGCGCACGTTGGTCATGGCCACCCGGAAGTCGGCCTGGGTGAAGGGGAATTTCTCTTCGGCCACCTTTTCATAAGAATGCCCGAGCGCCTTCAAGCCCTTTTCGATGGACTCCTGCGCACCATTGCCGTAGGCATCGTTCTCGGTCAGAAAGGCGACCCGCTTGGCGCCCGCCGTCTTGGCGATGTAGTCGGCGATGACCGCGCCGTCCTGGGCGTTGGAGCTGTTCAGCCGGATGGCCAGCGGATTGCCTTCGCCGGAGAGAATCGGGTCCGCCTTGGAGATCGCGGTGATGTCCAGGACGCCGGCGCGCGCGATCACCGGCTGCATCGCCAGCGTTACGGGGCTGTTCCAGCCCTCGATGATGACCGATACCCCCGCGCTGACGAGTTCGGTGGCGCGGGACACGCCGACGGCCGGCGTGGATTCGTCGTCGCGCGACACGATCTCGATCGGGCGGCCGAGCACGCCGCCGTCTTCATTGATCACCGCGGCCATGGCCTGGATGGCCTGCGTGACGTGCTGGCCCTGCGGGCCCGCGCCGCCCGACAGCGGGAAGATGACGCCCACCTTGATGGGCGCCGCGGCGGCTTCCGCCGCTCCCCCCATGGCCATCGTGGCTGCCAGCGCCAGAGGGGGCGCCATCCGCAACAACTGTTGTAACCGCTTCATGCCTGTCTCCTGGTCTTGTGTCACCGGTCTGCGCCGGCGCTGCGGCGGCCGAGGCCGTCCGTGCTGCGTGAAGGGGGACTGCGTGGTGCAACGGCTGACGGCGGCTTCCCGCAGGGCCATGTCCGGCTGGAATCGCGTCTCGAAGCAAACATACCATTTGGTATCTTTGAAGGTCAATCTTCTATTTTGAATTTAGATCTAGGCATTTTCCCTAGGAAAAATATCGACTTAACTTTATCGTTGAAAAGATACCGCATGGTATGTATGATGAATTTTCCCTTTTCGGCACGGAGTCGATGGCATGAAGACAGAAGGCAGTAGCGCGCTGGTGACGGGCGGCGCGTCCGGGCTTGGCCTGGCAACGGCGCAACGGCTTGCCGCCCGGGGCGTAAAGGTGGTGATCGCGGATCTTCCGGGCTCGAACGGCGAAAGCGCCGCCCGTGAAATCGGAGCGCGGTTCGCGCCCGCCGACGTCACCCGCGAAGCGGACGTGCAGGCGGCCTGCGAACTCGCGGCCACGCTCGGTCCCCTGCGGGTGCTGGTGCACTGCGCGGGCCGGGGCGGGCCGGTGCGCCTGCTCGACAAGGAGGGAAATCCGGGGTCGCTGGAGACCTACACGGATATCGTCCGCATCAACCTGATCGGAACCTTCAACACGCTTCGGATAGCGGCGGCGCACATGGCCCGCAGCCCCCTGGACGACGAAGGCGAGCGCGGCGTCTGCATCCTGACCGCGTCGGTGGCGGCCTATGAAGGCCAGATCGGCCAGATCGGCTATGCCTCGTCCAAGGCCGGCGTGGTGGGGATGACCATCGTGGCCGCGCGCGACCTGGCCAGCAAAGCCATCCGGGTCTGCACCATCGCGCCCGGCATCTTCGACACCCCCATGCTGGCGCGCGTGTCGGAAGATGCCCGCAAGACCTTGTCCGCGTCGGTGCCGCACCCGGCCCGCCTGGGCACGCCGGCGGAATACGCGCTGCTGGCCGAACACATCATTGCCAATCCCATGCTCAACGGCGAGACCATCCGTCTGGATGGCGCCCTGCGCATGGCCCCGCGTTGATACGAACAGGAGACAGCCATGACCGCGACAACGGCGGAGCAGGACGAGGTGCTGCTGGAAAGCAGCGAAGGCATATTGACGATCACCATCAACCGGCCGCAGGCGCGCAATGCCGTGACGCTTGCCGTGGCGCGCGCCATCGCCGCGGCCGTGGACGAACTGGACGCCCGCGACGATCTGCGCATCGGCATCCTGACCGGCGCTGGCGGGTCGTTCTGCGCCGGCATGGACCTGAAGGGTTTTCTGCGCGGCGAACGGCCCAGCATCGAAGGCCGCGGATTCGGCGGCCTGACCCTGCGTCTGCCGAAGAAGCCGCTCATCGCGGCCGTTGAAGGCTATGCCCTGGCGGGCGGGTTCGAACTGGTGCTGGCCTGCGATCTGGTGGTGGCCGCCGAAAATGCCCAGTTCGGCGTCCCCGAGGTCAAGCGGGGCCTGGCCGCCACGGCGGGCGGACTGGTGCGCTTGCCCCGGCAACTGCCCTATCGCGTGGCGCTGGAGCTGGCGCTCACCGGTGATATGTTCCCCGCAACGCGGGCCCTGGGCTACGGCCTGATCAATCAGATCAGCCCGCCCGGCCAGGCGCTGGAGCGCGCGCGCGAACTCGCGCGGCGCATTGTCGCCAACGGGCCGCTGGCCGTGGCCGCAAGCAAGCGCGTCATCGTGGAGTCGCAGGGGTGGCCGGCGGACGAGGTCTGGCGCCGCCAGGCCGAATTGACCGAACACGTCTTCACTTCGGCCGACGCGCGCGAAGGATCGGCCGCGTTCGCCGAGAAACGCGCGCCCGTCTGGCAAGGGAGGTAACGCATGGCAAGCGATGCGCGTTTTGACGGACCGGGGCCCGACGCCCGCCATCAGGCGGGTCTGCGGGAAGGCCGGATTCTATTGCAGCACTGCGACGATTGCGCCAGCGTCCGGTTCCCGCCCGCGCTGGTCTGCCGGGCCTGCGGCAGCCCGCGGCTGACGTGGCGGGAATCTCCCGGCCTGGGCGTGGTGTATTCGACGACGACGGTGCGCGACCGCGCCGGCGATTACAACGTCGCGCTGGTCGACGTGGAAGGCGGAGCGCGCATGATGACCCGCGTCGAAGGCGCGGACGCGCCGGCCATCGGCCTGCCGGTGCGCGCCCGCATCGTCTCCGGCGACGAGGGCGCCTACATCGTGTTCGACGCGGCGGGAGAACGCCCATGAGCGCCCGCCTGCGCGGCCGCTGCGCGATCGCCGGCATCGGCAATACGCGGCGCTGGAACGCGCCCGGCCGGTCGCCCTTCGATCAACTGCAGGAAGCGGCAGTCCTGGCGCTGGAGGATTGCGGCCTGGGACTGCGCGACGTCGACGGCCTGTACTGCGCCATGTCCACCTCCGGCCTGCCGGTGCTCAACGTGGCCGAACGCCTGGGCATCCGGCCGCGGCACGCGGATGGCACGATGGTGGGCGGGGCGTCGTTCCTGTTCCACCTGCAATCGGCGATGGCCGCGCTGGAAACGGGCCTGTGCGACGTGGCCCTGATCTGCTATGGCTCGAACCAATTGACGGCCGGCGGCAAGCTGGCCTCCATGCCGGATCCGCAGCCCTATGAAGCCCCGTTCGCGCCGCGCTATCCGATCTCCAGCTATGCGCTGGCGGCCGCGCGGCACATGCATCAGTACGGAACCACGCGCGAGCAACTGGCGGACGTGGCCGTGGCCGCGCGCCTGTGGGCGCAACGCAACCCCGACGCCTACGCGCGCGGGGCGCTGACGCGCGACGATGTGCTGGCCTCGCGCATGATCAGCGATCCCCTCAGCAAGGCGGATTGCTGCCTGGTGACCGACGGAGGCGCCGCCGTGGTGCTGGTGAGCGCCGAGCGGGCGCGCGACCTGCGCAGGCAACCGGTCTATGTGCTGGGGACGGGCGTGGCGGTCAGCCACCGCCAGATTTCGGCGATGCCGGATCTGGCCGCCACCGGCGCGGTCGAGTCGGGGCGGCGCGCCTACGCCATGGCCGGGCTGTCGCCGCGCGATATCGACCACGTGATGCTCTACGACGCCTTCACCATCAACACCCTTCTGTTTCTCGAGGACCTGGGCTTTTGCGCCAAGGGCGAAGGCGGAAGCTTCGTCGCCAGCGGCGCGATCGCGCCGGGGGGCTCGCTGGCGGTCAATACCAATGGCGGCGGGCTGTCCTGCAATCATCCGGGCATGTATGGCCTGTTCACGCTGCTGGAATCGGTACAGCAATTGCGTGGAGAGGCGGGCGAACGGCAGGTGCCGAACGCCCGCGTGTCGCTGGCGCATGCCAATGGCGGCGTGCTGTCCAGCCAGGCAACGGCCATCCTCGGCACCGCCGACACCTTGTGAGGCCCGCATGCCCATCGATCCCGAAGCCCTGCTGGCCGCGCGCATTCCCGATTCCATCCAGCAATACGGATGGCGCGATTGCGCGCTGTATGCGCTGGCGCTCGGCGCCGGTCTGCATCCGGCCGACGAGGCGGAGCTTGCGTTCGTCGACGAAACCCGCCTGAAGGTCGAGCCGACCCTGGTCAATGTGCTGGCCGACCCGGGCTTCTGGCTGCGCGACCTGCCGCTGGGACTGGACTGGCGGCGCACAGTGCATGGCGAACAATCCATTCGGCTGCACCGGCCGCTCGCCACCGAAGGGCGGGTCAGAGGGGTCACGCGCATCGCCGACCTGGCGGACAAGGGGCTGGACAAAGGCGCCCTGCTGTATGCCGAACGCGATCTCTTCGATATGGCGGACGGCGCCCTGCTCGCCACCTTGCAGCAGACCGTGTTCTGCCGCGGCGATGGCGGCTTCGGCGGCGCGGCGTCGGTGCGCCCGGCGCCGCGGCCCTTGCCGGAGCGCGAACCCGACGCCCGCGTCGAGTGCCCGACCTCGCCGCAGGCCGCGCTCATCTACCGCCTGTCGGCCGACCTGAATCCCTTGCACATCGATCCGGCCGCCGCGCGCGAGGCCGGTTTCGACCGGCCGATCCTGCATGGCATGGCGAGCTTCGGCGTCGCCGGGCATGGCCTGGTGCGCCAATGCTGCGCCGGCGCGCCGGAGCGGGTCCGCGCCATGAGCGGCCGGTTTCGCGCGCCGGTCTATCCCGGCGAGACGCTGCGGCTCGATGTCTGGCTGGAGCAGCCCGGCCAGGCGCGTTTCCGCGCCGTGGCCGCGGGGCGCGACGCGATAGCCATCGACAACGGCACATTCGAATTCGGAGAAGCCCAATGACAGCAAGAAAAGTGCTGGTGGTCGGCGCCCTGGGGGTGGTGGGCCGCGCAGTGATGGAACACCTGCGCGACAGGCCCGGCGTGCTGCGCGCCGGCCTGTCGCGCCGCGCGGCCGACTTCGCCCCGGAGGCGGCCTGGATTTCGGCGGATCTGCGGGATGCCGAGGCAACGCGGCGGGCCCTGGCGGACCATGGCGACGTGACCCATCTGGTCTATGCCGCCTTGAACGAGCAGCCGGACCTGCTCAAGGGCTGGCGGGACCCCGACAATGTCGCCCTCAACACGCGGATGCTGGCCAATACGCTGTCGGCGCTGGACGGCGCGCCGCTCGCGCACGTAACGCTGATGCAGGGGACCAAGGCCTACGGCGTGCATACCGGCCGGATGATGCATGTCCCGGCGCGCGAGCAGGACGCCGTGCGCGATCATGCGAACTTCTATTTCGACCAACAGGACCTGCTGGTCGAGCTGGCGCGGCAGCGGGGATTCGAATGGACGATATTCCGTCCGCAGATCGTGCTGGGCGTTGCCCTGGGCAGCGCCATGAACCCGGTAGCCACCCTGGGCGCCTATGCCGCGCTGTTGCGCGAAGCGGGGCGGCCGCTGGCTTATCCCGGCCATCCGGAGTTGCTGACGGAGTGCACGGACGCGCGCCTTATCGCCCGCGCGGTCGAATGGGCCTGGGATGCGCCGGGAGCCTGGGGCGAAGCCTTCAACATCGCCAACGGCGACGTCATCGTCTGGCGCCATCTGTTCGAACGCCTGGCGAAATTCTTCGGCATGCCGCTGGGAGACACGGTGCGCACGCGCATGCGCGAGGCCATGCCGGGCGAAGCCCAGGCATGGCGCGAGATGGCGCGGCGCGAACGATTGCGGGTGGGAGAGCTGTCGGATCTTATCGGGCTGTCGTGGCAATACGCCGACGCGACCTGGTCCGCGCAGCACCCGCTGCCTTTGCCGCCGCTGGTATCCACCATCAAGCTGCGCCAGGCCGGCTTCGGCGATTGCATCGACAGCGAGGTGTCGGTGCTGGACCATCTGCGCGGGATGCAGGCGCTCGGCTATCTGCCGCGTTGAGCCGGGCGCCTGCGGTCCCTCCGTTCACTGCACCGGCGGGATCTTCAATTTCTGGATCAGATCGCCCCAGCGCTGGCTTTCGCGCAGGGTGATCTCGCGCAGTTCCTCGGGACTGCTGCTGCGCGGCTGGTTGCCGATCTGCTGCATGGTCTGGACGAATTGCGGCGACGCCGTGATCTTGCGCAATGCGCCATTGAGCCTTTCCACCACCGGCGCCGGCGTGCCGGCCGGGGCAAAGACCGCATACCAGGTCTCTCCGACGATCTCGGGGTAGCCCAGTTCGGCGAACGTGGGCACATCGGGCAGCAGCGGCTGGCGCTGCGGGCTCAACACGGCGAGGGCGCGGTATTGCCCTGCGCGCACATTGGGCACGGCGCTGGTAAGCGCTTCCACGTTGGAATCGACCACGCCGCCTATCATGTCCACGGTGGCCGGCGAAGCGCCCTTGTAGTGCACCTGGGTCACGTCCACGCCCATGCCGGTGGCGGCCAGTTCGCCAAGCAGGTGCACCATGCTGCCCAGCCCGTTGGTGGCATTGTTGATCTTGCCCGGGTGGGCCTTGGCATAGGCGGCGTAATCGGCCACGGTCCGGGCGGGGAAATCTTTCTTCACCACGAAGGCGAACGGGACCGTCGCGATGGCGGAGACCGGCGCGAAGTCATCCAGGGTGTACGGCATCCGCGTCATCAGATGCGGAGTGACGGTGAAGGTGCTGCCGGACGACAGCAGCAAGGTGTAGCCATCCTTGGGCGCGCGGGCCACGAAGGTGGCGCCGATCATGCTGGACGCGCCGGCCTTGTTGTTCACGACAAAGGTCCCGCCCAATTCCTCGCCCAGTTGCATGGCGAGCTGCCGGCCCACCACGTCGCTGGTGCCGCCGGGCGGGAAAGGAATGACGAGCGTCACGGGTTTGTCGGGATAGCCAGGGGCGGCTTGCGCCAGCGGCGCGAGGCTGGCCAGGGCCACGAGGGCCCAGGCCGGAATGCGAACGGACATTGCGGTCTCCGGAAAGAGGCAGTGAAAGCCGGGGCGGCGCCCGGCGGCGCTAGACGGTGGCGACAGGCGTGACGGGCGACCCCACGGCGCCGGGCAGGCGCAGGGGCGGAGCGGTCAACAGGAAGGTGCTGCGCCCATGCTCGCGCAGCCATTCCGCCAGTTCCGCGAAATACCAAAGCTCGCCAAGATGCAGCCCGAGTTTGAAGAGGCAATGCGCATGCAGGGGAAGGCCGGGATAGTGTTCGCCCTTGCCCGGCGTGGCCGGATAGGCCTCCACCGCGAAGTTGTCGGCGCAGATCGCCACGATGCCGGAGTCGGTGATCCATTGCAGCAGGCGTTCGTCGCGGCCGTCGAGCACGGCGCAGGAGCGCGCCAGCACGTCGCCATCCGGCTGCTTGTTCATTTCGAGCACCAGATCGGCGAAACCCGTATAGAGACAGAGAAAATCGCCCGGCAGCACGGTGACGCCCTCCAGCGCCGCCATCAGTTCGTCGTAGCCCACCAGCGCGCGCTCGCGCCCGTAACGGCGTTCAAGATCGACCATCACGCCGCGCCCCTGGACGCCGGCGGTGGCCATGCGCTCGATGCCGATGGCCTTGGCGCCCAGCCCGCTCTTGGCATCGTCCGGGCCGATCACTTCCAGCCCGCCGCGATAGCCGTTGTAGTAGACCTTCTCGGGAAGGCCGTCGCCATTGGCGTCGAACATCTGCCCGACATGGCCGAGCCCGTCCCATTGGGTCGAGTACTGCAGGAACATCAGGACCGCGTCGTCGGAGACGACATCGTTGAAGCAGGGGCAGACTTGCGATAGGCGGTAGTTGTAATTGTGGCCGTCGCCGCGCTTGTCGTACGAAAACTGCGGTTCCCGGCGATGCTGGAACAGCGTATTCCCGCCCGGGTAATCGAGCGGCAGGCTGAGGCAGAACGCCCGGCCCTCCTGGACCTCGCGAAACGCGCGCAAGCGCGTTTGGGGGGTCAGTAGATTCATGCGGCCAATCTGGTCGTCAGGACCGAAATCGCCCCAATTCGATCCCTCTGGGCGCTGCTTCCAACGGGGGGTATCCATATCTTTAGACATCCTTGCCATGGGTTGGTGAGCCTGTGTGTGTCCCCTTCGCGCGGTTGTCTCCTCCGCCGTGGTCACATCTTGGGATCAAACATACTATATGGTATGTATAGAAGTCAATTCAATGAATGATATTGGATTAATGCCCTTTAAAAATAAGGATTTATTTCAGAAAATCGTGGATGAAAATTAAGTACCAATCGGTATCTATTCGGGCGTTTTCATCATATTTGGCCTGCAAACGCGGTCGCGCCGGCCCACGCCCGCAAGGTATTCCGTGTCGCCGGACACGGCTTAGGCTGCGTCCGGTTTGCCTTTTTCGGAAAGTGATCACTAAAAGTGCTCTTTTTTCTTTCCGATCAAACCATCGCCACTTGGCGAAAGTTTATATAAAGTGTATTTTGATCACTATGAATGATCAAAAAAAAGGAAAACTAAACCTCCTGCTGACCGAACTGGGCGACACCAGCTTGGTGTCGAGTCGCTGGCTGCATGCTCACGGCTATTCCAACAGCCTCGTCGCGCGCTATGTGAGCAGCGGCTGGCTGGTGTCGCCCGCACGCGGCGTCTACCTACGCAAGGGTGGGCGCCTGCAATGGGAAGGCGCGGTTCGCAGCCTACAGACCAGGGAGGACCTGCGACTGCACGTGGGAGGCCGCTATGCGCTCAGTCTGCAAGGGCATGAACACTACCTGCGTCTGGGCGAAGCCGGCACGATCACCCTATATGGAGGGAAGAGGCCGCCGGCCTGGCTGGGCAAGCTGCCCTTGGCGCAGCGCTTCGAGTATCTAGGCAAAGGGCCATTCGATTGGCTGCCCGCGTCCTTCGCGGTGGAGAACTCCGAGGCGACATTGTCCGAACGGGGCCTGATGCGGCATCAGGCGGCACCCGGCGCCGATGCCTTGATCTGTTCCACCGCGGAACGGGCCATACTGGAACTGTGCGGCGACGTCTCGGACGCAGCCTTGATTTACGAGGTAGATGCATTGATGCAGGCCATGACCACCCTCCGGCCGCAGCGGGTCGGCCTGTTATTGCGCCATTGCCGCAGCATCAAGGCCAAACGGCTGTTCTTGGCGCTTGCCGAGCGCCATCGGCATGCGTGGCTGCCGCAAGTGCCGATGGATGGCGTCGATCTGGGGCGGGGGAAGCGCGCGCTGGTGCCTGGCGGCCGCCTGCATCCGATCTACCAGATCACCTTGCCAGGAGACCTCGATGAGCACTTGGCTTGACCACTGGGACAGGCGCTACATCGATCGGGTACGGCTGCTGGTCGAAATTCTGCCAGCGCTGGCGCATGAGCCTCGCTTCGCGCTCAAAGGCGGCACGGCGATCAACCTGTTCGAGCACGATCTGCCTCGATTGTCGGTGGACATCGATCTGGCCTGGCTGCCCGCGCACGACTATGCGGAGGACGCAAAGCTCATAGCCGACGCGCTGGGCCGGCTGGCCGATGTGCTGCGCGCCCGGCCTCTGCAACTGCAGGTTCAATTGTCGGCGAGCGAGGGCGCAAGCGCCACACGGCTGGTGGCCAGTCGCGGGCGCGCCCGGGTGCAAATCGAGACGACGCCGGTGATGCGCGGCACAGTGCATCCCGCGCGGAACATGGTGGTACGGCCGAAGGTGGAAGATGCGTTCGGTTTCGCCTCCGCACAAGTGCTGGACTTCGCCGATCTCTATGCTGGCAAGCTGGCTGCGGCATTGTCGAGACAGCACCCTCGCGATCTTTTCGATGTTGGCTTGCTGCTGGAAGACGAACGGGCGGATCAGAGACTCTGGCGGACGTTTCTCGTCTACCTGACTTGCAGCCCCAAGCCCGCCTGCGAAATGCTGGCGCCCCGCATACCCGCAGATTTTGCAGCGACCTTCGATGCGCACTTCAGGGGCATGACGACTGAACCCATCGAAGCTCAAGCCTTGCTGGACATCCATGCGCGACTGTTATCGCGTGTAGCCGGATGGCTGGACGAGCCGTCGTGCGCGTTTCTACGATCCATCGAGGATGAGCGGCCTGACTTCAATCTGATCGGCCTTCCGCGCGCGGCCGAACTGCCCGCCGTGCGGCGCAAGCTGCAAAATCTCGCCCAGCGCACCGGCGCCAAGCGCGCGACGGATCGAATCCTGTTGGAAGAAACGCTGGCGCGGATCGTGGGCGCCAAATCGTTGAGTTGACCAGCCCCTCATTGACCTACGGCAATGCCGTATAATTCAAAATTCGCCTTCGCCGCCATCATGGCGCGACGGCCTGAACCCCCGGGAAGCCACGCACAGGCGCCACCCGACTTTTGAACGAGCCATGAAGAATGCAGCCCCGACGGCGCGCAGCGTACGGTGGCAGGCATCGCATATCAGCGAAGCACGCAGCCGCGTGGGCCTGCCGCAGACGGATTTCGCTGAACTGCTGGGCGTAAGCGTGCGCACTCTGCAAGATTGGGAACAAGGACGGCGCAACCCCTCGGGCGCGGCGAAGACCCTGCTGCAGGTGGCAATGCTGCACCCAGAGACCCTGCGAGAGCTGCGCCCGTGGCGCGCCAGCGAGCACGCCGAATCCTGAAGCCCGCCGCCCCGGCATCGCCCGACACGAACAACACATCCGCCGCGCGACACGTTCGCCGCGCGGTTTTTTGGTGAACGACATTGGAAATCCTCGAAACCTCCCGGCCCGGCAAGGGCCCCGGCAAGGCCACCGGCGCTGACGCGAACGCGTCCGCCGCCTCCACCCTGGCCGACACCATCGCCGCCGCCAACGCCAACGGCCGAACCCCACGCGTGGGGTTCGTTTCCCTGGGCTGTCCGAAAGCCCTGGTCGACTCCGAACGCATCCTGACCCAATTGCGCACCGAAGGATACGAAGTCACGCCCGAATACGATGACGCGGACGTCGTCGTCGTCAACACCTGCGGCTTCATCGACAGCGCCAAGGCGGAGTCGCTGGAAGCCATCGGCGAGGCCCTGGCCGAAAACGGCAAGGTCATCGTCACCGGCTGCATGGGCGTGGAGGAATCGGTGATCCGCAGCGTGCACCCCAGCGTGCTGGCGGTGACCGGCCCGCAGCAATACGAAGAGGTCGTGCGCGCCGTGCACGACGCCGCGCCGCCCAGGAAGGACCACAATCCCTACCTGGACCTGGTGCCGCCGCAAGGCGTGAAGCTCACGCCGCGCCACTACGCCTACCTGAAGATTTCGGAAGGCTGCAACCACCGCTGCAGCTTCTGCATCATCCCGTCCATGCGCGGCGACCTGGTCAGCCGTCCGGTGGGCGACGTATTGAGCGAGGCCGAACGCCTGGTCAAGGCCGGCGTCAAGGAACTGCTGGTGATCTCGCAGGACACCAGCGCCTACGGCGTGGACGTCAAGTACCGCAGCGGCTTCTGGAACGGCCGTCCTGTGAAGACCCGCATGACCGAGCTCTGTACGGCCTTGTCCGAAATGGGCGTGTGGACGCGCCTGCACTACGTCTATCCGTATCCGCACGTGGACGAAGTGATTCCGCTCATGGCCGAGGGCAAGATCCTGCCTTACCTGGACATTCCGTTCCAGCACGCCAGCCCGCGCATCCTGAAGGCCATGAAGCGTCCGGCCTTCGAGGACAAGACCCTGGCCCGCATCAAGCGCTGGCGCGAGATCTGTCCGGACCTGACGATCCGCTCGACCTTCATCGTGGGCTTCCCCGGCGAGACCGAGGAAGACTTCCAGTACCTGCTGGACTGGATGCAGGAAGCGCAACTGGACCGCGTGGGCTGTTTCCAGTATTCGCCGGTGGAAGGCGCGCCCGCGAACCTGCTGGACAACCCGGTGCCGGACGAGGTCAAGCAGGAGCGCTGGGAGCGCTTCATGGAATTGCAGCAATCCATCTCGGCCGCGCGCCTCGCACGGAAGGTCGGCCGCGAGATCGACGTGCTGATCGACGAAGTGGACGAAGACGGCGCCGTGGGCCGCAGCGCCGGCGACGCGCCCGAGATCGACGGCTGCGTCTACGTCAGCTCGGACAAGCCGCTGAAGGCCGGCGACATGGTGCGCGCGCGCGTCACCGAGTCCGACGAATACGACCTCTGGGCCGACGCGGTCTGAATTCGCCCGCGGGGCTCAGGCTTCCAGCAGCTTCAGCCCCGCCACGCCGCCCGCTAGCGGCGGGCCAGGAAGTCCGACATATCGTCGGCGTGCTCCTCTTCCACGGCCAGTATCTCTTCCAGCAAACGACGCGTGGTGGAGTCCTGCTCGCCGACGTAGTCGATCATCTGCCGATAGCTGTCGATGGCGATGCGCTCGGCGATTAGGTTTTCCCGGATCATCTCCTCCAGCGATCCGCCTTCGACGTACTCGGAATGGCTGCGATCGAGCAAGCCCTTGGGAGACAGGTCGGGTTCGCCGCCCAGTTGCACGATGCGCTCCGACAGCCGGTCCGCGTGCTCCTGTTCCTGCGCGGCATGTTCGGCGAATTCCGCCGCCACGGGCTCGGCGTTCAAGCCCCGGGCCATGAAGTAGTGGCGCTTGTAGCGCAGCACACAGACGATCTCGGTGGCCAGCGCTTCGTTGAGCAGCTTCAGCACGGCCTGCCGGTCCGCGCGATAGGTGCCGGTCACCGCTCCGGATTCGATGTCCTTGCGCGCCTTCGCGCGTATCGCCTTCACGTCCATCTCGAACGGGCGGCTCGCCTGCGTTTGGGTACGGGTTGCTTGTTCCATATCGTGGCTCCTCTTGGTTGAGTCAAAGCACTGCGACACTGGGCTTCCAGTCGTTCCGAACAACCCAGTCTACCGATCGTGGCGGAACATGCTGTGTCCAAACATTGCCCCCGACCCCCAATACGGCGGCGGCCGAAACCGTTTCCGAACCTTGCGTAAACTATGGGCTTCCCGAAAACCCGTGAAGCAATCTGTAACGGGGAAAAGCCTTACCCGAACGTTTATGACTCTGAAGAATATTTGCGTGTATTGCGGCTCGAACCCCGGCTCCCGTCCGGAGTACATCGAACAGGCCCGCGTGCTGGCCAGGGAACTGGTCCGGCGCGATCTGGGGCTGGTGTACGGCGGCTCGGTGGTCGGCATCATGGGCGTGGTGGCCAATGAAGTGCTGGCCGGCGGCGGACGCGTGATCGGCGTGATCCCGGAACTGCTGTTGAAGAAAGAACATGCGCACCGCGGCCTGACCGAACTGCACCTGGTGCAGGACATGCACGAGCGCAAGGCCATGATGATCGAAAAGGCCGACGGCTTCATCGCGCTGCCCGGCGGCGCCGGCACGCTGGAAGAGTTCTTCGAAGTCTGGACCTGGGCGCAGTTGAACATGCACCAGAAGCCCTGCGGACTGCTGAACATCGCGGGCTACTACGATGCGCTGGTCCAGTTCGTGGATCACGCCGTCGAAGAAGAATTCATCCGCCCCCAGCATCGCGACATGCTGGTGGTGGAAGACGACCCCGCCCTGCTGCTGGATCGCTACGCCATCTACGAGCCGCCCAACGTCTCGAAGTGGTTCGATCCGGTCAAGGCCTGACGCGGCCCGCCCCCGAGAAGCCTCTTAACGGAAGCCCTTGCGATGTCCATCGAAGCATTGCCCCCCTCCAGCACCGAATCCGTACTGCGCGACTATTTCCACGCCAAGGACGAGAACCGCCCGCACTACATGGCGCGCGCGTTCGCGCCCGACGCGGTGCTGAAGATGGCCCTGCGCACGCAAGCCATCGCCTTCCCTCCCGAATCGCACGGCCTGGCCGCCATCGCCGATACGCTCGTGCGCAAGTTCGGCCAGACTTACGAAAACGTCTACACGTTCTACCTGTCGCGGCCCGAGCCCGGCGTCCGCCTGCCCGGCTACCGGTGCGACTGGATCGTCGGCATGACCGAAAAAGCCACGGGCAACGTGCGCGTGGGCTGCGGACGGTACGACTGGGAATTCCAGGAAGCGCCCTATCGCGCCTCCAGTCTGGTCATCACCATCGAAACCATGGTGAGCCTGCCGGCGGCGGACGCGGAAGCGGTCTTCGGCTGGCTACTGGCACTGGACTACCCCTGGACGAACGCCGCCCGCGTCGTGGCCACCGCGCCGCCGCTTGAAGCCCTGGCGCCGGTCGTGCACTATCTGCTCCATCCCAACGGCGTCTAGCCTCGACGCCGGCGCCGGCCGAGCATTGGATTCCTCACTTGAAATACGACATCGCCGCTTTTGACTTCGACGGAACCTTGGCCGACACCATGCCCTGGTTCAATTCCATCCTGAACACGGTGGCCGACAAATACGGCTTCCGCAAGATCGACGCGGCGGAACGCGATCAGCTCCGGCACCGCGAGGCGTCCGAAATCCTGAAGTTCCTGGGCATCCCGCTCTGGAAGCTGCCGGCGATCATGGCGCACGTGCGCACGCTGATGCAGGACATCGACCCCAGCGTGCGGCTGTTCGACGGCGTCCCCGAGGCGCTGGCGCGGCTGAAGGCGGGCGGGCTGCGCCTGGCCGTGGTCAGCTCGAACTCCATCGAGAACGTGCGGCGCGTGCTGGGTGCGGAAACCGCCGCCCTGTTCGACGACTTCGAATGCGGCACCGACCTGTTCGGCAAATCCGCCAAGATCGACCGCCTGCTCAGGCAGCATGGCACCGCCCCCGAACGCTTCCTGCTGGTGGGCGACGAAATGCGCGACATCGACGCCGCCCGCAAGGCCGGCGTGCGCGTGGGCTCCGTCGCCTGGGGCTACAACCATGTCGAGGCCCTGCGCGGACGCGGCCCCGACGAACTGTTCCTGACTGTCGGCGACCTGCCCTCCACCCTGACCTGAACCCGGAACCCCGCCGCCATGCGCCTCGATCCCGCCCACCTCGTTTCCGACGCCGATGCGCTGCAAGCCTTGTACGGCGCGTCCGGCGAGGCCTCGATCAAGAAGGAAGTGGATCACGTGCATCCGCACTACCGCGCTTTCATCGAAGCCGCGCCGTTCGCGGTATTGGCAACGGCCGGACCCGGCGGGCTGGACGCGTCGCCGCGCGGCGACCCCGCCGGCTTCGTCGTGGTGGAGGATGAAAAAACGCTGCTGCTGCCGGACCGCCGAGGCAACAACCGCATCGACAGCCTGCGCAACGTTCTGGCCGATCCGCACGTCGCGCTGCTGTTCCTGGTGCCCGGCGTGGGCGAAACCCTGCGGGTCAACGGCGCGGCGCGCATCAGCGTGGACCCGGCCCTGCTGGCGCGCTTCGACATGGACGGCAAGCTGCCGCGCTCGGTGCTCGTCGTCGACGTGCATACCGTGTACTTCCAATGCTCGCGCGCGCTGCTGCGCTCGAAGCTGTGGGATCCCCAGACGCAAGTGCCGCGCAGCGCGCTGCCCAGCGTGGGCCGCATCCTGTCGGACCTGACCGCGGGCACTTTCGACGGCGCCACGTACGACCGCGAGCTGCCTGCGCGCGTGGCCGGCACCCTATACTGACACGGTCCGGAGGATCTCTCCATGGCCCGCAATGTCGAAATCAAGGCCCGGGTCGACAGCCTGGACGCCATCGAACCCCTGGCTGCCGCGCTGTCCGGCCGGGAGCCCGTGCCCATCGCCCAGGACGATACCTTCTTCGCCTGCGCCAACGGCCGCCTGAAACTGCGCGCTTTCGCCGACGGCACGGGCGAGCTGATCTTCTATCGCCGCAGCGACGAGGCGGGGCCTAAAGAGAGCTTCTATGTGGTGTCGCGCACGGATTCGCCCGATACCCTGCGCGAGGCGCTCACGCTGGCCTATGGCGCGATCGGCCGCGTCAGGAAGCAGCGGCTGCTGTACCTGGCGGGACGCACCCGCATCCACCTGGACCGGGTCGAAGGCCTGGGCGAATTCCTGGAACTGGAAGTCGTGCTGCGCGACGGCGAAACCGTGGAAGCCGGCATGGAAGAGGCCCGCAGCCTGATGGACGGGCTGGGCGTGGCGCCGGAACGGCTGCTGTCCGGCGCCTACCTGGATCTGCTGGCCCGCAATCCCTGATCCGGTTTGCGGGCTCGGGCCTTCAGGCCGGCTGCCAGCCGCGCGCGAACACGTCCACGGGCTGGCGCTTGCCGCCCGCCTTCTGCAATTCGAGCAGCCGCAGCACGCCCTGGCCGGTGGCGATATCGATCCCCGCGCCATCCGCGCGCAGCACGCTGCCGGGCTCGGCCGTCGCTGCCTCGTCCAGCGCCTGGGCGCGCCAGACTTTCACGGGATCGGGCAAGCCGGGCAGGCGGATACTGGCGCCGGGCACGGGGTTGAAGGCCCGCACGCGTCGCGCCAGCAGCTCGGCGGGCTGGGCGCAGTCCAGCGCGCTCTCGGCCTTGTCGAGCTTGGCCGCGTAGGTCACGCCCGCCTCGGGCTGCCTGCGCGGCGTCAGCCCGCCCTTGGCCAGGGCGTCCAGCGCCTCGACGATGGCTTCGCCGCCCACCTGGGCCAGCGCGTCGTGCAACTGGGCCGCGTTGGTGTCGGCCGCGATCGGCACGACGCGCTCCAGCAGCATGTCGCCGGTATCCAGGCCCTGGTCCATCTGCATGATGGTGACGCCGGTCTGCGCGTCGCCCGCCTCGATGGCGCGCTGGATGGGCGCGGCGCCGCGCCAGCGCGGCAGCAGACTGGCATGGATATTCAGGCACCCCAGGCGCGGCAGGTCCAGCACCCATTGCGGCAGGATCAGGCCGTAGGCCGCCACCACCATCACGTCGGGCGCCACGCGCTCCAGCAGCGCCCGGGCCTGTTCGGCCTCGTCGGGATAGCGGCCGTCCAGGCGCAGGCTGCGCGGCTGGGCGACCTCGATGCCGGCGTCCAGCGCCGCCTGCTTGACGGGGCTGGGCGTCAGCTTCAGCCCCCGTCCCGCCGGACGGTCGGGCTGGGTCATGACCAGGGGGATTTCGTGGCCGGCGGCCCGCAGGGCGTCGAACGCGATACGGGCGAATTCCGGCGTGCCGGCAAAGACTAGGCGCATGGGAATTGGAAAAGAATGAAAGAGGGGCTCAAAGAATCGCGTTTCCGCGCATGCTGATGCCCTGCCCGATTCGGGGCGAAGCGGGTAGGGGGTGGGTCACGCCCTTTCGCGCTCGGCCTTCCTCAGCTTGGTCTTGATGCGGTTCTGCTTCAGGCTGGACAGGTATTCCACGAACACCTTGCCTTCCAGGTGGTCCAGTTCGTGCTGCACGCAGACCGCCAGCAGACCGTCGGCCTCGAACTCGAAGGGCTTGCCGTCGATGTCCAGCGCCTTGCAGCGGATGCGGGACGCGCGCTCGACCTCGTCGTAGATGCCGGGCACGGACAGACAGCCCTCTTCGTAGATCTTGTAGTCGTCGCTGCGCCAGGTGATCTCGGGATTGATCAGGACCAGCAACTGGTTGCTTTCCTCGGACACGTCGATCACGACGACGCGCTCGTGCACGTCGACCTGGGTCGCGGCCAGGCCCACCCCGGGCGCGTCGTACATGGTTTCGGCCATGTCGCGCACCAGTTGGCGGATGCGGTCGTCGACCTCGGCGACCGGCTTGGCCTTTTTGTGCAGGCGCGGGTCCGGGTAGCGGAGAATAGGAAGTAAAGCCATTGAAGGGGAATTGCCAAGTAATGGTGCTAGATAAGAGTTTAATTCATTAGAGTCTTGATTTCTAATAGTTTTCGGCTAATTCCGGGATTGGCCGGATTGCTGCGTCCCCGGTTGTTCCACGGTCTTGCGGCGCCACGATTCGGTCCACCCCGGACGGCGCTCGGCGCCCTTGCATGCGACACTCACGCACCGCCACCGACGCCCTTGCGCGCCCGCTCCATGCCGCTTACGCAATCCCCGTCCGAACTGTCCGCCTGGCTGCGGCTGTCCCTGGAACCGAACGTCGGTTCGGCCACCGCCTGCACGCTGCTCAGCGCGCTCGGCCTGCCCGAACAGATCTACGCGCAGCGCGCCACGGCGCTGTCGCGGCACCTGCCGGAGGCGCTGGCGCGCCAATTGGCGGCCCCCATGCCCGCCGACATGGCGGCCCAGGTCGAGGGCGCGCTGGAATGGGCCGCCGAACCCGGCCGGCGCATCCTGACGCTGGCGGACCCCGCCTATCCCCAAAGCCTGCTGACGATCGCCGATCCGCCCATCCTGCTCTACGTCGCCGGCGACCCCGCCTTCCTGCAAGGTCCATCGCTGGCGGTGGTGGGCGCGCGCAATGCCACGCCCGGCGGCCGCGAGAACGCCCGCGCCTTCGCCCGCCACCTGGCCGCCCATGGCTGGCGCGTGGTCAGCGGGCTGGCCCTGGGCATCGACGGTGCCGCCCACGAAGGCGCGCTGGACGCCGGGCCCGAAGGCGCGGGCACGGTGGCGGTCATGGGCACGGGCATCGACCGCGTCTATCCCGCCCGGCACCGCGAGCTGGCGCACCGTATCGCGGCGCATGGCGCGCTGGTGTCCGAACTGCCCCTGGGCACCGGCGCGCTGCCGCAGCACTTCCCCAAGCGCAACCGCATCGTGGCGGGACTGGCCCGCGGCGTGCTGGTGGTGGAAGCCGCAAGGCAGAGCGGATCGCTCATCACCGCCCGCCTGGCCGGCGAATGCGGGCGCGAAGTCTTCGCCATCCCGGGGTCGATCCATTCGCCCCTGTCGCGCGGATGCCATGCGCTGATCCGCCAGGGCGCGAAGCTGGTGGAGACCGCCAGCGACATCACCGACGAACTCGGCGGCGGCCCGATGCCCGCGCAGCGCACCACCCCCGCCGTGCTGCCGGACCACCCCGTGCTCGACGCGCTGGGCTTCGACCCCCTGCACCTGGATGCGATACAGGCCCGTTGCGGACTGGCCACCGGCGACCTGCAGGCGCAACTGGTGGAACTGGAGCTTCAGGGGCGGATCGCCCGCCTGGACGACGGCCGATACCAGCGCCTGAAGTAGGCGCTAATATTGAGCGATAGCGCCGCAGTCTTGCAGCGCCGCTCATCCCATCCCGGAACAGGAAGAGACATGGCTTTGCCCTCCCGCGTAAAGATCGTCGAGGTGTCGCCTCGCGATGGCCTGCAGAACGAAAAGGAATTCGTGCCCACCGACGTCAAGGTGGAACTGGTCGACCGGCTGAGCGCCGCCGGCTTCCCGAATGTGGAAGCCGCGTCGTTCGTGTCGCCCAAGTGGGTGCCGCAAATGGCCGACGGCGCGGACGTGATGGCCCGCATACAGCGCCGCCCGGGCACGATCTATTCCGTGCTGACGCCCAACATGAAGGGCTTCGAAGGCGCGCTTGCCGCCCGCGCCGACGAGATCGTGATCTTCGGCGCCGCCAGCGAGGCCTTCTCGCAAAAGAACATCAACTGTTCCATCGCGGAATCCATCGCGCGTTTCGAGCCCGTGGTGCAGGCCGCCCGCGAAGCCGGCATCCGAGTGCGCGGCAGCATTAGCTGCGCGCTGGGCTGCCCGTACCAGGGCGAGGTCCCGGTCGAAGCGGTGGCGGACGTGGCGCAGCGCTACCTGGCGATGCAGGTCGATGAAATCGACGTGGCCGACACCATCGGCGTGGGCACGCCCAAGCGCGTGCGCGAAGTGATGGCGGCGGTGACGCGCGTGGTGGATCCGGCGCGCGTATCCGGCCACTTCCACGACACCTACGGCCAGGCGCTGGCCAATATCCTGGCGGCGCTGGAGTCCGGCATTTCCATCTTCCACACTTCCGTCGCCGGCCTGGGAGGCTGCCCGTACGCCAAGGGCGCCACCGGCAACGTCGCGACCGAAGACGTGCTGTACATGCTGCGCGGCCTGGATATCGAGACCGGCGTGGATTTCGACGCCGTGGTCGACATCGGCCAGTGGATGTCTTCCCACCTGAACCGCAAGGGTTCCAGCCGGGCCGGCAACGCCATTGCCGCCAAACGGGCCGCATGAGCTCGCCGGGCCGCCCCAAGAGCGAATACCGGAATGCACAGCATGAAGGTAGTCCAGCAAGCTCGCCGGGCCGCCCCCAGGGCGAATACCGGAGTGCGCGGCACGAAGGTAGCCCAGTGAGCGCGCCCGCCCCCGAAGACCACGCGGCGCTGCTGCGCGCCATCGGCCCCCTGCCCTTGTCGGGCCAGGCATGGCCCGACTGGGTGCGCATCCTGACCTGGGTCGTCCTGGCCGTGCTGGGCGTGCAGGTGGTGACCACCGCCATCCGCGCGCCCTCCCAGCAGCCCTACGATACCCTGCTCATCGCGGCGGTCGCGCTGTGCTTCCTGGGCCTGCTGTTCGTGTCGTGGCACATGCAGACGTCCATCACCACCATCGACGAACGCGGCCTGCGCCAGACCTGGTTCACGCGCCGCGAAGTCGCCTGGGAAGACGTGCGCTACGCGCGCTTCGTGCCCATGGTGTTTTCAAAGCGTTTGGTGGTGTTCACGCACCGCGGGCGGCCGATGATCTTCCAGGGCGGCACGCGGGAATTGCGCGCGGCGTTTTTGAAGATTGCGGAGGTCTATACCTCGGGGGGGTGACATACCCCCTATTCCGCGCAACTCCACGTGTCTGACATACCCTCTATTCCGCGTGTCTGACACCCTTATGGGATGAGCTTACGAACTGGTAGCGGTCTACCCGGGTGTCTGACACCGGCCGTATTTGGACGGTCTCTCAAAGTTGGCCGGTGTCAGACACCCGGGACCATCGCTTCAGCTTGACGGTCACACCATAAGGGTGTCAGACACGCGGAATAGAGGGTATGTCAGACACACGGAGTCATCGTATTGGCAACGCATACATCAACCCCCCCTGCGTCCATTGCGCATTCAATCCGCGCTGGATCTTCAGGGGGCTGCCCTGGCCGACGTTGCGTTCGAAGCTTTCGCCGTAGTTGCCGACCTGCTTGATGATGTTGTAGGCCCATTTCTCATCCAGCCCCAGGTTGGCGCCGCTGCCCGGGGTGACGCCCAGGATGCGCTTGATGTTGGGGTTGGCGCTCTTGGCCTGCTCGTCCACGTTCTTGGACGACACGCCGTACTCTTCGGCCTCGATCATGGCCGACAGCGACCAGCGCACGACGTTCAGCCAGGCATCGTCGCCCTGGCGCACGAAGGGGCCCAGCGGCTCTTTCGAGATGATCTCCGGCAACACGATGTAGTCGTCGGGATTCTGCAGCTTGGAGATGCGGATCGAGGCCAGGCCCGACGCGTCCGTGCTGAAGACGTCGCAACGGCCGGCCGCGAATGCGTTGACCACTTCGTTGAAGGTTTCGATCACGACCGGCTTGTAGCTCACGTTATTGGCGCGCGCCCAGTCGGCCAGCGTGTTCTCGTTGGACGTGCCCGTCTGCAGGCAGATCGTGGCGCCGTTGATTTCCTTGGCGCTCTTCACGCCCAGCGACTTCGGCACCAGGAAGCCCTGGCCGTCGTAGAAATTGATGCCGGCATGGATGAGGCCCAGCGCGGTATCGCGCTGCTGCGTCACGGTGGTGTTGCGGGTCAGCACGTCGACCTCGCCGGACTGCAGCGCGGTGAAGCGCTGCTGCGAATTCAGCGGCACGACCTTGATCTTGTCGGCGTCGCCGAAGACGGCCGCCGCGATGGCGCGGCACAGGTCCACGTCCAGCCCTTGCCACTTGCCCTGGGCGTCGGGCGCGGAAAAACCGGCGAACCCCGTCGTCATGCCGCAAGCCACCGCGCCGCGCTGGCGCACCACGTCCAGCGTGGCCGCCTGCGCGCCCTGCGCCGCCGCCATCAAGAGCGCCGCGCCCATCAACCCTTTTGCAATGTTCATGACCTGTTTCCTGTTCCGCTTCCGGGCGCGGGGACGCGCCGAGGCAAGAAGCTTATAGACATGAAGCGCCCGCGCCAAATAACAAGCGCTTATTTAGGTATGCGCCCGGACGGGCCGGGGCGCATGCGCAAGCATAGCAACCGGGCGGGCGGCGGCGGATGCGCGCCGTCAAGCCGCCAGCGAGATCGACACGGGTTCGTTGGCCTCGCAGGCGTCCAGCGCGCGGCCCAGCCGCTGCATGCCCTGCGCGATCTGGCTTTCGTTCATGGTGGCGAACGACATGCGCATGGCGTGCAGGTCGGCCTGCGCCGGGTCGGCGTAGAACGCCTTGCCCGGCACGTAGACCACTTCGTGTTCGATGGCATAGGGCAGCAGGCGGGTGGCGTCCACGTCGCCCGTCAGGCGCGCCCAGAAGAACATGCCGCCCTCGGGCTTGCGGAACGTGATCCGGCCGTCGAGTTCGCGGGCGAGCGATTCGGCCATCGCGTCGCAACGCAGGCCGTAGGCGGCGCGGATGCGCGGCACGTGCTCGGCGTAGCGGCCGTTGGCCAGGTATTGGGCCACCACTTCCTGGATCCAGGCGGACGATGCCATGTCGTCGGCCGCCTTGGCGCCCACGCAGCGGCGGCGGACCTCGGGCGGCGCGACCAGCCAGCCGATGCGCAGCGCCGGCGCCATGGTCTTGGACATGCTGGCCAGATACACCGCCCAATGGCGGGCCTCGCCTTCGGCCAGGGCCGCGATGGGCGGCACCGCCTCGCCGGCGAAGCGCAGTTCGCTGTAGGGGTCGTCTTCGACGATCAGGAAGCGGTGCTTGACCGCCAGTTCCAGCAGCCGCAGGCGGCGCTGGCGCGTGAGGGTGGCGCCGCAGGGGTTGGAGAACGACGCGACGACGCAGACGATCTTCGGCTTGACCCGGGCGGCCAGTTCGTCCAGCGCGTCCACGTCGATGCCCTCGGGCCCGGACTGCACCGTGTGCACCGTTGCGCCGGTGTAGCGCAGGGCCTGCACGGAATTGGGGAACGCGGGCGATTCGATGATGGCGTGGTCGCCCGGCTGCAGCATGACGCGGCTGAGCAGCGCCAGCGCCTGCTGGGAACCGCCGGTCACGGCCAGTTCGGTATCGGCGTTGCAGGCCAGGCCGCGCTCGGCGGACAGGCGCGCCAGTTCATGGCGCAGGCTGGCCTGCCCGTCGATGTTGGAATACTGCAGGCATGCGCCCAGCCGCGCCATGACCTGCGTCGACGCGATCGTCAGGCCCTCGACGTCGAACAGTTCCTGGGCGGGATACCCGCCCGCCAGCGAAATCGTGCCGGGCCGCAAGGCGTACGGCATCAGCGAGCGGATGGGAGAGGCGGGGGGAGTCAGGAAAGGCGTGGCAAAAGCGTAATCGGGCGCTGCGCTGGACATGGCGGGGGGACTGGAAAAGTGGAGAACCGCGTCGCCCGCAGAGGGGCAGCGCCGGGAGGGCATAGAACATTGAAATATAAACAAATCCCTTCAAATTCTAAGCCTGCCGATTACGCAGGGTCAACGGCGCGGCCGCGCAGTGTGGCGAAACGATCCCCCACAGTCCTACACTATGGGACATCCTGTTCCCAAGAGAGCCGCATGACCGCCGTAGACACCATGGCCGGGCGCCTTGCCCAGATCCAGCAACGCATCGCCGACGCCTGCGCGCGCGCCGGCCGCCCCCCGGAAAGCGTGACGCTGCTGCCCGTCAGCAAGACCTTCGGCATCGAAGCCATCCGCGAGGCCATGGCGCTGGGGCTGACCCGTTTCGGCGAGAACAAGACGCAGGAGATCCGCCAGAAGGCCGCCGCCCTGGCCGGCCAGGGCCTGCAATGGGTGCTGATCGGCCACCTCCAGACCAACAAGGCCCGCGACGCCGCCCGCGACGCGGCCGAAGTGCAATCCCTGGACCGCGTGGAGCTGGCCGAGGCCCTGCACCGCCGCCTGGTCGGCGAAGGCCGCAGCCTGGACGTGCTGGTGCAGGTGAAAACCTCGTCCGAACCCAGCAAGTACGGCATGGCTCCCGCGGACGTGCCCGCCTTCCTGCGCCGGATCGCGGCCGACTTCCCGACCTTGCGGGTGCAGGGCCTGATGACGCTGGCGGTGAACTCGCCGGACCCCGGCGAGGTGCGGGCCTGCTTCCGCGCCCTGCGCGAGCTGCGCGACCGCCTGCGCCAGGAAAACGTGCCCGGGGTATCGCTGGACCGCCTGTCGATGGGGATGAGCGGGGATTTCGAGCTGGCGATCGAGGAAGGCTCGACGGAAGTGCGCATCGGCACGGCCGTATTCGGCGCGCGCAGCTACCCCGATCCGCAGTAATCCGTCTGCCGGAGGGACGAAAAAGGGGCCCGTTTTTCGGGCCCTTTTTGCGCAAGCGCAAGGCATAATGGCGGCGCAAGAAAAAAGCGACGCGGATTTGACGACGCTCAAGGACGAAATCGTCGCGCTTTCGACATCCCGCACGAGGAGACACCCCATGCATAAACCCATGAAGCGCCTGCTGGCGCTTGCCGCCCTGTCCCTGGCCGCCGGCGCGGCCTCCGCCCAAGCCTGGCCCACCCAACCGGTCCGCTGGATCGTCCCCTATCCGGCCGGCGGCGGCACCGACGTGGTGGCGCGCACCGTGGCCAGCGGCCTGGAAAAAGCGCTGGGCCAGACCATCGTGGTCGAGAACCGTCCCGGCGCCGGCACCATCATCGGCGCGACCGCCATCGCGCAGGCCGAACCCTCCGGCTACGTAGTCGGCACCGCCGACTCCGGCACCCTGGCGTTCAACTCGTCGCTGTACGCCAAGCTGTCCTACGACCCGGCCAAGTTCACCTACATCGGCGGCATCGCCAAGTTCCCGCTGCTGCTGGCCGTGAACGTCAATTCGCCGTACAAAACGGTGGACGAGGTGCTCGCGGCCGCCCGGAAGGAACCGGGCAAGCTGACGGCGGCCTCGGCCGGCGCGGGCTCGCCGCACCACCTGGCGCTGGAGCTGTTCAAGCAACGCACGGGCGCCAACCTGCTGCACGTGCCCTACAAGGGCGCCGCGCCCGCCATCCAGGACCTCCTGGGCGGACAGGTCGACCTGATGTTCATCGACCTCGCCTCGGGCCTGCCAAACGTGAAGGCCGGCAAGCTGCGCGTCCTGGCGGCCGCCACGCCCGAGCGCCTGTCGGTGCTGCCGGACACGCCGACCATGGCCGAGCAGGGCGTCGCCAACTTCACCGCCTACGCCTGGCAAGGGCTGGTGGGCCCGGCCGGCTTGCCGGCCGACGTGGTCAAGAAGCTGTCGGCCGACCTGGAGGCCGCTCTCAAGACCCCTGCCGTGTCGCAGAAGATCCTGGACATGGGCGTGATTCCCATGCCGATGCCGGCCCAGGAGTTCAAGGCCTACGCCGACCAGGAGCGCAGCGCCTGGGCGGACGTGATCAAGAAGGCGGGCATCAAGCTGGAATAAGCCCGCCGGCAAGAAAAAGCCGCGGCCATCCGATGATGGCCGCGGCTTTTTTTCGTTGGCGCTCAGACCAGCACGCGCTCGATGCCGCCGGCGTTGGCGCGGCGGACGTATTCCTCCATCCAGCTTTCGCCCAGGATGTGGCGCGCCATCTCGACCACGATGTAGTCCGCCTCCATGCCGGTGTCGCCCTCGTAGCGCGACAGGCCCTGCAGGCACGACGGGCACGAGGTCAGCACCTTCACGTCGCCGGCGAAGCCGTCGCCGCGCAGCGCGGCATCGCCCTTGAGCAGTTCTTCCTGCTTGCGGAAGCGCACCTGCGTGGAGATGTCCGGGCGGCTGACCGCCAGCGTGCCCGACTCGCCGCAGCAGCGGTCGCTCTTGACGGCGTCGTCGCCCACCAGCGAGCGCACGGTCTTCATCGGATCCTGCAGCTTCATGGGCGTGTGGCAGGGGTCGTGGTACATGTAGCGCACGCCCTTGGCGCCTTCGAGCTTGATGCCTTTTTCGAGCAGGTACTCGTGGATGTCGATCAGGCGGCAGCCGGGGAAGATCTTGTCGAACTCGTAGCCCGCGAGCTGGTCGTAGCAGGTGCCGCAGCTAACCACCACCGTCTTGATGTCCAGGTAGTTCAGCGTGTTGGCGACCCGATGGAACAGCACCCGGTTGTCGGTGATGATCTGCTCGGCCTTGTCCGTCATGCCGTTGCCGCGCTGGGGATAGCCGCAGCACAGGTAGCCCGGCGGCAGCACGGTCTGCACGCCCGCGTGCCACAGCATGGCCTGCGTGGCCAGACCCACCTGCGAGAACAGGCGCTCCGAGCCGCAGCCCGGGAAGTAGAACACCGCCTCCGTATCGGCCGTGGTGGCCTTGGGGTCGCGGATGATGGGCACGTAGTTCGCGTCTTCGATGTCCAGCAGCTTGCGCGCGGCCTGCTTGGGCAGCCCGCCCGGCATCTTCTTGTTGACGAAGTGCACCACCTGCTCACGCAGCGGCGGCTTGCCCACCGTGGCCGGCGGCGCGGCCGTCTGTTTCTTCACCAGGCCCGACAGCAGGTCGTGGGCGGCGCGCTGCACCTTGTAGCCCACGCCCACCATCGCCTTGCGGGTGGCGTTGATGGTGGCCGGATCCTTGGCGTTCAGGAAGAACATGGCGCTGGCCGTGCCCGGATTGAACGACTTGCGGCCCATGCGGCGCAGCACGGCGCGCATGTTCATGGACACGTCGCCGAAGTCGATGTCGACCGGACAGGGGTTGTAGCACTTGTGGCAGACCGTGCAGTGGTCGGCCACGTCCTCGAATTCTTCCCAGTGCTTCAGGCTGACGCCGCGGCGGGTCTGCTCTTCGTACAGGAAGGCCTCCACCAACAGCGAGGTGGCCAGGATCTTGTTGCGCGGCGAATACAGCAGGTTCGCGCGCGGCACGTGGGTGGCGCACACGGGCTTGCACTTGCCGCAGCGCAGGCAGTCCTTGATGGATTCCGAGATGGCGCCGATGTCGCTCTGCTGCATGATGAGCGATTCGTGGCCCATCAGGTTGAAGCTGGGCGTCCAGGCGTGGCGCAGGTCGGCGCCGGGCATGAGCTTGCCGGCGTTGAAGTGGCCCTTGGGGTCCACGCGGCGCTTGTAGTCCTGGAACGGCGCCAGTTCGGCCTCGGTCAGGAATTCGTATTTCGTCAGGCCGATGCCGTGTTCGCCGGAGATCACGCCGTCCAGGTCGCGGGCGATCTGCATGATGCGCTCGACGGCCTGGTGGGCCTCTTGCAGCATCTCGTAGTCGTCCGAGTTGACCGGGATGTTGGTGTGCACGTTGCCGTCGCCGGCGTGCATGTGCAGCGCCACGAACACGCGGCTTTTCAGCACGCGGCCATGGATGGCGACCAGCTCGTCGACGATCTTCTTGTAGGCCGCGCCCGAGAACGTGCGCTGCAGGCCGGCCAGCACTTCGGCCTTCCAGGACACGCGGATCGTGCGGTCCTGCACCACGTCGAAGACGCGCGCGCCGGGCTGCGCCGCCAGGCGGTCCGACAACGCGGCCTGCAGCTCGCCCAGGCCCAGTCCGTGCAGCTCGGGCAGGGCCCGCAGCAGCGGCATGTCCAGGTTGTCCAGCAGCCACTGCCAGCGCTTGCGGGCGCCGGCCAGCAGTTCCAGCGCCTGGCGCGTGCGGTCGGCCAGCACTTCGGCGCGGGTGGTTTCGAGGTCAGAATCGTCGGCCTTGCCCA
This sequence comes from Achromobacter veterisilvae, assembly GCF_900496975.1. Classification (GTDB taxonomy): domain Bacteria; phylum Pseudomonadota; class Gammaproteobacteria; order Burkholderiales; family Burkholderiaceae_B; genus Achromobacter; species Achromobacter veterisilvae. The sequence continues at coordinate 66,519 of NZ_UFQC01000007.1, forward strand.
CCGGCAGCGGCGTGCACAGGTAGGCGTCCAGCGCCCCCAGCAGCTTGAGCTTGTTGCGGGTCGAAAGCTCGATGTTGATGCGTTCGATGTGATCCGTGTATTCGCCCATGCGGGGCAGCGGGATCACCACGTCTTCGTTGATCTTGAAGGCGTTGGTGTGGCGGGCGATGGCGGCGGTGCGCGAGCGGTCCAGCCAGAACTTCTTGCGCGCCTCGGGGCTGACGGCCACGAAGCCTTCGCCGTGGCGGGTGTTGGCCAGGCGCACGACCTCGCTGGCCGCCGCGGCGACCGCGTCGTCGTCGTCGCCGACGATGTCGCCGATCAGGACCATCTTGGGCAGCACGCCGCGCTTGCTCTTGGTGGCGTAGCCCACCGCGCGCAGGTAGCGTTCGTCCAGGTGTTCCAGGCCCGCCAGGATGGCGCCGCGTTCGCGGCCCTCGCCGTCCAGATAGCCCTTGACCTCGACGATCGACGGGATGGCGTCGCGCGCCTGGCCGAAGAACTCCATACAGACCGTGCGCGTGTGGCGCGGCATGCGGTGCAGCACCCAGCGCGCCGACGTGATCAGGCCGTCGCAGCCTTCCTTCTGGATGCCCGGCAGGCCCGCCAGGAACTTGTCGGTGACGTCCTTGCCCAGGCCTTCCTTGCGGAACACGCGGCCCTGGATCTCCAGCGGCTCGGTCTTCAGCAGGCGTTCGCCCGGCTTGCCGCGGCCGTCGAACCACTTGAGTTCGAAGCGGGCCACCTCCACGTCATGGATCTTGCCCATGTTGTGGTCCAGGCGGGTCACTTCCAGCCAGTTGCCGTTCGGGTCGACCATGCGCCACCAGGCCAGGTTGTCCAGCGCGGTGCCCCACAGCACGGCCTTCTTGCCGCCCGCGTTCATGGCGATGTTGCCGCCCACGCACGAGGCCTCGGCCGAGGTCGGATCGACCGCGAACACGAAGCCCGCGGCCTCGGCCGCTTCGGACACCCGCTTGGTCACCACGCCGGCGCCGGCATGGATGACCGCCACGGGCTCGGAGAGCCCGGGCAAAATACAGGACTCGACCTTGCCGAGCTTGTCGAATTTCTCGGTGTTGATGACCGCCGACTTCCAGGTCAGCGGGATGGCGCCGCCGGTATAGCCGGTGCCGCCGCCGCGCGGGATGATGGTGAGGCCCAGTTCGATACAGGCGGTGACCAGGGCGGCGATCTCGTCTTCCGTGTCCGGCGTCAGCACCACGAAGGGGTATTCCACCCGCCAGTCGGTGGCGTCGGTCACGTGCGATACGCGCGACAGGCCGTCGAACTTGATGTTGTCGCGCGCCGTGATGCGGCCCAGCACCTTCTGCGCCTGTTTGCGCATCATGGCCGTCTGGTCGAATTCGCCCTCGAAGGCGGCAATGGCCGAACGCGCCCGCGCCAGCAGGCCGACGACCTTTTCGTCGCGGTGCGGATCGTGGCCGGCCTCGGCCGGCACGCCGGGTTCGCGGCGGCGGTCGATCTCGGCCAGGCGGTGGTGCAGGGCTTCGATGAGCTGCTTGCGGCGCTTGGGGTTGTCGAGCAGGTCGTCCTGCAGATAGGGATTGCGGCGCACCACCCAGATGTCGCCCAGCACTTCGTACAGCATGCGGGCCGAGCGGCCCGTCCGGCGCTCGCCGCGCAGGTCGGTCAACAGGCTCCAGGCATCGTCGCCCAGCAACCGGCCGACGATCTCGCGATCGGAGAACGAGGTGTAGTTGTAGGGGATTTCGCGCAAGCGCGCGGGTGCTGCGGGCGGCATCGCCCCGTTCAAGATGTGGCTAGCGAGAGGGGCGTTCATGGCTGCAAGAGGGGCCCGTAAAAAACTATTTTATGCCATTGATCGAGTCTGCCCCCGAATACCCCCAGGGACGCGCCCGAAACCGCGGGGAAACCGGCCTTATATGTCCCCGATTAAATCCGTGCCGGCGCTAGATCTGCCCGGGGAAGAACCACAGGAGACTGGCCGTCATGACCAGGTAGCGCAGGAATTTGCCGATGGCCATGTAGAGCACGCAAGGCCAGAACGACAGCCGCAGCCATCCCGCCACGGCGCACAGCGGGTCGCCCACGGCGGGCAGCCACGACAGCAGCAGGGCCGGCGGCCCCATGCGGTGGATCCAGTCGTGGGCCCGTTCGTTCCAGCGCCCGCGCATGCGTCCGCCTTCGGTCGCGTCGGGGTGCGGATGGGGATGTTTTTCCTTCCAGCGCTGGACCGCGCGCTCGGCGCCCAGGCCCATGGCGTAGCTGATGGCTCCGCCCACTGTATTGCCCAGGGTCGCCACCAGGACCGCCGGCCAGAACATGTCCGGGGCCAGCTTGATGTAGCCGAACACGGCCGGCTCGGATCCCATAGGCAGCAGGGTCGCGGACACCAGCGAGACCGTGAAAATCGCGGACAGGCCGACCGAGGGCAGCGCCAGCACCCCCAGCATCCAGTGAACGGCGGATAGCAGACTTTCTTCCATGATGTGGCGCAGTGTAGCCGCGCCCGGGCGGATTTCCCTGCAATAATCTCCCCCACTTTCCCACTCTCGACGCCGCCGCAGTCCATGTCCACCGATTATCTGAAACGCATCCTGACTTCCAAGGTTTATGACGTCGCGGTCGAATCCCCGCTGGAAACGGCGCCCCTGCTGTCGCAGCGGATATCGAACACGATCCTGCTCAAGCGTGAAGATACCCAGGCCGTGTTCAGCTTCAAGCTGCGCGGGGCCTACAACAAGATGGCCAACCTGGCCCCGGCGGCGCTCAACCGCGGCGTCATCGCCGCCTCGGCCGGCAACCATGCCCAGGGCGTGGCGCTGGCGGCCAGCCGGCTGGGCTGCCGCGCCGTCATCGTCATGCCCACCACCAGCCCGCAGGTGAAGATCGACGCGGTCCGCCGCCTGGGCGGCGAGGTGGTCCTGGCCGGCGAGAGCTTCTCCGACGCCTACGCCCACGCGCAGATCCTGGAAAAGAAGGAAAAACTGACCTTCGTCCATCCCTTCGACGATCCCGACGTGATCGCCGGCCAGGGCACGGTGGGGATGGAGATCCTGCGCCAGCATCCCGGGCCGATCGACGCCATTTTCGTCGCCATCGGCGGCGGCGGCCTGATCGCCGGGGTGGCGGCCTACATCAAGCAGCTACGTCCGGAAATCAAGATCATCGGCGTGCAGACGGAGGACTCCGACGCCATGCTGCGCAGCGTGCGCGCGGGCCGCCGCGTGCAGTTGAACGACGTCGGGCTGTTCTCGGACGGCACGGCGGTCAAGATGGTGGGCGCGGAAACCTTCAAGCTCACGCGCCAGTACGTCGACGATTTCGTGGTGGTCAACACCGACGCGATCTGCGCGGCCATCAAGGACGTGTTCCAGGACACGCGCAGCGTGCTGGAGCCCGCGGGCGCGATGGCGGTCGCCGGCGCCAAGCAGTACGCGGCCGAACACAATCTGAAGGGCAAGACGCTGGTGGCCATCGCCTGCGGCGCCAACATGAACTTCGACCGCCTGCGCTTCGTGTCGGAACGCGCGGAAGTCGGCGAAATGCGCGAAGCCATCTTCGCCGTCACCATGCCGGAACAACGCGGCAGCTTCCGCCGCTTCTGCGAACTGGTGGGCGAACGCAGCGTCACCGAATTCAACTACCGCATCTCGGACGCCGACCGCGCGCACGTCTTTGTCGGCATCCAGGTGTCGTCGGCCTCCGAGCCCGACAAGATCGCCGCGAACTTCCGCCGCCACGGCTTCGATACGCTGGACCTGACCCATGACGAAATGGCCAAGACCCACTTGCGCCACATGGTGGGCGGGCATTCGGCGCTGGCGCGCAATGAATTGCTGTACCGGTTCGAGTTCCCGGAACGTCCGGGCGCGCTGATGCGCTTCCTGAACGCGATGAATCCGGACTGGAACATCAGCCTGTTCCATTACCGCAACCAGGGCGCGGACTACGGCCGCATCCTGATCGGCATCCAGGTGCCGCCGGCGGACAAGAAGCAGTTCCGCAATTTCGTGGCGGAACTGGGCTATCCGCACTGGAACGAAACCGACAACCCGGCCTACAAACTGTTCCTGTAGCCTGGGGCCGGCGGCCCCGGAAATGCGAGAGGGCCTCCTTGCGGAGGCCCTTCCCTTTCCTGCTCTAGATACGTCCGGCGGCAACCAGTAGGGGGGGTTCGCTGTCACTCGGCGGCCCACGGAGATAGGCCGCGCATTCAGCAAGGTCTGGCCGGACGCCCCTATCGCTTAGAAACGGTGACGCACACCCACGGCGACGGCGGTGTCGCGCGCATCGCGCTGGAACGCGTAGTTGTCGCCATAGGAGGCGTACGCGTACAGGTTGGTGCGCTTCGTGAAGTCGTAGGTGTAGCCCAGGCTGTAGACGTTGAACGTCGCGTCGTCGCCGGTCAGCTTGTCGTTGCTCGGCGTCGCGCGCTGCCACGAACCGAAGACGGCATGGCGGCCCAGCGGCACGGTGGCGCCGATCATGTACGAATTGGCGCGGAAGCCATCGGCCAGCTTGAAACTGCCGAGCTTCTGCATGCCATCGGGCGTGGTGCCCATGTTCTGTCCGATGAACCAGCCGTCGCGGGTCTGGCCGAACGCGGCGGCCACTTTCACGACTTCGAAATCATAGGAACCGCCGACGATGTATTCCTGGATTCGGGCGGACGACTTGCCGCTGGCGCGATCGTTGGAAGGATTGAAGCGGTCGTACGCGGCGGCCAGGTTCAGCGGGCCGTTGGCGTACTGCACGCCAGCGGTCAGCACGCGGTTGTTGTTGCCGCTTTCGAAACCGGTCTGCTCTTCATCGTCGATCGAATCGTCGGCGCTGAACGAGTAGCCGACGCCGACCTTGAAGCCGCCCAGGCTGGGGGTCTGGTACAGGACCATGTTGTCCAGGCGCATCGTGTTGGCGCTGCCGAACGTGGTACCCATGTTGGCGGTGTTATAGCTGATCGAGAACGGGTCGATCGAACCGAAGTACTTGGAAGCCAGGTTCGTCTGGCGGCCGAATTCCAGCCGGCCCCAGGAATCGCTGTCCAGGCCGAGGGTGGCCTGGCGGCCCCACAACCGGCCGTTCTGCAGCGAACTTCCGTTCATGGGACCGAAGCCGCCTTCCAGCGTGAAGACGGCGCGCAGGCCGTCGCCCAGGTCTTCGGTGCCGCGCAAGCCGAAACGCGAGCCGCTGCTCACGCCCTGCACGCCGCCGAAACGGCTTTGCGAGTTGCCGTCGAACTTCACCTTCTCATAGCCGACACCGGCGTCGATCAAGCCGTACAGCGTCACGGAGTCGGCAGCCTGCGCGGCACCGGCAAAGCCGGCCAGCAGCGCGGCGGCCAATAGCGTCTTCTTCATGTAAGTCCCCAAAATGGCGAGATGAAAGGCAAACCGCAAACCCGCCACGCAAACGGCCGGGATCTGCGTGCCGCAGCGAACAAGCAAGCGGCGCATGCACTGAAGATAGTGTCCAGCCTGGGGCAATTCGAAGTAACCCGGATTTCGAAGAACTACTTTCCATGGTTGGGATAATGATCCGCCCCTGGAGGCGCCGCCACGTTGAGAACCTGCGCTAACGCATTGATATCAAATGTGAATTATTGCTCGCAATACGGCCGGCACTCGCGCGGGCAATCTCCGTCCGGCCAGGGAACCAACAAGAGTTGTTGTGGAGAGCGCCTAATTTCTGATGCGTAAACGCGACACCTGCCGCGTAGAGAAGCAATCCCCCGGCGCCGCGCCCTTTAGGTTTGCCGGGCGGGGCCCAAGACAAAAAAACCCCTCGGCGTCACGAGGGGTTTCTCTGACCATCCGGGCCGAACGGCTTACCGGCCTTGGGGCGGGTAGTCAAGTTCGCCGAAGGAGTAATCGCCGCGCGCCTTGGCCTCGGCCAGTTCCTGGCGGACTTGTTCGCGGCTCTTGCCGGCCGATTGCGATACGGCGGCCTTGGGCGGGTAATCCAGTTCGGCCGACGTCACCTGGCCGGCGGCCTTGGCGGCTTGCAGTTCCTGCTGGACCTGCCCGCGGGACAGGCTGGTCTGCTGGGCCGCGGCGGGCGGATAGTCCAGTTCGCCGAACGAGACCTGGCCGGCGGCGCGGGCGGCCTGCAATTCCTGCTGGACTTGTTCACGCGTCTTGCCATCGGCGTGGGCGGCGGACATACCCGCCAGCGTGGCGGTAACCATAAATGCGGTAGCTAGGGCTTTCATTGAGAGGACTCCATCCTAAACCTTGCACAGCGTCTTCTGCCAGGCTGACAGGTGCGATGTGACAACTTGATTGCTGGGCTGAAGTATCTGGCGATTGTTGCCTAGTAAAAACCCTTATTTTGGTGAACATATTTGCACAGGCGGGACAATTTCAGGTCGTATCCCCTGAAATCTGCGCAATTCCTGCACAGTTCCCTATGAAGCCCTTCTGCCGCAAGCCTTGCCGGCGTTCAGCCTGGCGCAAGCTACGTAACGGAACGTGCTGTCGCCATACGCTGAGCGTGTTTGTTGGGTGTGGGGAAATAGACATTTCTGCTGGCGGGACAATAATTCCATTTATCATATGAATCTGCCAGCAATGGAATTTTGAATCACGAGGGCCCCATGGACATTCTGCTTAACGACATCGCGCTATTCGTCGAAGTCGCCAAGCGCAAGAACTTCAGCCACGCCGCCGAAGCCTTGAATATTCCGACGTCCACGCTCTCGCGCCGCGTCAGCGAACTGGAACGCAGCATCGGCATGCGCCTGCTCAACCGCAGCACGCGCAAGATAGACCTGACCGAGGCGGGCGCCATCTATTTCGAGCGCTGCCGGCACATCGTGGAAGAAGCGCGCGTCGCCCACGACCAATTGCTGGATATGGCGGTGCAGCCCAAGGGGCGCCTGCGCATTTCCCTGCCGACCAGCCTGGCGCAGTTGTTCCTGCCCGCCGTCATCCGCGAGTTCCGCGAGCAGCATCCCGATATCGAATGCGACTTCGACCTCAGCATGCGGCCGATCGATCCCATCAGCAATCCGTTCGACCTCGTCCTGCGGTTCGGGCAGCAGCCGGACTCCAGCCTGATTTCGCGCAAGATCGTGCTGATGGCCCACCAGTTGTACGCTTCGCCCGATTACCTGGCCCGCCACGGCGAGCCCAGGGTGCCGGCGGATCTCAGCCACCACGAATGCCTGCGCCCCACGATGCGCGAGGAATCGTCCTTCTGGATGCTGCATTCGGGCGACAAGGTGGAACGCGTGCAGGTGTCGGGACGCCTGTCGGCCAACAATGTGGGCATGCTCGGCCGGCTGGCCAGCCAGGGCCTGGGCATCACGCCGCTGCTGGTGTTCGACGCCATGGAGCGGGCGATCAAGCAATCGGGACTGGTGCGCGTGCTGCCCGAATGGAGCCTGACGCCGCTCCCGCTATTTGCGCTGCTGCCCTCGCGCATGCTGCCCGCCAAGACCAAGGCCTTCCTGGACTTCATCCAGCCCAGGTTGTCGGACGCGTAATCCCTTCAGGGCTACGGCGTGTCGGCGCTGTACTGACAGACGGTGAAGAGCGGCGTGCCGGTGGCGGCCACCTTGGCCGAGCCGCCCAGGTCGGGCAAGTCGATGATGGCGGCGGCCTCGACCACGTTGGCGCCCAGGCGCTGCAACAGATTGATGGCGGCGAGCATGGTGCCGCCCGTGGCGATCAGGTCATCCACCAGCAGGACGCGCTGCCCGGTGCGCACGGCATCCGTGTGCATCTCGACCGACGCATTGCCATATTCGAGCGAGTATTCCTCGGCCACGGTGCGAAACGGCAGCTTGCCCTTCTTGCGCACGGGCACGAAGCCGAGGTTCAGTTCGTAGGCCAGCACGCTGCCGACGATGAAGCCGCGCGCGTCCACCCCGGCGACGAGGTCCAGGCGCTGGCGCATGTAGCGGTAGACGAAGAGATCGATAAGCACCCGGAACGCACGGGGATCCTGCAGCACCGGCGTGATGTCGCGGAAAACGACACCGGGTTGGGGCCAGTCTGGAACGCTGCGGATGGTGCGCCGGATGTACTCGGCGTAGTCGGTCTGCATGGAAGACGGCCCTGAAGAATTGAAGCAAGGCGAACTATAACCTCGCAACCGCGCTTAAGCCAGGATTGCCGCCCCGCATGACAATTCATGAAGCCGGCCGGCCCGCAGTTCGCAGCAGCGGTCCACGGCGCCGGGCGGCAGGGCCGCGTGGGTGGCGAGCACCACGGTGCGTCCGCGCACCGCCTCCCGCAGGTCCAGGAAGAACGCGGTCTCGGCGGCGGCGTCCAGGCCCGCGGTCGGCTCGTCCAGCACGATCACCGCGGCCGGCGACAACAGCGCCCGCGCCAGGCACAGGCGGCGCGCCTGCCCCGCCGACAACTGGGATCCGGTTTCGCCCGCCCAGGTGTCCAGGCCCTCGGGCAGGCCGCGCACGAAGTCGCCCAGCCTTGCCGCATCCAGCGCGCGCCACAACGCGGCGTCGTCCGCCTCCGGATCGCCGATGAGCAGGTTGGTGCGCAACGTTCCCAGGAAAACGGGGGCCTCCTGCGACAGCAGCGCGATGCGCCGGTGCCAATCGGCCTGCGCGCAGTCGCGCGCGTCGAGGCCGCCAAAGCGCACCTGCCCCGCCTGCGGATCCTCCAGGCGCAACAGCAGATGCAGCAAGGTCGACTTGCCGGCGCCGCTGGCGCCCGCGATGGCCACGCTTTCGCCGGGGGCCACGCGCAGGCTGACGTCCACCAGCACCGGCGGGCCCTCGTCCCGCGACGCCGCTGGATAGGAAAAGCGCACGCGGTCCAGTTCCAGCGCGCCGCTGGCGGGCAGGGTCCGCGGCGCGTCCGGGTCGCGCATGTCGGGCTCGCACTGCGTCACCTCCCGGATGCGCGCGGCCGCCGACATCGCGGACCCCATGCGCGAGGCGCCCCGCATGATCGGGCCCGCCACCTCGAAAATGCCGATGACCGCCAGCAGCAGCCCCGCGAGCGCCGGCCCGCCGATCCGTCCCGACTCGAGCGTGTCCAGGCCGAACCACAGCAAGGCCAGCACCGCCGCGCCGGCCGCGGCCTGCAGGAAGAACTGCCCCCGGGCCGCCACCCGCGCCTGGCTGCGGCGCGCCAAGGCGCTGGCCTCGCACAGGCGTTCGAAGTGCTCGGCCGTCTGGGCCTGCGCGTGCAGCGCCACCATGTCCGCGTGGCCGTCCACGGCGTCCAGCGTCGCGGCGCGCAATCCCGCCGCGCTTTCCTGGGCGGCCGCGCCCGGCCGGCGCGCGGCGCGCACCAGCCACAACGGCACCAGCACGCAGGCCGTCAGCAGCGCCAGCGCGAACGCCAGCGCGGCGGCGGGCATCCAGTGCCCCAGCACCGCCGTCAGGACGGCCCCCGCCAGAATCGCCGTCGCCAGCGGCGCCAGCACGAACAGGAAAACGGTATCCAGCGCGTCCACGTCGCCGGTCATGCGCGCGACCAGGTCGCCGTCGCGAAAGCGCGCCAATTGCCGCGGCGTCAGCCGGACCAGCGCCGCGAACACCGCCGCGCGCAGGTCCGCCAGCAGGCGCAGCGTGGCGGCGTGCCCGACGACCCGATCGGCGTAGCGCGACACGATGCGCAGGAATGACAGCCCGCGCACCAGCGCCGAGGGCGCGAACAGGTTGAACGCGCCGCCCGCGCCCGCCAGCGCCGCGCCGGTCAGGAACCAGCCCGACACGCCCAGCAGGCCCACGCCCGCCGCCACCGTGGCCAGCGCACAGAACAATGCGAGTAATAGCCCGCTTTTGCGGCGCGCATACAGCGGCAGGAGCAACAACAGGTTTTTCATGCGTCCTCCACTTTTCCGCCGGCCACGCGCAAGGTCCGGCCCAACCGGTCGGCCACGGCGGGCGCGTGCGTCGCCAGCAGCAGGGTCCGGCCCGCGGCGAATGCCAGGATCTCGTCCAGCACGCGCGCCTGCGTCGCCTCGTCCAGGTGCGCCGTGGGTTCGTCCAGCAGGATCAGCCCCGGATCGCGCAGGAACAGGCGCGCCAGCGCGACACGCTGCGCCTGCCCGCCGGACAGGCCATGCCCGCGGCCGCCCAGCGGCGTGTCCAGCCCCTGCGGCAAGGCCGTCGAAAATTCGAGCACACAGGCGCGCCTCGCGGCGTCGATCACGTCGGCGTCGGAGGCACTGGGACGCCCCAGCCGGATGTTGTCGGCGATGGAACCCGCCAGCAATTGCGGCTTCTGTCCGATCAGCGCCACGCGGTCCCGCAGCGCCGGCTCGCTCCATTCGGCCAGGGGCAGGCCGTCGATGCGGATGTCTCCCTGGCACGGCCGCAGGCGCGCGATGGCTTCGATCAGGGTGGACTTCCCGATGCCGCTCGCGCCCATCAGCGCCGCGTGTTCGCCCGGCGCCAGCGCCAGCGCGGCGCCCGACAGCACTGCCTGGGCGCGGCCGGGCGCAAGCATGGTCAGCCCTTCGACGGCGACGGCCGCGCCGCGGCCGCGGTCCGCGGCGGCCGGACAGGCGGCGCCCTCGGCATCGCCGCGGGCGGCGCCTTCTTGCGGCAGGCCGTCGAACAACGCGGCGATCTGCGAGACCGCCGCGAGGGCGGCCGCGCGGTCGTGATAGTGCGCCGCGAACTGCCTGAGCGGCGCATAGACTTCCGGCGCCATCAACAGACAGAACAGCCCCGCCTGCAAGGTCAGCGGCGTCCAGCGCAGGTCGAGGAATCCCAGGTAGGTCAGGCCGATGTAGACGGCCACGCCCGCCACGCCCAGCGCGGCGAAGAACTCCAGCACGGCCGACGACAGGAAGGCGATGCGCAGCACCGACATCGTGCGTTGCCGCAGGGCGTCGCTGGCCGCCACGACGGACGCCGCCTCCGCCTCGGCCCGGCCGTGGAGCTTCAGGGTGGACAACCCGCGCAGGCGGTCGGCGAAGAACCCCGACAGGCGGGCGAAGGCGCGCAGGTGGCGGCGGCTGGCGCCCTGGGCGCCCCACCCCACCAGCGCCATGAACAGCGGAATCAGCGGCGCGGTGATCAGCAGGACCAGCCCGGCGATCACGTCCACCGGGAACAGCAGCACGGAAAACGCCACGGGCAGCAAGGCCGCCGCGGCCATGGCGGGCAGGTACTTGGCGAAGAAGCCGTCCAGCGCCTCGACTTGGTCCACCACCGCGCTGGCCAGTTCGCCTGCGGCGCGGCTGCGGCTCCAGTGCGGCCCCTTCAGGACCAGGCGCCGAAAGAGCGACTGGCGCACGTGGCGCTTGATGCGTTCGGCAGCGTCGGCGCCGGCGCGTTCGCCCGCCCACGTAATGCAGGCGCGCAGCAGCATGAGCCCGGCGATGCCCAGGATGCCGCCGGCCAGTTCGTGCCGGGGCACCTGCCTGGCGATGGCGGCGTCCAGCACGCTGGCCAGCAGCCAGGCCTGCACGACCAGCAGGACGCCGCCAAGCAGGGGCGCGGCGCCCGCCAGGACCAGCGGCAGCCTTGCCGCCCCGGCAAGCGCCATCAACCACCGCGACTGCTCGCGCGGCGGTTTGCCCAGCACTGCCGAAGGATCGTGCTCGAGGGTGCTAGCCGGTAGTCCGGAGCCGCCCCTCACTCGTCGTTGCGGCTGGCGCGCGGGTCATGCGTATGCCCTTCGCGCAGCTCGAACCACATTGCGTTGAGGATGGCGAACGCGCACGCCAGGCCCAGGCCGAGTATCCACGAGAAATACCACATGGTGGAGGCTCCTTGTCAGTATGAGTTGGGCGTGCCGCCCACCGATTCTTCGGTGACCTTGCCGCGCATCACGCGGTACACCCAGGCGGTGTAGACGGTCACGATGGGCAGGAAGATGGCGACCGCGATCACCATGATCCACAGCGTCAGGTGGCTGGACGAGCCGTCCCAGATGGTCAGGCCGGCCTGCGGCTTCGACGACGAGGGCATGACGAACGGGAACAGCGAGAAGCCCACCGTCAGGATCACGCCGGCGATCGACACCGAGGACGCCAGGAAGGCCAGCACGTTGGCTCGCGCGGTCAAGAGCAGCGCCACCAGCACGGCCCCGGCCACGCCCAGCGCGGGCGCGATCCACATCAGCGGCCACTTCGCGTAGTTGGCCATCCATGCGCCGTCCCGCACCGCCACCGTCTTCAACATCGGGTCGGACGGACCGGCCATGTCCACCGCGCTGGTGATGACATGGCCGCCGACGCCGCCGGCCACCCAGAAGCCGCCCGCGACGAACAGCGCCGCGGTCAGCAAGGCGCACAGCCGGCCCCAGTTGCGGGCGCGCGAAGACACCGGGTCCTCGGTGCGCCAGGCCAGCAGCACCGCGCCGTGCATGGCCAGCATCACCACGCTCAGCACGCCGGCCAGCAGCGCGAACGGCATGAACAACTGGAAGAAATGCCCTTCGTAGACGGGGCGCAGCGTCACCGGGTCGAAGGTGAAGGGAACGCCCAGGATGATGTTGCCCATGGCCACGCCGAACACCAGCGATGCCACCACGCCCGAGAAGCACAGCACGCCGTCCCAGCTATTGCGCCAGCGCGTGCCTTCCATCTTGCTGCGGTATTTGAAGCCCACGGGCCGCAGGATCAGCGCGATCAGGACCAGCATCATCGCCAGGTAGAACCCGGAGAACGACGCGGCGTACAGCAGCGGCCACGCGGCGAAGATGGCGCCGCCCGCCGTGATCAGCCAGACCTGGTTGCCTTCCCAGACCGGCCCCACCACGTTGATCACCACCCGGCGCTCCACGTCGGTCTTGGCGACCACCGGCAGCAGCGCCGCCACGCCCAGGTCGAAGCCGTCCATGACGGCGAAGCCGATGAGCAGCGCGCCCAGCAGCACCCACCACACTACGCGCAGCGTGCCGTAGTCGAAAGGAATGAGAGTTTCCATCGCTGTCTCCCCCTCAGGCGCGCACGGCGGCGCGCACAGGATCGGCGGCGCTGGAGGGCGCCGGCCCATCGGATTTCGGCCCCGCCTTGACGGCGTGCAGCATGACCTTCACGCCGATGATCAGCAGCGCCGTGTACAGCACCAGGAAGATCGCCAGGCTGATGGCCAGGTCGACGATGGTCAGGCCCGAGGCCGCGTAGTAGGTCGGCAGCACGCCTTCGATCACCCAGGGCTGGCGGCCGTACTCGGCCACGAACCAGCCGCTTTCGATGGCCACCCACGGCAGGGGCAGGCTCCACAGCGCCACCTTGAGCAGGCCGCGCCGGCTGTCCAGCCGCCCGCGCGAGGCCAGCCAGAAGGCCACGCCGAAGAACAGGATCAGGTACATGCCCACCGCCACCATGATGCGGAACGCCCAGAACAGCGGCGCCACGTTGGGCACGGTGTCCACCGCCGCCTTCTTGATGTCGGCCTCGGTGACCTGGCTCATGTCGGGCTGGTAGCGCTTGACCAGCAGCGCGTAGCCCAGGTCGGGCCAGGTCTTGTCGAAGACCATCCGCGCGTCGGTGTCCTTGGGATTGGCCCGGATCTTCTGCAAGGCGTCGTAGGCCACCATCCCGTCGCGGATGCGGTTCTCGGCGCGCAGGATGAGATCGTCGATGCCCAGCAGCGGCGTGGTCAGCGAACGCGTGCCGATGATGCCCATCACGTAGGGGATCTCGATCGCGAAATCGTTCTTGCGCTCCGCCTGGTTGGGAATGGCGATCAGGTTGAAGGACGCGGGCGCGGGCTCGGTGTGCCACATGGACTCCATGGCCGCGATCTTCATCTTCTGGTGTTCGGTGGTGAGATAGCCGCTCTCGTCGCCCAGCACCACGACGGACAGCGCCGAGGCCAGGCCGAAGCTGGCGGCGACCGCCATCGAACGCTTGGCCAGGTCGACGTGGCGGCCCTTCAGCAGGTACCACGCGCTGATCGACATGACGAACATGGCGCCGGCGACGTACCCCGCGCTGACCGTGTGCACGAACTTGGCCTGCGCCACCGGGTTGAAGATCACCGCGGCGAAGTCGGTCATCTCCATGCGCATGGTGTCGGGGTTGAAGATCGAGCCCACCGGATTCTGCATCCAGCCGTTGGCGATCAGGATCCACAGCGCCGAGAAGTTGGTGCCGAACGCCACCAGCCAGGTCACCACTAGGTGGCTGACCTTGGACATGCGGTTCCAGCCGAAGAAGAACAGGCCGACGAAGGTGGCTTCCAGGAAGAAGGCCATCAGCCCTTCGAGCGCCAGCGGCGCGCCGAAGATATCGCCCACGTAATGGCTGTAATAGGACCAGTTCATGCCGAACTGGAACTCCATCACGACGCCGGTGGCCACCCCCAGCGCGAAGTTGATGCCGAAGAGCGTGCCCCAGAACATGGTCATCCGCTTCCAGATGGGGCGGCCGGTCATGACGTACACGCTTTCCATGATGGCCAGGATGAACGAGAGGCCGAGCGTGAGGGGAACGAACAGGAAGTGATAAAGCGCGGTCGCGGCAAACTGAAATCGCGACAGGTTAACGACGTCGATATCAATCATTGGGGCGCTCCCAAGCAGTCGAGATGCCACAGCAACCGGCATGGTTCCCAGGCCGTCTCTCGCGCCATGTTACGGGCGTTGGATACAACTTCATAGAGGTTTCCTGAAAAATCGAGGCGGATCAAAGTCAGGCCTTGCCCCGCAATTTGCCGGCGAAACCCAGCACCTTCTGCACTTTCGAACCGAGTTTCATCAGGTTCTGCAGGGTCTCGGGCGGCAGCCGTTGAACCTCATCGAACCATCCGGTGGACAGTTCGATGAGCTCCAGCATTTCGTTCATGCGCTGTTGCGCGTAGGCCTCATCGGGCCCCGACGGGGGCTCCAGCAGGGTGTCGCGCAACAGGGAGAGTGTGGGATCGATTTCGCGCTTGCGCTTTTCTTCCATCAGGATCCGGAAGATCTCCCAGACGTCCTTGGGCGTCTCGAAGTAGTCGCGGCGGTCGCCCACCTGGTGGATGAGCTTGACTAGGCGCCAGGACTGCAACTCTTTCAGCCCCAGGCTGACGTTGGAGCGCGAGAAGCCCAGCGTTTCGGCGATGTCGTCGGCGTTCAGGGGCCTGGAAGACAGGAACAGCAGGGCGTAGATCTGGCCGACCGTGCGGTTCACGCCCCAACGGCTGCCCATCTCGCCGAAATGCAGGATGAAGCGTTCGTTTTGAGGAGTGAGAGCCATGATCGATCAGCGCCGGCAGGATACGGACAGCGGCGCGACTGGATAAACCTGGTTACACCGCTTTCAGAAATTCCTGAAATTATCGAACAAACCATGAGAAAGCGCAAACCACACTGGAGGCAGGGGCAAGGCGGCAAGCGAAAGCCAAATAAGACCCGCCGCCTGCCCTGAAACGGCGGCGGACGAACGCCAGCGGCCACCTGCCGGGTGGCGGGTGGCCGCTGTGGGATACCTGGATGGAAGAGGAAAAGCGGGGGTCAGCCGGCCTTGACGGACACGGCGGCGGACACCCGCTTGGCCTTGGCGCGGGCGGCGGCGACGTCGTCGGCCACGGCCAGGCCCACGCCCATGCGGCGCTTGACGAAGGATTCGGGCTTGCCGAACAGGCGGATGTCGGTGCCGGGCTCGGCCAGCGCCTCGGCCACGTTGTGGAACGAGACCGCGGCGGCATCGACGCCGCCGTAGATGACGCTGCTGGCGCCGGGCTGGCGCAGGCCGGTGTCCACCGGCAGGCCCAGCAGCGCCCGGGCGTGCAGTTCGAATTCGTTCTGGACCTGGGTGATCATGGTGACCATGCCGGTGTCGTGCGGGCGCGGGCTGACTTCCGAGAACCAGACCTGGTCGCCGGCCACGAAGAGTTCCACGCCGAAGACGCCCTGCCCGCCCAGGTTGGACGTGACGGCCAGCGCGATCTCCCGCGACCGCTCCAGCGCGGCGGGCGACATGGGGTGCGGCTGCCAGCTTTCCACGTAGTCGCCGTCGACCTGCTTGTGCCCGATGGGCTCGCAGTAGCGGGTCTGGATCTGGCCGTCGGCGCCGCGCGCGCGCACGGTGAGCAGGGTGATTTCGTAGTCGAAGCGGATGAATCCCTCGACGATGGCGCGCCCGCCGCCCACCCGCCCGCCTTCCTGGGCGTAGCGCCAGGCGGCGGCGACGTCGTCCGCGGTCTTGATCAGGGCTTGCCCCTTGCCCGAGGAGGACATGACCGGCTTGATGACGCAGGGGTAGCCGATGCCGCCGTCGATGGCCTGCAGCAATTCGTCTTCCGTGTCGACGAAACAGTAGGGCGAGGTGGGCAGCCCCAGGGTTTCCGCCGCCAGCCGGCGGATGCCCTCACGGTTCATGGTCAACTGGGCGGCGCGGGCCGTCGGGGTCACCCGGGCCACCCCGGCCGCTTCCAGTTCTACCAGTAAATTGGTGGCAATAGCCTCGATTTCGGGGACAATAACGTGCGGTCGCTCCTGTTCGATGATCTTGCGCAAGGCCTCCGGGTCAGTCATCGAGACCACATGCGCCCGGTGCGCCACCTGGTGGCCCGGGGCGTCGGCGTACCGATCCACCGCGATGACTTCCACGCCCAGCCGCTGCAGGGCGATGATGACCTCTTTGCCCAGTTCGCCCGAACCAAGCAGCATGACGCGGGTGGCCAGGGGGGACAAGGGCGTGCCAAGGACGGGGCTGGGAATGCTGGACATGGGACGAACCTGGAAAGGGAGTTTGAAATCCGTTGAAAAGAGCCGCCAGGATGCCATACCCCCCTGCCCGGGGCAAACCCGCCCACTGATATTAAAATCCGTCCATGACTGACCATCCCACAACATCGTCCGAGACCGCTCTGGCATCTGCGCGCAGGACGCTGCAAATCGAAAGCCAGGGGCTGCTGGACCTGTCGGCAAGGCTGGACGACAGCTTTACGCATGCCGTGGCCATGCTGCTGGCCTGCCGCGGCCGCGTGGTCGTCAGCGGAATCGGCAAGACCGGCCACATCGCCCGCAAGATCGCGGCGACGCTGGCCTCGACCGGCACGCCCGCCTTCTTCCTGCACGCGGCCGAGGCCGTCCATGGCGACCTCGGCATGATCACCCGCGACGACGTGATCATCGCCATCTCCTATTCGGGCTCCGGCCAGGAACTGCTGACCATCCTGCCGGTCGCCCGCCGGATGGGCGCGCGCCTGATCGCCATCACGGGCAATCCGCAGTCCGACCTGGCCGTGCTGGCCGACGTCCACCTGGACGCCAGCGTGGCCCAGGAGGCCTGCCCGCTGAACCTGGCGCCCACGGCCAGCACCACCGCGGCGCTGGCGCTGGGCGACGCGCTGGCCGTCGCCTGCCTGGAAGCCCGGGGGTTCGGGCCGCAGGATTTCGCGCGCTCGCATCCGGGCGGCGCGCTGGGCCGCCGCCTGCTGACCCACGTGCGCGACGTAATGCGCCAGGGCAGCGCCCTGCCCATCGTGACGGCCGGCACGCCGGTGTCGCAGGCGCTCGAAGTCATGTCCGCCAAGGGCATGGGCATGACGGTCGTGACCGACGCGCAGCACCGCCCCCTGGGCATCTTCACCGACGGCGACCTGCGCCGCCTGATCGCCCGGCACGGCGACATCCGCAGCCTGACCGTGGAAGCGGGCATGACGCGCTCGCCGCGCAGCATCAACCCCGAGGCGCTGGCGGTCGAGGCCGCCCAGCAAATGGACGAGCAACGGCTCAACCACATGCTGGTGCTCGACAACGACGGCGCCCTGCTCGGCGCCCTGCACATGCATGATTTGATGGCCGCTAAAGTGGTATGACTATGACTCTTCCTGCTTCCGTGACTCACCCGGCCGAAGCGCTGGTCCTCGCCCGCATCCCCCCCACCGTGCGCGAACGCGCCGCCACCGTGCGCCTGATGGTGTTCGACGTGGACGGCGTGCTGACCGACGGCAGCCTCTACTACGGCGAAGGCGGCGAACTCCAGAAGCGCTTCAACGCGCTGGACGGCCACGGGCTGCGCCTGCTGATGGAAGGCGGCTTGACGGTCGCGCTGATGACCGGCCGTTCGGGCCCGATCGTGGCGCGCCGCGCCGCCGAACTGGGCATCGCCGAGGTCATCCAGGGCGTGCGCGACAAGGGCGGCGCCCTGGCCGAACTTGCGCAGCGTTCCGGTGTCCAACTGAATCAGACCGGCTACATGGGCGATGACATCATCGACCTGCCGGCCATGCAGCGCGCGGGCTTCGCCGCCAGCGTGCCGAACGCGCCGGGCTACGTCAGCCAGGCCGCCCACTGGGTGGCCTCGCAACCGGGCGGCGGCGGCGCGGTGCGCGAATGCTGCGACCTGCTGCTGGCGGCCCAGGGGCGCCTCGGCGCATTCCTGGCGGCCCCGGGCCTGCTGGGCCCGGGCGCGATCCAATGACGGCCGCGACAACCAACGCGCCCTTGCGGCGAACCCAATGAAAGAACGCTTTCCCTCCCTGATCGCGCTGTTCCTGCTGCTGGTGCTGGTCACCAGTTCGTGGTGGGCGGCCGATTACGCGCAGCGGGCCATCCAGGTGGACCCGCCGCGCCGCATCACCCACGAGATGGACGCGTGGTCTCGCGACTTCGTCATGCTGCGCACCGACCCCAACGGCCGGCCCATCAACCGGCTGGAAGGCGAGTACGCGGAGCACTTCCCCGACGACGACTCGTATCACATCACCGAACCGCGCGCGGTGGGCCAGCGCGAGACCAATCCCATCACCGTGGCCGTCTCGAAGACGGCCGTGATGGAGCAAGGCGGCAAGCGCATCGTCATGAACGGCGACGCGCACGTGCACCGCCAGCCGGACGCCAACAACGACATGCTGGACGTGCGCAGCCAGCAACTGATCATCCTGCCCGACGACGACGTGGTCTACACCGACCTGCCCGCGGAGGTGCTCAAGGGCCGCTCGCGCATGAACGGCAAGGGCATGCATTACAACAACAAGACCCGCCAACTGCAGGTTTCGGCATCGACCGATGTGGAAATCGCCGGTTCCGAAGGCAAGCAGCAACGTCGGACCGAGATTCCCGCCAACAACACTGACCAGAAGAAACCATGACCGACCTCCGGATTCTCCTTGCCCCGACGACCCGCCTGATCGGCGCCGTCCTGCTGGCGGCTTCGGCGCTTGCGCCGGCCCACGCCGCGGATCCGGCGCCCAAGCCGGCCGCGCCGGCCGAAGAGCCCAGCACGCTGATCCTGTCGGATACGCTGCACTACGACGACGTGAAGAAGCAAAGCGTCTTCACGGGCAACGTCAACCTGACGCGCGGCCTCATGACCCTGACGTCGGACACCCTGCAGATGAACGAGGACGCGCAAGGCAACCAGTACGGCACCGCGACGGCCAACAAGGGCAAGGTCGTGACCATCCGCCAGGAACGCCCCGAGAACTTCGAACTCATCGAAGGCAAGGGCCTGCGCGCCGAATACGACGGCGCGAAGAGCACCTTCGACCTCATCGGCCAGGCCGTCGTGGTCCGCTACGTCTGTGGGAAGCCGTTCGACACCATTCGCGGCGAACGGGTACGCTACAACGAAAAGACCGGCACGTACGAAGCCCAGGGCGGGCCCAATTCCTCCGCAGCGGGCGGCCGGGTCCGCTCCGTGGCCGAGCCGCGCGCCAAGTCGGACGCCGCCATCGCGGAATGCCGCAAGCAGCAAGCCGCCAAGAAAGGGCGTTGAAGCGCCTCCCCCCGCAACACCACTCGCAGCCACGATGAACCAACCTTCAGTGCAGACTCCCGTGACCTCCGCCCCTTCGGGCGTCAAGCAGGGCAGCCTGCGCGCAACCGGCTTGCGCAAGACCTACAACGGCCGGACCGTGGTGCAGGACGTATCCCTGTCCGTGGTCAGCGGCGAAGTCGTCGGCCTGCTCGGCCCCAACGGCGCCGGCAAGACCACCAGTTTCTACATGATCGTCGGCCTGGTGCCCGCGGACGCCGGACGCATCGAGATCGACGGCGACGTCATCACCGCGATGCCCATCCACAAGCGCGCGCGCATGGGCCTTTCGTACCTGCCGCAGGACGCGTCCGTGTTCCGCCGCCTGACGGTGGAACAGAACATCCGCGCGGTGCTGGAATTGCAAACAGGGCCGGATGGACGGCCGCTGTCCACGCCCAGGATCAACGAACAGATGGAGTCCTTGCTGGAAGAACTCCAGATCGGCCACATCCGCAGCAACGCGGCCATTTCGCTGTCGGGCGGCGAACGCCGCCGCGTCGAAATCGCGCGCGCGCTGGCCACCAGCCCGCGCTTCATCCTCCTGGACGAGCCCTTCGCCGGCGTGGATCCCATCGCCGTCATCGAAATCCAGCGCATCGTGCGTTTCCTGAAGGGCCGCGGCATCGGCGTGCTGATCACCGACCACAACGTCCGCGAAACGCTGGGCATCTGCGACCGCGCCTACATCATCAGCGAGGGCAAGGTGCTGACCGACGGCCATCCCGATGAAATCGTGGGCGATCCCGCCGTGCGCCGCGTCTACCTGGGCGAGCACTTCCGCATGTAACGGGCGGCTCCGGGAAGACCCCTAGGGCGCCTGCGCGCACCGCCAGCGCGCCCCGGGGGCTCAGCCATAAAATTGCCACGATCTTGCGCTAGGTCAGCTTGTTTTATCGGCCCGAGTCTATACACTAGTACTAAACGAACCCTCTCAATCAAGGAGAACGCCTAACGAATCAACCGCGCTCTTTTGCGCACCTTTTTTCCTCTTTTAGAAGGAGAGCACACTATGAACCTGAGCATCTGCGGTCGTCACCTCGACGTCACCCCGGCCATCCGGGAATATGTCATGAACAAACTGGCGCGAGTGCTGCGGCATTTCGATCACGTCATCGATACCCAGGTCATGCTCTCGGTAGAGCCCCTGCGGCATAGAGCCGAAATCACCATGCGTCTGAGCGGTAAGGACATTCATTGTGAAGCAACCGATGAAAATCTCTATGCAGCCATAGATCTTCTTGCTGACAAAGTCGACCGTCAGGTCATCAAGCACAAGGACAAGGTACGAAGTCACACAGCGGAGTCCGTGAAGCGGCAAGCGGCGAATCTTTCGTCACCCCAGCAGTAACGCGCCTCACGATAGCTCGCCCTGCGCGACTAACGAAACAGCGATTCTCGAATCCTGACTGAGTCCCGGTGTCCCGCTAGACCACGAGTCCAGCCGGGGCATCGGCAAACTTCCCCCGCTTTGCCCCCTCTGCGTCCCCCATTCCCGGCCCAGCCGGCGATCCCAGATTCCCCCCAGATTCCGACGTTTCCCGAGCCGCGAGGCTGCGCCTGGCGCAAGAATGCCCACAATCCGCCGCTATCGGTCTATGCTGTCGCTCTTGCCGCCCCACGGAGCGCCCACGCAGAGGACGTGCCGCAGAGGCCGATTATTGCACTGCATCATATAACCATATAATGACCCGATGAATCATTTGTCGCGCATCCTACCCGCCGGCAACGTCGTGCTCGATATGCTCGCAACGAGCAAGAAACGTGCGTTCGAACAGGCTGGCCTTCTCTTTGAAAACAACCACGGTTTGGCGCGGGCACTCGTGTTCGACAGCCTGTTCGCCCGGGAACGCCTGGGCTCCACGGCCCTGGGGCAGGGAGTGGCCGTTCCGCACGGCCGCGTGAAAGGCCTGGAACAGGCCCTGGCGGCCTTCATCCGCCTGGCGCAGCCCATCTCCTTCGATGCGCCCGACGGCCAGCCGGTTTCGATGCTGCTGTGCCTGCTGGTGCCGGAAGCGGCCACGCAACAGCACCTGGACATCCTGGCCGAACTGGCCCAGCTCATGTCCAACAAGGCATTGCGCGAGGCCCTGGCCACGGAAACCGATCCGGCCATCGTCCACAAGATGCTCACGACCGGCCAACTCTGATCTCCTCGCGGAAACGCTGCCATGCTCACGGTGCAGGAACTCGTCGACGACAACGCCGACAAAATCCCCTTTAACTGGATTTCGGGCCAGGGCGCCGCGGACCGCGCGATTCCCGACGACGGCATGTCGGCCGCGGACCTCGTCGGCCACTTGAACCTGATCCACCCGTCCCGCATCCAGGTGTTCGGGCAGGAAGAGCTGGCGTACTACACCCGCTTCGACCTGCGCCGCCGCATGCACCACATGGACGAGCTGCTGATCGGCGGCGTCCCCGCCATCCTGCTGGCCGACGGCCTGACGCCGCCCCAGGACCTGATCGACCAGTGCGACCAGCACCAGGTGCCGCTCCTGTCCACGCCCGTGGCGGCCGCGCAACTGATCGACCTGCTGCGCATCTACCTGGGCAAGAAGCTGGCGCCCACGACCACGGTGCACGGCGTATTTCTGGACGTGCTGGGCCTGGGCGTGCTGATCACCGGCGAATCCGGCCTGGGCAAGAGCGAACTGGCGCTGGAACTGATCTCGCGCGGGCATGGCCTGGTGGCCGACGACGCCGTGGAGTTCTCGCGCACCGCGCCCAACATGATCGAAGGCCACTGTCCGCAACTGCTCCAGAACCTGCTGGAAGTGCGCGGCCTGGGCCTGCTCGACATCCGCACCATCTTCGGCGAAACCTCCGTGCGCCGGAAGATGCGGCTCAAGCTCATCGTGCACCTGGTGCGCGCCACCGCGCAGGACAAGTTCGAACGCCTGCCGCTGCAGGACATCACGCAGGACATGCTCGGCCTGCCGGTGCGCAAAGTCATGCTGCAAGTCGCCGCGGGCCGCAATCTGGCGGTGCTGGTGGAGGCCGCCGTGCGCAACACCATCCTGAAGCTGCGCGGCATCGACACGCTGGGCGAATTCATGGAACGCCAGGCCATGGCGATCCTGCAAAGCAGCAAATAGGCGCGTGTCGCCCGGCGGCGCCGTGAGCCTCTACGAAACGCTGGCCGCCGAGATCGCCAAGTCGATCCGCGACGGCGTGCTGCGCGCGGGCGACAAGCTCCCCTCCGTGCGCGACGCCTGCGCGGCGCGGGGCGTCAGCCCCTCCACGGTGTTCCAGGCCTATTACCTGCTGGAAGCGCGCGGCCTGATCCGGGCGCAGCCGCGTTCCGGCTACTACGTCAGCGCGCCCGCCGTCTCGCTGCCGCCGGAACCCGGCCCGTCGAACCCGGACGGCGAATCGACGGAACTCGCGATCAGCGAGCGCATCTTCGACATCCTGGGTTCCGTGCGCAACCGCGACGTCGCGCCGCTGGGCTCGGCCTTCCCCTCCCCGCTGCTGTTCCCGCTGCCGCGGCTGGCCCAGGCCATGGCCGCGCACCTCAAGCGCCAGGATCCGCTCGATACCGTGGAAGACCTGGCCCCCGGCAATCCCGGCCTGCGCCGGCAGATCGCGCTGCGCTACCTGATCGGCGGCATCAACGTGCCCGCGGCCGACATCGTCGTCACCAACGGCGCGCTCGAAGCGCTCAATCTCTGCCTGCAGGCGGTCACCCGGCCCGGCGACACGGTCATGGTCGAGGCCCCCACCTTCTACGGCGCCCTGCAGGCGCTCGAACGGCAGGGACTGAAGGCGCTGGAAGTGCCCACCCATCCTCGCACCGGCATCGACCTGGACGCGATGGAAACCGCCATCCGTCGCCACGCGCCCAAGGCCTGCTGGCTGATGACGCAGTTCCAGAATCCGCTGGGCAGCCTGATGCCGGACGACAGGAAGCGGCAGTTGGTGGACGTGCTGGCGCGCCACGGCATCCCCCTGATCGAAGACGACGTGTACGGCGAGCTGTACTTCGGCGCCGCGCGGCCCGTGCCCGCCAAGGCCTACGACACCCAGGGCCTGGTGCTGCATTGCTCGTCGTTCTCGAAATGCCTGGCGCCGGGCTACCGCATCGGCTGGACGTCCGCCGGCCGCTATACCCAGCGCGTGCAGCGCCTGAAACTGTCGTCGACGCTATCGGCGTCCGGCCCCGCCCAGGGCGCCATCGCCGAATACCTGGAGCAAGGCGGCTATGACCGGCACCTGCGCCGGCTGCGCGCGACGCTGCAGGCGCAGCAAGAGCGCATGGCCGACGCGATCGCCCAGGAGTTTCCCGCCGGCACGCGCGTCACCCGCCCGCAAGGCGGGTTCTTCCTGTGGCTGGAACTGCCCGCGCCGGTGGATGCGCTGGCCTTGCACCGGCAGGCCCTGGCGCGCGGCATCAGCGTGGCGCCGGGCCCCATCTTTTCCGCCAGCGGCCAATTCGGCAGCGCGCTGCGCCTGAACTATGGACACCCCTGGAACGCCGGCACGCAGGACGCGGTCCGCGTCCTGGGCGAACTGGCGCGCAAGGCCTGCGCGCAGGCCTTGAAGGCGGGCTAGCCCCTAGTTCCGCGTCGACGCGGCGCGCGCCCGCTTGACCTCCAGCGGCGTCACGCCACCGGCCTCGTTGCCCCAGCTATTGCGGATGTAGGACACGAGCATGGCGACGTCGCCATCGTTGAGCGACTGCCCGAACGGCGGCATGCCGTGGGGCCGGGGATTCGCCGCGGTGGCGGGCGCGTAGCCGCCGTCGAGCACCATGCGGATGGCATTGACGGGCGACGGCGCCGTCACGGTGGGGTTGCCGGCCAGCGCGGGCCAGGCCGCGCCGCTGCCCTCGCCCGCGGGCTGGTGGCATTGCGCGCATTGCTGGCGGTAGAGCTTGCCGCCCAGTTCCATCGCCGCCGGCGAGACCGCCGCCTTGGGCGGATCCGCCGCGGCCGGCCCGGCAGGCAGGGACTTGAGATAGACCCCGATGGCCAGCGCGTCGCCGTCGCTCAGGTGCTGAGTGCTGCCCAGCACCACTTCGGCCATGGGGCCGCTGGCGCTGGAATGCCGCGAGATGCCCGTCTTGAGCAGCGCGGCGATGTCTTCCGCCGACCAGCGGCCCAGGCCGGTCTGCATATCGTTGGTGAGCGGCGGCGCGTACCAGTCCAGCACCGGAATCACGCCGCCCGCCAGGGACTGGTCCGAACGCAGCGCGCCCATGCCGTTGCGCGGCGTGTGGCAGGCGGCGCAATGCCCCAGCCCTTCGACCAGGTAGCGGCCGCGGTTCCATTGCACCGATTGCCCCGCGTCGTCGTCCTGGACGCCCGGCTTGAAGTACAGCGCCCGCCAGGCGGCCAGCAGGGCGCGCCGGTCGTACGGGAAATCGAGTTCGGGCGGCCGGCTGGGCTGGCTGACCGGCGGCACGCTGCGCAGATAGGCGTACAGGGCATCCGAATCCGCGCGGGTGATGCGCGTGTATTCCGTGTACGGGAAAGCGGGATAGAGCAGCGTGCCGTCCCGCGACTTGCCGTTGTGCAGCGCCTGCCAGAAGTCGTCGGCCGTCCAGGCGCCGATGCCGGTTTGTTCGTCGGGCGTGATGTTCGGGCCGTATACCGTGCCGAACGGCGTGGGAATGGGCGTGCCGCCGGCCAGCGCCTTGCCGCCGCGGCTGGTGTGGCAGGCCATGCAGTTGCCCGCCAGCGCGAGGTAGCGCCCGCGCTCGACCAGGGTGGCGGCGTCCGCCGCGGCGGCGGGGCCCGTGCTGGCATCGTCGCGCGTGCCCGCCCAATAGAGGCCGCCCGCCGCCGCGACCGCCGCCAGCAGCAGGACCCACAGGACTTTCTTCATCGGTTTCATCTGTTCCCCCGCCTAGCGTTGCGCCTGGCTGCCGCATTCCGCGGGCAGGCGCAGCGAGCCCGCGGGTTCGGGGGCATAAGGTTCGGCGACGGGCCGCGACGACAGCCACGCGGCCAGCGCGCCGATGTCGGCGGGAGTGAGTTTGTTGGAGATATCGGCCATGCAGTCCGGTTCGGCGGCGCGGCGCAGGCCGTTCTTCCAGCCGCCGATCTGCGAACCGATGTAATCGCGCGGCAGGCCGAGCAGGCCGGGAATGGCGGGCAGCACGCCGCCCAGGGCGGCGCCATGACAGGCCGCGCAGGCGGGCAGGCCGCGCGCCGCGTCGCCGTCCAGCGCCAGCCTGCGCCCGGCTTCCAGCGTCGCGGCGGACACGTCGGGACGCACCGGCGGCGGATACGGCACGTGCTGTTCGGAGAAATAGCCGGCCATTTCGCGCAGGTAGTCGTCGGGCAGGCCGGCCAGCAAATGGGCCATCGGCCGGTACTGCCGCCGGTCGTCGCGGAAATTCAGCAACTGGTGGTACAGGTAGTCCTGGGGCTTGCCGGCCAGGCGCGGATAGTAGCCGTCGGCGCCGGCCCGGCCCTGCGCGCCATGGCAGGCCGTACAGGCCGCCACGCGGGCGGCCATGGTGTCCGGGCGCAGGGGCGCAGGGGACGCCTCCTGGGCCTGCGCGGGCGCTGCCGAAAAAACGACGGCGGCAGCGGCCGCGAGAACGGAAATTGCCCAAAACCGCGGCAGTGAAACACTACGAAAGGAAATGAGGGCTAACATCTAGGTCGAATTCCAATCCCCCGAAACGCATGGCGGCGGGGCGCGTATGTGAATCTATCGAGTACCCGGCGCCAAGCTTACGTCAGGGCAGCCAAAAAGGTACAGGCGCAGATTCCGAGTTTACGGCCATATCAGATGCCATCCCGCCGGCATCGTCCTGGAAAAGCGTGCCACAATCATGTCCATGTTGAAAGTCGTCCTCGTCACCGGCATCTCCGGCTCCGGCAAGTCCGTCGCCCTGCGCATGCTCGAGGACGCCAGCTACACCTGCGTCGACAACCTGCCCGTGCGGTTCCTGACCGAATTCATCGCCAACGCCCGGGACGAAGGCCTGGAGCGGGTGGCCGTCGCCATCGACGTCCGCTCGCCCGGCGAACTGGCCGAGCTGCCGGACGTGGTGACCGCGCTGCGCGCCATGGGCACGAGCCTGCGCGTGATCTTCCTGGACGCCAGCACCGCGACGCTGGTGCAGCGCTACTCCGAATCCCGCCGGCGCCATCCGCTGACCGACCGGCTGCAGCGCGGCGGCACCGCGCCTTCCCTGACCGACTGCATCGCGCTGGAGCGCGAACTGCTGGCGCCGCTGCGCGACCAGGAACACGTCATCGACACCTCGGACCTGACGCCGGGGCAACTGCGCGCCTGGATCCGCGACCTGATCCAGGCCGATCGCGCGCCGCTGGTGCTGACGTTCGAATCCTTTGCCTACAAGCGCGGCGTGCCCGGCGACGCCGACCTGGTGTTCGACGTGCGCTGCCTGCCCAACCCCTACTACGACCGCAACCTGCGCCCCCTGACCGGGCGCGACGAGCCCGTGGCCGCCTGGCTGGCTGGCTTCGACCTGGTGGGCCAGATGATCGACGACATCGCCGGTTTCCTGAACCGGTGGCTGCCCCAATACACGCAAGACACCCGCAACTACCTGACCGTCGCCATCGGCTGCACCGGCGGCCAGCACCGTTCCGTGTACGTGGTCGAGCAACTGGCGCTGCGCTTCGCCGACCACGACCCGCTGCTGGTGCGCCACCGCACCCAACTGCCCGACGAATCCGCATGACCCTGTCCCGCCCGCTCCAACTGATCCCGATGCTGTTGCTGGCCATTGCCGTGGCCGGCTGTTCTTCCACCGGCGGGCGTAAAAAGGGCGGCTACTACAAGGACGACGGGCCCGACGCGAATCCGCCCGCGAACCTGGACCAGGTGCCCGACGCGGTGCCGAAGGTGGAACCGTACGCCAGCGGCGCGAACCGCCCCTACGTCGTGTTCGGCCAGCGCTACGTGCCCGACACCAGCGGCCAGCCCTACAAGAAGCGCGGCACCGCCTCCTGGTACGGCAAGAAATTCCACGGCAATTCCACGTCCATCGGCGAAGCCTACGACATGTACTCCATGACGGCCGCCCACACGACGCTTCCGCTGCCCAGCTACGCGCGCGTCACCAGCCTGGTCAACGGCAAGACCGTCGTCGTGCGGGTGAACGACCGCGGCCCCTTCCACAGCGACCGCATCATGGACCTGTCCTATGTCGCGGCGTACAAGCTCGGCATCATCGGGCCAGGCAGCGGGCAGGTGGTCGTGGAGGCCATCCCCCCGGACGAGATACGGCGCCTGGCCTCGCAGGGCGCGCCGGCCGCGGCCCCGCCGGAGCCCGCATCGGCGACCGGGTCCGCGCCGGTGTCCGCCCCCGTGGCCGCCGTCCCCGTCGCGCTCACGGCGGAACCCCTGCCGGCGCCCGCGCCCGGCTCGGCCCCCGTGCGCCAGTCGGCGGCGGGCGGCCCGGGCAACGTCTATCTTCAGGTGGGCGCGTTCAGCCAGCCGGCCAACGCGCAATCGCTGGTCAGCCGGATCAACACGCAACTGGGCGCCGAAGGCGCGCCGCCCGCGTCGATGGAACAGTCCAATAGCCTGTACCGGGTCAAGATCGGCCCCTACCCCGACCGGCAAAGCGCCTTGAACGCCGTGCCGCTGGTGTCGGACCGCATCGGCATCCTGCCCAGCATCGCCGCGCAATAAGGAATTCCCTGGCTACCAGGGCAGTTCCGCCTGCCCGTCGCAGACGCGGCGCGCGCGCGGGTTGCGGCTGCGGTACAGATTGCCTTCGTGCGCCAGCAGCGCCTGCTTGCGCGGCAGCCCGCCGCCGAAGCCGGTCAGCGCGGTGTCGGCCCCGATCACGCGATGGCACGGAATGATGATGCTGATCGGGTTGCGCCCCACGGCGCCGCCGACCGCCTGGGCCCCCTTGGGCCGGCCCACCGTGCGGGCCAGTTCGCCGTAGCTGGCCAGCACCCCGAACCCCAGGTCGCACAGGGCGTGCCAGACCTGGTGCTGGAAAGCCGTGCCGACGGGATCCAGCGGCACGTCGAACGTACGCCGCCGGCCGGCGAACCACTCGTCCAGTTCGCGGCGCGCCTGCTCCAGGATGGGATCGGATTCCGCCAGCAGCCAGCCTTCGGCCGACGGCAGCAGGGCCTGGTCGCTGAACCAGGCGCCGCGCAGGCCCTTGGGGCTGGCGACCAGGCGCATGTCTCCCAGCGGCGTGGGCATGTCGCGGTAGGTGAGCCGTTCGTTGGGATCGGCGGGCTTGTTGGACACGACCGTTGCGTAAGTCATGGCTTATTCCGACGATTTCTTGCGGGCCAGCGCCCGGTTGTACAGAACGTCCCGCGGCAGGCCGGAGACCTTGGCCGCGACGCGGGCGGCGTCGCGCAGCGACAGCGACTCCAGTAGGGCGTCCAGCAGCGCGTCGGTGCGCGGGTCGGCGTCGTCCTGCACGGGTTCGTCCTCGCGGGCGTGCGCGATCAACACGAATTCGCCCTGCTCGCGGTGGGCGTCCGCCGCCAGCCAGGCCGCGCCCTCGCCCATCGGGAAGGTGGCGATCTCTTCGAAGCGCTTGGTCAGTTCGCGCGCAACGGTCAGCCGGCGGTCCGGGCCGCAGACTTCCAGCAGGTCGGCCAGGGTGGCCGCGATCCGGTGCGGCGATTCGAACATCACCACCGGCGCGGGCAGCGCGCACCAGGTGCGCAGCCAGCGCTGGCGGGCCGCCGCCTTGGACGGCGCGAAACCGGCGAACGCATAGGCCGGGTTTTCGTCCGTGGTGACGCCGCTGCCCATCAGCGCCGCGATCACGGCGCTGGGGCCGGGCACCGGCACCACCTTGAAGCCGGCCTCGCGCACGGCGCGCACGATCCGCGCTCCCGGATCGCTGACGGCGGGCGCGCCGGCGTCGGACACCAGGGCCACGCGCTGGCCCTGTTCCAGCCGTCCGCAGATGGCCTGGGCGGCCGCGGCTTCGTTGTGGCGGTGGGCCGCCATGAGCGGCGTGGCGACGCCCCAGGCGTCCAGCAGCGTGCGGCTGGCCCGGGTGTCCTCGGCCGCGATCACGTCGGCGCGCTGCAAGGCATGCCAGGCGCGCAACCCCAGGTCGCCCAGGTTGCCGATCGGCGTGGCCACGACGTACAGCGTCGAGGCGGGCCAATGCTGCTCCGCCACGCGTTCGGCAACGCGGGACCAGGCATCTCCGGCTGGCGGGGGTGAGACATTTTGATTCATTGCAGCCTACTGACACGGAAAACCATGTCAGTGTAGCCGCCTATGCCCGCCGCCTCCGGAGCCCCCATGACGGATGAGACCTTGCGCCTGGCCTGCGAACTGGCCCTGGCCGCCCGCCGCCTCGCCAACAGGCGCCGCCGCCGCGCGGAACGCCGGCCGCCGGCCGAACGCCCGCCGCCGCGGCGCTCGCCCACCCAACGCGCGGGCGACCGCCACGAAGCCGCCGCGCTGCGCCTGCTGCGGGCGCAGGGCCTGGCGCTGCTGGCGCGCAACCTGCGGACCCGCGCCGGCGAGATCGACCTGGCCATGCGCGATGGCGACACCCTGGTGTTCGTCGAAGTCCGCTCGCGCGGCCGCACCCGCTATGGCGGCGCCGCGGCCAGCATCGGCCCCGAGAAACAGGCCCGGCTGGCCCGCGCCGCGGCGCATTGGCTGCCCGAACTGGCCCGGCGGCACTGGCAAGGCAGGCCGCCGCCGGCCCGCTTCGACGCGGTCGTTTTCGAGGCGAGCCGTCCGCAATGGCTGCGCGGGGCGTTCTGGCTGGCCTGAATCCCGCCGCGCCGGTTACGTCCCGCCCGAAGCTCGTTACGCCTGGATAGAACGGCGTGACGGCCCCGTGAGATAATCGCGGCCATGGACATGACCTCTCGTATGACGTCGCACTTTCGCGACGCCATGGCTGCGTACGAACAAAGCATGAACGTGCTGGCCGAGCCGCTGGCGATAGCGGTGGACGTGCTGTTCGGCGCCCTGGCGAACAACGGCAAGATTCTGGCTTGCGGCAATGGCGGCTCGGCCGCCGACGCGCAGCACTTCATCGCCGAACTGGTGGGCCGCTTCGAGCGCGAACGCCTGCCCCTGGCCGGCATCGCGCTCAATACCGATACCTCCATCCTCACGGCCGTCGGCAACGACTACGGCTTCGACGAGGTCTTCGAGCGCCAGGTCAATGCCTTCGGCCAGGCCGGCGACGTGCTGGTGGCGATCTCCACCAGCGGCAATTCCCCCAATGTGGTGCGCGCCATGGAAGCCGCCAGCGCCCGCGAAATGCACGTGCTTGCCCTGACCGGCAAGGGCGGCGGCGTCATGGGGGAACTCATTACGCCCATGGACGTCCATCTATGTGTTCCCAGCGATCGCACCATGCGCATCCAGGAAGTCCACATTCTGCTGCTGCACGCACTGTGCGACGGCATTGACGCTCTTCTGCTTGGAGACACCGAATGATTTCTGACGTCCGAACCGCCGCCCGCCCGCTGATGCTTGCCGCGGCGCTGTCCACCGCCGCCCTGTCGCTGTCGGCCTGCGCGCCGCTGATCATGGGCGGCGCGGCCGCCACCACGGCGGTCGTCGTGACGGACCGCCGGACTTCCGGCATCCAGCTCGAAGACCAGAACATGGCGTTCAAGGCGCAGAGCCAGATCTCGCAGAAGCTGGGCGAAACCGCCCGCGTCAACGCCATGGCCTACGGCGGCCACCTGCTGCTGACCGGCGACGTGCCCACCGAAGAAGCCAAGAGCCAGGCCACGGCCATCGCCCAGGGCGTGGAAAACGTCAAGCAGGTCACCAACCAGTTGACGGTGGGCCCCATCGCTTCGTTCGGCGTGCGCTCCAACGACACCTGGCTGACCTCCAAGGTCAAGACCGCCCTGATCAACACCAAGTACGTGCCTTCGGGCACCATCGCCGTCACGACCGACCACGGCGTCGTCTACCTCATGGGCAAGGTGACGCAGGCCGAGGGCGACTACGCCGCCAATGCCACCGCGGACGTGGGCGGCGTGGCCAGGGTGGTTAAACTGTTCGAAACCATCAGCCGCGAGGAAGCGATCCGGCTGTCGAACAGCGGTTCCCAGTCCAACACCGCCACGGAAACCAAGGCGCCGATCGAAAGCGGCGCGGGCGCGGCCAGCGACAACGCGGGCGGCACGGGCGGCGGCGTAGAGGTCATGCCCATCAAATGAAAAAAGCCATCGTAGCGCTCGCCGTCCTGGTGGCGGTCGGCATCGGCGCCTGGTTCGTCCTGCGCCCCGCGCAGACCGCCCCCGACGTCACCTTCACCACCCTGGAAGGCAAGACCTTCTCCATGCAGGACCTGCGCGGCAAGGTCGTGCTGGTCAAGTTCTGGGCGACCAGTTGCGTGACCTGCGTGAAGCAGATGCCCGAGACCATCGCGGCCTACAACGAATACGCCGGCAAGGGCTATGAGGCGGTCGCGGTCGCCATGGACTACGATCCGCCCAACTTCGTGCTGAATTTCGCCGAAACCCGCAAGCTGCCGTTCCCGGTGGCCCTGGACACCAAGGGCGACATCGCCCGCGCCTTCGGCGACATCCGCCTGACGCCCACGGCCTTCCTGATCGACAAGAAAGGCAACATCATCAAGCGCTACCTGGGCGAATACGATGTCGCGGAATTCCACGCGACGGTGGAAAAGGCGTTGGCGGGGTAGGCTCCCCCCAAGTGTCTGACACCCGTACGAAATGGCCGCCAGGTTGACGCCGGCGTTCGCGGGTGTCTGACACTGACTTCAGATACGGCCGGTGTCAGACACCCGGGGGGCACTATCCCGCGTTCGTCAGGCTATCTCGTACGGGTGTCAGACACGCGGAAGGGTTGTACAGGGTGTCAGACACGCGGAAGGGTTAGAAAGCCGGAACCACCGCCCCCTTGTACTTCTCCTGGATGAACGCCTTCACTTCCGGCGTGTGCAGGGCATTCACCAGCTTCTTGATCCCCGGCGCGTCCTTGTTGTCCTCGCGGGTCACCAGGATGTTGGCGTAGGGCGAATCCGAGCCTTCGATGAACAGCGCGTCCTTGGTCGGCACCAGGCCGGCTTCCAGCGCGTAGTTGGTGTTGATCAGCGCCAGGTCCACGTCGTCCAGCGAACGCGGCAGCATCGCGGCTTCCAGTTCGCGGAACTTCAGCTTCTTGGGATTCTCGACCACGTCCGCCGCGGTCGCGAGGATGTTGGCCGGGTCCTTCAGCTTGATCAGGCCCTGCTTCTGCAGCAGCACGAGCGCGCGGCCGCCGTTGGACGGGTCGTTCGGGATGGCGACGGCCGCGCCGTCCTTGAGTTCGGACAGGCTCTTGATCTTCTTGGAATAGCCGCCGAAGGGCTCGACGTGCACCAGGGCCACCGGCACCAGGTTGGCCTTGCGGTCCTTGTTGAACGAATCCAGGTAGGGCTTGTGCTGGAAGAAGTTCGCGTCCAGTTGCTTGTCCGCGAGCTGCAGGTTCGGCTGCACGTAGTCGCTGAACACCTTGATGTCGAGCTCCACGCCTTCCTTGGCGAGTTGCGGTTTCACCACTTCCAGGATCTCGGCGTGCGGGACCTGAGTCGCGCCGACCACCACTTTTTCGGCATGGGCGGCGTTCGCCGCCACCAGGAAGGCCGACGCCACCAGGGCGGAACGGACAAGATTCAAACGCATGTATTGCCTCTTATATAGGTAAAAATTGGGGACAAAAGTCCTGCCAATACGGCCTAACCCCCTTTTGCGGGGTTCGCCGTTGCGAAAACGCCCCCAATTTACCTGAATGCCGGTTATTTGTCGGGCATATGAACATGGGTTTAAAGCATAAGAAACCTGTGGGTACTACAATCCGTCGTATGCTTGCGCTACCGCGTCCCGAACGCGTTTTTGTGCAGGCATTTTTTCTAACCATTCATACGTATATTTGCCGACTTAGCTGCCATGACCGACACCCCCGACCCTGCCGCCGTTTCGTCTCCTGCTGTCAAAGCCGCCGTGCTGTCTGAAGCACTGCCGTACATCCGACGATTTCACGGCAAGACCATCGTGGTCAAGTACGGCGGCAACGCCATGACGGAAGAGCGTTTGCAGCGCAGCTTCGCGCACGACGTCGTGCTGCTGAAGCTGGTGGGGCTGAATCCGGTGGTGGTCCACGGCGGCGGTCCGCAGATCGATGACGCGCTGCGCCGCATCGGCAAGCAGGGCACCTTCATCCAGGGCATGCGCGTCACCGACGCCGAAACCATGGAAGTCGTGGAATGGGTGCTGGGCGGACAGGTCCAGCAGGACATCGTCATGATGATCAACGAGGTCGGCGGCAAGGCCGTCGGCCTGACCGGCAAGGACGGCGGACTGATCCAGGCCCGCAAGAAGCTGATGGACAACAAGGACAACCCGTCCGAACCCATCGACATCGGCTTCGTCGGCGACATCACCATGGTCGAGCCCGCGGTGGTCAAGGCGCTGCAGGACGACCAGTTCATCCCCGTCATCTCGCCGATCGGCTATGGCGAGGACGGCACGGCCTACAACATCAACGCCGACGTCGTGGCCGGCAAGATGGCTGAAGTGCTGGGCGCCGAAAAGCTGCTGATGCTGACCAACACTCCCGGGGTGCTGGACAAGAGCGGCAAGCTCCTGCGCAGCCTGTCGGCCCAGACCATCGACGAACTGTTCGCCGACGGCACGATCTCCGGCGGCATGCTGCCCAAGATCTCGTCCGCGCTGGATGCCGCCAAGAACGGCGTGAATTCCGTGCACATCGTCGACGGCCGCGTGCCGCACTGCCTGTTGCTGGAAATCCTGACCGACCAGGGCGTGGGCACGATGATCAGCTCGCACTGATGCCCCCCCCGCAGCGCTGCGCGCTTCCCCCCAGGGGGCGCCGCTGCGGACCGGCGGAGCCGGATCCGCGCGGCCCTGATTGGGGCGGCCTTGCCATGTTGGGGTGCTTTGCCTGCCTTGCCGCATTGCCGGCGGAAACCTCTTCGTTCGGCCTCTTTC
This sequence comes from Achromobacter veterisilvae, assembly GCF_900496975.1. GTDB lineage: Bacteria > Pseudomonadota > Gammaproteobacteria > Burkholderiales > Burkholderiaceae_B > Achromobacter > Achromobacter veterisilvae. The sequence goes on from NZ_UFQC01000007.1 coordinate 101,048, forward strand.
GGGTGGCGCGTAGCGCCATGGGCAATTGATGCGGGCCCATCGCCAGTTGCTGCGGCCGGCGGTGCGGCTGCGCCGCTCCCGGCAGACGGCCGCGGCCGTTTCCGAGCGACTGTGGCTGTTCGACCTCGACAACACGCTGCACGATACCTCGCACGCCATCTTCCCCCGTATCGACCACGGCATGACCATGGCCGTGGCCGAGGCGCTGAACGTGGACATCGACACCGCCAACCGCGTGCGCTCGCTGTACTGGAAACGCTACGGCGCCACCATGATCGGCATGGTCAAGCACCACGGCGTGGACCCGCATGCCTTTCTGCACCGCAGCCACGATTTCGATGTGAATTCGCTGGTCCGCGCGGAGAAAGCGCTGGCGTACAAGCTGCGGCGTCTGCCTGGCCGCAAGGTGCTGCTGACCAACGCGCCCCTGGGCTACGCGCGCGCCGTGCTGGCCCGCCTGGGCATCCTGCGCCTGTTCGACAGTCTGTGGGCCATCGAACACATGCGCCTGCATGGCGAATTCCGCCCCAAGCCCTCGGCCGCCCTGCTGCGCTACGTGCTGGCGCGCGAAGGCGTCCCGGCCCACCGCGCGGTCCTGGTGGAAGACACGCTGGCCAACCTGCGCGGCGCGCGCCGGGCCGGCCTGCGCACCGTGCACGTGTACCATCCGGGCACGCCTTTTTCCCGCGGCCGGTCGCAACGCCCGGCCTACGTCGACTTGCGGGTAAACTCCGTCAGTGATTTGCTGTTACGCCGACGTCCCTTGCGGGGATAGCGGCGCGCTCCTCCCTCCCCTTCACCGTCAGCCTGCGCGAGAGCAGACACTTCCATGGCGAGCAAACCCGGCGAGCGCAAGACCCAGATTCTGCAAACCCTGGCCGAGATGCTGGAGCAGCCCCATGCGTCCCGCATCACCACGGCCGCCCTCGCCGCGCGCCTGGAAGTCTCGGAAGCCGCGCTGTACCGGCACTTCGCCAGCAAGGCGCAGATGTTCGAAGGGCTGATCGAATTCATCGAGACCAGCATCTTCACGCTGGTCAACCAGATCGCCACCGCCGAGCCCTACGGGCTGGCCCAGGCCCACCAGACCGTCTCCATGCTGCTGACCTTCTCGGAACGCAACAAGGGCATGACGCGGGTACTGACCGGCGACGCCCTGGTAACGGAAGACAACCGCCTGCAGGAACGCATCAACCACATCAACGACCGCATCGAAGCGTCGCTGAAGCAATCGCTGCGCATCGCGATCACCGACGGCGGCCTGCCGCCGGAAGCCAACGTCGCCGCGCATGCCAGCCTGCTGACGCACCTGGTGCTGGGCCGCTGGCTACGCTATGCCCAGAGCGGCTGGCGCGTTGCGCCCACGTTGCACCTGAACGAACAATTGCGCCTGGCGCTGGGCTGAGCGGCTTGCCGCCGGCGGGGGCCGACGAGCATAATGCGCGGGATAGGTTTTCCACAAGCGCAAATCTCCATCTGCTTGACTTGAATCAATACGGGTTTTCCGCAATGCCGTCACGATCATCCTGTAGCGTCGACATGCCGAATTGATTAATCCCGTGCTCGCGGGGCGGCGTGTCGTCAGTTTGACCTCAACCGGAGATGGATATGACCGCGCAAGCCGCCGTTCCTGCCTCGCAAGCCCCAAAGAAAACCAAAATTCCCATCGGACTGGTCGCCGGCATCGTCGTGATGATCGGCGTGCTGCTGCTGCCCCTGCCGGCCGACCTGCCCGTCGCGGGCCATCGGATGCTCGCCATCCTCGCGTTTGCCGTGGTGGTCTGGATTACCGAAGCCGTGTCCTACGAAGCCAGCGCGATCATGATCACGACGCTGATGGCCTTCCTGCTGGGCACGGCTCCGACAGTCAAAGACCCGCAAGTGCTCTACGGCACGTCGGCCGCGATCAGCATGGCGCTGACCGGCTTCTCGAACTCGGCGCTCGCGCTGGTCACGGGCGCCCTGTTCATCGCCGCGGCGATGACGTTCACCGGGCTGGACCGGCGCATCGCGCTGGTGACCCTGTCCAGGGTGGGCACCAGCACCCGCCGCATCCTGATCGGGTGCATCGCCGTCACCATCGTGCTGAGCCTGGTCGTGCCCAGCGCCACCGCGCGCAGCGCGGCCGTGGTGCCCATCATGATGGGCGTGATCGCGGCCTTCGGCGTGGACAAGCGCTCCAACATCGCCGCCGGCATCATGATCATCGTGGCCCAGGCCACCAGCATCTGGAACGTCGGCATCCAGACCGCCGCGGCGCAGAACCTGCTGACCGTCGGCTTCATGGAAAAGATGCTGGGCGAACGCGTGGCGTGGTCGGACTGGCTGATCGCCGGCGCCCCCTGGTCGCTGATCATGTCGGTGGTGCTGATCGTCATCGTGCTCAAGCTGCTGCCGCCGGAAAGCGACAGCATCGCGGGAGGCAAGGAAGCGGTCGAGAAGTCGCTGCTTGAACTGGGCCCCATGACCGCCGCGCAGAAGCGCCTGATGGCCGTGTCCATCATGCTGCTGCTGTTCTGGTCGACCGAAGGCAAGCTGCACAAGTTCGACACGACCTCCACCACCTACTTCGGCCTCGTGCTGCTGTTGCTGCCGCGCTTTGGCGTGATGACCTGGAAAGACGTGCAATCGCGCATCCCATGGGGCACCGTGATCGTGTTCGGCGTCGGCATCAGCCTGGGCACCGCGCTGCTGACCACGCAGGCCGGCCAATGGCTGGGCAACCAGGTCGTGGCGCACACCGGCCTGGACCACCTCGGACCCCTGGCCATCTTCGCGATCCTGGCGGCCTTCCTGATCGTCATCCACCTGGGTTTCGCCAGCGCCACCGCGCTGACCTCGGCGATGCTGCCGATCCTGATCTCGGTGCTGGCCACGCTGCCGGGCGACTTCAGCCGCCTGGGCATGACCATGCTGCTGGGCTTCGTGGTGAGCTACGGCTTCATCCTCCCGATCAACGCGCCGCAGAACATGGTGTGCCTGGGCACGGAGACCTTCAACGCCAAGCAGTTCGCCAAGGTCGGCATCCTGGTCACCATCATCGGCTATGCGCTCATGATCCTGATGGGCATGACCTACTGGCGCTGGCTGGGCTGGCTGTAAGGAGGGCGGACGATGAAACTATCGCTAGCCCAGGCCAACGAATACGGCCGCCTCGTGCTGATGGCGCAAGGCGTGCCCGAGGACATCGCCCGCGATGTGGCCGAGCACCTGGTGGAGTCCGACCGGGTCGGCTACACCAGCCACGGCCTGTCCATCCTGACGAACTACCGCCGCGTGCTGTCCGAGGGCCTGGCCCGGCCGGACGGCCGTCCGGAACTGGTCAACGACCGCGGCGCCATGCTGGCCTACGATGGCCACCACGGGCTGGGACAGTACGTCGGCAAGGTGATCATCGAAAAGGCCATCGAGCGTACGCAGGAACACGGCCAGTGCATCCTGACCCTGCGCCACAGCCACCACCTGGGCCGCATGGGCCACTTCGGGGAAATGGTCGCCGCCAAGGGACTGATCCTGCTGGCCTTCACCAACGTGATCAACCGCTCGCCCACCGTCGCCCCTTTCGGCGGCGCGCAGGCGTGCCTGACCACCAACCCGCTGTGCTTCGCCGGCCCGCTCCCCGGCGGCCGCCCGCCCTTCATCGTGGACATGGCCACCAGCTCGATCGCCGTGAACAAGGCGCGGGTGCTGGCCGCCAAGGGCGAACAGGCCCCGCCGGGATCGCTGATCGACGCGCAGGGCAATCCCACCACGGATCCCAACGCGCTGTTCTCCGATCCCCCCGGCGCCCTGCTGCCGTTCGGCGGCCACAAGGGCTACGCGCTGGGACTGGTGGCCGAACTGCTGGCCGGCGTCCTGTCGGGCGGCGGCACGATCCAGCCCGAGCATCCCCGCATCGGGGTGGCGACGAACAATATGTTCGCGCTGCTGCTGGATCCGCAGGTGGACTTCAATACGGACTGGCGGTCGATGGAGGTGGGCGCGTTCATCGACTACCTGCACGCCTGCAAGCCGCAACCCGGCGTCGAAGCCGTGCAGTATCCCGGCGAATACGAAGCCCGCAACCGGGCGGTGAACGCGGATTCCGTGGAATTCGACAGCCGGATCTGGGATGGGTTGAAGCAGTTGGCGAACGATCTGGGCGTGCCGGAGGCATTGCCGTGAGGTAGCGTTTCGCGGGTGTCTGACACCTGGCATTCTTGAGGCACCTGCGCCAGTGTCTGACACCCTCAGGCCGGGGCATGTCAGGCTTGAAGCAGCGCTTCGTGGGTGTCTGACACCCGGGAAGATCGCTTCAATCCGCGAGGTCATCTCGTACGGATGTCAGACACCTGGCATTCTTGGGACACCTGCGCCAGTGTCTGACACCCTCAGGCCGGGGCATGTCAGGCTTGAAGCAGCGCTTCGTGGGTGTCTGACACCCGGGAAGATCGCTTCAATCCGCACGGCCATCTCGTACGGGTGTCAGACACCTGGCATTCTTGAAACACCTGTGCCAGTGTCAGACACCCTCAGGCCGGGGCATGTCAGGCTTGAAGCAGCGCTTCGTGGGTGTCTGACACCCGGGAAGATCGCTTCAATCCGCGCGATCATCTCGTACGGGTGTCAGACACCTGGCATTAACTGGCATTCCTGAGACACCTTCCGGGGCGGCGCTCCGCTGATCGTCATTTCAACCCCGATGCCGGATGGGCGGCGCGCGCGTCCGGGTCTGCATGCGCAAGCGGCAGCCTGCCGCGCGCGCCGCCCATCACCGCCCCCCCCTCGCACGATAGTGCACACCAGCAAACCACTCACCCGCATTCGCGCAAGCGCACCCGCGCCGACGCACAAGGCTGCGTATGCCGCTTGCGGCCGCCCGCGCGGCCGCAAGCGGCGGGCAACGCAAACCCCGTCCCTGAACACAGGTCCAGCAGCGCGGCGAGCCAAGACGGCGGCAGCCCGTCGGCGCGGGCGCCGTGGACGCGAGCAACCTCGATGCGCCCGAGGGAATCCGAAGGAGTCGCCGAAGGCGAGGACGAGGATGACGCAGGGGAAGTCCGGAGCGAAGGCTCCGGACCGCAATCGTGGGCGCGAGCGGCCATGGCGCCCGCGCCGACGGGCGACCTACGAAGAACAACCTACCAAGAACAACCTACCAAGAGAGACCTAGGAAAAGCAACCGACAGCGCCTACAAAGCCCACCCCGACGCCCACCAGAAGAATCAACTCTTCACCGACCGATGCCGACTAATACTCATCATGATGCCGAAAGCAATCCCCATGGTGAACAAAGCCGTCCCCCCGTAGCTCATGAACGGCAACGGCACTCCCACCACCGGCAGAATCCCCGTCACCATCCCCACGTTCACGAACACGTAAATGAACAGCATCATCGTCAACGCCCCCGACAGCAAGCGCCCGAACTGCGACGACGCCCGCGACGCGATGGTCAGCCCCCGCGCCATCATCAGGCCGTACAGCACCAGGAGGGCGATGCCCCCGTACAGGCCGAATTCCTCGGCGTACACGGCGAAGATGAAGTCGGTGGTGCGTTCGGGGATGAAGTCCAGGTGGGTCTGCGTGCCCTTCATGTAGCCCTTGCCGTACATCCCCCCCGAGCCCACCGCGATCATCGACTGGATCGTGTGGAAGCCCTTGCCCAGGGGATCGGAACTGGGGTTGAGCAGGGTGCATACCCGGTGCTTCTGGTAGTCGTGCAGCACCACCCAGTCCACCTCGGGTTCGCACAACTGGTCCTCGTAGTAGATCAGCGTGCCGATGGCGATGATGCCCGCCAGCATGACGGGCACCAGCAACTTGAACGACAGGCCCGCGAAATAGATCACGAAAAAACCGGCGCCGAACACCAGCAGCGCCGTGCCCAGGTCGGGCTGCAGCACGATCAGCCCGAACGGCGCGGCCAGCATGGCGGCGGCGGCCAGGAAGTCGCGGATGCGGACGGCGCCTTCGTGGCGCTGGAAGTACCAGGCCAGCATCATCGGCACGCCGATCTTCATCATTTCCGACGGCTGGATGCGGGTCACGCCCAGGTTGAGCCAGCGGGTGGCGCCCTTGCTGGTTTCGCCGAAGAACTCCACGCCCAGCAGCAGCACCACGCCCACCACGTAGAAGGGCAAGGCCAGCTTCATCAGCCACTTGGGCGGAATCAGCGCCATGGTCCACATCGCGAAAAAGGCGATGATGAAGTTGCGCGACTGCTCGGCGAACCGCCAGTCGGTGCCGCCCACGGCCGAATGCATGACGGTCAGGCCCAGCGCCGCGAACATCAGCAGGATCGCCAGCAGCGGCCAGTCGAAGGCCGTGAACACGCGCAACAGGATGAGGCCCAGGCGTTTCATCGTTCGCGCACCACTTCGGAGGCTATGGTTTCAACCGAGGCCAGGGGGTCCGCGCGGTCGGGCCGCACGATCCTGTCCTGCCTGTCCTTGGCCAGCCAGTAATCGAATACCTTGCGCGCGACCGGCGCGGCGACGCTCGCGCCCCAGCCGGCGTTCTCGACGATCAGCGCCACCGCGATGCGGGGGTGCTCCAGCGGCGCGAATCCCATGAACAGGGCGTGGTCGCGCAGGCGCTCGTCGATGGCGCTGGCGCGGTAATGGCCGCCCCGCAGGCTGAACACCTGCGCGGTGCCGGTCTTGCCGGCCGCCTGGTAGGGCGCGTTCGCGAAAGCGCGCCGCGCCGTGCCGGCGCGCACCACGTCCGCCATGGCGTTCTTGATCACGTCGACGTTGGCCTGCTTGAGCGGAATGCGGTAATCGGGCACGGATTCGGTCGGCTTGGCCACGCCGCTGCGCGGATCGCGCACGGCGTGCACCAGGTGCGGACGGCGGTAGAGCCCGTTGTTGGCCAGGGTGGACGTTCCCTGCGCCAACTGCAGCAGCGTGAAGGCGTTGTAGCCCTGTCCGACCGCCACGGAAATCGTCTCGCCCGCATACCAGCGCTGGCGCTCCTTGTCCTTGTAGGCCGAGCGTTTCCAGTCGGTGGACGGCAGCACCCCGCGCTTCTCGCCTTCCAGGTCGATGCCGGTGATCTGGCCGAAACCGAACTGCTTGGTGAAATCGTGCAGCGCGTTCACTCCGATCTCGGGGCCGAGGGAATAAAAATAGGTGTCGGATGACACCACGATGGCCTTGTGCATGTCGGTCATGCCGTAGGCCGCGCCGCCGGCGTTGCGGAACTTCTGGCCGCCGAACTCGAAATAGCCGGGATCCGAAATCCGGTCCGTGGCGCGGCGCTTGCCCAGTTCCAGCGCGGCCAGGCCCACGAAGGGCTTGTACGTGGAACCGATGGGATAGGTGCCGTAAAGCGGCCGGTTGATCAGCGGGTGGTCCGGCGATTCGTTCAGCATGCGCCAGTTGTCCACGTCGATGCCGTCCACGAACAGGTTGGGGTCGAAGGACGGCTGCGAGACGAAGGCCAGGACCTCGCCGGTGTCGGGGTCCAGGGCGACCAGCGCGCCGCGCTGCCCTTCGAAGGCCTCTTCGGCCACCTTCTGCAGCCCCAGGTCGATGGACAGCATGATGTCGGAACCGGGCACCGGGTCGATCCGGCGCAGCGTGCGCATCGGCCGCCCGCCGGCGGTCACTTCGACCTCTTCCAGGCCGGTGCGGCCGTGCAGTTGCTCTTCCCAGGTCTTCTCGATGCCCTTCTTGCCGATGACGTCGGTGCCGCGGTAGTTGCCCAGCAGGCCGGCGCGGTCCAGTTCTTCGATGTCGCCCTCGGCGATGCGGCCGATATAGCCCACCACGTGGGCGGCCGACAGGCCTTGCGGATACTCGCGCACCCAGCGGGCGCGCAGTTCCACGCCCGGAAACTGGAAGGCGTGCGCCGCGAACCAGGCGGCCTCGGTCTCGTTGAGGTTATTGCGCAGTTGCAGGCTGGCGTAGCGGCTGGATTCCGCGGCGCGGCGCTTGAAGCGCCGCTGGTCCGTCGGGCTGATGTACACGACCTCGGTCAGCCGGTCGAACAGCTCGTTCATGTTGCCGGCCTGGGCCGGCACGACCTCGAGCGTATAGGTGCGGTAGTTGCGCGCCAGCACCTCGCCGTTGCGGTCCAGGATCTCGCCGCGCCGGGGCGGGATCGGCACGACGGCGATGCGGTTGCGGTCGGCGCGCTCGGACAGGCCTTCGTAGCGGTCGACCTGCAGATACCAGAACCGGCCGACCAGCACGCCGAAGCAGGCCAGCGCGAAGATGCCGCCCACCCAGGCGCGCAGGCGGAAACGCTGCTTCTGCTGCTGGCCGGTTTTCTTGAATTCGAACATGACGCGGCGCCGCCGTCAGGCGGAGGACGATTCGGCGTCGTCGGCACCGCGCTGCGGCAGGTGCAGGACCCAGCCCGCCAGGGGCCACAGGGCGGCGGTCAGGAGCACGCTCACGCCCCAGTCCCAGCCCGGCCATTGCCCGGCCAGCCATGCGTGGATGATCTGGGTCAGGAAGCGGGCAAGGAAGAAGACAGGCAGCATGTGCATCGCCTGGCTCCAGAGGTCGAACCGCTGCAGCCGGCGGTGCAGCACCACGGCCCCGTAGGCGACGAGCGTGTAGGACAGCGCGTGCTCGCCCAGCAGGCCGGCGTCGTGCACGTCCATGAGCAGCCCGAAGAAAAAGGCCGTGAACAGCCCCACCCGGCGCGGTTCGTGGACGCACCAGAAGGCGATGATCAGCAGCAGCACGTCGGGCGCGCCCTGCCACAGGCGCCAGGGCAGCAGGGAAATCAGCCACACCAGCAGCAAGGAGCCCCAGACGAACACGCCGTGCGCCGGGCCGGACAGGCGGTCGGGCTGCACATTGCTGGGCGTGCCCAGGCGGGGCCGGGCCTGCCCCGCGGATTGATTAGTCCGATCCACCGGAATCGACCTCCTGACGGTTGGATTCGGCGCGGGCCACGTCCACCTGCAACACCAGGAAGTGGCGATAGCGTTCGGGATGGGCCAGCGGTTCGCAGACGGCGCGCGCGAAGCCGGATGCCGTGTCGCGCTCGACCGAGGTCACCTTGGCCACCGGCAGGCCGGCGGGGAACAGGCCGCCGACGCCGCTGGTAACGATAGTATCGCCTTCCTTGATGTCGGCATTGGCCGCCAGGTAGCGGACTTCCATCTTGCCCGGCGAATTGCCTCCGAACGCGATCAGCCGCAGCCCGTTGCGCAGCAACTGCACGGGGATGGACACCTGTTCGTCGGTGACCAGGGCCGCCTCGGCCGTCATGGGCGTCACGCGCACGATCTGGCCGACCACGCCGCCTTCGTCGATCACCGGCATGCCCGGCGCCAGGCCGGCCTTGCTGCCCTTGTTGAACACCAGGCGCTGGGTAAACGCGTTGGTGGGCTCGTACATGACCTCGACCACCACCGCGGATTGCGCCACCGTGTCGGTCACGCCCAGCAGGCGGCGCAACTGCGCGTTCTCGGCGGCCAGTTGGGCCGCGTGCGTGGCCACCTGGGCCAGCTCGATGCGCTGGCGCTGCAGGGCTTCGTTCTCGCTACGGATGAGATTGGCCGCGTTGACCCATTCGTTCACCTGCTGGACGAGGTCGCGCGGCGCCATGACGGCGCGCTGGAACGGATACAGCGCCACGGACATCGCCCGGCGCGCCGGTTCCAGCATGCGCCATTGCGAATCCATGACGATCAAGGCCAGGGCAAGGACGACCAGAACGACCAGCCGCACCTCCGCGGGTGGGCCGCGCCTGAATAGGGGGGGAGTCCCTTGTCGTTGCATGAATCTCAGCCCGGACGCCCGCGTCCGTCGCTCCGGCAGCGGCCGGAGCCGTGAAAAAGCGGGGCTCCGGGCTGGCGGGCAAAATTAGTCGTTGATGAAGATGGCGCCCAGCTTTTCAAGATGTTCCAACGCCTCGCCGCAACCGCGCACGACGCAGGTAAGGGGATCGTCCGCCACCACGACGGGCAGGCCGGTCTCTTCCTGCAGCAAGCGGTCCAGGTCGCGCAGCAGCGCGCCGCCGCCGGTCAGGGCGATGCCCTTGTCGGTGATGTCGGCGCCCAGTTCGGGAGGCGTCTGCTCCAGCGCGATCTTCACGGCCGAAACGATCTGGTTCAGCGGATCGGTCAGCGATTCCAGGATTTCGTTGGAGGAAACCGTGAAGCTGCGCGGCACGCCTTCGGCCAGGTTGCGGCCCTTGACCTCGATCTCGCGGACTTCGGAACCCGGGAACGCCGAGCCGATTTCCTTCTTGATGAGTTCGGCGGTGGGCTCGCCGATCAGCATGCCGTAGTTGCGGCGGATGTAGTTGACGATGGCTTCGTCGAACTTGTCGCCGCCCACCCGCACGGAACCCTTGTAGACCATGCCGCCCAGCGAAATCACCGCCACCTCGGTGGTGCCGCCGCCGATGTCGACCACCATGGAGCCGCTGGCGTCGGAGACGGCCAGGCCGGCGCCGATGGCCGCGGCCATCGGTTCCTCGATCAGGAAGACGTGGGACGCGCCCGCGCCCAGGGCCGATTCGCGGATGGCGCGGCGCTCGACCTGGGTGGATCCGCAAGGCACGCAGACGATGATCCGGGGGCTGGGCGCCAGCATGTTGCGGGGGTGCACCATGCGGATGAACTGCTTGAGCATCTGCTCGGTGACCGTGAAATCGGCGATCACGCCGTCCTTCATCGGCCGGATGGCCTCGATATTGCCGGGAACGCGGCCGAGCATCTGCTTGGCCTCGTGGCCGACGGCCTGGATGATCTTCTTGCCGTGAGGCCCGCCTTCATGACGGATTGCGACCACGGAGGGCTCATCGAGCACGATGCCCTTGCCGCGGACGTAAATCAGCGTATTGGCGGTACCGAGGTCGATCGCCATATCGCTGGAAAAATAACTGCGCAGGAATCCGAACATGGGAGCTCAGCTAAATTCTGGGGGAATTGGGTTCATGCCGCGGGGCGTAGGGCCCGGTAAAGGACGGGTCCGCCTGTCATCACGGCGATTAAACCGTGAATCATAACTTATAATTTCCCCGGAAATAGCGCATAAATGCAGGCTATTCAAGCTTTGTAACGGGTTCGGCATATGCATACTGCCTTGTCCCGCCCTTCAGCCTCCGCTTATCGATTTTGCAATCCCCATGGCGCTCAACGACACAGATGTGGCCCGCATTGCCCGGCTGGCCAGAATCGAACTGACCCCCGAACAGCGCGCGCTCGCGCAAGCCGAACTCAACGGCATCCTCCACCTGATCGAACGGCTCCAGTCGGTCGACACCCAGGGCGTCGACCCCCTGGCCCACCCTCTGTCCGCCCACGAGGACATTGTGCTGCGCCTGCGTGAAGACGCCGTGACCGAAACCAGCTCGGAAGCGCGCCGCCAGGAACTCCTGGCCAACGCCCCCGACGCCCGGGACGGCCTGTTCCTGGTTCCCAAGGTCCTGGACTAAGCCATGACGAAACCCGCCCTGCACACCCAATTCGAAGGGATCGCCGGCCTGCGCGCGGCCCTTGCGCAACGCCAGGTCAGCGCCGTCGAACTCGCCCAAAGCGCCCTGGCCGCAGCCGAAGCGGCCAGCGGCCTGAACAGCTTTTTACATATTGACGCCGAATTGACGCTGGCCCAGGCCCGCGCCGCCGACGCGGCGCTGGCCGCCGGCTCGGCCGGCCCGCTGGCCGGCATCCCGATCGCCCACAAGGACGCCTTCGTCACCCGCGGCTGGCGCACCACCGCCGGCAGCAAGATGCTCGACGGCTACGTCAGCCCCTTCGACGCCACCGTCGTCGAACGGCTGGAACAGGCCGGCGCCGTGTCGCTGGGCAAGCTGAACTGCGACGAATTCGCCATGGGTTCCGGCAACGAGAACTCCGCTTACGGCGCCGTGAAGAACCCCTGGGACCACGCCGCCGTGCCCGGCGGCTCCTCGGGCGGCTCGGCCGCCGCCGTGGCGGCCCGCCTGGTGGCCGCCGCCACCGGCACCGACACCGGCGGCTCGGTGCGCCAGCCCGCCGCGCTGTGCGGCGTCAGCGGCATCAAGCCCACCTACGGCACGGTATCGCGCTACGGCATGGTCGCCTTCGGCTCCAGCCTGGACCAGGCCGGCCCGCTGGCCCCCAGCAGCCGCGACCTGCTCGAACTGCTCGATCCCATGAGCGGATTCGACCCGCGCGACGCCACCAGCCTCGAAAAATGCGATGGCACCGTGAACGAACCCGGCCGCGTCCGGCGCGATTTCGACGCCGCGCAGGGCCGTTTCGACGCCGCGGGCAGCCAGCCGCTCCAGGGCCTGCGCATCGGCGTGCCCGACGAATACTTCGGCGCCGGCCTGGCGCCGGACGTGGCCGCCGCGGTCGAGGCCGCGCTGGCCCAGTTCGAAGCGCTGGGCGCCGTGCGCGTGCCGGTATCGCTGCCGCGCACCGAACTGGCCATTCCGGCCTATTACGTGATCGCCCCCGCCGAAGCGTCCAGCAACCTAGCCCGCTACGACGGCGTGCGCTACGGCCACCGCGCCGCGCAGTACGGCGACCTGAACGAAATGATCAGCCGCTCTCGGGCCGAAGGCTTCGGCGACGAGGTCAAGCGCCGCATCCTGATCGGCACCTACGTGCTGTCCCACGGCTACTACGACGCCTACTACCTGCAAGCCCAGCGCCTGCGCCGCCTGATCGCCCAGGACTTCCAGCGCGCCTACGCCGGCCAGTGCGACGTGATCATGGGGCCGGTGACCCCCACGGTCGCCAAGAACATCGGCGACAACCGCGACGATCCCACGGCCGACTGGCTGGCCGACGTCTACACGCTGGGCGTGAGCCTGGCCGGCCTGCCGGCCATGTCGATCCCCTGCGGCTTTGGTGGAGCGGGCAACCAGCGCCCCGTCGGCCTGCAAATCATCGGCAACTACTTCGACGAAGGCCGCCTGCTGGCCATCGCCGACCGCTACCAACAAGCGACGGATTGGCATACGCGGTGCCCGCTTTGATGAAGCCCCCACGCTCGCTTCGCTCGCTGCCCCCCAAGGGGGCTGCCAGCGCCTTGGGGCGGCCCGGCGGCGCTGGCGCCGCTCCGCTGCGCACTACTGATTGGAACTACAGATAATGAACTGGGAAATCGTCATCGGCCTGGAAACGCACACCCAGCTTTCCACCGGCTCCAAGATCTTCTCGGGCAGCAGCACCCAATTCGGCGCCGCGCCCAACACGCAAGCCAACGAAGTCGACCTGGCGCTGCCGGGCAGCCTGCCGGTCATGAACCGCGGCGCCGCGGAACGCGCCATCCGTTTCGGCCTGGCGGTGGGCGCCGAAATCGCGCCGCGTTCGGTCTTCGCCCGCAAGAACTACTTCTACCCCGACCTGCCCAAGGGCTACCAGATCAGCCAGTACGAGTTGCCGGTGGTCGTGGGCGGCACGCTGTCGTTCTTCGTCGGCGAGGAAGAAAAAACCGTCAACCTGACCCGCGCCCACCTGGAAGAAGACGCCGGCAAGTCCCTGCACGACGACTTCAACCTGGCCAACGGCGCCCCCGCCAGCGGTATCGACCTGAACCGCGCCGGCACGCCCCTGCTGGAAATCGTGACGGAACCCGAAATGCGCTCGGCCGCCGAGGCCGTGGCCTATGCCCGCGCCCTGCACAGCCTGGTCGTGTGGCTGGGCATCTGCGACGGCAACATGCAGGAAGGCTCGTTCCGCTGCGACGCCAACGTGTCGGTCCGCCCGGTGGGCCAGAAGGAATTCGGCACCCGCACCGAGATCAAGAACGTCAACTCGTTCCGCTTCCTCGAACGCGCCATCACCTATGAAGCGCGCCGCCAGATCGAGCTGATCGAAGACGGCGGCACCGTGGTCCAGGAAACCCGCCTGTACGACGCCGACCGCGACGAAACCCGCAGCATGCGCAGCAAGGAAGACGCGCACGACTACCGCTACTTCCCGGATCCCGACCTGCCCACGCTGGTGATCTCCAGCGCCTGGGTGGACGAAGTGCGCGCCGCCATGCCCGAACTGCCGGCCGCGCTGCGCGTCCGCTTCGAGTCCGACTACGGCCTGACCGCCTACGACGCGGCCCAGCTCAGCGCCAGCCGCGGCCTGGCCGCCTACTTCGAGGCGGTGGCCCAGGCCCTGCCCGCCGGCCAGGCCAAGCTGGCCGCCAACTGGATCATGGGCGAAGTGGCCGCGACGCTGAACAAGGAAGAAAAGGACATCGCCGACTCGCCCGTGCAGGCGCCCGCCCTGGCCGCCTTGATCGGCCGCATCATCGACGGCACCATCTCCAACAAGATCGCCCGCGAAGTCTTCGGCGCCATGTGGGCCGGCGAAAACGGCGGCCAGCCCGACGCCATCATCGAGGCCCGCGGCCTGAAACAGATCAGCGACACGGGCGCCATCGGCGCCATGATCGACGAGGTGCTGGCGGCCAACCCGGCCATCGTGGAAGAGTACCGGGCCGGCAAGCAGAAGGCGTTCAACTCGCTGGTCGGCCAGATCATGAAGGCCGCGCGCGGCAAGGCCAACCCGCAGCAGGTGAACGACCTGTTGAAGCAGAAGCTGGACGGCTGATCATCTGCGGAGCGCGCCCTTCAACGGCTGCGCTCACGAGGTATCAGACGAAACGAAGGGCCGCGGCATCTTGCCGCGGCCTTTTGTTTGGCCAAGAATGATTTGTTCGACTCTCGATCAGAGGCTTGGCCATGAATTACCTCGAAATCAGCAGCAGCGACCTCCTGCACCGGTTTTCCGACCACCTGCAAGCCGTCCGCCAGGGGCAGCACTTCATCATTTCGGTTGACGGCGTGCCCTGCGCCAGGCTGACCCCCGCCCTGCCCACGACGTCGCTGGATGCCCACAATGCGCTCGAAGCGATGAAATGCTTCACGCCAGCGCCGGCCGTTTCCCACGAAGTCATCCGATCCTGGATCGAAGAAGGCCGGGAATGAATCCAATCCGCCTGATACCGGATGCATCGGTCGTCCTGGCCTGGCTGCTGGGCCGCGTCGACGCCCACGAGTCGCTGCTGGCCCGGCATCTGCTGGAAGTCGCCCATGGGTCGAACAACACCGTGCCGCACATCTGGCGGGTCGAAGTCGCCAACGGCATATTGCGCGCCGAACGCAGCCAACGCGTCTCCGAAGACCAGCGGTCCTCGTTCAACCAGCTTCTCGAACGGCTGCCCATTTTCCCGGATCCACGCCACCCGTCTTCCAGCATTCCCCGCAGCTATCAACTGGCTCGCACTCACGGATTGACCGTCTACGATGCCAGCTACCTGGAACTCGCCCAGAGAAGCAAGGCGTATCTGGCCACCTTTGATCGCAAGCTGGCGGATGCGGCCCGGGCCAGTGGCGTTGCCGTCTTCGGCCAGCCCCACGGCATCGCCGAGCCCGCGGCAAGCTACGGCTAAAAGGGCGGCACCAGGCCGCCCTCTGTCCGCGCCGCTGTGAACGGGCGTTTGCTACACCCCGTACTTCGTCCGGTAGGCCAGCACCGCGTCGCGGTGTTCGGCAAACGACGCGTCGTCCTGCAGCAGGGCCAGGATGTCCGACAGCGAAGCGATCGACACCACCGGGATGCCGTAGGTCTTCGCCACGTCCTGCACGGCGGAATGGGCCGACAGGGCGTCGTCCGGGCCCGCGCGTTCCATGCGGTCCATGGCGATCAGCACGGCGGCCGGCTCGGCGCCCGCGGCGCGGATGATTTCCACCGACTCGCGCACCGAGGTGCCCGCCGTTATCACGTCGTCGATGATGACGACCTTGCCTTGCAGCGGCGCGCCCACCAGCGTGCCGCCTTCCCCGTGGTCCTTGGCTTCCTTGCGGTTGTACGCGAACGGCACGTCCCCGCGGCCCTGCATGCCGGGATGGACGGCCAGGGCGACGGCCGTCGCCGTGGCCAGCGGGATGCCCTTGTAGGCCGGCCCGAACAGCATATCGAAGGCCACGCCGGAATCCAGCAGCGCCTGGGCGTAAAACTGCGCCAGCTTGCCGACCGAACCGCCGCTGTTGAACAGGCCCGCGTTGAAGAAATAGGGACTGATGCGACCCGACTTGACCTTGAAGCTGCCGAAGCGCAGCACGCCTTCGTTCAAGGCGAAGCGGACGAAATCGAGGGCGGTGGCGGAGGAATGGGCGGCGGTCATGCGAGAGGATCCGGTAGGTGGCAAACGCTGGCATTTTATCCGTTGTCAGGGCTATTCCCGGGCATCGGCGCCGAGTCGGTTAAATTCCTGGCATTGTCCGGCCCCTCAAGGCCGCCCTACAGGAGTTTCGCTTTGCTGCGCATTACGTCGCTCAATCTCAATGGCATCCGGTCCGCCTTCCGCAAGGGCCTGCAACCCTGGATGGAGAAGCACGCCGCCGACGTGCTTTGCCTGCAGGAAATCAAGGTCTCGCACGACGACCTGACCGAGGACCTGCGCCATCCGCCGGGCTACACCGGCCATTTCCACCATGCCGTGAAGAAAGGCTACAGCGGCGTCGGCATCTACCTGCGCAACGCGGCCGAACGCGTGCACACCGGCCTGGGCTGCGAGGAATTCGACCCCGAGGGCCGCATCATCCGCGCGGACTGGAAGAACCTGTCGGTGATCAGCGCCTACCTGCCGTCGGGCTCCAGCGGCGACGAACGCCAGCAGGCGAAGTACCGCTTCCTGGACCGCTTCGGCCCCTGGATCGACAGCCTGATGCACGAGCACCGGACCACCGGCCGCGAGTTCGTCATCTGCGGCGACTGGAACATCGCGCACAAGGAAATCGACCTGAAGAACTGGAAGGGCAACATGAAGAATTCGGGCTTCCTGCCCGAAGAGCGCGCCTGGCTGACGGACGTCTTCGACAAGCGCGGCTTCGTGGACGTGTTCCGCACCATCGACGACCGGCCCGACCAATACACCTGGTGGAGCAACCGCGGCCAGGCCTGGGCCAAGAACGTCGGGTGGCGCATCGACTACCAGATCGCGACGCCGGGCATCGCGGCGCGCGCCCGCAACGTAGCCATCTACAAGGACGAGCGCTTCTCGGACCACGCTCCGCTGACGATCGACTACGACACCACGCTCTGATCCGGGCCGGCGCCGGCGGCCCCTGCTTCCCGCAGCGATGCCGCCGCCTCCCGCCGCAGCCAGCCCAGGAACGCCGCCGCCCGGGGATCCTCGGCGCAGGGCCGCGGCGACAACAGGAAATAGGCCGAACCGTCGCGCACGAAACCGCAGGGCGCCGCCAGCCGGCGGTCGCGCACGGCGTCGCACGCCATCAGCGCGGACCCGATCGCCACCCCCAGCCCCGCGGCGGCGGCTTGCAGGCTCAGGTAGAAATGTTCATAGACCGGCCCCGCGCGCCTCGGGGGCTTCATGCCCGAGGCCTGGGACCATTGCCGCCAGGCCTGCGGCCGCGTCGCGCTGCCCAGCGCCGGCGCACCGCCCCAGGCATCGCCGGCCGGGTCGGCGGTTGCGGCCTCGGACAGGCCCGGGCGGCATACCGGCCCCGTCCATTCCTCGCACACGCGCTCGGCATGCAGCGCGGCATCCCACTCGAAGTCATTGCGGCGCAGCGCCACGTCCACGCCCTGGGCGGCGAAATCCAGGGGGCCGCCCGCCGCGTACAGGTGCACCTGCACGCCAGGGTGGATCCGCTGGAATTCGGGCAGCCGCGGAATCAGCCACATCATGGCGATCGTCGGTTCGCAGGACAGCACCAGCGGCGCGTCGGCCGCGGGCGGGCTCAGCTTCGCCAGGCCCACCGCCAACTGTTCGAACAGGGCGCGGGTGAGGTCGAATAGCTGCCTGCCCGGATCGGTCAGGAAAACACCCCGGTTCCGGCGTTCGAACAAGGCCAGCCCCAGGCTGTCCTCAAGCAGCCTGACCTGGCGGCTGACCGCGCCATG
This sequence comes from Achromobacter veterisilvae, assembly GCF_900496975.1. GTDB lineage: Bacteria > Pseudomonadota > Gammaproteobacteria > Burkholderiales > Burkholderiaceae_B > Achromobacter > Achromobacter veterisilvae. The sequence goes on from NZ_UFQC01000007.1 coordinate 118,851, forward strand.
GGTCACGTGCAGTTCTTCCGCCGCCTTGCCGAACGCCTGGTGGCGGGCGGCGGCATCGAAGACGCGCAAGGCATTGAGCGGCGGCAGCTTCATGGCAATCGGTGATTTTTTCTGACGGATAGCCGGCATTAAAAATCGTTTTTGCGATACGCGCCAGCGCCGCACAATGCCGGCTCCGTTCACCGCCAGTCCCGCCCCGCCATGACCGAACTGATCGCCGTCGCCCTCATCACTATTCTCGCCGTCGTCAGCCCGGGACCGGATTTCGCCATGGTCACGCGGTACAGCTACCTGTACGGCCGGCGCATCGGCCTGATCTGCGCCGCCGGCATCGCGCTGGGCGTGCAGGTGCACGTGTTCTATACGATGTTCGGCGTGAGCCTGCTGGCCCGCCACGCGCAATCCGTGCTGCAGGGCGTCAAACTGGCGGGCGCCTGCTATCTGGCCTACATGGGCTGGAAGACCTTCTTCAACCGCACGCCGGTCGACCGCGACCTTTCCGCCCGCCCGGCGCTCTCGGGCCGGCAGGCGCTGTACAGTGGCTTCCTGACCAACGCGCTCAATCCCAAGACCACCTTGTTCGTCGTCAGCACCTATACCCAGCTTGTGTCGCCCGGCACGCCGCTGGCCTGGCAGTTCGGCTATGGGCTCTTCATGTCGTTCGCGCATTGGCTCTGGTTCAGCGCCGTGGCGTGGTCGATCTCCTCGCCGCTGCTGCGCCAGACCCTGCTGGACCACCAAAGGACGGCCGACCGTGTGGTGGGGGCCGTTCTGATGGCGCTGGGCGGCGCCCTGGCCGTCGCGCAGATATGAACTGTCTCCGGGGCGTGATCTTTCTCAAATAAATAAATGGGGACGTATAATTTAGAATTGCCGGCTCGACCAGTGCCCCGAAGGCCTCCCCCAACCCGATTTCGACCTTGGCGGTCACCTGGCGAGCCAATTCTCCATAGGAGAATTAATTGGGGACAAATTAATTTCCCCAGTAAATTCAAGCCAATTCATGAAAAACCCATGGCTTTCAGACGCCAAGGCGTTTTTCGCACATAAATATGTCCCTAATTATCAGACTGCAAAAAGAGCTTTGATATCAAGGTGATGGCGCAATTTCCGCCTTTGCGCAGAGCAACAATTTAGCCCTACAATTCCGCACCATACAGGTGCGACCTTGCACCAAAACCGTGTCTTTCGCGCCCCAATACGGCGCAGCCCGCACCTATTCGAAGCACCCCCAAGGAGATCATGTTGAAAGTGCAGAGTCTGGACGACTTCCTGCGTGGCGTCGCCGCGCGCGACCCGCAACAGCCTGAATTCATGCAAGCCGTCCAGGAGGTGATGCTGAGCCTGTGGCCTTTCATCGAACAGCACCCCCATTACGCCGAGCACGCCCTGCTGGAGCGCCTGGTGGAACCGGAACGCGTGATCCAGTTCCGCGTGTGCTGGACCGATGACCAGGGCCGCGCCCAGGTCAACCGCGCTTTCCGCATCCAGCACAGCTCGGCCATCGGCCCGTTCAAGGGCGGCATGCGCTTCCACCCCTCGGTGAACCTGTCCATCCTGAAGTTCCTGGCCTTCGAACAGACCCTCAAGAACTCGCTGACCACGCTGCCCATGGGCGGCGGCAAGGGCGGTTCCGATTTCGATCCCAAGGGCAAGTCCGACGCTGAAGTCATGCGTTTCTGCCAGGCCCTGATGATCGAGCTGTACCGCCACCTGGGCCCGGACACCGACGTGCCGGCCGGCGACATCGGCGTGGGCGCGCGCGAAGTCGGCTTCATGGCCGGCATGATGAAAAAGCTGTCCAACTCCACCGCCAGCGTGTTCACCGGCAAGGGCCTGACTTTCGGCGGCAGCCTGATCCGCCCCGAAGCCACCGGCTACGGCACGGTGTACTTCGCCGAAGAAATGCTCAAGCGCGTGGGCCGCTCCTTCGATGGCCTGCGCGTGTCCGTGTCGGGCTCGGGCAACGTCGCGCAATACGCGATCGAAAAAGCCATGGCGCTGGGCGCCAAGGTCGTCACCGTGTCGGACTCGAACGGCACCGTCGTGGACGAAGCCGGCTTCACGCATGAGAAGCTGGTTGCGCTGATGCACATCAAGAACGACCTGCGCGGCCGCCTGGACACGTACGCCCGCCAATTCGGCCTGAAGTACGAAGAAGGCAAGCGTCCGTGGCACGTGCCCGTGGACGTGGCCCTGCCCTGCGCCACCCAGAACGAACTGGAACTGGACGATGCGCAGACGCTGATCAAGAACGGCGTGATCTGCGTCGCCGAAGGCGCCAACATGCCGGCCACGCTGGAAGCCGCCAAGGCCTTCATCGCCGCCCGCGTGCTGTACGCCCCGGGCAAGGCCAGCAACGCCGGCGGCGTGGCCGTATCCGGGCTGGAAATGGCCCAGAACTCGGCCCGCCTGTCCTGGACGCGCGAAGAGGTCGACACCCGCCTGCATGCCATCATGCGCGACATCCACGAAAACTGCGTGCGCCACGGCCACACGGAGCGCGAATACGTCAACTACCTGGACGGCGCCAACATCGCCGGTTTCGTGAAGGTGGCCGACGCCATGCGCCAGCAAGGGCTGTACTAGTCCCCCCCCGAAGCGCTGCGCGCTTCCCCCCCAGGGGGGCGCCGCTGCGGACCGGCGGAGCCCGGCTCCGCGCGGCCCCGATCGGGGCAGGTCTTGCCTCGTGGGTAGATGCCGGTCAAAGCGGGCGATCTAGCCCGGTGTCTGCCAGGTGTCTGACACCCATGTGAGACATGGCTTCAGCATGCGCGGGCGTGCCCTGGGTGTCAGACACCACCCGATAACGCCGACAACGCAGCGGCAGCCTAGTGCTTCATCATGCCGTGGTCCATGCCGCCGTGGCCCATGCCCGGATTGTGCGACGCGGGCTTGACCTTGAACTGCACGGCCACTTCGCCCGCCTTTTCGAACTTCAGCGTGGCCGGCACCGTCGCGCCCTCGGCGAACGGGGCCTTCAGCTTGATGAACATGACGTGGTAGCCGCCGGGGCTCAGCTTGACCTCGGTATCGGCCGGCAAGGCGATGCCGCCTTCCACCTGGCGCATCTTCGACACACCGTTTTCGGTCTGCACCGTATGCAATTCGACGCGCTCGGCGGCATCCGACGCGACCGACAGCAGGCGATCCGCGGCCTTGGCGTCGTTGTCGATATCCATATACCCCGCGCCGTTGGACTGGCCCGGCGCGGAGGCGCGAACCCAGAGGTCGTCGATCTCGACCTCGCCAACCTTGTAGTCCTTCGCCCAGGCCGTCCCGGCCGTGCACAGGCCCAGGGCGGCGATGACAGCGAGCTTGCGGATGTTCATGGGTTGTTCTCCTAAGGGGTTAACGCCGCCGGACCAGGCTGCGGGCGGCTGACAGAACCGAATCGGTCAGGGCTTCCATCGCTTCGGAGTTTACCCGCCAATGCTGCCAATACAGCGGCACGTCTTCCCATGCGCGCCCCCGAAGCAGCATCAACTGACCTGCGTCAAGATGCTCCTGCACCAGCGGCAGGGGATTCATGGTCCAGCCCAGGCCGCCCAGCGTGGCCTGCACGAACGCGCGGGTGGACGGCACCCACCAGACCGGCGGCTGCCAGGGCGCGGGATCCGCGATCTTGTGCGCGAAGCGGGCCTGCAGGGCGTCCTTGCGGTTGAATACCAGCACCGGCGCCTGCGCCAGCGTTTGCGCGTTCACGCCCTGCGAGAAATAGCGCTTGTGGAACGCCGGCGTGCACGTCGCCACGTAGCGCATGCTGCCCAGCGCGTGGATGCGGCAGCCCTGGACCGGCTCCGCCAGCGCGGTCACGGCGCCCAGCACCGAACCGTTGCGCAGCAACGCGGCCGTGTGGTCCTGGTCTTCCGACTGCATGTCCAGCGTGGCCCGGGTGCGCGCCGAGAACTGCACGGCCGCCTCGACGAACCAGGTCTCCAGGCTGTCGTGGTTGACCGCCACAGGGATGCTGGCGTAGGGCACGTCGTCGTCCGCGACCCCCAGCCGGTTCAGGGCGTCGTGTTCCAGCAGCGCCGTCTGCTCCGCCAGCCGGACCAGCACCTGCCCGTCCGACGTGGCCGCCGCCGGCACCGTGCGCTGCACCAGCAGGCGGCCCATGCGGTCTTCCAGCGCCTTGATCCGCTGCGACACGGCGGACGGCGTGACGCTGAGGGCCAGCGCGGCCCGCTCGAAACTGCCTTCGCGCACCACCGCGGCCAGGGCCCGCAGGTTCCCGTGATCGATTTTCATAAGATTAGTTTTACTTAATATAGTGAAGAAAAATTAGCTTTATTTCATTCACTTGGCAAGGGAAAATAGCGCATCGCCGGTACTCCTCCCGTGGCCGGCGCGATTATCGAAGCGCCGCCACAGGCGCAGCAGTCATAGGTGTTTGCATCATGTTCGCCACGTTGTCCTCCCCCCTTTTCTTCACTGCCTGGGCCAGCGGAACGGCCACCGGGCTGGGCCTGTTCGCCGTCGTGGGCGCGCAAAGCGCATTCATCCTGCGCCAGGGGCTGATGCGGGCGCATCTGCTGAGCGTGGTCGCCATTTGCGCGCTGATCGACGCCGTCTTCATCTTCGCCAGCGTCTCCGGGCTGCAGGCCCTCACGTCCTGGTTCCCCTGGCTGACGACCGCCGTGCTGTGGTTCGGGGTCGCCTTCCTGTCCTGGTACGCCCTGCAATCGGCGCGCCGCGCCTGGACCGCCACGGGCGGGCTGGCCGCCGCGCGCGACGTGGTCCCCTCGCGCCGCGCCGCGATGCTGGGCGCCCTGGGTTTCTCGCTGCTGAACCCGCACTTCTGGCTGGACATGGTGGTGGTCGGCTCGCTGGCGCACGGCTTCGAGGACGCCCGCATGGCGTTCGCCGCCGGCGCGTTCACGGCCAGCCTGCTGTGGCTGGCGGTGCTCGGCATCGGCTCGCGCGTGTTCGCGCCGTTCTTCGCCAGCGCTTCCGCCTGGCGCGTGCTGGACGGCGTCATCGCCGCGGTCATGGCCGCGCTGGCGGTCAGCCTGGCCTTGAAGGGCGTGTAAGCGCGCGAGGCCCCGATCCGGCGTTCCGCCCGCCTGGCGCCCGCGTCCTTATAATCGGTCCGTTGCCACTTTTTCGTCGGGCGCAGCCGGCCCTCCAGACGATCATGCGCGGACCTTCCCCCAAAGACGTGCGCCTGCCACCGCTGGCCGCCATCCAGGCGTTCGAAGCGGCCGCGCGCCTGGGCTCCTTCGAACGCGCCAGCGAAGAACTCTTCGTCACCGCCAGCGCCATCGGCAAGCGCATCGCCGCGCTGGAAGCCTTGCTGGACGTCTCCCTCTTCATCCGCAGCAGCCGGGGCGCGACGCTGAGTTCGGCCGGGCGCGAATACCTAGAACAGGTGCGCACCGCGCTGGACCTGCTGTCGGACGCCTCGCTGCACAAGCGCGGCGAGCCCAAGCCCGAACCGCTGCGCGTGGTGTCCACGCCGACCTTCGCCCGGCAGGTCCTGATCCCCTACCTGCCGGGCTTCACCGCCGCGCACCCCGACGTAGAGCTGGAGATCATGCTGTCCATTCCCTACCTGGACATCATGCCGCCCAACGCGGACGTCTGGATCCGCTTCGGCAGCGGCAAGCACCCCGGGCTGCATGCGCGCCCGCTCACCCAGGACCCGGTATTCGCGGTCTGCGCGCCGGGCTACCGCGATGCGCGCGGCCCCTTCAGGCGGCCCGCGGACCTGGCCCGGGCGCAGTTGCTGCGCTGCCCGATGGAGCCCTGGCGCCCCTGGCTGGACGCCGCGGGGCTGGACTGGCCGGAACCCTCCCGCGGCGTGTGGCTGGTCGACCTGGGCATGATGCTGGCGGCCGCGCGCGCCGGCCAGGGCATCGCGCTCACGCGCCGCACGCTGGCCGCGGAGTGGCTGGACGAAGGCAAGCTGGTGCGCGTGCTGGACATCGAAATCCCCGGCGAATCCCAGTACTACTTGTGCACCGAAGCCTCGCGCCCGCCTGGCGGCGCGCGCCAAGCGTTTTCCCTATGGCTGGAAGATGTCTGCAAACGGGCATCCCAATGGCCATGCGGCCTGCGGGCCGGTCAGGAATAAATTTCCAGCCCGGGGCGGAACGAAATTCCGCGCAGCGCGCCGCCACGCTGGCTAGGATGCGGCCAACGCAACTGTCCCATTGCCCCCACGGCGCGCTCCGGGCCCATACCTTTCGTTCCACCCCGATGCTGCATTGCAGCGCATGACCGGGGACCCCGTGCGCCCGTACTAGGTATTTACGCGGAAAAACCCCGCCGGGTCAGATTCGCGTAAGCGATTGGGCAGACAGTCACGACACGCAGCACAGGAGAAGCGCCGCCACACCCCGGCGCAGGCATAAGGTTTTCCACGCAGTTCTACCAATTACAACGGAGACATCCATGGATTTTCGTTTGAAGGTGCTAGCAGGAGCCCTCGCATTTGCCGCAATGGCCGCAAGCCACGCCGCCGACCCGATCAAGATCGGCGTGGCCGGCCCCTACACCGGAGGCTCGTCCTCCATGGGCGTCAGCATGCGCGACGGCGTGCGCCTGGCCATTGAAGAAATCAACAAGAACGGCGGGGTGCTGGGCCGGCAACTGGTCGCCGTGGAACGCGACGACGAAGCCAAGAACGAGCGCGGCGTGCAGATCGCCCAGGAACTGATCAACAAGGAACAGGTCGCGGCCACCGTCGGCTACATCAACACCGGCGTGGCGCTGGCCTCGCAACGCTTCTACCAGGACGCCAAGATCCCGGTGTTCAACAACGTGGCCACGGGCAGCGTCATCACGCACCAGTTCAAGGCCCCCGAATACCCGGACAACTACGTGTTCCGCAATGCGGCGCACGACAGCATCCAGGCCCCGATGATCGTCGAGGAAGCGATCACGCGCCGCGGCTACAAGAAGGTCGCCATCCTGGCCGATTCCACCAACTACGGCCAACTGGGCCGCGAGGATCTGGAAAAAGCCCTGGACAGCAAGGGCATCAAGCCCGTGGCGGTGGAGAAGTTCAACATCAAGGACGTCGACATGACGGCCCAGTTGCTGAAGGCCAAGTCCGCCGGCGCCGAAGCCGTGCTGACCTATGGCATCGGCCCCGAACTGGCCCAGATCGCCAACGGCATGACCAAGCTGGGCTGGAAGGTGCCGATCATCGGTAGCTGGACGCTCTCCATGGCCAACTACATCGACAACTCCGGCGCCAACGGAGAAGGCGCGCGCATGCCGCAAACCTTCATCCAGGACCCGGACACGCCCAAGCGCAAGGCGTTCATCGATGCCTACCTGGCCAAGTTCAAGCCCAAGAACAACCGCATCGACTCTCCGGTGTCGGCGGCCCAGGGCTATGACTCGATCTTCCTGCTGGCGGCCGCCTTCAAGCAGGCCAACTCCACCGACGGCCCGAAGGTCCGCGAAGCGCTGGAAAACCTGCAAACGCCCGTCGAAGGCGTGGTGATGACCTACAACAAGCCGTTCAACCACGACAACCACGACGCGATCACGGCGAAGGAAGTGGTGATCGGCGAGGTCAAGGGCGGCCGTGTAGTCAAGGCCAACTAGGTCCCGCAGCGCACTTGGCGGCGGCTGCCCGGCCGCCGCCGTCCGCGTCCTGCCCGCCAGGACGCGGGCATGCCGCCGCCTGAAAACAGCGTTCTGCCCACGGGGGTTGGGACGGAACCACAGCGCTTCAAGACACACACCATGATTCTTCTACAGCTCATCTATAGCGGTATCGCGCTGGGCATGATCTATGCCGTCATCGCGTTCGGATACCAGCTCACCTTCTCCACGTCGGGCACGCTGAACTTCGGCCAGGGCGAAGCCCTGATGCTGGGCGCGCTGGTCGGCCTCACCCTGGTCGGACTGGGCGTGAACTACTGGGTGATGATTCCCATCGTCTGCATCTTCGGCTTCGCTCAGGGCGCGCTGGTCGAGCGCGTGGGCGTTCGGCCCGCCATCAAGACCCGCTCCGAATTCGGCTGGATCATGGCCACCATCGCGCTGGGCATCATCTTCAAGAACGTGGCCGAGAACATCTGGGGCCGCGACGACCTGCGCTTTCCCTCGCCGCTGCCCGAAGCGCCGATCCAGGTGCTGGGCGCCAACGTCCTGCCGATGGAGCTGCTGGTGGTGTTCGGCGCGCTGGCGATGATGCTGCTGGTGGAAATCTTCAACCGCAAGTCCATCTACGGCAAGGCCTTCGTCGCCACCTCGAACGACCGCGACGCCGCCGGCCTGATGGGCATCAACACCGGCATGGTGATCACGTTTTCCTATGCCCTGTCGTCGCTGACCGCCGCATTCGCCGGCGTGCTGGTGGCGCCGCTGACGCTGACCGGCGCCACCATGGGCGCGGTGCTGGGCCTGAAGGCCTTCGCGGTCGCCATCATCGGCGGCCTGTCCAGCGGCATGGGCGTCGTGGTGGGCGGGCTCATCCTGGGCATCGCCGAAACGACCACCGGTTTCTATCTTTCCACGGGATACAAAGACGTGCCTGGATTGGTCCTGCTGCTGCTCGTCCTGACCTTCAAACCCGCCGGCCTGTTCGGCAAGACCGCGATCAAGAAGGTGTGACGATGAAACCCCTGCACCTCCTGCTCTCCATCCTGGCCGTGGCCTGCCTGGCCGCGGTGCCGCTGGGCGTCACCAACACGTATTACCTGCACCTGATCGAAACCATCATGATCTACGCGATCCTGCTGTTCGGGCTCGATATCGTGGTGGGCTACACCGGCCAGGTCTCGCTGGGCCACGCCGGCCTGTTCGGCATTGGTTCCTATGTGGCCGGCGTGCTGTTCTTCCATCTGCAGATGCCGATCTGGATCATCCTCCCGGCCGCGATCCTGATCGCCGCGGCCTTCGGGGCGGTGCTGGCGCTGCCGGCGCTGCGGGTCACGGGCCCGTACCTGGCCATGGTGACGCTGGCGTTCGGCACCATCATCCAGATCCTGATCAACGAGATGACCTTCCTGACCGAAGGCCCCCTGGGCATCAAGATCAACAAGCCGTCCATCGCCGGCCACATCCTCACCAAGAGCGAGTACTTCTGGCTGGTGGGCGCGCTGCTGGTGCTCTCCCTGATCGTGGTGCACCGCATCCTGAAGTCGCACCTGGGACGCTCGTTCGAGGCCTTGCGCGACAGCCCGATCGCGTCGGACTGCATGGGCGTGTCGGTGTACCGGCACAAGGTGTTCGCCTTCGTCATCAGCGCCGGCTTCGCCGGCCTGGCGGGCGCGCTGTATTCGTACTCGGAACAGTACATCTCGCCCAATACCTACAACTTCGAACTGACCATCCTGTTCCTGCTGGCCATCATCATGGGCGGGCGCAAGAGCCGCACGGGCGCGCTGCTGGGCGCCTCCATCATCGTGCTGCTGCCCAAGATGCTGGACGACATTTCGACTTTCAGGCTGATCGCGCTGGGCGTGGCAATCCTGGTGACGGCGGGCAGCGCGGTCGCCGTGTCCAAGGGCCGCGCCGACCCCCGCCGGGTCGCCGTGCCCGTCGTCGGCACCATCCTCCTGGCGATCTTCTCGTTCTGGCTGGAAGCCGTGACCGACTGGCGCCTGACGATCTTCGGGGTCATGATCCTCTTCGTCGTGTACTACCTGCCCGACGGCATCGTGGGTTTCGTGCGCAACCTGTTCTTCTCCAGCCGCCGCACCGCGCTCGCGGTCAAGTCGGACCTGGTGAAGGCGCAGGAGGCGGTGCCCGACGCGGCCAAGGGCAAGGGCGAGACCCTGCTGGCGGCCAAGGGCGTGCTGATGCAGTTCGGCGGCCTGAAGGCGTTGAACGAGGTGGACCTGACCGTGAAGCGCGGCACCATCCATGGCCTGATCGGACCCAACGGCTCCGGCAAGAGCACCATGATGAACGTGCTGACGGGCATCTACGTGCCGACCGCCGGCGCGGTGGAGTTCTCGGGCAAGTCGCTGGTGGGCCTGGCGCCGGCGGACATCGCCGAGGCGGGCATTGCGCGGACCTTCCAGAACGTGCAGCTCTTCGGCGAAATGACCGCGCTGGAGAACGTGCTGGTCGGCCTGCACCACACCTTCACCACGGGGCTGGCCGGCATCGCGCTGCGCACGCCCAAGTGGAAGGGCGAGGAACAGGGCGCCCGCGCGCGCGCCATGGCGCTGCTGGAATTCGTGGGCCTGGAATCGCTGGCCAGCGAAGAAGCCCGCAACCTGCCCTACGGCAAGCAGCGGCTGCTTGAAATCGCCCGCGCCCTGGCCCTGGACCCGCAACTGCTGTTGCTGGACGAACCCGCGGCCGGCCTGACCGCGCCCGACATCGTCGAGCTGCTGGCCATCATCCGCAAGGTGCGCGACCACGGCATCACGCTGATTCTCATCGAGCACCACATGGACGTGGTGATGGGGGTCTGCGACACCGTGTCGGTGCTGGACTTCGGCCAGAAGATCGCCGAGGGCCTGCCCAACGAAGTGCAAAGCAACGCCAAGGTCATCGAGGCGTATCTGGGCGGCGCGCCCGCCTGACGCCAAGGGGACGACAAGATGCTATCGATCAAGAATCTGGAAGCGGGCTACGGCAAAGTCAAAGTGCTGCACGGTATCAGCATGGAGGTGCCCAAGGCCAAGGTGGTGACGCTGATCGGCTCCAACGGCGCCGGCAAGACCACCACCATGCGGGCGCTGTCGGGCATGATCCGCCCCACCGCGGGCGAGATCACGCTGGGCGGCAAGCGCATAGACGGGCTCGAATCCCACCGCATCGCGCGGCTGGGGCTGGCGCACTCGCCCGAGGGACGGCGGGTGTTCCCGACCCTGTCGGTGACCGACAACCTGCTGCTGGGCGCCTTTCCGCGCCTGACGGGCAGCCGGCCCAAAGGCGACGTGCAGGCCGACCTGGGCCGCGCCATGGACCTGTTCCCGCGCCTGAAGGAACGCCGCGACCAATTGGCCGGCACGCTGTCCGGCGGCGAACAGCAGATGCTGGCCATGGCCCGCGCCGTGATGCTGAATCCTGAACTGGTGCTGCTGGACGAGCCGTCGATGGGCCTGGCGCCGATCCTGGTGGAAGAAGTGTTCAGGATCATCGCGCGGCTGAAGGACGAAGGGGTCACGATGCTGCTGGTGGAGCAGTTCGCGGCCGCCGCGCTGAACGTGGCGGATTATGGATACGTGCTGGAGAACGGCCGGATTTCCGTGCATGGCAGCGCGGATAAGCTGAAGCACGATCCCGCCGTGGTCGCGGCGTATCTGGGCGGATCGCACTGAAGGCAACCGGCAATAAGCAGGTGTCAGACACCCGTCGCCGGAGCAAGTGTCTGACACCCGTACGAGTTGGCCGTCCGTCTGAGGCGGAACTTCCCGGGTGTCAGACACCCACGCGTTGCATGCTTTCGTTGGTGTCAGACACCCGGGCAGCGTCGGAGCAAGATGGAGAACGTCTCGTACGGGTGTCAGACACTTAGAGCCGCATCCCGTACCGGTGTCAGACACTGGAACGGGCGCTCCGCAGGCGCCTGACACCGAAGCCGCCCCTCAGACTATCGTCAACGTCACATCGATGTTGCCGCGCGTCGCGTTCGAGTACGGGCATACGATATGCGCGGCCGCGACCAGTTTTTCGGCCTCGGCGCGCTCCATGCCCGGCAGCGAGATCTTCAGTTCCACTTCGATGCCGAAGCCGGTCGGAATGGGGCCGATGCCCACCGAACCGTCGATCGCCGCATTCGTCGGCATGGCGATCTTGTCGCGGCCTGCGACGAACTTCATGGCGCCCATGAAGCACGCCGAGTAGCCCACGGCAAACAACTGCTCGGGGTTGGTGCCGGCCGCGCCGGCGCCGCCCAGTTCCTTGGGCGTGGTCAGCTTGACGTTCAGGTTGCCGTCGTCGGTGGCGCCCGTGCCTTCACGGCCGCCGGTGACATGCGCGTGGGCGCGGTACAGCACTTTTTCGATAGACATGATGCGTTTCCTTGGAAAGATAAAGGGGAACTGCCGGGCCTGGCGGGATCCTTCCCGTTTCGGCCTTACCAACAAAGTAGTACACAACTATATCGTGCACTACTTAAATGACCGGACGATGGCAGGCGCCAACGTCCGCCTCAAAGACTGGCGACCAGCTTCTCGCGCAGCGCGTGCAGGGCCTTCATGGTGTCCTGCGCCTCGTCCAGCGTGCATTGCGCGGCCGTGGCGACGGCCTGCGGCACGGCCTGCGCCTTGCCGCGCAAATCGCGCCCCTGCCGGGTCAAGGCCACGATCACCTGGCGCTCGTCGTCCTGGGCGCGCTGCCGCGTCACCAGTCCGGCCGCTTCCAGGCGCTTGAGCAACGGCGTCAGCGTGGCCGAATCCAGGAACAGGCGCTCGCCGATGTCCGTCACCGTGATTTCGTCGCCTTCCCACAGCACCAGCATCACCAGATACTGCGGATAGGTCAAGTCCAGGCCGCGCAGCAGCTTGCGGTACACCTTGTTCATCGCCAGCGAGGTCGAGTACAGGGCGAAGCAAAGCTGGCTGTCCAGCAGCAGCGGGTTGAAAGCGCCTTTGGGTTTGGATCTGGATTTCATTGCGCAATATTAAATAGCGCACTATTTATCGTCAAGCTTTTTTTTCGGCACGGCACGCGCTAGGCGCCCGCCTGCTCCCCTTCTCCCGTGGCGCGATCCGACCCGTATTGCTTCAGCCCTTCCAGGTCCAGCACCCGGACCGCGCCGTACTCCACGTTCAGCAATCCGGCTTCTTCCAGCTTGCGCAGCGCCTGGTTGGCCCGCTGGCGCGACACCCGGGCCAGATAGCCGACTTCTTCCTGCGTAATCGTCAGGCGCATGCCCATGCCGGGATACAGCAAAGGATTGAACAGCTCGGCCAGACAGCGGGCCACGCGCGCATCCGGGTCCAGCAGACGGTCGTACTCCGCCTTGCCGATGAACTGCGCCACGCGCTCGTTCAATTGGTGGAGCAGATAGCGGTTGAACGGGATGCTGGTGTCCAGCAGCCAGTCGAAGGTGGCGCTGGGCAGGCGCGCCACCACGGAATCCCGCAATGCCACGATGTCGTACTTGCGGATTTCGCTCTTGAGCAGCGACCCCTCGCCGATCCATCCGCCGGCGGGCACGCCGGTCAGCGACGCCACTTTGCCTTCGGCGTTGCCCACCGATACTTTGACCAGCCCGGCCAGCACGCCGATCCAAGCCTGTGCGAGTTCGCCTTTGCGCTCTATGATCGATCCGGCGGCCACCTGCTGCACGGTGAGGTCCCGCTCGACGCGCATTTGCTGTTCGCGGTCGAGCACGCGAAACCAGGCCGCGGCAAGTTGCAGGGAATCGGATAGCTGCATCGGGAATACCCTAAAAGGTCCTTGAATGTCGCGATGGTGACAGTTGGTAGCAACCCAACCTTATACCTTAACTCCTGCCGTAAATCTAAAACCAACTGGTCAAGCACCTCATCGCCATCGCCGCCCGCGCGGACTCCTGGCCCGAAGCGCCCAAACCGGAGGAGACAACGTGGCACATACATCGCCCGCATCCGCACGGATGCCGGCTGCGTCGGACACCTTTCCGGCGCTGCTGTTCACGCATGCCAAGGTTCGTGGGTCGCGGCCCGCGATACGCGAGAAAGATCTGGGGATCTGGCAAACCCTTACGTGGTCCGAAGTCGCGGAGCACGTCCGCCACGTCGCCCACGGCCTGGCCGCGCTGGGCATCCAGCCCGGCATGCACGTGGCCGTGGTCGGCGAGAACCGTCCCCGCCTGTACATGGCCATGATGGCCGCGCAATCGCTGGGCGCGATTCCCGTGCCGCTCTACCAGGACGCCGTCGCCCAGGAAATGGTCTACGTGCTGCAGGATGCCGAGATCAGCGTGGCCATCGTCGAGGACCAGGAACAGGTCGACAAGATGCTCGAGATCAGCGAACAATGCCCCGCCCTGAAGCGCGTGGTGTTCGACGATCCGCGCGGCCTGCGCCACTACACCGACGCGATGCTGATGTCCTATGAAAAGCTGGAAGAGCTGGGCGCCGAATACGCCGCGCAGCACCCCGGCTTCCTGGATGGCGCCATCGCCGCCGTGCAGCCGCAGGACGCGGCCGCCATGTTCTATACGTCGGGCACGACCGGCAAGCCCAAGGGCGTCGTGCTGACGCACCACGCGCTGATCGACCGCGCGCGTGCCGTGTCCGAACTGGAAAACCTCACCGACCGGGAAGACGTGCTGGCCTACCTGCCGCCCGCCTGGATCGGCCAGAACATGTTCTCGTACACGCAGTTGCTGGTCACCGGCTTCACCGTGAACCATCCCGAATCGCCCGACACCGTGGCGATCGACATGCGCGACATCGGCCCCACCTATTACTTCGCGCCGCCGCGCGTGCTGGAAGGCCTGCTGACCCACGTGATGATCCGCATGGAAGACGCGGGATTCATCAAGCGCAAGCTGTTTGCCGGCTGCATGAAACTGGCGCGCCGCGTCGGCACGAAGATCCTGGACGGCGAATCGGTCGGCGCCTGGGACCGCCTGCGCTACGCGCTGGGCAACGCGCTGATCTACGGCCCGCTGCGCAATGCGCTGGGCATGAGCCGGGTGCGGGTGGCCTATACGGCGGGCGAGGCCATCGGGCCCGACCTGTTCGTGTTCTACCGCTCGATCGGCATCAACCTGAAGCAACTGTACGGTTCCACCGAAACCTCCGTGTTCGTTTGCGTTCAGCCGGACGGCCACGTGCGCGACGACACCGTGGGCCCGCCCGTCGAGGGCGTGGAGATCCGCGTGGCCGACAACGGCGAGATCCTGGTCAAGAGCCCCGGTCTTTTCAAGGAGTACTACCGCAACCCCGAAGCGACTGCCGAGGCGCGCAGCGCCGACGGCTGGTTCCATACGGGCGACGCGGGCTATCTCGACACCGACGGCCAACTGAAGATCATCGACCGCGCCAAGGACGTGGGCAAGCTCGCCAACGGCAGCCTGTTCGCGCCGAAGTACATCGAGAACAAGCTCAAGTTCTTCCAGCACATCAAGGAAGCGGTCGCCTTCGGCGCCGACCGCGACGACGTGTGCGCCTTCATCAACATCGACCTGGAAGCGGTGGGCAACTGGGCCGAGCGGCGCGGCATGCCCTACGCCGGCTATACCGACCTCGCCTCCAAGGACGAGGTCTACCAACTGATCGCGGAATGCGTGGAGCAGGTCAACGCCGACCTGGCCACGGATCCCAAGCTGTCGGCCTCGCAGATCAGCCGCTTCCTGATCCTGCACAAGGAACTCGATCCCGACGACGACGAGCTGACCCGCACCCGCAAGGTGCGCCGCGCCTTCATCGCGCAGAAGTACGGTGTGCTGATCGACGCCCTCTACGGCGGAAAGCAATCGCAGTACATCGAGACCGAAGTGAAATTCGAAGACGGACGCACCGGCAAGATTTCGGCGGACCTGAAGATCCGACCGGTAAAGACGTTTCCCGCCATAACCGCCCGAGCCGCGTAGAGACCATGAGCCACAACGACCGCGACCAGCGCATCGGCGACGTCATGCTGGACATGCAGAACATTTCGCTGTCCTTCGGCGGCGTCAAGGCGCTGACGGATATTTCCTTCAACGTGCGCGAACACGAGATCCGCGCCATCATCGGCCCCAACGGCGCGGGCAAGAGCTCGATGCTCAACGTCATCAACGGGGTCTATACGCCCCAGCAAGGCGGCATCGCATTCCGCGGCGAGCGCTTCTCGCGCATGAACCCCCGCCGCGCCGCCGAGATGGGCATCGCGCGCACGTTCCAGAACCTGGCGCTGTTCAAGGGCATGAGCGTGCTGGACAACATCATGACCGGCCGCAACCTGCGCATGAAATGCGGGCTGCTGTCGCAGGCGTTCCGCCTGGGCCGGGCCGAGCGCGAAGAGATCCAACATCGCGAATTCGTCGAGAACATCATCGACTTCCTGGAGATCCAGGCCTATCGCAAAACGCCGGTCGGCCGCCTGCCCTACGGCCTGCAAAAGCGCGTGGACCTGGGCCGCGCGCTGGCGATGGAGCCGCGCCTGCTGCTGCTGGACGAGCCGATGGCGGGCATGAACATCGAAGAGAAGCAGGACATGAGCCGCTTCATCCTGGATGTGAACGACGAATTCGGAACCACCATCGTGCTGATCGAGCACGACATGGGCGTGGTCATGGACATCTCCGACCGCGTGGTGGTGCTGGACTACGGCAAGAAGATCGGCGACGGCAAGCCGGACGAAGTCCGCGCCAACGAAGACGTCGTAAAAGCCTATCTAGGCGTGTCGCACTAAGGCGGACAGACATGGGATTTTTTCTAGAGACCTTATTCGGCGGCCTGATGAGCGGCATGCTGTATGCCCTGATCGGCCTGGGCTTCGTCCTGATCTTCAAGGCGTCCGGCGTCTTCAACTTCGCGCAGGGCGCGATGGTGCTGGTGGCCGCGCTGTCCATGGCGCGCTTCTCGGAGTGGCTGCCGCGCTGGTTCGGCTTCGACAACATGATCCTGGCCAACGTGCTGGCGTTCATCGTCAGCGCGGCCGTGATGTTCGTGCTGGCGGTCGCCATCGAACGGTTCGTGCTGCGCCACCTGGTCAACCAGGAGGCCACCACCTTGCTGATGGCCACGCTGGGCATCAGCTACTTCCTGGACGGCCTGGGCCAGATCACGTTCGGCAGTTCGGTGTATTCCATCAACGTGGGCATGCCCAAGGATCCGCTGATGATCCTGGAGTCCGTCTTCGAAGGCGGGCTGCTGATCAACCTGGAGGACCTGACCGCGGCGGTCATCGCCGCCCTGCTGGTGGCGGCGCTGGCCCTCTTCTTCCAGTACACCTCGACCGGCCGCGCCCTGCGCGCGGTGGCCGACGACCACCAGGCCGCGCAATCCATCGGCATCCCGCTCAACCGGATCTGGGTGATCGTCTGGAGCGTGGCGGGCCTGGTGGCGCTGGTGGCCGGCATCATCTGGGGGTCGAAGTTCGGCGTGCAGTTCACGCTGTCCACCGCGGCGCTGCGGGCGCTGCCGGTGGTGATCCTGGGCGGCCTGACCTCGGTGCCGGGCGCCATCCTGGGCGGCCTGATCATCGGCGTCGGGGAAAAACTGTCCGAGGTCTACCTGGGGTCGCTCGTGGGCGGCGGTATCGAAATCTGGTTCGCCTATGTGCTGGCGCTGGTGTTCCTGCTGTTCCGTCCGCAAGGGCTGTTCGGCGAGAAGATCATCGACCGGGTCTGAGGAATAAAACATGTTCTATCGCGAAAACGGCCAATTCAAGACCAGCTATCGCGCTGACCAGCAGATCTTCCCGATCCGCCAGGACCGCATCTTCATCTGGCTGCTGCTGGCGGTGGCGTTCGTCGCCATCCCGGCGATGGCCAGCGACTACCTGCTGCGCGCCATCCTGATCCCCTTCCTGATCCTGGCGCTGGCCGCCGTGGGCCTGAACATCCTGGTGGGCTATTGCGGCCAGATCTCGCTGGGCACAGGCGCCTTCATGGCCGTCGGCGCCTACGCGGCCTGGAACTTCGGCGTGCGCTTTCCCGGCATGCCGCTGATCGTCCAGATCCTGCTGGGCGGCTTCTTCGCCACCATCGTCGGCGTGATATTCGGCATTCCCAGCCTGCGGATACGGGGCCTGTACCTGGCGGTGGCCACGCTGGCCGCGCAGTTCTTCGTGGACTGGGCGTTCCTGCGCATCCCCTTCTTCACGAACTACTCCTCGTCCGGCAGCGTGTCGGTGCCGCCGCTGACCGCCTTCGGCCTGCCCGTCCAGAGCGCCCTGGAAAAGTACCTGTTCGTGCTGATCCTGGTGGTGGTGTTCAGCCTCCTGGCCAAGAACCTGGTGCGCGGCGCGATCGGCCGCCAGTGGATGGCGATCCGCGACATGGACGTGGCGGCCTCCGTCATCGGCATCCGCCCCATGTACGCCAAACTGACGGCATTCGCGGTCAGCTCGTTCATCGTCGGCGTCGCCGGCGCCTTGTGGGGCTACATCCACCTGGGCTCCTGGGAACCGCTGGCGTTCGACCTGACGCGTTCGTTCCAGTTGTTGTTCATGGTGATCATCGGCGGCCTGGGATCGATCATCGGCAGCTTCTTCGGCGCGGCCTTCATCGTGCTGGTGCCGGTGGCGCTCACCAACATTCCGCACATGCTGGGGCTGCCGCTGTCGGTGGACACGGCGGCGCACGTGGAACACATGGTGTTCGGCGCGCTGATCGTGTTCTTCCTGATCGCCGAACCGCATGGGCTGGCCAGGCTGTGGAGCATCGGCAAGGAGAAGCTCCGCATCTGGCCGTTCCCTCACTGATTTCGCATTGATTTCCGCGGTCCGGAGCGGCACGAGCGTTCCGGATCCGCCCTGAATACCCGGCTCAAGACCGGGCCAATCCCGGTGTCCCAGGGTTTATAGACCCAAGCACCACGCAGGAGGTAAATGGAGATGAAGCGTCTTAACCTGAAGTTGGCGGCAGCCCTGGTGGCCGCAGCGGGCGCCGCCGGCGCCGTGGCCACGCCGGCGATGGCGGCCGAAGAGCAGTTCGTTCCGTTGCTGGTGTACCGCACCGGATCCTTCGCTCCCCTGGGCATCCCCTGGGCAGATGGCAAGCTGGACTACCTGAAGCTGGTCAACGAACGCGATGGCGGCGTCAACGGCGTCAAGATCACGTACGAGGAATGCGAAACCGCCTACGCCACCGACCGCGGCGTGGAATGCTACGAACGCCTGAAGGGCAAGGGCACCGGCGCATCGGGCTTCGACACCCAGTCCACCGGCATCACCTTCGCCGTCAGCGACAAGGCCATGGTCGACAAGGTGCCGGTCGAGACGATGGGCTACGGCCTGTCCCAATCGGTCGACGGCAGCGTGTTCGAATGGAACTTCCCGTTGCTCGGCACGTACTGGACCGCGGCCGACGTGATGATCCAGGACATCGCCAAGAAAGAAGGCGGCATGGACAAGCTCAAGGGCAAGAAGATCGCCCTGGTCTACCACGACTCGCCTTATGGCAAGGAGCCCATCCCGCTGCTGCAGAAGCGCGCGGCCAAGGAAGGCTTCGAGCTGCTGCTGTATCCCGTGACCGCCCCCGGCGTCGAACAGAAGTCCACCTGGCTGCAGATCCGCCAGGCGCGCCCGGCCTACGTGCTGCTGTGGAGCGCGGGCATCATGACGCCCACCGCCGTCCGCGAAGCGCAGGCCAGCGGCTATCCGCGAGACAAGATGTACGCCATCTGGTGGGCCGGCTCCGAAGGCGACGTGAAAGACCTTGGCGACGTCGCCAAGGGCTACAACGCCATCACCGTGCACAACAGCGGCGCCGAGCACGACAAGGTCTACGACGACCTGAAGAAGTTCGTCTACGACAAGGGCCAGGGCGCGGACAAGACGGGCAAGACCACGCTGGGCACCGTCGCCTATACCCGCGGCCTGATGATCTCGATGCTGCAGGTGGAAGCGATCCGCACCGCGCAGGAAAAGTTCGGCAAGGGCAAGGCGCTGACGCCGGAGCAAGTGCGCTGGGGCTTCGAAAACCTGGACCTGACCCAGGAGAAGCTGGACAAGCTGGGCTTCGGCCAGATCATGCGCCCGGTCAAGACGGCTTGCGGCAACCACATGGGCGACGACTGGGCCCGCATCGTGCAGTGGGACGGCGCGAAGTTCAAGGTCGCCTCCGACTGGTACCAGTCGGACAAGACCATTCTCGATCCCATGGTCAAGGAAGCCGCGGCCAAGTACGCGAAGGAGAAGAACATCACTCCTCGAACGTGCAATTGATCCCCCCGAAGCGCCTTTGGCGCTTCCCCCCCAGGGGGGCGCCGCTGGGGACCGGCGTAGCCGGATCCGCCGCGGCCCCGCTTGGGGAGCGTCGGCTGCATGCGGCGCGGGTGCCGTAGGCGAGCCAAGGATGTTGATATGAACCGGCGATCGGCCCAGGGGGCCGGTCGCCACCACGCAGCAGGAACGATCATGACCGCCACTACTACCGCCGCCGCCGCGGACACGCCCAAGGTGCTGCTCGACGTGAACGGCATCGAGGTGATCTACAACCACGTGATCCTCGTGCTCAAGGGCGTGTCCCTGCAAGTTCCGGAAGGAAAGATCGTGGCGCTGCTGGGCGCCAACGGCGCCGGCAAGACCACCACGCTGCGCGCCATCTCGAACCTGCTCAAGGGCGAGCGCGGCGACGTGACCAAGGGCTACATCCAGTACCGCGACCAGCGCATCGAAAGGCTGTCGCCCGCCGAACTGGTCAAGCGCGGCGTGGTGCAGGTGATGGAAGGGCGCCATTGTTTCGCGCACCTGACCATCGAGGAAAACCTGCTGACCGGCGCCTATACGCGCAACATGGGCCGCGGCGACACCGCCTCGGCCCTGGACCGGGTCTACCAGTACTTTCCGCGCCTGAAGCAGCGCCGGACCAGCCAGGCCGGCTACACCTCGGGCGGCGAGCAGCAGATGACCGCCATCGGCCGCGCGCTGATGGCCAATCCCAACATGATCCTGCTGGACGAACCCTCCATGGGGCTGGCGCCGCAGATCGTCGAGGAGATCTTCGAGATCGTGCGCGACCTGAACCAGCGCGAACGCGTCAGCTTCCTGCTAGCGGAGCAGAACACCAACATCGCGCTGCGCTATGCCGACTACGGCTACATCCTGGAAAACGGGCGCGTGATGATGGACGGCGCGGCCTCGGACCTCGCCGAGAACGAGGACGTGAAGGAGTTCTACCTGGGCATTTCCAGCGGCGAACGCAAGAGTTTCCGCGACAACAAGTTCTACCGCCGCCGCAAACGCTGGCTGGCCTGATTCCTGGAGCGGCGAAGCCGGCGCGGTCCGGCCTGCCGCCGGCAACGACACCGCAGTACGGCACACGAGAGGGTGCGATCCCATGTCCGAGTTTTTCGATGTTCTGGAAACCCGCGCGCCCGAGCAGCGCGAGCGCGACCTGATGGCCGCCCTGCCCGGCGCGATCGCCCGGGCGATGGCCCGCGCGCCGGCCATCGCCGAGCAATTGCGCGGCATCGACCCCGCGGCCATCGCGTCCCGCGAGGCCCTGGCGCGCCTGCCCGTGCTGCGCAAGCATGAACTGCTGGAACGGCAGCAGCACAGCCGCGACGACGCCGCCGCGCCCGCCGGGCCGCGCAAGGCGTTCGGCGGCTTCTCGGCCATCGGCTGGGGAGAGGCGATGCGCGTCTTCGCCTCTCCGGGCCCCATCTATGAACCGGAAAGCGCGCGCGCCGACTACTGGCGCTTCGCCCGCGCGCTGCACGCGGCGGGTTTCCGCGCCGGCGAACTGGCCTACAACTGCTTTTCCTACCACTTCACGCCCGCCGGCTCCATGATGGAGACTGCCGCGCACGCCGTCGGATGCACCGTGTTCCCGGGCGGCACCGGACAGACCGAGCAGCAGGTCCGCGCCATCCAGGACCTGGCGCCCACCGGCTACACGGGCACGCCCAGCTTCCTGAAGATCATCCTGGAGAAGGCCGACGAACTGGGCGTGAAACTGGATTCGCTGCGCCGCGCGCTGGTGTCCGGCGAAGCCTTCCCGCCGTCCCTGCGCGACTGGCTTGCCGCGCGCGGCATCGAAGGCTACCAGGCCTACGGCAGCGCCGACCTCGGCATGGTGGCCTTCGAAACGCCCGCCCGCGAGGGGCTGGTGCTGGGCGAGGACATCATCGTCGAAATCGTCCGGCCCGGCACCGGCGAACCCGTGCCGGACGGAGAAGTCGGCGAAGTCGTGGTCACCACCCTGAATCCGGACTACCCGCTGGTGCGCTTCGGCACCGGCGACCTGTCGGCCGTCATGCCCGGCCTCTCGCCCTGCGGGCGCACCAATACCCGCATCAAGGGCTGGATGGGGCGCGCGGACCAGACCACCAAGGTGCGCGGCATGTTCGTGCATCCGTCGCAGGTCGCCGACGTGGCGCGCCGCCATCCGGAAATCCTGCGCGCGCGGCTGGTGATCAGCGGCAGCATGGGCTCGGACCGCATGGTGCTCAAGGTGGAATCGCAGGCGCGCAGCGACGAACTTGCCAAGCGCATCGCGGAATCGGTGCGCGACGTGACCAAACTGCGCAGCGACGTGGAATGGGTGGACGCCGGCAGCCTGCCGAACGACGGCAAGGTCATCGACGACGTGCGCACCTACGAATGAACGTCGCGGCCGCCCGCCGCGTCGAGACCGCGTCGGCCTTGTTCCACGCGCGTGCGTGCCCGCGGGCCGGCCTACCGGCTTCTGGCTCTTTCCAGGATTGAAAATACCGCCATGCCGGCAAGCATGGCGGCCACGAACACCAGCGCCTGGGACACGCCGGCGGACGCCGCCACCAGCGCCGGGCCCGGGCAGAAGCCGGCCAGCCCCCAACCGGCGCCGAACGCCAGGCTGCCGAGCGCCAGGCGCGCGTCGATGCCGGCCGCGGCAGGCCAGCGCAAAGGCTCGCCCGACAGGCTGGTTCGGCGCCGCCGCAACACGGCGAAACCCGCGGACGCGGCCAGCACGGCGCCCCCCATCACGAACGCGAGCGACGGATCCCAGTCGCCGGCGAGGTCCAGGAAGCCCAGCACCTTGGCTGGGTTGGCCATGCCGGAGACGATCAGCCCCAACCCGAACACCAGGCCCGACGCGAAGGCGAACAATGCGTTCATGTCAGCCCGCCGCCAGATGCCGCATGGCGTAGACGACGCCGAAGCCCGCGGCCATGAACAGCGCCGTCGCCGCCAGCGAGCGGGGCGAGCCGCGCGCCACGCCGCAGACACCGTGGCCGCTGGTGCAGCCCGATGCATAGCGCGTGCCGATGCCCACCAGCAGGCCCGCGGCGATCAGGCGGGCCGTGCCGGCCTCGACCGCGATGACGGGCAGCGCGGCGCCGATGCGGTACAGCCAGGGCGCCGCGAACAGACCCAGCAGAAAGGCCGGCCGCCACGAACCGCCGCGCTCCATCGGCCACAGGCCGCCCAGGATGCCGCTGATGCCCGCGATGCGGCCCGCGCCGGCCATCAGCAGCACGGCCGCCGCGCCGATCAACAAGCCGCCCAGGGCGGACGGCGCGGGAGTGAAGGCGGACCAGTCCAGATTCACTTGAGTGACTCCATCGCGCGGCCGCAGTACAAACTCGATAGCGTCTTCATGACCTGGCTGACCTCGAAGCTGGCCATCTGGTAGTAGACGTACTTGCCCTCGCGCCGCGTCGCCACCAGCCCTTCATCGCGCAACACCCCCAACTGCTGGGACAGCGTCGGCTGGCGGATGCCGGTCAGGGCTTCGAGTTCACCCACGTTGCGTTCGTTCTGCACCAGTTGGCAAAGCAGCAGCAGGCGGTCTTCGTTGGCCAGCGCCTTGAGCAGGGCGCAGGCCTGGGAGGCGGATTCGCGCAGGACGGCGGCCTCGCACTCGGTCAGGACTTCGTTCATTTGGGCAGCATCGATCAGCCTAGGAAAGATTGATCATTATATTGACCAATAGAATATTCAACAATATTATTGAAATATATATATTGTTTTGAGCGCGCAGCGATGCGCCGCCAGGCGAGCGTCCATGTCCCCCCAGATCCAAGGCTTTTTCGATCCCGTCACCGCCACGATCACCTACGTGGTCCATGAACCGGCGCCGGGCGGCGCTTGCGCCATCATCGATTCGGTCCTGGACTACGACCCCAAGTCCGGCCGCAGCGGCACCGGCAGCGCCGACCGCGTGGCCGACTACGTGCGCCAGCATGGCTTGAAGACCGAATGGCTGCTGGAAACCCACGCCCACGCCGACCACCTGTCGGCCGCGCCCTACCTGCAGCGGCAGTTGGGCGGAGTCATCGCCATCGGTCAAAGCATCCAGACCGTGCAGGGCGTGTTCAAGAAGATCTTCAACCTGGAACCTGAGTTCCAGTTGGACGGATCCCAATTCGGCCATCTGTTCGCCGACGGCGAAACCTTCCGCATCGGCGGACTGACGGCGCGGGCCCTCCACGTGCCGGGGCACACGCCGGCCGACATGGCCTACCTGATCGGCGACGCCGCCTTCGTGGGCGACACGCTGTTCATGCCCGACGTGGGCACCGCGCGCTGCGACTTCCCCGGCGGCGACGCCCATCAGCTATACCGCTCCATCCAGCGCCTGCTGAGCCTGCCCGCCGGCACCCGGCTGTACATGTGCCACGACTATCCGCCCGCCAGCCGCGACGCGTCCTGGCAGACCACGGTGGCCGAACAGCGCCGCGCCAACATCCATGTGCGCGACGGCATCGGCGAAGACGATTTCGTCGCCATGCGCACGCGGCGCGACGCCACGCTCGCCATGCCCACCCTCATCCTGCCCGCCATCCAGGTGAACATCCGCGCGGGCCACTTCCCGCCGGCCGAAGACAACGGCGTGCGCTACCTGAAGATACCCGTCGACGCGCTCTGACCCCCGGGGCCGCCCCCGCCCGGACCGCATGTGCCGGGCTTGCGTGCCCCGCCCTTATCCCGCAAGATCGTCCGATCGCAGAATTGCCGACCAGACGGATCTCTCCATGTTCGCCGAAGCCGAAGCCGACCCCAGCCTCTCCAAGGAAGAATTCAAACCGCTGGAGGCGCGGCTGCGCGTCGCCCTGCTGAACGCGCAATACCAGCGCCTTGCCAGCGCCGAGAAGACGCTGCTGGTGGTCGTGGCCGGGATCGACGGCGCCGGCAAGGGCGCCACGGTCAACCTGCTCAACGAATGGATGGACCCGCGCCACATCAAGACGCTGGCCTATGGCCCGCGCGAAGGCGAAGCGCTGGAACGCCCGCCGCTGTGGCGCTACTGGAAGGACCTGCCGCCCAAGGGCAGCACCGGCATCGTGTTCGGTTCCTGGTACGCGCCGCTGATCCTCGAAGCCACGCGCAAGAAGCCCAACCAGGACAGCCTCGAGGCGCAGGCCGCGGTGATCCGGCGCTTCGAGGCGATGCTGGCCGCCGAAGGCGTGCAGATCGTCAAGCTCTGGTTCCACTTGTCGGCCGACGCCCAGAAGGCGCGTGCCAAGCGTCTCCTGGCCAGCCCGGAAACGTCATGGCAGGTCAGCCCCGTCGACCTGAAGGTCTACAAGAAATACGACCGCATCCGCGCCGCCGGGCAGTCGGTGCTGAACCGCACGGACAGCGGCCACGCGCCCTGGGTCGTGATCCCCAGCGCCGACGAGAACATGCGCGCCGCCCGCACCGCGGAGGCGGTGCTGGCCGCCATGCGCCAGCGCGGCGTGCCCCGCATCCCGCCCTCGTTCGTGGCCCATTCCCGGCCCATGCGCGTGGTCGACCGCCTGGGGCAACTGGACTACGACGCCAAGATCGACAAAGACGATTACGAATCCGAACTGGGCCTGCTGCAGGGCCGGCTGGCGCGCGCCGCGCGTTCCCGGAAGTTCCTGGACCGGTCCCTGGTGCTGGTCTTCGAAGGCCAGGACGCGGCCGGCAAGGGCGGCGCCATCCGGCGCGTGACGCATGCGCTGGACGCCCGCCAATTCGACATCACCCCCGTCGCGGCGCCCAACAGCGAAGCGCTGGCCCGCCCCTACCTGTGGCGGTTCTGGCGCCAGGTGCCGCGCCACGGCCGCATCGCCATCTTCGACCGTTCCTGGTACGGCCGCGTGCTGGTCGAACGCGTCGAGAAGCTGGCCGCGCCCGCCAACTGGCGCCGGGCCTACGCCGAAATCAACGACTTCGAGGAACAGTTGGCGGCCAGCGGCGCGCTGGTGCTGAAATTCTGGCTGGCGGTCACGGCGGACGTGCAATTGGAACGGTTCAAGGAACGCGAGAAATCGCCGTTCAAGAACTTCAAGATCACGGACGAAGACTGGCGCAACCGCGACAAATGGAAAGACTACGCGGCGGCGGCCAACGAAATGCTGACCCGGACCGACGTCGCCCATGCGCCCTGGCATCTGGTGTCCGCCAACGACAAGCGTTACGCTCGACTGCAAGTGCTGCGGCATATCGTCGAAGCCATGGAAGACCAACTCTGAAACGCCCGGGAGGCTGCAAGCCATGAGTACCGTAGAAATCCGTCCCATCGTCGCCGCCGACTTCGAAGCCTGGCTGCCGCTATGGAAAGGCTACCAGGACTTCTACCGCGTCGACATCGACGACGCCGTGACGCGCAATACCTGGGCGCGCTTCCTGGACGCGGCCGAACCCATGCACGCCGCGCTGGCCTACGACAGCGGCCGCGCCATCGGCCTGGTGCACTGGATCTTCCACCGGTCCACCTGGACCGCCGGCGACTACTGCTACCTGCAGGACCTGTTCGTGGCCCCGGACGTGCGCGGCACCGGCGCCGGCCGCAAGCTGATCGAACACGTATACGCGCAAGCCGCCGCGGCCAACTGCGCGCGTGTGTACTGGCTCACGCATGAAACCAACGCCACCGCCATCCAGCTCTACGACCGCATCGCCGACCGCTCCGGCTTCATCCAGTACCGCAAGGTGATGCCGTGAGCGCGCGCGACCCCAACTGTCCCCTGTGCCAGGAAGACGGCGGCACGCTGCTGTGGCGGGGGCCGCACTTGCGCATCATCGAGGTGGAAGATGCGGACTACCCCGGCTTCACGCGCGTGATCTGGAACGGTCACCTGGCTGAAATGACCAGCCTGTCCACGCACGGGCGCGAGCTGCTGATGCGGGCCGTGTACGTCGTGGAAGAGGCGCAGCAGGCCATCCTGGCGCCCGACAAGATCAACCTGGCCTCGCTGGGCAACATGGTCCCGCACCTGCATTGGCACGTGATCCCGCGCTGGCGCGGCGACCGCCACTTCCCCGATCCGATCTGGGCGCCGCCGCGGGTGCCGGCAGGCGCGGAATCCAGCGAATGGAAGGAACGGCAGGCGCGCGTGCAAGCCCAACTGCCGCGCTACCGCAACCGGCTGGTCGAGGCCATGAACGCCCTGCTCTGGCACTGACCCCGGCAGGCGCCGCGGCCCGCCGTCCTTTATTCAGCTAGAATTCAGGATCGCGCCGGACACGATCCCGCGGCACTCAAGGACGCCCAGACAGTGACAACGCCGGCTTCGGCCCGCCTCAAATCCCCCTCGTTCCTCCAGTCGTTCCTCCGCTCCGAAGCGCTGGGCGGCTACGTTCTCATGCTGGCCGCCCTGGTCGCGCTGGCGGTCGCCAACAGCCCCGCCGCCCCGTATTACTTCGGCGCGCTCGGAACCAAGCTGGGCTTCCAGGCGGGCCCGATCGTGCTCAAGGAAACCGTGCTGCACTGGATCAACGACGGCCTGATGGCCGTGTTTTTCCTGCTGGTCGGGCTGGAGATCAAGCGCGAAGTGCTGGACGGCCAGTTGCGCGGCGCCGCCCGCATCGTCCTGCCGGGCATCGCCGCGCTGGGCGGCATGGCGCTGCCCGCGCTGATCTACGTGCTGGTCAACGCCGGCAGCCCCGGCACGCTGCGCGGCTGGGCCATCCCCGCCGCGACCGACATCGCGTTCGCGCTGGGCATCCTGGCGCTGCTGGGCAGCCGCGTGCCGACATCGCTGAAGATCTTCCTGACCGCGCTGGCTATCCTGGACGACCTGGGCGCCATCGTCATCATCGCGCTGTTCTATACGTCGACGCTCAACACGTTCGCCCTGGGCATGTCGGGCGCCCTGCTGGCCTGCCTGTTCTGCCTGAACCGCGCGGGCGTATTGCGCCTGGCGCCCTATCTGCTGATCGGCGCGGTGCTGTGGTATTTCGTGTTCAAGTCCGGCGTGCATGCCACGCTGGCCGGCGTGGCGCTGGCGCTGGCCATCCCGCTGCGCCCGCAGAACCAGGGGCAGCCCGGCGCGCATTCTCCGCTACACGCGCTGGAACATGCCTTGCACAAGCCGGTTGCCCTGTTGATCGTCCCGCTGTTCGGCTTTGCCAACGCGGGCGTGTCCTTCGCCGGCCTGGGCCTGGGGAGCCTGGCGCAGCCCGTGCCGCTGGGCGTGGCCCTGGGCCTGTTCCTGGGCAAGCAGGTGGGCGTGTTCGGCTTTGCCTGGCTGGCCATCAAGAGCGGCATCGCCAGCCTGCCGCGGCATGCCACCTTTCCGCAACTGTACGGGGTCGCCCTGCTGTGCGGCATCGGATTCACGATGAGCCTGTTCATCGGGGCCCTGGCCTTCACCGACCCGGCCGCCGTGGACGCCACCAAGATCGGCGTCCTGACGGGGTCGCTGGCGTCCGCCATCGCCGGTTTCGCGCTGCTGCGCGCCTGCGGCGCGTCCCCCGGCCGCCCGGAAAAGCCGTGAAATGGCGCGGCGGGCGCTAAAGTAGGCGGGGTCAGCCGCCACGATCCCGAGGAGCCGCCATGAAACCGCCCGTCATCACCCTGCAGCGCGTCTACGAAGGCACCGGCCCGGCGGGCAGCTACCGGGCGCTCGTGGACCGCGTCTGGCCGCGCGGGCTGCGCCGGGCCGACCTGGGGCTGGACGAATGGGCCCGCGACCTCGCGCCCACCGCCGAACTGCGAAAGTGGTTCAACCACGTCGAGGAACGCTGGGAAGAATTTCGCCGCAAGTATCTGGCCGAGTTGGCCGCGCCCGAACAGCAGGACCGCATGGCCGCCCTGCTGGAGGCCGCCGGCAAACGGCCGCTGACCCTGCTGTACGGCGCCCACGACGCCGAACACAACCAGGCGGTCGTGCTGCGCGACGCCCTGCTGGACTACGCCCGCCATCACGGCAAACGGTCCGCCTGAGCCCTCCGGCGCGGCGCGGGCCCCCCCGCGCCGCCCGCGTTCAGCCTGCTCTCATGCTGAAGCGCTACCATCGAACCATGCTCCCTGCATCCGTGGGCGACGCGGCCCAGCCCGGCCCACAGTCAATCCCAACCTGGAGGTAACAGCATGCAGCATGACCTGAACGGAAAAACCGCCGTCGTCACCGGCGCCGCCAGCGGCATCGGCAAGGAAATCGCCCTGACGCTCGCGCGCGCGGGCGCGGCGGTCGCGATCGCCGACCTGAACCAGGCGGGCGCCGAGGCCGTCGCCCGGGAAATCGAGCAGGCTGGCGGCAAGGCCATGGGCGTCGCGATGGACGTCACCAGCGAAGAGGCCGTGAACCAGGGCATCGACCGCGTGGCCGCCGCCTATGGCGGCATCGACATCCTGGTCTCGAACGCCGGCATCCAGATCGTGAACCCCATCGAGAACTTCGCCTACGCCGACTGGAAGAAGATGCAGGCGATCCACGTCGACGGCGCCTTCCTCACAACCAAGGCGGCGCTCAAGCATATGTACAAGGGCGATCGGGGCGGCGTCGTCATCTACATGGGTTCGGTCCATTCGCACGAAGCCTCGCCACTGAAATCCGCCTATGTCGCCGCCAAGCACGCGCTGCTGGGCCTGGCCCGCGTGCTCGCCAAGGAGGGCGCGGCCCACAACGTGCGCTCGCACGTGATCTGCCCGGGCTTCGTGCGCACGCCCCTGGTGGAAAAACAGATCCCGGAACAGGCCAAAGAGCTGGGCATCAGCGAGGAAGACGTCGTCAAGAAAGTCATGCTGGGCGACACAGTGGACGGGGTGTTCACGACCGTCGAGGACGTGGCGCGGACCGCCCTGTTCCTGGCCGCCTTTCCCAGCGCCGCGCTCACCGGCCAGTCGTTCGTGGTCAGCCACGGCTGGTACATGCAATAGGACGGCAGGCCCCTGCGCCGTCTTTGGTACCCTAGCCCCTTACGGGCCGGCGCGTTCTTGCGCGCCGGCGGGCCTGTCTTGAGGAAACCCCATGTCTTTCAGTTCCGACGCCTGGGCGCGCAACGCCGCGCTGTACGAAAAAACGCGCACCATGCCGTTCAACCAGGAACTGGCCAGCGGCCAGCTCGATGAGAACGCCTTTCGCCACTACATGATCCAGGACGCCCACTACCTGGTCGCGTTCGGGCGCGCCCTGGCCATCGCGGCGGCCAAGGCCGACCACGCCGACGGCGTGGTGCAGTTCGCGGACGCGGCCAAGGGTGCCGTCATCGTCGAGCGCAGCCTGCACGCCGGCTTCATGAAGCAGTTCGGCATCGACGCGGCCACCTTCGAAGCCACGCCGCTGTCGCCCGCCAGCCACCACTACACCAGCTTCCTGATCGCCACCGCCTGGAGCGCCCCCTACCCGGTGGCGCTTGCGGCGCTGCTGCCGTGCTTCTGGATCTATGCCGAGATCGGCCGCGACATCCAGGCGCGCGCGGCCAAACCCAACCCCTACGCAGCGTGGATCGACGCCTACGCCGGCGAGGAATTCCACGCGCTGGTGCGCGCCGTCATCGCCACCGTGGACCGCAGCGCGGAAGCCGCGTCGGCGGAAACGCGCGAGGCCATGCATCAGGCCTACACGCATGCCGCGCAGTTGGAATGGATGTTCTGGGATTCGGCCTACCGCCAGGCCGGCTGGCCCGTCTGAGGCCCTGGCACGGCGGGCGCGCGCGTCCTGCCGCGCGCGCCCGATCCCATCTAGAACTGATAGCGCGTGGTCAGCAGGAAACTGCGCGGCGTGCCGTAGTAGTTGCCGCCGTTGTTGCCCTGCAGCGAATCGAAGTAGCGCTTGTCGAACAGGTTGTTCACATTCAACTGGACATCCAGTTGGCGGTTCACGCTGTAGCCGGCGACCAGGTCGACCACCGCGTAGGGCGACTGCTTCACGACATAGCCGGCGCTGCCGGTCAAGGATTGGGTCGTGATCTTGCTTTGCGCGCGCACGGCGCCGCCGACCCGCCATTTCTCGTACCCGCCGGGCAGGTGATACATCGCCGCCAGCTTGAACTGGTGCTGCGGGATGTAGCTGGCGTAGGGCTGGCCGGCCGCGCCGTCCACGCCGCCGCTTGAAACCTTGGCGCGGGTGTAGGAATAGCCGATCCCCACGTTCAGGCGCGGCAGCAATTCACCATTGATGTCGATCTCCACGCCCTCGCTCTTCACCTCGCCCACCGCGCGGTAGCAGTTGGTGGCGACGAAGCACGACGCGATGTCCGTAACCGCCTGCGGCAAGTTGGTCTGCGTGGTCGAAAACAGCGCGATGGCGGCGTTGACGCGCTCGTCCAGATAGCTGCCTTTCAAGCCGATCTCGTAGTTGGTGCCCTCCACCGGCTTGATCACGGTGCCGGAGGTGTCCAGGTAGTACTGCGGCTTGAAGATGCTGGAATAGCTGGCGTAGACCGAGTGGTTGTCGTTCAGGTCATAGATCAGCGCGGCGTAGGGCGTGAAATGCGCGTCTTCGCCGAACTTGCGATGGCTGCTCCAACTGCCCTGGGTCTGCTTGTTGTCGAAGTCGAACCAATCCAGGCGCGCGCCCAGGATCATGTTCAGCGGATCGGCCAGGCGGAAGCGGCCCGTGGCATAGGCCGACGTCAGTTCGGAGCGCTGGTCGCGCCGCCACATCGTGTCTTTGACGAAGTCCTGGCGGCGCAGGGAATCCGGGTCCCAGGTGTAGGGGTTGACGCCGGCGACCATCAGGTAGCCGTCCGGCTCGTCCAGATAGCTGTAGCCGTTGTCCAGCCAGCGGTCGTTGCGGTAGCTTGCGCCCACCGCGATCTCGTGCTCGCGGCCGAACAGCGTAATCGGGCCTTGCGCGGACAGGTCGAAGCTGCGCTGCTTCTTGTCGTAGTCGTAGCGGCCGCCCATCACGTCGTACATCACGCCGTCCTGCCCGTCGTAGCCGCCGTTGACGAAGTACGCGCCGTCCAGCGACGACTTGGCGTTGACGCCGCGGGCCGCCGCCCGCGCGATCCAGCCGTTCTCGAAGGTGTGCTTCAGTTCGGCGAAGAGACTGTATTCGCTTTTGTCCCAATAGCTCCACGACGGCGAGAACCGGCGCGACCGCCGGATGTCCAGCGGCGAGCCGTCCAGCGCGGTCGGCACGCCCATCCATTCGGAACCCGGGTTGTCCTCGCGGTTGGAGTACCCGCCCAGGGTCAAGGTGGTATGGGCGGCCAGGTCGATATCGACCACGCCGTAGTACAACTGCTTGCGGCTGCTGTAGCCATCGGTGAAGTAGTCCCGCGACTGCTGCGACGTCACGAAGCGGCCGCGCACGGAGCCGCTGTCGTTCAGCGGGCCGCCCGCATCGAGTTCGCCCGAGAAATTGTCCCAGTTGCCCGCGCGCGCGGTGGCGATGAACTGCGCGGAATCCGTCGGCTGCTTGCGCACGAAATTGATGGTGCCGGAAGGGTCGCCCATGCCGGTCATCAGGCCCGTGGGGCCCCGCACCACTTCCACGTGGTCGTACATGGCCGTCGTGCTGTAGGTGGACGTGTCCGTCTCATAGGAAACGGGCAGGCCGTCCAGCAGGAAAGTGTTGATCGTGAAACCGCGCGAGAAATAGCGCGACCGGTCGTTGCTCCAGTGGTTGACGGTGATGCCCGTGGTGCTGTTGGCCACGTCGTCGATCGTCTGCATGGCGAAGTCGTCCAGCTTCTGCCGCGTGACCACGCTGACGGATTGCGGTGTTTCCTGGATGGTCAGCGGCAGCTTGGTGGCCGTGCTCATGGCGCCGGTGGTGTAGGACCCCGTGCCCTCGGTGATCGAGTTGCCCTTGCCCACGACGGTGATGGTGTTCATCATCACGCTCGACGAATCCGCCTCGCGCGATAGGGATACGTTGCGGCCCGATCGTTCGAACGCGAGCCCCGAACCGGCCAGCAAGGCCCGCAACGCCTGATCGGGCGTCAGGCTGCCGGACACGGCGGGCGCGTTCAGCCCGCGGACCGTGTCGGGCGCGTAAGCCAGTTCCAGCGACGCCTGCGTCGCCAACTGCGTCAATGCGCCCTCCAGCGATTGCGCGGGAATATTGAGCGACAGCGGCGCCTCCTGCGCCCGGGCCGAGTGCGGCGGCAAGGCCAGCGCCAGCAGCAGGGACATGGCCAACACAGTCAGCCCGCGCGCCGGCGCCGGGCCACGCGGCCGGAGGCGCGCCGGGGTTTGGCGCGCAGCGCGAGAAAGGAATCCAGAGGGTTTACGGTTCACGGAACAAGCTTTCCAGAAGGGATCTTGGATCAACGCGCGCCAGTGGGCCGGTTGCGGCGAATCCTGACGGCGGGCAGCGGCATCGGAGCGATGCCCTTGGGAGACAGGACGCCTGTCGCCAACAAATCCCTGATGGAAAATCGCGGGTAATTAGTAATTATTTGTATCTTCAGTTGGCGTTTGCCTGACCCGGGCGGGCAGCCGCCGCGCGGGCCGCTACCGGCGCACGATCAGGGCCGCGCCATCCGCGCCGGTTTGCACGCGCACCGGCGCAATGGCCGGCAGCAGCGCCAGGAAGGCTTGGGGATTGTCGACGCTGAACACGCCGGAAATCCGGATCCCGGCCACGTCGGCGCCGGACACGCGGATCGGGGCGTGGCCGTACCGGTTCATTTCCGCCACCGCGTCCGACAGCGGCAAATCGCGGAAAACCGCCCTGCCCGCGTGCCAGGCCAAGAGGTTCCCGACGTCCAGCTTCCCGGGCGGCGCCAGCCCCCCGTCGGCCACGGTCCGAGTGCCCTGGCCCACACCGAGCAAAACCTGGCTGCGATTCCACCAGTGGCCGGCCTGAACCTCCACCCGGCCGGAATCCACCGCCACGCTCACCGCGTCGCCGTCGCGCCGCACGTTGAATCGCGTGCCCGTCACGCGGACGGTCGCCCCGCCGGCTTCGACGTAGAACGGCCGGCTCGGGTCGGGGGTGACGGAAAACGTGGCTTCGCCCGCCGCAAGCTCCACCACGCGCCGATCCGCATACAGCTTGACCGAAAGTTGCGTGCCGGTATTCAAGTCCACCACGGACGCATCCGGCAGGGACACCTGCTGGCGCTGCCCCGGCTGCGTGGCGTATTGCGCGGCGTAACCCGGGTCGCCCGCGAGCCAGCGGGGCAGTATCGCGGCCACGGCGGCGGCAGAGGCCAGGGCCAACCCCGCCATCAGCCGGCGGCGCGCCAGTGCGGGCCGGCGCGCTACCGCGGGCGGTTCCTGGACCAGGGCGCGCAGCCGGTCGGCGCCCAACCGTCCGCTGGCGTTCCAGATACCGCACGCGCGCCGGTACTCCCGGTCATGCGCAGGATCGGCCCGCCGCCACGCGTCGAATTTCCGGCGTTCGGCCTCGTCCATCCGCGCCGAATGCGCGCGGGCGAACCAATACGCGGCCGCGTCGCGCGGATCAAGCAAGGTGTCGGGGTCGATGGGGGTGGGGGTTGTCATTGCGCGGCAGGTCAATCCGGGCAAAAGTGTTGGAGCTGTTCGCGGACTTCCCGCGTGGCGTCCATGATATAGCGTTCAACCGTGTTGAGCGCCAAGCCCATGCGCTGCGCGACTTCGGGCTGCGTATAGCCTTCGAGGCGGCACCAGACGTAGGCCTGCCGCTTCTTCAGCGGCAGGCTGGCCAGCGCGCGCTCCAACGCGTCGGCCAGCTCGCTGGCCCGCACATTGGCCTCCGGATCGTACAGCAGCGCAAGATCGTCGTCCGCCAGCGCCTCCAGCGAGATCTCGTCGTGGCGCGTCTGCCGCCTGATCTCGCTGATCAGGCGGTTCCGCGTCGCCCGGTACAAATAGGACTTGCCGTTCAATACGCCGGAGCCGCCGCCGCTCAGCAGACCGGCCATGACGTCCTGCGCGGCATCCTCGGCGTCGCAGGGCCGCGAGTTGCGCTTGGCCCACGAGCCCACCAGCTCGCCGTAGTAGGCGAGCCATCCTTTCAGGTGGCGGGGAGGACGGGACATGGCGGTGGAAGCGGCAAATGCGTGAGTGCCGCAATATTAACAATGATTCTCAATTAGAAAACCATTGCCCCTTGCCTTTGCCCAACGCGGGCCCCTTGCTCCTGCGCCACGCCGCAGGGATCGACGGCGATGTGCCGACGAGGAATGCCGGCAAGGTGCCAGACTACAACCTTGCGGGC
Source organism: Achromobacter veterisilvae (assembly GCF_900496975.1). Lineage (GTDB taxonomy): Bacteria > Pseudomonadota > Gammaproteobacteria > Burkholderiales > Burkholderiaceae_B > Achromobacter > Achromobacter veterisilvae. The sequence continues at coordinate 153,638 of NZ_UFQC01000007.1, forward strand.
CGTCCACGCGGCCTGGGCGCGGATGGATTTATCCCTATCCGATCCCGATGATTGGGGTGGATGGAAAACGGGGGCTGATGCCCTGTCCCATGGAAAAACGCCATGCCTGCTTATTTCGCCGCCACCGGTTCGGAAAAGCGGAAAATCTCGGTATAGAGCGGCTCGCTCCAATAGTTCAACTTGGCGCTCAACTCTTCCCGCGCGCCCTGATAATCGCCAAGCAAACCCGCGTACGTCATGAAGGTTTTGTCCGACTCGCCGTAATACCGCGTGAACGACCGCGACATGAGCGCCTTGCCGTCGGCGTCCTTCAAGGCGTACTCGATGATCGTCACCGGCTTGTAGGTATCCGTGGCCGAGGTGGCGCCATAACCGGCGCTCAAGCGCAACAGCAACTGCATATACCCTTCCGTGGGCACCAGGTCCTCGGACATGCTCAGCGCCAAATCCTCGTTTCCACCCGGCCGCGTCACTTTCGTCACTTTGACCTGCCGCCCTTCTTGTTCCAGCAGATCGCCGACCTTCCGCGCAAAGTCCCGGTTAATGCTCTGATCGGGCAGGTTATCGGCAATCAGCTTGGAAAATTCTTCCGACCGCCGCACGGTGCGCGCCTTTGAATCCAGCGAGTGCGCCACATTGGCGGTCATACCCGCCAACAGGCCAATCGGCCCCAGAATGCCCAGCAAACCCGCCGATTTCGAACCGCCAAGATCCACCACGGCATAGTCGTCGGCATGGTAGAAGATCTCGACCTGCCGGCCCGACTGTATAGCCGCCCGATTGGCCTGCTTATCCAGTTCGAATTTAGGCGTGGGCTGCTGGACCGCGCAGCCGCCCAGAACAATCACTGCAATCGACAGTAGCTTCTTCATCTTTCATTCCATGCTCAGCCGCGGCTGCGGCGGTCCGGGGCGACAAGGTGGGACGGTCGGATGTCCGTCTATTTTTTTGAGCGGCATCCAAAAGCAAACGGCGTCCTGCCTCGGAAGGGCCCGGGGTTCCGGCCAATCGCTTCTGTGGAGAAAGGGGACCAATTGCCAACGGCAATGGGCGGGGATATCAAGAGTGGGATGGATGCCGTAGTGCTTAAGCCGTTGCTTGGAATTTAGAGTGCCGGCAGCACATTTCCAATCAGACTTGTCTGAATTCTGTGATTTCGTCGACTCGTCTTCTCTATCGAACGCTCAAATCCGTGGAACAAAAATCCCTATCAGCTTCTCAATAGACTTTGAGCTTGAAAAGAGCCTTCTTGGTATCTCTGGAGACAAATGCATCTTCTACACCCCTTCTCTCGATAAGTTGGGAATTTTGATATTTCCTCACGCTTTACTTCCACAAGAATGTTGCCTTTACGATCGACCATACCCGCCTTCTTCCGGGCTCGTTGGAAATAAGGCGTCAGACAGACGCCTGATCTGTGACACCTTATCTGTGAAATCCACTGGCATCAAATGACGTCTTGCCCGCCGCGCGGCATCGGTTGTGGGGGCATCGGTGGCCGATCACATGCATCAGCCTTGGGCAGATCCTTCAGTATCTTCCCGCCGGTGACCTTTCCGTCAACCACAATCAGTTCACGGACAACGGGGCGGCGCTGATAGCTCCACAATTCATAGTCTTTGCCAGCCTCGAATACGACTGTCACCGGATAATGCCATGGTGTTGTATAGGACTGCATATTGCCTCCAGGTACGGTTCCGCCCCCTCTCTGACTCAATGTAATCGGCATGTTGGCCGGCATGACAAACTCAGAATACGCGCCCATATCAATAAGATCCGATTCCGGCATGCCTATAGAGCGGCTTAGCACCTGGGTCATGCCTCGAGCCGTGATGCTTGTGAGCTGGGCACGCTGCCAATCATCATCGTAGCAATCCTGATTGAAATAGATGCCGACACTGACCCAATCTATGCCAACGCGCAAGCGCGCATGCTGGCTTGGATCATATTTTTCAGGCATTAAAGGATGTTTGACCGCACAACCAGACAACAGGAGCACGATAACGGGGACTAGATATTTTATATACATGGAATTTATTCGATTGGTTATTTTTAAAGATAGCGCCGTCATCAGAACGTTTCGCCTATCTAAAAATCAAAGCGTCTCAAGCGCGCTGATTGATGCCGCCACATCCGGCTTTGCAGGCTGATCCCCCTGGTTTCGTACGCGCAGCTCATCCCACCAATGCCGCAATAGCCGCTCTCGATACTCCACAGCCTTAGGATCAGGCTTACTCAACATGATCCCGTCATGCAGCCGCTGCTGCGCAAGGTAATCCTGGATTTGCAACGTCGCGTTGTTGCCGATGTAGAGCGCCACATAGTAAACATAGGCGGCATCGCGAAACACCTTGTCCTCGATCTTTCCTGGATCGATGCCATCCTGCTTGGCCATTCTAGCAATGGCCTGCTCCGTGGCGGACAAGAACTGCTTGCGTATATCACGGTTTTTCGAGCCGCCGAAGGTAAGCCACGCAATCCCTGCCGCATACTCCTGTGCGAAGAACCATTCCACTTCCTCATCGCGCGGAAAGATATCCAGGGCGCGCTCATAAACGGTGGTCGAGGCAGGTATCCCAGTGACATGCCCCCGGTGCTGGACCACGGCAGGCACCAAGTTGATCATGTCGTTTTCGGTCATATAAACGATATATGAGCATTGGCGCAATTTTCTTGGACGACGTTCGACGATCAGATATTGTCCGTTGCGAATCACACTGACATGCCGCTTTTTGTCCATGTCAGCAGCCCGTGCCTTGTAGGCCTGCATAGCGGCATCATCTGGAAGTTGAGCAATGACTTCCTTCGTAAGCAGCACGTCCCCCACTTGCAGACTGTCCATCTTGATCGTGTAGGGAGCCACCCAATTTATCTGGCTAAAGAGCCATTTCGCTTCGCCCTTGTCCAACTGCATGCTGACGCCGGAGAAAGCCGTGGTGCCATCAGTATCATGGTCACTCAATCCACCGAAGCAGACTGGCGCCGCAGCGATAGATAGCTTTTCCGATATGGAGAATGACCAGTTGAGCCTGGATCTGGCAAATACATGATTACCCCTAGCTTGTACTCTCAAGGGCGGAGCCATGTCGGGGAACCATTCGCGCAACGGCGAGGGATCCACGGCTGCAGCGGCCGCCCGCGCAACGGGGGCATCATACGGTTTACTCATCAAGTCACGACCCACACGGTTCAGTTGCGAACAACCGGTGAGCACCAGGACGGACAGCGCCAGGCCGCAGGGCAAGGATAAGCGCGGAAGAAAGCGGGAAAATTTTCTTGAAAACGACATAGGCCAAATATTCTCTCGACGTAGTGACATGCCGAAACCGATATGCGACTACTCGGCAGATATCTCCCCCATATCTGGGCGACACTGGCGAAATAGCCACCATCTCATTTATTTCAGAGTAGGGAAATTCGCACCATGCGAAGCACAGAAAATTGATTAGTTTTCAATATAATTGGAAAATTTAGAAAGAGCCTAGCGCCCCCTGCCAGGCAGTAAAATAAGGCTTCAGACCAAATTAAGGCCGGTCTCTCTCGGGTGCATGCCACGTTCCACATGGCTGCTGTCGTCGGCGCTCGTCCCAATCCCCATATCCGCGCTCTTTACGCGCGGCTGTTGCACCAACGCCTAGCGCGGCCATGAGAAAGTTGGCGCATCTATGCTGCGGCGTACTTAAAACCCGCACGCCATACCAACCTAACTATGTCTGAGAGCTTGGCGCCCAAGACGGCATCCTATTCTTGGAACTATTTCAAGAACATACCAATGTCGTCCAACGCATCCTCGACCCTCCCCGAAATCGGATCATCGTTAAGATGCTCACGAAGTGCGGAGAGAACCTTCTCCTTTTCAAGTTGACGATGAACCCTTGCAATATGGCCTAAGCAAGTAGCTGCGAGCCCTCGGATCTCAGAACTCTTATTTTCAAGAAAGTATAGACATTGATTCTGCGCCCATCGCCAATCCGGATCGTTTAGAGCAACTGACACTAATGCCTCACAAATATTCTTGGCATCTCGGGAGGCAAATGCATCTTCCGCAACCTTTCTGTCAATAGGTTGGCAATCTTGATATTTCCTCATCGGTTTACCTCGTAAGAATTTTTCCTTTACGATCGACCATACCCGCCTGCTGTAGGGCTCGTTGCATATCCGGGTGCAAATCATCCCAAGCGCGAACGTGACCGTGATATGTCATATCCTGGGTATTGTCAAAGACCACGAATTCTTTTGTTTCATAGTCGATTCCGATTCGTCTGGGAGATGTAGATTTGACTTGGATTGACGAATTTAACGCCTCCTGACCGTTTGCGGGGGCTCGACTCTTAATGGCGTTATCATATGTTCCATGATAAGGAGCAGCTTCGTAGTTGAACGAATCTGCGCTGTTCTTCGGTGCGGTTGGTGTTTCTCTTTCTCCCTGTCCGGCCGATCCTCCTTTTACATTTTTAGAGCCAACCGCCCCAACCGCCGCCGCCGCCCCTGCCGCACCGGCCTTCGCTATTTCGTCCCACACAAGCTGCTTGGTCTCATCACCTCCCATCACAATGAAGTTCTTGATTGCAGCGTTGCGATCCGCGTCAAGCAGCACCGGCGCGTGAATCTTTAGAAGGGCCCACTCCTCCTGCTCAGAGGCACTGAGACTACCCTCGGCCCGCAGCTTTTCTTCCAAATCCGCAACGCGGCTCGCATACTGCTCAAGCAACATCGTTGCTTCTTCGATTTTTTCACGGCATGCGTCAGGAGTCGCACATTCCCTCAACGCCTGCCGCTTCCGATCGTCGATCTCCTTGTATTTCTTTGTAACTTCTAGTTCGCATACCGTATTACGATTGCACAGTGCCATTTCCTGGATTCGCGCCTGATGTTCCGGTACGCTCAAGGCATTGTTTTCCGTTTCGTTAACTGCGGCGAAAGCGGCGTCCACCACGCTAGTGCCAGCAGCTAGCGCAATACCTGCCACAAGAGACTCAACGAGGTTACGACGAGCCTCCTTCTCCTCTGGATTCAACTTCTTTTGATCGCTGCTCAGCAGGGCATTGATTACCGAACCGGCACCGGCGCCTAAAGCACCGGCCGAACAATTCCCTCCTTTGCCCGCCGCGCCCGCGCAACCCACGATTGCGTGCATGGCGGCTCGCGCTGCCTCGGCTTCGACGCCATCTCCCAGGTTCGCGGTGATGCGCTTAACTTCCGACGCCGCCAGTCCCTGCAAGTAGTTGACGGCGGCGGCTTGAACCATGTCGCCCATGGCGCCGGTCACGTTGCCAGTTATCGCTGCGGATATAGCCGTCAGCCACCGGCGCATCTCTCCACCTGGTTGCCAGACTTTTGCTTTTCCGAGCGCCAGCTTCAATTGGTCTCGGCGCGGACCTGGTGGCTCATTCTCTAGTGCCTGCTCAAGCTCCCTCGCCTCTTTCGCCCGATTCGCCAAGAATTGGCCCGCTTGCTGCTGAAATTCGGAAGCAATATCGAACCCCGCCTCAATCTTCTCCTTGTCAAAGATCGGCTTGAGCGCGTTCAACGTATCCGAAGCCGTGTCCCGATTCAGCGACGCGATCGTCTCCGCCGCCGTCATCCCCGTCAGGTTCTGCTGCGCGACTTCGTCGCGGATCACGACCGTCCCGCCGCTGATCGCGCTGTGCGTGGTCGAACTGCCCTTGCCGCTGGCCGCCGCGACTGTCGGCACGCCCATGCCCAGGCCGCCTGGCGTTTGCGCCACGCTGGTGCCCGGTACGGCCTTCGAGCCGCCGGCCACGTTACCCTTGGCGTCCGTGCCCAGGCCGCCGGATCCACCCCAGTCGGATCCGCCGCTGATCCCGACCTGGCTGGCTTTGTAGCTGGCGTTGTTCTCGAGGTCCTGGGTGACCAGCGTGCCGGTGGACAGCTTGTTCAGGCCATCGGCCACCGCCTTGTCGCTGCTGGCGATGACGCCGCCGACGAGCGTGGTGTTGTTCTTGACGTCGACGATGAAGCCGCCGTCTCCGGCCTTCAGGCCTGCCTGCTCCGTGGCGGACTTGAAGTCGCTCTTCATCTGGCCTTGCGACACGTTGGCCGATATGCTGCTTGAGCAATAGCCGTAGCAAAGGCTGCCGGCGATGCCCGCGCTTTGCTGCTTGGACTCGTAGTGGCTAGTGTCTTGCAGGGTCTCGATACGCAGGTTGTTGCCCACCGACGCCACGATCTGTCTGGCCTGGCCTATGGCGCCGATCAGCGACGTATTGCCGCCCGATTGCAGGCCCAGCACGTTGCCCGCTGTCACGGTGCTGGTAGTCCAACTGGTGTCCTTGCCGTCGGCTTTGCCGCGCGCGGCACTGGCTGCGACGTTCAGGGTGAAGCCCACGCCTTGCGAACCGAGGGTGACGCCCACCCCAACGCTGGCATTGCTGCTCTTGTTCGTGCTGTGCTGCTCGAACGTGTTCTGCGCCGCTTGCAGCAGGATGTCGCCTTCGGCCTTGATCGCCGCGTTGTTGCCCGCGGACAGGTTCGACCCCGTCACCGTCACGTTGGACGCCCTCCCCCCGCCCTGCGCAACAATGGTCAGGTCGCGCCCCGCGGCCACGGTGGAACCGCTGACCGACGAGGACTCGCGCTTCGTGGCACTCTGGCTCTTGCTCGAACCCAGGTTGATACTGATGTTGAGGCCGCCTGCTGCCCGGGGATCGGCCTGGATCGCGTCATACGCGTTGGATGCCGCAAGACCCGTGGTCGCCAGCGCCAACCCCTGCATGACCTTGTTGTCAGTCTTGCCCGCAGCCTCGCCCATACGGCCGGCAGTCCGCATGGCGCTGACCAGCGGCGTGCTGGCGCTGACACTCAGCCCGCTCTGCTTGACTTCGTGGAACTCCTTTTCGCGCGCGGTATCCATCAGCGCGCCGATATTCACTTCGCGACCGATCAAGGTCAGGTCGCCCTGACGCGCCAGGACATTGCTGCCCATGATGTTCAGCGCGCCGCCCGCGTTGATCAGGGTGTCGCCGGCGACGCTGCCCACGGTGCTGCCCGAGTGGAATACTTTGGACCCTTCCACTGAATCCGTCTGCTGCCGGCTGCCATAGCTGAACCCGCCCAATGCACCGAAGCCCGACTTCTTCACCTTCTCGTACTGGTATTCGTCGGACTTGTTCTGCACCGCGACGATGTTGACGTTACGGTCGGCCGACATGACCAGGTCATTCTGCGCCGCGACGTTGGAGCCCGCCACGTTCAGGTCCCGCCCAGCCATCATCACCACGCTGTCGCCCGTGAACGTGGACGAGGCCGAGCTCGTCCAATCGGATTCCGTCTTGCGGTGCTCGCTCTTGCTGGACAGGAAGCCGCGCTGCTTGTAGTAGGTCTCGTTGTACGCGTAGTGGCTGTCGGTGCCGGCGGCCACATTGATGTCGCGCCCCGCGCCTACCGCAAGCTGCTTGTCGGACATGACTTCCGCGGCGCGCGCGTTGACGTCCCGGCCGGCGACCAGTGTCAGGTTGCCGCCGGCCGCGATACTCGAACCCACTTCGGTGGACGAGTGCATCTCGGCGCGGTTCTTCTTGCCGTAGTTGTAAGACTCCGCGTACCGCTCTTCGGCGGTGGTCAGATTGATGTTGTTGCCGGCCTGGATGCGGGCGTCGCCGCTGGCGACGATGGCCGCCGCCTGGGCGTTGAAGTCGCGCCCGGCCTGCGCGTTCAGGGTGCCCGCGTCGATGCGGGCCACGCCGTCGATGCGCGTGCTGCTGACGCCGCCGCTGGCATTGGATTGGGTGGTGGCCGTCAGATTGATATCGCGCCCGGCGCTGAGGGCGACTGCGTCGCCCTTGAGCAGACCCGCGATGTTGTCGATGTCGTTGCGGGCGGCCAGGTTCACGGTCTGGCCCTGCATGGAACCGACGGTGTTGCGGATGTTCTGCGCCTCGACCACCAGCGCGTTGCGCGCGCCGATGGTGCCGCTGTTCTTGACGTCGCCCGCGGTCTTGATCTGCGTGTCGCGGCCGGCGATCAGCGTGCCGTCGCCGCGCAGGTCGCCCGGCTGGACAGCCAGGTAGACCTGCGGCGCCAGCACCTTCTGCTGGGTGCCGTCGGGCAGCATGATGGTCTGCTCGACCAGCCATACGATATCGCTGGTCAGATGCCGCATCTGCTCTTCGGACAAGGCCGTGCCGACGGTCAGGCCGAATTTGCCGGCGAAGTCCGCGCCGGCGCTCAGCAGCGCCTTGTACTGCGATTCGTTGTCGGTGTAGTCGCCGACGAAGCGCTGGCCGGTGGCCAGCATGATCTGCTCGGCGACCAGCTTCTGCTCATAGAAGCCGTCGCCCAGGCGCTTGAGGAAGTGGCCGCTGTCTTCGTTGAGCTTCTGCAGCAGGAAGTCGCTGGACACGGGCTGGAGCTGCCCCAGGAACCGGCTGTCGGTGGCGACCAGATAGCGCTCGTTCAGCCCCGGCATGATGCGGTAGAGCGAGCTGGTGGGGATCGTCGGCGGCAACGTGACCACGCGGATGATGCCCCTGCCGGGCAGGCCGACTTCCATCACCCGCGCCGGCGCCAACGCGCCCGCCACGGCGCTGGCGCCCGGCTTCTGGTTGCCCGTGGCGGGCGGCGCGGTGTTGCCGTCGGAACTGGCGACCGCCAGGTCGATGCGCTGGGGCGCGGCGACGTCCCGGTAGTCGGACCAGCTTTCCTTGCGCCCGCCGCCTTTGGCCACGGTGCGGACTTCGGAGCCCACGCGCTCGATCGAGCGGATTCCCTGCGCACCGATGTTGTTGATCGCCGGGCCGTCCACGGACAGCGTGCCGCCCGCGATGATGCGGCTTTTGTCGTTGGTGACGGCGCCAGTGAACCTGGCCGCGCCGCCGACGATGATCTTGGCCGGATCGGTAGAAACCGTGCGGCTTTCCATGACGACTTCCTCGACCTTGTAGTAGAAGAAGTTCGTGACCAGGCGGTTGTTGAAATCGGCGTTGAAGGCGTAGATCTTGCTGCCCAGCTCGTCGTGGCGGGCCTTGTTGACCGCCAGCGCCTGGTCGCGCTCCGGCGTCGATACGAGGCAGGTCTCGTTGACGTTGCATTTCACCGCGACCATGGGCGGCACGGGCCCCGGCTCGGTGACGCCGAACACGCTCCAGATCCGATCGCCCACTTTGTAGCGCGGCCCGCCCACTTCGGTGACGCACGAGCCGCCGGCGTCTCCGCCGGGGCCGTCGCATACTTGCCGATCGGGCAGCCATGCAGGCGGAATGGGCGCGGCGACGCCGGCCTTGCCTTTTTCGCCCTTGACGTAGTCGAACGGCGGACCGTAGCGCGACTCCGGATACGTCGTGGACGGCAGCAACAGGCGCCGCTCGGAATCGTCGTCCAGGAAAGTCACGGGATCGCGGCCGCACAGTTCGGTCACCGCGTCGCACAGCCAGAGCTTGGACCCATCCAGGAACTCGGTGGAGTTTTCCAGGCGGTAGTAGAGCTTCGGCCCCCGGCTGACCTCGACGGTTTCGCTGGCGAAATGCATGTTGCGGTTGTGCAGCGCCGCCGCCGCGATATCCGCGTTGCCCGCGACCTCGATGGTGGCCGATTCATTGGACAACAGCGCGGCCTGGCCCGCGGCGCGGCCCGCGGCGTCCAGCGCGCCGCCCACGCGCAGGTCGGCGCCGGCATAGATCAGGGCGTGCTCGCGGTTGGTCAGCGTGCCCACGCCCAGGTCCATGTCGCCGCGCGAGGCGATGACGGCATCGGCATCGTTCAGCAGCGCGGGCGTCTGGATGCTGATGCGGTCGCCATAGATGCGGCTGGTGTTGGTGACGCTGCCCGCGTCGATGCGGGTATGGCCGCCGTCGATCAGGCCGGCGTTCGACAGCGCTCCCGACACGTTGAGGGTGTTGTCGCGCGCGGCGACGATCTCGCCGCTGGCGCGGTTGGTCAGGCTGCCGGCGGTGATGGTCAGGTCCTGCGCCGAATGGATCTTGCCGGTGTTGTCCAGCGCGCCGGCGACGAGGTCCAGCGACGTGCCGGCCGCGATGGCTCCGGCGTCGTTGACGAGGCTGCTGAAGGCCAGGCTAGCGCTGGCGTCCGAGGACACGTTGCCGCGCGCGTTGTTCAGTACGCCGGTGGCGACGCCCAGGGTCTGGCCGGCGCCGATGCGTCCGGCCTGGTTGTCGATGGAGCCGGCGTTCAGCGTGACGTCTCCGCCCATTACGCCCAGCGGGCCGCTGGCGCCGTCGGCCAGCGTGTCGCGGTTGACGAGCGCGGCGGCGGCCAGGTCCAACGCGCCGTCGGCCTGGATCAGGCCTGCCGCGTTGTCCAGCGTGCCCAGGGTCCGCAGGGTCAGGCCAGCCGCGGCGATCAGGCCGCCCGTGTTGGCCAGGCTTTGCGCCTGGATGCCGGCGGCGCCCTGCGCCGCCACCGTGCCGCCGGTATTGTCGGCATGGCCCGCCGTATTCACGTCCAGCGCGCCGCCGCTGACCAGCTTGCCGGCCTGGTTCTCCAGGCTGGCGGCCTTGATGCTGACCTTGTCGCCGGCCGACCCGCCGTACAAGCCGCCGTCCTGGTTGTTCACCGCGCCCGCGCTGTCCACGGCAAGCCTGCCGTCGGCGTGCGCCACGCCCTTGCGGTTGTCCAGGCTGGCGGCCTTGATGTCGACCGACCCGCCCAGCAGCTTGCCGTCCCGGTTGTCGAGCGCGCCGCCCTCGATGGAGAGCGCGCCGGCGGCCTGCACCGCGCCGCCCTGGTTGTCGATGCCGCCCGACGCGCGCAGCGCCACGCTGTCGCCCGACACCACGCCGCCGCTCGCATTCGACAGGGACTGCGCCCGCAAGTCGAGCCCGCCCGCCGCCGCCAGCGTGCCGCCCGCGTTGTCCACGGCGCCGTCGATCAGGGCGGTCAAGGCGCCGCCGCTGGTCAGCTTGCCTGCGGCGTTGTCCAGGCTGCCCGCCTTCAGGTCCACCGACGCGCCATACAACTGGCCGTCCGCGTTCCGCACCGCGCCGCGGGCCTCCACCGCCAGGGCGCCGCCGGCGGCGAAACGGCCGCCGGACAGGTTCAGCGCGTCGGCCGTGACGCGAGCGTCCCCGCCCGCGACCAGGGTTCCGCTGTTGCGCAACGATTGCACCTGGGCGGAGAACGCGCCCAAGGGGCTGACCGATCCATCGGCCTGCAGGCCGGCGGTGAGGACGCCGCTGTTGTCCAGTTGGCGCGCCGCCAGGTCCACATTGCCCGAGGCCGACAGGCCGCCGCTATTGACCACGCTGCCGTCGGCGCTCAGCGCCAGCCCGCCGCCGGCGGTGGCGGCGCCTTCGTTGACGATCTGGCCCGCGCTGCGCACGGACAGGCCGGCGGCCGCCTGCAGGCGGCCCGGCGACAGGTTCCGGACGTCGCCGGCGGCGCCGATCTGCAGGGCGCCGCCCCGGGACACGATGGTGCCGCCATTGCCGAGCTGGCCGCCCGCGATGCTGACGCCGCTGCCGCCGGAAATCTCGCCAGTGTTCTCGATCCTGCCGGCCGCGTTCAGCGCGATGGCGCCGCCCGCCGTGACCACCCCCTGGTTGGCCAGGCCGCGCCCGCTCTGCACGGACAGGTCCGTGGCCGCCTGCATGCGGCCCGACGGCAGAATCTTGACGTCGCCGTTGGCGCTGACAGACAGGCTGCCGGTCAGGGCGGCCACGTTGCCTCCCACGTTCACGCCCACCCCGGCCTCGGTGCCGACCAGCCGGATGCTGTTGGCGTACATGCCGCCCAGCGCCGCCACGTCCAGCGCCACGGCCGGCGCGCCGCCCTGCGCCGCCAGCGCGTCCACCGACACGCCGTCATAGCCCACGCGCGCGCCGCCGGCCACCAGGTTCAGCCGGTCGGCCCAGACCTTGGCGTTGATCTCCAGCGTGCGCGCCATCAGGTCCACCTGGCTCAGGTTCGCGCCATTCAGGCCCGCGCCTTCGATGCTCAACCCGCCGCCCGCGATCTCGAAGCTCAGCCCGTTCGGCCCGATCACGGGCTTGCCGGTGGTCAGCGTGGCGCGGTCGGCGTTCAGGAAGCCGCAGCCGTTGCAGGTGATGCCGGCCGGATTGGCGACGATGACGTTGGCGCGGTTGCCGGCGACTTCCAGCATGCCCATCAACTGCGACGGGTTGGGCGCGGTGACCTGGTTCAGGATGGTGGCCGCGCGCTGGTTGCCCAGCATGGCGTTGCCGGCGATCTGCCCGGCAAGCTGCGTGCGGCTGGCGGCGCCGCTGTTGTTCAGCACCACGCCGGACGGGCCGACGTTGAATTGGGTAAAGCGGTTATTCGACACGCCGCCGGCCGACGGCGGCGCGATATTCACGACCGGCACGCCATTGCTGACACCGACGACGGGCCGCTGGCCCCCCGCGCTCTTGTCCACGGAAATGGGCAGCGTCTGCGCCAGGACCGGGGTCCAGACCTGGGTGTAGAGCACGAGCCAGACGATGACGGAACGGATCTTGGACATAATGCGTTGACTCTCGGTAATCGGTTCGGATGGTTCGCCGCGGCGCGGAAGGACCGGCCGCGCCGCGCGCTAGAACTCGAACATCAGCGACAGGGCGAACACGGTGTTGCTGGTCTTGAGGTTTTCGGGTTTTTTCAGCGGCCAGCCCGCCGACAGGTCGTAGCTGGCGTTCACATAGGGCATGGCGACGCGGCCGCGCAGGCCGGCGACGGCGCCGGCCAGCGTGCGGCCGGACAGGAATTCGGCGGACGGGCCGCCTACGCGGCCCATATCCAGGCCGGCATAGAGCTGCTGGCCCAGGTCGCCGAGATTCAGCGACAGGTCGTTGCGCAGGCTCCAGCCGTCTTCGGAAGCCAGCGTCATCTGGCCGTCGAAGCCGCGCACGGCGTAGCGGTTGCCGATGGTGAAGTAGTCGGCCGGCACCACGGCGGTCTTCGCGTGCTGGATCTGCCAGTTGGCCTGGTAGGCCAGTTGCTGCCCCGCCACCTTGAAAGGCAGGTACAGGCCGGCGTTGGCGGAAAGTATGGTGCTGCGCCCGTTCCAGTCCGGGTCGCCATAGACGTAGCCGGGCTGGTCGGAAAACTGCGGCAGGGTGCCGCGCACGCCGCCGCCCACGTCCAGCACGGCCTGGCCCAGGTACTGGCGATGCCCGTAGCCGAATTCGTAGCCGGCAACGTCGCGGCGCTGCACTTCGATGTCGATGTCGTTGATGGTGCTGTTGACGCGCTTGCGCAGGAACTTCAGCGTGGCGGTGCCCTTGTAGTTGCTGCCGCGGTAGGGCACCACGGACACGCCCAGGTCCACCTGCCGGGTGGTGCCGCCATAGACGATGGGCTCTTCGAAGCCCGCCACGGTCTGGCGGTAGCGCGACTTGCTGGCGCCGGCGAACAGGGTCCAGTAGCCGAAGGGAATGCTGTAATTGATGGACGCCGCGCGCGACAGCGCGTCGTCGCGGCGCAGGCTGGCGTTGCTGTTCCACGACACCGAAAGCTGGTCGTACAGAAACAGCGGCGAATCCAGCGTCAAGCCCGCGTTGACCTGGTTCTTGCCGGTGGCTTCCATACCGGCGTTGTCGCCGCCCACATAGGCGTGCCAGCGCTTGCCGGTGCCCGGCTTGATGAGAATGTCGGAATCGCCCAGCTCGGGGCCCGGCGCCACGTCGATGGTGGCGTCGGCCTGGCTGCCCAGGCGCCGGATGTTTTCCAGCGCCTGGTCCAGGTCGCGCTGATTGAGATCTCCGCCGGGCCAGGTCGGCAGCGCGGTGCGCCACCAACCGGCCGCGCCCTCGCTCTTGACCGCCGAAATACGGCCGGGCACGTAGCGCAGCGTCAGCGTGCCGCCGGCGAGCGATTGCTCGGGCACCAGCACGCGGGCGGTGATGAGGCCCTGGTCGATCAGGCGGGCGTGCAGATGCTCCTGCAAGGCCTTCAGGCCCTGGCCGCCCACGCAGGGGCCGATGGCGCCCGCGGCCACGCGGCGCAGTTCCACCGGGGGCTCGGGGCCGTCCCACAGGACGTCGCGCAAGGCGAAGCAGGGGGTTTCCTGGGGAAACACCAGGGGCCCCTCGCCCGCCGCCGGCGCCTCGGGCGCGGACAGCACGTCCGGGCGCTGGGCGGCGCGGGCGCGCTGGGCCTCGAGCTCCTGCTCCTGGCGGCGCTGGATCTCGCCGGCACGGGCGGCGGCCTCTGCCTGCGCCGGCTGCGCGGCCACGGAGGATGCGAAGAGCGCCGTCAGTCCCACCGACAGCGACAGGCGGCGCAAACCCTTATGCCGGAGGATTCGCCGCCAGGAAAGGCTGGCTCGCACTTGTTTCTTGTTGAAATTAAAAATTACTATATTTCGGTTGACGGAACTATGCGGGCAAAACTTAAGATTTGATTTAATTGATAAATAGAGACAAATTTATGCAAATTTGCCGACATTACCGATAATTAGATATTTTTCATTGATATTTATTAATGCGTGCACGACTTTCACACGTTTGAATTAGTTACACGCTACGCGTTGGACGGCCGCGGCTCCATCAGACGAGTCTGAAAAATTTCCCGGGGAAAACCCTGTACAGGCGCCTCCGTCGACGCCGCTCCGCCACCCGCCCGGGCTATGCCAAAATCGCGCCCATGCCGATCGACAACCGCCTGACTCCCCACGCCCTCGCCGCCCAGACGGCGCAACTGCCCGCTGCCTGGCGCGCGGCCTTCGCCGACCCGCAAGTGGCCGACGCCCTGGCGGCAGTGACCGCCCACGTCGAAAAGCGCCTGGGCGAAGGCGCCACCGTCTACCCCGCCACGCCTTTCCGCGCCCTGCAAGGACTGGCGCCGTCGGACGTGCGGGTGGTGATCCTGGGGCAGGACCCCTACCATGGCCCGGGCCAGGCCCAGGGCCTGGCCTTCTCGGTGCCGGACGATTGCAAGCGGCCGCCCAGCCTGCGCAACATCTTCAATGAGATCGCCCAGGAATTTCCGGGCACGCCCGTCCCCGCCGGCAATGACCTGAGCAGTTGGGCCGGGCAGGGCGTGCTGCTGCTGAACACAGCGCTGACGGTGGAAGACGGCCTGCCGGCCTCCCACGCCAAGCGCGGCTGGGAAACGGTGACCGACGCATTGATCGCACTGGTCGCCCGCGACCCCTCGCCCAAGGTCTTCATGCTTTGGGGCGCGCATGCCCAGGCCAAACGTTCGTTGCTGCCTGACAACAGCGGCCACCTGGTCCTGATGTCCAATCACCCCTCGCCGCTCTCCGCGAGGCGGCCGCCGGTGCCGTTCCTGGGTTGCGGCCACTTCCGGGCGACCAATGAATGGCTGGCCGACCAAGGGAAAAACCCTATTGATTGGGGACTGGACAAAAAAACAATTCCCATGCAAGGCGAATTCAGGTTATGATCGCCGCACTGCACAAAACGAGTTCGGCATTTACCGCTTTGATTTAGCGGAAG
Organism: Achromobacter veterisilvae; assembly: GCF_900496975.1. Lineage (GTDB taxonomy): Bacteria > Pseudomonadota > Gammaproteobacteria > Burkholderiales > Burkholderiaceae_B > Achromobacter > Achromobacter veterisilvae. The sequence continues at coordinate 169,009 of NZ_UFQC01000007.1, forward strand.
TTTTCGCAGTCCGCCGGGCAGCAGCCCCGGCCTCTGCCGAACCATCATCGATTCCTGACCCCTTTCCTTTCGCCCTGCGTTCCAATCTGTACAAGTGAACGCGCCACGCGCATGGTTGATCCGGTCGGCACGATGCTCCATCAACCGTCGCCTGGATCCGGCCGCCTAATCCCCTGGCCCGACCAAGCACTGCGTCGCATTGATTGCGGCAAGGGAAAGTAATGTCTTTCGAAAACCTGGGTCTTGCGCCCGCTCTGTTGTCGGCCGTTCAAGACGCTGGCTTCAACACCCCCACCGCCGTCCAAGCCGCCGCCATCCCGCAGGCGCTGGCCGGCCACGACCTGATGGTCTCCTCGCAAACGGGCAGCGGCAAGACCGCCGCCTTCATGCTGCCGGCGCTGCACCGCATCGCCCAGATGCCCGCCAACAAGGGCGTCGGCGTGCAAGTGCTGGTGCTGACCCCGACCCGCGAACTGGCCCTGCAAGTCACCGAAGCCACCGCGACCTACGGCCGCAAGCTGGCCGACCTGCGCACCGCCACCGTCGTGGGCGGCATGCCCTACGGCGCGCAATTGAAGGCGCTGTCGCGCCGCGTGGACGTGCTGGTCGCCACCCCAGGCCGCCTGATCGACCACCTGCAATCGGGCCGCGTCAAGCTGAACACCGTGCACACGCTGGTGCTGGACGAAGCCGACCGCATGCTGGACATGGGCTTCATCGAGGATATCGAGACCATCGTCGGCCGCCTGCCGCAAGACCGTCAGACGCTGCTGTTCTCGGCCACGCTGGACGGCACCATCGCCAAGCTGGCGGCGCGCATGATGCGCGACCCGCAACGCATCGAAATGGCCGGCGCGAAGGAAAAGCACACCAACATCACGCAAAGCCTGCTGTACGCGGACGACGCCAGCCACAAGATGCAGCTCCTGGACCACGTGCTGCGCGACGCCTCGCTGGACCAGGCCATCGTCTTCACGTCGACCAAGCGCGGCGCCGACGACCTGGCCGACCGCCTGGCCGACCAGGGCTTCGCCGCCGCCGCCCTGCACGGCGACATGAACCAGCGCCAGCGCACCCGCACCCTGTCGCAACTGCAACGCGGCCAACTGCGCATCCTGGTCGCCACCGACGTGGCCGCCCGCGGCATCGACGTCCAAGGCATCAGCCACGCGGTCAACTTCGACCTGCCGATGCAGGCCGAAGACTACGTGCACCGCATCGGCCGCACCGGCCGCGCCGGCCGCAACGGCCTGGCCTTCACGCTGGCCACGCATTCCGAGCGCCACAAGGTGCGCCGCATCGAGCACTACATCGGCCAGTCGATCAATCCTGAAGTGATCGCCGGCCTGGAACCCAAGCGCACCCCGCGTCCGTCGACCGGCGGCGCCCCGCGTGGCGGCAAGCCGTTCGGCAAGCGTCCCGGCGGCGGCTACCAGGGCCAGCGCGAAGGCCGTTCCTTCGGCGGCCCGCGCGGCGAGTTCAAGCCGCGTGAAGGCGGTTACCAGGGCAACCGCGAGGGCGCCCCCCGTGAAGGCGGCTACCAAGGCAATCGCCCGTTCGGCGATCGTCCGGCCCGCTCTTTCAGCGATCGCCCCAGCTTCGGCGACCGCCCGCAGCGTGAAGGCGGCTACCAGGGCAACCGCCCCTTCGGCGACCGTCCTCAACGCGAAGGCGGCTTCCGCGGCGGCGACCGCGATTCGCGTCCCAGCTTCGGCGACCGCCCCAGCTATGGCGACCGTCCCCAGCGCGACGCCCGTCCGTTCAGCGAACGCGGCCCCCGCGAAGGCGGTTTCCGCGGCGGCGACCGTGACGCCCGCCCCAGCTTCAGCGACCGCCCCAGCTTCGGCGACCGTCCTCAGCGCGAAGGCGGCTTCCGTGGCGGCGACCGTCCCGAAGGCGGTTTCCGCGGCAAGCCCACGTTCGACAAGCGCCCCGGCGGCCCCGCCAAGCGCTTCGCCAAGCCGGCCGGCGCGCGCCGCGACTGATCCCGGTCCCAGCGGTTCGACAAGAACCGCGCCGGCGATCTGACCGCACCCCAGGCATCGGACGATAATCCGATCCCTGGGGTGTTTTGCATTCTCCGCCGGCAATCCGCCTGGCGCGGATCTCGGGCTACGTGCTTCTCGCGCCCAGCAGCATGCTGATCTTGCGGGCGACGTTCTGCACGAGCGGAATGATCTCGTGCATGCGGGCTTCGTCGGTATAGGCGTCCGTGCTCGTCACGCTGATAGACGCGACGATCTCTCCGCTGGCATCGCGCACAGGCGTGCCGACGCAACGGATCCCGTCGACGTTTTCGCCCAGGTCAAAGGTGTATCCCTTCGAGGCATAGGTCGCCATGGCTTCCAGCCACTGCTCCAGCGACAGCGGTCCGGCCAGCCCTTTTGCCGCCTCTTGTTCGTAGCGCTTCGTCCAGGCGGCGCGCCCCTGGTCGAGAATCAACGCCTTGCCCACGCTGGTGCAGCACACGGGCTTGCGCCCGCCTATGCGCGTGTTGACTTCGATGGGGCGTTTGCCGCCGATCTTGTCGAGATAGATGATGCCTTCGTCTTCATCCAGCGCGGCCAGATGCACCGTGTCTTGCGTCTGCGCGGCCAGTTCCTCCAGCAAGGGACGGGCCGTCGTGGTGATGGCCGATTCGCGATAGGCCAGGAAGCCCAGCTCGACCAGCCGGCTGCCCAGGCGATATCCCTTGCGGGGCTCGAAATGCAGGTAGCGGATCTGCACCAGCGCCGAAGCCAGCCGGTGCGTGGTGCTGAAGGCAATGCCGGTTCTGTCCGAGATGTCCTTCACGCTGCGGCAGCCTTCGGCCACCGCGCTCACCACGTCGAGTCCGCGAAAGAGGGTCTGGCTGGCGAGCGGTTTGGCTACCTTGGCGGTCTTGGTGTCGGGCTTTTCGGTCATTTCGTGGGCAGTGAGTGACGGATCGTGAAGCATCGGACAGCCATCGGCGCCGCGGCGCCGATGCCTCACGCACTCGCTGCATCACGCATCCAGCGGTTGTCCGGTACGATCCTTGGTGAAGCTGATCGCGATCAGCGATACCAAAGCGCACAGGGCAATGAAGATCGCAACCGGGACATAGCTGCCATGATACCGGGCCAGCAAGGCCGTGGCGATGAGCGGCATCGGGCCGCCGACCAGCGCGGCCCCCACCTGGTAGCCGAGCGAAATGCCGGTGTAGCGCACATTCGGCGGGAAGCTCTCGGCGAAGAAGGTGCCCAGGACCGAACCGTAGGTGGACCAGATGATGGAAAAGCCCACCACCACCGCCGCCGTGGAAATCAGCGCCGAGCCCTGGTTGAGCAGCCAGAAGTAAGGCAGCGCATAGACCACGATCGCGACCGTGCCCCACACAAAGACTTTCTTGCGGCCGATCCGGTCGGACAACGCGCCAAAATACAGCATGACCGGCACGGCGATCAGCGCGGCGACCAGCACCACGTTCAGCGCCGCGACACGCTCATAGCCCAGGCCCACCAAATACGAAATGGTGAACGTGGCGAAGAGAAAGAAGGTGCTGGTCTCCACGAACTTGGCGCCAATGGCGATCAGCACGGCGCGCCAATGCCGGGTCAGCGTTTCCACCAGCGGCATCCGCTTGTGTTCGGCGCTCTTGGGATTCGCCCGCGCCTCTGCGGCCACCTTGCGGAAAGACGGCGTCTCTTCCACCTTGTTGCGGATCCACATGCCGATCAGCACCAGCACGATGGACAGCACGAACGGAATGCGCCAGCCGTAGGACAGGAAGGCTTCTTCCGAAAACAGCGCGCTCAGGCCCGAGGTGACGAAGTTGCCCAGCGCCAGGCCGAACAGCGCGCCGGTTTGCGGCACCGCGCCGTAGAAGCCCCGCTTTTCGGCGGGCGAGTATTCCACCGCCAGCAATACACCGCCTCCCCATTCGCCGCCCAGCGCCAGCCCCTGCAACAAGCGCAGCAGGGTCAGCAGGATGGGCGACCATACGCCGATGCTCGCATAGGTCGGCGTCAGCCCGATCAGCACCGTGGAAATCCCCATGATGGACAGCGTTATCACCAGCGTCTTCTTGCGGCCGACGCGGTCGCCCACGTGCGCGAAGACGATGCCGCCTATGGGACGTATCAGGAACGCCAGCGCGAACGAGGCGAGCGCCAGCAACTGGCTGGTCACGGGGTCGTCCGAGGGAAAGAACAGCCTGCCGAAGACGATGGACGACATGGTTCCGTAGAGGAAATAGTCATACCACTCGATGGTGCTGCCCACCGCGCTGCCAAACAGCGCGCGCCGGCGGTCGGCCGGGCTGATGGCGGCGGTTGCCGAAGCGGCGTTGTTGCCCGCCGGCCTGTTGCCCGCGGTCGGGGCCAGTTGTGTTGCGCTCATGGTCTTGTTTGTCTCGTGAGTGTTCGATCGGACATCCGCGGGGAATTCCCCGCATGAAATGGATGCCGTGCTTTTTTTGTACTTGCGCCGGCAAACCGCCGGCTCGGACCCAGCCCGCCTCAAGCCTGCCGGCTGCCCACGCGGGAGCGGCCGGCAGCGGGCTTGGCTCCCCGCGGCTCAGGCGCGCTGCTTGAGGATGTCCAACGCCACGTCGACGATCATGTCTTCCTGGCCGCCCACCATGCGGCGCTTGCCCAGCTCGACCAGGATGTCCACCGTCTTCAACTGATACTTCGCCGCCGCCGCCTCGGCATGGCGCAAGAACGAGCTGTACACGCCCGCATAGCCCAGCGCCAGCGTCTCGCGGTCCACCCGCACCGGACGGTCCTGCAACGGGCGCACGATGTCGTCGGCCGCGTCCATGAGCTTGTAGAGATCGGTGCCATGGTTCCAACCCATGCGGTCGATGGCGGCGATGAAGGCCTCCAACGGGGCATTGCCCGCGCCGGCGCCCATGCCGGCCAGACTCGCGTCCACGCGGTCGCAGCCTTCTTCCACCGCGACGATGGAATTGGCCACCCCCAGGCTCAGGTTGTGGTGGGCATGCATGCCGGTCTGCGTTTCGGGCTTGAGCACGTCCTTGAACGCGCGGAAGCGGTCCCGCACGTCCTGCATGCCCAGCGCGCCGCCGGAGTCCACCACGTAGCAGCAGGTCGCGCCGTAGCTCTCCATGAGCTTGGCCTGCCGCGCGAGCGCCTGCGGTTCGGTCATGTGGCTCATCATCAGAAAGCCCACGGCCTCCATGCCGAGATGGCGGGCATATTCGATATGCTGCCGGGACACATCGGCCTCGGTGCAGTGCGTGGCCACGCGCACCACGCGCACGCCCGCGTCATAGGCGTTCTTCAGGTCGTGCACGGTGCCGATGCCGGGCAGCAGCAGCGTCGCGATCCTGGCGTGCTTGACCACGCTGGCCACGGCCTCGATCCATTCCAGGTCGGTGTGCGCGCCAAAACCGTAGTTGAAACTCGATCCCTGCAGGCCGTCGCCATGCGCGACCTCGATGGAGTCCACTTTGGCGTCATCGAGCGCCTGGGCGATCTGCTTGGCGTTTTCAACGCTGTATTGATGACGGATGGCGTGGCTGCCATCGCGCAGCGTCACGTCGGAAATGTAGATTTTCTTGGCTTGATTCATGGTGTGTTGCCGCTCTCAAACAGCCACGGTGGTTGCCAGCATGCGCTTGGCCATGTGTTCCGCGGTGCGCAGACCCGCGCTGGTCATGATGTCCAGGTTGCCGGCGTAGGCCGGCAGATAGTGGGCCGCGCCTTCAACTTCCAGGAAGATCGAGGTCTTCAGCCCCGTGAGCGCATCGCCCACGCCAGGCAGGCGCACCGGCGTGTCGATACGGTCGAACTGCACCCGCTGCTTCATGCGGTAGCCGGGCACGTAGGCCTGCACGGCGGCCGCCATCTCCTCGATCGAACGGGCGATCGCGTCTTCGTCGGCCAGCTCGCTCAGCGTATAGACGGTGTCGCGCATGATCAGCGGCGGCTCGGCCGGGTTCAGCACAATGATGGCCTTGCCCTTGGTGGCGCCGCCCACCGCTTCGATCGCCCTGGACGTGGTCTCGGTGAACTCGTCGATGTTGGCGCGCGTGCCGGGGCCCGCGCTCTTGCTGGAGATCGACGCCACGATTTCGCCATAGTGCACTTTGGCGACGCGCGACACGGCCGCCACCATCGGAATCGTCGCCTGGCCGCCGCACGTCACCATGTTCACGTTCAGCGCGTCCAGGTACGCCTCGCCATTGACCACGGGAATGCAATACGGGCCGATCGCGGCGGGCGTGAGATCCACCATGCGGATTCCGGGCTTGAGGGCGCGCAGGAATGCATCGTTCTTCACATGCGCGCCGGCGCTGGTGGCATCGAACACAAAATCAATGTCTTGGAAGACCGGCAGCCGCGCCAGGCCTTCGACGCCCTCGTGCGTGGTGGCCACGCCAAGGCGCGCCGCGCGGGCCAGGCCGTCCGATTGCGGGTCGATGCCGACCATCGCCCCCATTTCGATGTGTTGCCCATGGCGCAGGATCTTGATCATCAGATCCGTGCCGATGTTGCCGCTGCCAATGATGGCGGCCTTGAGTTTGCGTTGAGCGTTTGACACGTGGCTCCTTCCTCTTTCCTGACATCGTTCTGTGCTTCGACGTGGGAGCGAGTGTAGGGAGGTTTTTTCAAATTATCAATATATAAGTATCAATCTCATATAGTGAGTAGAAAGGTCGGCGCCAGCGGGCGCTGGGCTGTGCGCGCGCGTCGCCGGAACCCGGCGCGCATCCGCGGCCCGGCTAAAATTCCCCGATTCTTCAAATAGCCGCTCCATGCAACGCCCCTCTCCCGCCAATCTCCCGCCTCTGGACCCCGCCGCCCAGGAACACAGCGCCGCCACGGCCGCCCACCTGCGCGATGCCATCGCGGCCAACGGCGGCTGGCTGCCGTTCGACCGCTGGATGGCCCAGGCCCTGTATGCGCCCGGCCTGGGCTACTACGCGGCGGGCAACATCAAGCTGGCGCGGGCCGATGACGGCGGCAAGAACCCCGAGGGCGACTTCGTCACGGCCCCCCAACTGACGCCGCTGTTCGCGCGCACGCTGGCCCGCCAGGCCGCCCAGGTGCTGCGCCAGACGCGGACGGACACCGTGCTGGAGTTCGGCGCCGGCACCGGCGCCCTGGCCGAGGGCGTGCTGGGCGAACTGGATGCGCTGGGGCTGGAGCAGACCCGCTACCTGATCCTGGAAGTGTCCGCCGACCTGCGCGCGCGCCAGGCCGAAAGGCTGGCGGCGTTCGGCGACCGCGTGCAATGGCTGGACGCGCTGCCCGATGCCTTCTCAGGCTGCGTACTGGCCAACGAGGTCCTGGACGCGATGCCGGTGTCGATCTTCCGCTGGAGCGAGGACGGCACGGTGCTGGAACGCGGCGTGGCGCTGGACGCCGCCCGGGACTTCATCTGGGAAGACCGGCCGGCGCCGCCGGCGCTGGCCGATGCCGTGGCTGGCCGCATGCCGGCGCTGCCCGGCTACGTTTCCGAAATCAATCCGCAGGCCGAAGCCTGGGTCGCCGCAATGGGCCGCTGGCTCGAACGCGGCGCGGCGCTGCTGGTGGACTATGGTTTTCCCCGCGGCGAGTACTACCATCCGCAGCGCGCGGGCGGCACGCTCATGTGCCATCTGCGCCATCGCGCGCACGGCGATCCGTTCACCGCGCCGGGCCTGCAGGACATCACCGCGCACGTCGATTTCACGGCGATGGCGGACGCCGCGCAGGACGCCGGCCTGCAGGTCCTGGGCTATACCTCGCAGGCCCGCTTCCTGATGAACGCCGGGCTGATGGACCTGCTGGCGCAACTGGATCCATCGGACGCGCAAGACTATGCGAAGACGGTCGCGCCCGTGCAGAAGCTGCTGTCCGAAGCGGAAATGGGAGAACTGTTCAAGGTGCTGGCGGTAGGGCGTGGCATGACGGAGCCGCTGACGGGCTTCGCGCGCGGCGACCGGCTGGGCAAGCTATAGCCTAGAGGCGTCCGCCCGCAGGCGTTCCAGCCGGGCCTCGCGCACGCGCTCTTTGATGCGCGCCGGATCCCCGGCGCAGGCTTTCGCGATCGCCCCCGCGTCCACCCCGCGTACCGCGGCCACGCGCAAGCGCCACGCCGCCCGGTCCACCGGCCGCAGCACCGACGCCGCCTCCAGCAGATCGAAAAAGCGTTCGGGCTTGCGCAAGGCGTCGGCGCGCTCCATCAGCGCCAGTTGCGCCTCGACGGCGTCCGCGTCGCGCTGCGAGGCGTCCAGGCCGGCCAGCACGTCGGGCAGCAGGCGCGCGTAGTCGTTGCATTCGGTGGGCACGCGCAGCCGGCGGCCCAGCGCGTCGCGCTCGGGCGTCAAGCGGCACAGCAAGGCGTAGCGGCCCGGCAGGGACAGGCCCTGGGCAGCCGCGCGATCCACGTCCGCGCCCACCTCGTCCACGCCTTGCAGTTCCGGCATCACGCGCGCCAGCGCCCCGCAGGCCTGCATGACGCCCAGCATGCGCGAAGGCGCGGCCGCCATCAGGCCGCGCGACAGTTCCTTCCAGACCCGCTCGGCCACCAGCGCGTCGGCCTCGCCGGCCTCGACCATGCGGCGACACAATTCCAGAGTTTCGGGCGCGACGGTGAAGTCGCCGAAGCGCGCCGCGAAGCGGCCCAGCCGCAGGATGCGCACGGGATCCTCTTCGAAGGCTTCGCCCACGTGGCGCAAGACCCGGGCCCGCACGTCGGCCTCGCCGCCCAGGGGATCGACCAGGCCGCCCTCGGGCGTCTGGGCGATGGCGTTGACGGTCAGGTCGCGGCGGCGCAGGTCTTCTTCGAGCGTGACGTCGGCCCCGGTGTAGAACGTGAAGCCCTTGTAGCCCCGCCCCGACTTGCGCTCGGTGCGCGCCAGCGCGTATTCCTCTTTGCTGCGGGGATGCAGGAAAACGGGAAAATCGCCGCCCACCGGGATGAAGCCGCGCCGCGCCATGTCTTCCGGGGTGGCGCCCACGACGACCCAGTCGTGGTCGCCGGGCGGCAGGCCGAGCAGCGCGTCGCGCACCGCCCCGCCCACGATGTAGGCCCGCAGGCCCTCCGTGGCCGGATCCCGGCTCATGGAATCGAAGTGCTTTCGGCGCCCAGCGGCACGACGTTGCCCAGGCGCTCTTTCAGGGACTGGGGCTGGCCGCTGAACATGGCTGCGTAATACACCGAATTGGACATCACGTTCTTCACGTAGGTGCGCGTTTCGTTGAACGGGATGGTCTCGGCGAAGATGGCGCCTTCCACCGGATGCGAGAAGGTCGAGCGCCAGTTGTGCGGACGCCGCGGGCCGGCGTTGTAGCCCGCGCTGGCCAGCATCTGCGAACCGTTCAGGTCTCGCAGCACCATGTTCAGGTAGTTGGTGCCCAGCTCGGTGTTGGTGTCGAAGTCGTTGACGCTGTCGGGCGTGAAGTTGCTCATGCCGATCTTGCCCGCCACCCACTTGGCGGTGGCCGGCATCAACTGCATCAGGCCCGAGGCGCCCACGTGCGAACGCGCGTCCATGATGAAGCGGGATTCCTGGCGGATCAGGCCGTAGACCCAGGCCGGATCCAGCGCGATGGCGTTGGCCTTGGCGGTGACGCGGCCTTCGAAGGGCGCGATGAAGCGCTGGCTGAAGTCGAATTCCTTTTCGGTGCGGTCGGACGTGTTGACCACGCGGTCGTAGATGTTCTCGGCGCGGGCCAGTTCGGCGGCGGCCAGGAGCTGGCGGTCGCTCATGCCGCGCAGGCTGAAATTCCATTCGGGCACGGCCTCGGCGCGCCAGCCCAGGCGGAAGAGCTGGACCGCGCGGCGCAAGCCGGGATTGGCGCGGGCTTCGGCGATTTCCTGGTCGCTGACGGGCGCGGGACGCGGCGGCACGTTGATGCGGCGGCCCAGTTCCTCGGCGGCCAATTGGCCGTAGAAGTCGAAGCGGTCGGCGATGCTGGCGTAGGCGGCCGCGGCCTGTTCCTTGTTGCCGCGGGCGGCTTGCCCGCGCGCCTTCCAGTACACCCAGGATGGTTCGGCCTGCTGCGCGGCGGGCATCTGCTCGATGGAATCGATGACCCACTTCCAGTCGATCCTGGGCTGGCGCAAGGCGGCGCGCACCTTCCAGCCGGCGTTGTATTCCGTCATGCGGATGTGCCCGGCTTCCCGGTACCAGTCGTCCGCGCGGCTGTCCAGGTTCAGCGCGGCCACCAGCGCGTACTGCCCGCGCACCCAGGCCAGGTTCGACTTGGCCATGGACTTGGACCATTCCGCGGACTTGGCCCATTCGCGGCGCAGGTAGGAATCGGCCACGCTGACGTCGGAACGCGCCAGGCGGGCAAGCGCGATGGTCACCAGTTCTTTCTCGTTGCGGCCCACGGGCAGACGGTCCTGGCGCGTCAGCCACTTCATGGGATCCTTCATGAGAAGGTCATAGGTTTTCAGGTCGCGGGGCTCGAACATGTATTGCGCGAACTTGCGCGCATCGGCCGTCTTGTTGGCCTCGATGGCGTCGCGCAGTTGGGGCTCCAGTTGTTCCCACCCCAGCACGCCGTCGGCGACGAGCTGGTCGTACAGCGCCCAGCAGGCGCCCCCCGGCGCGAACGCCGCCGTGGCCTGCGCGGCCGTGGCGCGCTGCCCGGTCATGTGCCTGGCGTCCAGGATGGCGCATTCGATCTGGGCGTTGCTGTTCTTCACCGGCGCCAGCTTGCGCACGGTTTCGAAGTCTCCGCTGCGGGCGGCCGCCAGCAGCCAGTCGCCGCGCAGGCGGTCGGCCAGGTAGGCGTCGGCGTTGCTGCCGATGAACTGTTGCAGCGCCGCGGTGGGCCGGCCAGTGGTGGGCGGGGTCCACAACTGGTAGCGCAGCAGCCAGTATTCGGGGTACATGCCCAGCGTGTCCGGCTTGGCCTGGGGCACCAGCGCGCCCAGGATGGACCATTGCTTGCGGTTCATGGCCTCGCGCGCCGCGACCACGGCGGCCAGCGCGGGCGTTTCGGCGGTGGGCGGCAGGCCCGCCAGCACCGCCGGCGGCACCGAGATGGCGGGCTGGGCGGCCTGGACGGCGGGCTGGGGCTGCGTGTTGAGCGCCGCGCTGCGCTGTTGCGCGTCCACCGGCGCACAGGCCGCGGTGAAGAGCGCCACCAGCGGCAGCCAGCGGCGCAGGCCGGACCCGGCCTGGGCGGCGGCACGCGCGGTTTTCTGATACCGTCCGGATTGCAGAGTCTGTGTCATGCCCCGTCCCTTATACACGGGCCCAGCAGCAAGCCCGCTTGCCGACCATCCGCATATCCGCCATCTTCGTCCACCCCCATCACAGCCACCGCATGACTACGCAAAATACTCCAGAGGATACCGCAGTCCAGCTACGCACGCGATTGCGGAAAATGCGCGCCGAACTGCCGGAAGACCAGCGCAGCCGCGGCGGTCTGCTGATGCGCGCGCGGCTGTTCACCTGGCTGAACGTGGCGCGCGACGAAGCCGTCCGCGCCGGCCGTCCGGCGCCCGCCACCGTGGCCGCCTTCTGGCCCATGGCGGACGAACCCGATCTGCGTCCCCTGCTGCAGCAATGGACCGACGGCGGCGTGGCGGTGGCGCTGCCCGTGATGCGCGAACGCAACGCGCCGCTGGCCTTCCTGCCCTGGACGCCGGACGCCGAGCTGCGCGCGGGCCCCTACGGCATCCAGGAACCGGTCCATGGCCCGGAATTGCTTCCCGACGTGGTGCTGGTGCCCACCCTGGGCTATACCGAGCAAGGCGACCGCCTGGGCTACGGCGGCGGCTATTACGACCGCAGCCTGGCCGCCCTGCGCGACCGCGGCCATTCGTTCATCGCGATCGGCATCGCCTGGAGCTGCGGCGAACTGGACGCGGACTATGCCCCAGCCGCGCACGATTTCCGGCTGGACGCGGTGCTGACCCAGGACGGCTGGGTCCCCCAGGCGCCGCTGGAACAAGGCGGCGCAAGCGGCACGACGCTGCATAGCTACCGGATGAACTGACGCACCAGTATCGCCCCGGCAGCTTGCACCAAAACGGTGCAAGCTGTAACATACAGGGCTTCGCCTCGGATCGAGGCGCCCCGCAGCACCCCCACCCCGCAACGCCCCGCCCGCGGCCTTCCCTTGGCAACGCCCGCCGGGATCCGCACCATTTCCGCACTTCGCCGCGCCCTTTCGCGGCCCCCCAGCAGCGCAGGCATGTCCGCGCCGCGCCCGGCCCCTGCGCCATCCACCCCCTCCCCGCGCGTCGACCGCCATGGGGATGGCGTTCCAACGCCCTTGGGAGGATATTGTTCCCAAGGGGCCCGCCCGCCCCGGCAAAGCTGGCACGCGGGTTGCTTAATTCATCAGGGCCGCGCGCAAAGCCGGCCGCAAGCACCAGTACCGGAGGAGCCATGAAGGACAGAACATCCCGTCCCGCCGCCTATGACGAAATGCGCGACAGCGCCGGCGGCATACGCTCCCACTACCAGGCCTTCGAGCGCTGGCACGGCGAGCAATCGGCGGAAGCCATGGCCGTGCGCCGGCTGGAGGCGGACCTGAGCTTCCGCCGCGTCGGCATCACTTTCTCGGTCGCGGGCGACGCCGCCGGCACCGAGCGCCTGATTCCCTTCGACCTGATCCCGCGGATCATTCCCGCCGACGAATGGCGCCACCTGGAGGCGGGCCTGAAGCAGCGCGTGCGCGCGCTGAATATGTTCATCCACGACATCTACCACGGGCACGACATCGTGCGCGCCGGCGTGGTGCCCGCCGAACAGGTGTTCCTCAACGCCCAGTACCGCCCCGAGATGCAGGACGTGGACGTGGCCGAGGACATCTACTGCCACATCGCCGGCGTGGACATCGTGCGCGCCGGCGCGGGCGAATTCTATGTGCTGGAAGACAACCTGCGCGTGCCTTCCGGCGTGTCCTACATGCTGGAGAACCGCAAAATGTCGATGCGGCTGATGCCGGACGCCTTCGGCCGCATCAAGGTGGAGCCGGTGGCGCATTATCCCGACCTGCTGCTGGACAACCTGCGCGAGGTCGCCCCGCATGGCGGAGACGATCCCACCGTGGTGGTGCTGACCCCGGGCATGTACAACTCGGCCTACTTCGAACACGCCTTCCTGGCCCAGCAGATGGGCGTGGAGCTGGTCGAGGGCCAGGACCTGTTCGTCGAGCAGAACACCGTCTACATGCGCACCACGCAAGGGCCGCGGAAGGTGGACGTGATCTACCGCCGGCTGGACGACGACTTCCTGGACCCGCTGTCGTTCCGCGCCGATTCCGCGCTGGGCGTGCCCGGCCTGCTGTCGGTGTACCGCGCCGGCCGCGTCACGCTGGCCAACGCCATCGGCACCGGCATCGCGGACGACAAGTCCACCTACCTGCACGTGCCGGACATGATCCGCTTCTATCTCGGCGAGGAACCGGTGCTGTCCAACGTGCCGACCTGGCGCTGCGGCCGGCCGGACGAGCTGTCGCACGTGCTGGCCCACATGCACGAACTGGTGGTGAAGGAGGTCCACGGCTCGGGCGGCTACGGCATGCTCGTGGGCCCGTCCGCCTCCCGCGCGGAAGTCGACGCGTTCCGCGAGCGCGTGCGCGCCAACCCCGCCAACTACATCGCGCAGCCCACGCTGGCGCTGTCCACCGTGCCGACCTACGTCGAGTCCGGCGTGGCGCCCCGCCACGTGGACCTGCGCCCCTATGTGCTGTGCGGCAAGGATATCCGGACCGTGCCGGGCGGCCTGTGCCGCGTGGCGCTAACCGAGGGTTCGCTGGTGGTCAACAGCAGCCAGGGCGGCGGCACCAAGGACACGTGGGTGCTGGAGGAGAACTGAACATGCTGAGCCGAACCGCCGACAGCCTGTTCTGGATGTGCCGCTACACCGAGCGCGCCGAGAACACCGCCCGCATGCTGGACGTGAACCTGCAGATGTCGCTGCTGCCGCAGGACGCGCAGACGCGCGAAGGCTCGTGGCTGGGCGTGCTGCGCATTTCCGAACTGCAGGGCCTGTACCAGCAGAAGTACGCGTCCATCTCGCCGCACGACGTGCTTCAGTACATGGTGCGGGATCCCGAGAATCCGTCGTCCATCTTTTCCTGCATGCGCGCCGCCCGCGAGAACGCGCGCGCCGTGCGCGGCAGCCTCACCACCGAGGTCTGGGAAACCTACAACACCACTTGGCTCGAATTGCTGAAGCACCTGCACACCGGCCTGCTGGAGCGCAACCCGGGCGAGTTCTTCGAATGGGTGAAGTTCCGCTCGCACCTGGCGCGCGGCGTCACCACCGGCACCATGCTGCAGGACGAGGCCCTGTACTTCCTGCGCATCGGCATGCACCTGGAACGCGCCGACAACACCGCGCGCATGCTGGACGTGAAGTTCCACGAACGCGAGGGGAACGGACAGGAGGGCCGCAGCGAGCCCGCCGGCGCCGCGGCGCTGCAAAGCGAGTTCTACCGCTGGTCGGCGCTGCTCAGCTCGGTATCGGGACTGGAGATCTACCGCAAGGTGTACCGCGACGTCATCACCCCGGACCGCGTGGCCGAGCTGCTGATCCTGCACGGCGACATGCCGCGCTCGCTGCTGGCCACGATGCGGGCGGTGGCCGACGATCTGGCGCGCGTCTCCAACCAGCGCTCGACCGAGACCGAACGGCGAGCGGGCATGCTATGTGCGGAACTGCAATACGGCCGAGTCGAAGACATCCTGGCCAGCGGACTGCACCAGTACCTGGACCATTTCCTCGACCGCATCAACGACCTGGGCAACCGGATCAGCCAGGACTTCCTGGTGCCGCTGTCCTGACACGGAGACAGGAATGAAACAGATCATCACGCATCTCACGCACTACCGCTACACGGCGCCTGTCACCTACAGCATCCAGACCCTGCGCCTGACGCCGCGCGACGACGAACACCAGCGCGTCCTGCGCTGGCACATCGAGGCGCCCGGCGCGCTGGAAAAGCAGGTGGACGCCTACGGCAACATCACGCACACACTGACGCTGAACCACCCGCACACCGACATCGAACTGCGCGTGACCGGACAGGTGGTGGTGGCGCCGCTGGCGCGCGGCCTGCTGGGCGGCGAAGACAGCCGGCTGCCGGTGCACGCCTATTGCGTGCAGACGCCGCTGACCCAGGCCGACGACACCGTCATGGCGTTCGCGCGCGCGGCGCTGCCCGGCGGCCTGAATACGCCGGACGACATCCTGGCCCTGGCCACCGCCATCAGCGACCGCGTCGCCTACGAACCCGGCACCACCGACGTCACCACGGCCGCGGCGCAGGTGCTGACCCTGGGCCACGGCGTCTGCCAGGACCACGCCCACCTGTTCCTGGCCTGCGTGCGCGGCCTGGGCGTGCCCGCCCGCTATGTCAGCGGCTATCTCTACACCACGGCCGAGCACGCGGCCAGCCACGCCTGGGCCGACGTCTGGCTGGACGGCGTCGGCTGGACCAGCGTGGACATCACCAACCGCCAGTTCGCCTCGGACTGCCATTGCCGGCTGGCGGTGGCGCGGGACTACGACTCGGCCTCGCCGGTGCGCGGCGTGCGCAGCGGCGGCGGCAAGGAATCCATGGAAGTCAGCGTGCAGGTCCAGACGAGCCCCCAGCAGTAACATTCGCGCGGCCGGGCCGCAATACAATGCGGCGTGGTTTTTCCAATTTCCGATCATGACCTACTGCGTAGCAGCCCGCCTTGATTCCGGCCTGGTCTTCCTGGCCGATTCCCGCACCAACGCCGGAGTCGACCAGATCAGCGTCTTCCGCAAAATGACCGTCTTCGAGCGCCCCGGCGAGCGCGTGATGGCGCTGATGACTTCCGGCAACCTGGCGGTCAGCCAGGCCGTGCTGAACGCGCTGACGCGCCAGCGCGGCGAAAGCGGCGACACGCTCTGGAACGCGCCCGACATGTTCGAGGCCGCGCACCGCGTCGGCGCGGCGGTGCGCGACGTCTTTCACCGCGAGGCCCCGGTCCTGCACGAGCAGGGCGTGGACTTCAACGTCAACCTGATCTTCGGCGGCCAGATCGGCACCGAGCGCTGCCGGCTGTTCCAGGTGTACTCGGCCGGCAATTTCATCGAGGCGGGACAGGAATGCCCGTACTTCCAGATCGGCGAAGCCAAGTACGGCAAGCCCATCCTGGACCGCGTGCTGCGTCCCGACACCTCGCTGGACGAAGCCGCGAAGTGCGCGCTGATCTCCATGGACTCCACGCTGCGCTCGAACATCTCGGTGGGCCTGCCGCTGGACCTGCTGGTCTACGACGCGGATGCGCTGCGCGTCACGCATTTCGCCAGCATCGACGAACACAACGAATACTTCCGCATGATCCGCGGCACCTGGGGCGAACGCCTGCGGCAGGTGTTCGCCGAAATCCCGGATCCCCTGTGGACCAGCCCGGAGGATCCCGTCTCGCTCGTGCCCTCCAGCCGCGTGCACCAGCCGCTGCGCGCCGAGCCCATGGACGAGCCCAGGGCGAGCTACCCCTCGCCGCAGGTGCTGGCCGAAGATCCGGGCAAGGACCAGGCCAATTAGGGACGGATTTTGAGACCAGGATTCCCGCCGTTCTGAGCAGGGATTCCGTCTGATACGGAGTCTCGGTGCCGCCTAGCCCCTTACATCGAGGCTCGCTTCGCGTTAAAGTTTCTTCAACGCATATGCATGCCATATGCCCACCTTCCGAGGCCCGCCGCAATCCATCGCGGCGGGCCTTCGTGTTTTTTCCCGGCGGGATTCACTGCGTGGCGCGCGGCGTGACGTTTCCATGCACTCAGGGAAAATTCACCTTCCCCCGCCCCCTACACTGCATCGGATCGCATGCAAGCCAGGTGTAGGGAAGGATTCCGCCATGCATTACGTCATGTATCTGGACGAGTTCGGCCACATCGGCCCTTTTGTCTCCCGTGATCATGGAAAGCACAAAACAAGTCCAGTCTTCGGATTTGGCGGGCTTGTCTTGCCGGTAGAAGCAGTACGCGAATTCGCAATCTACTTCTACAAGCTGAAATGCCGCCTCTTGAAGTTCGAACTGGAACGACAAGCGGAACCTGCGTACCGGTGGGAAAAGAAAGGCGCCCAACTCTATACCGTCGGAAATGTGGAGAAATACCGACAGCTACGGACCGCCACGGGCCGATTGCTCAATCAGATCAAACAGATCGGCGGGCATGTGATCTATAGCGGCGAATGGAAATCAGCGGACACGGCATCGCATCGGCCAGCGGAGGTTTTCAAGCATCATCTGCTGCGTATTGTTCGGCTCACGGATCGGTTTTTCTCGGCACGGCAGGCGACTTTCATGCTCTTGATCGACGAACAACAGGCGGGCAGCGGTTGGCGCGAGATGAACGTGGAGGCCTGCACGCTGGCGATGTTCGAAGATGCTGCCCACAGATGCAGAACGCTGATAGAGCCGCTGATTCAGGGCGAGAGCTATCTGTTTCAGACGCTTCAGTGCGCTGATTGGATCTGCGGCTTGGTCGGCCGACTGTGCGCCTACCAGGTAGCGTCCAGCCAATACCAGGATTGGGAGATATTTCACCGCTATTTTTACGACCGCCTGCAGGCGGCAGCGCTCCCATGCAGTGGACTGGAGCGGCGGAAACATTCCACGGATCCTTCTGCCACCCCGCCTTCCGTATAAACCCTCCTTTCCGTCAACCGAAACCCGGCTTGCAGAACGACGAATTCTCATTCCTGTCCCGACGGCCGACACTAAGGCCCTGGCCCGCGATGTCTCGTCGCGCGGGCCGCAATACAACCACAGGAGTGAGACATGCCCCCTATTTTCGCGCGCGCGGCGACGCGCGCCGCCTGGCCCGTGCTGGCCCTGTCGTGCCTTGCTTCGGGCAACGCGGCCGCGCAAGGCGCCTATCCCAACCATCCCATTTCGCTGGTCGTGCCCTTTGCGGCGGGCGGTCCCACCGACGTCGTGGCGCGCAGCCTGGGCGCTTCCATGTCGAAGACGCTGGGCCAGAGCATCGTCGTCGAGAACCGCACCGGCGCGGGCGGCACCCTGGCCTCCACGCACGTGGCGCGCGCCGCGCCCGACGGCTACACCTTCCTGATCCACCACAACGGGATGGCCACCGCGCCGGCGCTCTACCGCAAGCTGCCGTTCAATCCGCTTACCGATTTCGCCTACGTCGGCCAGGTGGCGGACGTGCCCATGACGCTGCTGGGCCGCAAGGACCTGCCCCCCGCGGACATGCCGGCCTTCATCAAGTACGCCCGCGAGAACGGCGACAAGGTCAACCTGGCCAACGCGGGCCTGGGCGCGGTGTCGCAGCTTTGCGGCATGCTGCTGCAGGAATCGCTGGGCACGCAGTTCACGACGGTGCCCTACGCGGGCACGGCGCCCGCACTGACCGCGCTGCTGGGCGGGCAGGTGGACGTGCTGTGCGACCAGACCACGCAGACCATTCCCCACATCAAGGCCGACCGCGTGAAGCTCTACGGCGTGACCACGCTGGACCGCATCAAGGCGCTGCCCGACGCGCCCACCCTGCAGGAAAACGGCCTGAAGGGCTTCGAGGTGAAGGTGTGGCACGGCGTCTACGCCCCCAAGGGCACGCCGCCCGAGGCCGTCGCCAAGTTCAACGCGGCCCTGCGCGCCGCGCTCAAGGACCCCGCCTTCACCCAGAAAATGGCGGAGCTGGGCGCCGAGATCGTGCCGGAATCGAAGCAGACGCCCGAGGGCCTGCAAACCTGGCTGCAGACCGAAATCGACAAATGGGGCGGCATTATCCGCAAGGCGGGGGTGTACGCGGACTGACGCACGGAGGGCGGCGGCGGTTGCCGCTGCCTGTTCATGAATATATATTCCCGTGCATGAGTACGAACGACGTAAAAAGCGCCAGGCGCGTGCTGGACATCCTGCAGTTCTTCGCGAATACGCGGGCTCCCGCCACCCTGTCGCAGATCTCGGCCGGGCTGGGCATCCCCAAGTCCAGTTGCCTGGCCTTGCTGGACACCCTGGAAGGCGACGGCTATGCCCACCAGACAGCGGGGCGGTATTACCTGACGCGGCGCTGGCTGAACGAAGCCAGCACCGTTGCCGAACATGACCAACTGACCACGCGCATCCGGCCCACGCTGGAGGCGCTGCGCGACGAGCTGGGCGAAACGCTGATCCTCGCGCAGCGGTCCGGCGACCACGTGGTCTACCTCGACGTGGCCGAACCCGACCGCATCGTGCGCTTCACGGCCCGCGTGGGCCAGACCAAGCCGCTGCACGCGTCCGCCTCCGGACGCGCGCTGCTGGGCGCCATGGCGCCCGCCGACCGGGAGGCGCTGGCCTCCCGCCTCAGCCTGGACCGCTACACCGGCCAGACCGTCAAGACCCACAAGCAACTGCTGCGGCTGATCGAGGCCGAGGCCAGCCGGGGCTGGCACGTGAACCTCGCCGAGCACCAGGCCGATACCCTGTCGGTCGCCGCGCCGCTGGTGCTGTACAGCACCGTGCTGGCGCTCGTCGTGGGCGCCCCGCTGGACCGTTCGGCCGCCAAGGCCGACGCCATCGGCCAGACCCTGCTGGCCGCCAGCCGCCAGTTGGCCCAACGCATCGACGGCCCCGCGGCCGCCACGCCCGCGAAGTAACCCCCCTCCCGGCCAGCGCGCCCCGGCCCGCTGGCCAGTTCCCCCCTTCCTTCCCCGCTCCGCCCGCCGGCGAGGCGGCGCCCCCGCGCGCGCCGTCCGTCCGGCCGCGGGCGCTTGCGGGTTTACGCCAAAGCAAAAATCATTGCCGAGTTTCGTTCATGAATATAAACTTTTGTTCAAGAGTGAGAACTCAATGGCAGTATTGGCCATCGCGGCCGCTCCCGGTCCGGGCTCCGCCCCGGGCGCTCTCCCCTGAAGGAAGGAACATGGCTGGCCTCTATTACGAACAGTTTTCCGCCGGGCAGGCTTTCGATCACGCCTGGACCCGCACCCTGACCGAGATGGACAACGTGCTGTTCAGCTCGCTGACGATGAACGTGCAGCCCCTGCACCTGGACGCGCATTTCGCCGCGCAGACCGAATTCGGCAAGCCCCTGGTCAACAGCCTGTTCACGCTGGGCCTGCTGATCGGCATGACGGTGAACGACACCACGCTGGGCACCACGGTGGCCAACCTGGGCATGACCGACGTGGCCTTCCCCAAGCCGGTGTTCGCCGGCGACACCCTGCACGTGCGCACGCGCGTGCTGTCGATGCGCGAAAGCAAGTCCCGGCCCGACGCGGGCATCGTCGAGTTCGAGCACACCGCGCTGAACCACCGCGACGAAGTGGTCGCCGTCTGCAAGCGCTCGGCCCTGATGCGCAAGCGGCCCGCCTAGGATTCCCGCCATGACCCGATCCCTGCTGTTCGTGCCCGGCGATTCCGGGCGCAAGTTCGACCACGCCGCCGCCAGCGACGCCGATGCGCTGATCCTGGACCTGGAGGATTCGGTCGCGCCCGACCAGAAACCCGCGGCCCGGGCGCAGGTCCGCGCCATGCTGGAACGCGGCGCGCCCGGCAAGCAATTGTGGGTGCGCATCAATGCGCTGGACGGCGGCGACGCCCTGGCCGACCTGGCCGCCGCGATGCCGGCCGCCCCCTATGGCATCGTGCTGCCCAAGTGCGCCGGCCGCGAAGACATGCGGCAACTGGCGCACTACCTCGATGCCTTCGAAGCCGCGGCGGGCGCCGTCCCGGGCGCCACCCGCATCCTGGCCATCGTCACCGAAACGGCGCAGTCGCTGTTCGGGCTGCATGACTACCGCGATGCCACGCCCCGCCTGTGGGGCCTGTCCTGGGGCGGGGAGGACCTGGCGGCGGACGTCGGCGCGCTGCGCAACCGCGACGCCGGCCGCTATACCGAACCCTTCCGCCTGGCGCGCTCGCTGTGCCTGATGGCGGCGGCGGCCGCCGGCGTCCGCGCCATCGACACGGTCTGCGTCGACCTGGACGCCCCCGAGGCGCTGGCCGACGAGGCCCGCGAAGCGTATCGCGACGGATTCGTCGGCAAGATGGCGATCCACCCCCGCCACATCGGCGCCATCAACGCGGCGTTGAGCCCCGACGAGGGCCAGTTGCAATGGGCGCGGGCCGTCATCGCCGCGTTCGCCGCGCACCCCGGCGCGGGCACGCTGCGGCTGGACGGCAAGATGATCGACCGGCCGCACCTGCGCCTGGCGCGCCGGCTGCTGGGAGAGGACTGACCATGCCCGGACCGCTGCACGGCATACGCGTCATCGACATGACCAGCGTCGGCATGGGGCCCATGGCCACCCAGATGCTGGGCGACATGGGCGCGGACGTGATCAAGATCGAATCCGCGGAAGGCGACGTGTTCCGCCACGTCACCCCCCAGCGCCATGCCGCCATGAGCCACACCCACCTGAACCTGAACCGCAACAAGCGCAGCGCGGTGATCGACGCGAAGACCGCCGAGGGCCGGGCGCAGCTCGACGCGCTGATCGGCGGGGCCGACGTGTTCATCTCGAACATGCGCGCCCCGGCGATGCGCCGCCTGGGCCTGGACTACGCCACGCTGGCGGCGCGCTTTCCCGACCTGGTCTATTGCGCCTGCTACGGCTATTCGGAAGCCGGCCCCTACGCGGGCCGGGCGGCCATCGACGACACCATCCAGGCCGCCTCCGGCATGGCCTGGCTGCAAGGCGGCGCGGGCGCCGGCGCTCCCTGCTACGTCAACTCGGTGGTCGCCGACAAAGTGGTGGCCCTGTACGTGGCCAACGCCGTCACCAGCGCGCTGCTGGCGCGCGAACGCGGCGCCGGCGGCCAGGCGGTCGAAGTGCCGATGTTCGAATGCATGGTGGCCTTCCTGGCGCCGGAACACCTGGCCGGCCTGACCTTCGTGCCGCCGGAAGGTCCGGCGGGCTATGCGCGCCTGCTCAACGAGTACCGCCGCCCGTTCCGCACGCGCGACGGCTACATGAGCGTGGTGCCCTACACCACGCCGCAATGGCAGCGGTTCTTCGCCCTGGCCGGCCATCCCGGCATGGCGCAGGATCCGCGCTACCAGACGCTCAACAGCCGCAGCCGGCATTTCCCGGAGCTGTACCGCTACGTGGAAACGGTGCTGGCCGAGCGCACCACCGCGCAATGGACCGAACTGCTGGCAACCGCCGACATTCCCTTCGCCCCGGTCAACGGCTTCGAGGAACTGCTGGCCGACCCCCACCTGCGGGCCACCGGCTTCTGGCACGAATCGGAACACCCCACGGAAGGCCGCCTGGTCCAGGCCGGCCTGCCCGTCAGGTTCAGCCGCACGCCGGGCGACATCCGGCGGCATCCGCCGGGGCTGGGCGAACACACCGCCGAGATCCTGGCGGAAGCCGGCGCCGCAAAGACGGACTGACGCCACGAAACAAGCACGAGGAGACAACCCATGAACACAACGACCCGATCCGCCCTGATCGCCGCCGCGCTCTGCCTGCCCGCGCTGGCCGGCGCCGCCGGCTCCGGCTATCCGCAAGCGGACAAGCCCATCCACTTCGTCGTCGGTTTTCCCGCCGGCAGCACCATCGACAACGTCTCGCGCGTGGTGGTGGACGATATCCGCGCCCGCACCGGCGCGCAGATCATCGTCGAGAACAAGCCGGGCGCCCTCGGCGTGCTGGGCGTGGACACCGTGGCGCGGGCCGCGCCCGACGGCTACACCATGATGCCGAGTTCCAGCGCCACCAGTTCGTCCGGCCCCTACCTGTCCAAGGCGTTCCAGCGCTACGACGCCATCAAGGACTTCACCCAGGTGGGCCGCGTGGTCCGGTTCGACGTCGTGATCGTCACGCGCGCCGCCGGCAGGCACGGCGACGCCCGCCAACTGGTGGCGGCGGCGAAGGAAAAGCCGAACGCCGTGACGAGCGGCTACGGCTCGGGCACGGGGCAGGTCGTGGCGGCCGCCTTCAGCCGCGCCGCCGGCGCCGAAGTGCTGGGCGTGCCGTACAAGGGCCAGCCGGCCGCCGTGACGGACCTGCTGGGCGGCCGCATCGATTTCGTGGCGGCCGACCTGGGCGCGGTGCTGCCGCAGATCCGCGCGCAGAACCTGAACGCCGTGGCCCTGGTGTCCAGCAAGCGCTCGACCATCCTGCCGGCGGTGCCCACCGCCCAGGAGCTGGGCATGGGCAGCCTGGACCTGACCGGCTGGATCGGCGTGGCCGGCCCCGCGGGCCTGGCGCCCGAGGCCGCGAAGTGGTGGTCCGACCAACTGACGGCGACGATGCGCGATTCCGCCGTGCAAGACCGGCTGCGCGCCATGGGCATGGAGCCCGACCTGGCCGTCGGCGACCCCCTGCAGCAATTCGTCAGGGCGCAATACGACGCCTGGGGCCAGCAGATCCGCCAGGCCGGCATCCAGCCGGAGTAGGCCGCCCGCCGGCGGACAGCAAAAAGCCCACCCGCGAGGGTGGGCTTCGGGCCGCGCGACAGGCCGGCGCTTGAGGCCTAGTCCAGCAGCGACAGATCCTTCCACACCGCCAGCGGCGCTTCCGCATGGTTCAAGGTGTAGAAATGCAGGCCCGGCGCGCCGTTGTCCAGCAGCGTCTGGCACAGTTCGGTCACCACGTCCACGCCGAAGGCGCGGATGGAGGCCTTGTCGTCGCCGAACTCGGCCAGGCGCAAGCGGATCCAGCGCGGCACTTCCGCGCCGCACATTTCCGAGAAGCGCAGGAGCTGCGTGTGGTTCGTGATGGGCATGATGCCCGGCACGATGGGCACATCGACGCCCTTGGCCTGGGCCCGGTCGACGAAGTCGAAGTAGGCGTCGGCATTGAAGAAGTACTGCGTGATGGCCGCATCGGCGCCGGCCTTCACCTTGGCCACGAAATGATCCAGGTCGGCCGAGGGATTGGCCGCCTGGGGATGCATTTCGGGATAGGCGGCCACTTCGATGTGAAACCAGTCGCCCGTTTCCTCGCGGATGAACGACACCAGCTCGTTGGCGTAGCGCAGTTCGCCCGCGTCGCCGCCCATGCCCGAGGGCAGGTCGCCGCGCAGGGCGACCACGCGCCGCACGCCTTCGTTCCTGTAGGCCTGAAGAATGTCCCGCAAGTCCTGGCGGGTGGCGCCGACGCACGACAGGTGCGGCGCCGCATCGCAGCCCAGGTTGCGCAGCGTGCGCACGGCGTCGGCCGTGCCGGCGCGCGTGGAACCGCCCGCGCCGAACGTCACGCTGACGTACTTGGGCTGAATGGCCAGCATCTGCTTGGCCGCGCGCACCAGCCGTTCTTGACCGGCCAGGTCGCGCGGGGGGAAAAATTCCAGACTGAATGCGGGAGAAATCGAATCGGACATTAGGGGATCAGCTTGGTAAGCAGGCCGGAGATAATGCTGTACAGGATCGCACCGCCCACGGCCCACCAGAACCCGTTGACCTGGAAGC
Organism: Achromobacter veterisilvae; assembly: GCF_900496975.1. Lineage (GTDB taxonomy): Bacteria > Pseudomonadota > Gammaproteobacteria > Burkholderiales > Burkholderiaceae_B > Achromobacter > Achromobacter veterisilvae. The sequence goes on from NZ_UFQC01000007.1 coordinate 193,304, forward strand.
CCTTCAGCACGGAGCCGACGAACCAGAACAACAAGGCGTTGATGACGATGAGGAAGAGACCGAGAGTGACGATCGTGATGGGCAGCGTCAGCAGCACCAGCACCGGCTTGACCAGCATGTTCACCAGGCCCAGCACCAGCGCGGCGATGAGCGCCGATCCGAAACTGGCCACCGTGATGCCCGGCAGCAGGTAGGCAACGGCCAGCAAGGCCACCGCGTTCAGGATCCAGACGAGTATCAATGCCATGTTCGACCTCCTGTTTTGGGTCCGGCGGCCCCGCGGCCGCAAGGCGATCGCGAGGAAGCTCCGCGGACCGGAAAGCCCGCGCCGACATGGCGCGGCACTTTCCTATTTTGCTATCAACCGATCAATAGCGGTAGTGATTCGGCTTGTAGGGGCCCTCGACCGGCACGCTGATGTAGTCGGCCTGGTCCTTGCGAAGCGTGGTCAGCTTCACGCCCAGCTTCTTCAGGTGCAGGCGCGCGACCTTCTCGTCCAGGTGCTTGGGCAGCACGTAGACTTCGCCGGACTTGTAGGCTTCGTTGCGCGTGAACAGTTCGATCTGGGCGATCGTCTGGTTGGCGAACGAGGACGACATCACGAACGACGGGTGGCCGGTGGCGCAGCCGAGGTTCACCAGGCGGCCCTGGGCCAGCAGGATGATGCGCTTGCCGTCCGGGAAGATGACGTGGTCGACCTGCGGCTTGATCTCTTCCCACTGGCAGTCGGCCAGGCCGGCGACGTCGATTTCGTTGTCGAAGTGGCCGATGTTGCACACGATGGCCTGGTCCTTCATGGCGTTCATGTGCTCGCGCGTGATGACGTGGTAGTTGCCGGTGGCGGTGACGAAGATGTCGCCGTGGGCGGCGGCTTCTTCCATGGTCACGACCTTGAAGCCTTCCATGGCGGCCTGCAAGGCGCAGATCGGGTCGATTTCGGTGACCCAGACTTGCGCGCGCAGGGCGACCAGCGCCTGGGCGCAGCCCTTGCCCACGTCGCCGTAGCCGGCCACGACGGCGATCTTGCCGGCGACCATGACGTCGGTGGCGCGCTTGATGCCGTCGACCAGCGATTCGCGGCAGCCGTACAGGTTGTCGAACTTCGACTTGGTGACCGAGTCGTTGACGTTGATGGCGGCGAAGGCCAGTTCACCCTTCTGCGACATCTGGTACAGACGGTGCACGCCGGTGGTGGTTTCTTCCGTCACGCCCTTGATCAGGGCCAGGCGGGTCGAATACCACTTGGGATCGCGCTTGAGCGTTTCCTTGATGGCGGCGAACAGGATGCGCTCTTCGTCGCTGCCCGGGTTGGCCAGCACCGAGATGTCCTTCTCGGCCTTGGTGCCCAGGTGCAGCATCAAGGTGGCGTCGCCGCCGTCGTCGAGGATCATGTTGGCGTTTTCGCCATTGGGCCATTCGAAGATCTTGTGCGTGTACTGCCAGTATTCTTCCAGCGTCTCGCCCTTGACGGCGAAGACCGGCGTGCCGGACTCGGCGATCGCGGCGGCGGCGTGGTCCTGCGTGGAGAAGATGTTGCACGAGGCCCAGCGCACTTCGGCGCCCAGGGCCACCAGCGTCTCGATCAGGACGCCGGTCTGGATGGTCATGTGCAGGCTGCCGGCGATGCGCGCGCCCTTGAGCGGCTGCTGGGCGGCGAATTCCTCGCGGATGGCCATCAGGCCGGGCATTTCGGTTTCGGCGATGGCGAGCTCGCGGCGGCCCCAGCCGGCCAGCGACATGTCGGCGACGAGGTAGTCGGAAAAGGATTTGTCAGTCACAGCGTTCATGGTGTGTAGGCTCCACGTGAAATACGAACGGCGCGCAGAATGGCCGGACAACGCGAAAACACCACGACAGTCGAGTGCTCGCCTTTTCCGCCATATGCGATAAAGGTGAGCGCCGTTGCTGTAGCGCCGCGCAAGGCGCGCCGCTTGAACAAGGATTCCTGAGCCTGGCGAGCCGGGTTCCGCTTGTCGTCAACGCAGACGGGAACCGCAGGGTCGTCGCAACGCTCCTCAGGATTGCCGGGCATTGTACCCGGGAACCCGCCGGCGGGCAGCCCCCCTGGCGCCCTGGCGGCCATTACCGCGCCACGCGGCCCGCCCCCTCCGGCACGCAGGACACCTCGGCGTCGGGCGCGCCCAGGGCGCTCCCGTCCAGCGGCACCAGCGCCGCCAGCAAGTCGGATGCCACCGCGTCCCAGCCGCGGGTCAGCGCGTGCTCGCGCACCGCGTGGCGGTCCAGCGACATCGCGGCGCGGCAGGCGTGGGCCAGGTCGTCGTCCAGGAAGCCGGTCACGCCCTGGGCCACCACCGCCAGCGGCGCCTCGCTGCGGAACGCGGCCACCGGCGTGCCGCAGGCCATGGCCTCCAGCATGACCAGGCCGAACGTGTCCGTCAGGCTGGGAAACACGAATACGTCGGCGCCGCCGTACAGCGCCGGCAGCGCGCCATCCTGCTGCATGCCGGTGAAGACCGCGCCGGGGAAGCGCTTCTTCAGGCGCGCCTCGTCCGGCCCCGCGCCGACGACCACTTTGCTGCCCGGCAGGTCCAGCGACAGGAAGGCGTCCAGGTTCTTTTCCCGCGCCACGCGTCCGACGCTCAGGAAGATGGGGCGGGGCAGGTCCTCGAAGGCCGCGCCGGGGCCGGGCTGGAATTTTCGCGGGTCCACGCCACGCGACCAGATCCGCAGGTTCGCCAGCCCGCGCCGCGCCAGGATGTCGCGCACCGTGGGCGTAGGCACCAGCACGCGCTGCGAGGGCCGGTGGAACCAGCGGAGGTAGCGCCAGGGCAAGGCCGCCGGAATGCCCATGCGCGCCTGCAGGTAGTCGGGGAACAGCGTGTGGAACGAGGTGGTGAAGCGCCAGCCGCGCGCCAGCGCCATGCGGCGCGCGGCCAGGCCCAGCGGGCCTTCGGTGGCGATGTGCAGCGCGTCGGGCACGGTGTCGCCCAGGATGCGGCGCAGTTGCCGGCCCGGCCGCAGGCAAAGGCGCAGATCCGGTTCGGACGGCGCCGGCACCGTCCGGCTGCCCTGGGGGTTCACCACGATCAGTTCGTGGCCCCATTCGCCGAGGATCTGCTGCATGGTCGTCCAGGTTCGGACGACGCCGTTGACTTGCGGATGCCAGGCATCCGTGACCAGAACGATGCGCATGATGGAGCCGGAGGTGGGCGACAGCGCGATTTAGCCCGCGCCATGTGACACGCCCAAGACGGCCCGTCTAGTTGTTGCGCCGGGGATACCCTTGCGACTTGATGCGCACCCAGACTTCGCGCTTTTCCTCTTCCGTCATGAAGACCCAGTTGGCCACTTCCATGGCCGTCCGGCCGCAGCCGCGGCAGATGTCGTCGAACAACGTGGAGCAGACCGCGACGCAGGGGGAATCCGTGGCTTTGGAGACGCTTTGCGCGTCTTCGGCAGCGGGCAACTCGGACAGGTCGGCGAAATAGCGGTTCATGGGGCGAAGGTTAACACCAGGGGTGCGTCCCTTTTTGGATGGCCCTACTGCGCGTCCAGGCTTGATTGACAGCTCCGTCCCCGAGGCTCTAGCGGCCCGTCCCGCCGTCCCAGCCGAAGAACTCCCGGGCCTGCGCCAGCAAGGCTTCGGGACATTCCTCCGCCAGATAGTGCGCCCCCGGCAGGGCCCCTCCCGATACCTCGTCCGCCACCGCCCGCCACAGGGCCAGCACGTCGAAATTCCTGCCCACGGCGCCCCGTTCGCCCCACAGCGCCCGCAGGGGCTGGCGCACGCGCTCGCCCGCGGCGCGACCGGCCCGGTCGTGCTCCAGGTCCAGCGTGGCGGACGCGCGATAGTCCTCGCAGATGCCCGTGGCCCAGCCCGGCTGCCGGGCCGCGCGCTCGTATTCGGCCATGGCCGCGTCGGAAAAATGCGCCAGCCCGCCGGGCCGCCCGCCCATCACCGAACGCAGGTAGAACACGGGGTCGCGCTCGATCATGGTTTCCGGCAGGGGCGCGGGCTGGATCAGCCAGAACCAGTGGTAATAGGCCTGAGCGAAGGCGCGCGTCGTGCCTTCGTACATGTCCAGGGTCGGCGCGATGTCCAACAGCATCAGGCGGGTGACGGCGCCGGCGTGGTCCAGCGCCAGCCGGTGCGCCACGCGCGCGCCGCGGTCGTGCGCCAGCACCTCGAAACTCGCATGGCCCAGGGCCCGCATCAGATCGGCCATGTCGGCGGCCATCTCGCGCTTGGAGTGCGCCGAGTGGTCCGCGCTCGCCGCCGGCTTGTCGCTGTCGCCGTAACCGCGCAGGTCCGCCGCCACGCAGGTCCGGTGCCGCGTCAGTTCCGGCCACACGCGATGCCAGATGGCGTGGGTCTGCGGATGCCCGTGAAGCAGCAGCAGCGGCGGGCCGGAGCCGTCGACGCGCGCGGCGATTCGGATGCCGTTGGCCTCGATGCGGCGCACGGGAAGGTCGAAGAAATCGGTCATGAAGCCTCTCGGTCTGCGTTGCCGGCGTCCAGGCGGTCGCGCACCTGGCGCGCCACGTCCTTCATCCACGGATGGCGCGCCCAATGGCGGGCCTCGAAGCGTTCCACCTCGTCCAGCCGCTGCAACGACGCGCCCACCATGTCCAGCCCCTGGGCATACATGCGGCGATGGCGCTCGGGCAGGGTGAAGTGCGCGGCCCAGCCGTCCGCCGCGCTGACGCGTCCGGCCGCCACGTCGATGCCCACGCGGTTCGTGGCCGTATTGGACACCCGGGCGAGCAGGGCGTCGACCTCGGCCGGCGCCAGGCTGACCAGCAGCAGTCCGTTGTTCACCGCGTTGAAGTAGAAGATCTCGCCGAAACTGGGCGCGATCACGGCGCGGATGCCGAATTGCTGCAAGCCCCACACGGCGTGCTCGCGGCTGGAACCGCAGCCGAAATTCGGTCCCGCCACCAGGATGGACGCGCCGGCATAGGCCGGCCGGTTCAGCACGAAATCGGGCCGGGGCGCGCCACCGGCATCGAAGCGCAGATCATGCAGCAGGCCCCGGTCCAGCCCCGACTTGTCGATGATGCGCAGGAACTGCTTGGGCATGATCTGGTCGGTGTCCAGATTGGAAAAGGGCAAGGGCGCGGCCACGCCTTCCATCATCGGATTCATGCGCGCTGCTCCCATTCGCGGACGTCGACGATGCGGCCGGCCAGCGCGGCGGCGGCGGCCATCGCCGGGCTCATCAGGTGGGTGCGTCCCGCCCGCCCCTGCCTGCCCTCGAAGTTCCGGTTGGTAGTGGACGCGCAGCGCTCGCCCGGACTCAACACGTCGTCGTTCATGGCCAGGCACATCGAACAGCCCGGCTGGCGCCATTCGAAGCCCGCCGCTATCAATTGCGCGGCGACGCCCTCGGCCTCGGCCTGGGCGCGCACCGCGCCCGATCCGGGCACCACCATGGCCCGCACACCGGCCGCGACCTTGCGGCCGCGCGCGATGCTCGCCGCGGCGCGCAGGTCCTCGATGCGCCCGTTGGTGCAGGACCCGATGAACACGCGGTCTATCGGCAGGCCCGCGATCGGCGTGCCCGGCGCCAGGCCGATGTAGTCCATCGCCTTCTCCAGCGCCAGGCGGGCCAGCGCGTCGGTCTCGGCCCGCGGGTCCGGCACGACGCCGTCTATCGGCATGGCCTGGTCGGGGCTGGTGCCCCAGGTGACGAAAGGCGCGATCGACGCGGCGTCCAGCACGTGCTCCGCGTCGAAGACGGCGTCGCCGTCCGAGCGCAGCGCGGCCCAGCAGGCGCGCGCCTGCGCCAGGGCCTCGCCCCGCAATTGCGGGGCGCGCGCGGTGACGTAGGCGTCGGTCGTGGCGTCCGGCGCGATCAGCGCGGCGCGCGCGCCGGCCTCTACCGTCATGTTGCACAGGGTCATGCGGGCCTCGGCGGACAGCGCGGCTATCGCCTCGCCGCAGAATTCCACCGCATGCCCGCGCGCGCCCTGCGCGCCGATGCGGTGCACGACGCAGATCACCAGGTCTTTCGCCGTGACGCCGCGGGGCAGCACGCCATCGACGCGGATGCGCATGTTGCGCGCCACTCGATAGGTCAGCGTCTGCGTGGCCAGGATGTGCTCGACTTCCGAGGTGCCGATGCCGAAGCCCAGCGCGCCCAGCGCGCCGTAGGTCGTGGTGTGGCTGTCGCCGCACAGGACCACCATGCCCGGCAGCACCATGCCGTGCTCCGGCGCGATCACGTGCTCGATGCCTTGCAGCGGATCGGTCGTATCGAACAGCGCAATGCGCTGCGCTTCGCAATTGCGCTTGAGGTTGACCGCCTGCCGGGACGAAGCCTCGTCGGCGATCACGCGCAGCGCCGCCGGAACCGGATGGGTGGGGATGATGTGGTCCACCACCGCCATCTGCTGCCCGGGGCGCAGCACCTCGCGCCCACGCGCGGCCAGGCCGCTGAAGGCCTGCGGGCTGGTGTATTCGTTCATGATGTGCAGGTCGACGTAGAGCAGGATGTGCTCGTCGTCGATCCGGGCCACCTCATGGCTGGCCACCAGTTTGTCGTACAGCGTCATGCCGGGCATGTCTTGCATCCTAAAGTTGCGCCCGCGGAGGGCGCTTATCGAGGGCCGTTCAGTTGGCCTGGATTCCGGCGTCCTTGACGATGCCGGCCCAGCGCGCCATCTCCTCGGCCACCATGGCGTCCGTCTTGCCGGGGGTGGAGATCAGGGGATCGAAGCCTTCCTTGCCCATGCGCTGCGCGAGTTCCGGAGAACGCAGGGCCTGCTCCAGCCTGGCGTTCAGGGTGTCGATCACCGGCTGCGGCGTGCCCGCCGGCGCGCTGATGACGAACCAGGTATTGAACTCGTAGCCCGGCAAGCCGGATTCCGCGATGGTGGGCACGTCCGGCAACAGCGGCGACCGCGTCGAGCCGGTCACGCCCAGCGCGCGCAATTTCTGGCCGTCCACTTGCGGCTTGGCCGCGGACAGCACCGGGAAACTCATCTGCACCTGGCCGCTGATGGTGTCCAGCATGGCGGGGCCGCCGCCCTTGTACGGCACGTGCAGGATCTGCGTGCGCGATACGGACTTGAACAATTCCGCGGCCATGTGGAACGTGCTGCCGGTGCCCGCCGAGCCGAAGCTCAGATCGTTGGCCGGCCGGGCTCGCACGTAGGCCAGGAGTTCGCCGACGTTGGCCACCGGCAGGCTGTTGGTCACCGTCAGCACGTGCTGGGACGTCCCGACCGTGCCCACGGAACGCAGGTCCTTCTTCGTGTCGAACGGCATATTCTGGAAGAGCGCGGGGTTGATGGCCAGCGACATGGTGTTGATGGCGAGCGTGTAGCCGTTGGGTTCGGCGCGCGCCACCGCGGCCATGCCGATGTTGCCGGAGGCGCCGGCGCGGTTTTCCACGATCACGCTTTGCCCCAGCGCGCGGCCCCATGCGTCGGAAATCAGCCGCGCGGCGATGTCCACGCTGCCGCCGGGCGCGAACGGCACGACGAGCGTCACCGCGCGTTCCGGAAAGGCGCCGGCGGCCGCGGCCGGCTGGGTCCAACAGGATGCGACAAGGGCCGCGCACAGGGCGCCGGCCGCGGTATTGATCTTCATTCCTGGTCTCCTCGTGTGGCCGCGCTTGGCGGCTCTATGTGGTGAGTCCAGTGTATAAGCCTATTGAATTCTTATAATTAGCAATCCATCTAAAGCTTTATTAAATTTGATTTATAAATAAGCCCATGGACGCCCTATCGGACCTCGCCTTCTTCTCGCTGGTGGTCAAGCACGGCAATCTGTCCGCCGCCGCGCGCGAGCTGGGCCTGACGCCGCCCGCGGTCAGCACGCGGCTGGCCAAGCTGGAGCAGCGCCTGGGCGTGCGGCTGCTGAACCGCACCACGCGCCGGGTCAGCGTTACGCAGGAAGGCGAGCTGTACCTGGCCGAAGGCGGACGCATCCTGGCGGACCTGGAAGCCCTGGAACGCTCGGTGTCCAGCGCCCGGGCGCAGCCCCAGGGCCTGCTGCGGCTGAACGCCACGTTCGGCTTCGGGCGGGCCCACATCGTGCCCGCCGTGTCGGACTTCGCCCGCCAGTACCCCGAGGTGGAAGTGCAGATGCGGCTGACCGACAGGCCGCTGAACCTGATCGAGGAAGGCTTCGACGTGGCGGTGCGCTTCGGCGACCTGCCGGACGCGCGCCTGACCGCCCGCAAGATCGCCTCGAACCGGCGGCTGCTCTGCGCGTCGCCGCGCTACCTGGAAACTTACGGCGAACCGCGGGCGCCGGGCGACCTGCAACGCCACCGCTGCATCGTGGTGCGCGAGAACGACGTGGCCTACGGCACCTGGCGCCTGGAATCGGGCCTGCGCGCCGAAACCGTCAAGGTGCGCGGCCCGGTCAGCTCCAACGATGGCCAGAGCGCCCTGGAATGGGCGCTGGACGGGCATGGCATCGTGATGCGGTCGGAATGGGAAACGGCCGCCCACCTGCGCGCCGGCCGCTTGCGCGAAGTGCTGCCTGACTGGCGCACGCCGCCCGCCGACATCCACGCGCTGTATCCGGAACGCCTGAACCTGCCGGCCAAGACGCTGGCCTTCGTGGAATTCCTGTCGCAGCGCTTCGCCCGCCACCTGCGGGCGCCGGGGTCGGACGGCGCGGTCTGGTGACGCCCCGCCCCGGCCTGGGGGCTGTGACGGCGTTGCCCAAATAAAAAACGCCCCGCGGGGCGTTTTTTATCGAAGCAAGGCGCGCTTACACGGCCTTCTTCAGTTCCAGCACCTTGTCCGTGGCTTCCCACGAGAATTCCGGTTCCGAACGGCCGAAGTGGCCATAGGCGGCGGTCTTCGTGTAGATCGGGCGCAGCAGGTCCAGCATGTTCACGATGCCCTTCGGACGCAGGTCGAAGTGCTCGCGCACCAGCTTGGCGATCTGGTCGTCGGGGATGACGCCGGTGCCTTCGGTGTAGACGGTGATGTTGATGGGCTCGGCCACGCCGATGGCGTAGCTGACCTGCACCTGGCACTGGCGCGCCAGGCCGGCGGCCACGATGTTCTTGGCCACGTAGCGGGCGGCATAGGCGGCCGAACGGTCCACCTTGGACGGATCCTTGCCCGAGAACGCGCCGCCGCCGTGCGGGCATGCGCCGCCGTAGGTGTCGACGATGATCTTGCGGCCGGTCAGGCCGCAATCGCCTTGCGGGCCGCCGATGACGAAGCGGCCGGTCGGGTTGACCAGGAACTTCGTCTTGGGCGTGATCAGGCCTTCGGGGAAGCTGGGCTTGATGATGTCTTCGATCACCGCTTCGCGGATGGTCTCTTGCGAGACCTCGGGCGAATGCTGGGTCGACAGCACCACCGTGTCGACTTCGGCCGGGCGGCCGTCGATGTAGCGGAACGTCACCTGCGACTTGGCGTCGGGGCGCAGCCACGGCAGGCGGCCGTCCTTGCGCAGTTCGCTCTGGCGCTGCACCAGGCGGTGCGCGTACCAGATCGGGGCCGGCATCAGATCGGGCGTTTCGTCGCACGCGTAGCCGAACATCAGGCCCTGGTCGCCGGCGCCCTGGTTCAGATAGTCTTCCGAGCTGCGGTCCACGCCTTGGGCGATGTCGGGCGATTGCTTGTCGTAGGCGACCAGCACCCCGCAACCCTTGTAGTCGATGCCGTATTCGGTGTTGTCGTAGCCGATGCGGCGGATCGTGTCGCGCGCGACCTGGATGTAGTCGACGTTGGCGGTCGTGGTGATTTCGCCGGCCAGCACGACCAGGCCCGTGTTGCACAGCGTCTCGGCTGCGACGCGCGCGTTGGGATCCTGCGTGAAGATGGCGTCCAGAATGGCGTCGGAAACCTGGTCGGCAACCTTGTCGGGGTGCCCCTCGGAGACGGATTCGGAAGTGAAGAGAAAGTCGTTGTTGGCCACAGATGCGTCCTTACGTGTCCGGCTCGGCCGGCGCATAGGTTCACGAGGCGCGTAGCACCTCGGACCGCATGCCTTGCGACATACACTGATCTGGGCGCGACGCTTTAGCGGATTTGGCAAAGGACGCGCAACGCGCTACACCCTTGCCGTCGCCCCGCAAGTTGTCGGTTAACTCGGCGACTGCGCTATTTTAAGCGAAAATGCCGTTCTGCTGCTCATGCCGGGGCGCCTGCCCGTTCCCCGGCCCGGACGCGACCCTGCCAGCCTCACCCCTTCGCCGCATGCTGCTCTTCCTGTTCAGACTATTCGCCGCCCTCCCGCTCCCCGTCGCGCACGCCCTGGGCCGCTTCGCCGGGCGCGCGATCTACGCCTGGCCCGGCAAGTACCGGCGGCGGCTCCAGGCCAACGCCGCCCAGGCCGGCTATCCCTCTCCCGCCTTCGCGCGCCGCGCGGCGGGCGAGATCGGCGCCATGATCCTCGAAAGCCCGCGGGTCTGGTTCCGCAATGAAGACAGCCTGGCCCGGGTGGTGTCGGACGACAACGACGTGGTCAGCGCGGCCCGCGCCGAGAACCGGGGCATTCTCTTCCTGACGCCCCACCTGGGCTGCTTCGAGATCACCGCGCGGTACCTGGCCCGCCAGATGCCCATGACGGTCATGTTCCGGCCGCCGCGCAAGGACATCCTGGCCCCGCTGCTGGAAACCGCGCGCAACAGCTCGGCCGTCAACGCCGTGCCGGCCAATATGCAGGGCGTGCGCGAATTCGTGCGCGCGCTGCGCCGGGGCGAATCCGTGGGCATGCTGCCCGACCAGGCGCCCGGGGTGGGCGACGGCGTGTGGGCCCCGTTCTTCGGACGCATGGCCTACACCATGACGCTGCCGGGCAAGCTGGCCACGCAGACCGGCGTTCCCATCATCCTGACCGCCGGCGAACGGCTGCCCAAGGGGCGGGGCTGGCGCATCCACTACGTGCGGGTGCCCGAGCCGCTGCCCGCCGACGCCGAATCGCAGGCCGCGCTGCTCAACGCCGCCATGGAAACGCTGATCCGCCGCTGCCCCGACCAATACCTCTGGAGCTACAACCGCTACAAGACGCCGCGCGGGGCGCCCCCGGCGCCGGCCGCCTCCACGGCCTCCACGGCGGGCTGAACCCCGCCGCGCCCCGCCCGTACCCCTGCTGACACTATGACTGATTTCAAAACGCGCGCGCTGGTCTCCCTGTTGAAATGGTTCGGCCGCGTCAAGCCGTCGACCCGGCTGCGCATCGGCGCCTGCCTGGGCTGGCTGGCCCCGCGCCTGGCCAGGTCGCGCGCGCACATCGTCCGGCGCAACCTGGAACTGTGCTTTCCCGACCAGCCCGAGTCCGTGCGCGAACGCTGGCTGGCCGAGCACTTCCGCGCCCTGGCGCAATCCATCGTGGACCGCGGCGTGCTCTGGTACGGCCCGCTGGAAGCCGTCGAGGAAATAGTGACGCAGACCGGCGGCGAACGGATCAACGAACTGATCGCCCAGGGCCGCCCCGTCATCCTGCTGGCGCCGCATTTCATCGGGCTGGACGCGGCCGCCACCCGGCTGACGCTGGAGATACCCAGCGCCGCCACCATGTACACCCCGCAAAGCGACCCCCAAGTCGATGCCATCGTGGCGGCCGGACGGGCCCGTTTCAACGAGGTTTTCCTGGTCAGCCGCAAGGACGGCGTGCGCGAACTGCTGCGCCACCTGCGCGCGCCCCGTCCCGTCTACTACCTGCCCGACATGGACTTCGGCCGCCAGGGCGCCGTCTTCGTGCCGTTCTTCGGCGTGCCGGCCGCGACCCTGGTCGCCACCGCGCAGTTGGCCAGGAAGTGGAATGCCGCCGTCATGCCCATCCTGGGTTTCTGGAACCCGGAAACCGGCCGCTACCACGTGGACATCCTGCCGCCGCTGGCGGACTTCCCGGGCGAGGACTCGCTGGAAGACGCCACCGCCCGCCTGAACCGCGAACTGGAATCCTGGGTGCGCCGCTGCCCCAGCCAGTACTACTGGGTCCATCGCCGTTTCAAGACGCGGCCGCCGGGCGAGCCCAAACTGTACTGAGCCCCGCCCGCGCCCCGATAATGGGCGATAATCCAGCAATGAACTGGAACTTCACCAAAATGCATGGCGCGGGCAACGATTTCGTCGTGCTCGACGGGGTTCGCCAAACCATCGAAATGACGCCCGAGCGCGCGCGCGCCCTGGGCGACCGGCATTTCGGCATCGGCGCCGACCAGATCCTCCTGGTCGAACGGTCCACCCGGCCGGACGCCGACTTCCGCTACCGCATTTTCAATTCCGACGGCAGCGAAGTCGAACATTGCGGCAACGGCGCCCGCTGCTTCGTGCGTTTCGTGCACGAGCAGGGCCTGTCCGACCGCAACCCGCTGCGCGCCGAGATCGCCACCGGCATCCTCGTCCTGGACGAAGGCGACGACGAACAGGTCACCGTCGACATGGGCAGCACCCGCTTCGATCCCGCCGCCCTGCCGTTCGACACCGCCGGCCTGGCTTCCCGGGCCCAGGGCGACGATACCCTGTGGGAATTGCAGCTCGACGCGCCCCCCGGCCAGCCGAGCGCCGTCTGGGTCTCGGCGGTGGCGATCTCCAACCCGCACGCCGTGCAGGTCGTGGAAGACGTCGACACCGCCCCCGTCCCGGTCCTCGGCCCGCTGATCGAGACCCACCCGCGCTTCCCGCGCCGCGTCAACGCCGGCTTCATGCAAGTCGTGGACCGGAACAACATCCGCCTGCGCGTCTTCGAACGGGGCGTGGGCGAAACCCTGGCCTGCGGCACCGGCGCCTGCGCCGCCGTCGCGGCGGGCATCCGCCGCGGCCTGCTCGACTCCCCGGTGCGCGTGCAGGCGCGCGGCGGCGTGCTGACGGTCGCCTGGAACGGCGAACAGCTACGCATGACCGGCCCGGCGGAATCCGTGTTCACGGGGCAGGTCGACATCGACAAGCTCGTCTTCTCCATGGGGCTGAACCGATAACCTATGACTGATACCGCATTTACCGCCCACGACGTCGCGGGCTTCCTGCAAGAGAACCCCGGTTTCTTCGACGAACACGCCGACGTCTTCGCCACGCTGCAGGTGCCCCACCCGCATGGCTCGCGCGCCATTTCGCTGGGCGAACGCCAGATCATGACGCTGCGCGAACGCAACCGCGAACTGGAATGGCGCCTGAACGAACTGGTGCGCAACGCCAACGCCAACGAATCCATCGGCACGCACGTGGCCAAGTGGTGCAGCCGCCTGCTGTCCGAATGCGACCCGCAGCGGGTGCCCGGCGAGATCGCCCTGGGGCTGGCCGAACAGTTCGACCTGAACCACGTGGCCCTGCGCCTGTGGAACCTGTCCGAACTGCCCGCCACCGGCTACGGCGAACCCGTCACGCAGGACGTGCGCACGTTCACCGACAGCCTGAAGGCCCCGTACTGCGGCACCGACACCGGCTTCGAAGCCGCGGGCTGGCTGGACGCCAAGCCCAAGTCGCTGGCGCTGGTGCCCCTGCGCCTGGAAGCGGACGGCCCGGCCGTCGGCCTGCTGGTGCTGGGCTCGGACGACGCCGAACGCTTCACCCCCGAAATGGGCACCACGTTCCTGGAATCCATCGCCCAACTGGCTTCGGCGGCGCTGCATCGCCTGAACCCGGCAACCCCCAAGGCCTGACGGCGGGCGCGGGCGGACACGGAGCACGCCATGCAGAATCCTTCGCACGGCGCAGACCCGCCCGAAGCGCCCCTGCCCGACGCGATGGACGCCTGGCTGCGCCATCTGGAAACGAACCGCCGCTATTCGCCCCATACGCTGGACGGCTACCGCCGCGAACTGCGCTTCCTGCGCGCGCTGGCCGACAAGGCCGGCTTGCCGCTGGACAAGGTCGGCAACGGCCACATCCGCCATTTCGTGGCGCGCCTGCATGCCGAGGGCCGAGGCCCGCGCAGCCTGGCGCGCACGCTGGCGGCCTGGCGCGGCTTCTATCAATGGTGGGCGCCGGCGATCGAACTGGCCGGCAACCCCGTGACGGGCGTGCGCGCGCCCAAGGCGCCCCGCGGCCTGCCCAAGGCCCTGTCGGTGGAACAGACCCAGGCCTTGCTGGACCGCGCCCCGGCGCAGGTGGCGACCGAACCCGCGGCGCTGCGCGACCAGGCCATGTTCGAACTGCTGTATTCCAGCGGCCTGCGGCTGTCGGAACTGGTCGGGCTGGACCTGCGCTATGAGCGCGCCAAGGACTACGAATCGCGCGGCTGGCTGAACCTGGACGAAGCCGAGGTCGTGGTGCTGGGCAAGGGCGGCAAGCGCCGGTCCGTGCCCGTCGGCCACGCGGCCGTGGAAGCCTTGCGCAAATGGATCGCGGCGCGCCCGCAGTTGGCGCCCTTCGCCGCGCGGCCGGAAGACGCCGCCGCCCTGTTCCTGGGCGCGCGCGGGCGCCGCATCTCGCCGCGCGTGGTGCAGTTGCAGTTGGCGCGCGTCGCGCAGGCGGCCGGCGTGCCCACCCACGTGCATCCGCACGTGCTGCGCCACAGCTTCGCCAGCCACGTCCTGCAATCCGCGCAAGACCTGCGCGCCGTGCAGGAAATGCTGGGGCACGCCAACATCTCCACCACCCAGGTCTATACCCGGCTGGACTTCCAGCATCTGGCCCGCGCCTACGACCAGGCGCACCCGCGCGCCGGCCGCAAGTCCTGACCGCCGGCGGCCCTAGCCGCCCCCGGCCGCCACGCCGCCCAGCAGCGTCGCGCCCAGCAACAGCACCGCGAACGCCGCCAGCGCTTCCACACCATAGCGCAGTCGCGCCGCGCCCGCGCCCGACAGCCGGCGGCCCAGGCGGCTGGCCGCGCCGCCGGCGGCCACGGCCAGGCAAGCCAGGGCCGCGACGGTCAGCCCGGTGCCCAGGCCCATCGCCAAGGCCGACGCCACGCCGGCCAGGAAGAAGCCTTGGGACAAGGCGAACACCAGCACGATCAAGGCGCCGCTGCACGGGCGCAGGCCCACGGCCAGGATGGCCGACCCCGCGCGCCGCCAGTTCAGCGGGCCGGCCACCTGTTCGGGCGCGGGCGCATGCGCGTGTCCGCAACCGCAATCGTCATCGTGCCCCGCGTGGCCGTGAGCATGGACATGGACCGGCGCGGCCACCGCGATCGCCCGCAGGGCCGCGGCCCCCTTCAAGGCGGGAGCCCGCGCCGGACGGCGCAGCAAGGGCCGGATCGCCTTGATCCAGACCAGCCACGCGCCCAGCAGCGTCACCAGCGCGTAGGACGCCAGCTCCAGCCAGCGCGTAGCGCTGTTCATCGTGGCCGCGGTGGCGTTGAACGCCACCGCCAGCACCGCCACCATCGCGATCGCCACCAGCGCCTGGATCAGCGCGGACAGCAGCGCCAGCAACGCGCCATTGCGCGCGGTCTGACGGTTGGCCAGCACATACGAAGAAATCACCGCCTTGCCATGGCCCGGGCCCAGCGCATGGAAAACGCCATAGGCGAACGACAGGCCGATCAGGGCCCAGGCCGCGCCGCCTTCGGCCTGCCAGGCGCGCACCGCCCCCGTCAACTGCCGGTAAAAATGGGATTGCCAGACGGAGACCTGGCCGAAGAAACCGGCCAGCCAGCCCGGTCCGCCCGCGCCGCCGCTTTCCGGCACGCCGAAAGGATGCGCGCCCTGGGCCGCCGCCGCCGTCGCCCAGGCCGCGGCGGCCAGCGTCAGCAGCAGGGCAAGCATCGCCGCGGCGGACCGCGGCCGCCGCGCTACGGGCACTGCACCTCGATGCGATGCGTCAGCCCCTTGGTGATGGCGAAGAGTTCGTCGGGCAATGCGTCCGGATCGGCCGGAATCGCGGCCAATTGCTGCATGGTTTTCCAATCCAGTTCCTTGGGCTTGCGGTACGCGGACGTGCACGCCGCGCCTTGCGGACCGCCAAGCGACACCGCGCCTTTCGCGTCGAACGCATAGGCGACGAAATAAGTCGGGTCGTAGATATCCACCTGCGCGCCGGCCGCGCCCGGCGCGGCCGGCTCGGCCAGGGGCAGCGTGAAGGACAGCGTCAGGCGCGCGGTCTTCGGGTTCCAGTCGACGCGGGCATCGCGCGGCGCCGCGAAGGCGGCGGTCTTGCCGCCCACGGTGACGCGGGTGAAGTAGTGCGAAATGGGTTCGCCCAAGGCCTTCATCCAGTCCTGCGCCATGCCCTGCAACACCTCCGCGGGCAAGGAGCCGTCCTTGGCCTTCTTCAGGCCCTGCGTGGCATAGGCGCCGAACATCTCGTCAAACAGCCAGACCTGCCGGACAGCCGCGATGCGCCGCTGCCCATCGATATCGATGGCCGCGCGGGCATCGATCCACATGTGCGGGTGCGCGCTGGCGGCCCCCGCCGCCAGCAGCGCCGCCGCGGCGCTCAGGGCTGCAAGGCCGCGGCAAGCTGACGTACGTTCCATTCAAACATTTCCAGATAGGTGGCGCCGGGCTGTCCGGGCTTGGACAGCGCATCGGAATAAAGCGTACCACCCACCTTGGCGCCGGTTTCGCGCGCGATCTGCTGGACCAGCCTGGGGCTGCTGATGTTCTCCACGAACACCGCCGGCACGCGCTCGCGCTTGACCTGCTCGATGATGCGCGCCACCTCGCCCGCCGACGGCTCGGCATCCGTCGACACTCCCATCGCCGGGATAAACGCCACGCCGTAGGCGTCGCCGAAATAGCCGAAGGCATCGTGCGAAGTCACCACCTTGCGGCGATCGGCGGGAATGGCGGAGAAAGTCGCGCGGACGCTGGCGTCCAGCGCCTGCAGGCGCGCGATGTAGGCCTGGGCGCGCTGGCGGTAGGCCTGGGCGCGCGCCGGATCGGCGGCGGCCAGCCCCTCCGCCACGTTGCGGGCGTAGATGACGCCGTTGGCCAGGTTCTGCCACGCGTGCGGATCGGCGTCGCCATGATGGTGGCCGTGATCGTGGTCGTGGTCATGGTCGTCGTCGTGATCGTGATCGTGATCGTGGTCGCCGTCATCGTGGCCATGCCCGCCGGCATGTGCCGCGAACTTGCGCGGCGTCACGCCCTTGGAGGCCACGACGGTCAGGCCCGAAAACCCCGACGATTTCGCCAGGCGCGACATCCAGGTTTCGAAATCCAGCCCGTTCACGAACAGCACGCTGGCGGCGGACAGTTTTTTCGCATCGCCCGGCGTGGGCTCGTATTCGTGCGCATCGCCATCGGGCCCGACCAGCGTGGCCAGGCTGATGTCGCTGCCGCCCACTTCGCGGACGATGTCGCCCAGGATGGAAAAGCTGGCCACGGCCTTCAGCGGTTCGGCCGCATGCGCGGCGCCAAGAACGGCCGACAGGCACAGGCCGGCCGCGGCCAGCAGCACGCGGCGACGTGCCGGGGGAATGGAACGCATAGCGAATCTCCTTTGAAGTCAGGCCCGGCGCTGGCGGCGCGCCGTCCGCAGCAGCCCGCCCTGCGGGCCGCCCACGATGGAAAACAGGTAGCAGGCGCCGGCCGCCAGGATGATGGCGGGCGAGGCCGGCACATTGAAGTGGTACGACACGAGCAGGCCGGCCACCGAGGCCGCCACGCCCAGGCCCGCGGCCAGCGGAATCTGGCTGGCCGCCGAACGGACCCAGAACCGGGCCGCGGCGGCGGGCAGCATCATGATGCCGACCACCATGAGGGTGCCCAGCACCTGGAACCCCGCCACCAGGTTCACCACCACCAGCACCAGGAAACCCATGTGCACCCAGCCTCCCGCGCCGCCGCTGGCGCGCAGGAAGCCCGGGTCCAGGCATTCGGCCACCAGCAGCCGGTAGATCGCGGCCAGGGCAAGCAGGGTCGCGCTGGCGACCGCGGTCACCAGCAGAAGCGCCGAATCGTCCAATCCCAGCACCGTGCCGAACAGCACGTGCAGCAGGTCCATGTTGGAGCCCCGCAGCGACACCAGCAGCACGCCCAGCCCCAGCGAAATCAGATAGAACGCGGCAAAGCTGGCGTCCTCGCGCAGCGGCGTCAGCCGCGCCACCAGGCCCGCCAGCAGGGCCACGGCCAAACCCGTGGCGATGCCGCCCAGCATCATCGCGCCCAGCGACAGCCCCGCCAGCAGGAAGCCCGCCGCCACGCCTGGCAGGATCGCGTGCGACATGGCGTCGCCCATCAGGCTCATGCGCCGCAGCACCAGGAACACCCCGAGCGGCGCCGCGCCCAGCGACAAGGCGCAGGCGCCCGCGAGCGCCCGCCGCATGAATCCGTAGTCCAGGAAGGGCGACACCGCCCATTGCGCCAGAGTCATGCCCGGGCCCTCGCGTGCCATTGCCGCGCCGCCTTCAGGTGCGCGTCGTCCAGGGTGCTGGCGGTATCGCCCCAGGCCACCACCGAGCCCGACAGGAGCAGGCATTCGGGAAAATGGTCGCGCACCAGGTCCAGGTCGTGCAGTACGGCGATCACGGTCCGGCCCTGGCCGTGCAGGCCGCAAAGCAGGGCCATCAGCTCGTCCGCGGTGTGGCTGTCCACGGCGGCGAAGGGCTCGTCCAGGAGCAATACCGGCGCGTCCTGCACCAGCATCCGCGCAAACAGCGCGCGCTGCATCTGCCCGCCCGACAGCGTGCCCACGCCGCGCCCGGCCGCGTCGGCCAGGCCCACGGTTTCCAATGCGTGCATGCAGCGCGCCAATTCGTCGTCGCCGACCTTGCGCCATCCGCCCACGCGGCGCCAGGCGCCCATGGCCACCAGCTCCAGCACCGACACCGGAAACGACCGGTCCAGTTCGGCGGCCTGGGGCAGCCACGCCAGCCCGGCGCGGCCCGCCCCGGTCACGCGCACGCTGCCGGCCATGGGGCGCAGCACGCCCATGATGCCCTTGATCAGCGTGGACTTGCCCGCGCCGTTCGGCCCCACCACGGCGGTCATGCCGCCCGCGGCGAAGCGTCCCGATACCGACCGGAGCGCCGGATGGCCATGCCAGCCGAAGGACGCATCCGACAGTTCGATGGTGATGGGCTCGCTCATCGGGGCCACCAGTCCATCGCCCAGCCGGTCAAGGCCCACAGCATGGCGGCCGCGGCCAGCGCGGCCGCCATGCGGCGCCAGGCGGAAACGAGGAAAGCGGTGCGCGGCGGCGGGCTTTGCCTTGGCGCGGCGCCGGGCCGCGGAGGCAAAAGCGTGAAATGCGACATGGGGAACGGGCGAAAGGGAAACGCGGAAGTGAATGTGGATTTTATTATGTTATATCATAACTAAAAAGCTTGATTGCGCGGGTTTCGCCCGCATCTGGGTGTTTTCTGCTACCTTCCTGGCATCTCGCGCGCAACGCGCGCGTTACCTATACACATGAAGCCAGCCATGCCCGCAACGCCCCGCTCCCCTCGCAGCGACACCGTGGACGCCCAGCTCGGCGTCGCCGAGACGCTGTGCGAGCAGCGCGGACGCCGCCTTACGCCCATCCGCCGCAAGGTGCTGGAACTGCTGCTGCGCCACGGCCGCAGCCTGAAGGCCTATGAATTGCTGGACGCCATGCGCGCCGTGCACCCGGGCGCCGCGCCCCCCACGGTGTACCGCGCGCTGGATTTCCTGATGGACGAAGGCCTGATCCACCGCCTGGACGCGGTCAACGCCTGGAGCGCCTGCCATGACGCCGGCGGCGCCCCCCACGACCTGCTGGTGGTCTGTACGGGCTGCGGCGCGGTCGCGGAAGTGTCCGATCCCGCCATGAGCCGGCAATTGGCCGAGCGCGTCGCCCAGACCGGCTATGCCCTGGCCACGCACGAAACCGAAATCCGCGCGCTGTGCCCCCAGTGCCAAAAGAAGCAGCCCGCGGACGACGCCGGACACCATCACCACCATCACTGAACGGCGGCGCGGCGGGCGGGCCTCGTGCGTCCGGCCTCCTCCCGCCGACGGGGCATCGCGGCAGCCCTCATCCGCTCGGACTCGTCCGCTCTTGAAATGCGGGAAACCGCCCCAAAATAGTGGTATCGCCCGATACTTGACGGCGTACGGCAGCGATCCCGGCGGGCCAAAGGCCCAGGGTTGACCCTGGGTTTGCCCCCTGCCCCCGACTGTGCTGTAATCCTGCGTCCGGCCGCTGTCGGCGGCCTTCGCCGCCTGTGGCAAACATCCTCCGGCAAAGATAGGGAACCCCCGTTTCAGCATGTAAGGCGGGGTTGCAGATCCCCATGCCAGGAGTTCCTGTTTAACGCCTTGACTTCACGCTAGCAGCTTCGCCATGAACACCCCGCGCAGTTTGGACAAAATGGTTCCCGTCACCATCCTCACCGGCTTTCTCGGTGCGGGCAAGACCACCCTGCTCAAACGCATCCTGACCGAATTCCACGGCCGCCGCGTCGCGGTCATCGAAAACGAATTCGGGCCGGAAAGCATCGACAACGACCTGCTGGTGCAGGACAGCGACGAAGAAATCATCGAACTGTCCAACGGCTGCGTCTGCTGCACGGTGCGCGGCGACCTGATGCGCACGCTGTCTGAGCTGCGCGCCAAGCGCGAAGCCGGCGAACTGAATTTCGAACGCGTCATCCTCGAAACGACCGGCATGGCCAACCCCGGCCCCGTCTGCCAGACGTTCTTCATGGATGACGATATCGCCGAGTACTACCGCCTGGACGCGGTGGTCACCGTGGTCGACGCCAAGCACGGCATGTCGACGCTGGACGAACAGCCCGAAGCCCAGAAGCAGGTCGGTTTCGCCGACCGCATCCTGATCTCGAAGAAAGACCTGGTCAACGAAGTCGACTACGAAGCGCTGCGCCACCGCCTGGTTCACATGAACCCGCGCGCGCCGATCACCGCCGTCAACTTCGGCGAGGTCGACCTGAAGTCCATCATCGACATCAGCGGCTTCAACCTGAATTCCATTCTGGACATCGACCCGGAATTCCTGGCCGATGAGCACCCCGACGCCGCCCACGCCCATGGGCACGATCACGGCCACGGACATGACCATGGCCACGATCACGATCATGACCACGAAGGCGACTGCGGGGCGCACTGCAATCATGCCCACCATCATCACCACCAGCACGACGACGAAATCGGCGCGTTCGTGTTCCGTTCCAACAAGCCGTTCGATCCCGCGCGGCTCGAGGAATTCCTGGGTGGCGTCGTGCAGGTCTATGGTCCCGACCTGATGCGCTACAAGGGCATCCTGTACATGAAGGGCATCAACCGCCGCATGTTGTTCCAGGGTGTGCACATGATGATGGGCGCCGAACCCGGCAAGCCGTGGACCGCGGCCGAGAAACCGTCCACCAAGATGGTATTCATCGGACGTAAGCTGCCCCAGGAGATTTTTACCCGGGGCTTGGAGCAGTGCCTGGCGGGGTAATCCCCCTTCCTGACGTGACGCGATGCGACGAAGGCAGTACTGTGAGGTACGGATAGCGTAGGCAACAAGTAACACGGACCGGGAATGGACGCCCGCGCCAGGATCGATTCATAGTGGAGTGTTTTCATGGCTACCAAGGCAGCAACCAAGAAACCAAGCAAGTCGACGAGCGATACGGCGATTGATCTGCCCAGCGAAAAAGAATTGCTGGCCATGCCCGAGTCCGACTACATGAACGAACGCCAACTGGCCTTCTTCAAGGAACGGCTCAAACAACTCGAACAGGACATCCTGGCCAACGCCGGCGAAACCACCGAGCACCTGCGCGAAACGCAGTTCGTGCCCGATCCCGCCGACCGCGCCACGATCGAGGAAGAGCACGCCCTGGAGCTGCGCACCCGCGACCGCGAACGCAAGCTGCTGAAGAAGGTGCAACAGTCCATCGCCCGCATCGACAGCGGCGAATACGGCTGGTGCGAAGAAACCGGCGAACCCATCGGCATTCCGCGCCTGCTGGCCCGCCCCACGGCCACCCTGTCGCTGGAAGCCCAGGAACGCCGCGAAATGCGCCAGAAGCTCTACGGCGACTGATCCGTCCCGTATTGGCGTCCGGCCCTGAAAGGCTATGCTGGTTACCGGCATGGCCTTTTTTATTGGATGAGGCTCAGTGTCTGACACCCGTACGGGCTATCCGTCAGGCTGAAACCGGCCTTCCCGGGTGTCTGACACCAAAGTGGGCCTTGGGTCGGTCTGACACCCGGGAGGCATCCGGGCAGGCCCTAGGGCATCCCATACGGGTGTCAGACACTGGGCCCCTCCCCGCATTCCCTTGATTTCCCCCGAACCGCCCCCAGCTATTCCCTTCAAAGGAAGGAACGCATGGAACAATTTCACGCCACCACCATCGTGTGCGTGCGCCGCGGGAACCGCGTCGCACTGGGCGGCGATGGCCAGGTCACCCTGGGCAACATCGTCATCAAGGGCACGGCCCGCAAGATCCGCCGCCTGTACCACGACAAGATCCTGGCCGGGTTCGCCGGCGCCACCGCCGACGCGTTCACCCTGCAGGAACGCTTCGAAGCCAAGCTGGAAAAGCACCAGGGCAACCTGATGCGCGCCGCGGTCGAGCTGACCCGCGACTGGCGCACCGACCGCGTCCTGCGCCGCCTGGAAGCCATGCTGATCGTGGCCGACGCCGAGCACACGCTGGTCCTGACCGGCAACGGCGACGTGCTGGAACCGGAACACGGCCTGGCCGCCATCGGCTCCGGCGGCGCCTACGCCCAGGCGGCGGCGCTGGGCCTGCTGCGCAATACCGAACTGGCGCCCGAGACCATCGTCAAGCAGTCGCTGGAAATCGCTGGCGACCTCTGCATCTACACCAACCAGAACCACGTCATCGAAACGCTGGGCGAGTGACGCCCGCCACGCGGCGCCCCCGGCGCCGCGCCGCCACCCCAGCCTGTCCCAGCTTCAAGGATCCGCCCTCATGTCCGCATCCAACATGACGCCCGGAGAGATCGTCTCCGAACTCGACAAATACATCATCGGCCAAAACCGCGCCAAGCGCGCCGTGGCCGTGGCGCTGCGCAACCGCTGGCGCCGCCAGCAGGTCGCCGACCCGCTGCGCCACGAAATCCATCCCAAGAACATCCTGATGATCGGCCCCACCGGCGTGGGCAAGACCGAAATCGCGCGCCGCCTGGCCAAGCTGGCCAACGCGCCCTTCATCAAGATCGAGGCCACCAAGTTCACCGAAGTGGGCTACGTGGGCCGCGACGTCGACACCATCATCCGCGACCTGACCGAATACTCGATCAAGCAGACGCGCGAACTCGAAATGCGCCGCGTGCGCACGCAGGCGGAAGACGCCGCCGAGGACCGCATCCTGGACGCCCTGGTGCCGCCGGCGCGCGGCGCCTCGGGCGAACCCGAGCGCGGCGAGGACAACAGCGCCCGCCAGACCTTCCGCAAGCGCCTGCGCGAAGGCAAGATCGACGATCTGGAAATCGAGATCGAAGTGGCCCAGGCCGTCCCGCAGATGGACGTCATGACGCCTCCGGGCATGGAAGAAATGGCCGAGCAGTTGCGCGGCATGTTCGCCGGCCTGGCCCGCGACAAGAAAAAACCCAAGAAAATGAAGGTGCGCGAAGCCTTCAAGCTGATCGTCGAAGAAGAAGCCGCCAAGCGCGTCAACGAAGAAGACCTGCGCACCGTGGCGATCAACAACGTCGAACAGAACGGCATCGTCTTCCTGGACGAAATCGACAAGATCGCGGCCCGCCAGGAAACCGGCGGCGCGGACGTGTCGCGCCAGGGCGTGCAGCGCGACCTGCTGCCGCTGGTCGAAGGCACCACCGTCAACACGCGCTACGGCATGGTCCGCACCGACCACATCCTGTTCATCGCGTCCGGCGCGTTCCACCTGTCGCGCCCGTCCGACCTGATCCCCGAGCTGCAAGGCCGCTTCCCGATCCGCGTCGAACTGGAATCGCTGACCGCCGAGGACTTCGTGCGCATCCTGTCCGATACGGACGCGTCGCTGACCAAGCAGTACACGGCCCTCATGGCCACCGAAGACCTCGAACTCGAATTCACCGAAGAAGGCGTGCGCCGCTTGGCGGAACTGGCTTTCGAGGTCAACGAAACCACCGAGAACATCGGCGCCCGCCGCCTGTACACGGTGATGGAAAAGCTGTTGGAGGAATTGTCGTTCGACGCCACGTCCAGCCAGGACAAGCACGTGAAGATCGACGCCGCCTACGTCAATTCGCAACTGGCGGAAGCCGCCAGCAGCCAGGACCTGGCGCGCTACGTGCTGTAACCAAATAGGTGCGGAATGTGAATTCCGCACCTATTTTCTAAAAATCCACGCATGGTAAAACCCTCAATTGTGATGAATATGGTGGTCAGGCATTCTGCATCCAAGGCCCTACCTTGAGCCTGCAAAGTCAGAGTATCGCAACGATATCCAACTGAGAGAAAAATTGACAGACAATCAAAAGAATGCCTTCACTAGCGGCGGAGAGGGCGACAGATTTTTCGAACGAAATAAAAGCGCTTATCAGAAAATGGCCTCCTCTTCCGAATTGGGGCCCGCTAGTCGCTTATATCAACCCTATCTGAAAGCGGGTCACCGAATTCTTGAAATCGGCAGCTCGTCCGGCACCAATCTGTCCCTTTTGACTCGGGGCATTGGTATCGACGCGTACGGGATTGATCCGTCCGAGACCGCCGTGATAAAAGGACACATCGAATTTCCGGAACTGCACCTGAGCGTCGGCACCGCCGACCAACTCGATTTTCCCGACGGATATTTCGATTTCATCCTCTTCGGGTTCTGCCTCTATCTAGTCGACAGAACACTGCTCACGAAAACTATCGCGGAAGCGGACCGATGCCTGAAAGACGGCGGTCACATCGCCATCACTGACTTTCGGCCCGATGTGCCCACGACACGCCCATACAAGCATTTTGAAGGCCTGATCTCGTATAAGTATCCGTACGAGCAGATTTTTTTGGCATTCCCGCATTTTCAACTGGTTGAGTCCCGCACATTCAGTCATTCCGAGGACGCGTATCATGCCGATCCTCAGGAACGCGTGTCGGCAAGCGTCATCCGCAAAAGTCTGCAAGAAGGCTATCAACAGCTTTGACGGTAGCGACGGCCGTAGCTCGCCGCGCTTCTTCCTCCCCCTATTTCGCGATCGCCGTCACGACGTACTTGCCGTCCTTGCGCGTGGCGGTGAAGCGCACCTTGTCGCCCGCCTTGATGTTGGCCAGCAATGCCGGATCGGCCTCATAGACCAGCGTCATGGCGGGAAGGTCCAGTTGCTTGATGGCGTCGTGCTTGATGGTGACCTTGCCCGCCGCCGGGTCCACCCGCCGCACTTCGCCGCTGGCCTCGGCCTGCTGCGCGAACGCCAGCGGCGCGGCCGCCGCCACGACGGCCACGGCGGCGACGGCCATGGGGATTGCGTATTTGCGGTCAAAAACCATGCAGATATCCTCCGATTGCGGCGAAAGCGCGGGGCGGCAAACGGAGCCGCCCCGGCGTTCCATAGTGCTAGGATACCGCCCTTGTGCAACAGTCGGCCCACGGGAACGCAACAATCCTGACCATTGGTTGCGCCGCGCGCGGCGAACGCCCGCCGCCTCCCCGGGGCTGGACACAATACCCACACCATTCGTCACTCTTTCAGGAATTCCCATGGCCAACCGCTTATCTGTCATTGCCACGCGCACGGGGGACGACGGCACCACCGGCCTTGGGGACGGATCCCGCGCGCCCAAGGACGCGCCCCGCATCGCCGCGCTCGGCGACGTGGACGAACTGAACAGCGCCATCGGCCTGCTGCTGACCGAAGCCCTGCCCGCCGAGGTGTCCGCCGACCTGTCCGCCATCCAGCACGACCTGTTCGACATGGGCGCGGAACTCTGCATCCCCGGCCACGTGGCCCTGACGGACGAACAGGTCGCGCGCCTGGACGCGCGCCTGGCCCACTACAACGCCACGCTGCCCCCCCTGCGCGAATTCATCCTTCCGGGCGGGTCGCGCGGCGCGGCGCAGGCGCACGTGGCGCGCACCGTCTGCCGCCGCGCGGAACGGGCGGTCGTGTCGCTGGCCAGGGTCGATCCGGTGAACCCGCCCGTCAGGCAGTACCTGAACCGGCTGTCCGACCTGATGTTCGTGCTGGCGCGTTGTATAAACCAGCATGCGGGACAGAAAGACACGTTCTGGGCGGGCGCCCAGGCGCGCCGATAGCCCCGCGCCAAGGACGCGCCTGGCGCCTCGCGGCCCACAGGGTTTGACCAACATGAGCATCGTCGTCACCGGCGGAGCCGGCTTCATCGGCTCCAATTTCGTACTGGATTGCCTTGCCCAGCGCGACGAGCCCGTCGTTACGCTGGACAAGCTCACGTACGCCGGCAACCCCGGCAACCTCGCCTCCCTGCGCGGCGACGCAAGGCATACCCTGGTCCAGGGCGACATCGGCGATCCCGCAACGGTCTCGCGGCTGCTGGCCGCGCATGCGCCCCGCGCGGTGATCAACTTCGCCGCGGAAACCCACGTCGACCGCTCCATCGCCGACCCCGACGCCTTCGTCCAGGCCAACATCGTCGGGACCTCGCGCCTGCTGACGGCCGTGCGCGACTACTGGGCCGGGCTGGAGCCCGTCGCCCGCGCCGGCTTCCGGTTCCTGCACGTTTCCACCGACGAGGTGTACGGTTCGCTGGAAGCCGGGGCCCCGGCCTTCACCGAAACGGCGCGCTACGCGCCGAACAGCCCCTATTCCGCCAGCAAGGCGGCAAGCGACCATCTGGTCCGGGCCTTCCACACGACCTACGGCCTGCCGGTGCTGACGTCGAACTGCTCGAACAACTACGGCCCCTACCAGTTCCCGGAAAAGCTCATCCCCCTGGTCATCCACAACGCGCTCGCCGGCAAGCCGCTGCCGATCTACGGAGACGGCCTGCAGATCCGGGACTGGCTATACGTGGCCGACCATTGCGACGCGATCCGCAAGATACTGGAGGCAGGCGAGCCGGGCACGACTTTCAACGTGGGCGGCTGGAACGAAAAAACCAATCTTGAAGTCGTGCGGCAACTGTGCGCGCTGCTCGATGAACTCAGCCCCCGGCCCGACGGCCGGCCCTACGCGGCCCAGATCGTGCACGTCGCGGACCGCCCCGGACACGACCGCCGCTACGCGGTCGACGCCGGCCGCCTGCAACGCGCGCTGGGCTGGACGCCCGCCGAAACGTTCGAAACCGGTCTGCGAAAAACGGTACTCTGGTACCTGAGCCATCCGCGGTGGGTGGCGGACGTCACCAGTGGCGCCTATCGCGACTGGGCAAGAGAACAGTACGAGACTTAGCAAGGGCCGCGTGAAGATCCTACTGCTGGGCAAGAACGGCCAGGTGGGCCGGGAACTGCGCCGCGCACTGGCCCCGTTGGGGGAACTGGTGGCGCCGGGCCGTGATGCCGCCGACCTGCGCGACCAGGACGGCCTGCGCGCGGTCCTGTCGGCGTGCCGGCCCGATGCGATCGTGAACGCCGCGGCCTATACGGCCGTGGACCGGGCCGAAACCGACGGCGAGGCGGCTTCCCAGGTCAATGCCCTGGCGGTCTCCACCCTCGCCCGCCATGCCCGGGCCACGAACGCCTTGCTCGTCCATTATTCGACCGACTATGTCTTCGACGGCACGGCCGCGCAACCCTATGCGGAAACCGATATCCCCAACCCCCGGAACGTCTACGGCGCCACCAAGCTCGCGGGCGAACAGGCCATCCGGGACGCCGGCTGCGACGCCCTGGTGTTCCGGACCAGTTGGGTCTATTCGGCGCACGGCCAGAACTTCCTGAAGGCCATCCTGCGCCTGGCACAGGCCCGGCAAAGCCTGGATGTCGTGTCGGACCAGCACGGCGCGCCGACGTCGGCCGAACTGGTCGCCGACACGACGGCGCTGGCGGTGCGGCGGCATATCGAAGGGCGGCTGGCCGCGGGAACCTACCACCTGGCCGCCGCCGGCTCGACCAACTGGCATGGTTACGCGCAATATATCGTGGCGGGCGCCGCGGCCCGCGGCGCGGCCCTGGCGCTCGCCCCGGAGCGCATCCGGGCGATCGCCGCCGGGGACTACCCGGCGGCGGCGCAACGGCCCCTCAATTCCAGGCTGGACACGGCCATGCTGTCGCGCGCGCTGGACTTGCGGCTACCCGATTGGACCGCGCACGTCGATCGCGTCCTGGACCAGCTCATCGAACCCGGAGATTCCGCATGGCGCGCAAAGGCATAGTTCTGGCAGGCGGTTCGGGCGCCCGGCTGCACCCGGCGACGCTGGCCATCAGCAAACAGCTATTGCCGGTTTTCGACAAGCCGATGATCTACTACCCGCTCACCACGCTGATGCTGGCGGGCATCCGCGACATCCTGGTGATCTCCACGCCGCAGGACACGCCGCGGTTCCGGCAATTGCTGGGCGACGGTTCGCAGTGGGGCCTGAACATCGAATACGCCGTCCAGCCCTCGCCCGACGGCCTGGCGCAAGCGTTCCTCATCGGCGCGCCCTTCATCGGCCAGGGCGCCTCGGCGCTCGTGCTGGGCGACAACATCTTCTATGGCCATGAACTGCCCAGGCTGCTGCAACGCGCCAACGCGCGCGCGGACGGCGCAACCGTCTTCACCTATCACGTCCAGGACCCGGAACGCTACGGCGTGGCGGAATTCGACCGGCGCGGCAAGGTGCTGTCCATCGAGGAAAAGCCGGCGCGGCCGCGCTCCGGCTATGCGGTGACCGGGCTGTATTTCTACGACAACGACGTCATCGACATCGCCCGGAGCATCCGCCCGTCCGCGCGCGGCGAACTCGAGATCACCGACGTCAACCAGCGCTATCTGGAACAGGGCAGGCTGGCCGTGGAAATCATGGGCCGCGGCTACGCCTGGCTGGACACCGGCACGCACGAGTCGCTGCTCGAGGCCAGCCAGTTCATCGCCACGCTGGAACACCGCCAGGGCCTGAAGGTGGCCTGCCCCGAGGAAATCGCCTTCCGCCAGGGGTGGATCACCGCCGACGCGCTTGAACGGCTGGCGCAGCCTCTGTCCAAGAGCGGCTACGGCAAATACCTCATGCGTGTCCTGGTGGACAAGGTGTTCTGATGAAAGTCATCCCGCAAGCCATTCCCGACGTGCTGGTCCTGGAGCCCCGCGTCCTCGCCGATGAACGCGGCTTCTTTTTCGAGAGCTTCAACCAGGGGGTTTTCGAGGCCGCCACCGGCCTGCGGCGCAGCTTCGTGCAGGACAATCACTCGCGCTCGGCCCAGGGCGTCCTGCGCGGCCTGCACTATCAGGTCGCGCAGATGCAGGGCAAGCTCGTGCGCGTGTGCGCGGGCGAGATCTTCGACGTGGCGGTGGACCTGCGGCGCGCGTCGCCGACGTTCGGGAAATGGGTGGGCGCCGTGCTGAGCGCCGAGAACAAGCGCCAGTTGTGGATACCCGAAGGCTTCGCCCACGGCTTCCTGGCGTTGTCCGATTCCGCCGAGGTGCTGTACAAGGCCACGGACTATTACGCGCAGCAGCACGAGCGCTGCATCCGCTGGGACGACCCGGCGCTGGCCATCGCGTGGCCCTGCCGGCAGGCGCCGCTGCTCTCCGCGAGGGACCGCAACGGCGCCTCGCTGGAAGACGCCGAAACCTGCTGAATCAGTTCACGCCGGCCGCGTGCGCCTGCTCGTCCGCGTGGTACGAGGACCGCACCATGGCGCCCACCGCCGCATGCGAGAAGCCCATGGCGTAGGCTTCGCGCTCGAACATGGCGAAGGTGTCCGGATGCACGTAGCGCAGCACGGGCAGGTGGTGCTCCGACGGTTGCAGGTACTGCCCGATGGTCAGCATGTCCACGTTGTGCTCGCGCATGTCGCGCATCACTTGCAGGATTTCCTCGTCGGTCTCGCCCAGGCCCAGCATCAGGCCGGACTTGGTGGGGACCTCGGGGTGCAGCTTCTTGAATTCGGCCAGCAGCTTCAGCGAGTGCAGGTAGTCCGAACCCGGGCGAGCCTGCTTGTACAGGCGCGGCACGGTTTCCAGGTTGTGGTTCATCACGTCCGGAGGGCCGGCGTTCAGGATGGTCAGCGCGCGGTCCAGGCGGCCGCGGAAGTCGGGCACCAGCACTTCGATGCGGGTCGTGGGCGACAGTTCGCGGATGTGCGTGATGCAATCCACGAAGTGGCCGGCGCCGCCGTCGCGCAGGTCGTCGCGGTCCACCGAGGTGATCACGACGTAGGACAGCTTCATCGCGGCGATGGTGCGCGCAAGGTTTTCGGGCTCGTTGGTGTCCAGCGGATCCGGACGGCCGTGGCCCACGTCACAGAACGGGCAGCGGCGCGTGCACTTGTCGCCCATGATCATGAAAGTGGCCGTGCCCTTGCCGAAGCATTCGCCGATGTTCGGGCAGGAGGCCTCTTCGCACACCGTGTGCAGGTTGTGTTCCCGCAGGATGCGCTTGATGTCGTAGAAGCGCGAGCCCGGCGCGGCGGCCTTCACGCGGATCCATTCAGGCTTCTTCAGGCGCTCGGCCGGAATGATCTTGATGGGAATGCGCGCCGTCTTGGCCTGCGATTTCTGCTTTTGCGTCGGATCGTAGGCCGTGTCCGCGGGCGCGGGCGCAGCGGCGGATTCGTTCGAGGGAACAGGAGACTCGGCGAGCGTAGACATGGGGCACCTTCATGACCGGCGCGCGGACGGGCCGGGTCTGGAACAAAAACGGCATTTTACCCCCCGCCGCCCGGATCCGCCCCGAACGGGGCCGCCCGCGGCGCGGACCGCGGCCCGCCTGGGTTATCGTCACGCCTGACGAATCCGCTGGTTTTCCCCCATGGCTTCCCTGCCCCCGCCCCGCCCCATCGCCCTGATCGCGCCCCGACTGGACACCGCCCCCGCCGCCCGCGCCATCCAGGCGTGCGCCGAACTGCTTGCGCCCGCCGGCTATTACCTGGCCGCCGCGCCCTGGCAGGACGCGCCCGGCCCGTCCCTGCTGGGCGAACTGCGCCCGGCGGCGGCGCTCGTCATCGGCCCGCTGGACGACCCCGGCCTTCGGTCCGCGGTCGCCTCGCTGGAAATCCCGCTGGTCGAAACCTGGAGCGCTTCCGCCCAGCCGCTGGACGGCGCCATCGTGATCGACAACATGGAAGCGGGACGCATGGCGGCGCGGCACCTCGCCGCCAAGGGCCATGCGCGGGTCGCCTGCGTCAGCGCCGACAACCCATGGGAGCGCGGGCGGCGGGAGGGCTTCATCGCCAGCGCCGCCGCGCTGGGGCTGGAACAGGTGGCGGACATCGTGCAGCCCGAGATCCAGCACATGAACGACGGCCGCGTGGCTTTCCTGCGCCTGCTGGCCACCAACACGATCTTCGACGCGGTGTTCTGCAGTTCCGACCTGCTGGCCGCCGCCGCGGTCTCCGAGGCGCACAACCGCGACCTGCACGTGCCGCAGGACCTGGCGGTGCTGGGCTTCACGGACGACGGTAGCGCGGCGCAATGGGCGCAAGGGCTGACCACGCTGGGCGTGGACGCCGCCGCCCTGGGCCGGCGCGCCGGCCAGTTCCTGCTCGACCGCCTGCAAGGCGAACGCGGCGCCCGCGAGCGCGTAACCGTCGAGGTGGTGTTCGAGGAACGGCTGAGCACGTAGGATGGGTGGAGCGCGAGAGTTCTTAAGGAAGAACTCAGGTATCCAGCGCGCGCAACCCATGCTGTCGTGGGCAGACAGTGCCTGGCATCGGCTGGAAAACAAGCGATTGCGGCCGCATGGGTTGCGCGCGTTCAGCCTCTGATTTCTAGCTTAAGAACTCTCGCGCTCCACCCATCCTTGTATGGTTCTGTAGCCCCCACCGAAATGTGTTCAGTGGGAGCTGGGGATCGGGACACACCCATCCA